>NZ_JBNDMH010000003.1:0-1720000 GCF_050436485.1 Paraburkholderia sp. Clong3 | reverse complement strand
TCCCGCACCGCCGAAGCAGATCAGCGCAGCCTCGGCGCGCATCGCACTCGCACGGTCGAACAAGGCAGTCAGTAGACCCTTCGCCAACGCGAGGCGTTGGCCCGCCAGCATCGACCCGGAGCAATCGAGCACGAAACAATGCAGCACACCGCCACGCGGCACTTCCCGTACGAAGCGCAGATGCTCACGACGCAGCGTGTGTTCGCGCATCGCGGCGAGCGTCGGTGGCCATGCAATGCGCCTGCCCGGTTCGCCGCGCGACGTGTCGCGCGAATCCGCCCCCACGCCTCGTCGCCATCGAAAACCGCTGCGCGAGTCAGCGGCGGCGCCTTTCCGATGGCTCAGCGTTTTTTTGCGTCGAGCGCAATGACGCCTTTGACAGGCAAAGCCGCGGCCGGCTCGGGCGGCAGGTAGCCCCACTCGGAGTCGGCGGAAGGTGTCGTGGATCCAGCCGTATCGCCAGACGCACCCTCAGCGAGCTCCCGTGCCGGCGCCTCGCTTTCTGGCCGGCGCTGATTCGCATGTTGCGAATCATGCTGACGCCGCCGATGAAGCAGCACCGGATCGGCAACGCGCTCCACATGTCGCACCGTCACCGCACCTGCCCGTTCGAATGCGGCCAGCGCGCGCGCCGCGCGCAGCATCACGAGGTCGGCGCGCAGGCCGTCGACGGCCGCCTCGATGCATAGCGCGCTCACGCGCGCATGGACGGCGTCATCGAACGACAGCAGCGGCAGCGCCGCGCGCGCCGAGCGAATTCGCTGCACGTATGAAGCCTGCTGCTCCGCGTAAGCGGTACGAAACCCAGCGGGATCGAGATCGAACGCGAACCGCGCTTTGACGATCGCCTGCCGCACCTGCGGCTCGAACGCGTTCTGCAACTCCACCATCAGACCGAAGCGGTCGATCAATTGCGGCCGCAACTCGCCCTCTTCGGGATTCATCGTGCCGATCAGCACGAAGCTCGCGTCATGACTATGCGACACGCCATCGCGTTCGACGGTATTCACGCCGCTCGCCGCCGCATCGAGCAACGCATCGACGAGCGCATCGGGCAGCAGATTGACTTCGTCGACGTACAGCACGCCGCGATGCGCCTTCGCGAGCAGCCCCGGGGAGAAGCGCACCGAGCCGTCGCGCAACACCCTTTCGATATCGAGCGTGCCGATCAGACGATCCTCGCTCGCGCCAAGCGGCAGATTCACGAGCTCTCCCTCCGGCAGCAGTTCGGCGAGCGCGCGCGCGGCAGTCGACTTCGCAGTGCCACGCGGTCCGCTGATCAATACGCCGCCCAAGCCCGGATCGATCGCCGCGAGCACCAGCGCCTGCTGCAACGAGGCCTGGCCGATCAGCGCCGCAAACGGAAAAACGGGCCGCGCCGCCGTACCCGATACACAGGCGGAGCAACCCGCGTCGTCCGCTCCTCGCATCGCTCCATTCATGTTTGTCTTCCTTCGATCTGCTGTTCGCTCGCCAGCAGATGCGTTTCCACCTGCGCGCGATAGTCACCCGGCTGCTGCCACAGCCCCCGCTGCATCGCCTCGAGCAAACGCTCGCAGATCGAATGCAGCGCATGCGGATTGTGCCGTTGCATGAATGCGCGCGTATCGGCGTCATTCAGATAAGCATCGGCGACGAGCGCGTATTGATGATCCGCGATCACGCGCGCGGTCGCGTCGTAGCCATACAGATAATCGACGGTCGCGGCGATCTCGGCCGCTCCCTTGTAGCCGTGGCGCTTCACGCCGTCGAGCCATTTCGGATTGACCACGCGCGAGCGGATCACGCGCGCGATCTCCTCCTGCAACGTCCGCACGCGCGGCGCGGCCGGATTGCTGTGATCCGCGTGATAGACGCGCGGCTGCTGACCTGCCAGATGCCGCACCGCCGCGACCATGCCGCCCTGAAACTGGTAGTAGTCGTTCGAATCGAGCACGTCGTGCTCGCGGTTGTCCTGGTTCTGCAGCACGAGGTCCATCGCTGCGAGGCGCGTGCCAAACGCTTGATGCGCTTCCTCGCCCGCGCTCTTCTGCGCGTACGCATATCCGCCCCACGCCTGATACGCGTTCGCGAGATCGGCGTCGGTCTGCCATTGGCGCGAGTCGATCATCTGCTGCAGACCCGCGCCGTACGTGCCCGGCCGCGCGCTGAACACGCGCCAGCCCGCGCGCTTGCGCGCTTCGACCGGGTCCATGCCGCGCGCGATCAACGCATCGCGTTCGCGCTGCACGCGCGCGCGAATCGGATTCAGCTCCGCGGGCTCGTCGAGTTCGGCAACCGCTTGCACGGCCGCATCGAACAGATGCATCACGTTCGCGAACGCATCGCGAAAGAAACCGGATACGCGCAACGTGACGTCGATACGCGGCCGATCGAACGCGTCGATCGGCATGATCTCGAAGTCCGTCACACGGTGGCTGCCCGGCGCCCATTTCGGCCGCACGCCGAGCAGCGCGAGCGCCTGCGCGATATCGTCGCCGCCGGTGCGCATCGTCGCAGTGCCCCAGACCGACAGGCCGATCGCGCGGGGATAATCGCCGTGCTCCTGCAGATGCCGCTCGATCAGTTGCTGCGCCGATTTCAGGCCGAGTGCCCACGCGGCTTGCGTCGGCACCGCGCGCGTGTCGACCGAATAGAAGTTGCGGCCGGTTGGCAGCACGTCGGACCGACCGCGCGACGGCGAACCGCTCGGACCTGGCGGCACGAAACGTCCTTCGAGGCCCCGTTTAAGCTGCGTCATTTCCTGCGGGCCGCAGGCGTCGAGACGCGACAGCACGTCGTCGCGCAGGCGTGCGATCACCTGTGCCGCTTGCGGCAGACTTTCGTCGGCTACGGGGACGGCCTGCGAACGATCCGCGTCATCGCAATCGACACCGCAGACGCCGCGCAACAGCTCGCCCGCGAGCAATTCCAACCGCTCGCGCGTATCGCCGCAATGTCGCCACGGTGCATCGCTGACCCGCTGTAATACCTCGGGTCGCGGGCCGTCCCATGCGGCGGCCCAATCCACCGTCAACGGGTCGAACCGATGATCGATGCGCAGATCGCGCGCCAACGCGTCGACGAGCCCCGCCTTGCCGCCCTGCCCATCGCCGACCGGAAAGCGCCCGAGCGCGAGCAGCGTGTCGCGCCGCTGCACGCCGCGCGGCGACTGCCCGAACGTATGCAGGCCATCGCGAATCTGCGCTTCCTTCAGCTCGCACAGCCACGCATCGACGCGTGTGAGCAGCGCGTCTTCATCGTCCTGTCCGTTCGGCGCCGCGAGACTCAGCTCTTCGTGCAACCGATGCTCGACGATCGTCGTCAGAATCGTGCGACGCAAGAGCTTCGCGCGACGCGAATCGACCATCAATGCCTCGTAGTATTCGTCGACCTGGCGTTCGAGGTCCTGCAGCGGCCCATAGTTTTCGGCGCGTGTAAGCGGTGGCATCAGATGATCGATGATCACCGCCTGCGCGCGCCGCTTCGCCTGGCTGCCCTCGCCCGGATCGTTGACGATGAACGGATACAGATGCGGCATCGGTCCGAGAATCAGATCGGGCCAGCATGCGTCGCTCAAGGCGACGCTTTTGCCCGGCAGCCATTCCAGGTTGCCGTGCTTGCCGACGTGCACGACCGCGTCGATGCCGAACTGATGGCGCAGCCAGAAATAGAACGCGAGGTATGCGTGCGGCGGTACGAGCTCCGCATCGTGATAGCTCGCGTAGTCGCCGTGCTCGCGCGAACGCGCAGGCTGAATGCCGACGAACACCTGGCCGCAGCGCCAGCCGGCGATCATGAAGCGGCCGCGCCGCAGCGTGGGGTCCTGCTCGGGCTTGCCCCAGCGAGCGTTCAACGCGTCGCGCACGCTCGCCGGCAACGCGTTGAAATGCGCGAGATAGTCGTCGAGTGCGAGGCTTTGCAGGGCCGGACGCAGATCGCGTACGACCGGATCGTTGGTCACGCCTTCGGTCAGCCTGTTCAACAACGCGTCGCCGTTTTCGGGTAATTCGCCGACACGATAACCTTCATCGCGCAGCATCGACAGAATGCCGACCACCGACGCCGGCGTATCGAGCCCGACGCCATTGCCGATGCGCCCTTCGCTCATCGGATAGTTGGCGAGAATCAACGCGACTTTCTTGTCGGCGTTATCGAGCGAACGCAAACGGCACCAGCGCCGGCTCAGCTCGGCGAGAAAGCGCACCCGTTCGAGGTCGGGCTGATAGCGGACCACGTCGACCTGCGTATGCGCACAGCGATACGCGAGCCCCTTGAAGCTGATCGCGCGCGTGATGATGCGCCCGTCCACTTCGGGCAGCGCGATATGCATGGCGATGTCGCGCGAATTGAGGCCGTGGTTGTCCTTCAGCCAGTCTTCGCGATTGCCGCCGCTCAGGATTACCTGGAACACCGGCGCGTCGCCGGCGAGCGCGAGCGGCTCCGGATCGTCGATCGCGGAAGCGGCGAACGCGGTCGTGTTCAGCACGAGCGCGACACCATGTTGCGCGCACAGCGACTGCACGACATCGCGGCTCACCGCATCCTTCAGCGACGTAATCGCGAGCGGCAGCGGATTGAGCCCTTGCGCTTCGAGCGCGTCGATCAGCGCATCGAACACCGCGGTATTGGCGGCCTGCAGATGCGCCTTGTAGAACAGAATCGCGACGACCGGCGCGTCTTGCCGCCAACGCGCCTGCCAGTCGGCGACGATGGGGATATCGCGCTCGGGGTGATACAACGACGCGGCCGGCAACGCGCGCGGCGGATCGGGTTCGCGCCCCCAGTCGAGCGCGCGATACGCGATGCAGCGCAAAAACGCCTCGGCGTTCTGCGGACCGCCCTCGCGCAGATAGCGCCACAGCTGCTGACACAACTCCGCGCTCGCGGTGCTGCGCGCGAGCAGGTTCGGGTCTTCCTGCAGATCGCCGGAAAACATCGCGAGTGTTTGCTGTTTGCGCTGCGCGAGCGCGACCACCTGCTCGATGCCGTACGGCCAATACGTTTCGCCGCCGAGATGATCGACGACGACCACGCGCGCATGCCGCAACACGTCGTCCAGATAGAAATCGACCGAGGCAGGCTGACGCAGATACGTGACGTTCGCGAGCCGCACGCTCGGAAAGCCGTCGCCGAGACGCGGCACGACGCTCGCGAGCAGCGACAGCGTGGTGTCGGCGGAACTGAGCACGACGATCTCGGCGGGCTGCTGATCGATGCGGATCACGCCCTGCGTATCGTCGACGAAGCCGCCCGGCGTCGTGCGCAGCAGATGCATGCTGGTGCGCCCGTTTATGCCGTCGCGTTCGACGTCGCGCCGAGCGCCGCGTCGAACGCCTGTTGCAGCGCGTGCTGGTCGAGGTCTGCACCGATCAGCACGAAGCGGCTCAACGCGCCGTCGCCATTTTCACCCGCTTGCCAGCGCCGGTCGAAGTAGCTGTCGAAGCGCCGGCCCACGCCCTGGATCACGAGACGCATCGCCGCGCCCTGCAGTGCCGCGAAGCCTTTGACACGGTAAATCGTGTGGGTTTCGACGAGCGTCTGCAAGGCGGCGAGCGCCGCGTCGCGCGACGGTACCGATGCCTGCACGACGACCGAATCGAATTCATCGTGGTGATGATCGGGGTCGTCGGCGGAACCGTGGTGGTCATGACGCAGGTGGATCGTCTCTTCCGACGCCGCTTCGAGGCCCAGCAGCGTATGCAGGTCGAGCCGCCCCTGCTGCGCGCGCACGATCTTCACCTGCGGCGGAATCTCCGCGCGGATCGCGGCTTCGACCTCGTGCTGCCGCGCGTCGTCGATCAGATCGGTCTTGTTCAGAATCACCAGATCGGCCGCCGACAACTGGTCTTCGAACAGCTCGTGCAGCGGCGACTCGTGATCGAGATTCGGATCGGCCTTGCGCTGTGCATCGACGGCGAGCGGGTTATCGGCGAACTGGCCGCTCGCGGCGGCCGGGCCGTCCACCACCGTCAGCACCGCGTCGACCGTGAAGCCATTGCGGATCTGCGGCCAGTTGAACGCCTGCACGAGCGGCTTCGGCAACGCCAGGCCCGACGTTTCGATCAGCACGTGATCGAGTTCATCGCGGCGCTCCGCGAGCTTTTCCATCACCGGGAAAAATTCTTCCTGCACGGTGCAGCACAAACAACCGTTCGCGAGTTCATACAATTGCCCTTCGGTCTCGACGCCGTTTTCATCGCAACCGATGCCGCAGCCCTTGAGGATTTCGCCGTCGATGCCGAGCTCGCCGAACTCGTTGACGATCACCGCGATGCGCTTGCCGCCCGCATGCTGAAGAATGTGCCGCAGCAGCGTGGTTTTGCCGCTGCCGAGAAAGCCCGTGACGATCGTGACGGGGATCTTGCGCAATTGAGTTTGCATCGTGAGGTCCATCCCTTGGCGTTGATCGGTATGCCGGAAAGTCCGCGCGTGGGTCCGCGTCGGCTGGCGAATGGAGCGAATGAAGCACGCGCAGCAGTACCAGCGATCACCAGACACGGGGACGAACGACGGCATGGCCGCGACAACGGAAATACAGAAAGCGGAACTGAGGTCATGAACGCGCCGCCGCATCCCCGCGGCGGTCGTTCTGCTTCTTTGGGCCGGTATCCGGGCTGGCGAAAGCGCCGCTTCCCCTTCCCGGCCGAGTGGTTTCTCGTCCAGTGGTGAAATGTCCACGCGACCTTGCGCGAGGACATCGAAGCCGGCACTGCGGTGCCCGGCTATCAAGCCGGAACCGCTTTTCGCTTACCGTTGCGGGGACAGCACAGGTTAGCCGCTCCAGAGCAGGTGGCTCCCTGTTTCCCGTTTAACTGCATGCGCACGAGCGCGCACGCGAGCACCCAAAGTGCGTGCGAGTGTAGGCCCGGGGACTTGCGCAGTCAAGCAACGCACCGACCCGGAAAGCGCCGCCGAGGCTTATCCGGCAAGGCGCCATGTGCTATCGTATGCGCGCGTTTGGTGCCCGCACATGCGCTCGCGTGTGCAGTTAAACGGGAAACAGGCAGCGCCTCGCGCGTTCAACCTGTGCTGTCCCCGCAACGGTAAACGACCTGCGGCGCGCGATTCGATTCGCCTTCGATTCCGACGTGCCGCGCATGCGTTTTTTGATGCCACTGTCCCGCGAATCCACAAACCGGGACGGGAAGGCGAAGCGCATGAGGCCGCCAGCCCGGATACCGGCCAGACGCGGAGGCGGTGCCGCATTGCATCCGTGCATCACGTGGCGCCGCCGGCCGCCGGAATCCGCGGGGAACGGATGTGAAGGCGTAGCAGCGCGGCATCGCGCGTGCCCGGATTCGCAGTTGCGCATGACCTCTATATTCACCGCCGCGCGCGCTGTCGCACGCCGCTTCTCTTCTTCCATCACCGCATGGCGCGCGCCATGCACGCCGCGATGACGCGCGCCTGGCTGATCGGCGCCGGTCCCGGCGACGTCGAACTGATCACGCTGAAGGCCACCCGCGCGCTCGCGCAGGCCGATGTCGTGCTCGTCGACGATCTGGTGAATCCCGACGTGCTGCAGTTCGCGCGCACCGACGCGCAAGTCGTGTACGTCGGCAAACGCGGCGGCCATCCGTCGACGCCGCAAGCCGACATCGTCGCGCAAATGCTCGGGCATCTGCGCGCGGGGCGCAGCGTCGCGCGGCTCAAGGGCGGCGATCCGTTCGTGTTCGGCCGCGGCGGCGAAGAGTTGCAGGCACTACAGGCCGCGGGTAGCGAAGTCGACGTGATCAACGGCATCACGGCCGGCATCGCGGCGCCCGCGGCGCTCGGTATCGCAGTCACGCATCGTGATCACGCGCAGGGCGTCGTGTTCGTCACCGGCCACGGCGCCGGCGGCAGTGGTGAACCGGACTGGGCCGCGCTCGCCGCGACGCGCATGACGCTGGTGATCTATATGGGCATGCGCCGGCTCGGCGAGATCGCCCGCGAATTGCTCGCGGCCGGCATGTCCGCCGACACGCCGTGCGCGGCGATCGAGTCAGCGACGCGGCCTGAGCAGCGTCATGTGCTCGCGCCGCTTCGCGAGTTCGCCGAGGCGGTGGCGCGCGCGGGGCTCGGCTCGCCGGCGATCGTCGTGATCGGCGGTGTGGCGTCGCTCGCACTGGCGCGTCATGCGGCCAAACGCGAGGCCGGCGTTGCTCACGAACTGGCAGCGAGCGCGACAAGACACGGACTCGGACGCGCGATCAAAACGCTGAGCGTCGGCATCGGTTGCCGCTTGCACAGCGAAGCCGCTGAGATCGAAGCCGCCGTCCGCGCAGCGCTCGGATCGAATGCCTTCGAGCAGATCCGCGCGATCGCGACGATCGACACCAAAGCCAACGAAGCCGGTCTGCTCGAATTCTGCTCACGTCATCAGCTGCCGCTGCAACTGTTCAGCCGCGAGCAGATCGCCGCGGTACCGGTCGCGTCGCCGTCGGCGGCGGCACACGCGCATCTCGGCGTCGATGGTGTGTGCGAGCCGTGCGCGCTGCTGGCGGCAACGGCGCCGGACTCCACCACAACCGCGCAAAACGCGCGTCTGATCGTACGCAAGACCGCGCACGCCGGCATCACGGTGGCGATCGCAGCGGCGAACAACGCTGCCCTTAGCGACGCGACCCCATCCCATCCCGCCTCTCAAAACCAGGACCCCCGATGAAAACCGATCCGGAATCACATCAACGCATGACCGAACGCCGCCGCGAAGGCCACGAAAAGAAGCAGGCCAGCGCGACCGTCGAAAAAGGCCTGCTGATCGTCAACACCGGCACCGGCAAGGGCAAGAGCACGGCCGCGTTCGGCATGGCCGTGCGGGTGCTCGGCCACGGCATGCGGCTCGGCGTCGTGCAGTTCATCAAGGGCGCGCTGCATACGTCGGAGCGCGATTTCCTCGGCGCGATCGCGCAATGCGATTTCGTCACGATGGGCGACGGCTACACGTGGAACACGCAGAACCGCGAGGCCGACATGGCGACCGCGCGCAAAGGCTGGAACGAAGCGCGGCGGATGATCGAAAGCGGCGACTACCAGATGGTGATCCTCGACGAGCTGAACACCGTGCTGAAGTACGAATACCTGCCGCTCGACGAAGTGCTCGCGGTGATCAACGCGCGTGCGCCGATGTTGCACGTCGTCGTGACCGGACGCCATGCGCCGGACGCGCTGATCGAAGCCGCCGACCTCGTCACCGAAATGCGCGCGATCAAGCATCCGTATCGCGAGCAAGGTGTGAAGGCGCAGCGCGGCGTGGAGTTCTGAGCGATGTCGGCGTCCCCCAACGGGGCTTGGTCCGGGGCGCCCCCCAAGGGGAGTTGCTCCGCGGCGTGCCCCCAGGGGACTTGCTCCGCGGCGTGCCCCGCGCTGTTCATCAGCGCGCCCGCGTCGGGACAAGGCAAAACCACGATCACCGCCGGTCTCGCGCGCTATCACCGGCGGCTCGGACGTCGCGTGCGCGTGTTCAAGACCGGACCGGATTTTCTCGATCCGATGATCCTCGCGCGCGCGAGCGGCGCGCCGGTGCTGTCGCTCGATCTGTGGATGGTCGGCGAGAGCGCATGCCGCAACCTGCTCGCGCGGGCGGCGCAAGAAGCCGATCTGATCCTGATCGAAGGCGTGATGGGCCTGTTCGACGGCACGCCGAGCAGCGCCGATCTGGCGACCACGTTCGGCGTGCCGGTGCTCGCGGTGATTTCCGCGCAGGCGATGGCGCAGACCTTCGGCGCGCTCGCATTCGGCCTTGCGCGCTTCAGGCCGCAACTGCCGTTCCACGGCGTGCTCGCGAATCGCGTCGGCTCCGCCCGGCACGCGCAGATGCTGCAGGAAGCGCTGCCGCCCGGGTTGCGCTGGTGCGGCCACCTCGCCGCGAGCGACGAGATCACACTGCCCGACCGCCACCTCGGCCTGCACCAGGCCGATGAAATCGACGATCTCGAAGCGCGCCTCGAACGCGCGGCGGATACGCTCGCGTCGACCGCGCTCGCCGAACTGCCGCCGCCGGTCGATTTCGGCGTGCCCTCGCCCGAAGTGCTGCCGCGTCTGCTCGAAGGCAAGCACATCGCGA
Organism: Paraburkholderia sp. Clong3; assembly: GCF_050436485.1. NCBI lineage: Bacteria > Pseudomonadati > Pseudomonadota > Betaproteobacteria > Burkholderiales > Burkholderiaceae > Paraburkholderia > Paraburkholderia sp. Clong3. The sequence goes on along the minus strand of NZ_JBNDMH010000003.1, from coordinate 1,709,970 downwards.
TCGCGCGCGACGCCGCGTTCTCGTTCATCTATCCGGCCAACGTCGCGCTGCTCGAAGCGCTCGGCGCGCGGCTCAGCTATTTCTCGCCGCTTGCCGACGAAGCGTTGCCCGCCGGCACGCACGCGCTCTATCTGCCGGGCGGCTACCCCGAGCTGCATCTGGCGACGCTCGCGGGCAACTCGACCAGCGCAGCATCGATCCGAGCGCACGTCGAGGCGGACAAACCGCTGGTCGCCGAGTGCGGCGGCATGCTCTATCTGCTCGACACGCTGACCGACGCGCAAGGCACTAGCACGCCGATGCTGGGCCTGCTGCCCGGTCACGCGACGATGCAAACGCGCTTCACGTCGCTCGGCATGCAGCAGATCGATGGCGTCCACGGCACGCTGACCGGCCACACGTTCCACTACTCGAAGCTCGCGACGCCGCTAGCGCCGCAGCGCTTCGCCACGCGCGCGCACAGCGACGCGCGCGGCGAAGCGGTGTTCCGCGTGGGCCCGATTGTGGCAACCTATATGCACGCTTACTGGCCCTCCAACCCGGCTTTCACGGCCGCCCTCTTTCATGGCGAAACCTTTTGACGACTCCGAGCGCGATGCGGTCTATCGCGCGATTTACGAACGCCGCGACATGCGCCACTTCGTGCCCGATCCGGTCGATCCGGCGGTGCTGCGGCGTCTGCTCGACGCGGCGCATCACGCGCCGAGCGTCGGCTACATGCAGCCGTGGCGGATCGTGCGCATCACCGACGCGGCGCTGCGCACGGGCTTGCGCGACATCGTCGAGCGCGAACGGCTCGCCACCGCCGACGCGCTCGGCAAGCGCCGCGACGAGTTCATGAAGCTGAAGGTGGAAGGCATGCGCGAATGCGCGGAGCTGCTGGTGATCGCGTTGATGGACGGGCGCGAGCGACACGTCTTCGGCCGTCGCACGCTGCCGGAGATGGATCTCGCGTCGGTCGCGTGCGCGATCCAGAACATGTGGCTCGCCGCGCGCGCGGAAGGACTCGGGCTTGGTTGGGTGTCGCTATTCGATGTCGACGCGGTGCACGAGCTACTGGAGATGCCGGAAGGCGCGCGGCCGGTCGCGATTCTGTGCCTCGGCCACGTCGCTGCCTTCTATAGCGAGCCGATGCTCGAAACGGAGCGCTGGGCGAGCCGTCTGCCGCTCGCCGATTGCGTGTTCGAAAACCGCTGGCCGCGAGACGAGCCGGCGCAGGAATAACTGATACTCGCGGCCCCGGCGATCCGAGGCTGTGTTTTAACGCTGCAGCGGCTCCATCGAGTCGACGTTCGGCACACCGCTCGTCTTGTCGATGCTGAGCTTCACACGCCAGTCGGCCGGCGCATCGAACGGCAGCTTCGCGAGCGCGGTTTTCACGAGCAACGGCAGTGCATGCAGCGGGTCCGCATCGCGATCCATGAACACCGCGCCGACCTTGTAGCGCTCGGCGCCGCTCGCGTAGTCGAAAAAGCGCAGCGTCAGCGCGTGCTGATACTTGTGCCCAAACAGCAGCGCGCCTGGACCGTCGCTGCCCGCGCCGCAATCGGCGGGCGCGCAATCCTCACCGCCGATGCCGATCGACGCCGGCCGCGTGCTGTACGCGATCGACAGCAGATAATGCGCGGGCTTTCCCGCCGTATCGACGAACCCGTGTTTCGCCAACTCGTCGCGCAACAGCTTTTCGACTTGAGGATGGTCGACGCTGTCGTCCTGCGGCTGCGTGCGCGCGAGCGAATAGGTCTGCTCGCCTTGCAGCGCAACGGCGCGGTCGGCGCCGTTAGCGGAGACGGTGTGCACGTCGGCGCTCAGGCCCGCGCAAGCGGCGAGGCTCGCCGCGGCCAGCGCGGCACAGAGGTGAGCGATCTTTGCCATTTTTTGTTTTCTCTCTAGTACATCGAATACATCAAACGCGCATCAGACGCGCGGTGCGATCGATTCGTCGAGGGGCGCGTCGTCGAGCGCGGGCAGCCAGATCGTGAAGGCCGTCCCCTCGCCGGGCGCGCTGACGACTTCGACGCTGCCACCATGGCGCGTGACGACGGTTTTGACGAACGCCATGCCGAGTCCCGCCCCACCCACTTCCGGCCGCTCCGCCTCGTGAAAACGGCGAAAGCGCTCGAACAATCCCGCTTGCTGCTCCTCAGGAATGCCATAGCCCTGGTCGCGGATCGTGCACGACACGCGCGGCGCCTCGCTGCCCGCGCGCTTTGCCGCTGGCTGGCCAGTGAAGCTGCACACGATGCGCGTGTCGGGCGGACTGTACTTGACCGCGTTGTTCAGGATATTGACGAGCGCGCGTGTCATCAGCGAGCGGTCGGCACAGATCCAGGGATCGTCGTCGGCGTCGTCGCCGGATTCCGTATGCAGCGCGATGCGCTTCGCATGCGCCTGCGGCCAGACCTCGTCGCTCGCATCGATGACGAGTTCGGTCAGACTCAGCGGCTCGAGCACATAGGCCTGCGATTCGGCGCGGGCCAGTTGGACGAAGTCGTCGGCAAGCGTGAGCGCGCGTTGCGCGTAGCGTTCGATGCGCTCCAGCACGCTGCGCGCGAGCGCAGGCTCGGTCCGCGCGCGCTCGATCTCGACCAGCGCAATGATCGACGCCTGCGGCGAGCGCATGTCGTGCGACAGCAGCCGCAGCGCGTCTTCGCGCTGACGCTCGGCCGCATGGAGCGCCGACACGTCGACGAGACCGGCGATCCAGCCGGTCGTCTCGCCCTGCGCGTTGGTGCAGGTCGCATAGCGCAGCAGATGGTCGCGCTCGTTCGCGTCGCGCACCTCGACGCCCTGCGCCATCAGCGCCGCGAACTCGCCGCGCGTCGGATCGAGCAGCGCCGGCCAGTGCGCGTGCGCGGACAGATTGCGCTCGTGGTCCGTGGCCGCACCGGTGTCGATCGTCTTCACGAGCGTGAGGCCGCCGAGCACGCTCTGCATCGGCTGGCCTTCGGGCATCGGCGCGCCTAGCCGAGCGAAATGCGCTTTCGCCGCGTGATTCGCGATCAGCACGACGCCGGCCACGTCGCTGACGAGAATCGGCTCCGGCACGCTATCGAGGCTGTCCCACACGAAGCGCTTCATGTCCTGCACCCGTTGCGCGGCCTGCGCCATCAGCGCCATGTGCTGCGCGAGCACGTCGCCGCCGAATTCGCGGCGGCGCTTCGGCGTCTCGGGCAGCAGATGCGGCTCGTCGGCGAGACGTTGCAGTTCGCCGCGCAGATACGCCATCGTCATTTCGAGGCGTCGCCAGTTCCAGATCGGATAGACGATCACGACGCCGAGGATCGCCGGCACCGGCGAGATCCACAGCCTGCCGCCGTACAGCAGCAGCGCGCTGCCGGTCGCGGCGAGCAGCACCAGCGCGCCGGTCAGCAACAACGAGCGGCGCGGCGACAGCACGAGGAAGCCGGCGAGCAGCGCGGCGAGCGGCCCGAGCGCCGCCGCGAACACGATCCACAGCGCGACCGGCTGGATCTCGCGGCCGCTCAGCAGCGTGTCGAGCACGTTCGCGTGGATGTAGACGCCGGGCAGCGGACCGAGCTCGCCCGATACCGGTGTCGCGAAGCGGTCGTACAGACCCGACGCCGTCACGCCGATCACGACGATGCGCCCGCGCAACTGATCGGCCGGCACCTTGCCGGCGAGCACGTCGGCGAAACTGAGCTTTCGGTAGTTCGCGGCGTTCGGGCCGAACGGAATCAGGAAGCGCTCTTCGCCGCCGTCGTCGCTGCCGCGTGCGGGCTCGTTCGAGGGGCGCGGCGGCCTGCCGCCGCGCAGATGCAGCTTGCCGTGTTCGACCGCGTCGGCGACGAGCACCGTCAGTTGCGGCCAGCGCGAGCGCTCGTCGCCCTGGAAGCGCGCGACGCTGCGCACGATGCCGTCGCTGTCCACTTCGAAATTGATATGACCGAGCCCGGCAGCAGCCTGCGCGAGCGGCGCGACGGGTTCATCGACGGTGCGCTTGCCGCTCGCATCGGGCGGCGTCAGCAGCACGGGCAGATAGGTCGGGCTCAGCGCAATTGCGTGGGCGAGCTGGACGTCGTCGACATTGGGCTCGGTGAACAGTACGTCGTAGATCACCGCGGCGGGTTTGGCCGCGGCGATCTGCTCGAGCAGCCGGGCGTGCACGCTGCGCGGCCATGGCCAGCGGCCGAGTGCGTCGATGCTCGCGTTGTCGATCTCGACGACGACGATGTCGGACAGCCGCGGCTGCTCGCGCAGCTTCAGAAACTGGTCGTACACCAGCAGATCGATGCCGGCGCCGACGCGCCCGAACGACGTCAGCAGGATCACCACGAGACCGAGACAGCCAACGCTGACCCACTCGATCAGAAAGCGCCGGCCCGCCCGCCGTCCGAGACGGGCGCGCGGATCGAGGCTCATTCGCGTAGAAGTGGCGGGCACGGGACGATGTAGTCGGGAACGGGAGGACGGACCGGCCAGCAGGCCGGCCCCGAGAATCTACCAGCGTCAGCGCGCAAGCGTAAAGGACCGGACCGGACTGCTCTTTTCGTAGAAGCGGCCGTTGTCGAACTGCTCGGCGACGATCGTCCAGTAGTAGACGCCCGGGGGCAGATCGCTGATCACGAGTTCGCCGCCCGGCAGATCGGGGCGATCGATTACCGGATGGCTCAGTTCGGCCGTGTTCGCGAGCAGGAAGCGGAAACGGGTCGGCACGTTGCTGCGGCTGACGAACCAGCGGAACTCGTAGTCGCGGCTACCCGCGCGCTGCGCGGCCGAAGCGTCCAGCCCCAACTGGCGGCGCTCGAACGCATACACGTTCGGCAGGCCGTCGAGACCGTTGCTATCGGTCGACGCGACGCGCACGAAGTACGTGCCGTCGGGCAGATCGCCGAAGTCGGCATGCGGCGCGCTCACGCGCAGGTCTCGCACCAGGTCCAGTTGATCGGCGTCGTGCGAAATCTGCAGCCGATAGCCGACCGCGTGCTCGGCCGGGTTGACGTCGAACGCGACGCTCTTGCCGTCCTGCACGCTCGCCGGCCGCGCGAGCGCGGGTGCGGGCAACAGCTGGACCGGACTGCCGACCGCGCCGCCCGAGTGCGTGACGTTGCCGAAGCTTGCCTCGACCAGCTGCTCGGACGCCTGCAACGGCCTGCCTGGCGCCGGCGCGGCGCTCTGGCCATGCTGCGCGGCCGGATCGACGCCGACCGCGCCGTCGAGCACCGCCACCGCGGTGGTTTGCGTGTCGCCGTCGTAATCGACGCGGAAACGCGTGCCGCGCACCCCGGCGACCACCGAAGGCGAACGGATCTGGAAGCGATCATCGCGTCGCTTCGCATGCGTGACCTGGCTCTCGACCTCGCCGGCGCGCAGTTCAAAGACGCGATCGGCGACGCCGGTCAGCGTGACGTGCCGCAGTCTCTCGATATTGAGTTCGCCGTTCTGCGCGACCGTCACGTATGAGCCGCCCGGCAGTTCGAGCGTCGCGAACCCGTTCGCGCCGGTGCGCAAGCGATCGCCTTCGGCCAGCGTTTCACCGGTTTTCAGCGGCAGATAGGGGCTCGAGTCGAACGCGTGCTCGACCGGACCGCTGGTCGCGACCACGCGAGCCGTGTCCCGATCCTGGCGCAGCCTTCGGGACGGCAAACGCAGCACGATGCCGGCCGCCATGCGGCGCGGCGCGGGCACGTGATTGAGGCTGCTCAACAGCGCCCAGTCGGTCGGATCGGCCATGTAGCGGGCGGCGATGTCATACAGCGTGTCGCCCTCGTGCGTCGTGTACGAAGCGTAGACCGGCGACGCCTTCGCTCCGGTCTTGCCGCGCGCGGGCTGCGCGTGCGCGAGCGCGCTCCAGCCGGTCGCGCCCGTTGCAATCAGACAGGCCGCGGCAAGCCACGCGGCGGCGCGGCGGCCGGGCATGGCGGCGCTGCCCGATGCCGCCCCATCCACGCAGACCGTCACGCTTCCCCCGCGTCTTCAGTGGGTTCGTCGTCGGCGGCCGGTGGGGTGTCGGCTTCGATCCGCTCGAGGCGGTAGCCATAGCCGTAGATCGGCGTGAGCCGATAACCGTGCTCGGGGCGCAGACCGAGCTTGCTGCGCAACATCGACACATGAGTGTCCATCGTGCGCGACGGGATGTCCGTGGCCTGCTTCCAGATCACGTCGAGAATGTGTGCGCGCGACAACGGCCGGCTCATATGCTGGAACAGCAGCAGCGCGAGTTCGAACTCTTTCTGCGTGACGGAGACCGGGGTGCCGCGGACCACGACGTGCTTGACGCTCAGGTCGAACTCGAAGTCGCCGAATACTTCCCTCGTTGCCGGCGGCTTCAGGTAATACGCGCGCCGCAGCAGCGAACCAACCCGCGCGAGCAGCACGGCGCCCGACACGGGCTTGACGAGATAGTCGTCGGCACCGGTATTCAGAATCGAAGTGATGTCGGTTTCGCGGCCGCGGCTCGTCATGAACAGCACCGGCAGGCGCTCGGACAGGCTTTCGCGCACCCAGCGAAGCACTTCTTCGCCGGACATGTCGGGAACATTCCAGTCGAGCACGAGCAGATCGAACGTCTGACGACGCAACTGGCGCACGAGTTCGCGCCCTGCGCCATACGCGTGACAGACGTGTCCAGCGGCGGACAGCGTTTGACACACAAGGTCGGCCTGAGCCGAATCATCATCGAGGACTGCAATTCTCATAACACCCCACAACGCAACAGCGCCTTCATGGCTGATGGCCGATATACCGGCTGACGACCGGGATGACGGCGCAGCACCGCCGATCCGGCTTCCCAAAAAATTCCGGCTGTTACTTTCTGATTAATGGTCCCTCGCCGTACCCCGCCATGACGCTGCTTTCATGAAACAGAAATCAGCGCATAAATGTAATTTCCATAGCGATTATGCAGGGCAGATCATGATAATCGAAAACCTTCTTTCTTCCCGTTTGCCGTGTACCGGCAATCCGTCGCGAAAACCCTAATCAGAAACGGCTGACGCGCTTTTCAGGTTTTTCTGGTCTGCCAACACTAGCCGGCGCCGGAAGGAAGTGACACTGCGGACGGAAGATCCTTGCTGGAGCGGCTTTTTGACCACGCTCGCTTATCGGTTTTAAGATTCCTTTCAGGTACTCTTATTTAACAATTGCGTGTTCAGTATAAGAATAATCTCAAAATAAATCGTTTAAACATTGTTAGATTTTGTCCCGGTCGAGTTGTCATTCGAGGCAGTCGGCTTGACTGCTTCACATTGTTGGCCGAGCGATGACGCGCTGCGAGACGGACCGTCAGCGGGTGATGCGCAGCGTTAGGGCCGCGGCAAAAAAAATGCGGCGCTGCCCCTGTCGAAGCAACGCCGCCCATAAACACTACACACGCTCGCCGGGGTCTAACCGCACGAGTAACGTCACGTTAGCCCGCGGAAAAGCCGTGCTCAAGATGAAAGAACTTCCTTTGTAACCGTTGGCGAAGTAGTTATTACGCGCCGCACCAGCGCGCGCGACGCGCAAGTCCTACACAGCGCGACTTCGAAATTGGTATGAGTTGAAGGCTCCGTCGACGGTAATTTACATACACAGACGCTTTGTTACAGTGTGGCCCCCATTGGCGTTGCTGCGGCGCGTCAGATTTCCCCTTGCGTGTCTGCGTGGCCCGTCTGCGTTGCCTCGTTCGGTCGCTTGCTCGCGCGTTCAACGCGCGCCTTCGATGTCCGGCATCGGCGCGAACAGCGCGTCGAGATCGTCGTCCGAGAACTTTGCGGCGCCGGCCGCATCTTCCGCGAGAATGCTGTCGGCGAGCCCGGCCTTGTGCTCCTGCAACGCGACGATCTTTTCCTCGATGCTGCCGGCCGCGATCAACTTGTACACGAATACCGGCTTGTCCTGTCCCAGCCGATGCGCGCGGTCGGTCGCCTGGTTCTCGGCGGCCGGGTTCCACCACGGGTCGTAGTGGATCACCGTGTCGGCGGCGGTCAGGTTCAGCCCCACGCCGCCGGCCTTCAGGCTGATCAGGAACAGCGGCACCTCGCCCTGCTGGAACCGCTCGACCGGGCTCACGCGATCGGCCGTGTCGCCCGTCAGCATGACGTACGGGATCGCGGCTTCGTCGAGCGCCTCGGCGATCAACGCGAGCATGCCGGTGAACTGCGAGAACAGCAGCACGCGGCGTCCCTCCTCGATCAGCTCGGGCAGCATCGACAGCAGCAGATCGAGCTTGGCCGAGCGCATCGCGCGCTCGCCGCCGCCCGTGGCAGCGCCGTCCGCGATACCGCTGGCGGTGCGCACGAGCCGTGGATCGCAGCACACCTGGCGCAGCTTCAGCAACGCATCGAGCACGATGATGTGGCTGCGCGCGAGCCCCTGCGCGCTGACCGCCGCGCGCACCTTCTGCTGCATCGCGGTGCGCACGGTTTCGTACAGGTCGCGCTGCGCGCCTTCGAGATCGACCGGACACACGATCGTCGTCTTCGGCGGCAGCTCCTTCGCGACCTCGTCCTTGCGACGGCGCAGCATGAACGGCCGGATGCGGCGCGCGAGCAACGCGCGGCGCACGTCGTCGCCGTTCTTTTCGATCGGATTGCGCCAGCGTCGCGTGAAGTCCTTCTGGCTGCCGAGAAAGCCCGGCAGCAAAAAATCGAATTGCGACCACAGCTCGCCGAGATGATTCTCGAGCGGCGTGCCCGTCAGGCCCAGCCGATGCCGCGCCCGCAAGCCGCGAATCGCCTGGGCGGCTTTGGTGGTCGCGTTCTTCACGTACTGCGCCTCATCGAGAATCAGCAGATGATAGTCGTGCTCGGCGAGCACCTTCTGATCGCGCCACAACAGCGCATAAGTGGTCAGGATCAGCTCGGCTTCGCCGATCTGCTGGAAACGCTCCTTTCTGTGCGGCCCGTTCAGCACCAGCACTTTCAGCTCCGGCGCAAAGCGGCGCGCTTCCTCGCGCCAGTTGTGCACGAGCGTGGTCGGCACGACGATCAGCGCGGGATGCGTGAGCCGCCCCGCTTCCTTCTCGGCGAGAACGTGCGCGAGCGTCTGCACGGTTTTGCCGAGGCCCATGTCGTCGGCGAGCACGCCGGCCAGATCCTGCTCGCGCAGGAACTGCATCCAGTTCAGGCCCTGGTGCTGGTACCCGCGCAGCTCGGCCTTCAGCCCGCGCGGCACCGGCACTTCGCGCAGGCCCGGACCGGCTTGCAGACGGCGTGCGAGCTCGCGGATCGAATCGTCGCCGCTGAACTGCCAGCGGCCGGTGTCGTGCAGCGCATCGAGGCGACCCGCATCGACCGCGGGCACGCGCAGAGGCGCGCCTTCGGCAAGCGCGCCGCCGAGCGAATCGAACAGATCGACCAGCACGCGCACCACCGGCTTCAGACGATCGGCGCGCAACCGCAGGCGCTTGTTCTCCTCGGTCTTCAGCTCGATCGGCTCGTCGTCTCGAATACGCTCCAGCGCGCCAGAGAGCCAGCGCCGGTCGCGCCGGAACAGATCGGCCAGCAGCGGTTCGAGCCGCACGTTGCGCTCGCCGACGCGAATGCCCATCTCCAGATCGAACCAGCCGTCGCCGGCCTGCTGCGCGGTGCCGTCGATCGCGTCGATCTCGATCACGTTGTAGCGGAACTCGGGCGCCATCGTCACGCGCCAGCCCTTCGCGACCAGATCCGGCACCGCGTCGTTGACGAACCCGGACCACGCGTCGGTGTCGGGCAGACCGAGCATCGTGTCGGGCAACAGACGCGACGCATGCAGGTTGCGCGTCGGCACCTTTTGCAGACCGGTCTTGCGCAATTCCAGCAGACGCTTTTTCTCGGCGTCGTAGCGCCGGCGGATGTGAATCACGTCGCCGCCCGGCAGCGGCACCAGCGTCACGCTGCTGTCGGCGTTGATGCTGACACCGTCGTAGTCGAAGCTCGCGGCCGCCAGTTCTACCGCGGCGGACTTGCGCTCCGCGGCCTTCGCGGTTTTCGCCGTTTTGATGCCCTTCCCCGCGCCGGGCAGCGCATGGCTGTTCAGCGTCAGCACCGGCACCGGTTCGACGTCGATCACCCGAATCGCGGGCGCGTCGTGGGTCGGCGGCAGCGGCAACTCGGGCGCGATCTCACGCAGCACCGACGCGACGAGCGGCGCCTCGGCGAGCGAGATCGGCGGCATCGCGAGGTAGTCGGGCAGTTGCTGGAACGGCAGCGACAGTGGCACGACGCCCGCCTCGTTGGCGACGCCGTCCACGTACCAGACCGGCTCGGTCGGCAGCACCATGCTCGCGCGCGGTTCGGTGCGCAGTACCGGGCGCAGGCGCTCGTCGGCGAGCGGCTCCCATTCGATGCGCCCGAGGCGGTCGGCGGCGCGCGCGAGCGGCGTCGGTCCGGCCTGGCCCGGCGCGATCCCGAAGTCGAAGAACAGGCGCCCGGTCGCGATCAGCTTCTGCAGCGTTTCCGCGCCACTCGTGCCACGCAGCACGAACTGGCCCAGGTCCTCGCGCGAGCGACCGAGCCATAGGCCGCGGAGGATCGACAGGTCTTCGTCGGACACGAAGCGCGGCTGCCTGAGCAGCGCGCCTTCGACGTCGCCCCAGCTGTCGCCGACTTCGACGATCACGCCGTCCGCGTCGCAACGCGCGCGATGCAGCACGACTTCGTGGCGCATATGAAAACGCGACCAGTTGAGCCGATAGGCGAGCGTTTCCTTGCGCGTGGCGTCGAGCTTCCGGGCGGCGTCTTTTTCGGCGGCGTCGGCCGCGCGGGCGCGCGCGCGAAAACGCTCGAGCCAGCTGACCAGTTCGGGTCGCACACCTTGAGATGAAGAGGGAGACGGTGATGGCGCCGGCGGCGCGCCCGGCGCCGCAATCCGTCGCGCGATGAACACCTCCGACGTCGCCGGGTCACTGTCGTCCTCGACCTGCGTGATGTGATCCATCTCGTCGTGGTAGTCGAGTTCCGCGAGCAGCAGCGCCGCGACGTGCTTGCAATTGCGGCCGACCGGGCACGTGCATTTGCCTTCGGCCCACGGCGACCCGCCATCGGTACGAAAGCGAACCCGTGTCAGGTACGGCCGCGGCTGCGAGCCCTGCACGTCGCCCGACAGCGTGTCTCCCTGCCATTTGACGTTGCTGACCGCGCCCACCGAGCGCGCCTTGGCGACGGTGCGCTCACCGAGCCATGCCGCAATCCTTTCCCGATCGAAGAAAACTGATGACATCCGCGTGCATTCCTGTTCAAACCGGCGAAGGCAAGCGCGCGTGGACCATGACGGGGCGCCGCGCGACGCCCGGCCGATTCTGTCCAGTTGCGATTTGCCAGTGATAACCGGCCATTTTACGCGTTGGACGAAAATCGCCAGGGCGGGCGATCTGGACAGTTCGGGAGCAACCCGGTCAAGCCGCGGTTCGACCCATGTTAGCGTTCGCCGCGGGCCATGCTGCCCCACACCCCGTCGCGCAGGATCAGCCCATGCAACAACGCCGCCGCCAGATGCAGCAGCACCGTCGCGAACAACGCGAACGCGAGCCACGTATGTAGCGCGCGCAGCAGCGCGAACAGCGCGACGTCGTGCGGTGCGATCGGCGGCAGATGCAGCGGACCGAACAGCGTGATCGGATAGCCGGCCGCCGATAGCATCGCCCAGCCGATCAGCGGCATCGCGAGCATCAGCCCGTACAGCACGAGGTGCGACGCATGCGCCGCGATTCGTTGCGGCTTCGACATGCGCGCGGGCAATGGCGGACTGCCGCGCATCACGCGCACCGCGAGTCGCACCAGCACGAGCAGCAGCAACGCGATGCCGAGCGGCCGATGCAGCGCGACCAACGCATCATGGGCACGCGATACCGTCGCCACCATGCCCACGCCGATAAACAGCATCGCGACGATCAGCGGCGCCATCGTCCAGTGCAGCAGCCGCGCGAGCGGACTGAAGTGAGTGCGGGTGCGCGTCATGAAGGCTCTCCGTTTGGCTGGGTTCGATGGATCGCGGGATGCAGCGCCTCCTCGCGCGTGCGGCGTTGGAACGACTGTGCGTAGGCCGCAGAGCGCGCGGCGAGCAGCGGATCGTCCGATGGCGCGACGCCGGCGGGCACGATCGTCGGATCGAAGTTGATGTCGCGGCAGGCGCCGTCCTCCTGCGACGTGGTGCGTTCGATCACGAGCGTCCCCGCGTCGACGCGCTGGCGGTCGTCGGGCCACTGCAGCGTCGCGTCGCTGGTCGGGTCGCCCGGTTGCGCGACGGTCAACAGCAGATGCCAGCGCAACGGTCCGTGTTGCAGACGCTCGTCGAGCTCGGCGGCGAGGAAGTTCTTTTCGGCCTGCTGCGCCGCGGTGATCGGCGCGTAAGGCGTGTCGGGCACGACGGCCCAGCGCACGGCGCGCGTCGTGCCGTGGGCATCGGTAAACAGAAACGCGTCGATGCCGTAGTATGCGGCGTTCGCGAGGCTCGACGACGGCGCGTGCGACTTGACCCAGCGCTGGAACGGCTGCGTCTCGGGATTGGCCGCGTAGAACGCCTTCAGCTTCGCGGGGTCCGGTTTGCCGGTCGCAGGGTCGGGCTTCGTGGCCAGCAATTGCTGATAGAACTGCGCTGGCGTATGCACCGCGAACACCGGCGTCGAGTTCATGCCGGTACGCCACTGTTCGCCATCGCGAAGCCGGAACTGCAGCGCGAGACTGCGCACCGGCGAGCTCGTATCGGGCGCGGACGGATTGCCGCCGGGCACCGCGAAGCGACCCGACACCGGCGTGCGGCCCGGCGCGAACACTGCCGCGTGCGACAGCGCCGCGCCATTGCCGTTGCTGTCGAAATAGCCGTCGACGCACAGGCCCTTGGCGTGATTGCGTCGATAGCCGGGATGCGGGCCCGTGACCGCCTCGAACGTATCGATGATGCGCGGGGCGGTCAGACGCGCGGGCGTCAGCCACCCCGCGGTGTAGGCGAAGCCGCCCGCGAGCGCGAGCGCGACCGCGCCGATCGCGGCGAGCCGGCATGGCACGCAGATCGGCCGCGGGTCGGAACCGGCGGGGTTGGGTTTGGGTGCGAAGGGTGGTGTCACGGAAACTCCTTGCCGGATGGATCGATGATTCGATCGATGGGTCGATCGAATCATCGACCAACGTACGGGCGAACACGCCTCGCTACGGTCTATTCCATCCGGCCCTGGCGCGCACATTCAAACCCATTCGCGCGCCAGTGGCCGATGCTGCTTCAATGGGTGCCAACGGCCGGCGCTCCCGAGTTCGCGACGTGGCTCGCGGCGAGCGCCGCTTGCGCGGCGAGCGCCTGCTTGCGCTGCTCGACCTGACGTGCGAACACGGGACTGACATCGGGATACGACGCGTCGGTGATGTAGTCGAGACCGTTCTGCTGCGCCTCGATCAGTTCCTGGTACACCTGAGCGCGTGTCTTGCCCTGCGCAAACGCGCTCGACGAAGCGGCGAGAACGACGAACGACAAAGCAACGAACGAAAACTTTTTCATGATCGACTCCTTGGAGAGTTGTGCGGGTTCGCACCAGGGAGAACCACGGGTGGGCAGCGTTTATTCCTGTATTCGCGGCGTGAAAAAAACATCGCCGGCGCGGGGAATAAATGTCCCCGCCGCTGTGTTTGCCGTCCGATAGCAGCAATCAAGACCGCGCATCATCATGACCTCGACTTACCGCCCCTCCGGCGCTCCGCTCTCCGAAGACGACATCCAGGCCTATGCGGACGGCACGCTGACGCCCGAGCGCGCCGCGTCGCTGCGCGACTACCTCGGCAAGCATCCGGCGGAAGCACGGCGTGTCGCCTTTTACGACCGCTTGAACGCACAGATCCAGGCCACGTTTCAGACCGCCGAGGAGCCCGCGCCTGGGCACCTCGGCGGATCGCGCCCGCTGCGCATGCGCCCGCAACCGGGTGGTCGCGCACGCCGAACGCTCGTCGCGCTCGTCGCGCTCGCGCTGATGCTGAGCGCCATCAGCGGTTGGCTCCTGGCGACTCAGGTGTCGGCACGAGCGCTCGATAATGCCGCCGTGATGGCGCTCGCCGAAGCCACCGCACGGCCCTTTTCCTCGGCATCGCCGACGCGCGTCGATCCAGCCGCGCCGGATCTCGGCGCGATCGGCCTGCGCCTCGTCGAGCAACGCGTGCTGCGGCTCGGGCCATTGCAGCGTGCGGACCAACTCGTCTATCTGAACGGCGATCAGCAACCGGTGGTCGTGCTGTCGGCCGCGGCGCCGTTTGCGCGGGAAGAGCCGCAGTGGGCCGCGCGCCGCATCGGCGAGCTGCGGCTGTTGACGTGGACCGCGCAGCGGCAGCGTTTCGTCGTCGCGGGCAATGCGCGCACCCACGGCCTGATGCGCGCCGCCGACGTGATGAGCGCGCGCTGACGCCGGTGCGCGCGGCCCTCGCGGAATAAAATGCGCTGACAGGTGTTTGCAGTTCGAACGCATCGTGCGACGGAAGCCTCCGCGACCGGCCCGGCGCGTATCGATACCGACGCGAGTGAAGCCGATGCCACCCCCACGCCCCTTGGGACCGGGAGCAACCATGGATGTCCGTGACGAGCTGATCGAGCACGTGCCGCGTCTGCGGCGCTATGCGCGGGCGCTGATCAACAATCGAGAGCTCGCCGACGACCTCGTGCAGGACACGCTCGAGCGCGCGCTCGGCCGCACCCGTCTGTTCCAACCGGGCACCGATCTGCGCGCGTGGCTGTTCACGATCATGCACAACGTCTTCGCGAATCAGGCGCGCAAGGCGTCGGCACGCGCGGTCCACGTCGCGGTCGACGACGACAGCATCGCCGAAAGCGAGCTCGCGGTGCCGTCGGGCCAGACGCGTTCGCTCGAAATGCGCGACCTCGACTACGCGTTGCAGCGGCTGCCGGTCGAACAGCGCGAGGTGGTGCTGCTGGTCGGTCTCGAGGAGATGAGCTATGCCGATGTCGCGCTCGCGCTGAACGTTCCGATCGGCACGGTGATGTCGCGGCTCTCGCGCGGACGCGAACGGCTGCGGGCTTTGATGGCGGGCGCCCAGCCCGGTGCGAAATTACAGGTGGTGCGATGAGCGAGCCGCAAATGCCGATCGGCGAAGAAGACTTGCACGCGTACGTGGACGGCACGCTGTCCGGCGAGCGGCGCGACGAGGTGGAGCGCGCGCTCGAACAGAATCCGGAGCTGGCCGCGCGCGTCAGCGATTACTTTTCGCTCAATGGTCTGCTTCACGAGCGCTACGACCGCGTGCTCAGCGAGCCCGTGCCGAAGCGTCTGCAGACCGGTGTGCCGCGCCGCGCGCGAGCGGCCGCGAACTGGCCGCGTTTTGCCGCGCAGTTCGCGGGCATGGCCGCGGCGCTCGTGCTCGGCGTGGGCATCGGCATGCACAGGAACGATCTGATTCCACTGATTGCGATCGATCGAACCGACCCAGGGGCCGAAGCGCAGGCCGGAAATCGTCCGGTCAGCGCGGACAGCGCCGAGGGCTTCGCGCGCCAGGCGGCGCTCGCGCACGTCGTCTACATGCCGGCGATCGACCGGCCGGGCGACATGAGCGCCGATCGCGAGCAGGACTTCGTGCAATGGCTCGCGAACCGGCTCGGCACCGAGGTCCATCCGCCGATGCTGTCGAAGAGCGGATTCATGCTGTCAGGCGGCCGCCTGCTGCCCGGCGACGACGGTCCGACCGCGCAGTTCATGTATCGCGGACCGAACGGCGAGCGCGTCACGCTGTGCATCGCGCATCGTCGCGAGAACGCGAATACGACCGCGTTCAAGCTGTATCAGGCGGGGCCCGTCAACGTGTTCTATTGGGTCGACGGCGATTTTGGCTACGCGGTGTCGGGTGGGATCGATCGCAAGGAGCTGCTGCAGCTCGCGCATGATGTCTATGCGCAGTTGACGGGGGCCGCGCCCGGTTGAAGCGGATGGGTTCCGCGCCGCGCCGTTCGCGCATCAACGTCGTGTCTTCTCCTGCCCCGACATGGCCGCGTCATCGCGCGCGGCGCCGCGCAGTTCACGCGGCGTTGCACCGAGCAAACGCGACATCCAGTGCGCCATATGGCTCTGATGCGCAAAGCCCGTTTCGAGCGCGATCTGGCTTGCGCTGAGGCGTCCTTGCAGCAGCAGCGTTCGCGCGCGCTCGACCCTGCGCTGAACTACGTACTGATGCACGGGCACACCGAGCGTGTAGCGAAACAGCGCCTTGAAATGCGGCACGCTCAGTTGCGCCTGCGCGGCAAGCTCGTCGAGCGTCAGACGCTGATCGAGATGCGCGTCGATAAACTCGATCACACGTGCGGCCGTGCGCGGCGCGAGCGTACGCCGCCGGTTGCCCGGCATGGGTTCGACGCCGATCAGACGCACCAGCATCGCCGTACACAGACTTTCGGCGTAGAGCGGATCGGACGCGTCGTCCGCTTCGAGCTCCGCGCGCAGCGCCCAGGCGAGATGCTGAAAGCGCGGATCGCGCATCTGGAAGCGCGGGCGCAGCTGCGCGTCGGCCGAGTTCAACGCGAGTTGCTCGACGGTCCGTCGCGCGAAGTCCTCGGCAAACCAGACGCTGAAAATCGTGCAGGCGGCGTCATCGTTCCACTGACCTTCGAGCCCCGCGGGGATCACGTCGGCGTCGCCGTGCGCCTGAATCCGCGTGTGGCGGCGCGCATCGCACAGACAGCGCGCAGTCACCGGCGCACCAACGTGCACGCCCACGCGATGATGGCGAAACGCGGGCATCCGATGCAAACCGGCCGACACGTTGACCAGCTCCGCACCGAAGCCTTGCCAGCCAAGCGCCCTGCTCGTGCGCACGGCGATGCGCGAGCCGCTGTGCGGCGCAGGCGCGGGAATCGGGGTGACGGCGTTCATCGCTTGTCTCCTGAGTGAGCTGAATGACGGCGAGATGCCTGCATTGTGCGGCGGTTTTGGCAGGTTCGCCGGCGTGACGGAATTTCGTAGCTCGCGAACAGCCAACGCGACTCGCGCGACCTGCGCGGCATCGGCGTAAAAAATCATCCAGATCTGCGCAAAGTCATCCAGATCTGAGCGCCTCGCGAGCACCGCGTCCCTACCATCACGTCATAGCGATCCTCAAAAGGAGCACAACGTGTTCGTCATTTTCGGAGCGACCGGTCACGTGGGACACGCGAGCGCAACCGCCTTGCGTCGCGCGGGCCACCAGGTACGCGCGGTGGTGCGCGACGCAACGCAAGCCGAAGCGCTCGCGGCAATCGGCTGCGAGATCGCGATCGCCGACCTGAACGACCCACAGCTGGTCGCGCGCGCGATCGACGGCGCGCAGGCAGTGCAATGGCTCTGTCCGGTGCCGCGAGCGCATGACGATCCCGCGGCCGCGATGCGGCGCATCATCGACGCGGGCGTCGCGGCTTTGCGCATGAGCGCGCCACCGCGGCTCCTCGCGCTGTCCGACTATGGCGCCGAGCACGCGGATGGCACCGGCATCACGACGCTGTTCCACTACCTCGAAACGCAGTTGCGCACCGTCGCGTCGTCGCTGATCTTGTTGCGCGCCGCCGAGCACATGCAGAACTGGGCACGCGTGCTGCCGGTCGCGCTCGGCCGGGGCGCGCTGCCGAGTCTGCATGATCCGCTCGACAAGCTGTTTCCGACCGTCGCGGCGCAGGACGTCGGCGAGCTTGCCGCGCAGTTGCTGCTCGATGAAGGGCCTTCGCGCGCGACGCCACGGGTGGTCAGTATCGAAGGGAAAGAGCGGGTAAGTGCGCTCGACGTCGCGCGTACCTTGGCGGAACTGTCCGGGCGGCCGGTTATCGCCCACCGGGTGCCGCGCGACGAATGGAGTGCCGTGCTGCGCGGCGCCGGGCTCGGCGAGCGGCACGCCCAACTGATCGTCGATCTGTACGACGCGCACAACGCTGGACGCATCGACGTCGAGGCGAATATCAGCGAGCGACGCTTCGGCGCCACCACGTTGCGACAGGTGTTGAGGGCGCTGCTATCGGGCGTGGCCGGTACGGCAGCGGCGGCGCGGTGATCCGCGTGGATGTAGGGCAAGCGGACGGCGTGGCGCGGCGCAAACAGCGTCGAAGGCGTTCAACACTGGAGAGATAGCATGCAGACCTGCCCGTTGCTTCGCGCATCGATCGACGCCAGATCAACGAAAAATGCACTGCGACGGATGCAGTGCGTAGCGTCAACACCGTCAATGCACCCGAGCTTACGCGCCGAGCGCTGGCTGCGCATAGCGATAAGGCTATCGAGCTTCATGGGCTGGCGTGCGCTTGCCAACCTGCTCGTGGCGATTCCCAACAGCAATGACGATTTCGGCGTGTTCTAGCTTCTCAGTCATGAGCCGCGGGCGGGTCAAGCGGCGCTGACGGTGCCGGCCTGGTGGCAAGCACCGCGCCGCAAGCCGCCACCAACCCGCTTATCGAGCCGGTTTACTCGTTCTCGTCGAAATGGTGACGCGGGCGAGCCTTCTCGTACAACCCTACGCCAACGCTTACGCCGGACCACTGAGAGGTTGATACTGTCAGCGATACAGTCGGGTCACGGCCTTTTTCAACGCGATCAACCCTGAACCAGGGTTTCGAGCTTCTCTGACCACAACGACGACTTTTAAGATACAACCACGAGCTGAGGTCTTAATGCAGCGCCGCTACGTAGCCGCGCTAGCTACGATCGGTCTGCTGTGACATTCCGCCGGCAAGCTTCGGTTCGCGCCGGCGCCGGTTCAGAACAGCTGGTGCAACAGAAAACACCTTACATCGGCATCCCATCTCAAGTCGCGCCAGCTCATTCCTGTCTTTTCACCGCGCTGTTACGCGTATTGCGCTCGATCGCTGTGAGCAGTAGCAGCAAAGTCAGGAAACCTGTCAACGCGAGAAGAATTCCCAGCGACGAACCGAACTGAGCGTTTTTGCCCTCTGCCGCCTGAACGGCGCTTTGGGCCGCATCAATCCGCCCAATCTTGACACGGGCATACTGATCCATGGCCGCTGCAACATACCGCTCGCGGTTGTCCCATTCCCACGTAGCAGCGTGCTGCCCGGCAGCCGCAACAACGTCGGACAGTTCATCCAGGAACTGCTGTCGGTCGGCTTGGGGAATACGCTCGAGCCACGCCTTGAGCAGCGGTTGGCTTGCATTATTCTGGTTCAACAGGGCATTAAGCGGAGCGGGGATAGTTAATCCCGCGGCGCCAGCGACATCCGCCATGGCGTTGCCGTTCGCGCTGCCGATCTTCAGACCGTCATTGGCCGCCTCCGAACCCGCTATCGAAGAGAGTACCTCGCTCGCGCTGACGGGCGGATCTGTGATAACAGCTGCCGTCCTCGGAACGCCAAGCGCAAACATTAATGCGATCATCGCCAGGATGGCGCCAACTAGCGCGATGAGACATAGCACGCGCGCCATGCCCAATAGACGCTTTTCGATTCTGTCTGCGATCCCCATATGAACTCCGTCGATGTCTGTTCGACCTACCGTCGCCTTTGCCTCACGGCTTGCGCAGATAACGCTCCGAGAGCGCCTCGTACAGCGGTGGCGCAAACAAGCGCGAGACGCGACTCGCGATGAGCGCCGTGGCCATCAGCGAGATAACGAGCGCGTGCCCGTTGATCATCTCGATGACGATCACGAACGCCGTGATTGGGCTCTGGGTGACCGCCGCCAGATAGCCGACCATGCCGAGCGCGATGAGCATCGGAAGCTGGATCTGCGAGAACGCCATGTGAACCGTGTTGCCGATGCCAGCCCCGATCGCAAGCGACGGGGCGAACAGGCCTCCGGGCGCGCCTGGCAGATACGATCCCACCATCGAGACCATCTTCAGGAGCGGGTATGCCGCGCTGACATGCGCACTGCCTTCCAGCATGCTCCGCGCTTCGGCATAGCCGCTGCCAAATGTATGGCCATTTGCGCTCACGCCGACGACCGCAATGACCAGGCCGCATAGCGCGCCGAACAGCACAGGCCGCTTCACGCGCAGTTCAAGCAGAACTTCGGGCATCCAGCGCTTCGTGTTGAGCAACAGCCAGCAGAAGCATCCCCCTAGCGCGCCCGCAAGGACACCGATCAGCACTACGGCGAGGCTGATCCATCGGGGCAATCCCGACCCGATATCGATCGTGCCGAAATACACATAGTTTCCCTGAAGCCCAAGTGAAACGACGCCAGCGAAGATGATTGCCGTGATCAGCACGCCGCTCGCGCGCTCCTCGAAGCTGCGCATGAGTTCCTCAATGGCGAACACCACGCCTGCGAGCGGAGCATTGAATGCCGCCGACAAACCGGCGGCCGCACCCGCGAGCGCGAGTCTGCGCTCCAGCACGCCCGGCCGGATCGCCAGAAAACGCCTCGGGTAAAAGCGCCTCAGGCTGAACATCAGGGCGGCGCCAACATGAATGGTCGGACCTTCGCGGCCGATGGTAAAGCCACCGAGCAGGGCCAGGAACGAGACCAGAATCTTCCCAACGAGAATACGCAGTGTAAGCAGCCGTGGCCCGAGTTCGTTCGGCCCGTGCAGCATGGCGATCACCTGGGGGATACCGCTGCCCTCGGAACCGTCAAAGAAGCGCCGTGTAAGCCACACCGTAACGGCGCCTGTTGCGGGCGCCACAATCAGAGGCAGCCAGAACCGGTCAGCCGCATAGCGAAGGAACACAGCGTAGCCGAAATCGATCAGCTTCGCGTAAAGCACCGCGACCAGGCCTACGGCGATCGCCCCCAACCAGAACACGCCATAGTGGAGCCATAACCGGTTGATGCGCTGCAGCTTTCGACGGTCCATCAGCGCGAGAATGCGCACGATCTGTTCCCCTATTTTTCTTCTGGGTTTTTTCCGGCGACGCCCTCACCGGCTGCATTTCGCGCCGGAAGCGCGACTCAGGCTTTCCGCGGTGACGGAACCTTCATATTGAACGCGATTGCGAGCCAGCACAATACGAGCCCGGAGCACGCGTAAAACACCGCGTTCGCGCCATTGTGTTTTAGAAGCCAGCCGCCAACCACGCCGCCGAGGGCAAGGCCGATCGACTGCGTGGTGTTGTACACGCCCGTGGCCGCACCCTTCCGATCGCCCGGCGCGAGCTTCGAGACGAGCGAGGGCTGCGACGCTTCGAGGATGTTAAAGCCGAGGAAATACACGAACAGCACGGCGGGCACGATAACGAGTGTATGTTCGAGCGAGCCAAGCAATAGCTGGCCAATGAGGATCAGACCGATTGCAGAGACGACCACGGCCTTCATTTTCCCCCGCTTCTCCGCGGCAATGATGGCCGGCACCATCATGACGAATGCAATACCCATGACCGGCAGATAGATCTTCCAGTGCAACGAGACCGGCAGCCCTGCGTCGACGAGCAGGCGAGGCACCACAAGGAACAGCGCCGTTTGCGTGGCGTGCAGTACGAGCACGCCGAAGTTCAGGCGCAGCAGCTCGACGTTGTGGAGCACTTCGGCAAATGGCGCCCGCAAGTGGACGGGCCGGTTCGGCGAATCCGGCACGACCCAGATCACCACGCCCACCGCGAGAATCGAGAGCGCGCCGACCAGCGAGAACAGGCCGCTCATCCCGAGCCAGTGGAACACCAGAGGCGCACCCACGATCGCCACCGCAAAAGAAATGCCGATCGAGGCACCCACCATCGCCATTGCTTTTGTGCGGTGCTGCTCGGTAGTGAGGTCGGCAATAAAAGCGAGCACCGCGGAGGAAACGGCGCCCATTCCCTGGATCACGCGACCGACGATTATCCACACAATATCGTGTGCCCCCGCGGCGACGAAGCTGCCGATCGCAAATATTACGAGACCCGTCGCGATAACTGGCTTGCGGCCAACCTTGTCGGAAACCCAGCCGTAGAAGATATAGAAAAGCGATTGAGTGACGCCGTACGCCCCCAGCGCGATGCCGACCAGCAGGAGATTGTCGCCGCCGGGAATGGTTTTCGCATACACCGAAAACACCGGCATGATCATGAAGAGACCGAGCATGCGCAGTGCAAAGATCGCTGCGAGCGACAGCGTCGCTCGCAGCTCGAGCGCACTCATGCGCGAGCGGGAAGTGGCCGATGTGGAAGTTGCGCTCATATCGTGTAAAAAAAAACCCAGCAGTCGCTGGGTGAAGATAGCTGCCGATGCTGCAGTCGGACGTGCTTGACCGGCAAGCTGAGGACACGTCGAAGTCACGCGATTCCGCGGCGCACCCGCTGAAAGCCTGGCGCAATATTATGGCACGACATGACATTTCTCGGAATTTAGACGCGAAAACTTAAACGAAACTTAAAACCCGGCCCGTGAGCCCTCGCTCCTGTCGCGCGCGGCACCGCCGCCGGCGTGCTGCTTGAGACCCTGGTGATCTGGGACCGCGCGCTCTTTTATGCGGCCTTCAACGATCCCCAGACGGTCATTGGAACCCTGAGCGCCGCGAGGGCTCCCGCTCCCGGAAGCGGTTCGGATGCGGCCAGACCTCTCGTCCTACGGCCGCACGACGAAGGGCACGCGCGATTTACCGCTCGCGCAGATTACGTCGGATCGCAATCATTTAGCTTCGCGACATGTCGAGAATTATTGGTCCGATGCGGCAGGTCGCTAATAGATGATGCGCCGGCGCCGGGTTCGATGCGCGTGGCGACGATGATCCTTTGAACGTCAGGTCGCATCTGCAGACTTATCGCGTCTATCCCCTGGAACGCCCTTGCGCTGACAAGGGCATCGGCGTTGTCTGGCGATAACGAAGACGTGCGCCTGCGCCGCAGCGCTCCAACGGTCTAAATACCCCAGAGAATATCGTCGCCATGGCGATGGGCCTCGCGCATCATGTCGAGCAATGGCCAGGCGCGATGTTCGACGGTCGCGGCCGCACTGTTTGAACTATGGTCGTTCGGCACGTGATGGAGGACGTTGAGGGCTAATTCAGTGCGTGCCTGATCTTCGATAGCGCGTTCAAGTCGCGTTATCACCGTACCCAGTTCGTCGTGGCTGATGACGCCACGAGTGGCGACTTGCTTACCAATGGCTGCGAGGAGATATTCCGCGAGGTTCCGCAGCATGACGACGTCCGGAGTTGAACGGCACTTGAACGTAACAAGCATACAGACCTCTCCGCGAAGGACAACTGTGCCGTTGCGACGGCCGCCGAGACGGCCGCCTGATGCAATCGACGCTTATAACCAGTAACGAGGCTTGCGCTAATCCCGATATCCAAAGTGTAGGCCAATGTAGCACATTGTGCTATATAAAGATCAGATGCGGGGACCATACCCTACCGGCGAACAGGCAGGACGACATGAATCTAACTCGCGGGCAGCGCTCATTAGCTGCGCACGACGCTCGTTGTGTTGTGGCATAAGCGGAGGCAATAAATGCCATGATCGACTGCTCTTTGGGGGCGTGATGCCCCTTCAGAATAAGCTAACGCTAAATTGTCCCTCTGTACCGCCAGGGACGCTTTGGCATCGCGGACAGATTCATCGTGCGCTCGCGGACGAGGCGGGATGCTCGGCAGGCTTCGAAGCCAATTGTGCGGTTTGTGCGTGCTGAGGAATGGCGTCCAGGTCGACCCAGTCATACCGCACGCTCGCCACCGCCTGCCGGAGCGCGTCATTTGCCTGATAGTACTGGTGATGAGAGATCAGCCTCGCAGCGTCATTGACGTCCGCGATCACCAGTTTTAGCGGAACGAGTTCCATGGTGTAGGCAACGTTGATATTCGCGACCTTCAGGGCGTTGAGCGCCTGATCCCGCTGACCTTGCTTGATGTGCTCATTCGCGGATGCCACCGCTTTGGATTTCTCGGAAGACTGGGCGAGATTGTCGGTGATAGTTACGTCAGCGCCAACTGGAAGCCACATCAGCTCCTGCGAAGCGCGAGCGACGTCCGCTTGGACATGCGGCGCGCTGGAAGCCGTGGGCGGAAGTTTCAAGTCTTTTTCAGCCTTGGTAAAAGCAGTATTGTCAGCCTGCGCTTCCTGCAGTGATTTCTGGGCGGCTTTTACAAGCGTGGCGGCCTCCGAACCGTTACCGTTGAAGATTGCGAGTCGCGCAAGTTCGATCTGCTGGAAGGCCTCGTTTCCTTTCCCCGAGACTTTGCCCATGTCCGACGCGACGGCCCGCGGGGACTCGGCGGCCTGCACGGTCGCACCACAATAGGCGGCGGAGAGCAACGCGCACGTGACAGCGATAACCTGATGCCTTTTCATGGTTCATTCTCCTCAGCGAGTGTCCAGTTCCAGACGTCCCATGCGGCCTTGCGCGCTCACATCGGCGGCGCATATGGCATGCGAGACTTTCACAGGGCTTGAACTTCGAACAGTTGACGCTTTAAAGCTAGGCCTTGGTGCTTAAAGGACGCTTAAGAAGGAGCCATCCGGACGCAAGGCGGCAGCACTGGGTAGTGCGAAGAACCGGACCTCGCCAGATAGCGTTCGCATCACGGCTCGACATATTGTAATGGTCTAATTCCCTCGGACAGGTCGATAGGAGGACAATCCGGAATCGACGAGGAACAGAGCTAGATGACAAGGAAGCGCCGACAATTCGATGCCAGCTTCAAGCTGGAAGTGGTGAAGATGATACGAGACCAAGGCTTGTCGGTGGGCGAGGTTTGCCGGTCGATGGACCTTGGCGAGACGGGGGTACGGCGCTGGCTGGCGCAGTACGACGCGGAATGCGCGGGCGGTGCTGGCGCGGGCAAGCCGCTGACGGCCGAACAGCAACGCATTCGGCAACTGGAGGCGGAGAACCGGCAACTGCGTGAAGACAACTCCCTGCTAAAAAAAGCCTCGGCCTTCTTTGCACGGGAACTGAAGTGAGTTACCGCGCGGTAGCCCACTTGCAAGAGAAGGCCGTATCGGTCAGTGCCGCGTGCCGGGTATTGGGGGTAAGCCGCTCGGGCTACTATGCGCACCGGCGCGCCAAGCCGAGCCCAAAGCGCCTGCATGAGCAGACCCACATCAGGGCAGCATTTGCTGCCAGCGGCGCGAGCTACGGCAGCCGGCGTGTGATGCATGCCGTACGCGAGCAAGGGCTTCGCACGGGCCGCCATCGGGTGCGCACGCTGATGCGCGAAGCGGACTTGCGCACGACGTGGAAGCGCAAGTTCGTTTCGACGACCGACAGCAAGCATACGTTGCCGGTGGCCGAGAACGTGCTGGACCGTCAGTTTGACGTGGCTGAGCCGAATCGGGCGTGGGTTTCGGATATCACGTATATCCGCACGGCCCAGGGCTGGCTTTATCTGGCGGTCGTGCTGGACCTTTACTCGCGCAAGGTCGTGGGCTGGTCCATGGCACCCAGCATGCCGGCCGGATTGGTCATGTCGGCACTGACCATGGCGTTGCAGCAACGCCGGCCAGTGCCGGGATTGGTCCTGCATTCGGACCGTGGCAGCCAATATGCAAGCGACGCATATCAAGCCTTGCTCAAGCGGCATCACGTGGTTTGCAGCATGAGCCGCAAGGGAAATTGTTGGGACAATTCGGTGATGGAACGCTTCTTCCTGAACCTGAAGATGGAGCGCGTATGGCAGCGCCGGTACGCCAATCACGACGAGGCACGGCAGGACATCACGCAGTACATCGTCGGCTTCTACAACCCCGTGCGCTTGCACTCGACTTTGGGCTATCTGTCGCCCGCCGCCTACGAGGCGAAATCGACAGCAAAAGAACCTATCTGCCTGTCCGAAATTACTTGACCACCACAATATGACCTGGCCGGCCGTGTGTTCAGGGACAAACCCGCCCCCCAGAATCTTGATGTGCCCCGCTACATGTTTGCGTCTTCCACTACCGTTACTATCGGGAAAGATGAACAAGGCGAGGCATAGTCTGGCATGAGCCCGTACAACCTTCTTACTTGCAGCGCATCGCGTTCCAACCACCGCACGCGTCCGAGGCGCCGAGTCCGACTGTCGTGGAGGGCGAACAAAGAGAGCGTGCACGCTGGCCGCCTCTGCTGCGGTGGTCTGCCGTGCTCGACAACGGTGGGGTATGCATGAAGAGGGCGCTCATTCTGCCCTTCGCTTCCGGTTAGACAAGTCTTGCTCGATCCCCGCTCATTACATGAGCGCGACTCCCTGACCAGATCTCACCGTTGGAAGTCTGGCTTGCAGTTCAGGCGGGTACTCGGGTAGTCCCTTCAAGCGCCCGCTAACGGATAGAGCTTCCGTTGACTCCTCCTTCGCTGAACGATGGCGTTGCCAGTCAACTCGTCGCGTCCATTCGCTCCATCATTGCTCGCGTCTGCTCGACGCCCAACGCGCAGCGCATTGCGAGCCTCATCACGATCACGCTCCAGAGCGCCACTAGAAGAATGTCCCAACCGAATCCGATCACACCGAGTCCGCCACCGATGCCGCCGAGCCACGACAATAACCAGATGCCCCCAAACCACGGCAACAGCCACGCAATGTTGTTCCAGCCGAAGTCTTTCGCAGCTTTGCGCAAGACGATGTGGTAGTACGCCGCGTAGAGTACGAAACCGATCGCCACCAGCGCAAACAGAAAGGTGTTCGTTGCAAAGCCAGTCCAATATATTACGAGGTTGCTGCAGATAAATGCGACTGGCGCCAGCACGGGCGCGGCCCACATGCGAAATGGACGATGCAGTTCCGGAAGGTTACGGCGCAACACCAGCAACGCGACCGGACCAAGACCATATGTCAGCACCGTAACCGACGTAATGTAGTCGACCATCTTCTGCCATGCAGGAAACGGCAGCAGGAAAATGGTGCCAACGACCCACATCACGAGAACCGCCAGCCATGGCACCTTGTTGCGGTTCAGCTTTGTCAGCATACGGGGACCTGCCTCCATTTCGCCCGTAGCAAAGAGGACGCGCGATCCGCCGGTTACATACATCAGCCCCGTGCCGCCAGGCGATATATAGGCGTCGATATATAGAAGCGTCGCCATCCAGCCGAGCCCGAGCGTCGCGGCAAGTCCAGCGAACGGTCCCATTTCCCCCTTGAAGCTGAGGTGTGCCCATCCGTGCGCGAGATCGACCGGCGACAGCGCCCAGATAAAGGCCACTTGCAACATGATGTAAACCACTGCAGCGAGCACGACCGAGCCAATCACGGCTAGCGGAATGTCGCGATGTGGATTGGCCGTTTCGCCGCCGAGGTCGATCGCAGTACGGAAGCCCAAATAGCTGAAAACGATACCTGCTGCGGGAAGTGCCGTGAACATGCCGGAGAGCTTGTAGGTGTCAGGCGCCGCACGCACGACATCCCAGTGGGTGCTCGCTGCCATCAAGCCGACGATGGTCAGTATCGGCACCAGAATTTTCCACCACGTAATGGTTGAATTGACGTTGAGCAGCCACCTGATCACCATCAGATTCAGCAGCGCGGTGATTCCGAGCAAACCGGCGCACACGAAGAAGCCCGCCAAACTCAGCACCCCGGCGGAGCCAGGACGGATCAGCCATGGCAGATAGTTGCTTGCATAAGTGACGATTGCTTCGGCTTCGACTGCAGGCACCGGGACATAGGCGAGGAAGAGCAGCCAGCACCACAACCTTCCGAGTCCGTCGCCATGGCTCGCGTGGCTCATATGAACCAGCGCCCCACTACGAGGAAAAACGGCGGCAAGCTCCGCAAAACATAGCGCAATCAGCATGATGATGACAGCGCCGAGCGCCCAACTGCCTATGCTCAACGGACCGGCTATTCTCGATGCATGGTAGGCACCGAACAGCCACCCTGAACCAATCATGCTAGTGGTGCTTGCGAACAGCAACCCCACTATCCCAGCATCGCGACGCAGTTTGCCCGATAGCGTCAGGTCGGGAATCGTGCTCATTTCTGGTCTCCTTGCGCCTGCCCCGAAGTTCGGTTTTTGAACCGGCGTTGCGCGAAAGAGGCGGTGCGCATCCGCGCACCGTCATACATGAACGGCTCACCCTGAACGCTTCGACCGTAAAGACGGCGATAAAATCCCCGCCGTGAACCGAAGCGACAATTAAAGGGCTTGGAAATGCCTGTGCGCTTCGACGAGCGTTAGTTCACACTGTGCCATTTCAGATTCGTGGCATGGCTTCATGCGATTCAAGCATCGTCGAGCATGCGCCAATCGCTCGCACTGGCCCCGGCCAGAGTACGCACACGAGCTTCGTCGCGCGCAAGTTCTTGCGCGGATCCGGAAAAAACGACCCGACCATCGTCCAGCACGCAAGCCGCGTCGGCAATCTCGACAGCCGCTCGAACGTTCTGCTCAACCAGAAGCACCGACATGCCTTCGGCGCGCATTCTGACGATAACTTCAAACACTTCCTGCACCATCAACGGTGCGAGACCTTGAGACGGCTCATCGAGAAGCAGTACGCGTGGGTTGAGCAGCAGGCCGCGTGCGATCGCGAGCATTTCCTGCTCCCCTCCGGAGAGTTGCCGGCCCTTGCTGTTCCGACGCTCGCGTAACCGGGGAAAAAGCTCAAACACACGTGCGATCGTCCAAGGACCGGTGCGCCCGTTGGGCACAAGCAGATTTTCTTCCACGCTGAGACCCGCGAATATGCGCCTCCCCTCCGGCACATATCCGACACCGAGCGACGCGACCCGGTCTGGCGGCCAGCCGGTCGTTTCGCGGCCTAGAATGTTCACCCTTCCCGCGCGTGGCCGGGTCAATCCCATCAGGCTTCGCATGGTTGTCGTCTTGCCGGCGCCGTTGCGCCCTACTAGGGCGACAATCTGGCCGTCGTCAACGTCCACCGATACGTCATGCAGAATGTGGCTCTTGCCATACCAGGTCTGCAGTCCCTCGGCAACCAGGGCACTCATTTTGCTGTTCCCAGATAGGCTGCTTGCACGGCTTGATTGCCGGTGATTTCTTCGGGCGTTCCTTCTGCCAGAATCCTGCCTTCGGCGAGCACCATGATGCGCTGTGCCAGCTGGAAGATGACGCGCATGTCGTGCTCGATCAGAATCATCGTCAGCGATCGATCGCGGTGCAGGCGTCGTATCAGTTGCGTCACGTCGTAGGTTTCCTGATCTCCCATCCCCGCGGTCGGTTCGTCGAGGAGCAGGAGCCTGGGTTCGAGTGCGAGCGACATGATGATTTCCGTGGCTCGCTGGTCGCCAAGCGACAGCTCACCCACCAACCGGCGCGCACGCTGCTCGAGTCCGCCGAGCACGAGCAATTCTTCCAGCCGCTGGTTGACGGTCGTGCGCGCCGCCCTCGAGAGCCACGGCGAGAGCCTGTGCCCGGCCCGAAGTTCGACCGGAATCCGCAGATTATCGCGAACGGACAACTCAGGAAAAACTTCCGTAATCTGGAAGGTCCGCGCCATTCCCATGGCAACGCGGCGATGAGGCGCAAGCCGGGTCACGTCGCGTCCGTCGAACACGATACGCCCCGACGTAGGCGGAAAGAACCCACTGATCAGGTTGAAGAACGTCGTCTTTCCTGCACCGTTAGGCCCAATTACCGCGCGAAGCTCACCGGCTTCCACAGTCAGGCAAACATCGCTAACCGCGCGAAGATTGCCGAACCGGTGAGATACGTGATCGACTACGAGCAGGCTCATGAACGCACCCCGCCCGTCCGGATGCCCAGCACGCCACGGGGAAAGAACAGAACGACGAGGATGAACAGCAGGCCGATAAACGACATCCAGTTCTCAGTCCGTGTGGAGATGTAATCCTGAACCAGCACGAAGACGGCCGCGCCGATCAGCGGTCCCCACAACGAGCGCATTCCCCCCAGCACGGCCATGATCACAAAATCGCCTGACTGGTCCCACCGCAGATCATGCGGATCGGCGAAGTTATTGAGCAGCGCGTACAAGGTACCGGCAAAACTCACGAAAAAGCAGGAGATCACGAACGACAGCCAGATATGCTGCTCCACCGGCAGCCCGAGGAAGCGCGCCCGCTTTTCGTTCTCGCGTATCGCCAGAAGCGTACGGCCAAACGGAGAGCGCAACAGCGCAGTCATGACGCCAACCGACACGGCAAAGCAAAGCAGAACGAAATAGTAAAACACGGTGCTGTTGCCAAGAATGTCGATTCTCTGCTGGCCAAAGTGGAGAGGCATGCGATGCCATCCGGAGAGTCCATCGTCGCCGCCAGTCACGGCGTTCCAGCGAAAGGCGACGAAGTAGAACACCTGGCCGAATGCGATCGTCGCCATCGCGAAATAGACGCCCCGAAGCCTGACAATCAGCGCGCCGATGAGCGCCGCCGCCAGCGTGCCGGCCGCGACCCCAATGACGATACCAAGCGGCGTATTCGGCACCAGATAACGGATCGTCATACCAACGCCATACGCGCCGAGACCAAAATATGCCGCGTGACCGAACGACAACACGCCAGTAAAACCGAGTAGAAAATTGAGCGCCATCGCCGCCAATGCCATTACTACTACGCGTGTACCAAGTGCCGTATAGCCGCCGAGCCAGGTGATCCAGTACGGCATGGCAGCGAGCGCCAGCCAGACCGCCGCATTCCCCGCGAGTTGCAGTGATGATCTCACTGGACCCTCCCTTCCTCACCCAGCAGTCCGCGCGGACGTACGAGCAGCACTAGCCCCATCAGGACGTAAATCACCGCTTCGGTCGCGGACGGGAAAAAGACAGAAGTCAGGCCAGAAGCGACGCCAATAAGAATGCCGCCGAGCAGCGTACCCGGCAGGCTGCCCAGTCCCCCGACGATGATCGCAACGAAACTCGGCATGATGAGCGAATCACCGATGGTCGGTTGCAGTCCGAGCATGCCGGCTGCCAGTACGCCAGCCAGCCCCGCGAGAAAGATGCCGAGGCCGAAATTCATGCTGCGAAGCCACCGTACATTCACGCCCAGTGTCGCGACCGTTTCGAGGTCTCCGACACCAGCGCGGATACGAATGCCGGATCGAGTGAACTTCAGGAACATGAAGAGCGCCGCCACGACGATCACAACCAGAACGACCATGAACACACGATAGCCCGTTAGAAAGAATAACGAGGACGTCAACGGCTGGTTCAGCGCGTCCGGAATCTGGTACGGCAATGTCTGAGGCCCCCAGATATAGCGGCTACCGTCCTGCAGCAGAAACGCGAGCCCGAACGTGAGCAGCAGACTGTATAGGGGATCTCTTCCATACAGCGGGCGAATCAGTACCCGCTCGATCAGCAGTCCGATAGCAGCCGTCAGCAAGGGTGCAATAACAAGCGCCGCCCAAAAGCCGACATACGGCATGATCGTGTAGGCGAGGTAAGCGCCAATTGCCAGGAATCCGCCGTGCGCGAAGTTGATGACACCGCTCAGATTCAGGATCAGCGACAGGCCAAGCGCCATACCGTTGAAAACGTTGAACAGGATCAGTTGCGTCATACCGTTACCTGTGCTGCCGACGTCCGCTTCCGATGTCCCGGCTCATCGGTCGCGCGGCAGTTGCGGCAGCGCGACGTCATTAGGCACTCAGCCCCCTGTCTGGCTTCCCGAACCGGTCATGCCCATGTGAGACGGCAGCCGGTTTCGCTGACCGGCAGCGCCGCGTCGATGCCCTTTACCAGCTGATCGACGTGGAATAGATCATCAGGTCTAGGTCCCTGCGCTACCGCATGTCCCACATAGAGATCCGGCATGAGCTGATGGTTGCCGGCCCGATAGAACGGTGTGTCCGGCATCAGCCCTACGTCCGGCGGCAACTTGAAGCCTTCGAGAGCCCGCGCCAGTTTCACTGCGTCAAGCGTCTTCTCCTGATTAGCGACGAGTGCAACGCTATTGACAGCGACGTGCCCGAACCAGTGTCTGGCAGTCGGCACTCTCCCGGCCTTCTTACGGATGCCGGCCACGTATTCCGCTACGTGGGGTACGTTGGGCTGGTCCCAGTACCATTCGAATACCCACGTACCGATTCGCGCATCCGGCGGCAAGCCCTCGAGCACCTCCAGTTCCTGCTGCGCCCCGGCGATGTGGAAACGCTTGTTAAGGCCGAACTGCACCGCCTGCTTAAGCGAATTGACAGCATCCTGACCTGCGGTAAGAAACAGGATGACGTCAGGATCGGCAGCCTGCGCCTTGATCAAATATGACGAATAGTCGGTGGTGCCAAGCGGCGCCAACGCGGCTCCAGCCTCCACCCCTCCGAACTTCTTCAGGCTCGCCTCGAAGCCGAGTTGCAAGGTGTGGCCAAATGCGTAATCGGGGGTGATGAAAAACCATTTTTTCCCGTACCGGTCGAACAGGACCTTCGATACCGAGTTGGTTTCCATCCTCGTCGTATTGCAGACCCGAAAGACGTTCCAGTGACAATCTGTACCGGTCACGGCGTCGGTATGCCCACCCGTCACAATATGCAGTGTTTTCAATTCGTTTGAAACCTGCCCGATCGCAAGCGCCATAGCCGAGTTGACATTGCCGAGCAGGAAGTCCACCTTGTCACGTTCGATCAGCTTGCGCGCCTTCTGTACAGCAGCGCCAGTATCCGCGCTGGTGGAATCCTCCACGATGAGCTGAACCGGACGACCCAATATGCCCCCGCGCGCATTGATCTGATCGATCGCGTATTCGCAACCCATTTGCTCGTTCTTGCCGAGTTCGGCGTAGGTACCTGTCAACGGGTCGTCGAGCCCGAATTTGATTGGAACCTCTCCGCGCGCCTTGATGATGAAGGGTGCGCCGATCTGCGCAATTCCGGCTGCGGCAGCAGCCTTCAGTACGAGCCGGCGATGCCGTCGGCCCGCGGTCGATAGTCTTCTCATTTCGGTCTCCCACAGAATGGACACGTCCGAGCAATGCTCGCGCTCTCCTCCTGGGAAAGCTGGTTCCGATTTCTACGCTTCGGATTTCCAACGCATATCAAATGTTAGTGCACGATATGACATAATTCCATGAGATGTAACGAAACATCTGAGTGCCAGCCGGTCTATCGCGGTGATTCAACGCACACCGGCGCGGTGCGCGGGTAAAGCGCTTCAGTAAATGTCCCGGGATGCGCATGAAAGAGACTCGGGAAAACCTCCACTCTGAAGAACCCTTCCTCCATTGAGGCATCTGGAACAACTCCGATGCTCGCGCCGGGTGTTGGGAGATCTGGCAGCATCGTCGGCAGTGGTCGCGCTCGCAACCGATCCGGTTGTCAAAGATTGCGCCAACGCGGCGTACACGCCGTCACGTAATGCGTTTGGGCTGGCAATCAGCGCGGTCGCCATCAGCGAATGACCAGTGCGTCCCTATTGATCATCGCGATGACAATCACGAAGGCCTTGCCAACCCGGAGATGACGCTGATCAGCAGCACCGCGACGGCAAGTAGACCGGGCATGTAATTGCCTACTTCGATTGCGCCGAAGTAGTTGTAGCTGCCCTGCAGACTGAGCATGCAAACTGAGCGAAACGACCCCGGGGAGAACGATGGCCGTAATGATCACGCCGCTCATGCGTGCCTCGAAGCTGCGGGTCAATTCGTTGATGGCAAAGACCGCGTTCACAAGCGGCGCATTGAACGCCGCCGACAGGCCTGTGGGGGCGCCGGCGAACGCGAGCCTGTGCTCGAGATCGACGCCGCGGATGGTCCGAAGTCGCGCGGGTTGGAAGTGCCGCAGGTTAAGCATCAGCGATGCGCCGACGTGGATCGTCGTCCCTTCGCGGCCGATGGATGATGCCGCCGAAAATGGGCAGGAATGACGCCACGATCTTGCCGATCAGGATCCCGAAAGCGGCGGCGCAAGTCTGCCGCGACCATACAGCGTGGCGATCACCTGAGGATTGCCGCTGCCTCCCGCGCCGGGAATGAACCGGCTTGTGATCCAAACTCCGGCTGCGCCGATAGCCGGCGTGAGCAGCAGAGGCAGCCATCAGTAGACGGTGGTAGTACGCCGTAATATGTCACGATCTGCGTCAATCAGATGCGCTTCCAGCACTGCGACGAGAGCGGTGACCAACGGGCTCACCCAGAAGATTCCATAGTGGAACCAAAGCCGCCGAACATGTTGCAGCGTTCTTCTGTCCAGGACGCGGAAGAAAGTGGCAGACGGTTTCAACGTCAGATATGGATCAACGCAAAAAAAGCCCAGCCGTGAAGCTGGGCGGAGGGGAATCGCCTTCTGTCGCCTGAAACGAGTGGGCTTGCTGCCGGACCATACGCCATAACATGCAATATCGGCACGCCAGGTCCCACACCACTATCCCGTAGGATAAGCACGTTGTGACATTTATTCAAGCGACTCCTGCACCTTTTTCGTAAAACCAGGAAGGGGGAACACGGCAGGAGTTCATTCAGATGACCTTCGCGAGATAACGGCGGCTGCTCCGATGGCGGCATCGCCTGGGAAAATACGGAGGCACACCACGCAAACGCCACATAGACTTCAAGACGTCGCTTCCCTCGACGTACCGTCCTGCTCCACGTCGTCACTTTTCTGGAAGACAGAATGAAAAAATGCACGATCCGGCTCACGTTCGTGATGCTCGCGCTGCTCGCCGGATGTCATTCGGAAACGAAAACGCCGCAAACGGTCACATCGAGCGGCCAGGCTGCCAATGCGTCGGCGCTCAGTACCGGTCCCTCGACGATCGACGAACTGAACAATCCCAACAGTCCGCTTGCAAAGCGAAGCATCTATTTCGATTTCGACAGCTATACGGTCAGGGATGACTATCAGGCGCTACTCCAGGCACATGCGGACTATCTGCGCCGGCATCCGTCCCAGCATGTGCTGATATAGGGCAACACCGACGAGCGCGGCACCACCGAATACAATCTCGCCCTGGGCGAGCGGCGCTCGCAGGCCGTCATGCGTGAGCTGGAAACGCTTGGCGTGCCCGGGACGCAACTGGAAGCCGTCAGTCTGGGCAAAGAAAAACCGGTTGCGCTGGGGCACGACGAGGCGTCGTGGTCGCAGAATCGCCGCGCCGACCTGGTATACCGCTAATTGCGCAGCGCACGACGCGCGGACCAGTTCAAAGCCCGAAGTACCAGAGCCGCACGTCCTCTTCCTCCGACCATATCTGCACGTCCAGCATCTCGTCGAATTCGACCGGCTCGCCCCGGTACATGCAGCAGAACCCGCGCTCGGTGCGATAGACGATCACCCACTCGCGCGGGTCGGGGGTTGCGTCGGGCGAACGGTCTTCCCGTGTGCTCCCGGAATCCGCAAGGTGCGCCGCGGCCTTGAGCCGCTCGCGCAACGTCCGCCACTCAGTTTTCAGCTTCACGGTCGCTCACCTTGAGACCCCTGCCGTGCACGGCATACGAAGCGTCGTTGACGCGCACGGATTGCGTCGACGTGGCGGTCCTTGCGCGAGCCCGGGGCTGGAAAATATCGATACTGCGCGCGACGGCGTCCGCAATATGCTCCTTCGCAATCACGCCGGACACGTCGAACGCACCATCGACAGCGGTATCGACGAGGACCACCGCCATCACCGCGCGGCGCTGCCGGATTTCGCTGATCACTTCGAACGCCGCATCGGATCGCTTCACGACGATGAAGTTGCGATGCGCGAGCTGCCCGATCGTGACCGTCGGATTGTCATGGCTGACCGCGCGGCGCAGGCCGGTGTTGATGCGCAGCACGCCGTACAGCATGCCTGCCTTCGTGACGACGATGTGCCGGAACGGCGCGACGCCCATGCGATCGAGGAGATCGCGAAACGGCACGTCCGCGTCGAGCACCAGTATGTCGGCCTCCATGATCGCCGCCGCGTTCTGCACGAGAAACATATTGGCGTGCAACGCATCCGGAATGACATGACCGCGCCTGACGAGTTTCATCGTGTAGATCGTCTCGCGCGAGAGGAGCCGGCGGGTTCCGATGCTGAACGCAACCGCAAGTATCATCGGCAGCACGATGTCGTAATCGCGCGTCATTTCGAAGATCATCGCCACTGCCGTCATCGCGGCACCCGTGCCGCCCGCGACCACCGCCCCCATGCCGACCATCGCGAATGCAGGCACGCTGACCGGAGCGGCCGGCACCAGCAGATGGAACAGGGACGCCAGCGCGGCGCCCAACGTCGCGCCGATGAACAGCGACGGCGAGAACACGCCGCCCGACGAGCCGGAGCCGAGGCTAACCGACGTCGCGGCGATCTTGCACAGCGCAAGCAGCAGCAGGAACAGGCCACCTTGCAACTGTTCATTGAGCGTCGCCTGGATCGTTGCGTAGCCCACGCCTTCCACGTAATAGTGGCCTGCGTAGCGCATCAGCAGATACATCATTGCGCCGACGAACAGCATGCCGAGCGCGTGGCGCGCAAAACGCCCCGGAACGCGCTCGAAGGCGTCCTCCGCCCAGTGCAATACGCGAATCAGCAACGCGGCCGCCACGCCGGCCACGACCCCGAGCAGCGCGTAAAGCAGCAGCGTGAAGCCGCTCGCGAGATGGTTATCGAGCGCTCCGAGCTGAGGGGGAACCAGGAAAGCCGCTGCTCCGCCAAAGAACAGCCGTCCCACGAACGTGGCGGTGCCCGTTGCCAGTGCGACGGGCAGAAAAGTCCCCACGCTGATTTCCGGCATCATCAGCTCGGTCGCGAACAGTACGCCGCCGATCGGCGTATTGAACGTCGCGGCAATGCCGGCCCCCGCGCCGCTCGCAACGAGAATGATCCGCTGACTGGC
This sequence comes from Paraburkholderia sp. Clong3, assembly GCF_050436485.1. Taxonomy (NCBI): domain Bacteria; kingdom Pseudomonadati; phylum Pseudomonadota; class Betaproteobacteria; order Burkholderiales; family Burkholderiaceae; genus Paraburkholderia; species Paraburkholderia sp. Clong3. The sequence continues at coordinate 1,673,542 of NZ_JBNDMH010000003.1, read as the reverse complement.
GGGCATCCGCAGCCACTGACCCAGCGTCGAGCCCAGTGCCGAACCGATCTGGATGATCGGACCTTCCCGGCCCACCGCCGCACCGGTGCCGATCGCGATCGCCGATGCGAGCGACTTGACGACCGCCACGACCGGACGGATCACGCCGCCCCCGAAATAGATCGCGTCCATCACTTCTGGCACGCCATGCCCTTTTGCTTCCGGTGCAAAGCGGCTTACCAGCCACGTGACCGCGAAGCCGCCTGCTACCGGCACGAGAATCACCCATGCGCCCCACGGCGACGGCGGGGTAAACTGGCTCGCGTCGTAGAGCGGCGAAAGGCGTCCGAGAAACGCCGCATTATGGATAGTGCCGATCAGCAACCTGAACACGACCGCGCCAAAACCGGTCACGATCCCGAGGCAGAACCCCAGCATGCTCATGCGATAGAGGTCGAGCGGCTTCGCGACTTCTTGGGCGTTTTCAGGAGGCGCCGAATCTCCTTCCTTGCCGTCGAGCTTCGTGGGGGCCATATCCCGCCTCTCCTCGCATGACAACACCGCGTCACCGTTCGGCGCGGGAGCCTCGAGCGGTCCCATGCACGCAATACAAGGTCCACGCAGAAAGAAGCCGAGCGGTCTTGGGGGGATGATCGAACATCGCACCGCCCGCCTGAATCGGTCGGTGCGACCGGGTAGACAGGCCTCGGCAATCATGTCATGCCGTGCCATGCACTATAGTCCTATCAACGCGTGTTCACCAACCTTGATGGTCGTGGCGATACGGAACACCCAACGCTCACTGCATCTCAATCCGGCGCGGGCACGCAATCCATCTGATACGATTTTGCGCTGTCACCCCGTCACGCCGCATTGCCGGTGCGCTTTGCGATAGAGCAACAGGATTTCAGCAAGGCTGCAGAGAATCCGGTTTCAGGCGCCTGGTCCATGTTCCGAACGAGACAGGTAGCAAAGTGAAGCAAACATCACCGCACATCCGGGTCGGCATGCCCAACAAGCAGGATCTCGAAGCCATGTCGGCATTCCGTTACCAGTTACGCAGGTTCCTGCGGTATTCGGAAGAAATTACTCACGCGGAAGGAGTCACGCCTCTGCAATATCAGATGCTCCTTCACGTCAGGGGATTTCCCGACCGTTCCTGGGCCAGTATCGGCGAACTGGCTGAACGGTTGCAGGCAGCGCCCAACGGCACCGCGGCGCTCGTGTCCCGCTGCGAAGCCGCCGGGCTCGTCGAGCGTCGCCCCGACGCTTCCGACCGGCGACTCGTGCAGGTCCATCTGACGGAAAAAGGCGAGCGGTCCCTGTTGAAGCTCGCGATGCTGCACAAGCGGGAAATCGAGTCATTCGGTTGGGCTCTGGGGCAGTTTCAGGTTCAACAGACACCACTGGTTGGCGGAGCGGCCAAATCGCCAGATTGGTGATCATGCAGCGTCGCCAGGGATGAGCATTTGTCGACGGCCGGCGCGCCAGCGACGATCTCCGCGTGCCAGCCCTTTAGCCCGTGTACGTACGACCCATTCTCAAGACATCCAAGACCGCTTGGGCTAATGGGTGATTACCCTCGCACGGACGCGCCAGAAGCTTTCAGGCCTGCCTTAATTGGGGCGATCGTACTTGTCATGCCAGGAGCGGCGCCTGTGGCGCGAAGTCCGCTGGATGACATTTTCCGATGGACGCGAGTGGCTCGACGCCCCTCAGCGGCCACCGCTCGCCGCTTCGTGTGGAGCCGCAATGCACGCGCCTTCCGATTCGGCGGCACGTTCGACAGGTGGCCAAAGTGCCTTGCTAAATGCCCTATCGTGCGCTAAAAAACATTTACTTCCTTCGCGTGTCTACTGGCCGTCCGGCCAATGCCATGGACGCCCCCACCCAGCGAGCACGACTGTCCATGAGTCTTCTTGAGCTCAGAGGCGTTTCCAGGCATTTCGGCGCCATTCAGGCCCTGACCGACGTGACGCTCAGTCTGGAGCCAGGTCAGGTCGTGGGGCTCATGGGCGATAACGGGGCCGGGAAATCGACTTTGGTGAAGGTCGTCGCCGGCAACTTTCCACCTTCGCACGGCGAAATTCTCATCGATGGAAATCCCGTGCATTTCAACAAGCCGGTCGACGCGCGCGCGCGCGGCATCGAAGTCGTCTATCAGGATCTCGCGCTCTGCGACAACCTGACGGCAGCCGCCAACGTTTTCCTTGGCCGCGAACTGCGGGTCGGGTTCGGGCCTATCCGCGTGCTCGATCACGCGACCATGTATCGGCGTGCGGGTGAACTGTTCAATGCACTGAAGTCCGAGACGCGCCCGCGCGACCTCGTCAGGCAAATGTCGGGGGGACAGCGGCAGGCGGTGGCCATCGCCCGCACGCGCCTCTCGGAAGCGAGGCTCGTTCTCATGGACGAGCCGACCGCCTCGATCAGTGTGCGCCAGGTCGTCGAGGTGCTCGATCTCATCAGACGCCTGTCCGAACACGGTATCGCCGTCATCCTCATCAGCCACCGCATGCCTGACGTATTCGCCGTCGCCCACCGGGTGGTTGTCATGCGGCGCGGGCGCAAGGTCGCGGACAAGAAGACCGAAGAGTCCTCCCCGGAAGAAGTGACCGGACTGATCACCGGCGCCCTCGCCGCTGCCTGAACCTGCCTCGCATCGGAGCCACCACATTGAACGACGCGCCGCGAAGGCCCCCTACAGTGCCGCCATTGCTCGATGATCCACAGTCCGCGAGGACGCATACTCGCTGGTCGGGATTGCTCGCAAGCCAGGTGTTCTGGGTCGTGCTGGCAACGATCGTCGCCTGTATCGCCCTGTCTTTCGCGACCTCGACCTTCGCGACCTCCGAGAATCTTTTCAACGTTACGCGAAACTTCGCCTTCGTCGCCATCGTGGCGCTGGGAATGATGGCGGTGATCGTCACGGGCGGCATCGACATTTCGGTTGGCTCGACGATCGGCATCAGCGGTATCGTGCTCTCGGTCGTCATGAACGCGGGCTACCCGATCTGGGCCGGTATCGGCATGGGACTACTGACCGCCGGGCTGGTCGGCCTCGTCAACGGCTTGCTCATCGCGTATCTCGGCATGCAGCCTTTCGTCGTGACGCTCGCCATGCTGAGCGTCGGCCGCAGCCTCGCACTCGTGATCTCCCGCAGCCGGACCATTTTCGATTTCGGCCCCGACGGGAGCAAGCTCCTCGCGCTCGGCGGCGGCGCGACGCTCGGCGTCGCCAATCCGGTGTGGTTCCTGATCCTGCTTGGGCTGTTGTTCTGGTTCGCGTTCGGCTGGACGCGCTGGGGCCGCTATGTGTTCGCGATCGGCGGCAACCGTCATGCGGCGACTCTCACCGGCGTACCGGTGCGCCGCATCGTTTGTTCCGTCTACATGCTCTGCGGCCTCATGGCGGGCGTCGCGGCGATTCTCGAAGTCGGCTGGCTAGGCGCGGTGACGACAGGCCTCGGCACGGGCGACGAACTGCGCGTGATCGCTGCTACCGTGGTCGGCGGGACCAATCTGGCCGGCGGGGTTGGCAGCGCCTTCGGCACGATCGTCGGCGCGGCACTCATCGAGGTCATCCGCAACAGCCTGATCCTGCTTGGCGTCGACGCGTTCTGGCAGGGCACGGTCGTCGGCAGCTTCATCGTCGTCGCGGTGCTCTTTAACAGGCTCGGTGGCGAGCGGCAAGGAGATTGAAATGTCGTTGGACGCACCGGCCGCTTCCCGGCCGGTGCCGCGGGAAGCGGGTGCGGCCGGATTAGGCGCGGAACTGCCGCACGCATGGGTTCACAAGACCGCGAGGATCCGCTCCAAGGCCGAGTTCCGATTTCGGGCCTGACGTTCGATCGTTATGAAGACTGTGTAGGCCGACATGGGCACCGTAGAGCCGGCGCCGAACAGGAGGAAGCAATGAAGAAACTGTGGATGTGTCTTGCTGCGGCTGGAGGACTTGCGATGCTGGCGTCCTCGGGCTTCGCGGCCGATAAGACCCTTGCGCTGGTGGTGAAGGGTCTCGACAACCCGTACTTCGACCTCATGCATCAAGGATGCGAACGGGCGAACAAGGAACTCAACAAGCAAGGCTACAACTGCTACTACACCGGTCCCGCGACCGCCGCGGACGAGAGCGCGCAAGTGCAGATCATCGACGACCTGCTGACCAAGGGCGTCGCGAGCATGGCGATCTCGCCCGCGAACGCGCCGGCTGTGGCGGAGGTGCTGCGCCGCCGCGGCGGATCGGTCCCGATCATCACCGCGGATGCCGATCTGCTGCCGAAGGATGCGTCACTGCGCAAGAGCTATGTCGGCACCGACAACTACGAACTGGGCGCCAAGCTTGGCGAGCAGTTGAAGATGCTGATGCCGAAAGGCGGCAATGTCTGCCTGGTGATGGGCAATCCGGCAGCGGAGAACATCAACCAGCGGGCCCAGGGCGCGCGCGATGTGCTCTCCGGGAAGAAAGGGATCACGAAGCTCGCTGGCGAGAACGGCTGGCATGAGATCAGTGGCTGTCCGCTCTACGTGAACGACGACGCCGCCAAGGCGAACCAGATGATGCAGGACACGCTGACCGCCCACCCTACCGGTCTCGACGCCTTTCTGCTAGCGGGCGGCTGGCCTCTTTTTGCGCCGCAGGCCTTTTCGCAGGTTGTCGCGCCGATAATGGACAAGATCAAGAACGGCAAGTTCGTGATCGTCTCGGCGGATACGCTCGGGCCCGAACTGCAAGCGCTCAAGGACCACAAGGTGAATGTGCTCGTCGGCCAGCGGCCCGAGGAAATGGGCTACCGCGCCGCGATGGTCATGCGTGACCTCGCGGAAGGGAAGTCGGTACCTCCGGTCATTCACACCGGACTCGACGTCTGCACATGGAAGAACGCCGACACTTGCCTGAAACATTGAAGGCCGGCGGCCCACATCATCACGATAACGCGGGAGCCGGATCGACACCGAGCCGACTCTGCGCTGCCTCAATGCATCGACGACACCATTTGCCTGCTCTTCCTGAAAGAGGCCGGGCGCGGCATTGAACACCAATAGCGCGCCGACAATGCACGCTACGACATGTTCGCCGTTGATCAGTTGAAGGGCGATCGCCGCCTCGAGCATCCGGGGTACGGGCGCCCAAAACGGTGCCGTGATACGCGTCGGCCATCCGATGCGATGCTCGTTGAGCTCGTTCCTGCCGCGCTCGCTCAGCAGACGCGCGGCTTGCGCGCTGGTCAGCCCCAAATGCGACGTGCTGCCGGATGTCGTTGTCATGGGCCCGCTTCCAATTTTTGCCTGCTTTGTACCCCACAGTCACAATGATGCCGGCTGGGCCTGTTCCTGACGCTTACCCCGGTCACAAACGACCGTCACGCGACCAACACGCGCACCGTCGATTGAAGCAAGTTAGCCATTTTTCTCCACTGAAACTTGATCTATCGCAATCGAGGTCACGGTAGCGGCTGTTCGTGTAACGCAATGCACATGAGAAATCCCACGGCTCGAAGCATCGCTCTGGTTTGTTCAGTCATCCCAAACATGACTTCGCTAAGCATCAGATAAGCTTCGCATCCTGGACTTCTCTCACGTTCTTCTCATTGCACTGACCACCCCAACTGGAGGCGTTCATGAAATCGACGCCGCGGCGTAGCTCTTGAACCTGGTGGTGATCAGTACGCGTGGAACGCGGCCGTGCCTGCTGAGCAGCTTGCGCATGAGTCGCCTGGCTGCGTGCCTGTCGCGGCGGCTTTGCACCAGCACGTCGGGCACCCCGCCATGCTGGTCCACCGCGCGCCACGCCCCGAATGAAGTCCTCTTGGGGGAAAGCCAGTGCTTCTCTCCGTTGATCGTGGCCACCACTTCGTCGAGGTGCCACCTGTCGCCTGGGGCCAAGGGGGTGGGCCGGATGCGGGAAACTGTAATATCACCACACCGCGTAGCTGATCACGTCAAGCGGAAATCGATAGCCAACATAGGGGCGCGGGTTGTCGACGGCAGTGGCGTTCTGTTGGGCGGCTGCTTTCATGAACGACATTGTCGCCGCCCCCCTTAACCCTGCTAACAACGTCACAATGCCCTCCCGGTAAATGACGCGGTCTGCGATGATCGCCGAATGAACGCCAGTGGCGTGCCGCGATCGTGGCGCGGCTGACAGAATGGCACCGGTCATTTCGTACAGCAGGAGATTGTCTGAGTGACCCATCTCCTCCCGATAAAGTAGGCGTCTAGCATGAGTGAATACTTCACACCTCTGTCATGCATTTGCGCGCCCAAAACGACGTTCGCGCGCCCGATATGATGCGAGTGCGGCATCAAGCGCGGCTTCGTCAAAATCTGGCCAGAAGATGTCGGTGAAGTAGAGTTCAGTGTACGCGAGCTGCCATAGCAGGAAGTTGCTGATGCGCTGCTCACCTCCGGTCCGGATCGGCAGATCGGGTTCCGGCGCGTACGCCATCGCCAGATATTGCGCGAAGCTGGCTTCGTCGACCGGCACGGCGTGACCATCGACGGCGCTCCGTGCGGGTAGCTCGCTTATAGCGTGAAGGATATCCCAGCGACCGCCGTAATTCGCCGCAATGGTCAGCGTCATACGTGTATTGTGGGCGGTTCTGATTTCCCCTCGCTTCACGAGCGCCCGAAGGTGCGCATCGAACGCCGACAGATCACCAACGACGCGCAAGCGGATGCCATTCTTGTGCAACCGTGCCGTTTCACGCTGTAGCGTCGCCCCGAACAGACGCATCAGGAACGACACTTCGTCCTCCGGCCGGCGCCAGTTCTCCGAACTGAATGCAAACAGCGTCAGGAATTCGACGCCGCGCCGCGCGCAGCCCTCGACGATTGCGCGGACCGCTTCCACACCCTTCACGTGACCGGCCACTCGGGGCAGCCTGCGCTGCGCCGCCCAGCGGCCATTGCCGTCCATAATGATTGCAATGTGCCGCGGCACATCGGTCACGACCGGTACGCTAACGGTCGAGCTTTTATGGATCATGGGAACCGCCGCGAGTCAGGCGGAACACGAAAGTCCCCGAAGGTCATGAAGGTGCCCCTGGACTCTTTTCCTGGTGATCAACTCGACCGCCACCAAATGACGTGGACATCGGCTGCGCCACCGGACGAAATGGATAATCTTATGGTATGCAGACGAAACTGAAAGGATGCTTAAGACGGGGATACGACTCGAGGAAATCGAAAGCCTGGGCGCGTGTGACGGCTGTGACGCGCATATCCCCTATAGGCCCCAGCATCGCCTTGAATATACGTGCGACCTCGACCGCTCACTTTGTCTTCCGATTTACTTCTACATACCCTTCCAGATAGTCGCGGCACAGCTGTCTGACGGTGTAATCGCCTGGGTGCGCAGCCGCTGATTCCCGTTCTCCGCAGTGTCGAAGGTTCGGCACCGGAATCGCGTTCGACGCGCTTCGTTTGCCACGCAGCGATCGCTGCGGCAAATGAGGTCGACGGCCACTCACGAGCTTCACCTGTCGCATGCGACCGTCGATCGGCGACTTATAGCGATACGTCCATGACTTGCGGCTCGTTGAAGCCTGGTAGGCGTAGGCCTGGAAATCCCTCAAACGTCATGTGCTCGCCGCTCGGCAGCTTGGGCACGGCACGTGCGTCAAAGCGCATTCTTCCCTCGGCGCAGGTTTTTCCGAGACAAGCATACCCGGCGCAGGTTTTCTGCATAACGGCACAAAAACCTACGCCAGCATCACAAGTTTGAGTAAGCGGAGACACGCGTCGACACCCCAACCGATGGGCCTGAAGCGTTAATATTTTTCTTAAAATTCAGATACTTGCGGTATATCCTGGGAAGGCTTTGGGCTTACCGAGACAAGCCTGAAAACATGGCTATTCGTTCTCGTCGAAGTAATGCCCGAACTTCAGCTGCTTCGTGCGGATATACCGCTCGTTTTCCTCGCGCATCGGAATCGCGAGCGCGACACGCTCGCACACCGGAATGCCGTGCTTCGACAGCGTGTCGAACTTTTCGGGATTGTTACTCATCAGGCGCACCGACGTGACCTTCAGCGTGCGCAGGATGCCCGCGGCCGAATCGTATTCGCGTGAATCGTCGGGCAGGCCGAGATCGAGGTTGGCTTCGACGGTATCGCGCCCCTGCTCCTGCAGCGCATACGCGCGGATCTTGTTCGACAGACCGATGCCGCGTCCTTCGTGGCCGCGCAGATACAGCAGTACGCCGCAACCCTCTGCCGCGATATAGCGCAGCGCGAGATCGAGCTGCTCGCCGCAGTCGCAGCGATAGGAGCCGAGCACGTCGCCCGTCAGACATTCCGAATGCAGGCGCGTCAGCACCGACGACTGGTTGGCGACATCGCCCATCACGAGCGCGAGATGTTCGGCGCCGCTGTCGACCACGCGAAACACATAGGAAGTGAACGTGCCGTAGCGCGTGGGCAGCGTGGCGGTGGCGTCGAGCACGACGCATTCGCCGGTGACGGCGCCGTCCGCTGCGGGCGATGGATCCTGAGACGTGAGCATGGCGTTGAACAATGGTGCTGGCATGAACCCGGTCGAGCCGGGGATAAGGTATGGACTGCGAGTTTACCGCTAATCCGCATGCAGCACGTGGATGCCCCTTCGCTTGCACGGGACGCTGCCCCGCGACAAGCCGCACCCGGCACACGCGCATCACGCGAAACACGACCCCGAGACCCGAAACAAGCCCGCGCGGACCGCGTCAATCCAGCGAGCATCGTCCGGCGCGCCCGAGGTATTCCCGGTGTACCGCGGGCGCACGTCGCGCCTATACTGGTATCGCCTGTCCCTCACGACAGTGCGCCACTTCGGCGTGCTGCATTGCGAAACGGAGCCGCTCCATGACAAGCGTTGCACAGCTTCTTAAAACGAAACCGAACCCCTCCGAGGTCTACACGATCGGCGCCGACGATTCCGTCTACGAGGCGATCCGGTTGATGGCCGAGAAAAGCATCGGCGCGCTGGTGGTGACGGACGGCGACAGCATCGCCGGCATCATCACGGAGCGCGACTACGCGCGCAAGATCGTGCTGATGGACCGGTCGTCGAAGGCGACGCCGGTGCGCGACATCATGAGCAAGGCGGTGCGCTTCGTTCGTCCGGACCAGACGACCGAAGAGTGCATGGCGCTGATGACCGAGCGGCGCATGCGTCACCTGCCTGTCATCGACAACGAGAGGCTGGTCGGCATGGTGTCGATTGGCGACCTCGTGAAGGACATCATCGCGGAGCAGCAGTTCACGATTCAGCAACTCGAGTTCTATATTCACGGCGAACGGCTCTGACAGGCAGCACGGTTTTCGCTGAGCGACACCGCATCGATCATCCGCGCGGGACCAGACGCAAAAAAAGCCCAAACCTCCAAGAGCTTGGGCCAAGCTACCTTGCGGCAGCGGAGGTTCCTTCGGAAAGAGGAACGCAACGCGCGCGGATGACACGCTCTCGGGCGCATGAGTGCGGCGCGCTCGTTTGAAACAGTACCGGGTATGAAACGCTGTGTGCGCCGTCAAACGACGCGCACACAGATTCTGCTGCTTGCTTAGTTACCGAAATTAGTTACCGAAATAGACGCTCTTCGGGCCGCTCATCGGCTGCATCACGCCGCCCGCCTGGGTCGATCCGCTCATCGGCGCGCCGTAACCGCTGGTTTCAGCGCTCGGCTGGGTTTGCGCGACGGCCGGATTTTGCGCTTGCACACGCTGCTCGGCGGCCTGGATGTCGGCCGGATACTTCGGGTCGCTCGAGGTCGACGGGTTGTACCCCGCGTGCTCCAGCTGGATCAGTTCGCTGCGGACTTCCGCGCGGGTGACCGGCTGCTGGCTCGACTGCGCGAACGATACGACCGGCGCGGCGACAAGGGCCGCAATGGCAACTGCCTTGATCAGCGACTTCATGGTGACTTCCCTCCAATGTGGTTTTATCGGCATCGCCGACACCTCGGTGTCCAGCGAATGACTTGAAGTCTAGTCACCGCACTGTCAAGGGAAAACCCTTAATTGCGAGATAGAAAATTGCTCAGTTCGCAACGATCTTGGAAAATATCGTGGAACCACCTCCGTTAGCATGATCTTCGGGGTAACAATTGCCCGGATCGTCACCTTTGCGTCTGATGTTTCCGAAATACGTCTGATCGAAGAAAAAATTCGCCCGCCCGCACGCCGAAACGTCTGAATCGATGTACGCGCGTAGCTGCGACGTCATGCGCCCGAATGCGGAATCGTCAGTAGCTTGCGCGGGCCGCTGACGAACGCGCTGCCCGGCTCGAAAAATCGCAACGGACGGTGCATCTCGCGCGACAGGCCGATGCGCGTCGTCACGCCGATCGGCGCGTCGCCAGTCTCGATCACGCCGATCCATAGCCCCCGCCCCGTACACAAATCGCAGCCGTCGAACGCCTGGCCGATGCCGAACGCCACCGTCAGCCGGCCGGGTCCGCGCGCGAGATCGCGCAGCGGCACGCCGGGACGGCGCGCTTCCATCAGCGCGAGTCCTTCGAGCGGTTCGATCGCGCGCAGCAGGATGCCGGCGCCGACCTCCTCCGCTTCGGACGACATGTTGAGCATGTAAGACACGCCGTAGGTCAGCCGCACATAAGCATGACCGCGCGCGAGGAACATCGACCCGTTGTACGGACGACGTCCGATGAACGCATGGCTCGTCGAGTCGCCGAGCGGATACGCCTCGGTCTCGACGATGCGTCCGCTCAGGCGTCCTTCGGGCAGATCGTGCACGAGATATTTGCCGACCATGAAGCGCGCGAGTTCCACGGTATCGATCGGCAGATCCTCGCGGCGCAACGGTCGGATCGGAAGAGCTTCGTTTCGCATGCGCTGGGTGTCCTTGAGTCGGTGCTGAAATCGGTGCTGAAACCTACGGCCTCGCGGCAAGCGCGCAGTCGCCCCACTCCCACGTCATCGACCGGTTGCGCTCGACAAATTCGTTGTACCGAAGCCTCATTTTCTGCGCCATGGAAGTCAACATGGCACCAATTGTTGTATTGTGTCCATCCGGCCGGTCACACGGCCGTTTGCATGTTTCGGCGCGCGCTTCGCGGCTCGCTGAAACCGCGTGTCGGCTGAAAGCGTTCGCAGACTGCTGTACCTGTTCCATTGGCATGGAATCCCGCCGTACCCGCTGGTGTAAAAAAATCGATCCCATCCGGGGATCGACGTTCTACGACAACAGGAGATGGTTGAATGAAAGCATTCTCGGCAATCAAGATGATCGGCGGCGCACTGGTCGTTCTCGCTTCCCTCAACGCGTACGCGCAAAGCAGCGATGCGGCCGCGAGCGCAGCGCCGGCGGCAATGGCACCGACCGCCAAGCAGACTCGCGCGGCTAATCGCGCGCTGCAGAAGAAGGTCCGCGCGACGCTCGCACGTACGAAGGGCCTGACCGTCGGGAACATCACCGTGCGCGCACGCGAAGGCGCCGTCACGCTGGAAGGCTCGGTGCCGGAACAGGCTCAGATCGAACTCGCGACGAACGCCGCTCAAGGCGTGGCAGGCGTGACGTCGGTGAAGAGCGCGCTGTCGATCCGCGCGATGGGCCAGTAATCCAGTCGAACGGCCGAAGAAGTTGCGGTAACAGCAGCAAGCTGGCGTCGACGGCGGAAAGCTCCGCCGCGACGCCAATTCCCCCTCCGATGCAGCGCTCGACACCATTGCCTCACGGTGCGGCCATCGCACCATCCGACGCGGCGATTCCCCGCGCCCCCGAAACCGCGATATTTTTAATGCGCTACGCGCGTCGCGATGACGACCCGACCGCGTGGCGACGGCTTCTCGCAACGAGTTATCCCCGATAATTTAATAGCTTAACGTCACTTGTTAAGATATTACTTCAAGTTCATACACGCACCGAAAGGAAGGCCGCATGACTTCGTCCGCGACCGTCTTGCCTCGTTGGACTCTCGTCGCGCCGATCGTTAGCTGGATCGTGCTCGGCGCCGCCTACGCGATGCCGGGCAACACGCTGCTGCTCGCACTGGCCGGCATGTCGCTATGCGCGGCCGTGTTTGCCGCCGTGCATCATGCCGAAGTGGTCGCGCATCGCGTCGGCGAGCCCGTTTGGCACGCTGGTACTCGCGGTCGCCGTCACGGTGATCGAGGTGGCGCTGATCGTCTCGGTGATGCTGACGTCCGGTCCCGAGAAAGCCGGCCTCGCGCGCGATACGGTATTCGCGGCCGTGATGATCGTCTGCAACGGGCTCGTCGGGCTGTGTCTGCTGGTGGGCGGCATCCGCCATCTGGAACAGGACTTCCAGAGCCGCGGCGCGGCGGCCGCGCTGGCGGTGCTCGCGTCGCTGTCGGTACTGACGCTCGTGATGCCGAATTTCACGACCACCAGCCCCGGGCCTGTCCTGTCGCCGTCGCAGCTCGCGTTTGCCGGCGTGTCGTCGCTGGTGCTGTACTGCGTGTTCGTGTTCGTGCAGACGGTGCGCCATCGCGACTACTTCCTCGCCGGCGTGCCCGACGAAGACGTCCATGCCGAGCCGCCCGGCGCGCGCCTCGCCGCCGTCAGCGGCGTGCTGCTGCTCGTGAGCCTCGTCGCGGTCGTGCTGCTCGCGAAAGTGCTGTCGCCGGTGGTCGAGTCCGCGGTGCTGAGCGCGGGCGCGCCGCCGGCGGTGGTCGGTATCGTGATTGCGTCGCTGGTGCTGTTGCCGGAAGGACTCGCGGCGCTGCGCGCGGCGCGCGCCGACCGTCTGCAGACCAGCCTGAACCTCGCGCTCGGCTCGTCACTGGCGAGTATCGGCCTGACCATTCCCACCGTCGCCGGCGTGTTCCTGTACATCGGTCAGCCTATCGTGCTCGGCATCGATGGCAAGGACATGGTGCTGCTGGCGCTCACGCTGGTAGTCGCGACGCTGACGCTCAGCACCGGGCGCACGACGATTCTGCAAGGCGCCGTGCATCTGTCGCTGTTCGCGGCTTATCTGTTTCTGTCGTTCGCGCCGTGACGCAATGCCTTATCCGGCACGGGCGGACGGCAACCTCACTCTTCCCAATGCTCGGCGATCCAGTCGCGGAACAGATTCAGCTTCTGCTGTTGCGCGACTGAATCCGGATACACGAAGTAATAGCGCCAGCCGGTCTTCAGCACGGTATCGAACGGCCGCACGAGGCGCCGGGCGGCGACGTCCTCGTCGATTAGCGCGAGGTCGCTGATCGCGACACCGAAGCCCTGCGCGGCGGCGTTGGTCGCCATGTCGAGCGTATCGAAGCTCGGGCCGAGCTCCGCGTCGATCGTCGCGGCACCCGCCGAATCGGCTTCCGCGACTTTCGCGAGCCACATTTTCCAGTCGCGGTGATCGCGCGTCGGATGCAGCAGCGTGTGGCGCCCGAGATCGGCCACCTGCGCGAGCGGCTTGTCCTTCAGCAGCTCGGGCGTGCAGACCGGCGTCAGACGCTCCTCGAACAGCGACACCGCCTGCACGTCCGCACCGGGCGACGAACCGTAGATGATCGCCGCGTCGAACGGCTCGCTCTGGAAATCGACGTCGTGCTGCCAGGTGGTCGTGATCTGCACGTGCAGATCGGGATAGTCGGACTGGAAGCGCATGATCTTCGGCAGCATCCAGCGCATCACGCAGGTCGGCACCTTGAGCGCGAGATCGGTGCGCTGCCTCGTCAAGCGCAGCGACATTTCCTCGATCCGCGCGAAGCTCTCCTTGACCGCCGGCAGCAGCATTTCGCCCTCGGCGGTCAGCGTCAGCCCCTTCGCGTGACGCTTGAACAGCGGAAACTTGTAGTACTCCTCGAGCGCGATGATCTGCCGGCTGACCGCGCCTTGCGTCAGGCACAGATGGTCGGCGGCACGCGTGAAGCTGCGATGGCGCGCGACGGTTTCGAAAATCTGCAGCGCGTTGAGCGGCGGTAGGCGTCGCATCGGATGTCCAGGATCAGAAAAAATCATTGCGTGGCTGCGGCAGCGCCCCTCGCCGCCCTGCCCGTCAAGCCCACAGCATACGCGATCGGCTATGCGCGCACGAGTGGGCGCGCAGGCAAACCCGCATGCGTTCGACTCATGGCATGCGTGAAAAACGCCCGTACCGAGGAATGTCGCACCGGCGCGGTGCAAAAAAGCCTTCAGCAATCGCACCAGAACCGAGCTTTCCTCATACCTCGACGCACGCTGGGATTCCTCAGCCAGATCTGGACGTTAACCCGCATAAGCCATCGCCCGTAGCTTCCCGGCGTGTCGCCAAACCGCTCGCCACCGCGTTCGCCGGCGGCGAGCCATGAGCGTACGTCATGCCATCCATGCGCATATTTCGATTGTTGCGTGATTTTGGCAAACCTACAGTGCATCCACGCACGGTAGATCGGCAGCGGTCACGGCGAATCATGGGCAACGGGCGTTCAACACAGGAGACCGCCATGCAGCAGATCAAACGGGGTAGAAGGCAGGCCATCAAGACGATCGGTACGGCGCTCGCGGCATCCGCGCTGCCGATGCCGTTCCTCAACCTGCGCGCGCAGGAGCACAACTTCAGCGGCAAGACGCTGCGCATCCTGACGTGGTCGGACGATACCGGCACGGCCGCGCTGCGCAACATCGCCGCGACCTTCACGGCGAAGACCGGCGCGAAGGTCATCGCCGATCGCGCCGACGGCACCTCCGGCATGGTCGCCAAAGTCAAGGCAGCGGGCGAGCGCCCCACCTATGACGTGATCACGCTCGCCGGCGTCGGCGCCTCCGGCCTCGCCGACGCGGGCCTGCTGATGAAGCCCGACCTCGACCGCCTGCCGAACCTGAAAGAAGTCGCGCCGCCATACCGCACCGGCGCGAACGGTTTCGGCGTCGGCTATCTGCTGTGGTCCGACGGCCTCATCTACAACACCGCGACGGTCAAGACGCCGCCTTCGTCGTACGAGGCGCTGTGGGACCCGAAGTACGCCGGCCGCATATTCCTGCCGCCGCCCGAGTGGGCCGAAGCGGTCGATCTCGCGATCATCGCCGCGAAGATGAACGGCGGCTCGCAGCAGAACATCGAGCCCGGCTTCAAGAAGCTCGCGCAGCTCAAAGACCACGTGATGACGCTCGGCGAGAACCCGAACCAGGTGGGGCCGACCTGTTCCGCACGGGCTCGCTCGATATCGGCGGCATCTACTCGCCCGCGTTTTTCCCGGATCAGATCCGCAAGCCCGAATACAAGATGGGCGTGACCTACGGCATGAAGGAAGGCTTCGCGACGCAACTGATGTTCACGGTGATTCCGAAAGCGCATCCGGGCGACACCGACCTGATCCACGCGTTCATCAATCACTCGCTCGACGCCGGTGTGCAAGGCCGCATGGCCGCCGATGTGCTGAACGGCCCAGTCAATTCGAAAGCGATGATTCCGGCCGAGAGCCGCGCGTTCGTGCCGAGCCCGCAGCAGATCGCCGAGAAAGCCGTGCTGCATGACGACAAGGCGCTCGCCGCCGTGCAGCCGGCATGGATCAAGCGCTACACCGAAATCTTCTCGGCGTAACCACGATGCTCGCGCGCTTCCCGCGGCGTGCCGCGATGATGCCGGACGAAGCCGCGCCGGGCCCAGCGCCCGGCGGCGGCGCCTCCGCTTCCGCAGTTGTTGCGACGGCCGTGACCGACCCCGCTGCCGGCGCAACGACGCTCGCGAAAGCGCGCCCGTGGCTGCTACTTGCGCCGATCCTGCTGTTTCTGGCGATACTCGGCGCGGCCGCGCTGGTCGTGCTGCGCATGAGCTTCGGCACGTCCGGCAACGAATGGCGCAGCTTCACGCTGCAGAACTACGCGGACCTGCTCGACGGCTACTTCCTGAAATCGTTGTGGCTAACGCTGCGGCTCGCGTTCCAGAGCATGCTGTGCGCGGTCGTGCTCGCGATTCCGGTCGCGCTCGCGATGGCGCGCACGACATCGCGGCTCGCGCGCCGGCTGCTGCTCGCGGGTGTGCTGCTGCCGCTGCTCGTCAATCTGCTGCTGCAAGGCTATGGCTGGCTCGTGATCCTCGGCCCGGCGGGTCTGCTCAATCACGCGCTGCTCGCGAGCGGACTCGTCGAGCGTCCGGTGATGTTGCTGTATCGCGAGCACGGCGTGCTGCTGGGGCTGATCCAGACCGCGTTTCCGCTCGCCGTGCTGCCGCTGTCCAGCGCGATGCGCGCGGTGTCGATCTCGTACGAGGAAGCCGCCGCGACGCTCGGCGCGACGCGCTGGCAAACGCTGCGTCACGTGCTGCTGCCGCTCGCGATGCCGGGCCTCGTGTCGGGCGCGCTGCTGGTGTTCGCGTACAACGCGAGCGCGTTCGCGGTGCCGCTGCTGCTCGGCGGCCGGCGTGTGCCGATGCTCGCGGTGCTGGTGCACGATCAGGTCGCGCCGCTCTTGAACTGGCCGGCCGCCTCCGCTTCCGGCGTGGTGCTGATGATCGCGACGCTCGCTGTGATGGCGCTGTCGCAGCGGCTCGTGCGCCGCACCCAACGCCTGACCGGGGGGCCTCACGCATGAGCACGCCGCTGCCGACCCCGCGCCTGCCGCGCACCGAACCTCATTGGCCACGCTTCCCGCGCCTGCCTCAGACGATGCCCGGCCAGCTCGGCCGCGCGACCGCGCTCGTCGCCGGCGTGGTGCTGTTTCTCGCTGCGCTGCCGATCCTGACGATGATCGCGATGTCGTTCAGCGCGGCCGACACGCTCGAATTCCCGCCGCACGCGTACAGCCTGCACTGGTACCGCGCGGCGTGGCACAGCTTCGTGTCACCGGACGCGACCGATACGCTGTCGATGGGCGCCGCGCTGAGCACGAGTCTCGTCGTCGCGCTAGCGACGATGCTGATCGCGACGCTGGTCTCCGTGCCCGCCGCGTACGCGCTGTCGCGCTACCGTTTTCACGGCAAGCCGGTGGTCGAGCAACTGGTCGCGCTGCCGCTCGTCTATCCGCTCGTGATGCTCGGCCTGTCGCTGCTGCTGGTGTTCAACGTGCTGCCGGTCGAGCTGGGCGTCGGCCGTCTGATCATCGCGCATGTGATCCTGGCGCTGCCGTTCACGGTGAAGAACTGCGCGGCGTCGGTCGCGTCGATCGGCCCCGAGTTCGAGGAAGCCGCGCTCGTGATGGGCGCGAGCCCCGGCCGCGCGCTCATCGACGTGGTGCTGCCGCTGATGCGCCCCGGCATTCTCGCCGGCATGCTGTTCGCCTTCATCGTGTCGTTCAACGAGTTCACGGTGACGTTCTTCCTGTACAGCATCGACACGATGACGCTGCCGGTATGGCTCTATAGCCGCACGGTGTCGTCGCTCGATCCGACCGTGTTCTGTTTCGCGGTGGTCATCGTCGCGATCGACTTCGCGCTGATCTGGCTGCTCGAAAAGCTGATCGGCGACGAAGGCGTCGCGCTGTGAACCCGTCACCTTGCTGGAGCTTCCGTTGCAGGCCGTCACGCGGCGCTTCGGCGCCGTGCATGCCGTCGACGACGTCGACCTGAGCGTGCCCGACGGCAAGCTCGTGTGCTTTCTCGGCCCGTCCGGCTGCGGCAAGACCACGCTGCTGCGGATGATCGCAGGCCTCGAAACGCCGACCGAGGGCAGCATCCATTTCGCCGGCCGCGACATCACGCGACTGCCGGCCAACCGGCGCGACTTTGGGATGGTGTTCCAGTCGCTCGCGCTGTTTCCGCATATGACGGTCGCGCAGAACGTCGCGTATCCGCTGAAACTGCGCAAGGTCGCGAAAGAGAAGCAAACGCGCCGCGTCGCCGAGCTGCTCGAGCTGATCCAGCTGCCGCACATGGCGAACCGGCCGGTCACGCAACTGTCGGGCGGGCAGCGCCAACGCGTCGCGATCGCGCGCGCGATTGCCTCGGAGCCGCAACTGCTGCTGCTCGACGAACCGCTGTCCGCGCTCGACGCGAAGCTGCGCGAAGCGATGCAGGTCGAAATCCGCCTGCTGCAGCAACGCCTCGGCATCACGACGATCATGGTCACGCACGACCAGCGCGAAGCGATGACGATGGCCGACGAGATCGTCGTGATGGAGAAAGGCCGCATCGCGCAGGTCGGCAGGCCGCTCGACATCTACCGCGATCCGGTCAGCGAGTTCGTCGCCGACTTCATCGGGCTCGGCAACATTCTGCCGGTGCGGTACGACGGCGCGGGCGTCGTGAGCCTGCCGGGCGGACGGCGCATCGCGGTGACGCCGCACCCGAGCGCGCCGCTCGCCGATGCGCGGCAGCCGGGTGCGGCCGGCGACGCGATCCGCCTGCTGATTCGCCCCGAGGACATCTGCGTGAAGGCGGCCACGGAAGCACCGAACCCGAACCGGCTGCCCGGTACCGTCACGTTCATTCGCGACGTCGGCGCCTCGCTCGAAGCGACGATCGATTGCGTGGGCTTCACGCTGACCGCCGCGACCACGCCGCGCGAAACGCCCGGGCTCGCGCTCGGCATGCCGGTGCTCGCCGAGCTGCCGCCGCACGCGTGCAAGCTGATCGCCGCGCGCGCCGCCTGATACCCGAACCCATCACACGGCTTTGCTTGAATAACTACCGTATTACGACAGAGGAACACATCATGAACCAGCGCCCCGCTCTCCAATCGACCCGCCGCGTGTTCGCGACGCTCACCGCGACGCTCGCGATGACCGCGCTCGGCGCGCTGTGCGCACTGCCGTCGGCCGCGCATGCCGACGCGCTCGACGACATCGCGAAGTCGGGCACCGTGCGAATCGGCGTATTCGAGGACTATCCGCCGTTCGGCTCGATCGGTCCGGACATGAAACCGGTCGGCTACGACATCGACGTCGCCAATCTGATCGGCAAGGCGCTCAACGCGAAGGTCGAACTGGTGCCGGTCACCGGCGACAACCGCATGGCCTTTCTCGCCGACCACAAGGCCGACATGTTGCTGTCGGTCGGCCAGACGCCCGAGCGCGAAAAAGTGATCGACTTCTCGCAACCCTACGCGCCGTACTACCTCGCGGTGTTCGGCCCGAAGTCGCTGCCGGTGAAGACCGCCGCCGACCTCGGCGGCAAGTCGATCTCGGTCGCGCGCGGCACGCTCGAAGACCTGAGCGTGACGAAGATCGCCCCGCCGTCGGCGAACATCAAACGTTTCGACGATCCGAACGGCGCTATTTCGGCGTTTCTTTCTGGTCAGGTACAGTTGATGGTGGTCGGCAACGACGTCGGCGCGACGATTCTCGCCCGGCATCCGGCGAACGATCCGGAGCAGAAGTTCGCGCTGTTCAGCTCGCCCGATCACGTCGGTCTGAACAAGAACGAGCCGCGCCTGAAGGCGAAGGTCGACGAAACGATTGCCAAGGCCCGCAAGGACGGCACGATGAACGCGATTTCGCAGAAGTGGCTGCGCGCGCCGCTGCCGGCCGATCTTTGAAACCCGTGGCGTGGCGCCGTGAAGGCCGCGCCGCGATCTGATCCTACGATGGGCACGAGGCCATGACTTACGCGTTCGATTTCAGCGGCTTCGGCCTGTATGCGGGGATGCTCGCGCGCGGCGCCGCCGTGACGCTCGGCCTCACGGCCGTGTCGACCCTGGCGGGCGGGCTGGTGGGGATCGCCGGCGCGAGCATCGCGGCGGCCGGGCCGAAGTGGGCGCGCTGGCTGGTCGCGAGCTACGTCGAGCTGATCCGCAACACGCCGTTTCTGGTGCAGTTGTTCTTCGTGTTTTTCGGCCTGCCGAGCCTCGGCATTCATATCGACGAGATAGAGGCCGCGATTCTCGCGATGACCGTCAATCTCGGCGCGTACGCGATCGAGATCGTGCGCGCCGGCATCGATTCGATTTCGCGCGGTCAGGTGCAGGCCGCGCAGGCGCTCGGCCTGCATGGACGCCAGGTGTTCCGCTACGTCGTGCTGCCGCAGGCGCTCGCCAACGTGTTTCCCGCGCTGCTCGGCCAGGTGCTGATCGTGATGCTCGGCTCGGCCGTCGTGTCGCAGATCTCGGTGCCCGACCTGACCTATGCGGCGAACTTCATCCAGTCGCGCAACTTCCGCTCGTTCGAGAGCTACGTGATCATCACGGCTGCCTATCTGCTGATGTCGATCGTGTTGCGGCAGCTGTTGAACCGCTTCGGCCGCGGGCTGTTCGCGGGCCGTGCGGCACGAGGTAACAACAGCAGTAGGAGCGGCAACGACGGCTTGCCGCGCAACTGGCGCAGCCGCCTGATGTGGCGCGGCGCGCGCACCCTGCCGACGGAGCGCTGATCATGGTCGAATTCACGCTGTGGGACATCGCCCGCAACCTGCTGCTCGCCGCGCGTTGGACCGTGCTGCTGTCGCTGATCGCGTTCGTCGGCGGCGGGATCGTCGGGCTCGTGCTGCTCGCGATGCGCGTGTCGCCGATCGCGTGGCTGCGCCGCATCGTCGTGCTGTACGTCGAGGTGTTTCAGGGCACGCCGCTTTTGATGCAGCTTTTTCTCGCCTTCTTCGGCTTGCCGCTCATCGGCATCGACGTGTCGCCGTGGGCCGCCGCGACCGTCACGCTGACGCTCTATACGAGCGCGTATCTGGTCGACATCTGGCGCGGCTGCGTCGAAGCGGTGCCGCGCGGTCAGTGGGCCGCGGGTGCGAGCCTCGGCATGACGTTCGGCCAGCAGTTGCGTTACATCGTGTGGCCGCAGGCGCTGAAGATCGCGGTCGCGCCGAGCGTCGGTTTTCTCGTGCAGGTGGTCAAGAGCACCGCGCTCGCGTCGATCATCGGCTTCGCCGAACTGACGAAGACCGGCACGATGATCACGAATGCCGCGTTCCGGCCGTTTCCGATCTACGGCATGGTCGCGATGATCTACTTCGCGATGTGTTTTCCGCTGACCTGGTATGCTCGCGTGCTCGAAAAGCGGCAGAAGGTGGGACAGCATCGGTGACCCTATCAACAAACGTGTTTGTTGTTGTCACTCCGGTCGATTTTTGGGGACCGGAATTGGCACAACACTGGAATGCGGAAGATGATCCGAATAGGCTTGCTTCACTAGTCCGGCACCAGCGTCGTATCGGTAAATAATGTATCGCTCGGGAGACTCGTTCCGCCCGCTATTGGGTATCAGTACGACTAACCCTTTCGGATCGAGATAAATAGCGGCTGGGCGTTCGCGCTCGGCGAAATCGACGCGCTCCCATCGCCCCGCCTTCGTGTTGTAGCGGATCGCAACGCCTTGGAGATAGTTCGATGTGAATTCGCCGGATATCACGAATACGCGCTCCTTTGAACCGATACATGCCACCTGTATTTCATCGCCCCGCGATTGATCCTCGTCCCCGCATAAAGTCGTACCGGCGCGGTGCTGTTCTTGCTGAGATAGAAAACCGACGTGCTATCTATGGGATGATCGCGCAGCAATGCGAGCGTATGACTCTGATCGCTTCCGAGTCCGCAACGCGTGACCACTTCCATACCGATAGCGGATTGCGAATCGGCGACGTAGCCAATACACAGGATCGCGATAAAGGCGGCTATTCTCATTTCGCCATATCCGGAAGGGGTTGCATTGAATCGGGATCGGCGCTCAGACCGTCCGCGCACCCCGTGATTTTCTTATAGTAGACGCCGTTGGACAGGCCGCGATAGCGTTTATACGCTGCATTTCTCCATTGGATTTCCTCGTCAATTTTCTGGCAATGCCCCACAATCTGTCTCCTTGTGCCAAATTCCTCCCCCGCAACCAACCGAAATCATTGAAGGGTTACAACGCATCGGCGTGTAACCCTTTTTTTGTTTTTGCGACTTTCTACTAATTGTCAAGACCTGACCCGACTCACGTGTGATGCAATGGCATCGTTGCGTGCCCGGTATGCCGGGCCGCCGATGGATGCGCTTACGGTGGTGGTGAACCGGTGCTGTGATGGCGTCAAGCCGACGCCTGATGAATACCGGGCCGCTATGGAACAGGCGGATGAAGCCGGCAGGCGCGAACAGCTGTTGCAACTGCTGGAGAAGATCGCAGCGGAACAGCGCAAGTGGCATCGTGGCGGATCGCCCCTGAGGCCCACTCTCTGGAATCACGCGTAACCGCGAAAGGCCCGCTCGCCGGGCCTTTTCGCAGGCAAAGCCCCGCCGAAGCGGTGGTAGCGAGCCGAACTCAGAGATCAACGAAACGCGGCAACAGGTCTTGGTCGGCGAGGCGAATTTCGATATCATTAGCCGAATTGACGTGCTCCCGGTTGTTCACGTCAAAGACTTCATCCGTCACGCTGACGATGATCGTGCCTTGCTGCTTGCCATCGCACATGACAGGGATAAGGGCGCGCGCTTCGGGCACTTGGGCGGCTGTGAGAGCGTGCGGTAGGTAGAGCATCCAGCTTACGCCGGGACGATTATCGAAAACCGAGTTGGCAAAGTACTTGCGTGGACCGAAGATGGCATAGGACGGCGCATACACTTCTACGACTTTCGTGACAATCTGCGCGACGGCTTGATACCCCCCAAGTCGAGATGATTCATTTGATCTTTCTTTGACATTAAAGTCGAATTGTTGGGAGAAACCATCTCCACCATCGATAGATATCGAGAATGAAGCACCATCTTTCTGTGCCGCCCCATTCCAAATCCCAATTGATTTTGGATCATCCCTCGATTTTCCCTTGTATTCTTTTGTCATCTCATCAATGGCCGTAGGCAAAGGTTGACGATTCTCTCCGTAAACGCGATACCGAAGCGCTTCCTCGGCGCTGCCCCCCTGGATATACCACTCCTTAAGCATTGCATCTTGACTTGCAAGTGCATCAACTACAGGCCTTAAGCGACGCAGATGAAATTCGAAGTCGGCATTGGGTAAATTGGGCGTATCCCTATACTGAGCAAATAGATTCATTGCGATCTCAAGGTTGGTAGACAGAAGGGACGCCGTTTTTCAGCAGCGTTGGCATTATGTATTCCCTTGCTTTAGGTGTCCCAAAATACCACATCAATCTCGATGGAGGGTTGGCATTCACTTTCTTCGCCTGCTCTGCGATGGTATCGGCCATACTTTTGAATCCCGCAAACCAAAAGACCGGTTCATCGTCTTCATCTAGGAACTGATCGTAGTCATCCTTTGCCTCTTGCAATAGGCACTGTGCCGTCACGAAGCCATCGAAATCAGTTCCAAGCCACGCCCACTCCTGATTCCAACCACCGCGAGTCTCGCGGCCTTTGGCGTCAGTGTCGATCCCATATGCTTTTCCGGTGATACGGGCTTGATAACGCCGGGACTTCGGACTCATACCGTACCTGCGCGTGACTTTATCGCCCTTCTCTGGTGGGCACTTGCATGGCCTTTCGCGCTCGCGGCTCCGGTCACGCGGTAGTTCGCCCCATCCGCCGTCTGCACCCGCGCCAGTGCCGCTGCTGCCCGCAGGACCAGCAGACGGTGCAGTGGTGGGGACCGGAACAGGTATTGGCATTGCCTGCGCCATTGCGTTTGCTGCGCGTGCGAGCGTCGCCGGGAATGGGATACCCATCAGCGTTTCTCCTTCATTTCCTGTTGTCTTTTACCCGTCGCCTGTAGCAGCATTTCGAATCGCTGTTCAGCCGGAACGCCTGATTTGTGCAGCCATGCTATGACCGCCGGAATCCAGTAAAACCCCGGCGTGGTTGCTTCCGCATACAGGAAATCGACTATCGGCACGTCACGCGTAAAGCGGAGTACCTTTGTTTGCGCGAAGGCCGCATTAAGCCGGTCCCGCAAGGTCTGATCATTGGCCAGCGCGGGATAGTCGCGCACGATATGACCACGGATAAAGTCCACATAGTTACGGTCTTCGTAGTCTTTCAGAAGCGCCCATTGTCCTTCAGTAAATTCCATTGTCGTTGATGGTGAACCGTCGTCCTTCGTTGAGGGAGTGCCAAGCTTCGGCAGCCCTGAAAAGATCGCGCTCGCTCTTGCCGTGGCATACCGCATTGAGCGCATGCAACGCCCTGGGGTCCCAGAAGCGCAGCAGAGCGGATCGTCCGTCCGGTATTCGGGTATTCAGGTGCGGGCGCAGCTTTGCGGCCTGCCTCTCCAGGCTCTCTGAGGTGATCAGCCAGATCACGCCAGGGCGGGCCTGTTCGAGTTCGCGCAGGTTCGCAAGATGGTCGGGTGTCGTCTTCGGATCAAACAGCCACGGCCCCGCGTGTGCAAGTGCCATGTCGTTCGTGCCCGCGAACAGCGAAACCGTCCTATCGTTTTCGGGCGTGAGTTGCTGGCCGGTATGCTGCTGGTACTGGATGCCATCCACTAGCGCCAGCACGCGGCCACTGAAGTGCCGTTCCCCGTACTGGCGAAGCTGTTCATTGACAGAGGTGGGAATCATCAGCGTTCCAGGGTCATCGCGCCTTGCCCGGCAGCGTGGATCATGCATTCGAGACAGATAGACGACTGCGGAAGCGCCGACCGGGGCGTTGCGCGGTGGATCGATAACGGGCTTTTTTCTGCGCGGAATCAGGGGAGCGTCCGCGACAATCGCATGCCCACGCGTAACCGAGGGCCTCGGCCATGTCGTAGCCGTTTGAATACGACCGAAGCCTATCGAACGGAAACCATTCGCCGGTTTCGGCGTTCAGCGCAATTGCGGACGGCATTGGCGGGAAGTTTGAGTAGATTGAATAGGTGATACGGCAAAGCTGGCACTCTTCCTTACCCCCGGTTTCATCCTGTTTCTGCTGCTCCATCTGACCTCTGCTGTTTTCCAGAAAACACCCGACGAATTAACCATCTAAAAAGCGACACGGTCAACGACTTTAAATTGAGATAACGCAGTTTTGATAGACTTTCACAATTCTGAAGGTTTCAGGCACATTCTTGCTGGCGCAGGACTAAAATGATTGCATCCAGCCGCCTGTGCTGTTATTGATTGACGCCGATTAGTACTTTGTCCATGATGCGTCCATATCCGCCAGTTCACTTTTCAATATTTCTTTCACTCAATATGGATACCGCAATCCTTTCGTCAATCGTTGCTGGTTCGGCCGCCTTGCTCGGCGGCGCTCTCACCGCCGTTATCCAGATGCAGACGCAGCGGAGCAATCATCGCTTTCAGATCGAGCAGGAGACATTGAAACGGAATGGCGAGTTGCGCGAGAAAGAGAAAGCTCTTGCCCTTGAGCGACTGGCTACAGTGCATCGGCAGTTGACCGCCATAGGTCGAGAGTTCTCACAAGACAGCATAGATATCAACTGGCGCGCTGAAATGGGCGAATATGAATATGATCAGCGCTACCTGTCTATCCGCAAGGAAACCGATGAACTGCGAATGATCTGTGGGCTTTACGAGCCGTCTCTGTACGACGACGTTGAAATGCTCCACGGCGAAATGAACTTGTTCTGGGGAAACTTCAAGAATGTCCTGTACCTAACGGCTCATGAAAAAAGAGTCGATCACACGACGCCGTGCCTCGACCGCGCACACTCGGCCGCAATGGAAATTTCCCGACAAACGTCGGCATTGAAGGCGCGCCTAGCCGAACGAGCGCGCCATTACCGATCGGCCGGCTGATTCGGCATCGGCCCGCGTCGCACGGAGCGCCGACCGCAGCACCAGAAAGCTGACGACCCGATGCCCCGGCCGCCCCAGCATCTTGCGGCCCGGCCGGCGCCTGCCAAGGCGAGACGTGAATGGTTCGCGTCGAATAATCGGTACCGTTCAAGCCGAAAAGCAGGCCCAATGCCAGCAATGCGGTGACCTCCGCGATGCGCAGCATCGGCGAGGCACGGCGCAAATCCATGAAGTAGATCGCCACCAGCAACCCCTTTGCCACTGCGATAAACAGGTTGATCGCGCTATTCCACGCGCCCAGACGCAATGCATGCAACGGCTCGACGCGAAACTGCCGATTCGCTGCCGACATTTGGTTTTCTGGAGTTCAAGTCGGAGCATCTCCGGGATCAGACCGCCATGCGCGAGCGAGCGCCATCTCATGATCGCCCGCTGACCCCGGTGGATACGTCCTGCCGGGAAGCGATCCTGATGCGGGAGACGAACCACGCCGCGAGCACGAACCACCCCGCTGCGACGACGAACGCGACGACATAGGCGGGTCCGGCACCGGCAAACGCCTTGACCCATGACAGCATCCACCCGGTGGCGGCAGGGCCGAGGATCTGCGGTAGCACCATCGACACTTGCCAGATGCCCATGTCCTTGCCGCTGGACGCATCGTCTGGCAACACTTGCAGCGCGAGTGCCCAGTCGACGGCTTGATAGGTTCCGTAAGCGGCGCAGAAAACCAGCCCGACTGTGATCACCAGCAACAGGTTTGGATGCAACGCCAGCAGGACAAAGCCAATCGCGGCTCCGGCCATGATCCAGCTGGTCAGGCGGACGACGGGAACGACGCCGTGCCGGTCGGCGAGCCATGCGCCCAGCAGGCTGGCCGGGATCGCTAGCACCACGCCGACGCCAAGCAGCCCATTCAGGAGACTGGTCGGATGACGAATGCCGATCACGTCCTGCAGGTAGTACAACATGAAGGTGAAGATCGACCAGATTCCCATGTTACCGAACAGACGGGTTACCAGTACCCAGTAAAAGTTTCGGTGCAGACGTGGATCGAGATAGAACGAGCGCATGAACGTGACGAGCTCGAACCGTTGTCGGGATCTGACAGGTGTCGGCTCGCGAGAGCCGCGAATCGTCAGCCAAAGGCAGAGCAACATGATCGCAATGAACGCGGCAACCGTAGGATACAGGTGGCCCGGCGAATAGAGGACAACGAGCACCACGTTGCCGGTGATCGTGCCGAGCACGGTCATCACGTTGAGCCACGCGCTCGCGCGGTTGGTTTCCTGTTTTGGCACGACATCGGGCACCAGCCCGGCGTACGGCCCCGCCGCCCAGTTCCACCAGAACTGGAGATGCAGGAACGCGAGTGTATACATCCATAGACTCCCCCCGCCGTTGAATGAACCAAGCCATACCAGTGCAACCGCAATGCCGAACACGCCGGTGATGAGAAACGGTCGCCGGCGTCCATGTTTTGCAGAGCAGCGATCTGAAAGCGCGCCGGCCAGTGGCGCCACGATCATCGCGATGAATGCGCCGGACGCAATGACGGAGCCGGCCACGCCTTCCTTCAACGCGGCATCGCGTCCGAGCATATCGGCGACCTGTGCCGGCACGAGCACCGGAACGACCGTCATCCATTGGGTAAAGAGCGCAAACCACAGCGACGCGATCTGTATGTGACTGAGCGTCGACAGGCGAGAAGCCGACGGTGTGACCGACACGTTTCGGGCTTGACTGGATAGGGTCATGTCGGAAGTCCATGAGCTTCGCGCAGAGACTTCGACGCCGCACGGCGGACGAAGGTCGTGGCCAATTCTGGGAGCCGTTCGAACACGACGGGGACTCCCATCGGACCAATGCGCCTGTATCGGTCGTGGTGCAAATGTCGGCATTGGCCGACGGCGAGTCCATCGACGAAGGCGCGGTGTGCCGTCCCACTATGATAGCTGCCGTCGGTTGGCCCACAACCTGAAACGGCGCGAGGTCGGCAAGCGCGCTTCTCCGCCGCACTCAGCGGGCGATCAACGCCCCGCCTGCGTCGACTGCCGCAACTTCGCCACCTCCGCCGCACCGACCGCCGGCGCGCCGTTGTTCCAGCCAGCCCGCACGAAGCTCAGCACGTCGGCGATCTGCTGATCGTCGAGCACCGCGGCGAAGCCGGGCATCGGAAACGGCGACGGCACGCCGTCGATCACGAGATCGCCGGTGCCGTTCAGCGTGACGTTGATCAGCGACGACGCGTCCTTCGCGAGCACGTTCGGATTGCCGGCGAGCGGTGCGAGCATCGGCGCGAAGCCGTGCCCGTCGACGCCGTGGCAATGCATGCAATACGCCGTATAGACGCGTGCGCCGGCATCGTTCGCGGGGCGATCGAGCGACACCTTCGTCGCCTGCGGATCGTACGTATACGCCGCCGCGCCGGTGCCGCCGACCGGCGGCAGCGACTTCAGATACGTCGAGACTGCCGCGACGTCCTGATCGCTCATCGCTTGCGTGCTGTTGTTGATCACGCTCGTCATCGCGCCGAACGCCGATGCGTGGCGATTCGCGCCGGTCTTCAGGAACGTGCGCAGATCCTCGTCGCTCCAGCGGCCGAGCCCGGTGTTGTGCTCGCCCGTGAGGTTCGACGCGAACCAGCCGTCGAGCAGCGCGCCGCTCAGGAATGCGCTGCCGCTTTCGTCGAGCGCACTTTCCTGGAACGCAACACCGCGCGGCGTGTGACACGACCCGCAATGTCCGAGCCCTTGCACCAGATACGCGCCGCGATTCCACGCGACGTCCTTGCCCGGCTTGTCGCGATACGCACCCTTCTCGAGAAACGCCATGTTCCAGAACATCAGCGGCCAGCGCATGTTCAACGGCCACTTGATGTCGGACTCGCGATTCGCCTGCTGCACTGGCGCGACGCCGTGCATGAAGAACGCGTACAGCGCCTTCACGTCGTCGTCGTTGACCTTCGCGTAGGACGGATACGGCATCGCCGGATACAGGTTGTGGCCGTCTTTCGCGACGCCCTCACGCAGCGCCCGCGCGAAATCGGCTTCGGTGTAGCCGCCGATGCCGGTCCGTGCGTCGGGCGTGATATTGGTCACGTAGATGCGGCCCATCGGCGTGTTCATCGGCAGGCCGCCCGCGAACGGCTTGCCTTTCGGCGCGGTGTGGCAGGCGGCGCAATCGCCGAGTTGAGCGAGGTAAGCGCCGCGTTGCACGAGCGTTTGATCGGCTGCACCGGTGGCTGCCGGCGTTGCGGCATCAGCAGGCACCTGGGCGATAAACGGCAATGCGACGCATAGCGCTGCGCCAAGACCCTTCAGCATTTTTTTCATGTCGGGCTCCTTTCGCGTCAGGCGCTGTGCAGTTGGCGGCCAACCGGCAATTGCCGCAGCCGCGTGCCGGTGGCCGCATAGATCGCGTTGGTCAGCGCGGGCGCGAGCGCCGCGGTGCCGGGTTCGCCGATGCCGCCGGGCGCCTCGCCGCTCTTCACGATATGCACGTCGATCGGCGGCGTCTCGTTGATGCGCAGCATCCGGTAGTCGGTGAAGTTGTTCTGCTCGACGCGACCGTCCTTGATCGTGATCTCGCTATAAAGCGCCGCCGTGATGCCGAAGATGATGCCGCCCTGCACCTGCGCTTCGATCGTGTTCGGGTTGACGAACATCCCGCAATCGACCGCGCAGTTGACGCGCTTGACCGTCACTTCGCCCTGCTCGAGCGCGACCTCGACGACGATCGCGAAGAAGCTGCCGAACGCGTGCATCACCGAGATGCCGCGCCCTTGCCCCTTGGGCAGCACGCTGCCCCAGTCGCCCGCTTGCGCGGCCAGGTTGAGTACGTTCAACGCGCGCGGCGATTTGCCGAGCAGATCGCGCCGGTACTGCACCGGATCGATCTTCGCGTGCGCGGCGAGTTCGTCGATGAAACTCTCGACGACGAACGTGCCGCGCGTCGGCCCGACGCCGCGCCAGAACGCAGTGGGCACCGCGTGCGGTTCCACGCGCACGTAGTCGACCAGCTGGTTCGGCAGGTCGTACGGCAGATCGGCGGCGACCTCCACCGCGTCGGGGTCGAGCCCGTTCTTGAACGCGGGCGGCGCGAAGCGCGCCATGATCGACGACCCGGCGATGCGATGCTGCCACGCGATCGGTTTGCCGTTCGCGTCGAGCCCGGCCGAGATCGTGTCGTAGTAGTACGGCCGGTACATGTCGTGCTGGATGTCCTCCTCGCGCGTCCACAGCACCTTGACCGGCGTCGACACCTGTTTGCCGACCTTCACGGCCTGCGTGACCATGTCGGTTTCGAGCCGCCGTCCGAAGCCGCCGCCGATCAGATGGTTGTGCACGATGATCTTGTCGGCGGGCAAGCCCGTGACCGCGACCGCCGCATCGACGACACGCGTCGGCACCTGCGAGCCGAGCCAGATTTCGCAGGCGTCGCCGCGCACGTGGACCGTGGCGTTGACCGGCTCCATCGTCGCGTGCGCGAGGAACGGCTGCTGGTAGACCGCGTCGACGCGCGACTTCGCATCGCCGAACGCGCGGCCGACGTCGCCGGCCTTGCGCGCCACCGCGCCGCCATGTTGCGAGGCCGCCGCCAGATCGTCGACGATGCGCTTCATCGATACCTGCGCGCCCGCGCCTTCGTTCCACCTGATGTCGAGCGCCTGCAGGCCGCGCTTCGCGGCCCACGTGTGAGCGCCGATCACCGCGACCGCGTTGTCGAGCTTGATGACCTCGCGCACGCCGGGGATCGTCTTCGCATGCGTATCGTCGACGCTCGCGAGCGTGCCGCCGAACACCGGACAGTTCGCGATCGCCGCGTAAACCATCTCGGGCAAGCGCACGTCGAGGCCGAACTGCGCGGTACCGTCGACTTTCTCCGGCGAATCGAGACGCTTCGCCGGCGTGCCGATCAGCTTGAAGTCCTTCGGGTCTTTCAACGCCACGTTCTGCGGCGCGGGCAGCGCGGAGGCGGCCTGCGCGAGCTGACCATAGCTCGCGCTGCGATTACTGGCCGGGTGGATCACCTGAGCGGCCTGTGCATGACAACTCGCCGGATCGACCTGCCACTGCTGCGCGGCCGCGTTGATCAGCATCACGCGCGCAGTCGCGCCCGCGCGGCGCATCGGCTCCCACGCGAAGCGGATCGACGTCGATCCGCCGGTCAACTGGCCGCCGAGCAGCGGGTCCATGAAGAGCTTTTCGTTGGGCGGCGCGTGATCGAGCGTGACCGTGCCGAGCGGCACTTCGAGTTCCTCGGCGATCAGCATCGGAATCGACGTATAGACGCCCTGACCCATCTCGACCTTCGGTATCACGAGCGTGACCTTGCCGGCGTTGTCGATCTGGATGAACGCGTTCGGCGCGAACACGCCGCTTTGCGGCGCCTCGTTCGCATCGCCGCCGATCACGCTCTTGCCCGCCTTCTGATCCTGGCTCGCGGCCGGCATGCTGAAGCCGAGCAGCAGACCGCCGCCGGCCGCGGCGCCGACCGTCACGCCAAATTTGAGGAAGCCGCGCCGCGAGATGACGCGCGCATGCCGCGTGTCGGTGTCAGCCGGCTGCGCGCCGTTCTGTGCATCGAGCAATCCCTGGGACATGTCAGGCCCCCTTCGCGGCGTGCTTGATCGCCGCGCGCACGCGGTGATAGGTTCCGCAGCGGCAGATGTTGCCCGTCATCGCGGCGTCGATGTCGGCGTCGCTCGGATTGGGATTGCGCGCGAGCAGCGACGCCGCCGACATCACCTGCCCCGACTGACAGTAGCCGCATTGCACGACGTCGAGCTCACGCCAGGCCTGCTGCACTTTCTGGCCCGTCGGCGTGGCGCCGAGCGCTTCGATCGTGACGATCTTGCGGTCGCCGACCGCCGCCGCGGGGAACACGCACGAGCGCACCGCGACGCCATCGAGATGCACGGTGCATGCGCCGCATTGCGCGATGCCGCAGCCGAACTTGGTGCCGGTCAGCCCGACGAGATCACGCAGCACCCACAGCAGGGGCATGTCGGGCGGGGCATCGACGGTATGGGTTTCGCCGTTGATATTGAGCGTTGTCATGAGCGGCTCCGGGTGGGGATGTTGTTGTGGTCACGCGGTTTAGATCGCGACACCGCACCAGACCGCCGACATGCACCGGTTTTGTTCGGCACGTCGCGCTAATAAGCCATGAAATGCGGCCTGTGAGCGAGCGGGTGTCGCAAGAAAACCGGCCGATTGTAGCGGTGTCGAAAGAAGTTCGCTTTGACGGTGCCAGGCGGCACATCGCATGCTGTGCGCGGTGGATCGCATGTGTCGGCTGGAGCGATGCGTTACCATCGACGGATCGATCCGTTAGCGTGATCGCGCGACCCGCTGCATCGCACTGCGTGGTGTTGCGACGCACGATTCCGTCGAATCACCTCAGCCGCTGGAGCCGCCGATGAACGACCCGCAATGCACTCAATTCCTCACGGACATTCGCCGACCATTGCTTGCGCTGCACAAGGCGATTCTCGATCACGAACGCGCCGCGTACGAAAAGGAGTTCGGCCCGGTAACGCCGGCGGCATTCCTGCAGGTGCTGATCAACGGCTCGGGGTTTCGTTGGCTGACGCCGCTGTCGACGGTGATCGCGAGCGTCGACGAAGTTCTCGACGACGCGGAAGCCGAGGCCGGCGACCGTCTCGCGACCGCCGAGGCCGTGGTCGGCCTGTTCTCGCCCGACCAACCGCACAATCACTTCCTGCCGCGTTATCTGCCGCTCTTGCAGGCCGATCCCGCGATCCTGCATTACCACGGTGAGGTATCGCGGCTGCTGCGCGGAGGGCAAACGACGTAACGGCGATTCGCACCAGGCACGGCGGCGGCGCGTGCGCTGCCTGCCGGCTCCTGCATTGCCTCACCGTTCATAAACGGCTGCGGGTCGAGGCCGCATGGTTGATCGTCGGTATTCTTGCGCAGATCGAGCGGAATGCTCTGACGTGAAGGTACTTTTGCAACGATTCGTCGACCGCCGGAATGCGCGGTCGATCAAATTACCTGGTTTAGCTGAATAAATTCAAGGTGAGCTTTTGCGGGAACGTGGAAGCTCAGCCGCGCCCCTGCGGCAGATATGACAGCGGATCGACCGGCTTGCCGTCGCGCCGCACTTCGAACCCCACCGACACACGCGAGTTGTTCTCGTCGCCCATCTCCGCGATCTGCTGTCCCTTGCGGACGATGTCGCCCATCTTGACCATCAGCTTGCGGTTGTGCGAATACGCGGTCAGAAAATCCTTGTTGTGCTGGACGATGATCAGACTGCCATAGCTGTTCAGTCCGGTGCCCGCGTACATCACCTTGCCGTCGGCGGCGGCTCGCACCGGATCGCCCGCGTTGCCGCCGATCTCGATGCCGCGTGTTTCGCCGGGCTGGTACGCTTCGACGACGCTGCCCGCGGCAGGCCACGCGAGCGTCACGCTGCTCGCGTGCCGGCGGGTTTCCTGCGTGACTTCGCGGACTGCGGTGGCATCCGGAGCCGGCGCGGCGGACTGTGTCGAAGCTTGCGCCGACGTTTGCGCTGTCGCTTGTGACGCACGCTGCGCCGCGGATTGCGCCGCCGCCTTCGCGGCGGCCGCCGCATTGGCCGCCTTCACCGCGCGCACCGTTTCCGGCGACGCA
Organism: Paraburkholderia sp. Clong3; assembly: GCF_050436485.1. Taxonomy (NCBI): domain Bacteria; kingdom Pseudomonadati; phylum Pseudomonadota; class Betaproteobacteria; order Burkholderiales; family Burkholderiaceae; genus Paraburkholderia; species Paraburkholderia sp. Clong3. The sequence goes on along the minus strand of NZ_JBNDMH010000003.1, from coordinate 1,640,497 downwards.
ACGTGCAGCACCTGCCCCGGCTTCAGCCGCGCCGACGCCTTCAATCCGTTCCATGCCTGCAACTGCTTGACGCTGATGTGATGATGCTGCGCAACCCGCGCGAGCGTGTCGCCGCGCCTGACCCGATACACGAGCGGCGGCGACTTTTTCAGCGGCGCGTTATCGCTGGCGTCGATCGACAGCGGCGCGGCTGCCGCCGGGTCGCCAGACGCCGCTCCCGTCGCATTCGCCGCCGGCACGCCGGACGCCGCGTTGGCGCTGGTTGCCGCACCGTTCTGCGCATTGGGCTGCCCGACGTTCGCACAACCGCTGACGGCCAGCGCGACCCACGCGCCAGCGAGACTGGCCAATAACGTTCTGTCGAAACGCTTTCTCATCCTGTTCGACTCCTGCTGTATGAATGCGCAAGCCGGATAGCCCGATGCCGCGGACGAGGTGCGCGATCTTCGGCCGCGCGGCCTTCCCGACGGCACGGCGAAGCCGCCTCGTATGGCGCTCATTTCCTGCCTGCTTGCCGATCAAATTTCTCGCGGAATTCTAAAGTGTCGTTCAATAAAAACGCCTGCCCCACACACTCTGATACAGACGTTACGAGCCGTATTTCCGCGTTACGACCGCACGTGTATTGGGACGCCAACGACGCACACATCACCGCTTCGCCGCGGCGCGTTCAGACTTGTCGACATTCGACTTATCGGCAGGCGGGAGGGGAACTTGAATAGCCATGCGTCGCGTCGGAGGGCGCAAAAAAGGCCAGCCTTCGAAGTCCGAAGGCTGGCCGATCTGCGTTTGAAGGGCAGCGAACTAGAACTTATGCCGGATCGCCGCGCGTACGACGACCTGCTTCGACGTCGACGACGGCGACTGCGTGCCGGGGATGAATGCGAAATCGAGGATCGATAGCGTGGAATCGCCGGTGACCTGTTGATAGGCGCCCTGCAGATAGAGGTCGGTGCGCTTGGACAGGTTGTAGTCGGCCATCAGGCCGAACGTATGGATGCGCGGCTTCACGCCGCCGTTCGATGCGTCGTAGGTTTCCATCGTGTACACGTACTGCGCGCCGACGAACAGCACCGGCGAAATCTGATATTTGCCGTTGATCTCGAAGTTCTGATACTTGAGCGAATTCAGCAGCACGCCCGGCGGTGTGACGGGCACGAGCGGCACCAGCGGCTCGATGCCGAGATAGCCGTTTGCGGTCGGCTCCAGGTAGTTCGAATTGCTATAGACGAAGCCCGCCGTCGCCGGTCCGAACGTATAGGTGATGCCGCCGCCGAACACGCGCAGGCGCGTCGCGACGAAGCCGGCGTCGTTCGCGGTGATCGCCCCGTTCGAGCCGTTGCCCGGATTGTCGGCCTGCAGATAGGCGGCCGCGACCAGCAGCCCGCCGTACGTGTACTGGCCGCCGAAGCTGTAGGCGCGATTGTTGGCGAAGTTCGTGTCGTTGCTGAAGCTGTAGGTGCCGCCGAACTGGAAGCCCGAGGTCGACGGGCTCGTGTACTTGACGGTGTTGTCGAGGCGGAACGTGTTGTCGGTGTTGTCGTTGTCGTACGGATGCGAGAACAGCTCGCCGCCCCAATTGCCGTTGGCCGTGGTCTGCGCGAGATAATCGACGACCGAGTCGTATTGCCGGCCGAACGTCAGCGTGCCGTACGCCTCTGAACTGAGTCCGACGAAAGCCTGCCGGCCGAACAGGCGGCCGCCCTGCCCGAGCCGCCCGGAATTCAGATCGAAACCATTCTCGAGCTGGAAGATCGCCTTCAGGCCGCCGCCGAGATCTTCGGAACCCTTCAGGCCCCAGCGGCTTCCCTGCGCAAGACCGCTGGCGAGTTCATAAACATGGCCGTGGCCGACATTGTTCGTGTAGTTGATGCCTTCGTCGATCACGCCGTACAGCGTGACGCTAGTCTGCGCGGCGGCAGGCGCGGCAAGAACGGCAGACGCAGCAATGGAGACAGCCAGCGCGAGCACTTGCTTGTTCATGATGATCTCCCTGCACCGCGAGTGATAGGACAACTCGATCCGGCCGCTTTGTTCTCTTTGCTCTTTGTTCTCGTCACTTTTCCAGCAGTTCTGAAGACTGCTCCAATAGCTGCGCTTTTCCGGAAATCCTCACACGACATAGTCTGGCCGTCCATGCGTGGATGCGCCAAGCATCGAGAATGTTGCTAATTCTCCACTGCGCGTTGCTGCCTCTTTTTTCGTAACGTCGCTTCAGGTAAACAGCAGCCGCTGCTGCGGTCTCGCTGCGTCATCGTCATGAAAAGAAATATAATCTGCGCCTTTGCTGCGATGCAACGGAACTCGGCGTCACCGCGAAGGTCAACTTCACAGCCCGCTGACACGGCCGCCGTGCGATACCGGTCGAGCGTGGCGAGATGGGCCACTGGCGACGCCAGCACGGATCACCTCACCGCCGCAGCACCCAATCCCATATTAAAAAGCCTCGTGAGACGCCCGCCGCGCTGGATCAGCGCGCCGTCGCACGGGGCTGCTTTTGACGCAAACAATGGCCAAGTCATCTTCCCGCCTGATCGAGCTCGACTTTTTCCGCGGACTGGTTCTGCTGATCATCGTCGTCGATCACATCGGCGGCAGCATTCTGTCGCGCGTGACGCTGCATGCGTACGCGCTGTGCGATGCCGCCGAAGCATTCGTGTTCCTCGGCGGCTTCGCGACCGCCACCGCCTATGCGACGCTCGCCGAGCGGCGCAATGAGACGATCGCGCGCGGCCGCTTCCTGCGCCGCTCGTTCGAGATCTATCGCGCGTTTCTCGTCACCGCCGGGCTGATGCTGCTGGTGAGCGCGGTGCTGACCGCATTCAGCATCGACGGGCCGAATCTCGCCACGACCGATCTCGACGACCTGATCGACACGCCGCTTGCCGCGCTGCGCGACATCGTGCTGCTACGCCGCCAGCCGTACCTCGCGTCCGTGCTGCCGATGTACGCGTTCTTCGCGCTGCTGGTGCCCGCGATCCTGCCGCTCGCGCGCAGCAGGCCTTGGCTGCTGGTCGCCGGCAGCGTCGCGCTGTGGGCCGGCGCACCGGCGATCAGCCAGTACCTTCCCGCCGCGCCCGACATGCACTGGAACTTCAACCCGTTCGCGTGGCAACTGATGTTCGTGCTCGGCGTGCTCGCGCGCTGCCAGCCGGTGTATCAGCGCACCAGCGCGCATCGATCCGGATGGCTCGTCAGTGTGCTGGCGTTCGTGGTGGTCGTGGGCGCCGCGTACTACAAGCTCGTTGTGCTGGATGCGCCACTTGCCGGGAGCCTCAAGCAGAACCTGTCCTACCTGCGCGCTGGGAACTTCCTCGCGATCGCGTGGCTCGTCGCCAATCTGGTCGAGCTCGGCTGGGCGAAGAAGGTCGCGCGGCGGCTGCCGTGGGTCGGCGTGATCGGGCGTCAGGGTTTGCTGTGCTTCATTGCCGGCGCGGTGATTTCGCTGGTGATCGACTCGGTGCTCTACGCGGCGACCGATGGTTACCTGAACTATCCGCTCGGACTGCTCGCCGATGCGGCCGCGGTCGGCGCGCTGTTTGCCGTCGCGTTGGCCGTGGAACCGCTGAAGCGGGTCGTCGGGCGGCTCGTGGACGGGCGGCTGTGGACGTCGGGCTGAAGAACTTTTCGGCAACGTTTCGAGCGCCCTTCGAGCGGGTCCCTGACGCGTCGCGATTTTCGGGGCACTTGACCTACCCTTGGCGCCCGAAGAACTTTGCGCGCATAAAGCGCCGTCCTTCTCTGCGCCACTTTCCATCTCAAATCTGGCGCCAATGCTGATAGCATGACGGCCGCGCGCGAGTTCCGCGCCCGCCGTCCTTCCCTACTGACATGCGTCGATTCCTCAGTTTCGCCCTCGCACTGCTTGCCTGCGCCGTCGGCGCGCCCGCGTTCGCGAGCACGGTCGCGAGCCGCAGCTTCCATTCCGATGCGCTCGGCCGCGACTGGAACTACACGATCTACCTGCCGGGCGGGTATCGCGCGGACGGTCCGCGCCTGCCGGTGCTCTACCTGCTGCACGGCAATAACGGCGACGCCAACGACTGGCTCACGCGAGGTCATTTGCAGAACGCCGCGGACACGCTGATCGAGCGCAAGGAGATTGCCCCGGTCGTCATCGTGATGCCGCAAGGCGGCACGGACTGGTACGTCGACCGCAAGGAAAAGATGGAGAGCGCGTTCTTCGACGATCTGCTGCCCGAGATCGAAACGCACTACGCCGTCGCGACGCAGCGCGGAGGCCGGATGATCGGCGGCGTGTCGATGGGCGGCTTCGGCGCGCTGCGCTACGCGCTGACGCGGCCCGAGATGTTTTGCGGCGCGCTGCTGCTCAGTCCGGCGATCTACACGAACGAGCCGCCGCGCGCGTCGGCGGCGCGGCGGGTCGGCGTGTTCGGCGAGCGCCAGTTCGATCCGCGCGTGTGGCACGAGCTCAACTATCCGGCGCAGTGGGACCGCTACATGAGCCAGGCGTATCGCCTGCCGATGTTCATCGCATCCGGCGACGACGACCTCGACATCCAGGCCGACGCGTCGCTGCTATACACGCATCTGCGGCTCGCGGGCAATCCGGCGGCGCTGCGCATCATCGACGGCGGCCACACGTGGGACGTGTGGAGCGCGCTGTTGCCCGCCGCGCTCAAATACACGCTCGGCTGCGTGAAGCCGCCGGCGCAGGAGCATCCGTCGAATCAGCGCCCTTGAGCCGGCGCGGCACGCGAGGCGCACGGCCGCCCAGCCCCGCGTCCCTCGACGCCCGCGCTACTCCACGAGATCGGTCCACAGCACCATCAGCACCGTCATCAACGCGGGGCCGATGAAAATCCCCAGCAGCCCGAACGTCTCCGCGCCGCCGAGAATGCCGAACAGCACGAGCAGAAACGGCAGGCGCGTCGAGTTGCCGATCAGCACCGGCCGCACGAAGTGCTCGGCGACGAACACGACGACCGCGCCGAACACCAGCAGCCCGGCCGCCGCGACCATCGAGCCCTGCACGAGCAGCCACAGTGCCGCAAGACCGAACACGATCGGCGCGCAGAACGGCAGCATCGCGGCGATCGCCGTGACGAAGCCGAGCAGCGCCGCATGCGGCACTCCGGTCACGAAGTAGGCGACGCCAAGCAACAGGCCTTCGCCGACACCGACCACGATCAACCCCGACACGGTGCCGCGCACCGCGGTACCCATATGCGCGACGAGGTCCGCGCCGCTATCGCCGAAACCGCGTCGCGCGGCCTTCAGCAGCGAGCCGGACAGCCGCGGCCCCGCCTGAAAAATCACGAACAGCGTGACCAGCATGAACGCGAACACCATTGCCGCATGCGCGGCGCGCGCGCCGAAATGCCGGCCGAGCGTCATCACCGTATTGCTGTGCAAGCCTTTCATCGCGGCCGAGTCGCGCAGCGGCTGAGCAAGATTGGCCTGCCACCAGGAAGTGATCTGCTGCACGCCGAACGGCAGACGGTTGATGAAGTCCGGCAGCGCGATGCCGTTCTCCTGCACGCTGCGGAACCAGTCGTTCAACTCGTGCGCCTCGCGCAGCGCCTGGGCGATGCCGAGCCCGACCGGCAGCAGCACGAGCACGGCGATCACCAGCGTGAAGACCGTCGCGAGCAAGGTCGCGCGCCCCTTGAACCAGTGGCTGCCCGCCACCTTGTGCAGCAGCGGCCACAGCGCGATCGCGACGACCCCGGCCCACGCCACCACTACGATGAAATCGCGCACCACCCACAATGCGAGCAGCGCGAGACCGATATAGAGCGCGAGCGATGCCGCCTTCTGCTTTTTCAGGCGCTCGGCGGCGACGGACGACGCTTCGGGAGAGTTGGGGGGGACTGCGGGAGGGCGTGGAATCATGTGAACTCTTGTGTTTTTGAACGGTGTGCGCGCGAGCCGACCTGAAAAATTCAAACCCGCTACACTGACGGCTCAGTTCGCCGCCCGACATTCGACATCTTAAAGGAAGCGTTGCCGCCTCTTTCCCGGCCGCCCTCCTCGTCGCGCCACAGGCAACACAGCGTTGCAAAAATATGCATTATTAAAAAATCACATAAAAAATGCTTGCAACGCCTGTCATTTCGGCGAATCGCTAATGTCAAGTCTGATTATTGCTAATTCCGGAACGGTGTTTCAACGGTGACACAATAGCTATCCGGCGCGCGTGGGACTAAATTCGGCACTCCACAATACGGAGCCGATGATGACCCTGGAGTCCATCCCCCTCGACGGTAGCAATGGCGTACGCATCGAAATTCTCGAGAGCTCCGACACGACGCTGGTGATCCGCTGGGTCGAGCCGGGCCGCTGCCACTACGGTGAGCAGCGCTGGCGCCGTCGCTCGGCGCATTCTTCCGGCACCTGCGCGGTGTCGCGCCGCAAGATCCGTCGCGGTGACCCTGTGTTCAAGCCGGCCGAGCGCCCGGCGCCGTCGAATGCGTCCGCGATGATCTGCGCGGAAATCCTCGAACCACTGCTTGAAGCGGCCTGACGCACGGAACGTTCCCGAGTCCCGCGAACTAAGCGCGGGTTTCAATTCGTTGTTCCGGGGGCGATCTCCCTACTGCCCACGTGCCCTTAGCGAGCGCGTGCCCGGCGGCCGCGGCATCGCAAGATGCGGCGCCGCGCCGGCCCCGCTGCCGGTTGCCGCCCCGCGCCTCGTGCGTTAAGGTGGACTCGTTGCGCCCGCCCGACCGCCGGCTCGCTATCCGGTGCCGGCCGCGCGCCTTCCACCACCGCGCCGCGCCCGCCGCGACGCCGTTTGAGGGCCGATCATGGCAGAAGACACGCCGCAAACCCGCGCGGCCAACGCCGCTTCCACGCCTCCCGCCTCCTCCGCTCCTCCCGCTTTGCTGATCCCGCCGCAGCAGTTCTCTCTCGACGTGCTGCTCGAAAAGTATGCGAAAGGCGACGAGCAATCGGCCGACGATGTATATCGCCGCGTCGCGCGCGGCGTCGCCGAGGCCGAGCCGCCCGAGTTGCGCGCGTCGGTCGAGGAACAGTTCGTCGACAACATGCGCCACGGCGCGCTCGGCGCGGGCCGCATCATGAGCGCGGCGGGCAGCGGCATCGCCGCGACGCTGATCAACTGTTTCGTGCAGCCGGTTGGCGATTCGATCCAGGGCGTCGATGAACAGGGCTTGCCCGGCATCTACGTGGCCCTGCTGCAGGCGGCCGAAACGATGCGGCGCGGCGGCGGCGTCGGCTATAACTTCTCCGCGATCCGGCCGAAGGGCGCGCGCGTTCACACCACGAGTTCGGCCGCCTCGGGTCCGTGCAGCTACATGGACGTGTTCGACGCGTCGTGCCGTACCGTCGAAAGCGCGGGCTCGCGGCGCGGCGCGCAGATGGCGGTGCTCGACTGCAACCACCCTGACCTGCTCGAATTCATCGAGGCCAAGCATTCGAAGGGACGCTGGAACAACTTCAACGTGTCGGTCAGCGTCACCGACGAGTTCATGCGCGCGGTCGAAAACGACGAGGCGTGGCAACTGGTCCATCGCGCCGAGCCGTCGCCGGCGCTGCGCGCGGCCGGCGACGTGCGGCAGCGCGAAGACGGCCTGTGGGTCTACAGCGAACACCCGGCGCGCGCGATCTGGGACCGCATCATGCGCTCGACGTACGACGTCGCCGAGCCCGGCATCGTGTTCATCTCGCGGATGAACGAGGACAACAATCTGCGCGCCGTCGAAACGATCCGCGCGACCAATCCGTGCGGCGAGCAGCCGCTGCCCGCCTACGGCTGCTGCAACCTGGGGCCGCTCAATCTGACGCGCTTCGTCGTCGATCCGTTTGCGCAGTTGCAAGGCCGCCAGCCGTCGTTCGACTGGGACGGCCTCGCGCGGCGCACCCGCACGCAGGTGCGTTTTCTCGACGACGTGCTCGACGTCACGCTGTGGCCGCTGCCGCAGCAATACGACGAATCGCGCGCGAAGCGGCGCATCGGCGTCGGCTTCACCGGCCTCGGCGATACGCTCGTGATGATGGGCCTGCGCTACAACTCGCAGGAAGGCCGCGATTTCGCGGTGCGCATCGCGCGGCTGATGCGTGACGAGGCGTATCGCGCATCGGTCGAACTCGCTAAGGAGCGCGGCGCGTTCGAGCTGTTCGACGCCGCGCGCTATCTGGAAGCCGGCACGTTCGCGTCGCGCCTGCCCGATGACATTCAGCAGGCGATCCGCCGCGACGGCATTCGCAACAGCCACCTGCTGTCGATCGCGCCGACCGGCACCGTGAGCCTCGCGTTCGCCGACAACGCGTCGAATGGCATCGAGCCGGCGTTCTCGTGGACTTATACGCGCGTGAAAGTGATGGCCGACGGCGGCCGCGAATCGTTCGACGTCGAGGACTACGCGTACCGGCTCTATCGCGAGCTCGGCGGCGACGTGAGCCGGCTACCCGACTATTTCGTCAGCGCGCTGCAGATGTCGGCGCGCGACCATCTCGACATGATGGCGGCCGTCCAGCCATACGTCGACACGTCGATCTCGAAGACCGTCAACGTGCCAGCCGACTATCCGTTCGACGCGTTCGAAAGCCTCTACTTCGATGCATGGAAAAGCGGGCTGAAGGGCCTTGCCACCTATCGCCCCAACGACACGCTCGGCGCGGTGCTGAGCGTGACGCCCGCGCAGGCCGACGACACGCTCGCCGAGATGGACCAGGACCCGCTGCGTATCGCGATCGATCATCGGCCCAGAGGCGAGTTGCCGGCGATCATCGAGAAGGTCGAGTATCTGACCCAGGCGGGCAAGAAGTCGCTGTATGTCGCGGCGTCCTTCATCGAGGTGACGGGGCGGCTCGGCGGCGAGGACGTGACGATCGAGCGGCCGATCGAGTTCTTCATTCCGACCGGTCAGCGCGACGAGTCGCAGCAGTGGATCACCGCGACGATGCGTTCACTGTCGCTGGCCGCGCGCGGCGGCTTCGTTGCGCGCAATCTGCAGGATATGCGCAAGGTGTCATGGGATCGCGGACAGGTGCGGCTCGGCGACGTGCAGCGTCTCGACGGTCATCGCGCGCCGCGCTGGCACGATTCCGAAGTGGCGGCGCTCGCGTTCGCGATCCAGCAAATCCTGTATCGACGCGGCTTTCTCGACGCCGAGGGCAATCAGGTCGCGTCGCGGATGCTCGCGCGTTTGCCGCGCGGGCACATGAAAACCGACATGGCGCTGTCCGCCGATTTCGGCATCCGTCCGAATCCAGCGGATAGCGCCGACACCTTGCTGCAGCCGAACGGCACGCAAGGACTGCACACGATGCTCGGACGCAAATGCGCTTCGTGCGGCGCGAATGCGGTGATTCGCAAGGACGGCTGCGATTTTTGTACCGCGTGTGGGGAGGTGGGGGCGTGCGGGTAGTGTGAGGCGAGGAGCGCGCTGGCACGGAGGCCGAACGCGCTCATTGAAGGCTATGCCTCACCCCACCCTCGCGTAGTAAAGATTCTGCGGATGCTTCGCCTCCGCGAAGAAAAACCAGCGCTCCGCCACGAGCCCCGCATACTGCACGAGACAAGCCGCGGCCAGCAAGCCGAACGACCCGCCAGGTGAACGCAGCCCCGCGCCCAGCACGATCAACACGACCGGCACGACGAACGCACCCACGAGAAAGCCCCATTTGACGCCACGCAACGTCCGCGCCGATTTGCCGTGAAAGAACTCGCGCAAATTGAACGCACCGGCGGTGAAGCCTCGTGACACCTGCACGAGCTTCGGATTGCGGATGCCCGTGGCGCTCTGCACCGTCGATTTCGGCCGCAAGCGCGCATTGCGCATGAGCGACGCGTAGCGGCTCGCGCAACCGGCGAGCGTCAGCAGGCACGCGCAGACCGCCAGTCCCGCCGTCAGCGCGGGCGCGAACCATGCGCTCAGTGCGGTCGCGAGCGTCAAGCCCGATGCGCAGCCGAGCAGCACGAAGTTCACCAGCGTCAGCGGCGTCGCCCACTCCTGCAGAAAGCGCAGGCACGCATAGATCATCGCGGTGCAGACGAACAGCGCGGCGCTGGCGAGCACACCGAGCCAGCCGAGCGCGAGCGACCACGGCGAGCCGAGCCAGTGCGCGACGCCATACAGGCACGCGCACGCCAGAAACGCCGGCAGGCACAGGCATTCGCGCGACAGCCACGAGGTGCGCCACATCGCGATCGCGCGCCACGCGCGTTCCGGATGGCCCAGATGGAAGAACGACGCGATCAGACCAAGACCGCCCAGCAGCACCGCGAACGCCGCGCCGCTCACGTAGAACGCGGTGGCGGCGGGTTGCGCAACGACGCCCAGGCACGCCGCACTCTCGACACCGACGAGCGCGATCAACAGCCCCTGCGCCGCGCCGCTCAGCGTGGTCAGGAAGACTACGGAAAAAGCCGGATTCATCGTATGGCCTCGTTGTCGTTCAAATGCGCTTCGCGATCGACGCGAGATGCACTTCGCCATGCGCGAGCTGCCCCTCGAGCTGCGAGTCGGGCGAGCCCGACGTGTGCATGGCATCGCCGGTGGTCGTTCCTGACGATTTGCACGAGCACCCGTCGCCGCCGCAACTCGCGGACGCGATCGGCACGCGCGGCAAATAGTGATTCGCGGGACGCGTGCCCCACTCCGGCATCAACTGATAGCCGCCGCGCTCGCGGATCGCTTGCGACACTACCGACTTCGGATCGTGGATATCGCCGAACAGCCGCGCGGATGTCGGACATGCGAGCACGCAGGCCGGCTTGCGATCGCGCTCGGACAGATGCTCGTCATGAATGCGATCGACGCACAGCGTGCACTTGGTCATCTCCTTGCGCGCTTCGTCGAGTTCGCGCGCGCCGTACGGGCACGCCCACGCGCAATACTTGCAGCCGATGCAGCGATCGAAATCGACCAGCACGAGACCGTCTTCCTTGCGCTTGTAGCTCGCGCCCGTGGGACACACCGGCACACACGGCGGGTCCTCGCAATGCAGGCACGACTTCGGGAAATGGATCATCTCCGTGTCGGGGAAGCTGCCCGCTTCGAAACTCTGCACGCGGTTGAAGAACGTGCCGGACGGGTCCGCGTCGTAAGGATTGAAATCGGCGAGGCTGCCCGATTCGCCTGACGTGTTCCACTCCTTGCAGCTCGTCACGCACGCCTGGCATCCCACGCATACGTTCAGATCGATCACCAGCGCCATCTGGGTCATTGCAAGCTCCTTGCCGTGGCTTTAGCGGTCGTCGCCGTTAGTTTCGGCGCGGCGCAACGTCCCGCGCAGGCGAGCCGCGAATTCTCCGCGTCCCGCAAAATAGGTCTGGACGATGCGCGACACCACACTCTTCTGTGCAACCGCGCCGGGTAATTCGGGCATCGCCTCGAACTGCGGCAGCGTGTGCCGCGCGTCGGCTTCGGCCGGATAGATGCGCACGCGCACGTCGTACCAGGCGGCCTGGCCCGTCACCGGATCGGAGTTCGACATGCGCGCGGGTGCCTCGTCGCAGCCCGGCAGCTCGTCGGTGATCAGGTGATTGAGCAGGAAGCCGCGCTGCGATTCGTTCGCGTCCGGACCGAGATTCCATGCGCCCGCCGCTTTGCCGATCGCGTTCCACGTCCATACGGTGCCCGGTTCGACGGTCTCGCTGTAGCGCGCCATACAGCGCACGCGGCCCCATTGCGATTCGACGTAGATCCAGCTGCCGTCGGCGATGCCGTTCGCGCTCGCCGTTTTCGGATTCACATAAAGGTAATTTTCCCCATGAATCTGCCGCAGCCACGCGTTCTGCGAATCCCACGAGTGATACATCGCCATCGGCCGCTGGGTGACCGCGGCGAGCGGGAATCGCGCGAGATCCGTCGCCGCGCTTTCGAGCGGCGCGTACCAGAACGGCAGCGGATCGAAGTACCTGTCGACGCGCGCGCGCAGATGGTCGGGCGGCTGCCGGCCGCTCGTGCGTCCTTGCGCGGCGAGCCTGAACTTCTGCATCACGTCCGAGTAAAGCTGGATCAGAATCGGTTCGCTGAATTTGCGGAAACCGTTTTTGACCGCCCAGTCGAGATACGGTCCGTTGCAGTTGCGCATGTACTGCAAGGTCTCGGGCAAGCGGTAATGGAATACGCAGTTGTTCTTCGCGTACTGCTCCCATTGATTCGGATTCGGCTCGCCGACGAGCGCCTTGTCGCCATCCTTGCCGCGCCAGCCGATCAGAAAGCCGACCCCGGAACCGGGCGACGTGGTGTGATTGACGATGAAGTCCGGATAGTCGCGAAAGCGCCGCCCGCCATCCGCATTGGTGAACGCCGGAAACCTCAGGCGCGACGCCAGTTCGATCAGCACTTCCTGGAACGGCTTGCCTTCGCCGGTCGGCGGCACGACCGGTACACGCACCGAATCGACGGGGCCGTCGAACTCGGAGATCGGCCGGTCGAGCATCGACATCGCGTCGTAACGTTCGAGGTAAGTCGTGTCCGGCAGGATCAGATCGGCGAACGCGGTCATCTCCGACTGGAACGCGTCGCACACGACGAGAAACGGAATCTTGTAGTCGCCGTTGGCGTGTTTGTCGACGAGCATCTCGCGCACCTTCATCGTGTTCATCGACGAATTCCACGCCATGTTGGCCATGAAAATCATCAGCGTGTCGATGGGATACGGATCGCCGCGCCACGCGTTGGTGATCACGCTGTGCATGACGCCGTGCACCGCGAGCGGATATTCCCACGAGAATGCCCGGTCGATGCGCACCGGGCCGCCGTGTTCGTCGATGAACAGATCCTCGGGTGCGGCGGGCCAGCCTAGCGGACCCGTCGCAAGCGGTGTATTGGGCTTCACCGCGGCGGGGTCGTTCGGTGGTTTCGCCGATGGCGGCACCGCGCGCGGGAACGGCGACTTGTGACGAAAGCCGCCGGGCCGGTCGATCGTGCCCAGCAGCGACATCAGCACGGCAAGCGCGCGGATCGACTGAAAGCCGTTCGAATGCGCGGCGAGCCCGCGCATCGCATGAAAAGCGACCGGGTTGCCCGTGACCGTCTCGTGCGTTTCGCCCCACGCGTCGGTCCAGCGGATCGGCAGCGTGATGCGGTGCCGGCGGCCCGTCTCGATCATCTCGCCGGCGAGCCGCCGGATCGTCTCGGCCGCGATGCCGGTGATCGCCGCCGCCCATTCGGGCGTGCACTCGGCGACGCGCTCGCGCAGCAATGCAAACGACGGCGTTACCGGCTTGCCGTTGTCGAGCGTGTAACGGCCGTCGAGCGCGGGCCTCACGCCGCTCGCATGATGCGGCACCGCGCGCTGGGTGGCCGGGTCCCACCACAGATGATTCTGCGGAAACAGCGGATTGCCTTCGGCCCGTTCGGGATCGCGCACGAACAAACCGAAGTTTTCGCTCGCTTCGTCGAGATCGATCAGCTCCGCCGCGTTCGTATAGCGCTGCACGAACTCGTGATCCCACGCGTCGGCGGCGATCAGTTCGTGCAGGAACGCCATGAACAGCGCGCCGTCGGTGCCGGGCTTGATCGGCACCCATTCGTCCGCGATCGCCGCATAGCCGGTGCGGATCGGATTGATCGCGATGAAGCGGCCACCCGCGCGCTTGAACTTCGCAATCGCGATCTTCAGCGGATTCGAATGATGATCTTCCGCGGTGCCGATCATGAAGAACAGCTTCGCGCTGTCGAGATCCGGTCCGCCGAATTCCCAGAACGAACCGCCGATCGTATAGATCATGCCGGCCGCCATGTTCGACGAGCAAAAGCCGCCGTGCGCCGCATAGTTCGGCGTACCGAACTGTTTGGCGAACAGGCCGGTCAGCGCCTGCATCTGGTCGCGGCCCGTGAACAGCGCGAACTTCTTCGGATCGCTCGAGCGAATCGCGGCGAGACGCTTTTCGAGCACGTCGAACGCGGTGTCCCACGAGACCGGCTCGAACTGCGCGCTGCCGCGCTGCGCGCCGGCCTTGCGCATCAAAGGCTGCGTAAGGCGCGCGGGCGAGTACTGCTTCATGATGCCGGAGGCACCCTTCGCGCAGATGACGCCCTGATTGAGCGGATGCTCCGGATTGCCGTCGATATAGCGCACCTCGCCGTCGCGCAGATGCACGCGGATGCCGCAGCGGCACGCGCACATGTAGCAGGTGGTGGTCTTGACATCGAGCCGTTCGTTCTGCGTGCGGGCGTGGTGCTCCATGGCCATCTCCGTCGTTGCTTCTGGTGGGCCGAAGCGCGCGTCATACGCGCTGCTCATACGATATCGACCATCGTATTCGCGCTTGCCTCACAAGGGAAATCGCGATTTGCGAGCAAAACTATCTGACGCACCGATAGTTTCGGTTTCGCTTTCAGCTATGCGCTTTTTTCGACGGCGTGTCCAGTCGGGTGAGATCGGTCGGGTGCGCTGGGACGCTCGTTTAAGCGCGGCCCTCCAGTTGCGCGATCAGCGCATCCGGAATTTCGACGCCCTCCTCGTATGCCGCCTGCGCAAGCTGCTCCCGGCGATAACCGGGCAGGCGCACGTCGTCATCCATCAGCATCATCTCAGAACAGGTGGCCGATGCGCGAGCGCTCGCCCTCCTCGGTCAGGAACGAGCCCGCTTCGCAGCCGAAGTTCGCGCCGCTCAGCGCGGCGGCCAGCAGCTCGACCCGAGCGCCAGCATCGCGCCTTTCGCGCCGCCGAACGGCGGCATCATGCCGTCGAGCGCGGCGCTGCTCTGCCTACCAGCGCTTCGTCTTGATGTTGTGCACGTGGGCGTGCTCGCCGGCCTTGATCGGCGCGACCACCTTGCCGATGTCGACGCCGTACTTGAACACCGTGTCGCCAACGGCCATGTCCTTCAGCGCGATCTTGTGACCGATCGGAATGTCCTGCTTCGCCGGCACGGTGACGATTTCGTCGTCGTCCATGATCCATGCGTTGAGCAGCGTGCCCGCCTTGATGCCCTCGACCACCGCCACGCCGACCGTGTCTTTCGCCTCGTGCAGCACGATGTGGATCGTTCTGCGCGGCGCCGACGCGCCCGCTGCGGTGTCGTTGATGTCTGCCGTGGGATTGCTCACGAGCGTCTCCATTCGTAGTTTGAATGCGATGAGGGTGCCGTTGGGGCAGCGCAGCCAGGTGCGCCGCGGTGAATCGATATTAGGCGGCGGCTTACCCAATGTCAACTAGGTCATCTATATGTGTAAGACGACTGAGCGAGAACCGGGCCGTTGTCGCGATTCACCGACAACATACGATTCATCCAGGTGGATTAGATGATCTGGTCGTTTAGAATCAGGGCAGGTTCAACCCCGGCGAGCGGCACGACTCGCGTATCCCAGAGGTTTTCATGAGCACGCTCGCGATCAATGCGCCCGCAGTGGGAGGCACACGGTACAAGGAGGTCAAGAGCGCGATTCTCGCGGCGCTCGCGGCCGGCGAATGGAAAGGCGGCGAATGCATTCCTTCGGAAAAGCGCCTCGCCGAACGCTTCGGCGTGTCGATCGGCACGCTGCGCAAAGCCATCGACGAACTGTGCGCCGAGAACATTCTGATCCGTCATCAGGGGCTCGGCACGTTCGTGGCGATGCATCAGCGCGACCGGCACTTCTTCCGCTTCTTTCGCATCGTGCGGCGCGACGGCGACAAGGCCTACCCGGTCGTCACGCTGATCGGGTTCAGGAAGGCGCGTGCCTCGCGCGAGGCGGCCGCCGCGCTCGGCATCGACACCGGCGCGCGCGTTCTGCAGTTCGTCAACGGGCTCGCGCTGCACGGCAAGACCGTGCTGATCGAACATATCACCGTGCCCGAAGCGCTGTTTCCCGGCTTGACGGAAAGCAAGCTGCGCAACCGGCCGAACACGCTGTACAACTTCTATCAGGACGGCTTCGGCATCAACGTGGTCGAGACCGATGAGCATGTGAGCGTTGCGCTCGCCAATGAGCTCGAAAGCACACAACTAGGCGTCGAAGTCGGCGCGCCGCTGCTCGAGATCCGGCGCATCGCGTACTCGTATCACCGCAGGGCGGTCGAACTGCGCATTTCGCGGCTCAATACCGAGGAGTACGAGTACATCGGCACGCGCGCGGCGCGCGACGATCAGAAATAGCGGACCTCGGTCGCCGCCTGCGCTTCACATCACATCTGCGCAAAAACGACAGGCCAATCGTCTTTCATTTTCGGCCGGCGCCAAGCTGTCTAAAATAGCCGCACTTCCGCCCCCGAGAACCTCATGCTGGATACCCTCACGAGCGGCTCCGCGCCCATCAGCGACGACTCCGGGATGTTCGAACTCGCGCCCGTGTCGCTGTGGCTCGAAGATTTCAGCGGCGTGCGCGCATTGTTCGACGCGTGGCGAGCCGCCGGCGTGACCGATCTGCGCGCCCATTTCGCCGAAGACCCGCGCCGCGTCGTCGAATGCGCTCATCGCATCCGCGTGATCAAGGTCAATCGCCAGACGCTCACGCAATTCGAGGCCGCCGATTTCGACACGCTGACGAGCAATCTCGCTTCGGTGTTCCGCGACGACATGCTGAAAACGCACCTCGAAGAGCTGTGTCAGCTGTGGGCCGGACAGTCGAACTTCACGAGCCACACGGTCAACTACACGCTCGGTGGACGGCGCCTCGACGTACTGCTGAAAGGCGCGGTGCTGCCCGGTCACGAGGAACGCTGGGACCGCGTGCTGGTGTCGACCGAAGACATCACCGAGCTCGAAGGCGCGCGGCGCCGCGTCGCGCAAGCGGAAGAATACGCGCGCGGGCTCTTCGAGCATTCGCCGGTATCGCTGTGGGTCGAGGATTTCAGCGCCGTCAAATGCCTGCTCGACGGCGCGCGCGCGGCCGGCATCAACGATTTCCGCGTGTTTACCGACGTCCATCCTGAGTTCGTCGAACGCTGCATGGCTGAAATCCACGTGCTCGACGTCAACCATCACACGCTCGGGATGTTCGGCGCGAAGGACAAGAAAACGCTGCTCGCGCGCCTCGCCGACGTGTTCCGCGACGACATGCGTCCGCATTTCCGCGAGCAGTTGATCGAGCTATGGGACAACAAGCTGTTCCAGCAGCGCGAGGTGCTCAACTATTCACTCGACGGCAACGAGGTGCACGTACACCTGCAATTCTCGGTGCTGCCAGGCCACGAACAGGACTGGGACCTCGTACTCGTCGCGCTGACCGACATCACCGCGCGCAAGAAGGCCGAGGCCTACCTCGAATTCCTCGGCAAGCACGACGTGCTGACCAAGCTGCGCAACCGCTCGTTCTACGTCGACGAGCTGAACCGGCTCGAACGCAAGGGACCGTGGCCCGTGACGATCATCATGGCCGACCTGAACGGCCTGAAGCGCGTGAACGATCAGCTCGGTCACGCGGCCGGCGACGCGCTGCTGCGGCGTGCCGGCGAAGTGCTCGCGAAGGCGATGGAGTCGCCGTTCCACGCGGCCCGCATCGGCGGCGACGAGTTCGCGATCCTGATGCCCGATACCGACGAGCGCGGCGGCGCGGCGATGATCGACGCGATCCGCCAGCTCGTCGAGATGAACAACCAGTTCTATCCGGGCTCGCCGCTGAGCTTCTCGATGGGCGCGGCGACCTGCCAGCGCGGCGATCGGCTGGAAGCGGGCGTGCAGCGCGCCGACCTGCTGATGTACGAGGAAAAGCGCGCGCACTACGAGGCGCAGCCGGGGGCGGACGCGGCGGCGAAGTAACGCTCGCCGGCGTCAGGCGTCAGGCGTTCACCACGCCAACGCAACGCTCAACCTCAGCCCGGCAGCTTGGCCGCGAGCACATCCAGCTTGACGATGTTCGGTGGCGACGCGAACAACTCGCCCGCCTTCTCCATCAACGCGGCCGCGACCTTGCCGTTCAGATGCGCGTCGCGGCCGGCTTCGTCGTCGAACGCGTCGAAAATGGCGTACGTCGACGGACCGAGCTTCAGACCGAACCATGCGGCGGTGGCCGGTTCCTGCTCGACGAGCGGCAGGCCGCCGAGCAGAAACGCCTCGACCTCCTTCTCCTTGCCGGGCTTGGCTTCCAGACGGACATACAAAGCGAGCTTGACCATGATGCGACTCCTGGTGAGTTCGGCAGCGAACGGTCCTTTCAAAGCGCTTTGAAAAGTATAGGCGGCAGCTGAAGCGGCGTCGGACTTAACTCGCGGGCCATGTCACGCACCCGGAAAGCGCAGCTCGAAACGCACGACGCCCGGTCGCGGACACACCACACGCGCGCCGCCGCCATGCAGATGCATGATCGCCTTCACGATCGCGAGCCCGAGTCCGTTCGATTCGGTGAACGCGCTGCGCGCCGCGTCGCCGCGATAGAAGCGGTCGAACAGCCGGTCGAGTTGCACGGCGGGAATCGGCTCGCCCTCGTTTTCGACCGTCACCAGCGCGCCTGCTTCGTCCTGCGCGCCGCGCAGGCGCACGATCGTGTCGCCCGCGCCGTAACGCACCGCGTTGACGACCAGATTGTTGATGGCCCGGCGGCACAGCATCGGATTGGCAGACGCGACGCCCGCCGCGTCGACTTCGAAACGCATCCCGCGTTCGTCGGCGAGGCCTTCGAAATAGTCGGCGATCCTGATGAGCTCGCCATGCAGATCGACCGGCTGCCGCTCGATCGACAAGGCTGCATGATCCGCATGCGCGAGAAACAGGATGTTCTCCGCGATATGGCTCAGGCGATTCAACTCCTCGAGATTCGATTCGAGCAGTTGCTGATATTCGTCGGCTTCGCGCGGCTGGGCGAGCGCCACCTGGGTTTGCCCGACCAGCGCGCCGACCGGCGTGCGAATCTCGTGCGCGAGATCGGCGGAAAATTGCTGCAGGCGTTGATAGCCGTCGGCGAGACGATCGAGCATCGCGTTGAACGCGTGTGTGAGTTGACGCAGTTCCACCGGCGCCGCTTCGTCGTCGAGCCGGACCGCCAGGTTCGTCGGACTGATTTGCGCGGCCCGCGTGGCGATCTCGCGAACCGGTCGCAGCGCGCGGCGCAGCACGCCGTAAGCGAGCAGCGTCGCGGCCAGCATGCCGCTCAGCGTCGCCAGCACGATGCGGTTGCGGTATTCGGCCAGCATGCGCATTTCGTTCGTCATCGGATGGCCTGCGATCACCTCGACTTCGGCGCCATCCTCGCGCGCTGTCGCGGTCGCAATCGCCCAATGCACCGGCACGCCGTCGGGCAGGCGCGTCTGACGCATGTCGGCGGCACGCGGCGGATTGCCCGCCGGGCCGACCGGTAGATCAGGCACCGCGAGCCTGCCCGGATTCACGTCGACGAACGGCGCTTCGCCCGGCCGCCGGAAGATCAGCACGTCCTCTTCCGCGCCGAGCATCGTCTCGAACAGCAGCGGGCGCTTTTTTAATTCGCTGACCGAATAAAGGTCGTGCACGATGCGGCTGAAATGCTCGACACGGCCGCTCAGCACGACGTCGGCGCGGCGTTGCAGCGAGACTTCGGCGGAATGATAGAAATACGCGCCGAGCGAGCCGATCACCGCGCAGGCGATCAACGCGAACAGCAACGTGGTGCGCGCGATCAGCGAGCGTTCGGTCCAGAGTTTCATGCGCCGTCGCCGAACGTGTAGCCGATGCTGCGCACCGTGTGAATCAGCTTCCGCTCGAACGGGTGATCGACCTTTGCGCGCAAGCGCTTGATCGCCACGTCGACCACGTTGGTGTCGCTATCGAAGTTCATGTCCCACACTTCCGATGCGATCTGCGAGCGTGACAGCGCTTCGCCCTCGCGGCGCACCAGCAGATGCAGCAGCATGAACTCCTTGTTGGTCAGCGCAATGTCGACGCCCTCGCGCGTGACCCGGCGGCGCAATACGTCGAGCTTGAGGTCGGCGACTTCGAACACGTCGCTCTCGCGGATTACGCCACGGCGCAACAGCGTGCGAACGCGCAGCACCAGCTCGCTAAACGAAAACGGTTTGATGAGATAGTCGTCGGCGCCGAGTTCGAGACCGCGAATGCGGTCGCTGACCTGATCGCGCGCGGTCAGGAAAATCACCCGCAGATCGCGCCGCGCACGCAACGCCCGCATGATTTCCCAACCGTCGATGCCGGGCAGCATCACGTCGAGAACGACCAGTTCGTATTCATGCTCGAGCGCCCGATGCAGGCCGTCCGTGCCGGTGCGCGCGAGGTCGACCGCGTAGCCATTCTCGCGCAGGCCCTTCTTCAGATAGTCGCCGGTTTTCGGATCGTCTTCGATGACCAGAATGCTCATGATGCTCGCTGCTCCTCTCGCGCGATGCGACCGTAAAGGCCGCGCTCGCACGCGCAAAAAAGCCTGATGACAGCGCTCGAGAACAACGGCAGCGCTCCCGGCGGCCATTCTACGTGGCCGCCATCGCCCCTTGATGACGTTTTTGTCATCCTTCCGTCACTCTGATGAGCCGATGCGACGGCTAGTCTGAACGCACCGTCCACCACGCTGCATCCCTTCCTGGAGTTGCCTCATGAAGACCCGCATGAAGATCGCCCGCGCACGAACGCTGCGCGCCCTCGCCGTCCCCGCACTCGCCGCCGTGCTGCTCGCGACGACGTTCGCGGCTTCGGCCCAGACCGCCCCGCCGACCGGCGTGCGCGGCACGGTGACGTCGCTGTCGGGCGATCTGCTCAAAGTCCACACGCGCGATGGTCAGGACGTCGACGTGAAGCTCGCCGCCGACACGCCGATTCGCGGCGTCACGCTCGCCAACGTCAGCGACATCAAGCCGGACAGCTACGTCGGCACCGCCGCGATTCCGCAGCCCGACGGCACGTTGAAGGCGCTCGAAGTGCATGTATTCCCGCCGAGCATGCGCGGTTCGGGCGAAGGTCATCGGCCGTGGGATCTCGGCGCGAACAGCACGATGACGAACGGCACGGTCGGCTCGCTCGTGGTCAGCAACGGCCGCACGATTACCATCAAGTACAAGGATGGCGAGAAGAAGATCGTGATTCCGCAGGACGTGCCCATCGTCAGTCTGGAGCCGGGCAACCGCGCGTTGCTCACGCCCGGCACGAAGGTCGTGCTGTTCGCGCACAAGGAAGCGGACGGCGCGATGGCGGCGAATTTCATTTCGGCCGGCGAGCATGGCGTGACGCCGCCGATGTAAAGCGGCGCGTCATTCGTCTTCATCCCTCTCGTCTTTGAAGCCAATGCCCGACTCGCAAGCGTTTCTGGTCGTTCATCCCCTCGTCGTTCGCGTGACGCACTGGATCAACGCGTTCGCGATGGTCTGCATGGTGATGAGCGGCTGGGCGATTTATAACGCGTCGCCGATCTTTCCGTTCCGGTTCCCCGTGTGGGCGACGGTCGGCGGATGGCTCGGCGGCTCGATCGCATGGCACTTCGCGGCGATGTGGCTGCTGTGCGCGAACGGCCTGCTGTATCTCGCGCATGGCGTCGCGAGCGGCGATTTGCGTCGCAAGCTGCTGCCGGTGCGTGCCCGCGAGCTGGCGCGCGATGCGGCGCTGGCGTTGCGCCTAAGACTGCCGCACGAAACCGGCAAGTACAACGCCGTGCAGCGCGCGTTGTATCTGCTGGTACTGCTGCTCGGCGTGCTGCTGGTCGCATCGGGACTGTCGATCTGGAAGCCGGTGCAATTGTCGTGGCTAACCGCGCTGTTCGGCGGCTTCGATTTTGCGCGCCGCGTGCATTTCGTCGCGATGGCCGGCGTGGTCGGCTTTGTCGTCGTGCATCTGCTGCTGGTGCTGCTGGTGCCGCGCACGTTGCCGCCGATGGTCACCGGACGCGCCCGGCGCAGCGCGCAGCGCATCGATCAAGCCTCCCAGAGGACTCGCGCATGAGCGCCCCGCAACGAACCGACATGGCGAACGATACGCACGCCAATATAGAAGACGCGCGCCGCTCACGCTTCGTGCTTGCCGAGCACCGGCCGCGGATCGAGCAGTTGCAACGGCGCTTGTTTCTGCGCTCCTCGCTATCGATCGGCGCGCTCGCGATGCTGTCTGGCTGCAACCTGCAGGACAACGATTCCGTCGACAAGGTGCTATGGGCGATGTCGCGCTGGAACGACCGCGTGCAGGCGTGGCTGTTCAATCGCAACAAACTCGCGCCGACCTATTCGGCGCGCGATATCACCGATCCGTTTCCGTTCAACGCGTTCTATCCCGAGTTCGACGCGCCCGATATCGACGGCTCGACCTATCGGCTCGAAGTATCGGGGCTCGTCGCGGATAAACGCGGCTGGAGTCTCGAGCAGCTGCGCAGGTTGCCGCAGGTCTCGCAGATCACGCGTCACGTGTGCATCGAAGGATGGAGCGCGATCGGACAATGGAGCGGCGTGCCGTTTCGCACGTTTCTCGAACTGATCGGTGCCGATCTGAGCGCGCGCTACGTCGGTTTCAAATGCGCGGACCGCTATTACTCGAGCCTCGACATGGCGAGCGCGCTGCATCCGCAAACGCAATTGACGCTCGATTTCCGCAACGCGCCGCTGCCGGCCAGATACGGCTATCCGCTGAAGCTGCGCGTGCCGACCAAGCTCGGCTTCAAGAACCCGAAGCACATCGCCGCGATCTTCGTGACCAACACGAACCCGGGCGGCTACTGGGAAGATCAGGGCTATAACTGGTTCAGCGGGCTTTAGACCGCGGTCACATAACGCGGCACCGGCTTCTGCGCGCGCGGCGGCGGCGCATCGTGAGCGACGCGCATGCGCTTGACCTCGTCGACGGGACTCAGGCCGAACAGCCGCTTGAACTCGCGGCTGAACTGCGACGCGCTTTCGTAACCGACCCGCACGGCGGCCGCGCCCGCATTCAAGCCATCCTGCACCATCAACAGCCGCGCGTGATGCAGACGCGTGGTCTTCACGTACTGCATCGGCGAGGTCGCGGTGACCGCCTTGAATTGCGCATGAAACACCGCGAGGCTCATGCCGGCCTCGGCCGCGAGCGTATCGACATCGAGCGACGCGTGGTAGTCCGCATGAATGCGCCGCAGCGCCTTCGCGATGCG
This sequence comes from Paraburkholderia sp. Clong3, assembly GCF_050436485.1. Lineage (NCBI taxonomy): Bacteria > Pseudomonadati > Pseudomonadota > Betaproteobacteria > Burkholderiales > Burkholderiaceae > Paraburkholderia > Paraburkholderia sp. Clong3. Next base: position 1,617,602 of record NZ_JBNDMH010000003.1, on the reverse strand, counting down.
GCCAAAGTGATTCTGATGCGTGAGCGCCGCGCGAATCGCGCCGCCCTGCTCGCCGGTCAACACGCGATAACAGATTTCCCGGACGATGCCAGGCGCCAGGATTTGCGCGTCGAGCGGCGACGCGAGCGCCTCCAGCAGACGCTGCACCGCGCTGCTCAGTGCGGCATCGAGCGGCGTCGAATACATGCCGGCCGCTTCGTATTGCGCGAGGCCCTGGGTTTCGTTGAGCGCCATCAGCAGTTCGGCGACCATCGTCAGATCGACGCGCACCGACATGCCGAGAAACGGCTCCTGTTCGCTTGCCTCGGTCTCGCATTCGAACGGCAACGGCACCGACAGCACCAGGTACTGCTGTGCGTCGTACTGGAACACCTGATCGCCGAGATAGCCGCGCTTGCGCCCCTGACAGACGATCACGATGCTCGGCTCGTACATGACCGGCATGCGCGGCATCGGACGATTCGCGCGCAGCAGGCTGACGCCTTCGAGGCTCGAACGCGTCATGCCGGCATTCGGCGCGAGCAGGTTGAACAGTTCGAGCAAGCGGCGTTGCGCGGGGTCTTCCGGAATGGAACCGACAGCTTGAGTGGACATGACGATATGGCGACGGCCAGGAGAATAATGCTTGAAATTTAGCATCAAACAGCCTGTCGCGCTGCCCCTCCAGAGTTTTAGGCAAACCTTCAAGACGATCAGGTATTCCCCGGGCAGCGACCGGTCCCTAAGATGGGAACCCTGCCGGATCGCCTTTTTCGACGCGCGCAGCGTGCGCGGTCATCGACCGCCATGCGCCGACAGCTTGCCAACGGCGGCCCCCAACGCTCGCGCCCCGATCCCGGTTCATGCTGCGGCCCGCCGCATCCGCAACCGAGTGTTGCGCATCGCCGGCGCGTCGCATGTTGCGCCATCACCCTCTTTGCTGGAGCCATCCATGAGCACGACGTATGCCTATGCAGCGACCGACGCCACCGCGCCGCTCGCCCCATTTGAAATCCAGCGCCGCGCACCCCGCGCCCATGACGTGCAGATGGAAGTGCTGTACTGCGGCGTGTGCCATTCCGACCTGCATCAGGCGCGCAACGAATGGAAGAACACGATCTACCCGGTCGTGCCCGGCCACGAGATCGTAGGCCGTGTGACCGCGGTTGGTCCGAAGGTGACGAAGTACAAGGTCGGTGAACTCGTCGCGGTCGGCTGTCTGGTCGATTCGTGCCGCACCTGTTCGAGCTGCGCGGAAGGTCTCGAGCAGTATTGCGAGAACGGTTGGGTGGGCACGTATAACGGTGTCGATCGCGTCGACGGACAGGTCACTTACGGTGGCTATTCGACGCAACTGGTCGTCGATGAGGCTTTCACGCTGCGCGTGCCGCAGAATCTCGACCCCGCGGGTGTCGCGCCGCTGCTGTGCGCGGGCATCACCACGTATTCGCCGCTACGCACGTGGGGCGTGGGCCCGGGCAAGAAAGTCGGGATTGTCGGCCTCGGTGGACTCGGCCATATGGGTGTGAAGCTGGCTCGGGCGATGGGCGCGCATGTCGTGCTGTTTACGACCTCGCCGTCGAAGATCGAGGATGCGAAGCGGCTTGGCGCGCATGAAGTCGTGGTTTCGAAGAATTCGCAGGAGATGGAAGCGCATGTGAATAGCTTCGATTTCATTCTCAATACGGTGGCTGCGCAGCATGATCTGAATCCGTTTTTGAATCTGCTCAAGCGTGACGCGACGATGACGTTGGTGGGCGCTCCCGAGCACGATCATCCGTCGCCGCAGGTGTTCAATCTGATCTTCAAGCGGCGGCGCCTTGCTGGTTCGCTGATTGGCGGTATTGCCGAGACGCAGGAGATGCTCGATTTCTGTGGCGAGCATGGCATTACTTCTGATATTGAAATGATTCCGATGCAGAAGATCAATGAAGCGTATGAGCGCATGCTCAAGAGCGATGTGAAGTATCGGTTTGTGGTTGATATGGATTCGATGCGGAAGTAATAGCAACTTTTTGGCCGCGCAGCGGGTGGTTTTTTTGCGCCTGCGGCGCGGGGTTCTGTTTTGTTGTTGTGTTTTTTTGCCTTCGCCCTTTTTCTGTGTTTTTAGGGCGTTGGCCTTTCCTTGATTTCTTGTCGGTCTATTGGCGTTGCCCCTGTGCGGGGCGGCACCTACTTTCTTTGCTGCTGCAAAGAAAGTAGGCAAAGAAGACAGCTTTAAACCGCTAACTCTTAAGCGGGTCCCTTTGTCCACCGCGGGTAGTGGTGCATCTGGAATCTGTGTTCCCGCACACTCCGCGTTAGTGACAAGGCCGTCATTCTTCCGGCGGCGCTGCGCGCGCCGAAGCGCTGGTCTCAAACCATTGGTTGTTTCGGCGCGTCGCCGAGGCGCGGCCGATGGCCTCACCAACCTAAAAAAGCACTCTGGTTTTCCTTGCATACCCGTCCGCGACGCACGTAGTGCGGAGTGGGATGGATGACGGCTTTGTCACTGCCGTGGAATGTGCGGGGGCACGGATTCCAGATGCACCACTGCCATTCGTGGAGCACGGTGCCCGCTTAAGAATTAGCGGTTTGAGCTGTCTTCTTTGCCTACTTTCTTTGCAGCAGCAAAGAAAGTAGGTGCCGCCCCGCACAGGGGCAACGCCAATAGACCGACAAGAAATCAAGGAAAGGCCAACGCCCTAAGAACAAAGACAAATCCGCCGCAGGCAAAAAAACAGAAAACCATTTGGAGCATCCCAGTGATCGACAGAATAACTGCAATGCGCACATTCATCCGAATCGTGGACACCAACAGCTTCACCCGCGCAGCGGAGTCATTAAACATTCCGCGTGCAACGGCGACGACGATCGTCCAGAACCTGGAAGCCCTGCTGGGCACAGCGCTGTTAGTCCGTACGACGCGCCGCCTGAGCATCACGCCGGAGGGCGCCGCCTACTACGAACGCTGCGCGCAAATCCTGGCCGACATCGACGAAATGGAAGCCAGCCTCCGTAATTCGACCGACAACCTCACCGGCCGCCTCCGCATCGAAATGCCCAGCGCGGTAGCGAGTGCAATCGTGCTGCCGTCGCTAGACGACTTCCACACCCGTTACCCGAACCTCGACCTCGCGATCGGCGTCAGCAACCGCACCGTCGATCTGGTCTCCGAAGCAATCGACTGCAGCATCCAGCTCGGTGAATTGCCCGATTCCAATCTCGTCGCGCGGCAACTCGGCACGCTCGATCAGGTCACCTGCGCGAGTCCGGCCTACCTGGCCCGCCACGGCACGCCCGCCGATCTCGATGAGCTGCGCGCGCACGTCGCGGTCAACTGCGTGTCGCCGCATAGCGGCCGCGAATGCGACTTCGATTTCGAAGTGAGCGGTGAAGCGCGCAAGGTCAAGCTCAACGGCTTCGTACAAGTCAGCGACGAACAGGCGTACCTGACCTGCGGACTGCAAGGCCTCGGCATGATCCAGCCCGCGCGCATCGCCGCGCAGCCTTACCTCGATTCGGGCTTGCTGCATGAAGTGCTGCCGCAATGGAAACCCGTGCCCATGCCGGTCTCGGTCGCGTATGTGAAGAACCGCCGCGTGTCGCCGCGCGTGCGCGCGTTCGTCGATTGGCTCGCGGAGCTGTTCGAGAAAGCCGGACACGTCGAGCAGGATCTGTCGCGCGTGCGTCAGTTGCTGCGCGGCCTGCATCCCGCGTGAAGCGGGTGCGGGCGCGCGGCGCTCGCGCGTTGACTAGTCCAACGGCCGCACCGGCACCGGCCGCGTCAGCAGATCGACATAGAAATTAAAAAAAGGCCGGATTATCAAATCGTTTGACGACCGTCATCTTCTGCAAACCCGGCGGCGGCGAACTCGTGTAGCCCCTTGCCTTGCCATCGTTGGCGCCGAAGCCCGTATCCACATCCACCCACTCCTCGACGGTCTGCGTCGCGAACGACGGATGCATCAGATAGGCGAGCGTCAGGGTGTCCCAGATGTTCGTCGTGTAGTTCGGATTGGTCTCGAAGCCGTTCTTGCCGTCGTATCCGTAGCCGTTCAGCGTCCTGAACAGTTGCGTGATGATGGTCTGCTTCGCCGGATCGTGCGCGACGCGATCGTACAGTGCCTTATCCATTTTCACGGTATTCCGTCACGTCGAGCGGAATCACCGTCTGTTTGATCGGCAGACGCAGCACCGCTTTCGCCGCTGCGGGATCGAACCACCAGTTGAATTCGGCGGTGGGCGTGGTATTGCCGCGCACGTCGATCGCGCCGCCCATGTAAATGATCTGCTTGATCAGCGGCACGATCTCGGGATGCTCGCGCGTGGCCAACGCGATGTTGGTCAGCGGGCCGATCGCGAGGATCGTCACCTCGCCCGGGTACCGCTTGACCGATTCGGCGATGAAGTCGATCGCGCTCTGGCTCTGCACCTTCGTGTGCGTCGCGAAGCCGTCCGGCGGCGCGACGAGGTCGCTAGCCGATTTCGGCTCGGGCTTGCTCCATGCGCCAACATAGCCATCGCCGCCGGGGAATTCCTTCAGTTCGCGCTGGATCGTTTTGAAGTCGTGCGTCAGTGCGTAGTTGGCGCCCGCATAGACGCCGATCTGTTGTTCGACGCCGAGTCGTTCGACCGATTTCAGCGCATCGGCAACACCTTGCTTCAGCCACTGATTGCCCGACACCACGGTAATGCCGAGCACTTTCAGCGAGCGCTGCGCCTGCAATTGCGCGGCCATCACCCCGAGCTGGCCGTCGTCGCCGAGCGTGTTGTAGTCGCTGTCGATGATCACCTTCGGCGGATCGCTCCGGGCATCGAGACTGCTGCTGGCGCAAGCCGTGAGATCGAGTGTGATTGCCACGCTTGCCGCCCGGATCAATGCCACGAGAATTCGCCCCATCGATGCCCCGTTTGGAATGCCGCTGAGTGACGCGGACAAGGAAACCAACATAGGCGCAAGCCGTATGAATGACGAATGATCAGCGCGGCAACGACAGCACACGCAAAAGCGGCTCGCGACGCCACTGCAACGTCGCGAGCCGCTTCGAATAGCGCGCTGTAAAAGCCCGTTACTGCGATTCCTCCGCCCACACGGCGTTCTCCCGCGTCATCAACGCGGTCGATGCCGCCGGTCCGAACGTGCCCGCCGAATATGAGCGCGGCCGCTCGCCCGACTTCGCCCAGCCTTCGAGAATCGGCTCGGCCCACGCCCATGCCGCTTCGAGTTCGTCGCGGCGCATGAAGTGCGTCAGACGTCCGCGGATCACGTCGATCAGAAGCCGCTCATAGGCTTCCGCGCGACGCTCGGTGAACGCCTGCTGCAGGTCGAGGTTCAGGCTCACCGGCAGCATGTGCATGCCGCTGCCCGGCTCTTTCGCGAGCACCTGCAACTGGATCGACTCTTCGGGTTGCAACTGGATCACCAGACGATTGCCGTAGGTTCGTCCACCGCTCGGGATGATCGAGAACGGCAGATCGGAGAATTCGATGACGATCTCCGACAGCTTCTTCTGCATCCGCTTGCCGGTGCGCAGGAAGAACGGCACGTTGGCCCAGCGCCAGTTGTTGATCCGCGCGCGCAACGCGACAAAGGTTTCGGCGCGGCTGCCCGCCGGCACGTTGTCTTCCTCGAGGTAGCCCTTGACCGCCTCGCCATCCACCGCGCCCGCCGTGTACTGGCCGCGCACCGTGTCGCGCGCGATGTCCTCGGGCGTCATCGGCCGCAGCGAGCGCAGCACCTTCAGCTTTTCGTCGCGCACCGCGTCGGGATCGAGCGACACCGGCGGCTCCATCGCGACGATGCACAGCAGTTGCAGCAGGTGGTTCTGCACCATGTCGCGCAGCGCGCCGGTCTTGTCGTAGAACCCCGCGCGGCTGCCCACGCCGACCGTTTCGGCCACTGTGATCTGCACGCTCTTGATGTACGGCGCCTGCCACAGCGGCCCGAAAATCGGATTGCCGAAGCGCAGCACCATCAGGTTCTGCACGGTTTCCTTGCCGAGGTAGTGGTCGATCCGGTAGATCTGCGCTTCTTCGAAATGCTTGCCGACCGCGTTGTTGATCTCCTGAGCGGACGCGAGATCGTGGCCGAGCGGCTTTTCGAGCACCACCCGCGAATTGCCGTCGACGAGCCCGGCCGACGACAGGTTGTCGCAGATATGGGTGAACAGATCCGGCGACGTCGCCAGATAGAACACGCGGTTCACGCCGTCGCGCGACGCTTCCTTCAGGCGCAGGTAGTCCTCGGCCGCATCGACGTCCATCCTCACGTATTCGAAAATCGCGAGGAATTTGTCCCACGCCGACGCGTCGAACGCTTTTTCGTCGATGAAGGGCTTGGCCTTCTGCTCCATGAATTCGCTGATGTATTCCTCGCGCGACCAGGGCTTGCGCCCGATCGTCAGAATGCGGGTATCGGGCGGCAGGTTGCAGTGCAGATGCGCCATGTACAGCGCGGGCAGCAGCTTGCGGAACGACAGGTCGCCGGTGCCGCCGAAGATGATCATGTCGAGCGGGAGGTCGGGTGTGGCAGGAGCTTGTTGGGTCGTCATGGCACGGTCGCAGCGTCTAGGGGGAAGGCGTCGATCAGGAATCGGCGGCGGGCGGACGGGCTACGGCTCACGTCCGCTATGGCGCTTTTTCCGGCAAACATCTATGGTGCAACGTTTTTAGATAGTTTGCACGGCAGCATCTGCCGCAGGTTAGCGCAAGTTGCCAACCTTGCGCGCCAGACAGTCGTTTTTTCGGGATATTTTGCGCGATTATTTGCCGGTTGGGCCGCTGACGGTCAGCCGCGCGCCAGCGCGTCACGCGCGACCCGGCACGCGGCCAGATCCCACGCCGCGCAGCCTACGCTCTTGAACACCACCGGCCCCGCCGGCAAGGGCTGCGTCTGCTCGAGCACCGCGGCGATCCCGCCCACCCGCGCCCAATCGACACCGGCCTGGATGAAATCGCCGGCCTCGTGCATTGCGCCAGCCTGATCGTCGACGAACAGCGCGCTGCCCGCGATCGTAGTCGCGCCGATCTCGACCATCTGCGGCGTGAAAGCGCCGACGCCGATCACGAGCCGCTCGGCGCGCGCCGTCTCGTCGTAGACCGGCTGTTTGCTCGTGGTCAACGCGATCACGACGTCGACCGAAGCGGGAATCGTCGCGCCCGCATCCGCGAGCGGCCGCAGCTCACGCACCTTGCCGCGCTGCGCCGCGCAGAACGCTTCGGCGCGCGCGGGCGCGCTGCCCTTGACCCACACGCGCGCGTCGGCAAACAGTTCGCCGATCGCCTCCAGATGATTGAGCGCCTGCGTGCCGGTGCCGATCAGCAGGAATTCACGCGGCGCGCCCGCAGCGAACGTCGCGATGCCGAGCATCGACATCGCCGCGGTCCGGCGCCCCGTCACTGTCGGACCATCGAGGATGAACAGCGTCTCGCCGGTATCGGCATCGAAGGCCATGACCTGACCGTGGATCGTCGGCAGATGGCGCGCACCGTTGCTCGCGCACACATTGACGAGCTTGTGGATCGCGAGATCGGGCGCGGTGGCGGGCATCGACAGCATGACGCCGCCGGCGTTCAGCGGCACGACGAGCCGCTCGGGGCTCACGATGCGTCGTTGCGCGTAGTCGATGCTAGCGCGCCTCAACGCGTCGACAAGCGCTGCGTAAGGCATCAGCCGCGCGGTGGCGGCGGCGTCGAAGATCTGCGAGGTTGGGCGGGTCATGGGCGGAACGATCCAATGAGGGATGGAGTGGGCATGACGTCACCGTAACCGAGCGCGAAAAAATTGACCAGTCGTGTGGACGTCTACCGCCCGCCGAATCGCGAACTCCGCTTCATGCCCAGCGCGCCGGCTAGCTCGTGCCGCGGCTGAGCGTCATTCCCCGCCCTGCATGGAAACGCGACATCGTCGCGAACGGCAGGTACACGTCGGACTGATGCGGCGCGACGCCCGACGGGTTGTGAAACCACACGCCGTCGCGATCCCGCCCGTGCAGCAGGATCAGATGACCGCCCCGCCGCTGGTTCGTCCGCTCCGGATAGCGGATCTCCGGACTCACCGACACGATCGCGAGCGTATCGTCGTCGAGCCGCGCCGCGATCTCCTCGAGTGACGTCGGCACCGCGGCCGGTCGCAGCCGGCGCCTGCCGGAATACCCGATTATCCGTCACACGAATATTCGTCGATTATGCGTCACGCAAATATTTGACAAATATTCGTCTCACGCATAAATTGCATTTATTCGTCTCGCAGATAATCCGCCATGCTCCATCTGATCGCCACGTCGGACCAGCTCGCGCAGTTGCTGGCGGCCAGCCGCCGCCAGGCCGGCCTCACGCAGACCGAGGCCGCCGCGCGCGTCGGCGTGAGCCAAAGCCGCATTTCCGCGCTCGAAACCGATGCGAGCGGGCTCACGCTCACCCAGCTGCTCGCGCTGTGCGGCGCCTACGGCCTGCAACTGCAGTTGCGCGACAAAAATCAGCCGAGCTCCGAGCCGGCAGCGAACGTCGAGTGGTGAGATGGTCCGGCAAACCGCTTCGAAGGCATTGTCGGTGTGGGCCAACGGCGAGCGCGTCGGACTCTGGCGGCTGCCCGCGCGCGGCCCGATGGAGTTCGCCTACGAGGCCGCCTGGATCGCGTCGCCCGCGGGTCGTCCGCTGTCGCTGTCGCTGCCGTTCACGCCCGGCAACATGACGCACAAAGGGCCGCGGGTGCTCAACTACTTCGACAACCTGCTGCCCGACAGCGACGTGATCCGCAAACGCATCGCGCAGCGCTACCGGACCGAAACGCTCGACGCGTTCGACCTGCTGCAGGCCATCGGCCGCGACTGCGTCGGCGCGGTCCAGCTGCTCGCCGAAGACGACGCGCCGGCCGGGGTCCAGCGCATCGAAGGCACGCCGCTTTCCGACGACGACATCGAGGCGCTGCTCGCGCAGACGGTCGGCAAACCGACGCTCGGCGCGCCCGACGAATCCGACGACTTCCGCATCTCGCTCGCCGGCGCGCAGGAGAAAACCGCGCTGCTGTGGCACGACGGCCAATGGCAACGGCCGCACGGCGCGACGCCGACCACGCATATCTTCAAGCTGCCGCTCGGGCTGGTCGGCAACCGGCTCGCCGATCTCAGCACGTCGGTCGAAAACGAGTGGCTGTGTCTGCGGATTCTGCGCGCGTTCGGCCTGCCGGTCGCGAACACCGAGGTGCTCAGGTTCGGCAAGCAGCGCGTGCTCGCCGTCGAACGCTTCGACCGGCAGATGCATTCGAGCGGCAGCTGGCTGCTGCGTCTGCCGCAGGAAGATTTCTGCCAGGTGTACGGCGTGCCATCGCATCGCAAGTACGAAAACGAGGGCGGCCCCGGCGTGCTCGACCTCGCGCGGATTCTGCAGCAATCGGTCGAGGCGCGGCAGGACATCGAGACCCTGCTCGCGAGCCAGATCCTGTTCTGGATGCTGGCCGCGCCGGACGGCCACGCGAAGAACTTCAGCATCCGCCTGCTCGCCGGTGGCCAGTACCGTCTGACGCCGCTTTACGACGTGATGTCGATCTGGCCGGTCGAGGGCAACGGCCCGAACCAGTGGTCGTGGTACAAGGCGCGGCTTGCGATGGGTCTATGGTCGCGCAGCAAGCACGATGCGTTTCGCGACGTGCAGCGGCGGCACTTCAACGCGATGGCGTTGAAATGCTCGTACGGCGCCGACGCCGAGCCGCTGCTCCAGCGTCTGATCGAGCAGACACCTGGCGTGATCGAGGGGGTGTCGGCGGAGTTGCCCGAGCGCTTTCCGGGCAAGGTCGCCGAGCGGATTTTCAAAGGACTTCAAAATTCGGCGGCCCGGCTCGACACGATGCCGGCAAGCTGAACGCGGAGCGCGCGTGCCGGCGCAAACCCGATACCTCCGGACACACTTTTCATTGCGCCTCTCGCCTGGCTTCTCCGCAAGGGCGGACCTGCCGGGCTTTGCGGCAAGCAGCCGGATCCGTCGCCTTGCGCACTACTCATTCGTGGATTCCCTACGGTTTCGTCATCGTTTCACCGGTAGAATGCCTTTTGATGCTCAATGCATCAAAAGTCACCGGCACGGCCATGGCGTCGCTTGCATCAGCGGACTCGGCGGCCGGTCTGACAAAATCATAAATGGTGAATATTTTTACGGTACATTTGCTGTCCCTGGTGGCCGATTCATGCGCATAGCATGCGCAGGGTCGGTTTGCGCCTGCCGACCGCGCTCCAGATGTACCTTTTAACCCGGCGGATTTTCACGCAGCATGGCCAACGAAACACACTCACCCGACTCCATCGCGGTTGCCGAGCGCGTGCGCGAGTTGATGAGCAGGCATGGAATCGGCAAGCGACAGCAAACCACGGAGCTATGCCGCATCCTCGATCTGAGTTTTTCTCAGGGGCACCGCAAACTGCGCGGCAATAGTCCGTGGACGCTGTCGCAGATCAAGAAAGTCGCCGAGGTATTCGACGAACCCGCGGCGCAGCTGTTCGGCGCGCAGTCGCTCGATCCGGGCGTCGTCGGCGCGATCGCCCAGGAGGCGGTGTTCTGCATCGGCGCGACCGAAATCGCCTGCACCGCGTGGGTCGGCGCGGCGCTCGAACCGGGTAGCCGCCCGGAATTCGTCGCCTATTCGCGGCTCGGTCAATGGCGCGTCTCGCGTCATGATGGCGCGCTGTATCAGAGCGCGTACGAAGTCCACAAGATCGAGATCTATCCGCGCCGCGCCGAGACCGACAAGCCGGCCATCGCGGTGGTCGACGACGATCGTGCAAGCGCCGATAACCTGCGCGATTATCTGGAGCGCAGCGGCTTCACGGCGGTCGCGATCTATGGGCTCGCGGCCTTCAGCGAGCAGTTGCAGACGCAGGTGTTCGACGGCGTGATCATCGACTGGCTGTTCGGCTCGCAGACCTCGGCGGCCGCGATTCGCGCGGTGCGCGCGTCGGAGAACCCGGACGCGCCGATCTTCGTGCTCACCGGCGAACTGCTGACCGGCAAGGCCAGCGAATCGGAGATCAGCGAGGTGATCCGCGATTACGACGTCGCGTGCTACGAGAAGCCCGCGCGCATGGCGATCCTCGTGGCCGATCTGTCGAAGCGGCTGAACCGACCCTGAAGCGCGGGCGCCGATGCGCGCCCCGTTCGCGGCAGCGCCGCCTTCACGCGCTCACACCTGATGCCGCGCCGCCAGCGCCCGCTGCAGGGCGTGCTTCAGATCCTCGTAATGGACTGGCTTTAACAGCGCCTCGAACACCGACGGCACACCAGTCGCGCCACTTTCGCCATCCCGCACGACCTCCGGCGCGTACGCGCTGACCACGATCACCGGCACGCCCGCCGACGGTCCGTCGCGCGTCGCGAAGTCTTCGAGAAACGTGTAGCCATCGCGCTCCGGCATGTGCAGATCGAGCAGCACCACTTCGCAGCGGTGGGTGTCGAGCCACGCGAGCGCGTCGTTGGCATTGCCGAGTGCGAGCGAGTCGTAGCCCATGTGCGCGACCATTTCGCAGAGCGACTCGCGGATCAGCCGGTTATCGTCGATGATCAGCACGCACGGCTGCGCGCCGTCCGGCTCGGCTTGCTCCGCGACCTCGGCCGGCTCGACGGTTGCGACCGGCACGACCGGGATCGTCACCGTGAAGCTGGTGCCCTCGCCGACCGTGCTCGCGACATCCACCGTGCCGCCGAACAGCTTCACGAGCCCTTGCACGATCGTGAGCCCCATCCCCGCGCCTTCGAAGCGGCGCGTGCGCGACGCGTCGAGCTGCGTGAACTCCTCGAAGATCAGCGGGATCTGTTCGGACGGCACGCCCGGCCCCGTATCGCTGACGACGAAAACCAGCAGCGCCGGCTCTTGCCGCAGTTCGACGCGCACCGTGCCGGTCTCGGTGTAGCGGATCGCGTTGGTGACGAGGTTGTTGACGATCTGCCGGATGCGGTGCGGGTCCGACTCGACGAGCCCGCTCGCGCCGCTCGCCTCGCTTTCGAGCTCGAGCCCGCGCGTCCTGGCGGAGATCGTGTGTTCATCGACGATCGACGCCAGCAGCTCGCGCGGCTCGAAATGCTGGTGCCGCAGTTCGAGCTTGCCGGCGCCAAGGCGCGCGTAGTCGGTCAGGTCCTTCATCTGCGCCTCGAGATGGCGCGCCGCGGTTTCGAGCCGCTGGATCACCTTGCGGTCGGCCTCCGAGTGATAGTTGAAGCCGAGCAGTTCCACCGACGAGACGATCGCATGCAACGGCGTGCGCAGCTCATGGCCGATCATGCCGAGAAACGCATCCTTCGCGAGGCTCGCCTCGCGCGCCGCGCGGCTCGCCTGATGCTCGGCTTCCAGTGCCGCGCGCTGCTGGCGCATCAGCCGCGTGCGGCGCCGGCCGTTGAGCACGAGCAGCAGCGTCGCCGCCGCCGACAGCAATAGCAGCACCAGACCGCCCGCGAACAGAATGCGGCGCTTGTCGATGAAATCGCGGTTCATCGCCTCGCGGTCGGCCACATCGGCGAAACGGCGCGACAGCGCGAGATCGTTGACCTCGCTCCAGTGCTGGCGCAGCTGCGCGTCGATCCGCGCGGCACGCGCACGGTCGCGCTGCAGTAGCTCGATCTCGGGCTGGATGTCGTCGAGCACAGTCTCGAGCGTCTTGATTTCGTCGAGCTGCCGTTGCAACAGAGCGAGCTGCGCGGAGAGCCGATGCGTCGAGCCGGCCATCACGCGCAGCTTCGATTGCAGCAGTTGGAAGCGCAGCTGCAACTGCTGATAGTCGTCGTCGGCACCGGACTGATACAGCAGCAGCTGGTTCTCGAAGCGCGCGTACGCGATCTGCAGTTGCGCGGCGTCCCAGTAGAAACCGTCGTAGGTACCGGTCAGCTGCTCGGTCGCGCGCGGGTTCAACAGGTTCGCATAGAGCAGATAGCCGATCGCGCCGGCGGGCGCCGCGAGCGCCATCAGCCAGATCAGCACGTTCAACACGCGCCGCCACGGACGGCGCGCTATTTGACGATGAGGGCCTTGATCTGCCATACGAATTTCGAGTCGCCGACCGCGCCAGTCAGTTCATCTGGAAAAGCGTCGCGCGGATAGATCAGAAACAGCGGCCCGAAGTCGCTGAGTTTCAGGCGCTGGCCGTTCATGCTGTACGCGACGATCACGCCGTAGCGTTCGCAGTCCGACACCGGCACGGTGTAGGTGTAGTCGTCGAACGTGTGGAGTTCGATCTGGGTGCCGTGCGCGCCGACGGCCTTCAGGATGTCGGCGAGCCTGGGCCCGGTGAACGTCGAGCGCGGCGTCCAGGTGGTCGAGGTCGTGATCGTATGCACGGGCAGCGCGAGCAGTTGAGCCTCGTTGAAGTGATAGGTGCGATGCGCGGCGTCGTTGGTATTGGCGATCTTGCCCTGCACGTCGAGCGCCAGCGCCGGCGACTGCCGCGCGCCCGGCTGCGCATGCGCGCAACAGACGGAAAGCCCGACGATCAGTCCCGCCAGCCCCGTCAGCCAGCGCATCCGCCAGGGCACACCGGTTCCGCTGGCTGCGTTGCACAGCGTTGCAATCAGATTGGCCATTTGCTTTTTTTATCCGATTTCGTTGATTCGCCGGACCGCGGGCCGCGCCACGGTCAGCCGATCTCATGCCGCGCGAAGTGTTGCGCCGTACCGTGCCGTCAAACGCGTGCCACCCCGACACGCGACCTTTGACCCGCATGCATAATATCGCCAAAATGCGCTGACTCAAAAACGGGGACCCGCGATGTCGCGCCAGTGCGTCAGCGCGCGCCGCGCGCGCATCCCCGCGGACCATTGCCTTCCATCGCGCCACGCGGCGCCTCGATAGTCATGAACAAGCCGGTCCTGCCTCTGACGTACGAACAGCTCGATCACTGGATCGAATCGCTGCAACCCGTGTTGCTCGCCGAGCATTTCTCGATGGCGCTCGGGATTCTGCGCGGCGGCGCGCCGCTCGCGCTGATGGTGTCGCACGCGGTCGGCGCGCCGGTCGGGTTCCTGCGCTACGACCGCCAGACGCGCGCGGTCGCATGGGATTCGACGCTGCCGATCCCGCCCGCCGGATCGAAAGTGCTGTTGTGCGAGGACATCGCGGGACGCGGTTTTACGCTCGTCGATTGCATCGCGTTTCTGCAGGCGCACGGGCTCGAAGTCAAAACCCTGACCGCTGCGGTCGATGATCTGAGCCGCGCACAGCCCGACTACGCGATCGATGCGCGCGGCTACTTCGCCCTCTTTCCATGGGAGCGCCAGGCATACACCGAGCGCTACCGCGACGACTGGGCGCGCGTCGAAGCCGGCGCCGCGCCCGCGATGGCCAACGACCACGAGTACGCGGCCTACGCGATCGACCTCGACGGCATCCTGCTGCCCGACGTACCGCTCGCGCGCTACGACGAGGACCTCGCCGCCGCGCTCGCCGAGCGCGACGCGCTGCTGCCGTTCGAGGTGCTGCCCGGCATCGACCTGCAGCAGGTGCGCACGATCATCACGGGCCGCCCGGAGATGGATCGCGCGCGCACCGAAGCGTGGCTCGCGCGACACGGCTTCGCTCACATGCAGTTGGCGATGCGCACGCCCGGCCTGCACGACGACAGCCCCGCCGGCGCGGCCGCGCACAAGGCGAGCGCGGCGCTGCGCGCGGGTGTCACGCACTTCGTCGAAAGCGATCCGGTGCAGGCGCTGCTGATCGCGCAGCAAGCGCCACTGCTGCGCGTGATCTGGTGGGATGCGCTGACGCGCACGGGGATGCTGGTGAGCGCAAGGGCGTGGAGTTGAACGCAACGTTCCGAGTGGGCGCAGCGCCCGAACGCCGCCGCTACCTGTCCTTCGCCTCGCGCAACTGCAAATGCCGCGCGGCCCGCTGCGACGCGACGACGATCAGCTTCATCGTCGCGCGCGTCGCGCCGACGAACAGCTTGCGCGCGCTGCGTTCGTCGAACGCGTCGAAGTCGATCTCGGTGAAGATCACGCACGGCGCCGCCTGCCCCTTGAAGCGGTAGATCGACTCGAACAGCACGTCGCCTTCACGATACTCCGGGTTGCCGAACAGATCGTATTTGCCGGTGAAACTGCGCAGCCGATGCGGTCCGAGATGATCGAGCGCGCTCATCGCCGAGCCCTCGCGGCCGCGGAACGACAGCACCGCGATGTCCTGCTTGCGAAAACCGAGCGATAGCGCCTGCGTGATGGCGCGCTTGGTTGCGTCGATACTGCTTTCGGTGCCCTGCGCTTCGTCGTAGACCGACACCGAAACCTCGGAGCCGTCGAACGGACTGCCCGACGTAAGTGCCGCGGCCAGCGGCACCGACGCGCCCAGCACGTCGCGCAGATAATCGAGGATGTCGCGAGGACTGCGGTAATTGTTGGTTTCTCTCAGCGTGGTCCAGCCGGGCAACGAGACCGGCTCACGCATGTACAGATTCTGCAGTGGGTCTTCGAGCCACCACCACGCGGCGCCCGGCCGCAGCAGCCGCTCGAGCGCGGCAACCCATGACTGCTGGAAATCCTGCCCTTCGTCGACGATCAGTACGTCGAATTGCCAGCGCGGTTCGATCGGCGTGTCGGCGAATACGGCCTCCAGTTGATCGAACACCTGCGCCGACCGGAAATCGGGCGCGCGGCCCGCGTCGCGCGCGATCCAGTCGCAAAGCTGGTGATAGTTCGCGACTTTCGCCTCCGGCGGCGCGACCCGCGCGATGTGATCGGCGAGCGGTCGGTTGAAGCACACGTACAACGGCCGCTCGCCGCGCGCGACCGCGTCCTTCATCACCTGGACCGCGAGTTGCGTCTTGCCGGAGCCCGCCGTGCCAATCACGCGCAAACGGAACGGCGCGAATTCGAGCCGCCGGGCCCATGTCGCAAGTCCGCCCGAAAGGCGCGTGACGAGCATGCCCGCCTGCCCGACGAGCGCGCTCGTGTCGGGCGTCAACGCGAGTTCGTCGGCGAGAAAGTGGTGGATTTTCGCCGCGCAGGGAAGCCGCCGTTCATCGGCCGGCAGCGCTTCGCGGACGATCGCCGCGAGACGCTCGCGCCGCGTAGCGTCGACGATGCGCGCGGGATTCACGCCGGCGATCGCCGCATCCTTGACGATGTGATCGGGACAGTACAGCAGTTCCTCGATGAAATAGGCGCCCGCGCCGAACGCCGCGGTAAAACGCCGGTGCAGACTCTCGATCGTATGCGCGAGCGCGATCGCGACGTTTCGCTCGGTTTGCAGATACACCTTGACGAGCCCCTTCGGCGTTTCGCGCAGAAAGCCGGTCTTCTGCTCGATGATCAGCAGGCGCCCGGCGGGACTCACGATCACGAAATCGGCCTCGCCGAACACGGAGAAGTTCTGGTTCAGGCGCGTCCAATGCACGCCGTGGTAGACGGTATAGTCGGCGGGCAGTGCCTTTTCGAGCAGCGCGAGCGTTTCACGTTCGCGCGCCGCCGCGCCGGTCGCTTCGAGGCTCTTCCAGTCGTCGGGAACAATGCGGGCCATGCGATGCCTCAATGAGTTGGGATGCGTGTTTTCAGCGGGCAATCCGGAGTGCGGTCATTGTACGCAACGCAATGTCGGCCGGGCGGCCCGTCGCGCAAAGGCGCGCGCATCGTGTATCGTTAGTGGCTGAACGCCGCGCGGCTTGCCAACCGTAAAAGAAAAGGATTTACCGGATGATTACGATCTGGGGACGCGCCAATTCGGTCAACGTCCAGAAGGTCTTGTGGTGCTGCGACGAACTCGTTCTGCCGTTCGACCGCATCGACGCGGGCCTGCAATTCGGCCGCAACAACGAACCCGACTATCTCGCGATGAACCCGACCGGCAAGATTCCGACGCTGGTCGACGACGACTTCGTGCTGTGGGAATCCAACTCGATCCTGCGCTATCTGGCGATGCAATACGGCGAATCGAGCCTGCTGTATCCGGGCGAGCCGAAACTGCGCGCGAGCATCGACCGCTGGCTGGACTGGTCGCTGTCGACGCTGCAGCCAGTGGAACGTCCCGTGTTCTGGACCCTCGTGCGCACGCCCGAGGCCGAGCGCGACGCCGCCAAACTCGCCGCCGACGCGAAGGCGGTCACCGTCCTGTGGCGCCTGCTCGACACGCATCTGCAGGGCCGCTTCTTTCTCGAAGGCGACAAGTTCACGCTCGCCGATATCGTGATCGGCGCGTACGCGAAGCGCTGGTTCGGCCTCGACGGTTTGCAGCGGCCGTCGCTGCCGAGTCTGGAGCGCTGGTATTCGCGTCTCACGACGCGTTCCGGGTTCAAGAAGTATGTGGATTTCCCGTTGACCTGAGCATGGCGCGGGTCGGCGGAAACGGTTCAGGTATTCGCGCGACCCGCAAACTCTTCAACCCTGCTCGCGGGGCCCGACACGATCAGCAAATCCCCCGGCACAACAACCGTGTCAGGCCCCGCGTGCTGGAACTCTTCGCCAGCGCGCCTGACGGCCATGACCATGACACCGAACGCCTCCAGAACGCCGCAATCTGCGAGCGGACGGTTGTGTGTCGGCGCCGGGGCCTGAATCGTGGCGACGGCAAATCCTTCGCCGAATTCAACGTAGTCCACGATTCGGCCTGTGATCAGGTGAGCGATCCGTTCACCCATTTCCGCTTCCGGATAAACCACGTGATGCGCGCCGATGCGCTGGGCAATCTGGCCGTGTTCCGTGGTCACCGCCTTCAGCCAGATGTCCTTGATCTGAAGTTCCGTTAGGGCCATCAGGGTCATCAGGCTCGCCGACAGGTCGCTTCCAATGCCCACGATCGCATGAGGGAAGTCGGCAACGCCCAATTGGCGCAGGGTATTCACGTTGGTCGAATCGGCCTGGACGGCATGCGTCAACCGGTCCGCCCATAACTGCACCTGCTGCTCGTCCCGGTCGATTCCCATCACGTCATGGCCAAGCCGAAGCAGCGACTGGGCCACGGCACAGCCGAACCGCCCCAAACCGATGACGACCACACTGTCGCCTTTCGAAAAAGAGAGCGAAATCTTGAACAGGTCAGCCAACAATTGGATGCTCCTCGGGGTAGCTATATTGCGCACGCCGCTCAACCAGTATTAACGACGTTGCAAAGGTAATGGTTCCAACCCGGCCGACATACATCAGCGCGATGATCACGAACTGTGCCGGCGCAGGCAGATCACCCGTGATACCCGTGGACAGACCGACCGTACTGAACGCCGAAACAACTTCGAAGATGACCTGATCGGTAGGAAAATCGGTGATGTGCAAAATGATCAGTGTGCCGACCGTGATCATCACGGCACCCAGCGCCACCACGGTAATCGCTTGCCGCTGCGCCGACACGCTGACACGGCGCCCAAACGCTTCGATATCGCCACGCCCGCGGATCTCTGCGATCACCAGCAAGGCCAGAATGGCGATGGTGCCGATCTTGACACCCCCTGCCGTCCCCGCGCTGCCCCCGCCAACGAACATCAGGAAGAAATGCAGGGCCCAGCTTTCATGACGCATTGCGCCGACGTCGAGCGAGTTGAAACCCGCCGTGCGCGCGGATACCGAGGCGAAAGCTGCCGAAAGGAGCTTCTCACCGAACGGCATCGGACCCAGGGTTTTTGGATTGGTCCATTCGAACAGCAGCAACGCAAGAAATCCGCCGAGCAGCAGCACCCCCGTGACCACTAAAGTGAGCCTGGTGTGCAATGAAAGCCGACGGGCACCCCGAAGTTTCTCCCGCAGATCGTACAGAACCGGAAACCCGATTCCGCCGACGACAATCGCGACCATCACCGGTACCAGCATCGACGCGTCGGCGGCATAGCGCATCAGACTGTCCGGGTGAATTGAAAAGCCCGCGTTGTTGAACGCGGAGACCGCATGGAACCATCCACTCCATGCGGCCTCGCCCCATTGGAAGTGGTACCCGAGATGAAGCCTGACCGTCAGCCAGAGTGCCGTGGTCAGTTCAGTGACGAGCGTCACGACGAGCACCAGGCGCGCCACGCTGCCGATGTCCCCGAGACGGAGCGTGTGCGTCTCGACCTGGGTGATCAGCTTCGCTCGCAGCGGCAAGGACCGGTTGACCATGAGTCCCAGCATGGTGGCTGCGGTCATCATGCCGAAACCGCCAATCTGAAACAGGCCGAGGATGACCCACTGTCCAAAGCTTGACCAGTAGGTGCCCGTATCGACAACGACGAGTCCAGTCACGCAGACCGCGGAGGTAGCGGTAAAAAAAGCGCTCAGCCACGGCGCTGCCTCACCTTTGGCCTGCGACAAGGGCAACCTCAAAAGGAGCGTCCCTGCGGCAATCGCAAAGAGAAAGGCTAAGGCTACT
Source organism: Paraburkholderia sp. Clong3 (assembly GCF_050436485.1). Taxonomy (NCBI): domain Bacteria; kingdom Pseudomonadati; phylum Pseudomonadota; class Betaproteobacteria; order Burkholderiales; family Burkholderiaceae; genus Paraburkholderia; species Paraburkholderia sp. Clong3. The sequence continues at coordinate 1,598,347 of NZ_JBNDMH010000003.1, read as the reverse complement.
GCCCGCGATGGGTGAAGCAGTTGTCTCATCGAGATCCCATCAAACACATTCAGAGACTGACTGACAAAGAATAGGCATTTTTTGCCAGTAAAGACCCTATTTTTCGTTTGTTGTCAGTTGTAAGCCAAATCTGGGCAATGCCGATTCTCTCGACACTTCGACCGGCGCGGCACTTGCATCCCCCTGCCTCTATAATCGACGCATGAAAACCGCCAAGCCCGCCGCGACCGGCCGTCCGGTCGCTCCCACACCTGCCGCCCCCGCCGCCGATGCACACGATCATCGAGCGCATCACGACGTGCACGAGCCGTGGCACGCACATGGCCCGTCGCAGGAAGCGGCTCTCGCACTCGCCGAGGAATATTGCCGAGAACGCGGCGAAAAACTCACGCCGATCCGGCGCAAGGTGCTCGAACTGCTGCTGAACTCGGGACGCGCGACCAAGGCCTATTCGCTGCTCGACGAAATGCGCCAGATCCACGCCGGCTCGGCGCCGCCGACCGTCTATCGCGCGTTGGATTTTTTACTGTCGGTGGGGCTCGTGCATCGGATCGAATCGATCAATGCGTTCACTGTCTGCCATGATCTGACGCAATGCCAGCACGGCATTCTCGTCGTATGCCAGCAATGTGGCAGCGTCACCGAATTGGATCAACCGAAGCTGCGTCAGGCCCTCGTCGCGCAGATCGAGGACGCGGGCTATCGGCTCGCGAGCGACGAAATCGAATTGAAGGGATTGTGTGCGGCCTGTCAGGCGGCCAAAGCGGCCAGCGCGGCCGCGCCGGTGGCCGCGGCGAAATAGCGGCGCGCCACATTGGGTGCGCAACGCTGTGTGACGCGCTGCAAAGCGTCGATGGCCGTGCTCTGCTTCGAGAAACGACATCTCCCCGCCGCGCGCCGGCCTGCTCTGTCTAAAACCCGCTCCCACGAGAGCCGCTGCGAAGCGTCGATCAACCCGCCGCGCGGGCGTCGATCGCGTCGTGCAGCAGCGTCACGAGCGCTTCGGGTAACGCGGGCTTGGTCATGAAATGCTGGAAGCCTTCGCCGATGCTGCGCAGGCGGTATGCGTCGTCGGTATGGCCGGTGAGCGCCACTGCCACCGAGGGTGAATGACCGCCGCAAATCTCGTGGTCGCGCAGCCGCTGGATCAGATAGAAGCCATCCATGGCCGGCAAGTCGAGGTCGCAGACGACCGCGTCGGGCAGCAACCGCATCGCCGCCACGACGCCCTCTTCCGCATCGGCGACCGCGCAAACCTTCGCGCCTTCCGCCTCGAGTAACAAGGTCAACGATTCCCGGCTGTCCGGGTCGTCCTCCACCAGCACGATCGTGGCCTGATCGAGCCTCATTGCTGCGTTCATCGTATGTTGTTGCTCTGAAAAACCGGTTAGGCCGTCCGAGGGGGCGGGGGTTTCACCTTGTATTTCACTTTGCTGATTGCCGTTGATTCGCGCGGCCAAGGTGTTGCTGTCCATGATTCCGACTCGATTTCGCACGCCGAGTTGCAGACAGGTCCGCGCTTGTAAAACATTGCGCAACATCTTCCCGAGTACAACGCATACGCACGGTAACGCGCCCAAATTGCACGTCGATGAAAAAACGGCGCTCGACGCACACCGCGATTTAGCCGCTCAGTGTCCGCAGTTTTTCCGCGGCTCGCCGATCGCCGGCACCCGATGTTCCGGCGCAGTTCGTACGAACCCCGTTCGTACGGCCTTCCCCGCCCGGTATCGATTCTGTCGTTCGTATTGTTTGCACAACGCGGCGCTGCCGGTCGTTTTGCGCCGCTCGCATCCGACGACACTGCAAGCACGTCGCGTGCCTCGTTGCAGCGGTTCGCGTCTCGTAAAGAAGGGCTCGGTCGCGGTTGCCGATATCGCGGCGATGAACGGCGCTGGTCTGCTAACCGGTGGTGTCGCGGCGCTATCATCGTGGGCGCGCACGCGCGCCTACCGATGCCCGCTCATCTCAACCCGAGGTCAACCGACACCATGTCCGCCACATCGCCCGCGCTTTCCGCCGCGACGCTCGACATCCTTCGTCATGTCAGCACCGCCACGCTGACCACGCAGCTATTCAAGCGCGGTCTGCGCAACACCTTCATGCAGGGCGTCGCGCCGCTCGGTTCGCGGCGCGGCGCGAATCTGGTCGGGCCGGCGTTCACGCTGCGCAACATCCCATCGCGCGAAGACATCGACGTACTGGAGCTATTCGCGGACCCTCTCTCAAGAAACAAAAGCTATTCGGCGGTAGCTTTTACGTTGTCACCGGAACTGATTCAAGGCGGAACCCAAGCTTGGCGGCGCGACGTTTGAGGGCAGCGATACTTCGTTGGTGTTGCTGCTCTTCGTAGCGCTGCTGCCCTTGATCGACGAAGGCCTCGCCGCGAGTAAGCATGAAGTACACCATGCGCGCGAGCTTGTGTGCGACTGCGGTGTTGGCGCGCGGCTTGTCCATGCGGGCGCACAGGCGGCGGTAAAACGCGCCCAGCGCCGAGTCGCTATGGGAAAGGGTCATGGCCGCCATCTTGAGCGCCTGCCGCGCCCGGTTGGCCGAGCGCTTCGTGGCCGAGGACAATACCTTGCCGCCGCTGATCTTTGTGCCGGGTGTCAGCCCCAGCCACGAACAGAATTGCTTGACGCTGGCAAAGCGGCTCAGGTCCGGGCCGATCTCGGACAGCAGTGTCAGGACGGTGGACACACCCAAGCCGTTGATGCGTGTGAGATCGACGCCCGCCCAGTTGGCGAGTCTCTGCCGCTCGTTAAAGTTGATTCGCAGCCTGGTGCCGGCCTTCGGCGCCTTGCCCAGGTCGACGTGGTGCCCGCCACGCTCGTCCACCAGCGTCTGCAGGCGGGTATCGCATTCGCCAAGATGACGGGCAAGGTCGTCGTACATCGCCAGCGCCTGCTTGAGCACAAACAGGTGCTCCTCGCGCCAGTTGCCTGTTAATGCACGCGCGATATCGTCGGCGCTGCGCCTGATCCGGCCGTGACGAAAGCGGGCCAGCACCTTCGGATCGCGTTCGCCCGCGACGATGGCGCGGATGATCGCCTGTCCCGTCGTCCCCATGATGTCGCTCAGCACCTCGGTAAGCTGGATATTCATCTGCACCAGCGCTTTCTGCATGCGCTGCACCCAGCTGCCCTGTTCAGTGAGCAGCACCTCGCGCTGGCGTGCCACCGCGCGCACCACGCAGACCTCGTCGCCGGGGCGCCAGGCCGCCCGCAGCAGCCCCAGGCTCATCAGCTTCTGCAGCCACTGGCAGTCCTGCACGTCGCTCTTGCGGCCCGGTACGTACTTCATCTGCCGCGCGTCAACCAGCCACACCGCCAGCCCGCGCCGCTCCAGCACCTCGTACACCGGTATCCAGTAGGTTCCGGTCGATTCGAGTGCCACCGTATCGACACCGCACGCCAGCAACCAGTCGGCCATCGCGTTCAGATCGTCGGTCATCGTGCCGAATTCTCGCACCGGCCCATCGTCCGCGGTCCTGGGTACCGCTACCCAGTGGCTCGAACTACCTATATCGATTCCCGCTGCGTTCGGAAACACTTCGGGACCGTCTTCCCGCTTGCGCATTGCCATCGTTTGTCTCGCGATCGTTGATGAATGGCAGCGCCATGGGAAGCGTCGTATAGGACTCGATCTCTCAAACGGGATGCGGCTCGCGCCGCTCGCCACTGTCACCGACGATTCCCGGACCATGCTGAGTGCCGGGCTCGCTTCACGACGCTTGCCAACGTCGTAAGCTCGCACCAATGGGTTTTCGGTCATCGCGGCGCTGCTGACCACGTTATAGCCCATCGCCATCGCAACATCGTTTCTTCAGGAACACCGTACCCGGCACGGGTTTGGGACGCTGAGTACGCGCAACGCAAATGCGTCGAGACCATTGCGCCGGGCCACGTGCTCGTGCAGGATTGCCGCGGCGAGCGCGGCAGCGCGTCGTTCGGTTCGATTCTGTCGCTTCGTTTGCAGGTGCGCGGTGTTGCCGGCATGGTGTCAGACGGCCCGGTGCGCGACAGCGCGACGATCGCCGCGCTCGACATGCCGGTGTTTTGCGCCGGCGCGAGCGCGCCGCCCAATCTGATCCGCCATCACGCGGTCGATATCAACGTGCCGATCGGCTGTGGTGGAGTCGCGGTGTTTCCGGATGACGTGATCGTCGGCGATGTGGATGGAGTCGTGGTAATTCCGCTGAAGATGGCCGACGCCGTCGCGCAAGCCGCCGCCGGACAGGAACAGCTCGAGGCGTTTCTCACCGAAAGGATTCGTGCCGGCGCCGCGCTGCCCGGCACCTATCCGCCGAACGACGAGACGAAGGCGGCGTTCGACGAATGGAAGAAAAATCGCAAAATCTAGGGCCCTTTCAAACGACGCGGCGACCGGTGCGCCACACCGGGCGCCAGTTCAATCGCCCTTGCCGGGCCCAATGCCCTGCAACAGCAACGCCACCGCGTGCCGCGCAATCTCCGCGCCGCCGATACTGCGGCGCAACGGATCGTTGCGCCACAGCTTCGAGGTGGCAAGCGGCAGAATCGTCATGCCGAGCAGCGTGACGAACACGAGCGCGGGTTCGAGCGATGCATTCAGGCGCCCCTCCTTCTGCCAGCGCGCGATCGCCAGCAGCGACGCCTTCTGATGCGCGAAACCAAAGCGCTCATGCATGCGCTGGCGCAGCAGCCCGCCGTCGCTGATCACTTCGCGCACCCACAGCGACGCGAACCACGGGTTGTCGCTCGCGATCTGCACGAGCCGCTCCGTGAGTTGCGTGATTGCCGCGACCGGATCGTCGGGATTCTCCTGAAATGGCAGTCCGAGGCTCGCGCGCAACGGTGCGAAACACTCGTCAATCAGCACGTCGAGCAGTTGATCGCGCGTCTTGAAGTAGTAGTGCACCATCGCGGGCGTGAAGCCGGCCTCGCGGGCGATCTCACCCAGCGATGTCTCGACGATGCCCTGCCTCGCGAACAGCGTCAGCGCGGCGTCGAGCAAGCGCGCACGCTGCGCGGGACCGCGCGCGGCGCCCGACGGCCGGCCGGGGCGGCGCGCGGCCGATCCAGCCGGTGCGCTGCTTCCGATATTCGCAGCATGAATATCCGTTGGCGCTGCCGTGAGTTTGGGCTTCGACGCGTCGCGCTCTTTCGCGGCAATTCGCGCGGGCGGCCCCGTATCGGCCACGGCATTGTGCGCCGCGGCGTCGTCAGGCGAGATCCTTGTCATTGCATTGAATTTGACGTGAGAGGCGATGTCACATATATTAATCTCTCAGTTAATTAATTTCAACGCATTGCCGCCATGGAACAACCCGCTACGACCCTGTCAGTCAACCCCGCGCCCGCGGCCGACCATCCGCCGATCCGGCTGCTGTTTCCGGCGCTGCTGCTGGTCATGCTGCTCGCTGCCCTGGACCAGACGATCGTCTCGACCGCGCTCCCGACCATCGTCGGCGAACTAGGCGGGCTCAATAACCTGTCGTGGGTCGTGACCGCCTACCTGCTCAGTTCGACCATCGTCGTGCCGTTGTACGGCAAGTTCGGCGACCTGTTCGGCCGCAAGATCGTGTTGCAGACGGCGATCGTCATCTTTCTCGTCGGCTCGGCGCTGTGTGGCATCGCGCAGAACATGAGTCAGCTGATCGTGCTGCGCGCGCTGCAAGGGCTCGGCGGCGGCGGCCTGCTCGTCGTGACGATGGCGGCGATCGCGGACGTGATTCCGCCCGCGGAGCGTGGCCGCTACCAGGGCGTGTTCGGCGGCATCTTCGGTCTTGCCACCGTCATCGGTCCGCTGCTCGGCGGCTTTCTGGTCGAGCATCTGACGTGGCGCTGGATCTTCTACATCAACCTGCCGCTCGGCATCCTGTCGCTCATCGTGATCGGCGCGGTGTTCAAGCCGCACGCGCGCCACGTGAAGCACACGATCGATTACATGGGTGCCGCGTTTCTCGCCGGCGCGCTGACCTGCATCATCCTGTTCACGAGTCAGGGCGGCACGATCCTGCCGTGGTCGTCGCCGCAATTGTGGTTCACGCTCGGCATGGGCCTCGCAGCGATCTGGGGATTCATTCACGAAGAACGCAGCGCGGTCGAACCGATCATGCCGCTCGGACTGTTCAAACAGCGCACGTTTCTGATCAGCAGCCTCGTGAGCTTCATCATCGGCGTATCGCTGTTCGGCTCCGTGACGTTCATTCCGCTCTATCTGCAGGTCGTGAAGGGCTCCACGCCGTCGCACGCCGGCATGCAGATGCTGCCGATGATGGGCGGCCTGTTCATCCTGTCGATGGTGACGGGCCGCGTGATCAGCAAGATCGGCAAGTACCGGCTGTTCCCGATCATGGGCACGTTCCTCGTCTCCGTGGCGATGCTGCTGCTCGCGCGCCTGCAGATCGATACGCCGATTCATGTGATGTATCTGTACATGGGTCTGCTCGGCTGCGGCCTCGGCATGGTGATGCAGGTGCTGGTCCTCGCGGTCCAGAACACCGTAGAGTTCAAGCATATGGGTGTGGCGACGTCGGGCGTCACGCTGTTTCGCTCGATCGGCGGCTCGATCGGCGTGGCCGGTTTCGGCGCGGTGTTCTCGAACGGCCTCGCCGGGCGCCTCGAAAAGCTGATCCCGCCCGACACCGAACTTCCGCAGGCATTGGGTCCCGCAGCGATTCATCAGCTGCCCGAAGCATTGCGCAACGACTATCTGGATGCGTTCGCGGGTGCGTTGCACACCGTGTATCTGTCGGCCGCATGCGTCGTGGTGCTCGCCTTCGTGCTCGCATGGCTGCTGAAGGATCATCCGTTGCGCAAGCACTGAGCGTACTTCGACGCCTGATCGGCAAGCTGATGCAAACGCGTACCGACAAGCGCCGGATAGCAGGTTGATCACGAGGCCGCACGCACGACGCGTCGGCCTCGTTGTTTTTTTGGCGCGCTCGCTTCATGCAGCGCGATGCTTCCGGTTACCTTCCATTTGTCGTGAAACAACAGACACATACACTCGTTTTCGAATGTATGGCCAGGGTTTCTTCATACCTCCCAATGAGCGGTAGCGCACACAATCCAGGGGCCAACCGCGTTGACGTCCCCCGTGAAACGCCACATATTGGAACCCGTGGAAACGCAGCCGCTGCCTCCGTCTCCACGACTTCCGGCGCATGTGGATCGTGATTCCGCGGACAAGGCTCCTGCCTCAACACGATCCGAAGCATGCCTTTACGGCATCGTTTTCCAAAGGTGGGTCCACGGCATGTCCACCCAGACAGCATCCGGCCAAAGTTTCCCCACGCCCTGCAAACGCTGCGGTGGCGCACTGTATCGACAAGTCGACGCCTGCCCCTACTGTGGCGCTGCGCATCCGTTCGACCAGGACGATCCGCACATCCGCACCGGTATTCCAGGCAGCCGTGCGAGCGCCACGCACAAGCCCCTGCCCCGTTTCGACGACGAGCCCGCCATCGCCGCTGCCGCGATGGCGTCCGAACCCCTGTTGCAGACCGAGCCGGTCATGCACACGGCGCTCGTGTCGACCGACACCACTATCCCACCTTACGAAGATCCGATGTATGCGCCGCCCAACACTGCGCAGACGATCTGGCGCGTGCTGTACGTGATCGGCGCGGTTGTCGCAATCGGCCTGGCGTATGTCGCTTACACGCTATTCAGCGACGGCGGCGAATCGGAAGATACAGGCGTGGAGCAGATTACGCCGGATGCCAGAACAACGACCGGCATGATCGCGCCGCTTGTGTCCGCCCCGGTGATTGCTCAACCACAGACCATGCACGCGCCGGCCGCGGCCAAGCCTGCGCCACCGCCCGTGACCGCACTGGCGGCGAAGCCCGCGCCCGTCGCGCCCGCGGCTCCTGTCATTCCAGCGACACCAGCCGCGCCGCCTGCCGCGCCGCCGATGGCCGCGACGCCCATGCGGCCCGCGCCGCAATTCCACGACGCCGGACAAGCATTGCAGGTCGCGAGGACAGCGTTCCGCGCGAACGATCTGTCCGCCGCGCAAGCCGCTCTCGCCGCTGCGCAAACGTTACAACCCGGAAACAGCGACGCGCAGGGTCTGGCCGATCAGATGCGGCCGCTCGTCCAGCGTCGCGATACTGCGCTACAGGCCGCGCAGGCCTGCGTCGCGCAGCAGTCGTGGCCGTGCGCGCGTCAGCACGCGAACGAGGCGCTCGCGATCGACAGCGGCAACGACGCGGCGAAAGTGATCCTCGAGCGCGTCATTCGCGAGACCGGCTGGGCGCCGCTGACTCCGCCGCATGCGGCGACGACGGATGCCGCGCCGGGCGCGCCGCTCGCGCAAGCGCAAGAGCAGGCACCGCTGCCCGTCGGCATGCAAGCGCACGGCGAACTGGTCGTGACTGCAACGAAAGTCGGCGTCGTGAGAACCGCGACGCCGCGGAGCAACTAGCGCTCACGCGCGACGCGACGGTCCGAACCGGGTCCCGGAGACGCAAACTGCTGCGCCGTCGCGCAAAAACATTGCTTCGCATACCAGATCAAATGGCCGCCGTCTGTGCCGATTCGCACATTATCGTGCGTCCTCTGAGCGGAAACAGACGGAGCGACCCTGGCAGCAGTTTGAACATGACAGGGCAACCGGATCACTGGTGCTTCCACGCGCCACGCGTGAAGCGGGATCAACCTGACCGATAGGTAGAAAGATCATGCTGAAGAGACTCCTCGCGGGCTGGCTGGGCCTGGTGGTACTGGTCGTATGTTCGCTGGCCGGCGCGGAACCGGCGCACTACAAGATCGTCACCGGGCCGGAGCGCGGCACATATATCCAGATCGGCAATGACCTGTCGAAATGGGTGGCCCAGCCGGTTGGCATCGACCTCGAAGTGGTGGCGTCGAAAGGCTCGGCCGAAAACGTGCAGCGCATGCGTTTCGAGCCCGGCGTGAAGCTCGCGCTCGTGCAGTCCGACGTGTACCAGGCGTTCATCGACATGGCCAACTCGGGCAACCCCGATGCGGGCACGACGATCCGGCCGCTGCGACTAATCATGCCGCTCTACGACGAGGAAATTAACGTCGTCGTACGGGCGGATTCGCCGCTGAAAACGCTCGCTGACATCAAGGACAAGACCATCAGCGTCGGCCTGCTAGGCAGCGGCACCGCGCAGTCGGCGACGACGCTCTACCGCCTGATGTTCGGCCAGCCGATTCCGGAGCAGAACGTCGTGCATCTGAGCAACGAGGACGCGCTCGCCGCGCTGATCGTGAAGAAGATCGACGTCGCGATCATCGTGGTCGGGCAGCCGGCAAAGCTGTTCAACGACATGAAACCCGACCTGCTGTCACAGTTGCGTCTGTTGCCCGTCGATCCCAACGCGCCGGAGACGAACCCGCGCGAAGCAGACCTACTTTCCGACTACGATCCACCAAAGCAGCTACCCAGGCTGGTTGAAGGAAGACGTGCCGGGTCTGACCGTCAAAGCGTTTCTGGTCACCTACGATTACGGCTTGCGCGACACAGTCAGCAATCTGAATCATTTCGCCGACTCGTTGTGCGCGAACTTCGACAATCTGCAGGAGCATGGCCATCCGAAATGGAAACAGGTGAAGCTCGAATTGCCGACGCTCGTTCGTGGGTGGAAGTACTACGGTCCGGTCGAGAAGCATCTGCGCGCGTGTCTCGCGAACCGCAGCGCGGCGATGAGCGCGGCGGCCGCGCAACCCGCGCCGAAACCGCACACGCCTTGCTCGGAAGAAGAACGGATGCTTCTGCTGTGCAAATAACGCTGTAGCGGGGGGCCGCGAACGCCTGCTTCGCCTGAGTTCGTCTCAGACCCGCTCGCGCCCCGCGCCGGCCGACTCCGTGCACGCTTCCATCGCCCGTTGCAATGCCTCGTACACCTTCGGGCGATTGCATTGCGACACGTTGAAACGCAGAAAGCCCGCCGCCGCTTGCGACGCGCTGAACACGTTGCCCGGCGCGAACACGACGCCCGCCGTCAGCGCATGACGGGCGATGTCGGCGGCATCGAGCGCCCCGGGCAAGCGCGCCCATACGAACAGGCCCGCGCGCGGCCGTGTCCAGATATCGAGGCCCGCATAGCCGAGACGCCTGATGGTCTCTCCCATCGCATCGGCCAGCTTCGCGCGCATCGCCTCCAGATGACGCCGATAGGTACCGTCGACGAGCATCCGATGCACGACGCTCGCCGCGAGCTGACCATTGCCGAACGATGTCGCGAGCTTCAGATCGATCAACGGCTCGACCCATTCGGCGCGTGCCGCAATATAGCCGCAGCGCACCGCCGCCGACAGCGTCTTCGAAAAGCTGCCGATCGACACGACGCGCGCGAGGCCGTCGAATGCGGCAAGGCGCGGCGCGGCTTCGTCTTCGAAGTCCGCGAAGATGTCGTCCTCGACGATCAGCAGATCGTGCTCGCCGGCGAGCTTCAGCAGCCGGTGCGCGACGGCCGGCGCGAGCGTCGCGCCGGTCGGATTGTGGATCGCCGAGTTCGTCACGTAGAGTCGCGGACGCTGCTCGACCAGAACGCGCTCGAACGCCGCGAGATCCGGTCCCTGCGGCGTGTAGGGCACGCTCGCGATCCGCACGCGATGCGCGCGCAACAACGCCTGAAAATTGAAATAGCAAGGATCGTCGATCAGCACCGTGTCGCCGGGTTCGAGCAGGAAGCGGCACACGAGATCGAGCGCATGGGTGCCGCCGTCGGTCAGCAGGATCTGCTCGGGCGGCGCGTCGACCCCGTGCGCGGAAAGCCGCCACGCAAGCTGCTGACGCAGCGCGGGCAAGCCCGCCGGGCTCGCGTAATCCGCGAGCAGCGATTGCGGATCACGGGCAACCGCGCGCAGCGCGCGCCGCACGCCATCTTCCGGCAACCACGAAGCCGGCATCCAGCCGCAGCCGGGCTTCAGCGCTTTCGAGCCGGTCTCCAGCGACTGCCGCGTGAGCCACAGCGGATCGACCTCGCGATCGAGCCGCGGCCCGAGATCGGCGAGCGCGAGCGGCGGCGCATGGCCCGACACGAAGAAGCCCGAGCCGCGCCGCGCGATGATCACCCCTTCCGCAACGAGACGGTCGTAGCCTTCCACCACGGTCGACTTGGACACGCCGAGCGTGTCGGTCATCGCGCGGATCGACGGCACGCGGGCGCCCGGCATCAGCGAGCGGCTCGCGATACGCTCCCGCAGATTGTTCATCACGAGGCCGACACGCGTGCCCGGCGCCGTCTCGTTGTTCTCGCTCTCCGCCATCTGTACTGCTCCCATGTTAGGTACAGTTTGTACGAACTGTACTGATCTGTAGCTTAACGTTGACGGCCGCGGCGCGCATCATGAGACTCTTTCAGCGCAGGGATGTTTGCCATGGACAAAACCACCAACGGCTGGCTCAGCGGTTTCGCGGGCGTGCTGATTTTCAGCGGCTCGCTGCCGGCCACGCGGCTTGCCGTGCAGGGCCTCGATCCGGTGTTTCTGACCGTGGCGCGCGCGACGATCGCGGGCATCCTTGGTCTGCTGCTGTTGCTGGTGTTCCGCGAGACCCGCCCGGAGCGGCGCGATCTGCTGCCGCTCGTCGTGGTCGCGCTCGGCGTCGTGGTCGGCTTTCCTTTGCTGACCGCGCTCGCGCTGCGTCATGTGAGCGCCGCGCATGCGGTCGTGTTCATCGGCCTGCTGCCGCTCGCCACCGCGATCTTCGGCGTGTTGCGCGGCGGCGAGCGGCCGCAGCCGGCGTTCTGGCTGTTCTCGGCGCTCGGCAGCGCGGCGGTGGCCGCGTTCGCGCTGCGTCACGGCATCGACGCCTCGCCGCTCGGCGACGCGCTGATGCTCGCGGCGATCGTCGTGTGCGGGCTGGGCTACGCGGAAGGCGCGCGGTTGTCGCGTCATCTCGGCGGCTGGCAGGTGATTTCGTGGGCGCTCGTGCTGTCGCTGCCGTTGATGCTGCCGCTCGCATGGTGGACGCGGCCCGTGTCGTTCGACGGTGTCGGCGCCGCCGCGCTGTGGGGACTCGCGTACGTGTCGCTGTTCAGCATGCTGATCGGCTTCGTGTTCTGGTATCGCGGGCTCGCGCTCGGCGGCATCGCGGCGGTCGGCCAACTGCAGTTGCTGCAGCCGTTTTTCGGGCTGCTGCTCGCCGGCGTGCTGCTGCACGAGCAGGTACCGCCATCGATGATCATCGTCACCGTGATCGTGGTCGCCTGCGTGGCTGGCGCACGGCATTTTTCGCGCGCCGCGCCGGTGCGGCGGCCGGTCTGACGCGGCTCGACCGTCGCACGGCGAACAGACTTTTTCAGGATCGAATTGCGCGAGCCGTGGATCGATCTGTCATCATTTCGCAGATTGGCACAACCAGCGCCCCGCGCCGCGACTGACGATGACGACCGCTTTTGCCCAAACCGTCGAAGCCCGTTTTGCCGAACTCACGCCGACGTCGAAACGCGTCGCCAGCTACATGCTCGCGAATCTCGACCGGCTCGGCCTCGAGACCGCCGATCAGATCGCGCAGCAAGCCGGCACCAGCGGTATTTCGGTCGGCCGCTTTCTGCGTAGCGTCGGCTATCGCAATCTCGACGATCTGAAACGCGAGCTGCGCGGCACGCAGCAGCGGCCCTGGCTGATCACGGACCGGCTCGACGCGTTCCGCCGTGGCCCGAGCGACTGCGCGCAAACCGGTGAGCTTCATGAACCGAGCGTCGCTGACGGCTCCTCGCCGCGCGACGCCGCGCTCGCCCAATCGCTCGAACTCGAGATCGGCGCGATCCGGCACGTGTATGAACTCGCGCGCTCGCCGGCCTTCGCGCGCGTCGCCGAGCGCATTGCGAACGCCGATGCGGTCTACATCCTCGGCATCCAATCGACGCGCGGCATCAGCAACGCGTTTCTACAGCTATCTCGAATACATCCGCCCGCGCGTGTTCTATTCGGACGGCATGTCGGGTTCCTACGTCGATTCGCTGAACTCGGAATTCAGCACGCCCTATCTGATCGTCACCGACACGCGCGCCTATTCGACGATCGCGCGACGCTATTGCCAGGCGGCCTCGCGCCGCGGCCTGCCGTTCGCGCTCGTCACCGATATCTACTGTCCGTGGGCGCGCGATTTCGACGGCGATCTGCTGCAGGTGACGACCGACGTCGGTCAGTTCTGGGATTCGCTCGCGCCGCTGACATGCCTGTTCAATCTGCTGATCTCGGCGGTCGTCGAACGGCGTGGACCGGCTATCGACGAACGCGTGGCGCGTAATCGCGAGCTGCAGAGCGAGTTCGATCAATTCGATCTTTGACCCGCTTCAAATCCGCCCCGGCGACAGGCATAGTGAAGACTTCCGCCAAACTGCGCCCGCCACGACAGGACCCCGCATGAGTTCACCCCGCCCTCCGCTCGACGCCCCGCTGATCCGCGACGCCAGCGAAGCCGACCTCCCCGCGATCCAGGCGATCTACGCGCATCACGTGCTGACCGGTGTCGCGTCGTTCGAAGAAACCCCGCCGTCTGTCGACGATCTGCGCGCGCGGCTCGCAAGCGTGCGCAGCCGCGGACTGCCATATATGGTCGCGGAGATCGACGGCGACGTGGCCGGCTATTGCTATGCGACGCCGTATCGCCCGCGCGCCGCCTATCGCAACACGATCGAAGACTCGATCTACGTCAACGACGCGTATCGCGGACGCGGCATCGGACGCGTGCTGCTGCAGGCGCTGATCGAACGTTGCGAGACCGGACCGTGGCGTCAGATGATCGCAGTGATCGCCGATGGCGGCAGCGGCGGCTCACTGTCGTTGCACGCGCAACTCGGCTTCGAGCTGACCGGCACGTTGAAGGCTGTCGGCTACAAGCACGGCCGCTGGCTCGACACGACGCTGATGCAACGCCCGCTCGGCCGCGGCGCATCGACTGGGCCCGACGACGACTCAAACGCAGCGGGCGACGCCGAACGCACAACCTAACGCGCGCGCGGCAAACGCGTGAACAAGGTCGGATAGTCGATCACGAGACCATCGCTATCCACGCGCAAATTGGCGGTGAATTCGCGAAAAATGCCTTCGTAGCGGTACTCGCCATTCAACTCGATGCACGTGTAGGCCTGCTCGGCGCGCGTGACCTGCAAGTCCGGCGTCGAGATATACGCGACTTCGATCGGCTGACGTTCGCCTTGCGCGAGTTGCAGCCGACGGATCGGCAGCGTATTGGTGTACGGCGTCGCCGCGATATCGATGTCGATACAGCCTTCGATCGCGCTGAGCGCGAGGCCGTGCCCGTCGTGCCAGTGGCCGTCGCCATCGCCATGCAGCTCCAGCTCGCCGCCGCCGACGATCTTCAGCCGCGCGTAGCGCGTGCGCCAGCGCGCGTCGCAGCGCACCGCGTAATGCAGCCCATACGCCTTGCCATAGCGCTGCCCGACCACGACGCTTTCAACGGCGAAGCCATCGTCGCGCGCATCGAATACCAGATGTTCGATGCCATCGCCCTCTTCCGAAGCCCATCGTAATTCACGCATCGGCGTCTCCTCGCGAAACGGCGCAGGGAAGCGCGCCGGGCTCTCATCGTAACGCGAAAGCCCGCGCGCGAGGCAATCCCAACCCAGATCTGGCACAGCTGGGGAGACCCGCGCCTGCGATGCATCAAAACGAAGCATTCGAAAAAAAAGCTGCGCACGTAATGTGCGCAGCTTTGCGAGACTGACGACGCGAAAAAAACGCGTCGATGTGGCGGCAAAACAACGCGCCGCCACGTATTCAGTAACTGTTTAGAACTTGTGGATGATACCCACGCCAACTGCGGTCTGGCTGCGCGACGAGGACGGCGAACCGTTCTGGCCGTCACCGATGCTTGCCACTGCGTTGATGATGGACTTGCCGTTGCCCGACAGCGTCTGGCCGCTAGCGCGCTGATACGCTTCGAGTGCGTACAGACCGGTGCGCTTGGACAGCGAGTAGTACTGCGACAGGTTGAACTGGTTGTAGGTAGCCGTGCTCTGAATGCCGTTCGACGACGTTGCACGGGTGTAGCTATAGCCAGCGGCCACGTCCAGAACCGAGATCGGCTTCCAGTGCAGCACTGCGCCACCGGTATTCCAGATCTGCGTGTCGTGGAACAGCGAAGCCTCGCCCGCAGTGTATTTAACGTTCGAGTATGCGAACGAAACGTCCCACTGCGAGTTGAACGCGTAACCACCCGTCACCGCAATGCGCTGCTGCTTCGCTGCGGTCTGGAAGCCGTTGTTGATTGCCGAGACGGACGGCTGAGCGCCGTTGTTCGTCGCCGTGGAATTCCACGCGGGGGTGCCAACGGTTGCCGCGTTGTCGATGCGCTGGATACCTGCTGCGATACCGATCGGGCCGTTCAGGTACTGTGCCGCCACGCTCCAGGTTTGGCCGGCTGCGAAGCTGCCCGCATTGCCGCCCAGTGCGTACGAACCGCTAACCGTCAGACCGGCAAAGCTCGGCGACGTATAAACCAGTTGGTTGTTCACCCGGAACGTCGTATCCAGCGAGTCGATATCGCCCGGATGCGCACCGTATGCACCGGTCAGCCACGTGGTCGGGCTATACGGCGAGAGCAGCGTGTAGTACGAGGTGTACCCGCGGCCTGCCGTCAGCGTACCGAACTGCGCGTTCGTCAGACCGACCCATGCCTGGCGGTTGAATGCCAGACCCGACACACTTTGCGCGCCAGTTGCGCTGTTAAAGCCTTCTTCCAACGTGAAAATCGTCTTCGTGCCGCCACCCAGATCTTCCGAGCCCTTCAAACCGAAACGGCTGCCTGCCCAGATGCCGTTGATCATCTTGACCTGCGAGTTGCCAGGGACGGTCTGCGGTTTCGCCGCCGTGGTCAGCGACGCCGAGCTGTTCTGCCAACCCAGGCCCGTATCGACGATACCGTAAAGCGTCACGCTGCTTTGCGCATGTGCGCCCAGGGCGACCAACCCCAAGGCCGAAGCTAAGAGAGTCTTTTTCATTTTTACTCCTCTGTTAAAAACTTTCTAATGCGGCCTATGCGAGCGCCGCTGAGTGTGGGTAAGACGTTTTATTTGGATCAGAACACCGGGTGACCGTTGATGATGCTCGGCAACCAGGTCGAGAACCACGGGACATAGGTGACAATATTGATGGCCGAGAAGATAGCGAGGTAATACGGCCAAGCCACCTTAGTAGTTTCCCCTATCGACACATTGCCAATTGCGCAACCAATGAACTGCACCGAGCCAATCGGCGGATGCACGAGACCCAACGCGCAGTTCAGCAGAATCATGATGCCGAACTGAACCGGGCCCACCCCGTTGTGCATGGCCATCGGCAGGAACAGCGGGGTCGTGATCAGGATGTGCGCCGCCATGTCGACGAACGTACCGAGGAACACCTGAATCACGTTGATGTACAACAACATCAGCCACGGCAGCGAGGTCGCGCCGTCGAGCATGCGTTCGATCGCCTCCGGGATCTCCAGATAGGCCATCTGGAAGCGCAGCATGTTCGACACACCGATCAGCAGCAGCACCACGCCGGTCGTTTTCGCGGCCTTGCCGAGCGCATGGCCGAGCTTCTTCATCGACAGCGAGCGATACACGACGATGGTCAATATCAGCGAATAACCCACGGCGATCGCGGCCGCCTCCGTCGCGGTGGCGATACCGCGCGCCACGCAGAACAGAATGATCGCGATGACCATCAGACCCGGCACCGCGCCGATGAACGTGCGCAGCACCGCCATCCAGCCCGGGAAACGCTGCAGTTCGGTCGAACCGTCGGGACGGCGCGGATAGCCGAACTTGACGGCCTGCCAGTAAGCGGCGATCAGCACGAGACCCATCACCCACAGCACCGGCAACAGACCCGAGAACAGCAGATCGCCGATCGACACGCCGCTCATCTGCTTGCCGTTCAGCACGCCGCTCACGCCTTGCGCGGCGAACGCGTAGATGATCATGTTGGTCGACGTCGGCATCAGCGCGCCGGCGAGCGACGAGTGCGTGGTCACGTTGACCGCGTATGCGGCGCTATAACCTTCGCGCTTCATCAGCGGGATCACGACACCGCCCATGGCCGACGTATCCGCGGTCGGCGAACCCGACACGCCGCCGAACAGCGTACAGGCGACCACGTTGGCCATGCCGAGGCCACCACGGAAATGGCCGACCGTGGCCTGCGCGAAACGCAGGATGCGGTCAGCGATGCCGCCGTGGAGCATCAACTCGCCGGAGAAGATGAAGAACGGGACCGCGAGGAACGAGAAACCGTTCATGCCCGAGATCATCGACTGCATCGCGGTCGCGGTCGGCAAGCCTTCGAACAGGTACGTCAGAACGCAGGACAGGCCCAACGCGAATGAAACCGGAACCCCGAGGAAGAGGAAGATTAGAAAACTGGCGGCAAGAAGGGCAAGTTCCATGATGGTTCTACTTTTATTCCGTGGCGGAGAGTTCGAGCGCCGGCTCTTCCCGTTTCCCCGCGAAGAGCTCGAGCAGATGCTCGATCGAGAACAACGCGATGCACACACTCGCGAAGATCGGGATGCAGTAGCGCACGCCTTCCGGCACGCCGATGATCGGAATGCGGTCGCCCATCGTGGTTTCCGCCATCTCGAGGCAACCGACGAAGACCGCCACCGCGAAAGCGACCAGACACAGGTGCTGAATCCCTTTCGCGATCACCTGGCCTTTCTCGGGCAATTTCTTGACGAGCGAGTCGAGTCCGATGTGACCGCCCTCGCGAACCTTCAGCGCGGCGCCGAACATCGCGATCAGGATCACCAGCAGCAATGCGATGGGCTCAACGAAATCGGGCGCGTCGCTAAACACGTAGCGCATCACCACGCTATAAATCACGAGCAGGCAAAGCACGGCGAGGCTAAGCGACGCCACGACCAGCAGCACGCGAAAAAGAAAATCATTTGGGCGTTTCAGGAAACTCATGACCCTGTCCTTGCTTACGACCGACCTGTGCTTGAGATTCAGCCGTCCCGATGCGACACGATCCGCACGCGCGCGCGAAATCACGCGGCGGAAGGTCTCGCGAGTTTCCTCGCGGGACCATTCACGCCGCTGTTGCGACAAGCGTTGCTATTGCTGATTGCGTCCGGGACGCGTGACTTACTTGATTGCTTCGATCTCGTCGACGATCTGCTTCATTTGCGGGGTCTTTTCGTACTTCGCCCACACAGGCTGCATCACTTTCACGAAAGCCGCGCGGTCGATCTGCGAAGCCGCGATGACCGTTGCGCCACCCTTCGTGACGGCCTTCTGTGCGTCGGCTTCGCGCGCGGTCCACAGCTTCTGGTAGTACGGCACCGAGTCAGCCGCGGCCTTCTTGATGATCTGCTGCTCTTGCGGCGACAGCGTGTCCCACACCTTCTTCGAGAACACCAGCACTTCCGGCGTCATCGAATGCTCGGTTTCCGAGTAGACCTGAGCGACTTCGAAGTGCTTGGTTTCTTCGTACGACGGCAGGTTGTTTTCGGCGCCGTCGACGAGGCCGGTCTTCAGGCCCGTATAGACTTCCGAGAACGGCATCGGGGTCGGCGTGCCGCCCATTGCCTTGATTTCGTCGACCATCAGGTCGGACGGCTGCACGCGGACCTTCAGCCCCTTCATGTCAGCCGGCGATTTGATCGCCTTCTTCGCGTACATCGAGCGTGCGCCGCTCTCGTAGAACGTCAGTGCGATCATGCCCTTCGCGGTGAAGGCGTCGAGGATCTTCTGGCCTTCCGGACCGTACATGACCTTGCGGAAATGGTCGACGTCGCGGAACAGGAACGGCAGCGACGGGATCATCGATTCCGGCACGATTTCGTTGAACGCAGCACCGTTGGCACGGGCCATGTCGAGCGCGCCGATACGGACCTGGTCGATCGTGTCGTTTTCCGAACCGAGCGCGCTGTTGCCGAACACCTTCACGGAGTCCTTGCCGCCGGTCGCCTTGCTGATCTCCTCGCCCATGTACTTCACGGCCATGTTGGTCGGGAAGGTGTCGCCGTGCACATCGGCGACGCGGAACACGCGCGCTTCAGCCGACATCGTGCTGAACGCCAACGCCGCGGCCGCGACGATCATCGAAACATGGGAAGAGGCAAACTTCTTGTTCATCGTGACATTCCTTGAAAAATAGGCCATCCCGGCAACAGCGGATGTGACATGGTTTTGACGCGTCTCCGGCTTCACGCTCACTGCCTTCGCAGGTGCGGGCGTTGGCCGTACTGGCTGTGCGACTTCCCCGGCACAGTTGACCCAGCACTCCAGTCGACAACTCGACTACTTACTTCAATCACGCCGGCCGGCTTCGGACATGCATGCCGCATCGACCGCGGCGGCACGAATGCCTTGCAAACCCACCGAATTGCACTGTCACACCAACACAGAAAGCCATTTGTTTGGGCTTATATGTTGTACGACAACATACGAAGTCTATAAAAGGGGTTTTATCTTGTACAGACGGTATTTACCCGCATCAAGAAAAGCGCCGGTACGAATGACCTTGTGGCATGCCACAAGGTCCCGCACCGTCTGGCATTGGATGGGGACGGAATCGGTACAGTCTGCGAGCTGTGGTATTTTTGCTGAAGAAATACGTGGCGGCGTGGTCTTCACACAACACGTTGTACGACGAGTGACAAATAAAGGGCCACACGAATGGTCCTGAAAAATCAAAACGCCGGGAGAAAAACTTCGTCCCGGCGCATGCTTCATGCAAGCAACGTTACAGTTGCCCTGCGAATTCGGGCTCAGGCAGCCCGCTCACGCCAGGCCGCAGCGCGAACACGTGGCCGTCGTGCTCGCTCGCGCCGTTGGCGGGACGAATCGAGGTGACGAACAGCGTATCGAGATCGCGGCCGCCGAACGCGCACATGGCAGGCTTGATGGCCGGCACCGGAACCTGCCGGTCAAGCTTGCCCTGCGGCGTAAAACGCAGCAGCAGACCGGCGTCGTTCGCGCAGATCCAGTAGCAGCCGTCGGCATCGACCGCCGCGCCGTCCGGACGGCCCGAATAGTGATGCAGGTCGGCGAACACGCGGCGGTTGCGCGGCTCACCGGTGTCGACGTCGTAGTCGAACGCCCAGATCAGCCGGCGCAGCGGATGCGAGTCGGACAGATACATCGTCGTGCCGTCCGGCGACCAGCCCAGGCCGTTCTGCGTGATCAGCGAATCGACGACCGGCGCTGACAGCACGCCCTTCTCGTCGAAGCGGTACAGCGCGCCGCCCGGGATCGCCGCGGCCATGTCCATCACCATCGTGCCGGCCCAGAAACGCCCTTGCCGGTCGCAGCGGCCGTCGTTGAAACGCATTCCGCCGTGCGGGAATTCAGGCGCCGCGAGCTTGCGCAGCGACGCTGTCAGCGGCTCGCCGCTCGCCGCTTTCGACGCGTCCGCGAGCGAGACCGCGAACAACCCGGTCTCGCAGCCGGCGAGCACGGTGCCGGCGTGATCGAACGCGATACAGGCGACCTGCTCCGGCAGCAGCCATTCGGTGCGCTTGCCTGTCTCGAGCGAGCCGCGCACGATCTTTTTCGCCGGAATGTCGACCCAGTACAGCGCCTGCTCGGCCGCGCGCCAGACCGGGCTTTCACCGGTGGCCGCGGGCAACGGACCGGCCGCTTCGAAGCGCTCCACTTGCGGATTCGCGCTCATTGTTCAGGCTCCCGCTTCGGCTCCATCGGACCGGCTAGCACGAACGGGCCGCCCTGGTACAGCTGGGTCGGGTCGTCGAAGCGCGTGTCGGGAGCGCTCGGTGGGAACAGGTGGTCGAACTGCGCCGAGCTGTCTTGCGGACGGTAGCCGAGAAACGCGGCGTTCGTGTTGTCGACCCACGAGATGCGGTTGTTCGACACGCCGTAGACGATCGCGTGACCGACGCGGTTCGTGAACAGCGAGCAGCGCACGAGCTCGATGAAATCGCGGTAGCTCAGATACGTGACGAGCATGCGTGCGGTCTTCGGCTGCTCGAACGACGAGCCGATCCGCAAACACACGGTCTCGAGACCGAAGCGGTCGAAGTAGTAGCGCGACAGCGATTCGCCGAAACACTTCGTCACGCCGTACATGCCGTCCGGACGCAGCGGCACTTCGGTATCGAGAACCGACGTCACCGGATGGAAACCCACCGCGTGATTCGAGCTCGCGTAGATGATGCGCTTCACGCCATGCTTTTGCGCCGACGAGTACACGTTGTAGAGGCCGCGGATGTTCGCTTCGAGCAGGTCTTCGAACGGCGCTTCGACGGAGATGCCGCCGAGATGCACCACCGCGTCCACGCCTTCGAGCAGCGCGTGCGCGGCTGCTTCATCGGCGAGATTGACGACGGCCGCTTCCTCGTGCGCGGCGACTTCGCCGAGCGCAGCGATATCGGACACGCGCACGATGTCGGCCCATTGCGCGAGCGCGGGACGCAGTTGCTTGCCGAGGTTGCCCGCGGCGCCGGTGAGCAGCAGACGGCGGAAGGGTTTCTTTGCCGCGGAGCGGTCAACGTTCAAATCGGTCATGTCTCTTTGCTGTTGTGATTGCGATCGGGTCTTCTGAACGGAAAAGCGAGCGCCGGCTGGACCAGCGCTCGCCTGAGTATTGACGGGGCACGGTGCCTGCTCAGGTCACCGGCGCCGGGTTGAACAGTGTCAACGCATTGTGCAGTCCGAGCTTCTCCGCGCAGGTTTCCTTGCGGCCGCTCGCGACTTCGAGCATCAGGCGGAACAGTTCCCAGCCCACCTCCTCGATGCTGGACTGGCCGGTCGCGATCGTGCCGGCGTTGATGTCCATCAGATCGTGCCAGCGACGCGCGAGGTCCGAACGCGTCGCGACCTTGATGACCGGTACTTCGGCGAGGCTGTACGGCGTGCCGCGGCCGGTCGTGAACACGTGCAGCGTGATGCCCGAGGCGACCTGCAGCGTGCCGCAGATGAAGTCGCTGGCCGGCGTCGCCGCGTAGATCAGGCCCTTCTGATTGACCTTCTCACCCGGCGACAGCACGCCGGAGATCGCCGAGTTGCCCGACTTGATGATCGAGCCCATCGCCTTTTCGACGATGTTCGACAGGCCGCCCTTTTTGTTGCCGGGCGTCGTGTTCGCGCTGCGGTCCGCGCCGCCGCGCTTCAGGTAATCGTCGTACCACTGCATCTCGCGGATGATCGCCTGTGCGACGTCCGCATTGGCCGCGCGCGCGGTCAGCTGATCGACGCCGTCGCGCACTTCGGTGACTTCCGAGAACATCACGGTCGCGCCGGCGCGCACCAGCAGGTCCGTTGCGAATCCGACGGCCGGGTTCGCGGTCAGGCCCGAGAACGCGTCGCTACCGCCGCACTGCACACCGATCACCAGATCCGACGCCGGACAGGTTTCGCGACGACGGTTGTTCAGACGCTTCAGATGCCCTTCGGCCATCCTCATGATCGACGTGATCATCGACTGGAAGCCGACGTGCGATTCGTCCTGCAGCACCACGACGTCGCCGTTCTGGTCTAGCGCGACATTACCGATGTCCGCGACGTCGTCGACGACCGCCGCCGCCGCGATCGGAATCGTTCCCGGCGGCATCAGACGCTCGGGCTGCAGCTTCTCGCAGCCGAGGCTCACCATCATCACTTCGCCGCCGAAGTTCGGGTTCAGCGCGATGTTGCGCACGGTGCGGATCGGCACCATCGCGTCGGGCGCGTCGATCGCGACGCCGCAGCCGTAGGTGTGACCGAGGCTGACGACATCGTCGACATTCGGATATTTCGGCAGCAGCTCGGCCTTGATGCGCGTGACCGCGTGTTGCACGACGTCGGCGACGCACTGCACGGTGGTCGTGATCGCGAGGATGTTGCGCGTGCCCACCGAGCCGTCCGAGTTACGGTAGCCCTCGAACGTATAGCCTTCGAGCGGCGGCATGTCCGGCGCTTTGATGGTGGCGATCGGCAGGTCTTCGAGTCCCGGCGGCCTCGGCATGCGGATCAAGTGTTCGTTGATCCAGCTGCCCTTCGGCAGCGGCTTCAGCGCATAACCGATCACGACGTTATAGCGGATGACCTCGTCGCCCTCGGCGAGATCGGCCACCGCGACCTTGTGGCCCTGCGGCACACGCTCGCGCAGCCTGAGGCCATCGGCGAATACCGCGCCCTCGCCCAGACCGCCGTCGTTGACGACGATCGCGACATTGTCATTGGGATGAACGCGGATGTAGAGCGGAGTTTGTTCCATTGATCGATCCTTGAGGCGTGATAGACCTGCTTCGCCAGAAATCATACGTCATCCTACAACGTGAAGTTTCGCCTGGATGTTCCGTATTTACCCTATAGCGTGAATTATGCCGTGAAAACCCCGTTGAGTTACCGGATTTGTTGTTGTACGATGACGTATAAGAAATCTGATTTCCAAAGATTTTCTACTAGTACGACGTCCGTTGTACTGGTTGGAACCAACAACGACCCAATCCGACGCCTGGATATTTTGATCATGACGACACCGCAGGAACTCAAGCAGATCGTTTCGGAAGGCCTCCTGTCCTTCCCCGTCACCGACTTCGACGCTAAAGGCGACTTCCGCGCCGACACCTACGCAGAGCGTCTCGAATGGCTCGCGCCGTACGGCGCATCGGCGCTGTTCGTCGCCGGCGGCACGGGCGAATTCTTCTCGCTGACGCAAGACGACTACACGCAAGTAGTCAAGACCGCGGTCGAGGTCTGCAAGGGCAAGGTACCGATCCTCGCCGGCGCCGGCGGCCCGACCCGCGTGGCGATCGCCTACGCGAAGGAAGCTCAGCGCCTCGGCGCGCACGGCATCCTGCTGATGCCGCACTACCTGACCGAAGCAAGCCAGGACGGTATCGCCGCGCACGCCGAAGAGGTCTGCAAGGCTGTTCCGGGCATGGGCGTGATCATCTACAACCGCGCGAACTCGAAGCTCAACGCCGACATGCTCGAACGTCTGGCAGACCGTTGCCCGAACCTGATCGGCTTCAAGGACGGCGTGGGCGAGATCGAAAACATGGTGACGATCCGCCGCCGCCTCGGCGAGCGCTTCTCGTACCTCGGCGGCCTGCCGACCGCGGAAGTCTACGCTGCAGCCTACAAGGCGCTGGGCGTGCCGGTGTACTCGTCGGCGGTGTTCAACTTCATCCCGAAGACCGCGATGGACTTCTACCGCGCGATCGCCGCTGACGACCACGCGACCGTCGGCAAGCTGATCGACGAATTCTTCCTGCCGTACCTGAAGATCCGCAACCGCCGCGCCGGCTACGCGGTCAGCATCGTCAAGGCTGGCGCGAAGCTGGTCGGCCACGACGCAGGTCCGGTGCGCGCACCGCTGACCGATCTGACGCCGGAAGAAATGGAGCAGCTCGACGCGCTGATCAAGAAGCTCGGACCGCAGTAAGGCACCGGCGTTAGGGCTTCTAGCGAAGTAGCTCGCGAGCCTCATCGATGAGGGCCGCCTGGACGGCCGCGTGGCGAACGCCCGGCACAGCAACGTCGCCGGGCGTTCGTGTGTTTGCCCGACAGGCAGGTGGTCTGCGGGCCACCCGGTGTGCAGACTACACCTCGCCGACAATACAGGAGATGACCCATGGACTTGAGCCGCTCGGCCAGTTCCACCGACGCCGCTTCTAGCGCGGCACGCACCAAGGTCCGCTACGGGATCCTGCTGCTGATCTTTGTGATCACCACCCTCAACTACGCCGACCGCGCGACACTGTCCGTCACCGGTTCCGCAATGCGCACCGCGTTCAGCCTCGACGCGATCCGCATGGGCTATATCTTTTCCGCATTCAGCTGGGCTTACGTGCTGTCGCAACTGCCGGCCGGCTGGCTGCTCGACCGTTTCGGCGCACGCCGCGTGTACGCGGCGAGCATCTTCTCGTGGTCGCTATTCACGCTGCTGCAGAGCTCGGTCGGCCTGCTCGGCAGCGCCGGTGCGGCGATTACCGGCCTGTTCGCGCTGCGCTTCGTGATGGGCGCGGCCGAGTCGCCGGCGTTCCCGGCGAACGCGAAGGTCGTCGCGAGCTGGTTCCCGACCAACGAGCGCGGCACCGCGTCGGCGATCTTCAACGCCGCGCAATACTTCGCCGCGGTCGTGTTCACGCCGCTGATGGCGTGGCTCACGCACGCGTTCGGGTGGGAAATGGTCTACGTCGTAATGGGCGTGGCCGGGCTGCTGCTCGCGCTGACGTGGCTGAAGGTCATGAAGAATCCCGCCGACCATCCGCGCGTGTCGCGCGCCGAGCTCGAGTACATCGAGCAAGGTGGCGGGCTCGTCAGCGGTGCGCGCAAGACGCGCCCGGACGATGTTTCGAAGGCCGGCGGCTGGACGCTCGTGCGTCAGTTGCTCAGCAACCGCATGCTGCTCGGCGTCTATCTCGCGCAGTACTGCATCAACGTGCTGACCTACTTCTTCCTCACGTGGTTTCCGATCTACCTCGTGCAGGCGCGCGGCATGACGATCCTGCACGCGGGCCTCGTGGCCTCGCTGCCGGCGATCTGCGGCTTTCTCGGTGGGGTGCTCGGCGGCGTGCTGTCGGACGCAATGATCCGCCGCGGCTGTTCGCTGACCGTCGCGCGCAAGGTGCCGATCGTCGGCGGCATGCTGCTGTCGACCTGCATCATCGGCTGCAACTACGTGTCGACCGACTGGGTCGTCGTCGCGCTGATGTCGCTCGCGTTCTTCGGCAAGGGCATCGGCGCGCTCGGCTGGGCCGTGGTCGCCGATACCTCGCCGAAGGAAGCGCTCGGCTTGTCCGGCGCGATCTTCAACATGTTCGGCAACATCGCCGGCATCGTGACGCCGATCGTGATCGGTTATCTCGTCGCCCGCACGGGCTCGTTCAATGGCGCGCTGGTGTTCGTCGGCGCGAACGCGCTGCTGACCGTGATCAGCTATCTGGTGATCGTCAAGGATATCCGGCGGGTCGAGTTGCGCCCGGCGTGAGCCCGTTATAGGCTTGGTTATCGTCGCGGTTATCGTACTTCCGGCCGACCGGCCCGGCGCCTCGCGCGATTTATCCGCGCCGAGGCGCCAAACTTCGGGCCTGCGCCGATATACGTGACATTTGCGCCGGAAACGATCCGGCCTTATATAATCAGTCGTCAGACGACGATATAATAAAAATGCACGATTCCCAGCGATCTTTCAAACAAGGAGCGTTTTCGATGGCTACACCACTAGCATCCGCGGCACCGCCACGACGCGCTCGCAATCTTGCCGAGTTCGTCGTCAACTACGTCACCGAGCAGATCACGGCCAACTTGCTGAAGCCGGGCGACAAACTCCCCACCGAATCGCAGCTGATGAGCACACTCAGCGTGAGCCGCACGGTGATTCGCGAGGCGATCTCGCGCCTGCAGGCAGGCAAGGTCATCGAGACGCGGCACGGCATCGGCAGCTTCGTGCTCGAGCCGCAACGCGAAAAGCTCGGCATCGACATGGTGCCCGCCACCACGCTGCGCGACGTGCTGTGCATTCTGGAGCTGCGCATCAGCCTCGAAACCGAATGTGCCGGTCTCGCCGCGCAACGCGCGAAGCCGGACGACCTCGCGCGCATGCGCACCGCGCTCGACGCGATCGAGGCCACGCGCCACAACGGGCTCGACAGCGTGCAGGCCGACCTGCAGTTCCACATCTCGGTCGCACGCGCAACCGGCAACCGCTATTTCGTCGACATCCTGTCGCAAATGGGCAGCGCGCTGATTCCGCGCAACCGGCTCGACTCGGCCGGCATCGCGCGCGCCGATCCTGATGCGTATCTGTCGCTCGTGAACCTCGAGCATGAAAGCATCCTCGAGGCGATCAGCCGGCACGACGCCGAAGGCGCACGCGCCGCGATGCGCATGCATCTGTCGAATAGCCGCGAGCGGCTGCGTCGCGCGAATGAAGTGAGCGAAGCGAACAGCTGATTCTCACCAAGCTCGCGGGAGAAAAAAATGGCCGGGATCTCCCGGCCATTTTTTTATCTTGCGATTGCGTCCGCCCTTCCCTTCGATCCGCGCCCGGCCGACCGGCCCGGGCGCGCATCCGTTCAGGACGGCGTCACGCGATTAACCGCGCGTGAGTTCGCCATCGCGACGACGCCACAGTTCCAGCGGATTGCCGTCGGCCAGCGTTTCCGGCAGCAGCTCGGCCGGGAAGTCCTGGTAGCAGACCGGGCGCAGGAAGCGGTCGATCGACGTGGTGCCGACCGAGGTCGCCCGGCTATCCGACGTTGCCGGGAACGGGCCGCCGTGGACCATCGCGTGGCACACTTCGACGCCGGTCGGAAAGCCGTTGACCAGAATCCGGCCGGCCTTGCGCTCGAGAATCGGCACCAGCTTCTTCGCAGCGGCCACGTCGGCGCTGTCCATCTGCAGCGTCGCGGTCAGCTGGCCCGCGAAGTGTTCGGCGACCTTCAGCATTTCCTGCTCGTCCTTGCAGCGGATGATCGTCGACACCGGGCCGAACACTTCGTCTTCGAGTGCCGGGTTCGCGAGGAACGTCTGCGCGTCGGTCACGAACAGCGCCGCGCAAGCCTGGGTCGGGCCGGTCGCGGCGACGCCGCGTGCCACGACTTCGACGCCCTTCGTTGCGGCCAGCTTGCCTTCGCCGTCCTCATACGCGGCGTGAATGCCCGAGGTCAGCATGGTCTGCGCCGGCTTCGCCGCGAGCGCTTCCGATGCCGTCGCGACGAAGCCCTTCAGCGCGTCGCTGTCGATCGCGATGGCGAGGCCCGGGTTGGTGCAGAACTGGCCCGCGCCGAGCACGAGCGAGTCGACGAAACCGCGCGCGATGCTGTCGCCGCGTGCCGCAAGAGCGTTGGGCAGCAGGAACAGCGGGTTGATGCTGCTCATTTCAGCGTATACCGGGATCGGCTCCGGACGCGCCGCCGCGACGCGCATCAGCGACGTGCCGCCCGCGCGCGAACCGGTGAAGCCGACCGCCTTGATGGCCGGGTGCGCAACCAGTGCCTCGCCGACCGAGTTACCCGCGCCGACGATCATCGAGAACACGCCTTCGGGCAGATCCATTTCCTGCGCGACGCGCTGGATCACGCGACCGACCAGCTCCGACGTGCCGAGGTGAGCGCGATGCGCCTTCACGACGACCGGGCAGCCAGCAGCCAGCGCCGCGGCGGTGTCGCCACCCGCCACCGAGAACGCGAGCGGGAAGTTGCTCGCGCCGAACACCGCGACCGGACCGAGCGCGATCTTCTGCATGCGCAGATCCGAGCGCGGCAGCGGCTTGCGCTCCGGCAGCGGCGAATCGAGCGTAGCGTTGAGCCACTGGCCCGCGCGCACGGTCTGCGCGAACAGCTTCAACTGGCCGGTGGTGCGGCCGCGCTCGCCTTCCAGACGCGCCTTCGGCAGTCCCGATTCAGCCTGCGCGCGCTCGATCAGCTCGTCGCCGAGCGCGGTGATGCCGTCAGCGATACGGTCCAGGAACTCGGCGCGCACTGCGAGCGGCAGTTGACGGTAGGCGTCGAACGCCTGTTGCGCGAGCGCGCAGGCCTGCTCGACGTTCTCGACGGTGCCGCTGCCGAACACCGGCTCGGCAATCTCGGAACCCGTGGCAGGATTGAACGCGCGCAGCGGTTTTTCTTCGCCGCGCACGGCTTTGCGACCGATCAGCATTTCGCCGGTAATAGGCATTTTTGACTTTCCTTTAATGAAGGCTAAAGATATGGGTCATCCTACAACATCGCGGGGGCCCTATGCAACCCGAAACGCTTGTCTGACAGGGGCATACGGGTATACTCGCCCATTACAACCGGGCCGTGCGGTGCTAGTCTGCAGCTTGTCATACGACGACTTATAACTCGCATTTCGCGGTTTAGCATTGTCGCAGCCTTTCCCGATCCATCGCAGTTCGAGGAGACACCGCATGCCCGCCGTCACGCCTTACGAGTCCTTGCCCAACCGCTTCCGGCGCGCGGTGCGCGAGGGAAAAACCCAGATCGGCTGCTGGGCGTCGCTCGCCAGCCCGATCGCCACTGAACTGCTGGGCACGGTCGGCTTCGACTGGATGCTGCTGGACGCCGAACACGCGCCCAACGACGTGCTCACGCTGATCCCGCAGTTGATGGCGCTCAAGGACAGCGGCAGCGCACCGGTCGTCCGACCACCGGCCAACGACAGCGTCGTGATCAAACGTTTTCTCGACAGCGGCTTCTCGAACTTCCTCGTGCCCTTCGTCGACAGCGCCGACGACGCCGCCCGCGCGGTCGCGTCGACACGCTATCCGCCGCAGGGCATTCGCGGCGTGTCGGTCGGCCATCGCGGCAATCGCTACGGCACCGTGTCCGACTACTTCGCGATCGCCAACGACAACGTCTGCGTAATCCCGCAGATCGAAAGCCGCAAGGCGGTCGAGAATATCGACAGCATCCTCGCGGTGGACGGCATCGACGCGGTCTTCATCGGTCCGTCCGACCTCGCGGCGTCGTATGGCCACCTCGGCAATGCGAGCCATCCGGACGTGCAGCAGGCGATCGCGCATGTGTTCGCGCGCGCGCAGGCGGCCGGCAAGTCGAGCGGCATTCTCGCGCCGCTGCAGGCCGACGCGGAACGATATCTGTCGATGGGCGCGCGCGTCGTCGCGGTCTGCGCGGATCTCGGGTTGCTCAAGGGCGCCGCGCAGGCGGCACAGAAACACTTCATGCAGAAACCGGCGGGCGAGGCTTGAACGCGGCCGCCACGACATCTTCGGAGCATTCCATGCAAAAAGCAGGCTTTATCGGACTCGGCATCATGGGCAAGCCCATGGCCGCCAACCTTCTGAAAAACGGCGTGTCGCTCGCCGCCTTTACGCGTAGCGGCGTGCCCGCCGAGCTCACGCAGGCCGGCGCCCTCGCATGCGACAACCCCGCCGCGGTCGCCGCCAACGCGGACGTGATCTTCATCATGGTGCCTGACACGCCGGACGTCGAACGCGTGCTGTTCGGCGAGAACGGCCTCGCGAGCGCGCTGCGCGCCGGCCAGACCGTCGTCGACATGAGCTCGATCTCGCCGATGGCGACCCGCGATTTCGCGGCGCGCGTGCGCGAATCCGGTGCCGATTATCTCGACGCGCCGGTGTCCGGTGGCGAAGTCGGCGCGAAGGCCGGCTCGCTGACCATCATGGTCGGGGGCGAACAGGCCACGTTCGACAGCGTGAAGCCCCTGTTCGACATGATGGGCAAGAACGTCACGCTGATCGGCGCGGTCGGCGCGGGCCAGGTGTGCAAGGTCGCCAACCAGGTGATCGTCGCGGCGACCATCGAGGCGGTCGGCGAAGCGCTGCTGCTCGCGTCGAAGGCGGGTGTCGATGCGGCGCGCGTGCGTGAGGCGCTGATGGGCGGCTTCGCATCGTCGCGCATTCTCGAAGTGCACGGCGAGCGCATGACCAGGCGCACGTTCGATCCGGGCTTCCGCATCGAACTGCACCAGAAGGACCTGAACCTCGCGCTGTCGACCGCGCAGGCGCTCGGCGTGTCGCTGCCGAACACCGCCACCTGCCAGGCGTTGTTCAACGCGTGCGTCGCGCACGGCGGCAAGGCGTGGGACCACTCGGCGATGGTGCGCGCGCTCGAAGTGCTCGCGAATCACGAGATCGGTCAGAAGAGCGCATAAGCGCGCTGTTGCGCGGCGCCACTTCACAGTTGCGATCGGGTTTTCCGTCTGTCCGCATGTGACCGATGGCCGGCTCGATCGCAATTCGTCGTCTGATCGGGAGCGATGCTCTTCTCGCGGTCGACCATTACGGCTTCCGCCGCGGCATCGCTCTGAATTGCCGCCTGATCCAGCGCTTCTAACCAGCGTATGACCATCAACGCGTGAGCATAGCTCGCGACCTTTCGTCTCCTCATTAACGGCCGATGCTTTCGCAATTTTATTGCGAGCTACGCGCCCCTCTTGCGGCTGTCAAAGCGTACGGCGTGGGTAGTGGCCGGGCTGCCATGGCATTCGCCCCATGCCCTTGCGCCATCCAATCCAACTAACGTCCGATCGAGCGAACCATCGGGACGCACGGGCTGGCACAAGAATCATCCTTCGCCCATTCCCTCGCTCTGCACCCGGCTGTTAGCTTGATAGCCCCAACAACGACAGAGGAGTCCGGAGTGTCATATAACCAGGATTCGGATGGCGTGCGCGTCGTACTCAGTGCGCCACAACTGGCGGCGGTGCTAACGCGCCAATCGATCAGCCAGAGCGAATTGCTTTCCAACCGGCTATGGGGCGGATTGCAACTTGTCGGCGGTCTGCTGGAAATGGTCGGGGCCGGCGCGCTGTGTGTGATGCCGGAGCCGACCATGGCAAGCAAGGCCGGATGCGTTGTGTTCGGCGTACACGGCTCGGACACAGCGGCCGCTGGCTTGCGTCAGATCTGGACGGCGCGAGATACGGCGACGCTGACCCAGCAGGGCACGACGAAACTTGCCGAGGCGATGAAGGCCAGTCCCGATATGGCGAACAATATCGGTCTGTGGCTCGATATGGTCGTGCCGTTTGGCTTCGCTAGTTCGGTCAAGGCTATACGGACTTCGCGGATCGTGATGGGCCGGATCAGACTGATGGAGCACGAAGCAAAGGACGGTAGCCGGATCGGCGGGCATACAATCGAAAAGCATGTCGGGCGGACTGAGGCGCAATTGCGCGAGCGGCTGCGCCTGGAACCAAAAAGAGAAGTAGTATCGTCGTTTCGGGATTTACCGACGGCGGAATGGGCGATCTCCAATGCCATGGAATCCAACACACTGAAAATCAGGAATTGGGCTCAATCAAATCCGAGACATGTTTTAACCCTATTCCATAACGTTGGAAAAACTGTAGGTTATGGAATTATCCGAGAAACCGGGCAAGTAAAGGGTATGAGTACGGTTCAGGTTGTCTTGAAATATGAGAAATACAATGGAATGCCATATTACATTTTGACGTCTTATCTACTGAAATGATGAACGAAGAATCATACCCCCAGTTCTATGTCCTGTTCGGGGGATATCTCAACCAAGATAGCGATCTCTGGGGTGATACTCTGGAGCAGGTTGTATCATGCTTCAAGGGAGACAGTTCTACAGAAGAAATTGCAGAGACGCTACGCGAAATAGATAAATATAAAAAAGAAGCAGGCGAAAATCTTGACCAAAAGTTTTACGAAGATTATGGATTTAATTTCCATCCGAAATTGTGGGGATACACTACCGCATCCTTCTTTGACGAATTAAAACGTCTGCTGGGCGACTAATCTGCTTGCCGGCTGCAACGCTCACGGCGCAACAGCGCCATCCTGCAAACGGCCGCAAAACCGACAAAAAAACGGCGCCCACTCATGGGCGCCGCTTCTTTCACAACATCGGCCCACTAAAGCCGACCGCACTTCGCCTTACTTCGCCGTCACCGCACCGGCCGACGCCCACTTCGGCTCCGGCATCTTGTCCGAACTCCTGGCCATCAGGCAGACCACGACCGCGGCGATCAGATCGAACACCGCCAGCACGACGAACAGCGGGCTATAGCCGATCTGCGTGACGAGCACACCGAACAGCGCGGTGAACGCCGCGGCGCCCAGATATCCAGCCATGCCGCCCATGCCCGTCGCGGTCGCGACCTCGTGCTTGCCGAACATGTCCGAGGTGATCGCGTACAGTGCGCCCGACAACGTCTGGTGCGCGAAGCCGCCGACGCACAGCAGCGCCACCGCCATGTACGGGCTCTCGACGAGACCGACGCACGCCGGCCCGATCATGAACAGCGCACCGACCACGAACACCATCTTGCGCGACGTGAACAGCGACACCTTCGCGTACTTGTGGAACAGCGGGCTCAGATAACCGCCGAGCACGCAGCCGATGTCGGCGGCGAGGAACGGCATCCACGCGAACATCGCGACTTCCTTCAGGTTCATGTGACGCTCGGTCATCATGTACAACGGAATCCACGCGTTGAACGTTTGCCAGGCCGGCTCGGACAGAATTCGCGGAATACCGATCGCCCAGAAATCGCGGCTCGCCAGCATCGCGCGCCAGTTGCGCTTCGGCGTGTTGATGTCATCGTGATGCTTCGCTTCCTGGCCGCTCAGAATGTAGTCGCGCTCCGCGTTGCCCAGCAGCTTCTGGTTGCGCGGATGCTTGTAGATGATCATCCACAGCACGCTCCATACGATACCCGCCGCGCCGACGATCACGAACGCGAGTTGCCAGCGGCCGTGAAACAGTGCCCACACGACGAGCGGCGGCGCAAGCAGCGCGCCAATCGACGAGCCAATGTTGAACCAGCCGATCGCAACCGACCGCTCTTTCGCCGGGAACCACTCGCTGGTCGCCTTCACGCCAGCCGGAATCCCGGCCGATTCGGCGAGACCCAGGATACCGCGGAACACGGCGAGGCTACGCCAGCCCGTCGCCCATGCCGCCGCCGCGCACGCCACCGACCACGCCAGCGCGAACACCGCGAAGCCGACCTTGGTGCCGATCGTGTCGAGCACGAAACCGGCGACCGGCTGCATGAACGCATAGCAGAGCTGCCACGCCACGACCACGTGCGAATACTGCTCGGTCGTGATGTTCAGCTCCTTCATCATCGTCGGAGCCGCAACCGACAACGTGTTACGCGCCAGGTAATTGATGATCAGGCCGGCCGCGACCAGCGCGACCATCCCCCAGCGAATACCCTTGATCTTCATTGCTGCCACTCCTCGTGATGCAATGCCCGTCAAACCGAACGGGACTTAAGCCTTGCGCGAATAGTCGATGCCGACGAAGCTACCGCCCTGGTAGCGCTGGCACAGCTCATCGAGCGGATTCGGGCGCGACAGGATGTCTTGCGCGTAGTCCTCGGCGTTCTGCTTCGGCTCGTAGCCAAGGCGCGCGGCGCCGCTGTTGTCCCACCAGCTGCGCGTATTGGCCGACACGCCCCAGATGGTCAGGAAGCCGACGTCTTCCGCTTCGATGCAGCGCTCGAGGAAATGCATCAGGTCCTTGTGGCCGAACCAGGTGCTCAGATGGCGCTGCTCGGTCGGACGCTCGAGGCAGCTGCCGATCCGCACGCACACGCTTTCGATGCCGTGCTTGTCCCAGTACATGCGCGCGAGCGCTTCGCCCCACACCTTCGACAGGCCGTAGAAGCCGTCCGGGCGCAGTTCGCAGTCGAGGCTCAGATGCTCGGTGACCGGGTACATGCCGATCGCGTGGTTCGAGCTCGCGAACACGATGCGCTTCACGCCATTGCGGCGCGCGCCTTCGTAGACTTCGACGAGGCCGCGCAGGTTGTTCTCGATGATCTCGGGCAGCGGACGCTCGACGCTCGTGCCGGCGAAATGGATCAGCACGTCCACGCCGTTCAGCAGACGGTCGACCACCGCCGGATCGCGCAGGTCGCCGTTCATCACGTCTTCGCCGTCGACGAGCGGCGTCAGTACTTTGGAGCCCGCGGCCGAGCGCAACGGCACGCCACGCGCGACGAATTCAGCACGTACCACGGAGCCGAGCTGGCCGCCGGCGCCACTCAGGGCAATCTTCTTCATAGGGGTTCCTTTTACTGCGCCGCGCGCAAGGTCTTCAGAGAACAGACAGAGGATCTGAGCGGCCGGCGAATCGCGCTGCGCGCGTCGCATAACACACTCAAGTTGTACGATAACGTACTATCGACGATGGACAAGCGGATTTCAACTCCGCATTTACCCTTAAATTACTGCGCGGCGGTTTCGTACCTCTTTAAAATGCAAAGGCATAGGAACGTCGCGTTCGTGCGACATCGTATAACTCGAAGTGGATTTTTGTTCCAGGAGTGGATTTACCCGACGCCAGCGGGCGCGTGGCGTCCGACGCGAGCGGCGTCCGTATGCCGCCCGCGCCCTCAACAGATCACATCGTTACGTTCGCTCAGGCGCCGATGAATTCGAGCAGATCGACATTGACCTTGTCGGCCTCCACCGTGCACATGCCGTGCTGGCCGCCCGGATAAACCTTCAGCGTTGCGTTCTTGACGATCTCCGCGGTGCGTCGGCCGGCTGCGTCGATCGGCACGATCTGGTCGTCGTCGCCGTGCAGCACCAGGGTCGGCACGTCGATCTTCTTCAGATCTTCGGTGTAGTCGACTTCGGAGAACTGCTCGATGCAGTCATAGAGCCCCTTGATCGAACCGGCCATGCCCTGGCGCCAGAATGAATCGATCACGCCCTGCGACACCTTCGCGCCCTCCCGGTTGTAGCCGTAGAACGGCACGGCCAGATCCTTGAAGAACTGCGAGCGATCGTCCGCGACGCCCTTGCGGATGCCGTCGAACACGTCGATCGGCAGGCCGAGCGGATTATCGGCGGTCTTCAGCATCAGCGGCGGCACCGCGCCGATCAGCACAGCCTTCGCGACGCGCCCCGTGCCATGCCGGCCGATGTAATGCGCAACTTCGCCACCGCCTGTCGAATGGCCGACCAGCGTCGCGTCCTGCAGATCGAGATGTTCGATCAGCGCGGCGAGATCGTCGGCGTAGGTGTCCATCTCGTTGCCGTCCCACGGCTGCTCCGAGCGGCCGTGACCGCGCCGGTCGTGCGCGATCACGCGAAAGCCCTTGCTGCCGAGAAACAGCATCTGCGCATCCCACGCATCGGCGGTCAGCGGCCAGCCGTGCGAAAACACGACCGGGCGGCCATGGCCCCAGTCCTTGTAGAAAATCGAGGTACCGTCTTTCGTTCTGATCGTGCTCATCTGCTGACTCCTTGTCGATGAAGTCTGCCGTCGCCGGCAGGTGGATGAAGCGGACGCTGCTCACGAAGTATGCGCGCGACGCATGACAGAACGCCGTGCGAATGCGGCAATGAGTCATGACCTATTGAGAAATTCCGCCGCGAAATAACATCAACACCAAACGAATGGCGAACGGATAATGCGCAACGAATACTGAAGAGAAATCGCTGAAACGGCCAGGCGGCAGCGTGCATCGTAGAAGTAAAAAAATCGCCTGACCAGCACGCCCACCGACGAAGTCGGTTTGGATGGATCGATTGTCGGCTGGCGACAGACACCGCCCGCGACCTTGCCGCGCAAGGCTGCGCGAAACGCATTGCTGCAGCGCGGTCGATTGACGCAGCTCACGCGACGAGGCACACACGGCCACGTATCGGCCGCCAAAAGAAACTTGATATTCAACAACGGCTTGCCTCATCGATAAGCGTATTTCGCATAAAACAAGGCGGTTTTTTGACGCACATCGCATCGCAACACCTTTTGTTTCGATCCCCTACTCTTGCGCCATCTGCCCAGCGCAGAGCGCACCGACATCGGTCGACGCGCGTAAGTCCGCTCACGCGGCCATCACGCACAACAGGATCATGAACTCCGCACTATCGGCATTCGATCTCGCGCGCATTCAATTCGCGTTCACCGTTTCTTTTCACATCGTTTTCCCCGCGCTCAGCATCGGTCTCGCCAGTTTCATCGCCGTTCTCGAATGGCGTTGGCTGAAAACCGGCAAGGCCTACTACAAAGATCTTTGTCTGTTCTGGTCGAAGATCTTTGCGGTGGCCTTCGGCATGGGCGTCGTCTCCGGCGTCGTGATGAGCTATCAGTTCGGCACCAACTGGTCGGGCTTCTCGAGTTTCGCCGGGCCGATCACCGGTCCGCTGCTGATGTACGAGGTGATGACCGCATTCTTTCTCGAAGCGGGCTTCCTCGGCATCATGCTGTTCGGCTGGCAGCGCGTGAGTCCGCGGGCGCACTTCGGCGCAACGCTGATGGTCGCGATCGGCACGCTGATCTCGACCTTCTGGATTCTCGCGTCCAATAGCTGGATGCAGACCCCGCAGGGCTTCGAGGTCGTCGACGGTCATGTCGTGCCGCTCGACTGGTTCAAGATCATCTTCAATCCGTCGTTCCCGTACCGGCTCGCGCATATGGCGCTCGCGGCGTTCATCGTCGCGGGGCTGGTGGTCGCGGCGGTCGGCGCGTGGCATCTGCTGCGCGGCCGGCGCGATCCCGCCGTCAAGAAGATGTTCTCGATGGCGCTGTGGCTGCTGTTGATCCTCACGCCGATCCAGGCATTCGTCGGCGATCAGCACGGCCTCAATACGCGCAAGTATCAGCCGGCGAAGATCGCGGCGATCGAAGGCTTGTGGGATACCGAAAAAGGCGGCACCGCGCTGAACCTGTTCGGCATCCCCGACATGAAGGCGGAGACCACGCGCTACGCGGTATCGGTGCCGCACCTCGGCAGCCTGATCCTCACACATAGCTGGGACGGCGAAATCCGCGGTCTGAAGGAATTTCCGCCTCAGGACCGGCCGGATTCGACCGTCGTGTTCTGGAGCTTCCGCATCATGGCCGGCCTCGGCGTGCTGATGATCGCGATGTCGATCGCGGCCTGGGTGCTGCGCCGGCGCGGGCGCCTGTTCGAAGCGAAGTGGTTCCAGCGGCTGTGCGTCGCGATGGGGCCGAGCGGCTTCATCACGCTGCTGGCCGGCTGGGTCACCACCGAAGCGGGCCGTCAACCGTGGGTCGTGTACGGCGTGATGCGCACGTCGCAGGCGGTGTCGCCGCTGACCACGCAGCAGGTCGGTCTGTCGCTGATGACGTTCGTGGCCGTCTACTTCCTCGTGTTCGGCACCGGCATCTACTACATGCTGAAGCTGATGCGCTCCGGTCCTGCGCTGCCTGGCGCCAAGTCGCACGACGTGCCTCACGGCCTGCCGCAGCCGACGCCCGCGCAGACCGCGCGCCGCCCGCTGTCCGCCGCCGATCAGATGATCGACGCCGTCTAACCTACGCTTCGAGAGAAAGAAAAAATGGACGTAACCGTCGTATGGGCCGCGATCATCGCGGTGGGCCTTTTCATGTACGTGGTGCTGGACGGCTTCGACCTCGGCATCGGCATCGTCTTTCCGTTCTTCCCCGACGAAAAGGAACGCGACCTGATGATGAACACGGTCGCGCCAGTGTGGGACGGCAACGAAACCTGGCTCGTGCTCGGCGGCGCCGCGCTGTTCGCGGTGTTTCCGGTCGTCTACTCGACCGTGCTGTCGGCGCTCTATCTGCCGCTCGTGTTCATGCTCGTGTGCCTGATCTTTCGCGGCGTGTCGTTCGAGATCCGCGCGAAGTCGCGGCGCACGAAGCATCTGTGGGACCTCGCATTCATCGGCGGCTCGGCGGGCGCAGCGTTCTTCCAGGGCATCGTGCTCGGCGCGTTCCTGCAAGGCATTCCGGTCGCCGATGGCGCCTATGCCGGCAACGCGTTCGGCTGGCTCACGCCGTTCAGCCTGCTGACGGGCCTCGGACTCGTCGCGACCTACGCGCTGCTCGGCTGCTGCTGGCTCATCGCGAAGACCGAGGGCGATCTGCAGCGACGGCTGCATCGCGTGGTCTGGCCGCTGACGCTGGTGCTGCTCGGCTTCATCGCGCTTGTGAGCCTGTGGACACCGCTGATGGATGCGGGCATCGCGCAACGCTGGTTCCATGACGGGATCTTCTACCGTCTGCTGCCGGTGCCGTTCCTCGTCGCGATCTGCGCGTTTTTCATGCATCGCGCGGTGCGCGCGCGCCATCACAACACGCCGTTCGCGCTCGCGCTGGCGCTCGTGCTGCTCGGCTATCTCGGGCTGCTCGTGAGTCTGTGGCCGTATGCGATTCCGTCGAGCATCACGCTATGGGAAGCCGCCGCGCCACGCTCGAGCCAGACGTTCACGCTGGCCGGCGCGGCGGTGATCCTGCCGATCATCGTCGCCTATACGACGATGGGTTACTGGGTCTTTCGAGGCAAGGTGCGTCATGGCGACCAACATCACTATCACTGAAACGCGGGGTGCCAGTGCGTCGGCTCCCACCGCCACTGCCGCAACGCCCAGCCGCAAACTGCCGGGCTGGCTCTGGTTCATCGCGCTATGGTGCTTCGGCGTGACCGCGGCGATGTCGCTCGGCTTCGCCTTCAGGCTTCTGATGAATGCGACGCTGTTCGCGGTCAGATAGCGGCGCGCGAACCCGTGTCGATCCGGCGGGCATAACCTTCCGGATCGTGGCGCGTCAGCGCTTCAAAAACGGGGCGCGCGGCTCGTCTACGTAGCAAGCCGGAACCTATGCGCGGGAGACCTGCCTTAACATCACGAAGCGCATCGAACGATTCCGGCAGCCGGCCACGCGCGTCGCAGCGCAACTGCGCAGCCTGCAACTGCGGCATGCGCAACGGCGGCAGCCCTCAACGGACAGGCTCGACTCGCGGAGACATCATGAAGTTTCTTGTAGCCGACGACCATGAACTGATCCGGCAAGGCGTCAAAGGCATGCTGCGCGGCTTCGATCCCGACGCCCAGTTCGACGAAGCCGACAGTTGGGAAACCCTTGCGACCGCCGCGCGCCCCGACGCGAATCACGATCTGGCGATCGTCGATCTGCATATGCCGGGCATGAGCGGCGCGACGTCGCTCGAAACGCTGCTGAAGGCGAATCCGGCGCTGCCGGTGGTGGTGCTGTCCGCCGAGGAATCGCCCGACGAGATGCGCGCGGTGCTCGCGGCCGGCGCGCTCGGCTTCGTCCCCAAGCGCCAGCCCGCCAGCGTGATGCTGAAGGCGATCGAACTGGTGCTGTCCGGCGGTGCCTATGTGCCGATGGAGGCGCTGAGTCTGCTCGGCTCGCGCGAGACGCGGGCGGCCGGCTGCGCGGGCACCGATGCGGATGGATCGGCACGTGTGCCGGCCCCGGGCGCCGCCGCGCAAGCCGTCCGCGGGCCGGGCCCCGGCACCGTCCCGCAGCTCGAACCGGTCACGCAGGTACCGTCGCTGCAGCCGCATCAGCAGCATCTGCTGGAGAACCTGTCACCACGTCAGCAGGACATCATGCGGCTCGTGCATCGCGGCTGGACCAACAAGATGATCGCGCGCGATCTCGGCGTCGCCGAAGGCACGGTGAAGGTGCATCTGTCGGTGATCTTTCGGGCGCTTGGTGTGCATAACCGGTCGACGGCGATCGCCGTAATCAATGGATGGCTGGAGGCCGGGAAGACGTTGTAGCGCTTTGTGCTGCGCCGCAAGCCCAACCCGTCTTGGTTTCCAGCCTCTAAGGCTGCGTTTCGCTTTGCGCCCCCGAGCCCGCTTCGGCTTGCGGCGAGCCGGCCGCGGCGGGCGACGGCGGTGGGTCGTCCGGCGCTCCGCCCCCCAACACCACTGCACCCGCCGGCCGCCCCTGATCGAGCTCCGCCTGCTGCCACAGCATTTCCAGCGTGCGCCGCAACCGCGCGGGCGTCACCGGCTTGTGCAGCACCGGAATCCCCTGCAACGCGAGCGCCGTCAGCTCCGCCGACGCCATATCGCCGGTGATCAGCAGCGTCACCACATTGCCGTGCCCCTCCCGCGCAAGCACGCCCCGTATCGCGCTCAACGCCTGCGCGCCGGTGCGGTGATTGGCGAGCTGGTAGTCGCACAGCACCGCGTCGGGCACGAAGCCGTCCGCGAGCGCGGCGAGCGCGCCGGCTTCGTCGCGCGCGCCGCGCACGTCGCAGCCGCCAGCGCTCGAGCAGACTCGCGAGGCCTTCGAGTATCGACGGCTCGTCGTCGATGCACAGCACGCGCCGCCCCTGCGCGGCCGGGCCGCCCGCGACCGAATCGTTCAGACTCGCGACGATGCCGCTCGCGTCACCCGCCTGCACCGCAAAGCGGAACACCGAGCCGCGCCCCGGCGCCGAGCGCAGCTGCAACTCGCCGCCGAGCAGGCCGACGAGCCGCCTGACGGTCGGCAGCCCGAGCCCATGCCCCTGACGCGCGTCGCGCTGCGGATTCTCGACCTGGTAAAACTCCTCGAAAATCCGCTCGTGCTCTTGCGGCGCCATGCCGACGCCCGAATCGCGCACCTCGATATAGCCGCCCTTCTGTCGCCCCGCGCGCCGCAAGCCGAGCCAGATCGCGCCTTGCTCCGTATAACGCACCGCGTTCGACAGCAGATTGCTCAACACGCGTTCGAGCAGCACCGGATCGTCGTAGACGACCATCGTCGTAGGCGCGATGCGCAGCGCGAGCCCCTTCGCCGCGGCCTGCGGACGATACTGGCTACCGACCCGTTCGAACAGCTCGGAGAGCCGGAAGTGCAACCGGATCACCTGGGTCACGCCGCTTTCGAGCCGCGCGAGATCGAGCACCTGGTTGAACAGCTGATTGAGCGCCTCGACGTTATAGACGATGTGCCCGGCCGTCTTCGCGTGCTGCGCGGACGTCGCCGCCGGATCGTTCAGAGATGCCGCAAGCAGGCCGATCGCATGCAGCGGCTGACGCAGATCGTGGCTTGCCGCCGCGAAAAAGCGCGTCTTCGCGAGGCTCGCTTCTTCGGCGACGCGCTTTTGCGCGGCCAGCGATTCCGCGAGGTATTGCTGATCGACACGCGCCTGCACGACCTGGCGAAACAGCTTGCGATAGCTCATCGCGTAGACGTTGATCGCGCAGAAGAAGAACGCGAGCACGATCGCGAGAATCGTGCGATCGAACGTATGCGAGCCGAAATGCAGCACGATCGACGGCAGCAGCAGAAATGGAATCGAGGTCGAAAAATTGAGGAGATCGAATCCATTCGACATGAACACGCCGGCCGCGAGCGTCACCAGCATCACGGTATGCAATAACGGCAGATCGGTTTGCGGACTCTGGAACGCGAACCACACCGCGAAGCCCGGCCCGCTATAGAGGAGCACACCGCGCAGCGCGTGCAGATAGATCCAGTCGCGCGGCGAGACGAGTTGCGGATAGCGGCGATTGCAAATCCACAGCGCCAGGCCCGCGCAATTGGCGAGCGCATAAAAAACGAAGCACGCGATAAACAGCGGCGGGGCCGGCACATGCGGCCAGTAGATCGCCACCAGCACCGCGATCGAAAACCAGTGCGAAAAGAACGCGATCGGATCCTGCGCGTAGAGCACGCGCACGAGGTCTTCGTCGATGGCACGCTGGATCGGGTCGGCCCGCATGGGGCGGTCTCCTCTGTCGATCGGCGTGAGCGCTTTAGCGCTTACGCCGATCCCACGCAGCTTTATCGCGCGGGCATGGCAACTTCGTTGAGACGAAATACTGACGAAGCGGCGGCGCTCCGGCGCTTCGTGGCAACCGCGGGTCGAATCGGGCGACCGAACGCGCCGCCCTCGCGGTCTATTCTACGGCGAATGCCCGCTCTTCAGACGAATCGTCAGGAATCCACCAGAAGGTTTACCCGGCAGTTTACCCATCGGCTAACACTTAATCCATATAGGCGAAGGCCTTGCCGCGAACCATACTGCATTCACGTTTCAGCGCGGCATTTCAGCCACCTTCCCTCGACTCGCGGCCCATGCGCCGCGGCTCGCCGCGCTCCCTGCCAACCGACGGAGGTTTTCCATGGGCGCAGTCCCGAGCTACGAGTTCGCCCGCCAACTCGACGACGCGATCCTCCCCGATCTGTGGCGCAGGCGCACCCGGCTCTCAGCGGACGAAATGGTGTCGATGGTCGAACTGGTCAAGCGCGCGTTGCGGACCTACCACCCGCTCGAATTGCAGGCGCTCGGCGAGGACAAGGAAGAACTGGTCGCTCAGTTCATCTACGCGAAGGTGTTGCGCCTTGCGCCCGGCCACACCGAAACGAACGCGCGCGCCGACAGCGCACCGTCCAACAGCTACGCGGTATGCGCGTATTTCCGCCGCTATCTGATCGACTGCCTGCGCAGCGCGTGCCATCAGCGCAATCTGTCGATGGAGACCGAGGGCGTCGCGCAGGAAATCGATCTGCACGCGCACGCGCTCGAAGACCCGGTGGAAAGCGTGCTGCTGCAATACGGCCTCGACGAACAGCGCGTGCGGCGCGCGGCGCGCGAGTTCATCGAAGGGCTCGACGAACCCGAGCGGATCGTGCTGGCCGGCAGCCTCGGCTGGTGCTCCGAAGGCAAAGGCGGGCTTTCGGCGGTCGCGGCTCGGCATCGGGTGCCCTCTTATCACTATCGCGCCGTCAAACTCGGCGTCACCATGAAAAAGACGGCCGGCGCCGAGGAATTTTCCAACACCGAGCTCGGCCGCTGGCTCACCGACGCGCTCGGCATCGAGATCGACGTCGACAATCGCGCGGCGATTCTGGTTGCGCTGAATCTGCTCGCGGCGGAATCGAGCGATAGCGAATTCAATGAAGTGGCCGCGTAATAGTTCGGATAACCAACAGGCCACATAAGAAGCGCGATAAGTGCGCATGCCCGTACGGCCGGGTACACCCGGCAACGGCCGGCCGGGCGTGCCGCACTGAACGTCGCACGCTACGACTTCGGCGCGCCCTCCACGGCGCGCTTTTTTTGCGCCGATATTCCGCCTACGATAAAAAAGCTCCCGCAGCACGCCGTCTTTGTTCCGAAGTCGAGCTTCCGTTCCCCGCATCCGATTCCAGACGAGGTGGTCCTGATGAACCGCTTATCGAGCGCGCCGACGGCGCTGCAACGGCATTACGAGGTGGTCGTGATCGGCTCGGGCTACGGCGGCGCGATCGCCGCGAGCCGTATGGCGCGCGCGGGCCGTCGCGTGTGCGTGCTCGAGCGCGGCCGCGAATTCATGGCCGGCGAGTATCCGCGCACGCCCGTGCAGGGCGCCGAGCAGATCCAGTACAACACGGCCGAGGCGCAGATCGGTTCGCCGCTCGCGCTGCTCGAAGTGCACGTAAATGAAGACGTCAACGCGGTGGTGGGCTGTGGGCTCGGCGGGACGTCTCTGATCAATGCGAACGTCGCGCTCGAGGCCGATCCGCGCCTGTGGGACGACCCGCGCTGGCCGGCCGCGCTGCGCGCCGACCAGGCCGGACGCGACGACGGCTATGCGCTCGCCTGGAAAATGCTGTCACCGTCGCCGGTGCCCGACGACTTCCCGCCGCTGCCGAAGCTGCAGGCGCTCGAAAAATCGGCGCAGGCGCTCGGCATGGCCGACCGCTTCAGTCGTCCGCCGATCACGGTCACGTTCAAGGACGGTCCGAACGCGGCGGGCGTCGAGCAGCAGCGCTGCGTCGGTTGCGGCGATTGCAACTCCGGTTGCAACTACGACGCGAAGAATTCGACCCACATGAACTATCTGCCCGACGCGGTCGCCCACGGCGCGCAGATTTTCACCGGCACGGCCGTGCATTCGGTACTGCGCGATCCCGACACGCAGCAATGGAAGGTCAACTTCCAGCTCGTGAAGCTCGGCCGCGAAAGCTACGACGCCCCCGATCTGTTCGTGCTGGCCGATGTCGTCATCGTCGCGGCGGGCACGATCGGCTCGACCGCGCTGCTGCTGCGCTCGCGCGACGCGGGCTTGAGCACGTCGGAGATGCTCGGCCAGCATTTCACCGGCAACGGCGACGTGCTCGCCTTCGCATACAACACCAGGGACACGATCAACGGCGTCGGCTGGGGCGAGCACAAGCCGGGGCAGATTCCGCCGGTCGGGCCGACCATCACCGGCCTGATCGACAATCGCGCCGACGGGAAAAACGTCAGGGATGGCTATGTGATCGAGGAAGGCTCGCTGGCCGGTGCGGTCGGCGAGGCGCTCGTCGGCATGCTCGGCGCGGTCGCGCCGCTCGAAGGCGTGGATGCGGCTGGAGCCCCGTCGCTGCTCGAGCGCATGAGTTATGACGCGCGTGCGCTCGAAAGCCTGATCCGCGGCCCGTACCACGGTGCGATGAATCACACGCAAAGCTACCTCGTGATGGCGCACGACGACGAAAGCGGCCGCATCACGGTCGGCGACAAAGGCCGTGCGCGCATCGAATGGAAAAACGCGGGACGCCAGCCGATCTTCCAGAGCATCGAGAACGTGCTGATCGAGGCGACCAAACCGCTCGGCGGCAAATATCTGCGCAACCCGATTTCGACGAAGATCGCCGGCCGGCACACCGTCACCGTGCATCCGCTCGGCGGCTGCGGCATGGGCGAGGACGCCGCGCATGGCGTGGTCGATCATCTGGGCCGCGTGTTCAGCAGCACGGCCGGCGTCGCGGTGCACGACGGCCTCTACGTGATGGA
This sequence comes from Paraburkholderia sp. Clong3, assembly GCF_050436485.1. NCBI lineage: Bacteria > Pseudomonadati > Pseudomonadota > Betaproteobacteria > Burkholderiales > Burkholderiaceae > Paraburkholderia > Paraburkholderia sp. Clong3. The sequence goes on along the minus strand of NZ_JBNDMH010000003.1, from coordinate 1,553,502 downwards.
CGGCGCGGTGATGCCGATGTCGCTCGGCGTCAATCCGCTCCTGACCATCTCCGCGCTCGCAGAGCGCAATTGCGCGCTGCTCGCCAAAGCGCACGACTGGTCGATCGACTACATCTCGAAGGGCACCGCCGCCGCGCCGCCCGCACAGAAGATCGGCCTGCGCTTCACCGAGACGATGGTCGGCACCTACACGCCCAGCGTGGCGGGCGAAGCCGCGAAGAGCGCGATCGAATTCACGCTGACGGTCGAGTCCGACGATCTCGCCGACATGCTGAGCAACCCGAATCACCTCGCGCGCACCGCCGGCACCCTGACCTGCCCCGCCCTGTCCGCCCAACCGCTGGCGATCAGCGACGGCACCTTCAACCTGTTCGTCGTCGACGAATCCGACGTCGACGAACGCAACATGAACTACCGGATGACGCTCGACGCGGTCGAAGGCAACACCTGGTATCTGACCGGCAAGAAGATCATCACGCGCACGTCGCCGATCAACCTGTGGGAGCAGACCAACACGCTGTATGCGGAGATTCGCGCCGCGGCGCAGGACGATGCGCCCGTCGTCGGCACCGCGACGCTGATCATCACGCCCGAAAACTTCCTGAAGCAGCAGCGCACGCTCGAAGTCACACACGCGCCCGACCTGAAGACGCGCCTCGAATGGACGCTGAAGTTCGGCAAGTTCTTCGCGGGCGTGCTGTTCACCGAATACGGCGGCGTGGCCGCGCCGCTGCAGTTCTACGATCCATACATACCGCCGCGCGCGAAACGCACGCTGCGCGCGCCGGCGCCGCAGGTCACGTACTTCGACACACCCGACCGCACGCGGCTCAAGCTCACGCGCTACTGCGATCCGCCCGCGGGCAAAGCCGCGAAGCCGATCCTGCTGATCCACGGCTCGGGCGTATCGAGCCGCATCTTCTCGACCGATCTGATACCGACCAACCTCGTCGAATATCTGTACGCGTCGGGCTACGACGTGTGGCTCGTCGATCTGCGCGTCAGCATCGAACTGCCGAGCGTGCTCGTGCCGACCAACGTCGACAAAGTCGCGCGCGAGGACATTCCCGCCGCCGTCGCGAAGATTCGCGAAGTGACCGGCGCGCCGAACATTCAGGTACTCGGCCACTGCCTGGGCGGCCTCGCGCTCAGCATGTCGCTTCTCCATGGACTCGACGGCGTGCGCTCGGCGGTGATTTCGCAGGTGTCCGCGCATCCGGTGCCGGGCACGTTGCAACGGATCAAGGCCGGCTTGCATATTCCCGACCTGATGCAGCATCTGCGCATACGCGAGCTCACCGCCTATACGCAGGAAGATTCGTGGCCCGCGAACCTGTTCGACGAAGCGCTGCGTCTCTATCCGCTCGATCACGGCGAGGGCTGCGGCAATCCGATCTGTCATCGCGCGACGTTCCTGTATGGCCTGCTCTACGAGCACGACAAGCTGAACGAGGCGCTGCATGCGAACCTGCAGGAACTGTTCGGCATTCACGACATGGCCGTGTTCCAGCATCTGGCCACGATGGTGCGCGCGGGCCAGGTCGTCGATGCGCGCGGCGACGACGTGTATCTGACCGGCGCGGACGGCATGAAAGGACTCGAGGGCATGCGTTTGCCGATCGGCTTCATTCACGGCGAGAAGAACGAAACCTATCTGCCGGTCAGCACCGCGCGCACTTACGACCTGCTGCGCGAGCGCTTCCCCGAGCAGCCGTACGAGCGGCATCTGATCCCGGGGTATGGGCATATCGACTGCATCTTCGGCAAGAACGCGGCGGTCGATGTTTATCCGTTGATCGTCGGCTATCTGAATGCGCATTGACACGGCTGCATTGCCGATGCGCCACGCATTCGGACAATAAAGCCAGGCATAAAACAAGAGATTTTGATAGAAGCCGGCGTGTCGCAATATTGCGTGGATTTGTTCGACCATTATCTCAAAATCACGAGGCGCGATTAATACGTTAGTATCGACCCTCTCGTAAAGGCGAGGCGCAAAGAGTCTATTTTGTCATGTTGCTGGAGGGTGTGAAGGTGGTCGGCATCAATCTTGGAATGGCGAACGCCAAAATCGCTGCAATGTCTCAACTTAACCATGTCGAATCGGTCGGGTTATCGTATGAGCGCATCACTTGGCACTATATCGACGGCAACATCCAGTTCACGAACAGTTGGACGGAGCGATCCTGATCATGCCTCTACAAGGGAAATTTGTAGTCGATAACGCGCCGACCTTGACGCTAGTAGTGCCCGGTGTAGGGGCGTTCCCGGCTTTCTCTGGTGACGGCATTTACCGCAATCGCGGGGGATGTACAGCGGCCGCGAGCAAGGGGCCTCTACCAGCCGGGAAGTATTGGATAGTGGCGCGGCCGACCGGCGGAATCGCATCGCGATTACAGGCGTTGATCAAGGATGCATACAATGCTGCCCGTGGAAATCCGTCTCATCATGACGAATGGTTCGCCCTCTATCGGAACAACGGAACAATCGATGACTGGACCTGGGTGAACGGCGTCAAGCGCGGTAACTTCCGATTGCATCCGGTTGGCGGCGACGGTGTTTCATTCGGATGTATCACGCTGAAAAGCGTCGCGGACTTTAGCAGGCTTCGACATGCGCTCCTGCATACGCCGACTGTTCTGGCCGGTAGTTCAGGGCTACACGCTTACGGATGGATCGAGGTAACGACAATTGGCGACACTTGCCCGTAGACTTTGCCAGCTGTTTCTTTTTTTGGCTTTGTTTTTGTTATCGGTGCGATATGTCCACACGTACCCATCACCCATGACGCTGGAGCAGCAGCAAATATTGATCGAAATCTCCGATAAGCTCGGAGTGGCCGATTATGAACTGCTTTACATCGCCGCAATGACGGCCATAGATCTGATTGTGGCGATCGTTCTTTATGTGCTGATCGTGAAAATATGGCGGACTTGCACGCGAGGGAGAAGTCGTTGATTTGCTTCTCATCGAAACTCAGAACAGCTTGCCCGGATTCAAAATGCCGCGCGGATCGAGCGCACGCTTGATCGCGACCATCGCGGCAAGCTCGGCCGGCGAGCGCGAAATCGGCAGGAACTCGCGCTTCAGCGAACCGATGCCATGCTCCGCCGACACCGACCCGCGCAACGGCCTCAGCATCTCGTAGACGAACGCATAGACCGCGTGATGTTCGACGCCCGGAATCGAATGACCATCCACGGTCAGATGCAGATTCGAATCGCCGATATGCCCGAAAAAATACGATCGGTTGCCGGGCCAGCGCTGATCGAGCGCCGCGCGGCAACGGTCGACGAACGTGCCGATCTCGCCGATCGGCAGACTCACGTCGAAGTTGATCGGATCGAGCTTGATCGGAAACTCCGCGGTGCATTCGCGAATCGCCCATAGCGCGCGCGCATCGGCGACAGATTGCGCGATCACCGCGTCGCACAGCGCGCCCGCTTGCAGCGCATCGGTCAGCGCCTCGGCGAAACGTTCGCCTGCGTCGTCGGCATCGAAGCCCGCGTGTTCGATCAGCGCATAGAGCGGATGCGCGGCATCGAACGGCGAGCGCGCGCCGGTCAGCTTCACGCCGAAATCGTAGAAGTCCGGCCACATGATCTCGAACGCGCCGATGTCGTTGCCGAAGCGCGTCGCGAGACGGCGCAGCAGGCTCACCGCGGCATCGTAATCGTCGAGCGCGACGAGCGCCGTATGACGCGCCGCACGCCGCGGATGCAGCCGCAATACCGCGCGCGTGATCACGCCGAGCGTGCCCTCCGACCCGATGAACCAGTGCTTCAGGTCATAGCCGGTGTTGTTCTTGACCATCTTGCCGAGCGAACTGAGCACGTCGCCATTGGCGAGTACCACTTCGAGACCGAGCACCTGGTCGCGCGCGGTCCCGGACTGGATCACGCGATTGCCGCCCGCGTTGGTCGCGAGATTGCCGCCGATCTGGCACGAGCCGCGCGCGCCGAGGTCGAGCGCCAGCTCGAAGCCCGCCGCTTCGGCGGCTTCCTGCGCGGCCTGTAACGTGGTGCCGGCACGTACGGTCAGTGTGGCCGACGCCGCGTCGAGCTCTTCGACGCCGCTCAGGCGTTCCAGCGACAACGCGATATCGTCGGCGCGCGCGATCGCGCCGCCCGCGAGTCCGGTCATACCGCCTTGCGGTACCACCGGCTGATGCGCGGCGTGGCAGATCGCGAGCGCACGCGATACTTCGTCGGTCGTGCGCGGCAACAGCAGCGCCGCCGGACGCGTCGGCTCGTGGCGCGTCCAGTCGGTCAGCGCGCGTTCGCCGATCTGCTCGCCGACGCGCACCGCGTCGACGCCGAGCGCGGCGCGCAAGGCCTCGAGTGTCGTCGCGAGCGGTGCGGTTGCGGTCGGGGTCGTCTTGTCGTCGGTGATGCTCGGTTCTGTCATGCAGGAGGTCCTTACTGTGCGGTAGCGGCGAGTTTCTTGCGATAGCCCATCGAATCGTTGATGCGGCCGAGGATATAGTCGCCCGCGGCGACCGGCTGATATTTGCTTTGCGCGTCGCTCGCGCCGAGCTCACGCGGATCGACGAGCGCGCCGTAGGTCGGATCGTAGAACGTCGCGATCGAATAGCGCTCGCGCCCCGATGCATTGATCACGCGATGCAGCGTCGAGCGGAAGCGGTCGTTGGTCCAGCGCGCGAGCAGATCGCCGACGTTCACGACGAAGCTGCCTTCGACGGGCGGCGCCTCGACCCACGTATCGTTGGCGATTTCGCGCACCTGCAGGCCGCCGACCTGATCCTGCCACAGCAGTGTGATGCAGCCGTAGTCGGTGTGCGGCGCGACGCCGAACTGATCTTCGTCCGACTGCTGCGGCTGCGGCGGGTAGTAGACCATTTGCGTGCGCTGCATGCGCTTCGTGTAGCGCGGCGCGAAGAAATTTTCTTCAATGCCGAGACTCACCGCGACCGCGCGCAGCAGATCGGCCCCGCACGCGCCGACCGCCTCGTAATAGTCATACAGCACCGGCCGCAACCCGGGCATGAAGTCCGGCCAATTGTTCGGCCCGCGTAGTGCCTGGCCCGCCAGCACGTCGGGATCGTCTTCCGGCAGTTCGAGGCCGATGCTGAAGAACTCCTTGTAATCGGGCCGCTTCGCCTGATACATCGTCGCGTCGCCAAGCGCATTGAAGCCGCGATGCCGATGATTGACCGCCGCGCGTCGTTTCGTGTCGGCCGGAAACGCGAAGAAAGTGCGCGCGGCCTGCGCGGCGGCATCGATCTTCGCTTGCGGCACGCCGTGATTGACGATGTAGAAAAAACCGATCGTCGTACAGGCTTCATGAATTTCCTTCGCGACGCGTCGGAGCGCCTGCTGATCGCCCGCGCGCACGCCGGCGACATCGATGATCGGAATGCGGGTCACGGCCATCGCGCGGCTCCTTCGAGGATCGGTATTGCAGTGGTATATACCGCCAAAAGCAGCGCCGCAAGTTGCTTCGCACGCCTCGATATCAGGGCTTTTCTCTACTCAAGCGAGCATTTATTTTTCGCCGGAAACGCGGTATATACTGCCCAGCGAGGCCCGCATCGCGCCGCCGGCGCGGCGGGTCCTAACGAAGACTTCGACACGCCGGCGACCCAACACCAATTCGCCCCCGGAGAACCCCATGCGTATCCTTGCAGGCTGGAAATGTCGTCTGGTCATGCTGGCGCTGTGCGCGGCAAGCGTCGCCGCGCACGCCGAAGACCAGCTCGCCAAAGTGAAGAAAGCCGGCGAACTGGTGGTCGGCACCGAAATGCAGTTCGCGCCATTCGACTTTCTCGAGAACGGTCAGCAAGCCGGCTTCAACAAGGAGCTGTTCGCGCAGATCGGCAAGGAAATCGGCGTCAAGGTGCGCTTCATCGATCTGCCGTGGCCGAGTGTGCTGCCCGGTCTCGAAGCGGGCAAGTTCGATATGGTCGGTGGCCCGCTGACGGTCACGAAGGCGCGCATGGAACGCTACACGTACACGCTGCCCGTCGCCGATGCGACCGACGCGCTGCTCAAGCGCGCGAACGATGCGTCGATCAAGCAATCGTCGGATATCGCGGGCAAGACGGTCGGCGCGGGCAAAGGCACCGCGCAGCTGGACCAGCTGAAGAGCTACGCGGCCACGCTGCCGAAGCAGCCTGAAATCCGCGAGTACGTCGACAACAATCAGGCTTACGCGGACCTCGCGGCGGGCCGCATCGCCGCGGCAGCGAACTCGATGACCAACATCGCGTATGTCGCGAAGCAGCGCCCCGAGATGTTCGCGGTCGTGCAGCCGCCGTTCGGCGCGAAGGTGTACTTCGCGTATGCATTGCGCAAGGACGCCGACAGCAAACCGCTCGCCGACGCGTTCAACGCAGCGCTCGTGAAGATGCAGAAGGATGGCCGCCTCGCCGCGTTGCAGAAAAAGTGGTTCGGTGTCGCGATGGAGATGCCGTCCACGATGCCCACGCCGAACTACTGAGCGTCTTCAACGTGGGCGTCCCGCATCGTGCAATAGTTTCGCCGTCGCGCGGCGCGCGTCGCCCTTCCCCTTCCATCGGCCGCGACCCATGTTCAACACGACCGTCTTCGTTCAGGGCCTGCCGCTGCTGCTGCATGCGGCGCTCGCCACCGTCGGCATTTCGCTGACGGGGCTCGTGATCGGATTCTTCGTCGGCATCGGCGTGTGCACCGCGCGGCTGTCGCAGCATCGCGCCGCGCGCCTCGCGGGCGGCGCCTACGTGTTCTTCTTTCGCGGCGTGCCGATGCTCGTGCAGCTGCTGCTCGTGTACTACCTGCTGCCGTTCGCCGGCATCAACGTGTCGCCGATCGTCGCCGCGATCAGCACGGTGTCGTTGTGCTCGGCCTCGTACATCGCGGAGATTCTGCGCGGCGGTTTTCTGAGCATTCCGCCCGGACATCTCGAAGCCGCGCGCATGCTTGGGCTTTCCCCGCTCGATACGCTGCGGCGCATTCTGGTGCCGCAAGCATTCCGTTTGACGCTGCCGTCGCTCGTCAACGAAATGGTGCTGCTGATCAAGGCTTCCTCGCTGATCTCGGTGGTCGGCGTCGCCGAGTTGACGCGCACCGCGCAGAACATCGCCGCGAGCACTTACCGGCCGCTCGAAGCGTATGTCGCGGCCGGGCTCATCTACTTCGTGATCTGCGGTTCGCTCGCGCTGGTCGCGCATGCGGCCGAACACCGTTTGCAGCACGCCTGAATCGACTCACGTTTAAGCGAACCTCGCCATGCAAACGTTCGACCCGACCGTCATCACGCACAACCTGCAGCCGATCGCCGCCGGCCTCGCGACGACGCTCGCCAGCTGGGCCGCGGGCGTCGCAATCGGTCTCGCGATCGGCTTTCTGATCGCGGTGCTGCAACTGTTCTGCGGACGCTGGCTGCGCGCCATGTTGCGTGTCTACATCGAGTTGCTGCGCGGCACGCCGTTTCTCGTGCAGCTGTTTCTGCTGTACTACGCTGGCCCGTCCATCGGCCTCACGCTCGAACCGATGACGGCCGGCATCGTCGGCCTCGGTCTCTACGGCAGCGCGTATTTCGCCGAGGCGTTCCGCTCCGGCTTCCAGTCGGTGCCCAAAGGCCATCTCGAAGCGGCGGCGTGTCTCGGACTCACGCGCTGGCAGGCGATCCTGCGCATCCAGGCGCCGCAGATGCTGGTGCTGATCGTGCCCGCGCTGACCAATCTGATCATCGTGTTGAGCAAGGAAACGGCAGTGCTGTCGATCGTCACGGTGCCCGAACTGACGTTCGTGCTGACCGGCATCGGCTCGGCCACCTTCGCTTTCGTCGAAACCCTGCTGGTGCTGTGCGTGTGCTATCTCGCTCTAGTCGAGCTGACCTCGCGCGCGGGCATGTGGGCCGAAGCCCGCCTCGCACGCTTCATGGCATGATTCCGGAACACCTATGAACGCCATCGCCGACATGTCCTCCCCCGCGCAATCTTCCGCGCCGTCCGCCAGCGCAGCGGCGAACGCATCGAATGCCGCGCCGCTGATCGAGGTGCGCGATCTGCGCAAACGCTTCGGCGATGTCGAGGTGCTGCGCGGCGTCGATCTCGAGATCGCGCGCTCGGAAGTAGTCTGCATCATCGGGCCGTCGGGCTCGGGCAAGAGCACGCTGCTGCGCTGCCTCGCCGCGCTCGAAACCTACGATCACGGCGACGTGCGCATCGAAGGCGAGCTGCTCGGCTATGCCGAGCGCAACGGCAAACGCGTGCGCGCCTCGCAGGGCGAGATCAACCGCGTGCGCCGCAACGTCGGCATGGTGTTCCAGCAGTTCAACCTGTGGCCGCACATGACCGCGCTCGGCAACGTGATGGAAGCGCTGCTGCGCGTGCGGCGCCTGTCGCACGACGAAGCGCGCCGCCGCGCGAGCGCGATGCTGGAGACGGTCGGCCTCTCGCACAGGGGCGACGCGTATCCGGCGAAACTGTCGGGCGGTCAACAGCAACGCGTCGCGATTGCGCGCGCACTCGCGATGGAGCCGCACATCATGCTGTTCGACGAACCGACCTCGGCGCTCGATCCGGAGCTGGTCGGCGAGGTGCTGCAGGTGATGAAGCAGCTCGCGCGCGACGGCATGACGATGGCCGTGGTCACGCACGAAATGGGTTTTGCCGCGCAGGTCGCCGACAAGGTCGTGTTCATCGATCAAGGCCGCATCGCCGTGCAGGGCAAACCGCGCGACGTGTTTCACGATGCCGCGCAGCCGCGTCTGCGGCAGTTTCTGCAAAACTACTTCGACCGCAATGCGTTCTGGACGCGCGGCCCCGACGACACCCCGCCCCTATGAGCGCCGCCGTTCGCAACAAGCCTCATGGCAAATCGTCCGCCAGCGCGGCCAGCGCCGCGGCCAAAATCGCGCGCGGCAGCGACGAAGCGCCGGCCGCGCGCTACGAGCAGGTCAAACAGCACATTCGCCAGATCATCGGCTCGGGCGAACGCCAGGCGGGCGACCGCCTGCCTTCGGAGCTCGACCTCGTCGCGACGCTCGGCGTCTCGCGCATGACGGTCAACCGCGCGCTGCGCGAACTCGCCGACGCGGGGCTCGTCACTCGCCTATCGGGCGTCGGTACTTTCGTCGCGGCGAACAAGCCGCAGTCCACGCTATTGATGATCGCCCATATCGGCGACGAGATCCGCTCGCGCGGCCACGCTTATCGCTGCGATATGGTGCTGTTGCAGCGCGAGACCGCGTCGGTCACGGTGTCGAACGCCTTGGGGCTGGCGCCGGGCGCTTCGGTGTTTCATGTGATCTGCGTGCATCGCGAGAACGGTCTGCCGGTGCAGCTCGAAGATCGCTATGTGAATCCGGCCGTCGCGCCGGATTTTCTGCAGCACGATTTCTCGGCGCTGAAGCCGTCCGAGTATCTGCTGAGGGTCGTGCCGATGCACGATCTCGAACACGTGGTCGACGCGGCGCTGCCGACGCCTGCCGAAGCAGAGCTGCTCGAAATTCACGCCGAAGAACCGTGCCTGACGCTGACGCGCCGCACATGGACGGGCGGCGTCGCCGTGACGTTCGCGCGTTTCGTGCATCCGGGTTCGCGCTACCGGCTCGGCTGCCGTTTTTCGCCGAACATCTCGCAGCGCCAGGGATAACGCGCGCTTCCGAAACCGTACTAGACGGTCCCCGCCAGATGAAAACGCGACGCCGGATGCCATAGCCGCACCGACGTCGCGACGTTCTCGCCGACCCACGTGCGCCGCCACAGCAGCAGACACGGCTCGCCGATATCCATCATCAGATGACGCCGCACATGGGCGTCGGGCTTTTGCGCGTAGATGCGAAACTCGGCGCGCTGCACGGGCGCGAGCCGCACCATGTAGTGATTCGGCGTTTCGACCGAGAAGTCCTGCTGCAGATATTCAGGGAACACCTTCGGATTGACGAAGCGGTCCTCGTACTGGATCGGCTCGCCCTCCTCGCTGTGCACGATGCACGAATGAAACGCGGGACCGTTCGCGAGACCGAGCGCTTCGAGCGCGTCGGCGTCGTCGCTCGGTTCGAGCGTCAGCACGCGCGCCGAATGACGATGACCGCGCGCGGCAATTTCATCGGCGATATTGCGGATCTCCAGCACCGTCGATTCATACCGCTGCGGCGCGACGAAGGTGCCCGAGCCTTGCACGCGCGTGAGCACGCGCTCGGCGGTCAGCTCGCGCAGCGCGCGCGACACCGTCATGCGCGCGACGCCGAACTCCTTGACCAGTTCCGTTTCGGAAGGGATCAGCCCGCCCGGCTTCCATGCGCCTTCGCTGATGCGCTGAAGCACGTAGCGTTTGATCTGCTCGTAGGCGGGCATCGCCTTGACCGGCGTGTCGCGATCGCGATCGCGTTCGGCGGAATGCTGTTTCTGCTCCGCTTGTGCGGCGGGCGCTATACGCGCCTGTGTCGTTGTTTTCACTCCAAACCTCATCGGTGGTTCGCCGGTGGTACATGAGGTACACCGTGGCCGGTTCTCCGACGGCCGGGCCCAATCTTACCCGGTTCAACGCTGGGAGACGGCTGGAACGCGCTACCAGATAAACGGCACGAAACGGTAACGCACACGCGCCATGTATTGGGTGTAGCCGTCGAGCTGCCCGGCGAGCAGCCGCTCCTCGCGCACCGCGCGCCAGCCCATCCCGTACGCCATCACGGGCAGCGCCACGAGCCCCCACCACGAGCCGAGCATCAGCGGCGTGCCGACGAAGAACACCAGCGCGGCCGCGTACATCGGATGACGGACGTACGCGTAGGGCCCGGTGTCGGCGACCTTGTGCCCGCGGCTCGACTGAATCTTGACCACCGGTGCGGCATAGCTGTTCGCGCGAAACACGAACCGGCACATGAAGATGCACAGGAACACGCACAACGCGCCGAGGCCCATGAGCCACGACGGCAGCGGCGCGGACCAGCGAAACCGCATCGCGTCGAAACCCATCAGGACCAGCCAGCCGCACCACGCGGCCCCGATCGCGGCCATGAACACGCGATCCCAGCGGCTCTGCTGCGCCTGCACGAACGGCGCGAGCCGCTCCGCGAGCAGCGCGGGATCATGACGCGCGAGCCACAAGCCGAGCCACAGGCTCAATACCGCCAGCTCGAACAGATACCACCACGCGGCCGGCCACGCGAGCGTGCCGGCCGCGCCGAACAGCAGCACGCCCATGAAAACCAGCCACGCCAGCGATTGCAGGATCAGACGTGCGACCATCGCGGCTCCCTCGAGCGGTCGGCTCATGCGGCCTCATCGCGCGTGCGCACGCGCTCGAACACGTCGGCGATATCGATGTCCTCCAGATTCAAGCCGAAACGCTCACGCAGACAGTCGGCGAGTTCGGCGGCGCTCGCGAGGCGCCGTTCGTTGACGATCTGCCCTCGTGCGTCGCGCTCGTTGAACTGATCGTTGAATAGCGCCAGGCGCAGTTCGGGCAACACGCGGCACGCCAGCAGGTTATGAACGAACTTCGAATCCGGTGACGTCGAGGTGTACCAGTTCGAGGTTTCGTAGTCGATCCACTCGACTGCGCGCAGATCGACGTGATAAACGCGGGTCCAGCTCTCGTCCGGCGCCAGCACCTCGAGATAGACGGTGTCGCGCCCCGCGTCGGCGAGACGGAACGTGCCGAGCGGAATCGGCTGCGCGAGGCCGGCGGTCAGCCGCAGCGGCGCGGTCAGCGTCACGGCGCCGAAGCCGACGTCGGCGATCCATGCGTCGCCGTCGATATCGACGCGCAGCACCATATGCGTGCGCGGCGAGATCGTGCCGGGCTCGCGGCCCCACACGACGCGCGCAAGCATCGGCGTGACCCTGAAGCCGAGTTGCATCAGCACGTTCGCGAACAGAATGTTCTGCTCGAAGCAGTAGCCACCGCGCTTTTCGGTCACGAGCTTGCGTTCGACGGCTTCGAGCTCGAGCCTGACGGGCCGGCGCGTCAACGGGTTCAGGTTCTCGAACGGGATCGCGGCGGGATGGAGCCGGTGAATCGCCCGCAGCACGTCGAGCGTGGCGGCGCGCGGGCCCTGATAGCCGATCCGGGCGAAGTAGTTTTCCAGATTGATGGTGTGGGACATCGGCGGAATTCCGGTTGGACTGCGGGTTCGACGCGATCATAGCGGCTTTCGGCGCTGAATCGACCGCGCGCGGGACGAAGCGAAAACGCGCCTACAAGCCCTTCAACGCCGACGTCGCGATCGACGGCACCGTAATGCCGTGGCTCGATGCGAACTGCACGGCCGAGCTCAGCGTCGACATCAGCGACTGCAACTGCCCCGGCGCCGATTGCGCGATATACGAAGCGCTTTGCGCGGTCTGCGGATTGAGGCCCGATTGCAGCAGCGACGACGGACTCATCTGACCGAGGCTGCCGAGCCCCGACTGCAAGCTCGAATACTGGCTCACACCCTTGCCGAGCGACGACAGACCTTGCGTGAACGCTTCCTTGTTGACCGGCGTCGCAGACGCGCCGCCACTTGCATGATTCGCGAACGCATCGTTCAGCTTCTGCGACAGCGACTGCTGGGTGCTGCCGACCTGCGTCAACTGACTGACCGACGGCGTGCCGCCGCTGAGCAGCCCCGCCGCCTGCTGCGCCTGGCCGGCGGCACTCGTCATGCCCATCGCCGACGCGAGGCTCGACTGTCCGCTCAGCACCTGCTGGTTCGCGCCCACGTAACTCTGCAGCAACTGCGACACGCCGCCCGACGACGCCCCGGCACCCGCCGCGCTATCGCCGCCCCCGCCGATGCCGAACTGCTTCAGATTCAACTGCGCGTGCGCTGCGCCGCCCAGCAACAGACCACCACTCACCAGCAACGAAACCAGAAGAATGCGCTTGCCCATTTCTACCTCCTTACTTTGACTTTCGGGTGACTCGTGCGCTTCGACACCTCGCCGTTTCGCACGTTCGGCCTGACTACATCAATACATTTTCATTACGCGCCAATGAATATCTGTTTACGTCCTCATAAAGTTTAGGCGCAGTCCGTAAATCCGGGAATTACATGCCAGTAATATTGTTGCGAATCGTTCTCATTTGTGTTGACTGCCGCAATACGCCTGCGTACGATCACGCCATCAGCCGCTTTGGCAGCCTGGGACAACACGCGATGTCGCGCCAGGCAGTCGCAGATTGATCACATCGATCGAAACAACACTCATAAGGATTTCGATGAAGTTCGCCCAACTCAACGGATCGCGTGCCAATGCGCGTCCGGTTTGCGACGCTTGCGCAGGTCCCGGCGCAACTCATCGTACGCGTTTGCCTTCGATGCGGCGCGTCGCACTGTGCACGGCCTTCGCGTGGGCCTCGTTGACCGGCCACGCGGCGCTGGCCGAAGCCAATCCCGATGCGAACCCGGAAGCGCCCGAGGCCGACCTGAACATTCAGGCGACGCAGACCGACCAGTGGACGGGCCTCTGGAACCGCCAGCAATTGCTCGGCGACATGGGCGGCCTGCGTCCGCGGCTCGGCAAGTACGGCATGACCTTCACGCTGACCGAAACCAGCGAAGTGCTGGCCAATCTGCGCGGCGGTCTCGCGCGCGGCGCCAACTACGACGGCGTGACCACCGCCACCTTGCAGATGGATACGCAAAAGGCGTTCGGCCTGCCGGGCGGCCTCTTCAACGTCAGCGCACTGCAAATTCACGGCGCGAACCTGAGCGCGAACAAGCTCGGCACGTTGAATACCGCGAGCGGCATCGAGGCCGACGACGCGACGCGTCTGTGGGAGCTCTGGTATCAGCAGTCGTTCCTGAACAAGCGCGTGGACGTGAAGATCGGTCAGCAGAGTCTCGACCAGGAATTCATCACGAGCACGTATGCGGCCCTGTTCCTCAACACGATGTTCGGCTGGCCCGCGCTGCCCTCGTACGACATGCCGTCGGGCGGTCCCGCCTATCCGCTCGCGGGTCTCGGCGTGCGCGTGCGCGGCCAGATCACCCCTTCGTTGACCGCGCTTGCCGGCGTGTATTCGGGCGACCCGCTCGGCAACGACCCGGACAACATGAGCGGCACGAACTTCAACCTGCATAACGGCGCGTTGTGGATCGGCGAGTTGCAGTACTCGATCAACCAGCCGGCCGAAGGCGAAATGGTCGGCACGGGCGGCGGCGGTCTGCCGGGCACCTACAAGCTCGGCGTCTGGTACAACACCAACAAGTTCGCCGATCAGCGCTACGACAACATGGGGCTGTCGCTCGCGAATCCGGCGTCGACCGGCATTCCGGTGAATCACAGCGGCAATTACAGCTTCTATGCGGTCGCCGATCAGATGGTGTGGCGCCCCGACTCCGACGAACCACGCAGTCTCGGCGTGTTCGCGCGCGTGATGGGCGCGCCGGGCGACCGCAACCTCGTGCAAGTCGCGGCCAACCTCGGCGTCGTGCTGAAGGCGCCGTTCAAGGGCCGTGACAACGACAGCGCCGGTCTCGCGCTGACCTACATCAAGGTCGGTAGTCACGTGAACGGACTCGACAAGGACTTCCTGGCATTCAACGGCAGCCCCTACGGCGTGCGCACCAGCGAAACCACGCTCGAGGCGACCTACCAATATCAGGTCAATCCGTGGTGGCAGTTGCAGGCCGACGCGCAATACACATTCAACGCCGGTGCGGGCCAGAACCCAAACGACCCGACGCAGCCGCTGCGCAACACCTTCGTCGTCGGCGTGCGGACCAATATCAACTTCTGACGCCGCCCGCCGCGCGCTTTCATCCTCGCAAGCACATGCGACCCCACGCAACCGGACCAGCGCTTCCCATGCTTTTAATCGTCGCCGCCACTCCCGCTTTGTGCACCCGCACGGAGGCCCGATCGTGAATCAACTCACGCGCAAGCTTGCGGCGCGCGCCGCGCGAGCCCTGCTCGCCGCGATGGCCGGCGCCGCCGCTCTCACGATGGCCGCCAGCGCGCAGGCCGAGCCGCAAGGCTTCCTTGAAACGATCAAGCATCACACGACGCTGATCAACACCGTGCCGGATAACGGCGACCAGAATCCGTACGCGCTCGTGGTCGCGCCGGTCAGCGCGGGCACCGTGAAGAAAGGCGACGTGCTGGTCGGCAACTTCAACAACTCGACAAACCTGCAGGGCACCGGCAGCACGATCATCGACTATCACCCGGACACCAGACAGATGACGGTGTTCGCGACCGTGCCGCGCGATCTGAAGGAATGCCCGGGCGGCATCGGCCTGTCGACCGCGATGACGATGCTGAAGTCCGGCTGGGTGATCGTCGGCAGCACGCCGAGCAACGACGGCACGACCGGCACCAAGGGCGCTGGCTGCCTGATCGTGATCGACCCGCAAGGCAAGATCGCGTCGACGGTCTCGACGCCGAACATCAACGATCCGTGGGGCAACATGGCGGTCGTCGACAACGGCACGAGCGCAACGCTGTTCGTCAGCAACGCGGGCTTCGGCGTCGGCGACGCGCAAGGCAATCCGCCCGTGTTCAAGCAGGCCATCGTGCTGCGCCTCGACCTCGACGTGCCGGCAGGCAAGCCGCCCGTCGTGAAGCAGGAAACCGTGATCGGCAGCGGCTTCGGCGCGCAGGCCGACAAGGGCGTGTTCCTCGTCGGGCCGACCGGCCTCGCGCTGTCGGCCGATCAGAAGCTGCTGTACGTGTCCGACGCGATCGGCAACCGCATCACCGAGATCGACGATCCGCTCACGCGCGACAGCAGCGCGGGCGTCGGCCGCCAGTTGACCGCCGACGGCCTGCTGCATCGTCCGCTCGCGATGGTCACCGCGCCCAATGGCCACCTGCTGGTGACCAACGCGTTGAACGGCCAGGTCGTCGAGATCGATCCGGCGACCGGCAAGCAGCTGTACGCACGCTGGATCGATACCGACAAGGCGCAATCGCCCCCCGGCAACGGCGACCTGTTCGGTATCGCGATGACGCCGGAAGGCGACGGCTTCTACTACGTCGAAGACGACGTGAACACACTGGTGCTCGCGAAGTAGGCGGCACCCACGCAGTTTCAAGAAGGTGAACTGGCCATGACAAACGATCACCCCCCACGGCCGTCACGACGCGGCTTCCTGAAGGCGGGGGGCGCGGCGGTCGCCGCCGGCGCGAGTCTCGGCGCAGGCCTCGCGACCTCGCCGCCCGCGCTCGCGAAGGCGCCCGCGCATAGCGCCCAGAACGCCGATCCGCAGTTCGCGGCCGAGCCGTTCTACGGTCCGCATCAAGGCGGCATCGTCACGCCGCAGCAGAGCCACACCTACGTCGCCGCGCTCGAGCTGACCACCGACAAGCGCGACGAAGTGATCGCCCTGCTGCGCACGTGGACCGAAGCAGCCGCGCGCCTGACGCAAGGCGGCACGGCCGTCGCGCTGCCCGCCGGCGACGGCGACGGCGGCGGCGACCGGGCCGCCCCCGATTCCGGCGACGTGCTGGGTCTCGGCCCGAACGGTCTGACGATCACGTTCGGCTTCGGCCCCGGCCTCTTCACGAAGGACGGCAAGGACCGCTACGGGCTCGCGTCGCGCCGCCCCGCCGCGCTCGTCGATTTGCCGCGCTTCAACGGCGATCAGCTGATCAAGGAGAAGACCGGCGGCGACCTGTTCATCCAGGCGTGCGCGAACGACGCGCAGGTTGCGTTTCACGCGGTACGCCAACTGACGCGCCGTGCCTACGGCGTCGCGGCGATGCGCTGGGGCCAGGCCGGTTTTCTGTCCGGTCCGCGCGCTCAGACGCCGCGCAACCTGATGGGCTTCAAGGACGGCACCAACAATCCGGCGACCGCGAAGCCTGAGCTGATGAACCAGTTCGTGTGGGCTCGCGCCACCGACGACGCGCCGTGGATGGAAGGCGGCACCTACACGGTCGTGCGCCGCATCCGCATCACGCTCGAACACTGGGACAACACCGAGCTCGGTTTCCAGGAACAGGTGTTCGGCCGCCACAAGTACAGCGGCGCGCCGATCGGCAGCAAGCATGAATTCGACGCGGTGGATCTGAAGGCCGAGGACAAGGACGGTAACCCGGTGATCCCCGAGAACTCGCACGTGCGTCTGTCGAATCCGGCGAGCAACAACGGCGCGCAGATTCTGCGCCGCTCGTATTCGTACAACGAAGGCACGAACTTCTATATCGAGCGCTGGCCGCCGTGGCGCCAGGAAACCGAGTACGACGCGGGGCTGATTTTCATCGCGTACCAGAGCGACCCGCGCACCGGCTTCATCCCGATCAACGACCGGCTCGCGAAGTTCGACATGATGAACCAGTTCACGACTCACGTCGGCAGCGCGATTTTCGTCGTTCCGCCGGGCGCGAAGCCGGGTTCGTATGTCGGCGCGGGGCTGTTCGAGACGTGATGCAGCAAATGAAGCACGCCGGGCGTGCAGCGCCTGGCTCACTCAACACAATCAAAACGGACTTCTGCAACATGGCTCATTCCTGGTTTGCCACCCGTCTGCGCGCGCTCGGCAGCATGGCCGCGCTGTCGCTCACCGCGCTCGCGACGATGCCGTCGGCGGCTCACTCGGCGTCGATCACGCTGTACAACGCGCAGCACGAGCAAGTCGTCAATCTGCTCGCAAAGGACTTCGAAAAGCAGTCGGGCATCTCGGTGAAAGTGCGCAGCGGCGAAGGCCCGGCGCTCGCCGCGCAGATCGTCGCGGAAGGCCCGGCGTCGCCCGCCGACGTGTACTTCACGGAGAACTCGCCGGAGCTGATGCTGCTCGAGGAAAAGGGTCTGCTCGCGAAGGTCGACGAAGCGACGCTGCGCGCGGTGCCGGCACGTTTCAATTCGCCGAGCGGTGTATGGGTCGCCGTGACCGCGCGCGAGAGCGTGCTCGCATACAACACGACGAAGCTGCAGCCGTCGCAACTGCCGCAATCGGTGTTCGACCTCGCGAAGCCTGAATGGAAAGGCAAGGTCGGCATCGCGCCGAGCGACGCCGACTTCCTGCCACTCGTGAGCGCAGTGCTGGCCCTGAAGGGTGAAGAGCAGACGCTCGCGTGGCTGAAGGGTCTCAAAGCCAACTCGCAGATCTTCGACGATGACGAAGGCGTGGTCGCCGCGGTCAATCGCGGCGCGGTCGCGACCGGTCTGATCAACAACTACTACTGGTCGCGTCTGCATGCGGAAATCGGCGATGCGAAAACCCGCAGCGCGATCTATCACTTCGGCCACGGCGACGCCGGCGCGCTCGTCAACGTATCGGGCGCGGGCGTGCTGAAGTCCGCGCACAACGCGGACGGCGCGCAGAAGTTTCTCGCCTATCTGGTCAGCGAACGCGCACAGCAGCTGATGGCCAACAGCCACGTGATGTTCGAATATCCGCTGCACGCGGGTGTCGCGCCGGACCCGATCCTCAAGCCGTTTGCCGAACTGACTCCGCCCACGCTGACGATCCAGCAGCTCGGCGACGATAGCCAGGCCGGCAAGCTGCTACGTCAGGCAGGCCTGCTGTAAATGAGCGAAGCACTGTCAGCCGGTCCGCCGGCTGTCCCCCCAGCCCCGGCGCGCGGGCGGACGCGCGCGCCGCGCGGCCTTTTTGCGGCGGCAGCACTCAGCGCTTTGCTGGTGCTGCTGCCGATTGCGTTTACGTTCTGGCGCGCGGCGAGCTTCGGAATCGGCGACGCGCTCGATCTGATCTGGCGGCCCCTCGTCGGCGAGCTGCTCGTCAATACGGCGTTGATCACCGTCACGACTACCCTCGTTTGCGCGGTGATCGGCACGGCCGCCGCGTGGTTCGTCGAGCGCACGCATCTTCCCGGACGGCGCGCGTGGGCGGTGCTGTGCGCCGCGCCGCTCGCGATGCCGGCCTTCATTTCGAGCTATGCGTGGGTGTCCTTGAGCGAGGACTTGCAGGACTTCAACGGCGCGTTGCTGGTCTTGACCTGCGCGTATTTTCCGCTCGTCTATCTGCCGGTCGCCGCTGCGCTGCGCGGCATGGACCCGGCACTCGAAGAAAGCGCGCGCGCGCTCGGCTGCAACCGCTGGACGAGTTTCGCGCGCGTCGTGCTGCCGCAACTGCGGCCGGCGCTGCTCGGCGGCATGCTGCTCGTCGCGCTCGGCGTGCTATCGGAATTCGGCGCGTTCACGCTGCTGCGCTTTCATACGTTCACCACGCAGATCTATGCGGAATATCGCACCAGCTTCGACGGCGGCGGTGCATCTCTGCTCGCGTGTCTGCTGATCGTGATCTGCCTCGTCGTGCTTGCGTTCGAGTTTCGCGTGCGCGGTGCAGCGCGCTATGAGCGCGTCGATCGCGGCACGCGCCGCGCGGTGTTGCGCTACGAGCTCGGCGGGTGGCGCTGGCTCGTCGTCGCGGGCTTTGCGCTGCTGACGCTTGCGACGCTCGGCGTACCGCTCGGCATGATCGGCTTCTGGCTCACGCAGCCGGGCGCGGCCGCCGTGACGCCCGCCGACGTATCGCCCGAACTGCTGTGGAACGCGACGTGTTCGTCGCTCGGTTTCGGCCTCGCGGCCGCCGCGCTGACCACGTTGCTCGTGGTGCCGCTCGCGTTTCTGCTGGTGCGTTATCCGACGCGTTTCGCGACGCTGTTCGAGCGCACCGTGTTTCTCGCGCAGGGCGTGCCGGGGCTCGTGATTGCGCTCGCGATCGTCTCGCTCGCCGTGCATGCGCTGCAGCCGCTCTATGAAAGTGCGACGCTGCTGATCGTCGCCTACGCGATCCTGTTCATGCCGGTCGCGCTCGTCAGCGTGCGCGCGGCATTCATGCAGGCGCAGCCGCGCCTCGAGGAAACCGCGCGCGCGCTCGGCCTTGACTGGATGCAGACGCTCGTGCGCGTCGTGCTGCCGCTCGCGGGCCCCGGGCTCGGCGCTGCCGCGGCGATGGTGTTCATCTCGGTCGTCACCGAACTGAACGCGACGCTGCTGCTGTCGCCGCTCGACACGCAAACGCTGGCGACCCAGGTGTGGGCCGACACGTCGACGATGGCGTTCGCCGCGGCCGCGCCGTATGCGGCGCTGCTGACCGGCATCTCGCTGTGCGCGTCGGGGCTGCTGTTCGCGCTGCTCGGCCGCTCGGCGCTGCTCGGCGAGCGCGGCTGACACGCGCCGGTTTTTTCATCGCTGCTTTTGTTCGACTACTTCGGATTTTCATGAGCGAACTTCGTATCCGCGGACTGCAGAAATCGTTCGACGGTCACCCGGTGCTGCACGGCCTCGATCTCTCGGTCGAGCGCGGCACGCTGCTCGCGCTGCTGGGGCCCTCGGGCAGCGGCAAGACCACACTGCTGCGGCTGTTGTGCGGCTTCGAGCGCGCGGACGGCGGCAGCGTCGAGATCGATGGCCGGCGCGTCGTCGGCGACAACCTGCACGTACCGTCGGAGCAACGCCGCATCGGCTACGTGCCGCAGGAAGGCGCGCTGTTTCCGCATCTGTCGGTCGCGGACAACATCGTGTTCGGTCTGCCTCGCACGCAGCGCCGCGCGCGCCATCGCGTCGCTGAGTTGCTGGAGTTGGTCGGCCTGCCCGCGCATTTTGGCGAGCGCGCGCCGCAGCAACTGTCGGGCGGTCAACAGCAACGTGTCGCGCTCGCCCGTGCGCTCGCACCCACGCCGACGCTGATCATGCTCGACGAGCCGTTCTCCTCGCTCGACGCCGCGCTGCGCGTCGAAACGCGCCAGGCGGTCGCAAGTGCGCTGGCCGCGGCCGGCGCGACTGCCGTGCTGGTCACGCACGATCAGTCCGAGGCGTTGTCGCTCGGGCATGAGGTCGCGGTGCTGTGGAATGGGAGGCTGATCCAGACCGCGACGCCCGAAGTGCTATACCGCCGGCCGGTGACGCGCGAGCTTGCGTCGTTCATTGGCGAGGCGGTGTTGTTGCCGGGCATCGCGCAACACGATCGCGCGAGTTGCGAGCTCGGCGAACTCCCACTGGTCGCGCCCGTCGGTCACGGTGCGGTCGACGTGATGGTGCGTCCCGAGCAGATCCGCCTGCTGCGCGCCGATGAAACCGCGCGCACAGGCGCCGCACACGACGCGCTCGTCACTGACGTGATCTTCCAGGGGCAGGACGCAAGCGTCGCGCTGCAATTGCAGTCCGCGACGCGGGCGATGGTGCGCGCGCGCGTGCCCGGTTATCTGTGCCCGCGTCCGGGTGAGCGCGTGCGGCTCGCGGTCGAGGGTGAAGTGACCGCCTATTCGCGCACCTGAACGGCTAAGGCTGGCACGCTTGGCTACCGCAGCGACAGATCCTGCACCATCTGCTGCGCCAGATAATCGCAGGTCGGCCGATCCGATTTCGCGCTGCGCGCGACCACGATTTCGAGCGGCGCGATTCTCGGCAGGCCTTGCGCGTCGCCGAGTATCGCGAGCCGCGGCGGCACGCTGCACCGCGTCAGTGCAATCACCGACAAACCGGCATCCACGGTCGCGACGAGCCCCATCAGGCTCGCGCTGCTGAACGCCGCGCGATAACGGATGCGCGCGCCATCCAGCGCAGCCAGCGTGTGCTGGCGCGCGACGCAGCCCGGCTCGTACAAACCCACCGGCAACGGCGAGGCCTTCAGCACCGGCGTATCGACCGACGCCCCCACCCACACCATCGGTTCGCTGCGCACGAATTCGCCGCGCATCCTGCGGTCGCGCGTGACGAATGCGAGGTCGATCTTGTTGTCCGCGAGCATTGGCGCGAGCGCCGTGCTCTGCGCGCAGACGATCTCGATCTCGACGCGCGGATACAGCGTCGCGAAACGCCGCAACACCGGCGATAGCAGCGACGACACATAGTCGTCCGGCGCGCCGAGCACCACCCGCCCGGTCACCTCGGGCCGCACGATCGCCGACCACGCCTCCTCCTGCAACGCAAGCGCGCGCCGCGCGTATTCGAGCAGCGTACTGCCGGGCCGCGTCAGCGACAGGTTGCGCGTGTTGCGTGCGAACAGCGTCGTGCCGAGCATCGTTTCGAGCCGCTTGATCTGCATGCTGACCGCCGCCTGCGAGCGATGCACGCTCGCCGCCGCCTTCGTGAAGCTGCCCGCCTCCACGACCGCGACGAAGCTGCGCAACAGATCGACGTCGAATTCAGGGTTCACGATTTATCAACCGGGCTTATGGAATTGCTCAATTTAATTCGTTTGTGAACAGACCACAAGCGGCGCAATACTCGCGGGCATCATGTTACGGAGTCGTTGCGCATGTCCCTCACCTCACGTCAACATGGCGCGATCACGCTGGCGAGCGGCGGCCTGCTGATGGGCACGATCGGCGTTTTCGTCGAGGAGGCGCGGCTCGATGCGCTGACGCTCGTGTTCTTCCGCTGCCTGTTCGGCTTTCTCTCGCTCGCCGCCTATTGCGCATGGAAGGGCTTTTTCACGCGCGCGCAGTTCACGCGCCGCACGGTCGCGCTCGCGCTGATTTCCGGCGTGCTGATGGTCACGCAATGGGTCGGCTTTTTCGATGCGATTCATCGCACCAGCATCGCGGTCGCGACCGTCGTGTTTCACGTGCAGCCGTTCTGGGTCGTGCTGATCGGCGCGGCGCTCTTTAACGAGCGGCTCGGCGCGGACCGGCTCGGCTGGATCGCGACGGCGTTCGTCGGGCTCGTGCTCGCGTCGGGCGTGATCGCGGCCGGAAACCTGCAAGGCCACAGCAGCTATCTGATCGGCTTGAGCGAAGCGCTGCTCGGCTCGCTGCTGTATGCGAGCGTCACGCTGATCGCGAAGAGCCTCGGCGAAATGCGCCCGCATCTGCTGACGCTCACGCAATGCGCGGTCGGCGTGATCTGTCTGCCGCTGATCGCGCCGCTCATCGCGCCTTTGACGCTCACGCATATCGGTCCGATGCAGTGGTTCTGGCTGATCGGCATGGGCGTGCTGCACACGGGATTGTCGTATGTGCTGATTTACGGCGCGCTGCCCAAGCTCAGCACGCCAGTGATCGCGGTGCTGTTGTTCGTTTATCCGCTGACCGCGATCGTCGTGGATGCGCTCGTGTATGGCCGTGCGCTGTCGCTCTCGCAACTGGCGGGCATGGCGCTGATCGTCGCCGCGAGTCTCGGCGTCAATCTCGGCTGGCCGTTGCTGACGCTGCTCCATCCGGGTGGGCGGGCACGCAGTCACGCGAAGTAAAGCGGCGCGCCGCCCGCCCGGTTCTTACTGCGGCAGCGTCTCGCCCTTCGTCTCCGGTGCGAACGGAATCACGAACAGGCCGAGCACGAACACGAGCGCGGTCAACGCGATCGGCACGCCGAGCGTCTGCATATGCAGCACCGCCGCGCCGAGCAGAAAGTTGACGCCGGCGCCGACGAAGCGTCCAAACGACGTGCAGAACGCAAACGCCGTCGCGCGTACGCGGGTTTCGAACTGCTCGGGCAGCCACAGGCTGAACAACGCGAAGTTGCCGCCGAAAAAGCCCAGCACGAACAGCCACGCGATGAACGGCGCGAGCCCGTTCGGCAGATAGAACGCCCAACCGAAGCTCGCCGCGATCGACACCGCCATCCCCGCGAAGTACACCGCGAGCGTCATCTTGCGGCCGATGCGCTCGGCCAGTGGCGGCAGCGCGAGACAACCGAGGATCGTGCCGATCGACAGCAGGCCGGTCGCGAGCGACGCGGTGCGAATCGAATCGCCCTTGGACATGCCGGCGCGCGCCGCCAGTTGGATCACCGCGGACGGCTCGTAGACGGCGCCCGCCCACAGCCCGATGATCGCGATGGTCAGCAGAATGCACGCGACCCATGTGCGACGCCGGTAAGCCGGCCCCAAGATCTCGCGCAACGGCTTCACGCGCACCGTCTTTGCGTGGGCCTTCTGCCACTTCTGCGGCTCCTTCACGCGCAGCAGAATCAGAATCGCGACGACGACCGGTACCGCGCCGGTCAGGAACATCGCGCGCCAGCCGAAATGCACGCCGACCGTGTAATTGAGCGCAGCCGCAAGAAAGAAGCCCGCGTAGTAGCCGGTCTGCAGATAACCGGCGCCCATTTTGCGACGATCCTCCGGCCAGGCCTCGGCAACGTAGGTGCCCGCGAGCGCCCATTCCCCGCCGATCCCGACGCCCGCGATGAAGCGATAAATACCGAGCTGCCACACATTGGTCGAGGTCGCGGCGAGCCCGGTGAAAATCGCGAACGTGAAGATGGTGGCGGCGAGCACCTTGGTGCGGCCGAAGCGATCGGCGAGCGGTCCCCAGATGAACGACAGTCCCCAACCGACCAGAAACAGCGCGAACAGGATCGATCCTGCGAGGCCGACATTCGACGGCGTCGCCGCGAACCCCGAACGCGGCAACAGCTCGGTCAGCGCGGGCGTGAGAACCAGCGCGTAAATGAACGAGTCCATGCCGTCGAGCGTCCAGCCGGCCCACGCTCCCCAGAACCCTGCGATCTGCGAACGATTGAGCGGTGTGCGCTGACGCGCGAGCGCTCGTCGGTCGGTTACCGTATTCATCATGCTCCTCCGGCCTACGATAGTTGAACGTAACGAAGAAAGGGACGGGCGCGCTTGGGGATGGCTCGACGACGTTGATTGATCAGCGATGTCCTCGTACAACTCATTCAGAGGACGGCGCGAGCACCTGCCTGGAATGTGGTTCAAGACTTCCGGGTTTGCCCGCGCTGAAATGCGCGTCTTTTTATATATAATATTTGATACCATGACCGACGCAACTGAAGGTTTTCCCCTGGAAGCCGCCATGTCCGGTTCGTTTCTTCCGGCCGCCGCGCCGCGCGAAAGCACCTCGCACATGATTGCTGAGGCGCTGCGCGCGGCGATCGTCGACGGCACGCTCGCGCCTGGCGCCCCGCTGCGCCAGGACGCGATTGCCCGGCATTTCTCGGTCAGTGCGATTCCCGTTCGTGAGGCGCTGCGCCAGCTCGAAAGCGAGGGCTGGGCACGCGCGGCGGTCCATAAAGGCGCGAGCGTCGCGCCGCTGTCCGCCAACGAAGCGCGCGAGATCTACGAGATCCGCTCGGCGCTCGAAAGTCTCGCGCTCGGCCTTGCGATTCCGCATCACACCGCCGCGACGCTGCGCGAAGCCAGGGAGTTGTGCCACGCCGCCGAGCGCGAAGAGGATCCGTCGCTATACGTCACGCGCAATGCCGCGTTCCATATGTGTCTCTACGCGCCCGCCGGCCGGCCGCAGCTCGAGGACATGATCGGCTTGCTGCACCGGCGCGGCGAACGCTATCTGCGCCTGAAGTTCGGCTTGCCGTCGTACAAGGGCGAGTCCGACAGTGAGCACGCCGCGCTGCTCGAAGCCGTCGAGCGCCGCGATATCGCGACCGCGCAGTCGCTGGTGGTCGCGCATCTGCTCGGCACCGGCGAGCTTCTGCATCGTTTCCTGACCGAGCGCGCGCGCGAAGAAGCGCTTGCGCATCAACCGAAGCCGCGCGGCCGACGCCCGCGCGTCACCACCGGGAGCTGATCGAACCGATGACCGAGCCGATGAACCACCCCGCCGAAGCTGCCGCATCGCGGTCCACTGCCCGCTCGTGGACGACCCGGCGCGACGAAAAGAACCGCCGCCTCGCGGCCATCGCGCCGTGGCTCGAAGACGGCGTGCTGCCCACGCACCGCATCGTCGATGCGCTTGAAACGCTGATCCAGCCCGGCGAGCGCGTCGCGCTCGAAGGCGACAACCAGAAGCAGGCCGACTTCCTGTCGCGCTCGCTCGCCACGGTCGATCCTCACAAGCTGCACGACGTGCATCTGCTGATTTCGAGCATTAGCCGTCCTGAGCACTTGACGCTGTTCGAGCGCGGCATCGCGCACAAGGTCGATTTCTCGTTCGCGGGGCCGCAGAGTCTGCGCGTCGCGCAACTGCTCGAAGACGGCCAGCTCGAAATCGGCGCGATCTATACGTATGTCGAGCTGTATGCGCGCATGTTCGTCGACCTGACGCCGCACGTTGCACTGCTGTGCGCGGACAAGGCCGACCGTCACGGCAATCTGTACACCGGCCCGAATACCGAGGACACGCCGACGATCGCCGAGGCCGCCGCGTTCCGTCACGGCATCGTGATCGTGCAGGTCAACGAGATCGTCGACGAATTGCCGCGCGTCGACATTCCGGGCTCGTGGGTCGACGTGGTCGTGCAGGCGGACCGGCCGTTCGCGGTCGAGCCGCTGTTCACGCGCGATCCGCGCCATATCGGCGACTTGCAGGTGCTGACCGCGATGATGGTGATACGCGGCATCTACGAGCCGTATGGCGTCACGTCGCTAAATCACGGCATAGGCTTCGATACCGCGGCGATCGAACTGCTGCTGCCCACCTACGGCGAATCGCTCGGTCTCAAGGGCAAGATCTGCCGCAACTGGACACTCAATCCGCACCCGACGATGATCCCCGCGATCGAATCGGGCTGGGTCGACAGCATCCATTGCTTCGGCAGCGAGGTCGGCATGGAGGCGTATATCGAGGCGCGCCCCGATGTGTTCTTCACCGGCAACGACGGCAGCCTGCGCTCGAACCGCGTGCTGTGCCAGTTGGCCGGGCAATACGGCGTCGACCTGTTCATCGGCTCGACGCTGCAGATCGATGCGGACGCGAATTCGTCGACGGTCACGCGCGGACGGCTCGCCGGTTTTGGCGGTGCGCCGAACATGGGCCACGATCCGCGCGGCCGGCGTCATTCGAGCGAGGCGTGGCTGAAGCTGTTGAAGGGCGACGGCGCGGTGTCGCGTGGCCAGAAGCTCGTCGTGCAACTCGCGGAAACGTACAAGAAAGGCGGCGAGCCGACCTTCGTCGATGAACTCGACGCGGTCGCGGTCGGCGCGAAAAACGGCATGCCGATCGCGCCGGTGATGATCTACGGCGACGACGTGAGCCATGTGGTCACCGAGGAAGGCATCGCGCATCTGCACAAGGCCGAAGGCATCGACGAGCGGCGCGCGGCGGTCGCGGCGGTGGCCGGTGTCACGCCGATCGGTCTGCGCGCGAAGCCCGAGAAAACCGCGGAATTTCGCCGGCGCGGCATCGTCGCGTATCCGGAAGATCTCGGCATCCGGCGCGGCGACGCGAAGCGTTCGCTGCTCGCGGCGCGCAGCATCGACGATCTGGTCACGTGGTCGGGCGGACTGTACGCGCCGCCCGCGCGCTTCCGGAGCTGGTGACGATGGCATCCGCTGCTGTTCTTCCTGAACGGTTGGACGCGCCGCATGCTTCGGTCCTACACGATGCATGTGGCACCTCGCCGGTCGCGCCGTTTTCCGACGCCCAACTCGCGCGCGACGCGATCATCGCGCTGATCGACGAGGCGGAGCTCACGCCGAAGCCCGCGCTCGTCGACCGGCGCGGCAGCGGCGCGCATCGCGACCTCGATCTCGAGATCATGCGGCGCTCCGCGCACGCGCTCGAACCGACCTTCGCGGCACTCGCGCGCACGGCGCGCCGCCGCGGCGAACCCTCGGCGCTGCTGCGCGCCGAGCTCGCGCAGATCGGCCGCGCGGGCGAACAGGAGATGATGCAGGCGACGGGAGGGAGCAATGCGCATCGCGGCGCGATCTGGATCATCGGCTTGCTGGTTGCGGGCGTGGCGCTCGAAACGGCTTCGAGTTCCTCCATGCGTGCGCACAGACCTGGCGATCCCAACCGTGTCGATACCTCGCGCATCTGCACGGTGGCCGCGCAGATCGCCTGCTTCCCGGACCGCTTCGCCGCTTCGTCCGATAGCCACGGCGAACGCGCGCGTCGACGCTATCAGGTCGGCGGCGCGCGGCGCGAAGCGCAGGACGGCTTTCCGCACGCGCTCGAGGTCGGCCTGCCGGCATTGCACGCGGCCCGCGCACGCGGTCTCGACGAAAACGCCGCGCGCATCGATGCGCTGCTCGCGATCATGAGCACGCTCGACGATACCTGCCTGCTGCATCGCGCGGGACTCGCGGGCTTGCATGCGGGGCAGCGCGGCGCGCGGCGCGTGCTCGACGCGGGCGGCAGTTCGACAGCCGCGGGCCGCGTCGCGCTCGACGCGCTCGAACGCGAACTGCTGTCGCTGAACGCATCGCCGGGCGGCGCGGCCGATCTGCTCGCCGCCACCCTCTTTCTCGACATGCTGGCGCATCGCGACGCCAGCCGGAGCTGAGCCTCATGGAACATCTGACCTTCGACTATCCGGCGCAACGCGCCGTCACGACCCGCGCGCACGTCGGCGTGGTCGGCTCGGGCGATCTGGAAGTGCTGCTGTCGCCTGCCGCCGCCGATCCAGGCGGTTCGGCGCTCGCCGCGCACGTGGTGGTGCGCACCAGCGTCGACGGCTATAGCCACATCTGGAAGAGCGTGCTCGACCGCTTCTTCACGCGCTACGACGGCGCCGCGCACATCGAGATCAACGACTTCGGCGCGACGCCGGGCGTGGTCGCGTTGCGGCTCGCCGAAGCGGTCGAAGCGGCCGAGGAAGGAGACAGCGTATGAGCACGAGCGCCAGCGTAGATAGCGCGCCGCTGCTGCGCGAAAGCTTCATCGAACTGCCCGCGCGCGAGCGCGCCCGCTCGCTGCTCGACGCGGGCAGCTTCCGCGAACTGCTCGGACCGTTCGATCGCATTGGGTCGCCTTGGCTGCCCTTGCAGGGCATCGTCTGCCAGGCCGACGACGGCTGCGTGATCGCGCGCGGCACGATCGACGGCGAACCGGTCGTAGTCGCCGCGATCGAATCGGCGTTCCAGGGCGGCAGCATCGGCGAAGTGTCGGGCAGCAAGATCGCCGCGGCGCTCGAGATGGCGCTACGCGACTGCGAGCGTGGCAAGCGCGTGCGCCCGGTCGTGCTGTTCGAGACCGGCGGCGTGCGGTTGCAGGAAGCGAACCTTGGGCTTGCGGTCATCGCCGAGATTCAGGCAGCGATCGTCGCGCTGCGCCGGCGCGTGCCCGTGGTCGGCGTGATCGCCGGCATGGTCGGCTGCTTTGGCGGCATGTCGCTCGCGGCCGCGCTGTGCTCGTATCTGATCGTGACGAAGCAGGGACGGCTCGGCATGAACGGACCTGAAGTGATCGAGCAGGAAGCCGGTATCGAAGAACTCGACGCGAGCGACCGCCGCCGCGTATGGCAACTGATCGGCGGCGAGCAGCGCGTCGCGAGCGCGCTCGCCGACACACTCGTCGACGACGATGCCGAGGCCGTGCGCGCCGCCGTACACGCCGCGTTCGCGCAAGGCGTGCCGGGCACGCATCGCAGCGAGCAGGTCGACACGTTCTTGCAGAGGCTCGCGCGGATCGATCCGGCGAGCGTCACGCCCGAGACGCTGCGTGATGTGTACAACCCGCAAGGGCGCGATGCGTCGAACAGGGAGCAGGCATGAACGACACGACACTCACGCGCGGCGCGCGCTGGTTTAATGCACTTGCCGGTGAACCGTCGAGCACGGCGCCCGTCTGGAGCGGCGATGCGCCGCTCGGCGGCGACACCGCGCGCTTCATCACGGTCGTGCCCGATCCCGCGAACCGTTTTCCGCGCGCGACCACCAACGTGGTCGGGCTCGAACAAGGCTGGCAACTCGCGCGCGCGGTGCGTGAAGCGATCGAAGCGGATGCGGGTGTGGATGCAGGCACGCGCCGCCCGATCGTCGCGATCGTCGACGTGAAGAGCCAAGCGTACGGCTATCGCGAGGAAATGCTCGGCATCCACCTCGCCTGCGCGGCCGCCGTCGACGCCTATGCGAGCGCGCGCGACGCCGGCCATCCGGTGATCGCGCTGATCGTCGGTCCGGCGATGTCCGGCGCGTTCCTCGCGCACGGCTATCAGGCGAACCGCATCGTCGCGCTCGACGCGCCCGGCACGATGGTCCACGCGATGGGCAAGGAAGCGGCCGCGCGTGTCACGCGCCGCACGGTCGAAGAACTCGACGAACTCGGCGACACGATCGTGCCGATGTCGTATTCGATGACGTCGTTCGCGAAGTTGGGGCTGCTCGATCAGTTGATCGAAGGCATCGACGCGGACGCGCCCGACGCGGCACAGATCGAGCGCGTGCGCACGGTGCTGGTCGAGCAGATTCGCAGCGCGCGCGAGGGGGATCGTACGCTCGCGCGTCGGCTGGAATCGGCGGCGGCGCGGCAGACTCGCGCGGCGTCGATCGAGGTGCGGCGGCGTCTTGCCGAACAATGGGATGCCGTGTGATGCGCGTGTGCGCGGCTGCGCCCTTCTCCACCGTGCACGCCACGTCGTGCGACGCGCGGTGGCGGCCGCATGATCTGCTGCGCTTGCGGCGGCTGGACTCGCCCGATGACGAACCAGCGTGGGTTCGCGACGCGTTCGAACGCGCGCCGTATGCGGTCGTTCGACGCGCGCTCACCGCTGATGGTTTCGTCGCGATCGGCGTGCGCGGTGCGAAGCGAGCGCAACGCTACGGCACATGGGTGCATGCGGACGATATCGTCGGTGCCGTGCCGCCGGAATCGCTCGCGCAGACGCAAACCGATGCTGGACGTGCTGCATTGCCCTCGTTCGTTGCACTGCTTTCGTTGCAACGTGATTCGGGCGGTCCGCTTGGTGGATTCGCTTGGGGACCTATTGGCAGCACCGGCTTTGAACTGGCGACGCACGTGCCGACTGTCAACGAAACGAGCGACCTCGATCTGTTGATCCGCGTGCCGCAACCGCTGGCGCTGAATGTCGCGAGTGCTTTGCTGGAGCAACTGCAAACGCTCGCGGCGCATATCGGTATCCGCATCGATGCGCAACTCGAAACGCCCGCGGGTGGCGTGGCGCTCGCGGAATGGGCCGCAGGCAAGGCGCGCGTGCTTGCCCGCGATGCGAGCGGCCCCCGCTTGATCGCCGATCCGTGGGCGGCGGTTGCTCACCATGGCATTGCCTGATGCTCGCGCTTCTGTTCCCCGGCCAGGGTGCGCAGAGCGAAGGCTTTCTGCATCGACTGCCGCAGCATCGCGCGGTACAGGACACGCTCGCTGAAGCCTCCGACACACTTGGCATCGACGTGCTGACGCTCGACTCAGCCGACGCTTTCGATTCGACGGTCGCGGTGCAACTGGGCTTGACCGTCGCGGGCGTCGCGATCATGCGCGCGCTCGCCGATGAAGGATTGGCGGCGCAGATCAGCGCGGGACTGTCGATCGGCGCGTATGCGGCGGCGGTCAGTTGTGGCGCGGTGGCGTTCCGCGACGCGCTGAAGATGGTGCAGCGACGCGCCGAGCTGATGGAAACCGCTTATCCGGCGGGCTATGGTCTCGCGGCCGTCTCCGGCTTGAGCGAGCGGCAGGCGGAAACGCTCGTTGCACAGCAGGCCGCGGAGCAACGGCAACGCGTGTATGTCGGCAACGTCAATGCACCGCGCCAGATCGTGATGGCCGGCGCGGACGATGCGCTCGACGGGTTCATCGAACGCGCGCTCGCGGCCGGCGCGCGCAAGGCCACGCGGCTCGCGGTCAGCGTGCCCTCGCATTGCGAATTGCTCGCGCGCGCGAGCGACGAACTGCTGGCGTACTCGCGCACGTTGCATTTTGAAAGACCGCGCGGTGTTTATATCGGCAATCGCGGTGGACGCCCGTTATATACGGCCGATGCGATTCGCGAGGATCTTGCGACCAATATGCGTTACACCGTGCGCTGGTTCGATGCGCTCACCGTGATGCAGGAAATGGGCGCGCAGGTGCTGGTCGAGGCGCCGCCGGGGCAGGTGTTGACAGATATCGTGAGGGAGAATTTTTCTGAGGTCAGTGCGCTGGCTGCGAGTACATTGCCGTTTGACAGGTTGGTGGGGACGGTACTCAGGCGGTTGGAGCGTGGCTGACGGGGTGTGCTTTGCGGTGTGCGAATGCGGCTGGGCCAGGGGCGTCTGGGAGCTTCGGCCGCGCATGACTTGGAGCGTCAGCGCCGGCGCGTAGCCGAACGGCAGAAAATGGCCGCCCGCTGCCCGAGGCAGTCCGCGCTGGTCTGCCCGATCAGGTCGTTCGATGGCGACCACCGTCATGACTGTTTTCAATCCAGTTACGACTTGAGCTCGAGTTCAGCTAACGGTTGCATCAAAGGCCGTGCGAAGCTGCTGATTCGCGGAAGCTACCTCGACGGCTCGGACACGCTGCCGGGCAGTTGCCGCACCAGCTCGATGAATGCCCGCAACCCGGCGGGAATATGTCGGCTTCCGGGAAAATAGAGAAACAGTCCGGGAATGAGCGGGCACCAATCGCTCAGCACCGCAACGAGCCGCTTGCGTGCCATCGCGTCGCGCGCATACGGCTCGGGTACGTATGCAATACCGAGTCCCCCCAGTGCCGCTTCGATCATCAACGTATTGCTGTCCATCGTGAGCGCGCCGGGCGGATCTATCGTGAAGGCCTGACCGTGACGCGCAAACTCCCATCGATAGCGTTTGCCACTGGGCAGACGTTGCCGGACGCAGCGATGGGCCTGCAATTCGTCCGGCACGGCAGGCCGGCCATACTTGCGCAGATAACGCGGCGACGCCACTGCAACAAAGCGTGAATCCTCGCTGACCCGTACCGCGATCATGTCCTTGGGTACCGCTTCACCGAGCCTTACGCCTGCATCAAAGCCTTCCGCGACGATATCGACGAAACGTCCGTCCGAGACGAGATCCAGCTCCATCTGCGGATACATCGCCAGAAAGCGCGGCACGACAGTCTGGAGCAGTTGACGGATCGCCCCGTCGCTTCCATTGATGCGCAGCGTGCCGCGAAGCGCCTCATCTTCCCGCGCGACCTCGTCGAGCACGTGATCGAGATCGCTCAGCACAGGGCGCAGACGTGCAAGCAGACGCTCCCCCGCTTCTGTCAGGGATACGCTGCGCGTGGTCCGGTGCAGCAAGCGCACATCCAGATCGTTCTCGAGTCCGCGCATCGCATGGCTCAGCGCCGAACGCGACACGCCCAGTTCGCCTGCGGCCTGCACGAAGCTCCGCCGCGCGGCGACGACCATGAACGCCTGCAAATCGTTGAGAGTCGGTTTGCCCATTGGTGAATTTCCTTCAACACGTCATGCCGATCGGCCTGGCTTCTCCGACGAATTCCATTGTTCTAGCATGAACTCCTGATCCTTCCAACGGAGCATGAGCATGACGAAGAACTGGCTGATCACGGGCGCATCGAGCGGGCTGGGGCGTGGGCTGACGGAGAAGCTGCTGGCACGCGGCGACGGCGTTGTCGCGACGCTGCGCAGGCCCGGCGCATTGGACGATCTGCGCAAGCAACACGGCGACCGACTGGAGGTCGTCACTTGCGACCTGACGAACGTCGATGCAATCAGAGCCGCTGTAGCGCAGGCATTTGCTGCGCTCGCGCGCATCGACGTCGTCGTCAGCAACGCGGGCTACGGGCTGTTCGGCGCGGCCGAAGAGCTCGACGACACCCAGATTGCACGGCAGATCGAGACGAATCTGACCGGGTCGATCCAGTTGATACGCGCGGTCATTCCGCGTCTGCGGGAACAGGGCGGCGGACGGATCGTGCAGGTGTCGTCGGAAGGCGGCCGAATCGGCTATCCGGCTTTTAGCATTTATCACGCGGCGAAATGGGGAATCGAGGGTTTCGTCGAAGCTGCCGCGCAAGAAGTCGGACCGTTCGGCATCGACTTCGTGATCATGGAGCCCGGTCCTACGCGCACCAACTTTGGCGCGGGTCTCGACCGCGCGGCGCCGATGCGCGTGTACGACGACACGCCCGTCGGTGAAATCCGGTGCGCACTCGACGCTGGCTATTTCGATTTTGCGGATGCGGCGAAAACTGTCGACGCAATGATCACCGCGATCGACAGTCCGTCCCCTCCGCTACGGCTTGCGCTGGGCAAGTCTGCGTACGAATCGATACGTGCGTCGCTGACAAAGCAACTCGCGAGTCTCGAGGCGCAGAAGGAGATCGCGTTGTCGGTGATGGAGCGTGGATAGCCAGATGGCGAGCCACTCGATGGCCCCGGAACGTAGCGCAAGCGACGTTTCCGAAGGATGACGTCCAAGGGATGAAGAGATTCGAACAGCCGAACACTTCGTCAACCAAGGGAGCAGATGTGGCCGGTCCGTGGTGGAGGGGGAAGTATAGCGGCAAGCGCGCAGCAGTCCCGCACCGTGTGGCTGGCGGGCGCAATCGCGTTGCGCATCTTGACGTCGCGAGCAGCCGGCCACGGCTGTATGGTCGCATCTTTCGCGCGTTTCTCAACGCCGGGCGCTGCCGGCGACGGAAACCGTCGGGGAAATGCTTTCGTGCCGGTCGTCCCGCCGTTCGCGCTCGCCGCGGAAAATGGCGTGGTGCGATTCTTTCGCGTGGGCAAGAAGTGCATCTTCTACCGAGATCAGAGCATCCAGCAGTTCACGTCCGTGGATCTCGACGACAAATGCGTCGTGTTCCGGATCAGCAATTCGCGACGGACAAAGGCCACGGTGCGCGCTTCAGATCGCGCGCGAGCGAGGAGCCCATACTGTCTGCATCACGTCCTTCCTGTCGTCGCCGATCACACGCTACGCCGACATGTCGCTCATCACCGCCGAGCAGGCCGATGCGAGCATCGATCTTCGTCACGGCAGCCGTGACCGCGGGCAACTGATATCGCCGCTGCGCTCCGGCAGTGTTCTTCACCGAGCGTGGCGCTCCACGAAATACACAAATGCCGACGATGGCGATCAGGAATCGGTCTTCGAGGATTCCTTCCTGTCCTGGTCCGACTTCGGCGCGCCCTTCTTGCTCGCCGGCTTGCCCTTTTTCTCCTTCGGCTTTGCTTCAGCTTCGACCGTCGTCAGCGTCACCTTGTCCGAGCCCTTGTCGAAGGCCACATCCACGGTATCGCCGGACTTGATCTTGTCGCCCAGCATTTCCTTTGCAAGCCTCGTCTCGAGTTCCTGACGAATCTGGCGCTTCAGCTCGCGCGCACCGAATTCCGGTCGATAGCCCACGTCGGCGAGATGATCGATTAGCGAGTCCTGCACCCTGAGCGTAATGCCCTGCGCCGCCGCGGTCCGCACTACGCGATCGATCTGGATCTGCACAATCGCGCGGATGTTCCCGCGCGAAAGTCCGTGAAAAACGATGATCTCGTCGATGCGGTTCAGGAACTCGGGACGGAAGTGCCCCTTTAACACGTCCATCAGCTTCTCGCGGATTTCCTTCTCCGAATCGCGATCCTTGTCGCTCTTCTCGAGGTTGTCCATGATGATCGACGACCCGAGATTGCTGGTCGAAATGATGATCGTGTTGCTGAAGTCGACTACCCGGCCCTTGCCATCGGTGAGTCTGCCGTCGTCGAACACTTGCAGCAGCACGTTGTTCACATCCGGATGCGCCTTCTCGATTTCATCGAGCAGGATCACGCAATACGGACGGCGGCGCACGCGCTCGGTGAGCTGACCACCTTCGTCATACCCCACATAGCCCGGAGGCGCGCCAATCAATCGAGCGACCGCATGTCGCTCCATGTATTCCGACATGTCGATGCGAATCACGGCTTGCTCGTCGCCAAACACGGTTTCCGCGAGCGCCTTCGCAAGCTCCGTTTTCCCGACACCGGTCGGACCGAGGAACAGGAACGTCGCAATCGGCCGATGGACCTGACCCATGCCGGCGCGCGAGAGACGTACGGCATCGCTCACGGCGAGCACGGCTTCGTCCTGCCCGACGACGCGCTCGCGCAGCTTGTTCTCCATGTCGAGCAGCTTCTGCCGCTCCTCTTGCGTCAGCTCGGTGACCGGTATGCCGGTGAGACGCGATACGACTTCAGCGACTGCGGCGACCGTCACTTCGAGCGTCTCCGATCCGGTCTTGCGCTGCCACGCTTCGGTTAGCTCGTCGAGGTTCGCCTGCTTCTCCTTGATGCGCTCCTCGAAGCCCTTGGCCTCGTCGAAGCGCTTGCGCGACGATGCATAGTCCTGCTCGCGTTTGAACTGCGCGATCTCCGCTTCGAGTTCCTGGATGTCAGGCGGCCGGGAAGTCGAGCCAATGCGCACGCGCGCCGCTGCCTGATCGATGAGATCAATCGCCTTGTCCGGCAGATAACGCGAGGTGATATAGCGATCGGAAAGCTCTGCCGCCGCGACGAACGCGTCGTCCGCGAAGGTCACCTGATGGTGCGCTTCGAGCTTGTCGCGCAGGCCGCGCAGAATCACGATGGTCTGCTCGACGGTCGGTTCCGGTACCAGAACGGGCTGGAAACGCCGCTCGAGCGCCGCGTCCTTCTCGATGTACTTCTGATACTCGTTGAGGGTCGTCGCGCCGATCAGGCTCAGCTCGCCGCGCGCGAGCGCGGGCTTGAGCACGTTGGCGATATCGAGACCGCCTTCGCCGCCGCCCTGTCCCGCACCGACGATGGTATGCAATTCGTCGATGAAGACGATCAGCTCGCTCTGCTTCGCGGTGATTTCGTCGATCAACTGCTTCGCGCGCTCTTCGAATTCGCCGCGATACTTCGCTCCAGCGACCATCGAATTGAGGTTGATCTCGACGAGCCGCCTGCCGCGCAGATCCTCGGGCACGTCGTCGTTCACGATGCGCTGCGCCAATCCTTCCACGATCGCGGTCTTGCCCACGCCCGGTTCCCCGATCAGCACCGGATTGTTCTTCTTGCGCCGCGCGAGCACTTCAATCGTGCTCTCGATTTCCTGCGCGCGTCCCAGTACAGGGTCGAGCTTGCCCTGCCGCGCCATTGCGGTGAGATCGCGTCCGAACTTGTCCAGTGTCGGCGTGCCGCTGGGCGTGTCGACGCGTCCATCTTCCGCACCCTTGCCGACGACCTTCACCACTTTCTGCCGCAACGCCTCGGGCGTGACGCCGTATTTCCTGAGCAACGCGCCCGCGATGCTGTCCGGAACGGCGGCCAGGCCGATCAGCACGTGCTCGGGACCAACATAGGAATGCCCCAGTTCTTGCGACGCCTGGAACGAGTATTGAAACGCTTTCTTCAGCCGCGGCGAGACCGTCATCTTGTCGATGGGCGCGTCGGAGTCGGCGTGACCCTTTTGCGCGTGCTGGTCGATGTATCGTTTGATGTCCTCCGGCGAAAGCTTCAATTCCTTGAAGAGCGCCGCGACAACGTCGGTGTCGGCGAGGACGTACAGCACATGTTCCGTGTCGAGCTCGGTGCGCTGCAGTTCGTGAGCTTTTTCCGCCGCGCGCTGCAGCAGTTCCATTGTCTGCTCGCTGAACGCATCGGTGGCATCGACGGACTCGCGCGGCACAGAAGCGACGAGTCCAGCGTCGTCGTCATGCTCGTCTCCGGCCGCGCCGGGAAGCTCGCCCAATAGACGCGAAAGACCGCCGCCGAGCAGGGAATCGAACGGATTGAGCATGCTTTGATGGCGCATCAATTGACGGTAATCGTAATCACAGATCGACATCGATTTACGCTGGCCGTTTTGTACTACCGTCACTTGTGCAACTGCGGGCCGGGCATGACAAATTTCGCAAAGGGCAGGCATGGTCAACCTCTCCATTTACAGGACGGCTCAAGTTGAAGCCGAACGATTCACGCGATTGCGGAACGATGCACGCGTGACGCCAAGCGACCGCTGGCTCGACGAGAGCAACCCCGTCGTCATCAGGATGACTCTCCCCATGAGTCTTTCATCTAGCCGAGATTCGTGATCGAGGATCCCCAAGCGTGGTTTGTGCCGAGCGGCCTTTGCGACCGGGCCGGAGCCCGAAACGACGTGGAATCTGATCGGGCGACTCAGTGACGTGCCATGAACTCCATGTGATGTTCGTGGCGCAGCATCAGCTGCCTGTCGATTCCCAGGCAGCTGACGCACGGGGGCGCGGCCTCGCGGAAATGCCGCGAGGTCCGCGCGTCACCCGGTGTCATTTGATCTCGATCTGCTTCGTGGTTTGTGCTACCTCTCCGGCCTTCGGCACGCGTACCGTCAGCACGCCATTCTCGAAGCGCGCCTCGGCGCGATCGGGATCGATGCCGGCCGGCAGCGGAACCGCGCGCTGAAATTGCCCGAACGCACGTTCTATCCGGTAACAGCCTTTTTCTTCCCCTTTGGACTCGATCTGCTTGTTGCCGCTCAGCAGCAGCATGTTCTCGACTACTTCGAGTTTCACGTCGTCGCGGTTCAGGCCGGGCAGTTCGGCGACGATACGCAGCGCGTCGCCGTCGTCGACCACGTCGATGCGCGGCTGGAACCGGCTAGGGCTGAAGTCGCCGAACCACTGTTCCAGCGGACCGAGGCCACCGAACGGATCGCGGATCAGATCGGTGAACAGCTGGAAGGGATCGGCCAGCGGCCAGCGCGCCGAATCGGCCCATATCGACGGCAAGGCGGCGGCGCCTGAAGGCTGCGCACCGGCTGTTCGCTGGGTGCCCTGCTGCTGGGCCTGTTGCGGGACGCCGGACGAAGCCTGCCTCTGTTTCTCATCGGCGGAATGACGTAGAAACCTGAACGGGTTCCACTTGTCGAGATCGAGTGACATGACTGACTCCTTTCATGAATTGAGTTACACGATGCGCGCCCTCATCCGGCGGACGGATGGCCCCTCAGCCCATCGCGGAGCCAGCCCCGCGCACTGACGCCGAGCGCCAGCAGCAACGCGCCGGTGAAAATGGCATACGCACCGATCATCCAGACGAGCGCGAGCGCGCCGGCGCCGGGCCACGCTAGTACGAGCACGCCGAACACCAGGGAAAGAATGCCGCTCAGGTACAGCGGCCAGGTGCCGCGAATATGAACGCGCAGCCGGAACGCGGTGATAAGGTCGAACACGCCCGTCGCGATGGCATTGACGCCCATCACGAGGACGAGCACGAGGGCGGTGATCGTCGGCAGGAGGATCGCGATCAACCCGGCGGCGACGCTGCACAGTCCCAGCAGCAGCGGCGCCCACCAGCCAGGCGTATCACCGCGATGACGGACGGCCCCGCTGATCGCCCCAACGCCGCCGACGATTGCATACGCAGCGTACAACGCGACCAGAAAGGTGAGTGTAAGACCGGGCAGAGCCAACGCCAGCACGCCAAAGATGAAACTGGCCGCGCCGCGCAGCGCCAGCATCCACCACGCGTGTCCAAGCAGATTGTGCATTGTGGGCCTCGCGAGACAATGAACAGATGCCCGCTCAGCGCGCCTCGCGCCGCTGACGGAGCCATTGAAGCGATGTATTTCCACAGTACGCGCCGACAGCAGAGGCTTCTTTCTCATTCCTGCCGAGACGTGTCGGATTTCTGCGCTCCTGCCGTGTCATTCGCTGTCGCAGTCTGTGCACCATGGGCGGCAAGGCGGAACACGCGCGGGGTCATGCCCGTGTAGCGATGAAATACCTCGGTGAAGTGCTGCTGGGTCCGAAAACCCGTGCGGGCCGCGACATCAATCAGCGGCAATCTGCTCGAAGACAGCATCGTTTTGGCCAGCGTCACGCGCTCGGTGGTGAGATGAAAATGAGGCGGGGAGCCGGTTGTTTCTTTGAACGCGTGCGCAAAATGCGATGGGCTCATATGCACCCGGGCGGCGAGTTGTTCGACCTGAATGTTTTCGGCAATGTGTTCGCTGATGAACGCGTTGATCAGCATCAGTTTTAGCTGGCTGAGCGGCGCTTCACGAACGCGTGCGTGGACATCGCGGCTGTAATGGTACGAGACATGCAGGGCGATGGCATCGGCGAAACCATCGAGACAGCCGGCCTCCACGAAGGCCGTTTGAGCGAGCAATATCAACGTGCTCGCGGCCTCACGCAGAAACGGATCCCAGGCCTGAAACCACAGTGGCAATTCGCGGCTCGACGACGAGCCGAAAACCTGACGTGATCTGCTTTCGAGTATGCGCGAGTCGAGCGCGATGACGAGCCCTTGGGGATCGTCCTCGGCGGCAGTCAGTTTTGCACCGGCCGGAATCAGGCCGATGCACGGCGCGCGAACGTTGACCTGGCTTCGCGTGCCGGCGTTGTTCCGTCCACTTGCTTCCACAGCTGTCCTGTCTGCCGGGACGAGCAGGCAGATGTCCGCATGTGCTCCGCCGCGCCGCTCGGTGCAGCCTGTGCGGGGCGGGTAGTGACGTAATCCCTGATGGGGCGCTGCCAAAATGGCGTGTTCCATATTGCGCAATCGTCGGGGTACAGTGCATGGACCTGCTGCTTCAAGCTTAGTACCTCTTCGCGTACATGAAAGGTACCCTCGTATCAGAAGCGCGAAATAGTTCGGCCTCTGTTATCAATAACTGCATACGTCCGTTCTGCTTTGGGCAGTTATCCGTAAGGAACCCGCGCAAACGCAAAAGACCGTAGCATATGCGTTACGCGATCATCGAATGAACTGTGCGCGACGCATGTGCAATCCATGCACGCGCGCGGTGCTTTCGCGGCGCAGCGACGGCCGCCCGGGAGCCAAATCATGGAAAGAAAGAAAAGCTGGCTGCGCAGGGATCTCGATGCGTTGCGTCTGCAGTGGGACATGCTCACCTTTTATGAACGCTTCGAGCAGCTTGTCGCGCATGTGCTGAGCGTGGTGATTTCCATCATCATCCTCGTGTCGCTCTGGCAGTTGATTCGCGCGGTGATTTCATTGCTGGTTTCGGACGCGCTGAACCCGCTGGATCACGCGGTGTTTCAGACCATCTTCGGCATGGTCATGACGCTGCTGATCGCGATGGAGTTCAAACATTCGATTACGCGCGTGATGGCGCGGCGCGATCACATCGTGCAGGTCAAAACGGTGCTTCTCGTTGCCCTGCTCGCTATCGCCCGCAAATTCATCATTCTCGATCCGGCCAGTGCGCCTGCCCAGATCGCGGCGCTTGGGTTTGCGCTGGTTGCGCTGGGGAGCGTCTACTGGCTGATGCGACAGCGTGATGACCCGGCCGACGCGACGGCCGCCACGCAAGCGCAGAGCGATCGCACGGCGGACGCGCTGCGACAGGAAGGGGTACGGCCAGGCGAAGGCGGGCAGCGCGGCAATTGATTCGACTCGCCACGCTCGTCACGGAGTGGCAGCGTAAGCGACAATCTAGCGGACATCGTCGATGGCCACGCGAAGTCGTGCCGCTTGCGGTTGCACGCGGGATACGAGCGTTTCGAGCGCGAGCCCCTTCGTCTCGATGCCCATCGCCCACACCGCAAGCGCCACCACGCCGAACGACAGCGCACGGAGCGTGAACATGCCGCCCTGGCCGAATGCCAGCAACACGAGACCGACCGCATGCCGATCGGCGACTGAAACCCCGGCGACGCGGACGACCTGATTGCGGTGCTTGCTAACGGATGCGTCTTCTCTTTTGATCAGGCCGTCATGCGTGCGATGGTGGCGCATCTTCACTCGACCCACCAACGACAAGTACTTCAAAACGTCATCTGCCATCGTCTCCTGGCCGCTCGGGAGCCGTCGTTCGCGAAACTTACCGGAGAGGCGGAAGTGGGTCGAAAGTACTCATTCGCTGAAGTCGGTGGCGGCCGTGCGCCATTGCCTTGCCGAACGACCGGTCTCCAGCAGTGAGCGGGCATATCGGCGTCGATACACAAACGTCGGCTTAGGCCAACTGGACTAAACCGCTCGCGCGGTAGGGGGCTGCGGCCCGTCTCTGGCGGCGAATGGGAGGCCAGTGGCGCCGGCGCTTATGTTGGTGGTTGAGGCAATCCGCCTCGTCCTCCAGCAGGAGCCCCATCATGACCTCCTCCGATCCGGGCATCAGCCCGCTGCGCCGCCGTATGCTTGAGGACTTGCGCATGCGCAAGTTCGCACCCAAGACCCAGGCCGCCTACCTACGTGCCGTACGTCAGTTCGCCCGATACCTCGGGCGTTTACCCGATACCGCCACTGTCGAGGACCTCCGGGACTACCAGCTGCATCTGGTCGATCACGGCGCGTCGCCGGTGTCGCTGAACGCCGCGATCAGCGGTCTGAAGTTCTTCTTCGAAGTCACGCTCGGCCGGCCTGAGCTGATGGCGCGGATGCAGCCGGTACGCGTGCCTCGCACGCTCCCGGTTGTGCTCAGCCCCGAGGAGGTGCGCCGGCTCATCGCGGCAGCCGGAAACCTCAAGCATCAGACCGCGCTGTCGGTCGCCTATGGCGCCGGGCTGCGTGCGAGCGAAGTGGTCGCCCTCAGGGTCAGCGACATCGACAGCCAGCGCATGACCCTGCGCATCGAGCAGGGCAAGGGCCGCCGTGACCGCTACGCGATGCTCTCGCCGGTCCTGCTCGAACGTCTGCGCGTCTGGTGGCGCGTTGCCCGTGCCCAGGGCTGCATGCTCGATGGCGGGTGGCTCTTTCCGGGCCTCGATCCGATCGACCCGCTCAGCACGCGGCAACTGACCCGCGCCATCCATGCGGCCGCCGAGACCGCAAACATCGACAAGCGCGTATCCATGCACACGCTGAGGCATTCCTTTGCCACGCACCTGCTGGAACAGAAGGAGGATATCCGCGTGATCCAGGTGCTCCTTGGACACAGGCAGATCGAGACCACCACGCTCTATACCCAGGTTGCCACTGACCTCCTGCGCAAGGTGGTCAGTCCGCTGGACCGCCTGCCCGCCGGCTAGCCCGGCCGCACGCGGAGCACCCCGTGCTGGAGGTCGCGGATATCTTCCGCGCCTGCGGGCCGGCGTGGCGGCGCACGGTAGCGCTGAGCCTGGGGCAGCTGAAGGTCATGTCGGCCATCGAACAGTGCCGCAGTGCGGCACTCGGGGGGCATGTGCTGCGCTGCGCCGGCTGCGACCGCATCGAGGTTGCCTACAACTCCTGCCGCAACCGTCATTGCCCGAAGTGCCAGGGCAGTGCTGCGCATCGCTGGCTCCAGGCACGCCAGGCCGATCTGCTTCCGGTCGGGTACTACCATGTCGTCTTCACGCTGCCCGCGCCCATCAGTGCCATCGCCTGGTACAACAAGGCCGTCATCTACGGGCTGCTGTTCGATATCGCCGCCGAAACGCTACGCACCATTGCCGCTGATCCGAAGCACCTCGGCGCCCAGATCGGCGCGACGCTCGTGCTGCACACCTGGGGCTCGGCACTCACGCATCATCCGCACGTACACGGTATCGTCCCCGGTGGTGGGCTGTCGCCCGATGGTCAGCGGTGGATCGGATGCCGGCCCGGCTTCTTCCTGCCGGTACGTGTGCTATCGCGCCTGTTCCGCAGGCGCTTGCTCGAAGCGCTCACGGACGCGCACCGGCACGGCCACCTGCAGTTCTTCGGCCAGTACGCTGAACTTGCCGACCCAGCTGTCTTTGACGTGTGGCTTGCGCCGCTGCGTGCCTGCGAATGGGTCGTCTACGCAAAGCGTCCCTTTGCAGGACCCGAAGCAGTGCTCGCGTACCTGTCGCGATATACGCACCGCGTCGCGATCTCCAGCCAGCGCCTGCTTGCATTCGATGAACGCGGCGTGACCTTCCGCTGGAAGGACTACCGTGCGAAGGGGCACACCCGCTACAAGACCATGACCCTCGAAGCCGGCGAGTTCATGCGCCGCTTCCTGCTCCATGTGCTGCCCGGTGGCTTCCATCGTATCCGTCACTACGGACTGCTCGCCAACCCGGTGCGCCGCGCCAGTCTCGCGAAGGTCCGCGAACTGCTGCACGTCGCGACCGACGTCAACACATCAGCTCACGAAACCGTCATCGAAACGCGCCCCGCCTTCATCTGCCGGCACTGCGGCGCGCCGATGATCGTCATCGATATCCTTGCGCGCATTGCACCGATCCGCGCACCACCCACGCGCCGGGGCGAGATATGAGCGCCACTGTTCCAGGACGAACAACCCGACCCTCGGCTTTGCGGCAACGCGGCCCACGAGCAGACCTTTGCGTCTGTCGCTTCGCACAGGCCCTTGCACGTCCGTTCCGCCATCACGATGGCGCCACTGCACCGCTTCGGCACAACCTCAGCCCTCAACCGGCCTCCCGCCTGACCACGCATCCCGCAACACCGCTCGCCATCCCGGGCAATCAATCGCCATAGCCCCGAAGACTCCATTGCATCAGAGCACTCCGCGGTTTCCTCCCTTCAGGTTTATTCAACGCCTGCCCGCACGCGCCGGCGCGCACCCCGAGTCCACGGACATGGGCAGGCATCGAACAAACCTCAAGATGACACGACGCCGGCATCCGGCGATCGAATGACCGCTCGGTGGAGCTGCCGTCTGAATGTCCTCGCGACGCGTCGGGCGAAGGTCGCCTTCTGGCCGATGACTGCCTCATGCAATGGGCACACATCGCTCGAACTTCGCAAGGCCGCGATCGGCGACACGCGGCCCGTTGTTGACGATGGACGAACACGCGTGGATGTCTCCAATTGAATGGCAACCCGCCGTACGTTGATTGCGGCGCAAATCCGGCTTCGCCGACCTGCCGCCCAGGATTCGCCCCGGAAGTGATTCATCGGGCAGCCTTTT
This sequence comes from Paraburkholderia sp. Clong3, assembly GCF_050436485.1. Classification (NCBI taxonomy): domain Bacteria; kingdom Pseudomonadati; phylum Pseudomonadota; class Betaproteobacteria; order Burkholderiales; family Burkholderiaceae; genus Paraburkholderia; species Paraburkholderia sp. Clong3. The sequence goes on along the minus strand of NZ_JBNDMH010000003.1, from coordinate 1,509,327 downwards.
ATGCAGTTGAGCAAGCGGACTTGCTCTACATCCAGAGCGGACGCCACTTCGTCGCAATCATGGTAACCACAAGAGAGGCCTGCACTATTGTCGTTGCGGATGATCAAGAAAGAAGCGCAGCATTTCGGCACTCGCATCCGGACCAGTAGCGTCCGTATAACTGCCTCGTGCATTGCCGCCTGCCCAAGCGTGCCCTGCGCCATGAATGGTCCACAACTCGGCGTCGATACCGTCGCCGGAAACCAGCCGCGAGACGGTACAGGCGCGTCGGCCCGCGTCGACCCGACGCGGTTCGCTGCCGGCGTCCGGCCGTGCGTCGAACCTCTGCACGAGCCGCGTGGCATTCGCTACGTGAACGGTGGCATCCGCGTCACCATGAAAGACGATCATGGGCCGTCTCGGTGACAAGTCTGTATCGCCTTGCACACGCCGTGCATTTCGGGGGTGCTTGCCGCCTTTCATCGCCGCGAGCGCGGAGGGTAAATTGTGCGCGCACCGTGCCGGAAGACCGGAATGCACGCCGACCGCGGCATACAGCTCGGGATACTCGGCGATCATGATCGCCGCCATTGCGCCCCCCGCGGACATCCCCGCGACGTACACGCGCGCAGGATCGACGTTGTGGGCCGAGATGATTTCGCGCGTGATGCCTGCGATCAGCGACGGCTCGCCGCGCTCGCGATGCTGATCGTCAGGTTTGAACCAGTTCCAGCACTTCGACGGATTCGCCTGCTGCGGTTGCACCGGATAAGCGACGAGACATCGATGCCGCTCGGCAAGCGCGTTCATCTGCGTGCCTGCTGCGAAATCGTCGGCGTCCTGCGTGCAGCCGTGCAGCATCACAATCAGTGGCAGCGGCTCGCCGGCGCCACCCGCCGGCACATACAACCGATATTGACGGCGACCGGCGGCATTCGCATACGCAAGCGTGATGAAAAGTCCTCGTTCCTCCACGTCAAGGCAGTCTTCTCGCGCCTTGTGCGCGGTCGCGTCCTTGGTCTTTGCAAACGGGAAGACAACGGGCTCTGGCGTCTTGTCCCGCGACGCAGTTTCGTTCACTGCACCGACGCTTTCCCCTCGCAGTGCGCGTTGTATCGCTTCTGTCGCTTCGGCAACGCCGCGGGTACGCAGCAAGGTCATCGCTTCGTGCATTGAGTTCAGAAAGCCTTCGTTGAGTTTCATCACATTTGTCCGATTACCGGTGTTGAGGGGGTGGGCCTCGCGCGGCTAGTGGATTCTGCCGGCAAGCGCCGTCTTGACTGCGGGCGAAGCGTGAAAGGCTCCCAGCACCACGACGCTTTCGATAGTCGCGAGCGCGAGTTCCGGGGAGACATCGGCGGCAATGCTGGCCAATCCCAGGACCTGAATGTTGAGACGCTCGCGCGCGGCTCGAATCGCCTCGAGATCCTGCCTGGAGAAATGCTGCAGCCCGAGCACGAGCGAACGACGCGCAACCGTTTCCTGGACGACCCGCGCATGTAGCGCGAGCTGGTTGCGAATCGCCGTTCGGATCAGGTCGGTCCGGTTCGCATAGAAGCCTTCTTCAACCAGGAGATCGATCTGCCCGAGGTCGACGGGTCCGAGGTTGATCGTGATTTTTTCCGAGTCGCCGCCTTTCGAGCGGGGGGTGTCCAATACCGCGGGTTTCTTCATCGCACCATCCTTGCACCATCCATATGGAGGGTTATAGGATGGTTTTAGATGCGCCGCAACATAAAAATTTGGGGTCGAGACGCCTTCTGGGCTCGCCGCATCGCTGGTCGTGGGGGCTAGATAGAGCGCGGATATCGCTCAGTGGTTGTCGCGTGACTTTCCCAAGCGCTATCGCCGGTCGATGCGCACATGGATAGCTACGAGGTACTGGCCGGTGGAGGACGCGGCAGCGGTTGAATACCGCGCTGAGCCTCCTCGGCGCTTCGCGGAACAACTCGCCTGCCGGTCTCATCGTTGTAAAGGCCAGTTACAGCGCTGGGTTTGTGACACGCGCCTTCCTCGATCTGGTGGCTCAATACTATTCGTTTAACAATAGCCGAGGCCCTACACGCTGAGCAGAACCTTCCGCACGTCGGACTCGGGGGCAATGCGCTCATCCTGCCCCGCTTGACCGGGCACCGGGCATCCAGTGATGTCGCGCCTGCAAGGTCCGACTCGATCGTGCCGACTGGGCAGGCCGTACTGGATTCGAACCAGTGACCAACGGATTAAAAGTCCGCTGCTCTACCAGCTGAGCTAACGGCCCGACTCGCCCGATGTTCCCCGCGACCGGGGCACTTCTTGCCTGTTTGGCCTGGCCGATGTCGATCGTGCGACTCGTGGATCGCGCCGGCTCCGATTTCGGCACGGTCAACGTGAGCACACCGTTATCAAATTTTGCCAATGCGTGATCGGGGTCGGCGTTTTCCGGCATCGGAATCGTGCGCATGAAGCTTCCATAGGCGCGCTCGAGCCGGTAGCAGCCGTCTTCCTCGCCGCGCCAGCATTCTCACGTTTGACGTCCCGCATCTGGACCGCCGCAATCGGAAGGTGGCGGCCAGACGACCGCCACCTGTTTTCTCGCCGTTGTTGCTGTCCACTGCCGACCTCAGTCCGTCCGCACCTCGATGCGGCGCGGCCGGGCTTCGTCGCGGCGCGGTATCGTCAGTTTCAGTACGCCGTCCTTCAGGTTCGCATCGATTTTCGTTGCGTCGAAGTCAGCCCCGAGAGCGAACGCCCGCGCGAAATGCGGCTGGCGGATCTCCGCATGTTGCAGGCGCAGCCCCGCCGGCGTGGGCACCACCGCCTCGGCCTCGATGTACAGGTTGCCATCGTGTACCTTCACATCAAGGCGGTCCTTTGTAACGCCGGGCAGATCGGCCCACAGGGTGATGCCCTGGCTGTCCTCGAAGATGTCTACGGGCGGCGTTAGCGTGATCGGGCGTTGCGACTGCTCGTCTTCGCGACGGGCCACCGCCGTTTCGTCTTTCCTGGCAAGTTCTGTCGTGTCGTTCATGATGTCCTCCTCAGTTCTGCGACCGGTTTCATTGAACAGTGATGGCCCGCGGCTTCGACGTCTCCCGCTTGCCGATGCTCACGGTCAGGCAACCATTGGTGTACTGCGCCGTGACCTTGCCGGGGTCCGCATGCTGCGGCAGTTCAATGACGCGCCGGAAGGTGCCGACGAACCGCTCCTGCGCATAAGTACGCACGTCGTCGCCGGCCGCTTCCGGCTGTCCCGTCTGGCGCTCGCCGCTGATGGTCAGCAGCCCTTTGTCGATGGATACGTCGAGATGCGCCGGATCGATACCGGGCGCGAACGCGACGATCTCGATAGAGTCGTCGGTCGAACCGATGTTGACCTGCGGGAAGGCGCCGAAGCGCCCGGAACGGATACTGGAGGGGAAACCGCCGAAGAGACTCGCCATCTGCCGTTGCAGACGGTCGAACTCGCTGAAAAGGTCGGTCCCGAAGTAGAGACCACTCATGATCGTTTCCTCCTTGGATGCAGCAGGGAAACGAACCGGCCTACGCGCTCCAGTCCGTCTGCCATGCTGCGGCAAACAAATCGAAACACGCAGCGCGCCGGAATGCCGGCGCGACTGCCTGAGCGGAATTCAGAATAGAATCCCAAACGAAAATTTCAAGGGGATTTTTCGGCTTTCTGTTCTTGAAGCCGGGAGGTCACATCCCTATCTTCACGAGGTCCTGACGACCATGCGAGGACACCATGGAATTCGCATACGATTGGCTGACCCTTGGCCAGCACCGAATCAGGTTGCGCTCAACAAAGGGGTTCCCGACCGAGACGATGCGCACGGCGGTCGAAGTCATCCGGTTGGCGATCGACAGCAACATGAGCGCGCGTGCGCGGCTGGTTGAAGTGATATTCCTGCAGGAAACCGCCTACGAGATTGCGGTCGGCACCACGTTCGCCGATGACCGGCTATGCGCGCCGCCGCTGGAAGCGGCGATCGCGACCGTCCTGGGCCTGCAGCCCGCGCAGGTCAATATTTCAGTGACCGTAGTCACCCAGGAAGAGGTCGATCTGCACTTTGGTGTCTACGAAAGGATGCTGGCCGAAAAGCTCGGCGTGGTACCGCCGATCCAGTGATGCGTCGTGGCAGGCAGCGGGCGGACGATCGGCAAGGGCACCACTCCGCGCTTGCCGCGCAGTCGCCCGGCTGCGGCTGCTGACGGCGGCGCCGCCTTTGCTGCATGCAATTAGCAGCGTCCCACCGGATTGCGTACTGCAGAGTCGGTCGATGTGCGTGACTGCAACGAACCGTCAATCCCCGTTTGCGGTCCCATCCGCACGGGGATCTGCGACGCTTGCGCCGCTGAGTACGAAAAGCACCAGCACGAACACTGCGAGCAATGCGCGGAAGCCTGTCGGCGCTAAAGGAATGCAGAGCTATGAGGCAGTAAGCAGGGGCTCGCTTTGAGGTCGCATATGCATCGACGTGCCGCAGACGACGACGCGAAATAGCGACGTTCACGGCCGCCGCGCGGCAGGCCAGCAGTAAGCGGGCATATCGACATCGGCGCACGGACGTCGGCAATGGCCAATGACGTGTCGCACCGTGACGAGCTGACGACCGTTGCTCCCGGGGAGCTGCCGCTGACTTCGTGCGAACTTCCCGGAGCTCCCTACCCCAGCGGGTCCATCCCGCTGCCGGGAAAACATTACTGCTTCTGTAACGGTTGGCCGCGCAGCCAGCCATGAATATTCGCTAGCACCTCAGTCTCGATCCCAAGAAACCCATGCGGCGAGTGCCCGCCGCACCTTGTTGACGTATCGCCTTCTCCCTCCGTCGAACCGACTTCGACATACGCAAAGTGGTTGCTCTCGGCCAGCCGCTTACCCGCATACGCCGGCGACGACACGCATTGGTCGTTCCGGTTGGAGACAACGAGCACCCGATGTGTAGTGCCATCCACGTCAAGATCGGAGATAGTCGCGCCGCCTCCCTTGTGGGAAACCGTGACCGGTGACGTCAGGACAAAGGCATCCGCGATGCTTGGATCGCGTTCCAGCGCGTTGCCGACCGACACCGTGCCTGCGCTCGTCCCGATCAGCGCAATCTTCGACTTGGGGAACCGCTCGCGCAACTTTGCCACGATGGCCTGCGTGTCGGCGAACGACTCCTTGCTGCGACGGAACAGGTCATCGACGCCCGGCGCGCGGTCGGACGGCGTATCGACCAGCACCACGGCGTCTCCTCGATCGATCCAATGGTGAGCCGAGCGGATCAGGAAATTGCCCTTGAGCGTCGTCGCGCCGGTAGTGTCCAGATGCAGGGCGCCCGGCGTGCCTCCGAACAGAACGACGACCCACGCCGGGCTCGACGAAGGCGACTCGACAAAAATGCTTTGCGTGACTCCTTCGCGCGACGCAAACGTCACGAGTTCGCCGTGGTCGAGCGGATCGGCATAGATATGGGCGGATAGCATGAGAACAGCCAGCGTGCAGCAAAAACGTTTCATACAAGAGTCCTCGAGCTATCGATGACAGAGTCGAATGCCATGCAGGTCGTTCGCTCTCCACATGCTCGCGCATCATTGCATACCTTGAACGCAGGCTTCTGTCGGTCACGATCTACCTGACGCACATCGCGCTGTTCGACCGCATTGTTAAGTTAACGCAGAATAAGACGGCCGAGCAACGGGAGGTTGGCACTGATGTTCGCTCGAACACAACGGATTAGCGTCAAGGCGCAAAACCATCAGAATAAGGCGCGAAATGGAGAGGTTCCCCGACCGGTTTTGACAAATTCAACTGCTATCCTTCAAAACTTGAACCCGTTCACTATCGCGGCTTTATCCAGGTAGTTGCTGCCGCAGGTCTCGCCAAACGCAGTCCATCAGCGCTCAAAATCGGAGTAGTCAACATCCCGCGAACCTCTCAACCCCGATGTCACTCGGGCAGCGAAAGCCGGTACTGCGGAAACGGATTGCGCAGACCTCAACATGGGCCAAGGATTACCAGCATACTGGCCCGGTAGAGCCTGAAATTCGTCGTATCGTTCGCACCGCCATGAGGGAGATATGCATAAACCCATCGACACTGAAACGATCCCGAGCAATGAATTGCAGCAGGTCAAGGCGACTTATGCCAAGCTTTGCGAGGACTACATTGCACATCGTAGCGATGGTGAATACCGGGACTATGTGCAATCGGTCATTGCCAACAACGCGAGTCTCGATCGCCACGTGCGCGCGTTCGAAATTTACGCACCGTATATCAAGCGTGGCATGAAAGTGCTCGACTGGGGATGCCGGCACGCGCCAGATTCGTGCATGCTTCGCACGCTCTACCATGACATCGATATATATGGCTGCGACATCTGCAAGGATGGGCAATTCGCGGAATTCCATGAGTACGCCGGGTTATCTTTCGCATCGCTCGATCATGAATTTCTGTTGCCCTACGAAGACAATCAATTCGATGTGGTGATCGGAAGCGGTGTACTCGAGCACGTGGCCCGCGAGCAAAAGAGCCTCGATGAGCTATGGCGCGTGCTGAAAAACGACGGTTTGCTGATAATCACATTTTTACCTAACCGCTTATCGGTGACCGAAAACGCGTGCAGAGTCATGAAGAAGTACACGGGCCATAATCGGCTGTACAGTCTCAGCGACGCGAAACGCCTGTTTCTCAGGTCAGGGTTCGTGCTCGAAGAATGCGGCTATCACCAGGTCTTTCCCACCTTCGCAAAAGGCATAAAGGGCGGCGGAGCGCTCAACGCACTGGCCAATATCGGCATGAAGCTGAACCGGCCTTTCGAGCGGATACCGATCGTGAATGCAGTCTCGGCTAACCTGTTTTTCATCCTCCGCCGCGTGCATGAGATGTAGCAGGCGGCCGCCAAGGCGGCCTACCTGGCGGGATCATTGGGCACGGCCGCGCCCTCCTGTTGCGACGTCACAAATCCTCTCAATGCAGGGGTGAGCCGGAAAACGAGCTTCTCGATCTCCACCACGAGGAAAAACAGGACGCCACCACCGACGAGCCACCCCCACGCCGACAAGGGCAGAGCCTCGGTGTGGAAAACGGCATGGAACGGGAACGTATAGGTGAACAGAAGCTGCAAGACCACGACGCCGGCTATTCCGTACCAGAGATTGCGATTGCCTGTATGGGCGCGCACGGACAGCGACGAATCGAGCAGATACCGGATGTTGAGCAGATAGAACACCTGGCCCAGCGTAATGGCGTTGACCGCGGCCGTGCGCGCCATCTGATCCGACGCCCCTTGCGACTTCATCCAGAAGAAGGTGGACAGCGTATAGATCACGAGCGCCGCGCCGACGAACAGGATGCGCCAGATGCCGAAGCGCGTGACGATCGGCCGGTCGATTGCGCGTGGCGAGCGGCGCATCACGTCTGCCTCGTGCGGCTCGAACGAAATGGTCAGGCCGAGCGCGACGGAAGTAACCATGTTGACCCACAGGATCTGCGGCGCCGTGATCGGCAGCGTGAAGGTGAACAGGATCGCCACCGCGATCACCGCGCCTTGCGCGACATTGGTCGGCAGCATGAACAGCATCGCTTTCTCGATGTTGTTGTAGACCGTGCGCCCTTCCTTCACCGCCGCGGAGATCGACGCGAAATTGTCGTCGGCGAGGATCATGCCCGCCGCCTCCTTCGTCACCTCGGTGCCCTTGATCCCCATCGCGACACCGATGTCGGCTTTCTTGAGCGCCGGCGCATCGTTGACGCCGTCGCCCGTCATCGCGACGATCTGCCGATTCGCCTGGATCGCCTTGACGAGCCGCAGCTTGTGCTCGGGACTCGCGCGCGCGAACACGTCGACGCCGCGCACGCATTCCTGCAGCGCCGCATCGTTCATCGCCTCGATCTCGGTGCCGGACACGGCGGTCTTGCCGTCGCCGATGCCCAGCATTCTTGCGATTGCCGCCGCCGTGATCTTGTGGTCGCCCGTGATCATCGTCACGCGAATGCCGCCGCCGTGGCATTCGCGCACGGCGTCGATCGCCTCTTTGCGCGGCGGGTCCATCAGGCCCACGAGGCCGAGCAGTACGAGGGTACGCGGCAGGTCCTGCGGCCCGAGGCCGCCCGTACGCAGGCCCGGGTCCGACAGCCACGCGAGCCCGAGCACGCGCTCGCCTTGCGCGGCGAGCCGGTCGCCCTCCCTCGCGAAGTGCTCGCGATCGAGCGGCGCCGGGCCTTGCGCCGTCTGCTGCCGGTCGCAGTGGTCGAGGATCACCTCTGGCGCGCCTTTGACCAGCAGCATTTCGCCGTCCGTCGAACGGTTCAGCGTCGCCATGAACTTGTGCTCGGACTCGAAGGGGATCGCGTCGATCCTCGGCGCGGCGGCCGTCTCGGCGGCACGGTCCATGCCCAGCTTGGAAGCGAACGGATACAGCGCGCCCTCGGTCGGGTCACCCTCCACTTTCCATTTTCCGTCTTCCTCGAAGAGCTCGGCGTCGTTGCACAACAACGACACGCGGCCCATCAGCTTGAGCACGTCCGGCGCGGCGCCGAGCGGCTTGCCATCCGCGCTGACCTCTCCTTCGCTGGCGTAGCCGTCGCCCGTCACGGCATAGGCCGCTTCGGCCGTTACGACGGAGGTCACCATCATCTCCATCAGGGTCAGCGTGCCCGTTTTATCCGAGCAGATGCGCGAGACGGCGCCCAGTGTTTCGACCGCCGGCAGGCGCCGAATAATGGCGTTGCGCTGGGCCATGCGCTGCACGCCGATGGCGAGCGTGATGGTGATGAGCGCCGGCAGGCCTTCCGGGATGACCGATACCGCAATCCCCACGATGGCCTGGAACAGCTCGACGAAAGTCATGTGTCCGAGCCAGTGCCCCCAGGAGAAGAGCAGCACGCTGACAACGGCGATCACTGCCGTGATGACGTAGCCGAACTTCTTGATCTGGCGCAGCAGCGGCGTCTCGAGCGCGCTGACCTCGGCGAGCATCTGGTTGATCCGGCCGAGTTCCGTCTGGCTCCCAGTTGACACCACGACGCCGGTTGCCCGGCCCGACAAGACCATCGTGCCGCAGAACGCCATGTTCTCGCGGTCGCCGACCGTGGCTTTGGCGGGTACCGGCGCGGTGCCCTTCTCGGCCGGGAGGGATTCCCCCGTAAGAGCCGCTTCTTCCGTGCGCAGGTTCCTGGCGTCGACGAGACGCATGTCCGCCGGGATTTTGTCGCCCGATTCCAGTAGCACGATGTCGCCAGGCACGAGTTCCTCGGCGGGGATCAAGCGAACCGCTCCGCCACGCATCACGCGCGCTTCCGCGGACAGCATGTTGCGAATCGAGTCGAGCGCCTTCTCGGCGCGTCCTTCCTGCAGGAAGCCGAGCAGCGAGTTGAGGATGACGACGGCCCAGAATGACCGAGCCATCGAGCCACAGGCCCAGCATGAACTTGACGAAACCGGCCGCGAGCAGCACGTAGATCAGAACGTTGTGGAGCTGCATCAGGAAGCGTACGACCGGCCCCCTCTTCTTGCCCTGCGGGAGGCGGTTCGGCCCATAGGTGGCCAGCCGCCCGGTCGCTTCCGTTGCATCGAGGCCCTGCGCGGGATCGACGTTGAACTGCCGTTCGATGTCACCGGCCGGCATCGCATGCCACGGCGTCGCACTCTCAACTGAGCTCATCCTCGTGTCTCCCGGTTCCAGTGATTTCGGGTCAGGGGGCCGCTCTCAATGGTCTGGATCGTCCCCGGGTTGATCGGGTCTCGTCTCGTCCACCGCTTCAGCGTCGAGTTCCTCCCTCGCGGCGGTGAGATCCTTCGTCTGCGCTTGCGTGGCTTTCGGATATTCGAGGTCGAGCTTCTCGACGGCCTCGACGATCGCGGCCGCGACGATGAGGCGCGTGAAAGGTTTGTTGTCGGCGGGCACGACGAACCACGGAGCCGCTTCGGAGGCCGTCGCGCGGATCGCCTCTTCATAGGCGCGCATATAGTCGTTCCAGTAGCGACGCTCGCGAACGTCGGCTGCGGAAAACTTCCAGTGCTTGTCGGGATTGTCGAGGCGATCCATGAATCGCCTCTTCTGCTCCCCGTACGACAGGTTCAGATAGAACTTGAGAATGACCACGCCCTGGCGCGTCAGATAGTCCTCGAAGCGCGCGATGTCGGCGAGCCGCTCGTCCCATATGTTGTTGCCGACCCGTGCCGGTGGGATCTTCTGCGCATGGAGCAGATGCTGATGCACGCGCACCACCAGCACCTCTTCATAGTACGAGCGGTTGAAAATGCCGATGTGCCCGCGCTCGGGCACTTTCCTCGAATAGCGCCAAAGGAAGTCGTGGGAGAGCTCCTCATCCGACGGCTGCTTGAACGAAATGACATCGCACCCCTGCGGATTGACGCGCGACATCACGTGCTTGATCGTCCCATCCTTTCCCGCGGCGTCCATGGCCTGGAACACCAGCAGCACGGACCAGGAATCCTGCGCGTAGAGGATCTCCTGCTCCATCGCGAGCCATTTCGACCCGCGCTGGAGCAGTTGCTGCGCCTCTTCCTTATGCATTCTGAGTCCCAGCGTCTCGCCGGGATCGAAATTCTTCAGGAAGAAATCTTTGCCGCTCGTGACGCGGAACGGCTCGGTGTATGCCCGCAGCGCGTCGAGTATTTCCATGCGAACCATCGCTTTTTCTCCACGGCATCTGCATTCAGTTGCACGATTCGCGGATTGCATCGCAACCGCAGTCGTACTGTTCACAACTCTTTCTGATAATAGGTCACGCAAACGGAAACGTGCTCATCGGCACCGACGCTACGCACCCGCATAGCGACGGGAAAACACACGTCTGAACGCTGCCACGTTCCGGACCGCCATGCCGGTCGATCACCGCCTGTCGGCCCCGTCGACCCAGTCGCGACAAGGCCGTCAGACGATAGGCATTACCTGTGCTTATCCTTCACCAGACAGCGCCAACAAAAAAATGGACGAGCACAATGTCGAGCCACGAACACGAACACGGGGAACAGCGGAGTAGTGGGCGTTACCCGCTATTGTCTTTATCTATGCGCTGCGTCGCATGCCACGGCTTTTGCTGTTTGCGATTCCTCTCAACGTGACGATGATCCCGTCGACGCCGACGCAAGGCGGTCACTATCTCGCCGATGTGTTTGCGGGTCTGCTGCCCAGTGCGCTGACGATTGCAGCGCTCAGGCGCTGCATGCACCTGCTGGCGACGCGCAAAGCCGCGAATGCGCCGAGCTCGCGATCCATGCCGGTGCGAACGGCATGAGCTGGACGCTCGGAAGCGGCCGCGCGGACTAACGTGAACGCGGCGCGGCGTGCGCCGCGCCGCCGTGGTTCGAAGCGACTGGAAGACCGCGCGCTAGCCCGGCGCCCGCCCCAACACCTGCGAATCCGACGCCGTCGTCGACGTCTCGTCACGCCCGTGCCCCGTCGTCGTGACCGCATTGGTGCCGCCGGGCCGACGCACCGATTTCGCGTGCCGCTCGATCAATCGCTGCAGCAAACAGAACGCGCACAGCAGCGCGCCGATCACGATCCGCGTCCACCACGAACTGAGCGTGCCGTCGAACGTAATCAGCGTCTGGATCGTGCCCAGAATGCCGACGCCGAACAGCGAGCCGACCACATAACCGACGCCGCCCGTCAGCAGCGTGCCGCCGATCACCGTGGCCGCAATCGCATCGAGTTCCATGCCCTGCCCTTGCAGCCCATAGCCCGACAGCACGTAGAACGTGAACACCGCGCCGCCGAGCGCCGAACAGAAGCCGCTCAGCGCATACACGCCGACCCGCGTGCGCGCGACCGGCAGGCCCATCAGCAGCGCCGAGCGCGGATTGCCGCCGACCGCATATACGTTGCGTCCGAAGCGCGTGAAATGGGCGACATAGATCGCGGCCGCGAGCGTCACGGCCGCGATCAGCACGTTCGCCGATACCGAACCGACGCCGACACTGAGACGAAACGCGGAGATCGCCTTGAACGTCGGATCGGTGATCGTGATCGACTGCGTCGTGATCAGAAAGCACAGGCCACGCGCGAAGAACATCCCCGCCAGCGTCACGATGAACGCCTGCAGGCGGAAGTAGTGAATCAGCGCGCCCTGCACCGCGCCGAATACCGTGCCCATCAACAGCACGATCGGAATGATGAGCCACACCGACACATGCATGTGCTCGGACAGCACGGCTTCGACGATCGTCGTCAGCGCGACGATCGAGCCCACCGACAGATCGATGCCCCCCGACACGATCACGAACGTCATGCCGATCGCGACGATCAGCAGGAACGCGTTGTCGACGAGCAGATCGAGCAACACCTGCCACGCGAAGAAACCGGTGTACATCACCGAACCAAAGCCGAACAGCGCGCAGAACAGCAGGACCGTCACCGCGATCGGCAGCGTGCGCGGATCGACCAGGCGGGCGAGTGCTTCGAGAACGCGCGTCATCGTGCCACCTCGCGCGATTTAACGAGCGAGGCGCCGAACGACACCGCGAGCGCGCGTGCCACCGGCGACTGGATCACGCTGACCGCGAGCACGACGGCCGCCTTCACGACGAGCGTCGCTTCCGGCGGCACGCCGATCGAATACGTGGTGTACGTGAGCGTCTGGATGATCAGCGCGCCGAGCACCGTGCCCGCGAAACTGAAGCGGCCGCCGAGCAGCGACGTGCCGCCGAGCGTCACGGCGAGAATCGCGTCGAGTTCGAGCAGCAAGCCCGCGTTGTTGCCGTCCGCGCTACGCACGTTCGAGCTGATCAGGATGCCGGCCAGCGCCGCGGTCAAGCCCGAGAAGCCGTACACCGCGAATACGATCGCCTTCGAGCGCAAGCCGACGAGCCGCGTCGCAACCGGGTTCACGCCGATCGCACGAATGAACAGACCGAGCGCCGTGCCCTCGACCAGGGCGGCGGTCGCCAGCACGGCTACGGTCGCGATCCATACCGAGCACGGCACGCCGAGCCAGTAGCCGCCACCGACGAACAGATAGCCGGGCGCGCCGATCGGGATGATCTGCCCGGCGGTCAGCAGTTGCGCGATGCCACGGCCCGCGACCATCAGAATCAGCGTCGCGATGATCGGCTGCATGCCGACGAACGCGACGAGCAGCCCGTTCCACATGCCGCTCAAGATGCCGACGACGAGCGCGGCCAGCAGCGCCTGCGCGATCAGCGCACCGCTCGGCACGGCCTGGGTCGCGAGTATCGTCGCGGCCGCGGCGCCCGCGATCGCGACCACCGCGCCGACCGAAATATCGATGCCGCGTGTCGCAATCACGAGCGTCATGCCGATCGCGACCAGCACGAGCGGTGCCGCGCGATTCAGGATGTCGATCGGCGCGCCGAACAGGTGGCCGTCGAGCGTGCGCAGCGCGAGAAAATGCGGATTGGCCAGCAGGTTCAGTCCGCCCAGCAACACGAGCGTCACGCATGGCCACAGCAGCGGACGCTCCACCCCGTCGCGCGCGAACCAGTTCGATAGCTTCATTCGCCGCTCCCTGCGATGAGTCGGTAGATGTTGTCCTCGTTCGATGCCTTACCGGCCACCTCGGCGATCTTGCGGCGATCGCGCAGCACCGCGACGCGATGGCTCACGCGCAGCACCTCGCTGATCTCCGACGAGATGAACAGGATGGACAGGCCGTTCGCGCACAGCGCGAGCAGCCGGTCCATGATGTCGAATTTCGCGGCGACGTCGATGCCGCGGGTCGGCTCGTCGAGGATCAGCAGTTTGGGATCGGTTGCCAGCCAGCGCGCGAGCAGCGCCTTCTGCTGGTTGCCGCCGGACAGCAGCGCGATCGGCTGCTCGGCGTCGGACACCTTGATGCCGAGCCGCTCGATCCACATATCGGCGAGCTCGCGCGCGCGTTGCCGGCTGATCTTGCGCCACCAGCCGCGCCGCGCCTGCAACGCGAGCATGATGTTTTCGCGGATCGACAGTTCGGCGACGATGCCTTCCTTCTTGCGGTCTTCCGCGCAATAGCCGATGCCGTGGCGCACCGCGTCGTGCGGCGTGCGCAGCCGCACGGCGCGCCCTTCGACGAGGATCGTGCCGCTGTCCGCGCGATCCGCGCCGAACAGAAGCCGCGCGGTTTCGGTGCGGCCCGAGCCGAGCAGACCCGCGAGGCCGAGAATCTTGCCGGCCTGCATCTCGAGATCGATCGGCTGCAAGGTGCCGCGACGGCCGACGCCGCGCAGCTCGATGAACGGCTGCGTGGCCGTTGCTTCCGTGTGGTCTTGCGCGACCTCCTGATCGTCGGCGGCCTGTCCTTCGTGCGCCGCTTCGCGCAGACGCGCGCTCATGCGCTCGTGGCCGACCATCTTCGCGACCAGCTGATCCGCGGACAGATCGCGCGCGAGATATTCGCCTTCGCGCTCGCCGTTGCGCATCACCGTGATGCGATCGGAGATCGCATAAGTCTGCTCGATGAAATGCGTGACGAACAGGATCGCAATGCCCGATCGCTTAAGATGTCGAAGTATTTTGAATAGCTGCGCGACTTCGCTGTCGTCGAGGCTCGAAGTCGGTTCGTCGAGAATCAGCACGCGCGCATCGACGGACAACGCTCGCGCGATCGCGACCATCTGCTGCACGGCGATCGGATAGGCGTCGAGCGAGCGCGTGACGTCGAGCGACACGTCGAGGCGCGCGAGCGCTTCCTGCGCGCGCCGCTTGATGTCGGGCCAGTCGATCGCGCCGAAGCGGCGCGGCTGCCGGCCCGCGAAGATGTTCTCCGCCACCGACAGATTCGGGCACAGGTTCACTTCCTGGTACAGCGTGCGCACGCCGGCCGCCTCGGCTTCCTGCGGCGACGCGAACGCGACCACCTCGCCGCCGAGGCGGATCGTGCCGGCATCGGGTGCGAGCACGCCGGTGAGCACGTTGATCAACGTGGATTTGCCGGCGCCGTTCTGGCCCATCAGCGTATGGACCTCGCCGGGAAACAGGCGGAAGTCGACGTGTTGCAACGCCTTGACGCCCGGAAATGTCTTGCTGACGCCGGAGGTCGCCAGAATCGGTTCGCGCGCGCTCATGTCATTCTGTTGGCCTGGCGCGCCCGGCGGCCTGCCGCGCCGCGGCTGGTCCGGCTGATTCGGTTCGGTAGCGGAATGGGTCATGGACCTCGCTCGATCGGCTATGCATGGTTCGGCAGGCCCCAGCGGCATGCTCCCGCGGGCGCATGCTCCTGAAAAGAGACCGCCCGCTGCAAAAGAAAGCAGCCCGGGCGGTCAGGCACCACTGGAGAAACCTGTTCGATGCGTCCGTACTGCACATCTCCTTCGCGCCGTCAGCCCGTTGGCCCCGGCGCCTGAACACCGCACACGCCGCGGCGCTCGCGCGAGCGCTGCCGCGGCGACGTTGCGCGCCGCGTCAGTACTTACGCGACGGCAGAGTTTGCGCGGCCACGCTCATCGGGAAGACAGTCTCCTGAGTCAGGATGCGCTTCGGCAGCGGCTTGCCAGCCACCACGTCTTTCACCGCCGACATCAGCTGCGGTCCGAGCAGCGGGCTGCACTCGACGTCGACGTTCATCTTGCCGGCGGCCATCGCCTGGAAGCCGCCCTTGGTTGCGTCGAACGAAACTACGACGACGTCCTTGCCCGGATGCATGCCGGCTTCTTCCATCGCCTGGATCGCGCCGAGCGCCATGTCGTCGTTATGAGCATAGACGGCGTTGATCTTGTTGCCGTAGGTCTTGATGAACGCTTCCATCACCTGCTTGCCGCCGGCGAGCGTGAAGTCGCCGCTTTGCGACGCGATGATCTTGAACTTCGGATCGCTTTTGATCACTTCGATCAGACCCGCGTGGCGGTCGTTGGCCGGCGCGGAGCCGACCGTGCCTTGCAGCTCGGCGATGTTGACCGGACCTTTATCGTCCTTGTAGTGATCCGCGAGCCAGTGGCCGCCGCGCCGTCCTTCTTCGAGGAAGTCCGAGCCGATCATCGTCACGTACAGCGACGTGTCCTTCACGTCGATGTTGCGGTCGGTCAGGATCACCGGAATCTTCGCGGCCTTGGCTTCGAGCAGCACCGGTTCCCAGCCCGATTCGACGACCGGCGAGAACGCGATCACGTCGACCTTCTGCGCGATATACGAGCGGATCGCCTTGATCTGGTTCTCCTGCTTCTGCTGCGCGTCGGAGAATTTGAGGTTGATGCCGGCCTCCGTCGCCGCCGACTTCACCGATTCGGTATTCGCGGTGCGCCATGCGCTTTCCGCACCGACCTGCGCAAAACCGAGCGTAATTTTCTTGTCCTCGGCATGCGCGCCGGGCGTGGCCAGCGTCAGCGCTCCGAGACTCGCGCAAAGCGCGAGCGCGCCCAGAGCGCGACACGCGGCACGTCGTGTATTCGCCATGACAGTCTCCAATCGTTGTTGTGTAGACGACCCAGCGGTCTGCCCGGCCCTCGCGGCCCTCACGACGCATGGATCGTGAGGTAGCGTACTGTGCGACGCGTTAACCGTCCAATCATATGATTCGCGCCCTCGATATCAGTTTTGGTATGGCGCGCCGGTCAGAGCATTGCCGCTCGCTGCCTCAGGTCGGCGTCATTCTCGGAGTGACCCAGCGAAACGTCAGATTGATGCGCTCGCCGCTCACGCGCGGCTCCTTCGGCACCCGATGACGCCACTGCGCCTGCGTGTCGCCTTTCATCACGAGCAGGCTGCCGCCCTTCAGCGAGAACGATTGCACGACGCCGCTGCGGTTGTGCTGCAGATCGAACCTGCGCGCGACGCCGAGGCTCACCGACGCGATTACCGGTTGCTTGCCGAGTTCGGGCTCGCGGTCTGCGTGCCAGCCCATGCTGTCGGCGCCACTGCGGTAGCGATTCAGCAGCACGCTGTTAAAACGCGCGCCGCTGGTCGCCTCGACGGCCGCCTTCAGTTCGGCGACGGCGGGCGTCCATGCTTGCGGCACGTTGCGGATGCCCGAGTACACGTACACCGCGTCCGGCTCGCCCTGCCAGGCGGTCAGACGCGGCAGTGCAACACGGCCGGCGGGCGTGCCCATCATGTCCTGGCGCCATTGCACTTCGTCGATCAGTCGGGCCAGCAGGCGTTCGGCGTCGGCCGCTGCGAGCCAGTCTGGATACCAGTCGACGTCGGGCGTCGGCAGGTCGTTGAATAAATCGGTGCTCATCGGAATGTCTGGGTGCAAGCGGAGAAGTCAAAACCCTGACTATTATGGCGACACCGGCTCACCCGCTGATTCACGCGCGTTGCTCTTTCATTCGACGCGGCTCTCCGCATTCTCTCTGTTCTTTCGCACGGACCACTTCCATGACACTTTCCGATCAGGCGCTCAAGCAGCTCTTTCGCGACGCGCGTACGCAAAATGGCTGGCAGAACAAGCCGATCGACGACGCCGTGCTGCGCGAGCTGATGGAGCTCGTACTGCTCGGCCCGACCTCGGCCAATTCCAGTCCGGGCCGCTTCGTGTTCGTCAGGACGCCGGAGGGCAAGGAGAAACTGCGCCCGGCGTTGTCGGCTGGCAATCTCGAGAAAACGATGGCCGCGCCCGTCACGGTGATCGTCGCCATGGACATGGCCTTCTATGAGTATCTGCCGAAACTGTTTCCCCATGCGGATGCGCGCAGCTGGTTCGTCGGCAACGAGCGGTTGATCGCGGACACGGCGTTTCGCAATTCGACGCTGCAAGGCGGGTATCTGATTCTCGCGGCGCGTGCGCTCGGTCTCGACACTGGGCCGATGTCGGGCTTCGATCAGGCCAAGGTCGACGAAGCGTTTTTTGCGGGCACGACGCTGAAGTCGAACTTCCTGATCAATCTTGGCCACGGCGATCCGTCAAAGCTGTTTGCACGCAGCCCGCGTTTTTCGTTCGACGAAGCGGCGCGCATAGTGTGACGGCGCGTTGATGATGGATGGCGCTGCGGGTGCGCGCCACGCGCTGGATCGGATCGCGTCAGGTCAGCACCGCGATATAAAAGACCACCGTGCCGATCAGCGCACCGATGAAGCAGAAGCCCTCTTCGGCTTCGTCGCCATTCGAGCGCAGCCACGCGCCGACCGCACCGAACAGGCCCGCGATGCCGAGCGCGACGCACACCATCACGACGTCGAACAGCGCGCTTTTGCCGAGTTCGGAGAAATCGATGTTGCGTACGCCGACGTAAAGCGCAATCGCCATCAGCGAGATGCCGACGAGCGGCAGCATCACGTGGCTGCCCTCGCGCCCGACATGATGCTCATGATGCTCATGATGAACATGATGCACGTCGTGCGCGTGATGCCACAGGTGGCCCGATTTGAGCAGCTTCATGGTGTGCCTCCCCCCCGCCCGATCTTTCCCGGCGACAGAACCAGTCATGGCCGAAGCGCCCTACGCTGCCCCGGCAACAAGCTGGCTTGTTTCAAGCATACTCCACGCATGAATACGATTCAAAGCCCATTTAATTCGCTTGCATAGGCATTGAATGCGCGGCGCGCGGCCCTGTAAGTATGTGCTGAGCACGGAATGCGCCTGCCCCGGCGAACACCTTTCGTGGCGCGTCCCGGCGGCTTCGGGGCCGGCGTGTCGTGCGGTGCGGGAGCACGAATTTTGCGGCTACGGCAAGGGACTGAACATGTCGGTAGAATGATTCGCCGCGTTCGTTAACCGATCGCCGCCGCGCTGTCGCTGATGCCGGCCCTTTGGCCTCCTTCCCGCCCTGATCCTCTTTATGCGACGTTCATCGTTTCTTGTCCGCATCATCCTGATTGGCATCCTGCTGCATATCTATGTCGGCTTGCGCCTGATTCCCGACATGCCGATCGACGCGGCCGGCCGCGGGCTGTGCGTGCTGTGGCTCGTGCTGTCGATCTACCTGATCCCGGTCGGCATGATGGCGCGCGGCTTCAAGCGCCAGCCGCTCGGCGACCGTCTCGCGTGGGTGGGCCTGCTCGCGATGGGCTTCTTCTCGTCGCTGCTGGTACTGACGTTCGCGCGCGACCTCGTGCTGGCGTCGCTGCTGACGATCGACGCGATCTGGCCGAACACGCTCACGATCGCGCATTGGCGCACCGGCTCGGCGGCGGCGGTGCCGCTGCTCGCGCTGCTGTCGACGCTGATCGGCCTGTTCAACGCGCGCCGTCGCGCGCGCGTCGTCACGATCGACGTGCCGATCGACGATCTGCCTGCCGCGCTCGACGGCTTCACGATCGTGCAGATCAGTGACATCCACGTCGGCCCGACGATCAAGGGCCGTTATGTCGATGCGATCGTCGACGCGGTGAACCGGCTCAAGCCGGATCTGATCGCGGTGACGGGCGACGTCGTCGACGGCAGCGTGCCGCAGCTGAGCCGGCATACGCAGCCGCTGTCGCGGCTCGCCGCGCGGCACGGTGCGTTTCTCGTGACCGGCAATCACGAGTACTACTCCGGAGCGAACTCGTGGATCGCCGAATTCCGCCGGCTCGGCTTGCGGGTGCTGCTGAACGAACACGTAATCGTCGACCATGACGGCGCGCGCGCCGTGATCGCCGGCGTCACCGATTACTCGGCGGGTCATCACGACCCCGCGCATCGCAGCGACCCGGTCGCGGCGCTCGCCGGCGCGCCGGGCGACGTGCTGATCAGGGTGCTGCTCGCGCATCAGCCGCGTTCGGCCGAAGCGGCCGCGGCGGCCGGCTTTACGCTGCAGTTGTCGGGTCATACGCACGGCGGTCAGTTCTTTCCGTGGAATTTCTTTGTGCGCCTGCAACAGCCGTTCACGGCAGGCCTCGCGCGCCTGAACGGACTCTGGGTTTATACGAGTCGCGGTACGGGCTATTGGGGTCCGCCGAAACGACTCGGTGCGCCTTCGGAAATCACGCGCTTGAGACTCGTGCCGGGCGAACCGGATTGAACTCAACATTCGCAGTCCGGAGCAATTAATTACGGCCTGTCTACGATACGGCTGTAGCAAACCCACATGCGCACTCTCCGCCGATCGCGGCTTGACTGAACTTTGCGCCGCCCTCTAAAATTCGCGCAATTCTTTTAACCGGAATCACGATCTTGGACAGTAGCAGTTGTACCAGCCGAGTATCGATTTGCCCGCTCGCCTGAGCGGCAGGAGTTCCGCGTCAGGTGTCCCTGTCGCCGTCCTGCCCTCGGGCTCGATGGCGCACGTCGCTCTCATTTCATTGTCATTCGCGTACTATCGGTGAAGCGCAGCGTGGCTCGATGCCATGCCGATGCCGCACGCTTGCGGCCGCTGCACGCGTGTGCGCGCGTATTTCGTTCCACCCTCATGCGCTTACCGTGCACGAGGTAGACGACCTGACGTTCCCACGCGTAGGCTTCACCCTGCGGCAGCACGCACGCCAACCTTTCTGAACGATGACACTCGAATTCTTCCTGCGGCTTCTGACCGCTTTTGCTTGCGGCGTCGCGATTGGCCTCGAACGACAGATGCGCCAGCGCACTGCCGGCTTGCGCACGATCACGCTCGTGGCGAGCGGCGCGTGCCTGTTCGTCACGCTCGGCGTGCTGACCGGCAACGGCGTCAGCGGCGTCACGCAGATTGCCGCCTATGTGGTGTCCGGCGTCGGCTTTCTTGGCGGCGGCGTCATCATGCGCGACAAAGGCTCGATCCAGGGGATCAACACCGCGGCGACGCTGTGGTGCTCGGCGGCCGTCGGCGTGTTGAGCGGCGCGGGACATTACGGACCGGCGCTCGCGGGCACCGCGGTCGTGCTGCTGGCCAACACCGCGCTGCGTGAAGTGAGCCGGATGATCAACTCGACGCCGGTTTCAAACGCCGACCTCGTGCGCGAGTACCTGCTGACGATCGTCTGCCGCGAAGCCGACGAGATCAACATTCGCGCCGCGATTTCCAACTCGATGTACTCGGCGCCGCTGTCGTTCCAGAGCCTCACGAGCGAGGATGTCGAGGACGAACCGGCGCGCATTCGCGTGACGGCGACGCTGACGATGCATCCGAAGGATCAATCGAAGCTCGAACAGATGGCGAGCCGCCTGAGCATGGAAAAGAGCGTGTCCAGCGTCAGTTGGACCGCGCGGGAAGCAGAGCCGACGCCCGAGTGAAGCGAGGCGCGTAAGTCTCCTTTGTTCGCGCGCATCGTCTACACTTAGCTGGCAGCAGATTCAGATAATGTTAATTCCGCGTCGTGAACGTGGACTGTCCCATAACCTTCGACTAAGCTCTGTCACCGTGATTTGTTCACACTCAACCAGGGAGTCTCGAATATGGAACACGGCATCATCGCATGGATCATCATCGGCGCGATCGCGGGCTGGCTCGCGGGTGTGCTGGTCAGGGGCGGCGGCTTCGGCCTGATCGTCGACATCATCGTCGGGATCATCGGCGCGTTCATCGGCGGGTGGCTCGCCGGCGTGCTGCATATCTCGCTTGGCGGCGGCTGGATCGGCTCGATCATCACCGCGTTGATCGGCGCGGTCATTCTGCTGTTTATTATCCGGCTCGTGCGACGAGGGTCCTGAGCACGGCATCCGACGTCATCAAGCGCCAGCGGGTTCGAATCGCTGGCGCTTTTTTATGGCCTGTTGCTTCTGCTTTTATCGCCGCGGTTGTGGCCGCCGCAGAATCAGGCCGGCAGCATCGACCCCGTATCGCGCAGCCGCGTATGCCATGCAAACGCCTGATCGAGGCAATGCGGCGTCTGCCCTCCCCAAAGCGACGCATCGCGGTAGTAGTCGCGCAACAGCCCGCGATACCGCGGATGCACGCAATGCTCGATGATCAGCGTCGCACGTTCGCGCGGCGCGAGGCCGCGCAGATCGGCGAGACCCTGCTCGGTGACGACGACGTCGACGTCGTGTTCGTTGTGATCGCAATGCGGCACCATCGGCACGATGCTCGAAATGCGGCCGTCCTTCGCGGTCGACTTGCTCGCGAACACCGCGCACGACGCATTGCGCGCAAAGTCGCCCGAGCCGCCGATGCCGTTCATCATATGCGTGCCGCCGACATGCGTCGAATTGACGTTGCCGTAGATATCGAATTCGAGCGCGGTATTGAGCGCGATCAGACCGAGCCGCCGAATCACCTCGGGATGGTTGCTGACTTCCTGCGGACGCAGCACGAGCCGGTCGCGATAGCGCTCGATATCGCCAAATACCTGCGCCTGTCGCGCGGCCGACAACGTGATCGACGCGCCGGACGCGAACGCGACCTTACCAGCGTCCATCAGATCGAACGTCGAATCCTGAAGGACTTCCGAATAAATTTCGAACACCTCGAAAGGCGAATCGACGAATCCTGCCAGGACCGCGTTGGCGATCGTACCGATGCCCGCCTGCAGCGGCGGCAACTGCTTCGGCATGCGGCCACGCGTGACTTCGTGCTGGAAAAATTCGATCAAATGACCGGCGATCAACGCGGTTTCCCGATCCGCGGGCAGGACCGTGGACGGGCTGTCGGCCATGTCCGTCATCACGATCGCCGCGATTTTCCCGGGCGGAATCTCGATAGCGGGTGTGCCGACGCGATCCTGCGCGCGCACAATCGGCAGCGGCTCGCGATGCGGCCGGCGCCCCGGAATCCAGATGTCGTGCAAGCCTTCGAGCCCGAGCGGCTGCGCAAGATTGATCTCGACGATGACCTTGTCCGCGAGAATCCCGAAGCTCGCCGAATTGCCGACCGACGTCGTCGGCACGATACCGCCGCTCTCCGTGATCGCGGCGGCTTCGATGATCGCGACATCGAGCTTGCCGAGCTGGTTCGCGCGCAGCATCTCGACGGTCTCGGACAGATGCTGATCGACGAACATCACTTCGCCGCGATTGATGGCGTCGCGCAGCGTCTTGTCTACCTGAAACGGCAGACGGCGCGCGAGCACATGCGCTTCGGTCAGCATGCGGTCAACGTCATGACCGAGCGAGGCGCCCGTCATCAACGTGATGCGCAGCGGCTCGCCCAGCCGGCGCGCACGCTCGGCGAGCGCGACCGGCACGGCCTTCGCGTCGCCCGCGCGCGTGAAGCCGCTTGCGCCAACCCGCATGCCGTCGTGAATCAGAAGCGCCGCGTCGGCGGCCGTGGTGATTTTTCCGCGCAGCGCGGCGCAGCGAATTCGGTCTTCGTACATGAAAGGGAGTCTCTCCATAGTCGCCAGCTTCGTCTACTGGTGCGCACGTCTGCGGTGTGCTTCGCTCAATAGGCGGTTGCCGCACCCGCCGCGGCGTCTCGATCGGACGGCGTCGCGAGCAGGTGTTGGGTCGCGCGATAGGGTCCGCGACAGGTGTTGCGCGTGAGGCAGCCGGACTTAGCTGCCGAAGTAGATGTTGCAGAAGCTCATCGGGCCGACACATTCATCAGCTTTCGCTTTCGGCGCTTCCACATGCTTGCGCGGGGCAACCTTATCGGTGCGCTGGCCATCCGCTTGCGCAACCTGCTGCTCCGGCGCGGCCGGCGCCGTCTGTGCATAGGCGGCGGCAGCGGTGGACAAAGAACAGGCAATCAGGACCATCTTCAACACTTTCATCTCGTTCTCCAGGACTTACGACTACTGCGACGAATACTGCGAGGCAGTGACGAAACTATATGACCGCCACCTACGCGAATAAACGGGGCCGCCCGGAAAGGATCTTTCCATCTGGCAGAAAGATCCACGCAGCATTGCTCAGCGACGATTGAAGGGCGCGTCCTTGTCGAGCAACGCGCTACGAATGAAGTGCAGACAGCTCAAGATACGTTGCAGATCGTGATGCCGGTCGCGCTCGGCGTGCACTGCCTGCAGCATGTCTTGCGCGAGCCAGGTGGCCGAGCGCACGGCGACGAGTGCGCGTTCGAGCGAACGTGGACCTGGGCGTTCGAAGAGCCGGGCGAGATCGTCGCACGTGTGTTCGATCACGCTGCGCCAACGCGGCTGAAGGATGTCGGCATAATCGGCGCGTGCGGCTTCGTTGCGCAGATCGATGACGGCGTGACCTACTTCGATCGTCGCGAGCATCCAGCGAAGTGCGTCGCGCCGTCGTCGTGAACGGTGCGTCAACACCACGCGCAGTTGCGAAGTCAGATCATGCGTGCCCGACTGGAAACGTTGGTTCAGACCCGGCAGCGCGTCCTTGCATGCCGACACCGTTTGCGCTCGCAGGTCGCCCATGATCCGGTCGGTGAGCCAGCGCATATCGGCGGGAAAGAGCACCGCGAAAACAACCGCTGCGAGCAGCATCGACGCGGTGAGCGCGATGCCGTTGTTGATCAGCAGATCGGGCACGTAGCTGACGACGTTGTCCGGCCCGGCCAGCAGACAGAAGAACACCGAAAAGCCGATGCCAAGCCCAGCCGCGCCGCGACGCGTCGCGATGAATGCGCCGAGCGCGAGCATCGGCGCGAGTACCGCGCAAAGCAGCGGGAAACCATCGATGTTCGCATACACGTAGCACATGAACACATAGCCGGCCAGCGTCGCGAGCACCGCGCCGATCGCCATCTGGATGGCCATTCTGGTGGCGCTTGGCGCGGTGGACGTCAACGCGCAGACCAGTGTTGCGCCAATCACGGCGAGACCGCCGCTCGGCCAGTTGGTCGCGATCCAGAACGCACCGGCGATTCCGATGACGACAGCCGAGCGCACGAATGTGAACAATACGGCGAAGTGGTTTGTGCGGCTTATAGGTCTGCTTGTGCGGTGGCTCTTGGTTGGGCTTGAGCTGCATCGTAGGCTGTGCTGCCGGCTTGCTGTTTTGCGCCACAAGCATGCACAGGTTTGCGAATAGTTTATCCATTCGCCCACGAATCGATACAGCAATTCGGCTGCCGTGTCGAAGTCCGCAAGCGATTCCGCAAACGCGGCTTCGAGTGCCCGCCTGGTTTCGCGTACCCGGCGTGGCAAGCTCGCTCGAAAGGGGCGCAGATCGGCTGCTGCGTGCGATGCTTCGACGCCGGCTTCAGCTTGTGCTTCGAACAAGCCTCCCAGTTCGTCGAGGTACGGACCGATGGCCGCGAGTATCGACACAGCGCGGCTGGCGCGCAACCGTTTGAGCAACTGATTCAGCGCATGCAGACGCGCGCACGCATCCATGAATTCGCGAGTCAGACGCGCCAGATGCGCACTGCGCGAGCGCATCGCCGGATCTTCGAATGCGACGAACGTGCGGGTTGCTTCGAAGCCAGCGATTTCGTCGACGAAATCCGCGAAACGCCGTTCGAACTGATTGCGCTCGAGCCCGCGTGCGAGCACGTCGACAGCATACGCAGTAAAATTCGCGTACCTGATCTGAAGGTTACGTCGCAGCGCAAGGATCGAGCGCTGGGGCAGCAGCAACGCGCTGACCGCGCTCGAACACACGATGCCGACCGCCACTTCCGCGGCACGCGTGAGTGCGGCGAGGAACAGTCCCTGAGGCGTCGTCACGTTTGGAATGCCGATCAGCGCGGCGGTGTAACCCGCGAGCACAAAACCGTACCATCTGAAATGCCGATACCGGACCGCCGCAGCAATACAGGCGCTCACCCACACGATCATGCCGAGCATGTACAGTTCGGGCTGCTGAACGAACAGCCCGCCGAGCACGAGCGCGGCCACGGTCCCTACTGCCGTTCCGAGAATCCGGTAGAAGCTCTTCGCGAGCACCATGCCGCTGAACGGTTGCATCAACACAAAGACAGTGGTCATCGCAATGCGCGGCTGCGGCAAATCGAGCAGCATCGCGATGCCCAACGCCAGCAGACCGGCGGTGACCGTCTTCAGCAGATGCAGCCAGGTCAGACCGTCGCTGGTGGCCCAGTCGCGCACGGCGCGATTGAGTTTGGCTCGGCTGAGGCGTCGCCGCATGACGCCGCGCGGACCGACGAAATCCGCCGACGGTTCGGTCGCATGATCGGGTTTCATCTGAAAACAGTGCACCCTACGTGGTCGCTGAGAGAGCCTCCGGATAGAATGGCCGACACCGGCAGGCGAGGCGCCGATTGTAGGAGTCCGCGATGTGTACATTAAGCCGATGGGTGCAGAACATCTGTTCCAGAACGGACAACAATAGTGTTCTGAGACTGACGGAAAATATGATCTTGATCATGAAACAGAAGGTTTGATGGACACGCTACAAAATATGCGAGTGTTTGTGCGCGTGGTCGAAGCCGGTAGCTTCACCGCGGCCGCGCAATCGCTCAATTCAACGACCGGCGCGATGTCTCGCGCGGTCTCGGAGCTTGAAGCACATCTGCGCACGCGCCTGCTGAATCGATCGACGCGTCGGCTTGCGCTGACCACCGCCGGCGAGCGCTATCTGAAACGATCGCAGCAGATCCTCGCGGATGTCGATGTTGCGGAAGAAGAAGCCAGTTGCGCACACGAGCGACCAACCGGCGCACTGCGCATGCATAGCTTTGCGAGCATCGGCCAGCACTACGTCCTGCCGGCCATTTCGCGTTACCGCGAGCTCTATCCTGATGTGACCGTCGAGTTGACGCTATCGCAGCGCATGCCCGATCTGTTCGAGGGCAGCGCCGACGTGGCCGTGATCGGCGCATCGACGCTGCCGAATTCGGACCTCGTATCGTTTCCGCTGGGGACGACGTTCAGCATCCTGTGCGCATCGCCGGCCTACGTGCGGGCGCACGGCGCGCCGCAAGAACCGGCTGACCTTGCGCATCACGAATGTCTGATCCTGCATACGCCGGCGTTCCCGCCACATGAATGGACGCTCGACGGCCCGAACGGCAGTGAGTTGATGGAAGTCGACGGCCCCGTGCATGTGAACATCGCCGAATCATTGATCGTGGCGATCCGCGAAGGCATGGGCATCGGCATGGTGCCGCTCTACGCGGCCATTTCCGGGTTGCGCGATGGCACGCTGGTGCGCGTGTTGCCGGAATATACGCTGCAAAAGACGACTGTTTATGCGCTCTATCCGTCGCGCAAATTCATCGATGCAAAGACGCGCACGTGGGTCGAATTCTTGCGCTCGCATCTGCCGAAGGTGATTGCACGCGACGAAGCATTGCTTGCTGAGGTCGGGCAACTGGGGGGCGGAGATGACCCAGTGCAGCTGGTTGGAGTTGCCCCTGTAACTCAGGACACGCAGGACACCGTTAGGTCAATGAAATCGCGGCAGCACGCCTGAACTCACGCGGCGAGCGGTATTCCAGGGCTTTGTGCGGATGGCGCTCATTGTAGTGTTCAAATGCAACAGCCAGACACGAGAGCGCCGCAGGCGCGTCAGGCTCGTCCATACAGGCGACGTAATTGCCGCTTCATGATCTTCACGAACGATTCGACCATGCCATTGCTCTGCGGAGAACGTGCCGGCGTTGTCAATGACTCCAGGGCCAATTCGCGAGCGAAGCTGCGAGTGCGGTGGTCGACATAAGCCGAGCCGTTGTCCGTCAACCATTCGATGGGCGGCGCGACCTGCCCGGTGCCGAATTGCTGCGCGACGGCGGCCAGCATCGCGTCGCGCACTACATCACCGCTACCCGCCGGTCCCCGCCGCCCAGCCAATCGCCTCTCCGATCGCCTCTCCGATCGCAGCAGTCGAGTGCGAACGTTACGCGCAACGGCGTGCCATCGTCGCACCGGAACATCTGTGTCGCGATCAGCCTGCACCACCCAGTTGTAGATGGTCTGTGCAGTCGGCTCGAACTCCTTTTCCAGTTCCTCCGGCCTGCGTCCGGCCTTCACCAGCTCGACCATTTGCGCCCGAAATTCCGCCGGGTACGGGGTACGATGCTTGCCCATAATCGGCACCTCCTTCTCCAAAGGATAGATGTCCGTTTTTCTGGGTCAACGTCGGTATGCGCAAAAAAGCGTCGATCAACAGGCTACTTTTGGCAGTGACTGGCAACGGCGTCCGACCACGCTTGTTGTTCGTGCTCGGTCGAGCATGTTGCTGTTGATTTGGGCCGCGTAAACGCAGAAACCCCACCGCGGCGGGTGGGGTTTCTGACTGGGGGGGAGCCTGACGATTACCTACTTTCACACGGGCAATCCGCACTATCATCGGCGTGGAGTCGTTTCACGGTCCTGTTCGGGATGGGAAGGGGTGGGACCGACTCGCTATGGTCATCAGGCATGACGGGTTGCTGCGTCGCAGGGTTGGAGCCAACCCTGCGACGCAGCCAATCGGGAAGAAGCGTAAAGGATTCGGGTGGGGGGGTTGTGTTGTTTCTGGCACAACACTGAATCCCAACCGTGCGTTTCTGCTGGCTCCCGCGGGAGTTCACACCAATCCCCTTCGGGGATCGGACCGGCGTAAGTGCTCAAGCACTAACGCGGGTCGAGACACACCTGTTATAGGATCAAGCCTTACGGGCAATTAGTATCAGTTAGCTCAGTACATTACTGTACGTGCACACCTGACCTATCAACGTCCTGGTCTTGAACGACCCTTCAAGGGGCTCGAAGCCCCGGGGATATCTCATCTTAAGGCGAGTTTCCCGCTTAGATGCTTTCAGCGGTTATCTCTTCCGAACATAGCTACCCGGCGATGCCACTGGCGTGACAACCGGTACACCAGAGGTTCGTCCACTCCGGTCCTCTCGTACTAGGAGCAGCCCCCTTCAAATATCCAGCGCCCACGGCAGATAGGGACCAAACTGTCTCACGACGTTTTAAACCCAGCTCACGTACCTCTTTAAATGGCGAACAGCCATACCCTTGGGACCGACTACAGCCCCAGGATGAGATGAGCCGACATCGAGGTGCCAAACACCGCCGTCGATATGAACTCTTGGGCGGTATCAGCCTGTTATCCCCAGAGTACCTTTTATCCGTTGAGCGATGGCCCTTCCATACAGAACCACCGGATCACTATGACCTGCTTTCGCACCTGTTCGACTTGTCAGTCTCACAGTCAAGCACGCTTATGCCATTGCACTATCAGCACGATTTCCGACCGTACCTAGCGTACCTTCGTACTCCTCCGTTACACTTTGGGAGGAGACCGCCCCAGTCAAACTGCCTACCATGCACTGTCCCCGACCCGGATCACGGGCCAAGGTTAGAACCTCAAACAGATCAGGGTGGTATTTCAAGGACGGCTCCATTGAGACTGGCGTCCCAACTTCATAGCCTCCCACCTATCCTACACAGACCGGTTCAAAGTCCAATGCAAAGCTACAGTAAAGGTTCATGGGGTCTTTCCGTCTAGCCGCGGGGAGATTGCATCATCACAAACACTTCAACTTCGCTGAGTCTCGGGAGGAGACAGTGTGGCCATCGTTACGCCATTCGTGCAGGTCGGAACTTACCCGACAAGGAATTTCGCTACCTTAGGACCGTTATAGTTACGGCCGCCGTTTACCGGGACTTCAATCAGGAGCTTGCACCCCATCATTTAATCTTCCGGCACCGGGCAGGCGTCACACCCTATACGTCCACTTTCGTGTTTGCAGAGTGCTGTGTTTTTATTAAACAGTCGCAGCCACCAGTTTATTGCAACCCTTTCACCCTTCTGGCGCAGGCCAGTCAGGCTATGAGGGCGTACCTTATCCCGAAGTTACGGTACCAATTTGCCGAGTTCCTTCTCCCGAGTTCTCTCAAGCGCCTTAGAATACTCATCTCGCCCACCTGTGTCGGTTTGCGGTACGGTCACTGTGAAACTGAAGCTTAGAGGCTTTTCCTGGAACCCCTTCCAGTTGCTTCGCCACCGAAGTGGCTCGCCTCGCACCCTTGAATTGCGCGCCCGGATTTGCCAAAGCGCCTTCTCCAATGCAAGGACCGGGACTTCCAACACCCGGACAACCTTCCGCGATCCGTCCCCCCATCGCATTTCACAATGGTGCAGAAATATTAATCTGCTTCCCATCAGCTACGCATTTCTGCCTCGCCTTAGGGGCCGACTCACCCTACGCCGATGAACGTTGCGTAGGAAACCTTGGGCTTACGGCGAGGGGGCCTTTCACCCCCTTTATCGCTACTCATGTCAGCATTCGCACTTCCGATACCTCCAGCACACTTTCCAGTGCACCTTCGCAGGCTTACGGAACGCTCTCCTACCATGCACATTACTGTGCATCCGCAGCTTCGGTATATGGCTTAGCCCCGTTACATCTTCCGCGCAGGACGACTCGATCAGTGAGCTATTACGCTTTCTTTAAAGGGTGGCTGCTTCTAAGCCAACCTCCTGACTGTTTTAGCCTTCCCACTTCGTTTCCCACTTAGCCATATTTGGGGACCTTAGCTGGCGGTCTGGGTTGTTTCCCTCTTGACACCGGACGTTAGCACCCGATGTCTGTCTCCCGTGATTGCACTCTTCGGTATTCGGAGTTTGCTATGGCGTAGTAATCCGCAATGGACCCCACAACCATGACAGTGCTCTACCCCCGAAGGTGAGACACGAGGCACTACCTAAATAGTTTTCGGAGAGAACCAGCTATTTCCAGGTTTGTTTAGCCTTTCACCCCTATCCACAGCTCATCCCCTAACTTTTCAACGTTAGTGGGTTCGGTCCTCCAGCACGTGTTACCGTGCCTTCAACCTGGCCATGGATAGATCACCTGGTTTCGGGTCTACACCCAGCGACTGGACGCCCTGTTCGGACTCGCTTTCGCTACGCCTGCCCTAATCGGTTAAGCTCGCCACTGAATGTAAGTCGCTGACCCATTATACAAAAGGTACGCCGTCACCCCGCTTTAAGCGCTCTCGCGCTTAAATCCACTTCAAGCGCGCAGTGGTCATGTTTCAGACTTGATGTCTTTTGACGCATTCATTTCATGAATGCGCCGAAAGCGCTTAAAGCGGGGCTCCGACTGTTTGTATGCATGCGGTTTCAGGATCTGTTTCACTCCCCTCCCGGGGTTCTTTTCGCCTTTCCCTCACGGTACTGGTTCACTATCGGTCGATCACGAGTATTTAGCCTTGGAGGATGGTCCCCCCATCTTCAGACAGGATTTCACGTGTCCCGCCCTACTTCTCGTACACCCAGTTCTTCCATGCTGTTTTCGTCTACAGGGCTATCACCTGCTATGGCCGCACTTTCCAGAGCGTTCGACTAACAATACAGATAACGTGTACCGGCTGATCCCATTTCGCTCGCCACTACTCTGGGAATCTCGGTTGATTTCTTTTCCTGCGGTTACTTAGATGTTTCAGTTCACCGCGTTCGCTTCACGTAGCCTATGGATTCAGCTACGGATACTCCATTAGGAGTGGGTTTCCCCATTCGGACATCTCCGGATCAATGCTCGTTTGCCAGCTCCCCGGAGCTTTTCGCAGGCTACCGCGTCCTTCATCGCCTGTGATCGCCAAGGCATCCACCACATGCACTTGTTCGCTTGACCCTATAACGGGTGTGTCTCTGTGTCGACCCACGTTAGCGCTTTAGCGCTTACGTGGGTCCCATCCCCGGAGGGGATAGACGCACTCGCTACAGGTTGAGTATTCGTGTTGCGCCGTATTCCAAGGCAATCTTTCGATCACCTTTAAAATACATCGATACAATCACAACCCTGATTCACCTACTCGGCACCCATCTCCAGGTGCCTTTCGTGAATCTCTTTACTACTTCTTCCTGATTGTTAAAGAACGGCAGCCGGTATGAAGCCTGTGCCTCATACCGCTCTGACTGGCTCAATCGCCAATGCGCAACGCTCTGCCTTCATGCAGAACCCTGCGCATTGAGGATTGGTGGAGGATGACGGGATCGAACCGACGACCCCCTGCTTGCAAAGCAGGTGCTCTCCCAGCTGAGCTAATCCCCCAGTCCCACAGATATTCCAGCGGCCCCAGCCCTTCAGCTCACCAGACAAGACCGTGGTGGGTCTGGATGGATTCGAACCATCGACCCCCGCCTTATCAAGACGGTGCTCTAACCGGCTGAGCTACAGACCCCTGAAGTCTGTCTGCGTTTCTTCTAACCACAGCCGATAAGCGTGAGCACTTGAGTGCAATGAATGCACAGCTCTGGAAAGGAGGTGATCCAGCCGCACCTTCCGATACGGCTACCTTGTTACGACTTCACCCCAGTCATGAATCCTACCGTGGTGACCGTCCTCCTTGCGGTTAGACTAGCCACTTCTGGTAAAACCCACTCCCATGGTGTGACGGGCGGTGTGTACAAGACCCGGGAACGTATTCACCGCGGCATGCTGATCCGCGATTACTAGCGATTCCAGCTTCACGCACCCGAGTTGCAGAGTGCGATCCGGACTACGATCGGTTTTCTGGGATTGGCTCCACCTCGCGGCTTGGCAACCCTCTGTTCCGACCATTGTATGACGTGTGAAGCCCTACCCATAAGGGCCATGAGGACTTGACGTCATCCCCACCTTCCTCCGGTTTGTCACCGGCAGTCTCCCTGGAGTGCTCTTGCGTAGCAACTAGGGACAAGGGTTGCGCTCGTTGCGGGACTTAACCCAACATCTCACGACACGAGCTGACGACAGCCATGCAGCACCTGTGTTATGGCTCCCTTTCGGGCACGCCCGCCTCTCGGCAGGATTCCATACATGTCAAGGGTAGGTAAGGTTTTTCGCGTTGCATCGAATTAATCCACATCATCCACCGCTTGTGCGGGTCCCCGTCAATTCCTTTGAGTTTTAATCTTGCGACCGTACTCCCCAGGCGGTCAACTTCACGCGTTAGCTACGTTACCAAGCCAATGAAGGCCCGACAACCAGTTGACATCGTTTAGGGCGTGGACTACCAGGGTATCTAATCCTGTTTGCTCCCCACGCTTTCGTGCATGAGCGTCAGTATTGGCCCAGGGGGCTGCCTTCGCCATCGGTGTTCCTCCACATCTCTACGCATTTCACTGCTACACGTGGAATTCCACCCCCCTCTGCCATACTCCAGCGCTGCAGTCACCAATGCAGTTCCCAGGTTAAGCCCGGGGATTTCACATCGGTCTTACAGCACCGCCTGCGCACGCTTTACGCCCAGTAATTCCGATTAACGCTCGCACCCTACGTATTACCGCGGCTGCTGGCACGTAGTTAGCCGGTGCTTATTCTTCCGGTACCGTCATCCCTCACGGATATTAGCCACGAGGTTTTCTTTCCGGACAAAAGTGCTTTACAACCCGAAGGCCTTCTTCACACACGCGGCATTGC
The DNA here is from genome assembly GCF_050436485.1 of Paraburkholderia sp. Clong3. Classification (NCBI taxonomy): domain Bacteria; kingdom Pseudomonadati; phylum Pseudomonadota; class Betaproteobacteria; order Burkholderiales; family Burkholderiaceae; genus Paraburkholderia; species Paraburkholderia sp. Clong3. The sequence goes on along the minus strand of NZ_JBNDMH010000003.1, from coordinate 1,476,430 downwards.
TGGATCAGGCTTGCGCCCATTGTCCAAAATTCCCCACTGCTGCCTCCCGTAGGAGTCTGGGCCGTGTCTCAGTCCCAGTGTGGCTGGTCGTCCTCTCAGACCAGCTACAGATCGTCGGCTTGGTAGGCCTTTACCCCACCAACTACCTAATCTGCCATCGGCCGCCCCTTGAGCGCGAGGTCCCGAAAGATCCCCCGCTTTCCTCTCCCGAGCGTATGCGGTATTAATCCGGCTTTCGCCGGGCTATCCCCCACTCCAGGACACGTTCCGATGTATTACTCACCCGTTCGCCACTCGCCACCAGACCGAAGTCCGTGCTGCCGTTCGACTTGCATGTGTAAGGCATGCCGCCAGCGTTCAATCTGAGCCAGGATCAAACTCTTCAGTTCAAACCTGTTACTGTGTTCGGGCTCTCTCGAACCCGGTCGCTCACTCAACGTACTGACGATGATTGATCCGTCTTTCGACAGACAAACCTTCCTCTAATACTGTGTGAGGCTTCTGATACTTCTGCCTGACAGCAGACTCCGGAGAATCCGCCGCCGCATTCCGCATCAAGCGCCCACACTTATCGACTGTTAGTTTTTAAAGATCGGTCCGCCAAACCCGCCGCGCCTGAACCACCTGAACCACCACTACCCGGCACCGCTTCGTTTGCGTCGCTGCGTCTGCAGCAGAGAAACGAGATTATGGAGAGCTTCCGTCGGATCGTCAACAGGTTTTTATCACTCGCTTAACCTGCCCACGCCGCTGAAGCCCACGCCATCAAAGGCTTCCCGCTTCTCCGCACCCCGGCGTCCGGAGCGCGAAAGAGCGGAATTCTAGTCGCCGACATCGGGACTTGCAAGCGATATTTTGACCGCTCGGCGCGCAACCTGCCGCGACCCAAAACACCTCGACTCACGCAGTCGCATGCGCGCGCATCGCCCGTTCGACCACGGCCAGATAATGGTCAATCCCCGGCGTCGCGCGATCCTTCTCTTTCGCGCGATCGTCCCATCGGCGCAAACGCATCGCGTCTTCGGCGTACAGTTTCTGAATAAACGCCTGCGCCTCTTCCCTGCTGAAGACCCCGCCCTGCAATTGCAAGCTGCGCACCGAGTCGGCGGACAGCTGGCCCAAATAGGTGGCGTCGATCGCGCACAGGCAGCGCTTCGCGTCGACGTGCAGACGAATCGGCTCCAGCACCGCATCCGACAACACCGGCCGCAAAAACGGCAAGGCGAAATACTGATGCAGATCGTCGACACCCCGTTCCGTCGGCGTCTCCCCTTGCAGGTTCAGCAGATGGCCGAGGTCGTGCAAGAACGCCGCGGCGACCAGTTCGTCGCTCGCGCCTTCCGCCTCGGCGAGCGCGCCGCTCTGCAACGCGTGCTCGAGCTGCGTCACCGGCTCGCCGCTATACGCGAGGCTGCCGTGTCGCTCGAAGAGCACACGGATATCGTCGAGACTCAATGCCACCTGTTACTCCCAAGGTAATGAAAACGTCTTCAGATTGGTAAAGCTCTTCATCGCTTCCTGAACGCCTTCCTTTTGGCCTAGCCCCGAATCCTTGATGCCGCCGAACGGCCTCAGCTCGATCCGATAGCCTGGCACTTCCCACACGTTGACGGTGCCCACGCGCAGCTCATTAATGAAACGCGTGATCGCGTCCTGCCGGTTCGTACACACGCCCGACGACAGCCCGAACGGTGTTCCGTTGCTGATGCGAATCGCATCGTCGAGCGTGTCGAACGCGATGACCGGCGATACCGGCCCGAAGGTTTCCTCGCGCACGAGCGTCATCGACGGATCGACGTTGTCGAGCACGGTCGGCGCATACAACGCGCCGCGGCGCTCGTTGCCGCGGCGCAGGCGCGCCCCCGCGGCCACCGCCTCATTAGCGCGACCTGGTTCATCGGATGATTGAACGGCGTGATCGCGACGATCACGCCCGCGAGCGGCTCGCGCTGCGAGAACACGCGACGCCTTTTGCCATGCGGCGTCAGATCGCACGAGAAACTCTGACCGTCGTCGCGCAACGCCTCGAACGAGGCAAAGCGGAACACGTCGGCGACGCGGCCGATCTCGTAGCCCGAGTCCTGCTTCGACAGACCCGACCCGAGCGAAATCAGATCCGACGCCGGTTCGATCCGCTCACGCAGCAGCACCGCCGCGCGCTCGAGAATCCGCGAACGCTCGTAGCGCGACAGCGTCGGCCGATACGCGAGCGCGTAGTCGAACGCGGCGCGCACATCGTCGATGCTGGCGAAGGGCACCGTGCCGACGCGCATGCCGGTATAAGGATCGAACACGTCGAGCGTCCGGGCGCGCGTCGCGCGCTCGCCGCTCAGCCGCAGCGCTTCGGCGCGGAACTCAGGATGGTCCCGCGGCGCCGTGTTCACGATGTCGACACGCGATTGAGCGCGACGTCGAAGATATCGAAATTGCGCAGCCGTTTGCCTTCGCTGCCGGTGGCTGATGGCTGAACGCGCCGGTTGAACAGCAGTGGCACTTCCTGCTCGGAAATCCCGCCATGCGAGCGCAACGGCACGGTGAGCCCGGACAGGTCGTGCTCGTCGCGCCGCGTGCCGAGCACCACATGCTTCGTGCCGATCACGACCAGATCGCCGATGCGATCCTCAGGCAGCCCGAAGCGCGCACACGCGGCGCGTCGATCGAGCACGACTTCGATTCCCGGCAGGCGGCCGATCCGCGCAATCACGGACGCAGCGTCGACCTCGCGCGGCAAATAGACCGTCGCGAACGAACCCAGCGCGCCATGATGCACGACGTACGGATCGGTGATCGGCAGAATCACGCGCGCCGTCGACGCGTCGAGCCAGTCGTCGAGCAAGTCCTGCAGATAGATCACGTTCGGCTCGCCGGTCTGCGGATCGTGCTTCGCGTTCATGCCGTGATCGGCGGTGAGGCCGATCACCCAGCCGAGCGCGTCGAGCTTCGCGAGATAGCCGTCCATCATCGCGTAGAACGCGTTCGCGCCTTCGGTGCCGGGCGCCCATTTGTGCTGGATATAGTCGGTCGTCGACAGATACATGAGGTCGAGCTTGCGTGTCTGCGCGAGCCGCACGCCGGCCGCGAACACGAATTCCGACAACCCCGCGCTATACACGTCGGGCAATGGCAGGCCAACCAGATCGAGCACGTCGTCGATGCCGTTTTCCTCGCGCGTCACCTCGTCGGCTTTCTCCGCCGAAAAGCAGATGCCCTTCAACTGCGAGCCGAGCAGCCCGCGCAGTTTGTCCTTCGCGGTGACGACGGCGACCGCGGCGCCCGCGTCGGCGGCGGCCGCGAGCAGCGTGGGCGCGCGTAGGTAGGCGGGATCGTTCATCATCACCGCCGCGCCCGCGCCGTCGTTCGCGTGGGTGTCCCAGAAGTAGTTGCCGCAGATGCCGTGCACGGACGGCAATACGCCGGTCACGATCGACAGGTTGTTCGGGTTCGTGAACGACGGGATCACGCAGTCGCCGCGAAACGCCGCGCCGCCCTCGAGCATCGAACCGATGAACGGCGCGACGCCGGCCGCGACCGCCGCTTCCAGGTACGCAAACTCGCAGCCGTCGACACAGACGACGACCGTCGGTTGCGAAGGCAGCCGGTAGCTCCGGCCGTTGACTTCGATCGTGCGTTGCTCGGGGTGTGTCATCGCGTGGTTTTCCATTGCCGGGGTTGTCATCGCAAAGTCTTCATCGCCGGGTTGTCTGTTCGTGGGGCGAAGCTGCCGCGGCGTTTGCCGGTACGCTTGCCTCGGCTTCATCGCCGCGCCGTCATCGCCCGCGCGAGCCGGCCGCACCCGCGCCTGCCGGGAGGCGCTGCTCGTGCGCCGCATCGCCCGCCGCCTCGCAGGCCGCATGCGCGCGCTGCAACCCGCCCTGCACATGCGCGCGCATCAACTGCGCGGCCTGCTCCGCATCGCGCGACGCGAGCGCTGTCAGAATCGCGCGATGCTCGGCGAGCGAGCGCGCCATCGCGTCGGCCTGCACGACTAGCGCCGCACGCCGAAACAGGCTCAGCTCGCTGACGAGCCTGCGATACGTGTCGTACAACTTCGTGTTGCCCGCCGCCGCGACCAGCGCACCGTGAAACGCGACGTTCGCGCGCGCATACGCATCGTGATCGTGCGACGCGAGCGCCGCGCGCATTGCGTCGACCCAGTCGCGCAGCACCGCGAGTTTTCCCGCATCGATGCTCGACGCGAGCATCCGGCACGCCCCCTCTTCGAGCACCGCGCGCACCGCGTAAATCTCGTCCGCCTCCGCGAGCGACACCGTCCGCACGAACACGCCGCGATTCTTCTCGGTGCGCACCAGACCCGCCTGCTCCAGCGCGCGAAACGCCTCCCGCACCGGCCCGCGCGACACCTGCAATCGCGCCGCCCAGTCGGCTTCGTTGAGCTTGTCGCCCGGCGCCAGCATGCCGCCGACGATATGCCGCTCGATCTCGTCGCGCACCAGCGTCGTCAGCGAATGGCGGCGCAGGACCTCGATCGGATCGACGGAAGCAGAGTGCATATATTCGGTCATTTTGACAACTTTTGCCACATCTACATCGATGCTGACCGGTTCGCGCGCGTGCTTCAGATCAACGAAATCGCTCGCCGATCACTCGGATCAGTCGGGTCAGTCGGCTCACTCGGGTCAGTCGATCCGGCGCCGCGGAGCGCGCGCCGCGATCAGCAGCAGAGCGACCAGCGAGACCAGCAGCAGAATCAGCGACAGCGCGGAAGCCGGCAGGTAATAGCCGCGTTCCACCTGCCCGACGACGACGATCGGCACCGTCGCGAAGCCTGGCGGATATACGGTCAGCGTCGCGCCGAGTTCGCCGAGCGACAGTGCAAAGCCGAGCGCGAGACTCGCGCGTATCGCCGGCACCAGTTGCGGCAACACGACGCGGCGCAGCACCATCGACGGCGGCGCTCCGAGGCTCGCGGCCGCTTCGCGCAACACGGTCAGCTCCGGGCGCAGCGCGGCGGCCGCGCAGCGGTAGCAGAACGGCAGTACCAGCGCGAGCTGCACGAACACCACGATCGCCGCCGAGCTCGACAGATCGAGCGGCCGTTTGTGATACGCGATCAGCACCGCGAGGCCGAGCACGACGCTCGGCACGCCGTTGGGCATCATCGCGATCGTGTCGATGACGGCGCCGAGGCCGCGCCGGTCGCGTCCTTCGAGCGCGAGCGCGAGCCACAAACCGAGGGTCGTGCCGAGCACCGCGACGCCCATGCCGACTTCGAGGCTGGTGGTCAGCGCGTCGAAGTCGCTCGAACCGAGGCGCTCGAACCAGCGCATGCTGAAGCCGTCGGGCAGGATCGTGCCGGACCAGTGCGACGCGACGCTCGATAGCGCGACGACCAACACCGGCAGCACGAACAGCCAGAAGCACAGCAGCGCGGCAAAGCCGAGAAACAGACCGCCGAGCAGTCGCACCGCGAGGCTGTGCCGCACCGGCCGGCCCTTCTTGTGCATGACCGGCAGCACGGTCGGATCGAGTTCAACGGCCATGACCGGCTCCTTTCACCTTGCGACGATTGACGCGCCGGTACAACGCGTACAACGACAACGACATCAGCAGCATCACGACCGCGCCGGCGGCGGCGGTCGGCAGGTCGAGATCGACGGTGGCGGCGCTGTAGATCGCGACCGGCAGCGTGATCAGATGGGCGCTGCCGAGCACCAGCAGAATGCCGAACTCGTTGAGCGTCAGCAGAAAACACAGGATCGTGCCGGCCGCGATGCCCGGCCACGCGAGCGGCAGGATCACCTTGAACGCGACCATCAGGCCGTTCGCGCCGAGGCTGCGCGCGGCTTCGATCAGTCGCTGGTCGAGCAGCGCGAACGATGCCAACGTCGGACGCACGACGAACGGCGTATAGAACACGACTTCCGCGAGAATCACGCCGCCGATGCCGAACAGAAAATCGAGCGGCGGCGCCTGCAGATTGAACAGCCGCTGCAGCCCGATGCTGACCGAGCCTTGCGAGCCGTACAGAAAGATCAGCGTGAACGCGACCAGAAACGACGGGAACGCGACGAACAGTTCGAGAAAGCGCGTGACCATGCGCGCGCCCGGAAACGGCTTGAAGAACAGCAGCGACGCGAGCGCCACGCCGAGCAGCGACGCCAGGCTCGCGCTCGCGAACAGGATGCCGAGCGTGGTGCCGATCACGCCGCGCGTTTCGGGGTTACCGAAGAACGTTACGTACGCGTGGCCAGACAGGCCATGCGCGCCGGTCAGACTCAGCATCACGAGCCGCACCAGCGGATAGATGACGAGCGGTCCGAGCACCACGACTGCAATGAACAGCAGATGCCATTGCGCGAGGCGCTCGCGCCGCTTGACGGCGGCTGCGTGCGCCGCCGCGCTCGCGAGACGGCGCGCGGCGGCGGCTTCGGCCTCGGCTTGCGCGGCAAGGTCGAGTGGGTTGGACGTATCAGGGCTTGATAAGGACGACATCGCCAGCCTCGTAACGCAGGGAAACACGCGCGCCCTTCTCCGGCGTCATGCCGAGACCACGCTGCAGCGTGACGAGCACGGGGTCGTTCGGCAGCGCATCGAGCACGACCGATACCGACAAGGCCGCGCCGTACCACTCGACCGACGCGATCGCGCCGTGCAACTGCCCCTCTCCGAGCGGCACGATGCGCAGCGCCTCCGGACGCAGACACGCGACACGTTCGCGCTCGTTGTAGCGCGCGTCGTCCATGCCGAACGCGACCTGCGGCGGCAGCAGATTGGCCGCGCCGAGGTAGCGCGCGACGAAGCCGTCGGCCGGCGAGTCGTACAGCTGCTGCGGCGTGCCGAGCTGCGCGACATGGCCATCGCGCATCAGCAGCGTGCGGTCGGACAGCACGAGCGCGTCGTCCTGATCGTGCGTCACGCAGACGATCGTCAGATTCGGCAGACGTTCATGCAGCGCCTTCAGTTCGGAGCGCACCGACGCGCGCAGATTGGCATCGAGCGCCGACAGCGGTTCGTCGAGCAGCAGCACGTCGGGCTCGATCACGAGCGCGCGGGCGAGCGCCACGCGCTGCTGCATGCCGCCCGACAGTTGCGCGGGCATCACGTGACCGGCATCGCCGAGCTGCACGAGCTTCAGCACCTCGGCGACGCGGCGCGCGACGTCGCGCGCCGGAATACGCCGCGCGCGCAACCCGAACGCGACGTTCTCGAATACCGTCAGATGCGGAAACAGCGCGTAGCTCTGGAACAGCAGTCCGAGGTTGCGCTTGTGCGGCGGCATGTGCGTCAGATCGCGGCCGGCCACCGTCAGCGTGCCGGCCAGACCGTCGGCCTCGATGAAGCCCGCGATGAAGCGCAGCAAGGTCGTCTTGCCGCAGCCGCTGCGGCCGAGCACGGTGAGCAACTCGCCGCGCCGGATGGTCAACGACAGATCGTCGAGCACCGTGCGCGCGCCGAAGCGCACCGTCAGGTGATCGATCTGCACGCCGCCCGGCGTGTCCGAACGCGCGGCGTCGAGCGCATCCAGCGGAGCACCGGGCGCAGTGGGGTGAGCGAGACTGGCCGTATTCACCGGAGTCGTCCTCCAACAGGATCAATGCTGATGCGGCGCCGCGCATTACACGCGAAGCGCCGCCTGAATCGACTTACTTCGGCTTGACCACTTCGGTCTCTTTGCCCGACGAACCGATCACGTCGCTCTTCCAGCGCGCGGTCCAGTCGGCCTTCTTCGCCATCACGTGGTTCCAGTCGACCGGAATCAGCTTGACGCCGCTGATCGCCTGCTTGACCGCTTCGCCGTTCTTGCCGGCGAGCGGCACGTCGCTGCGACCCGGAATGCCGAAGATGTCCGGCACCTTCGACTGCACTTGCGTCGACATCAGATAGTCGATCAGCTTCTTGCCCGCGGCCTGGTTCGGACCGTTCTTGATCAGCGCGATCGCGTACGGCAGCTGGAACGTGGTCGGCTGACCGCCTGGCTTGGCGGCGAGGAACACCGGTTTCAGCGACAGGCCGCCGTTGGCCGCGTCGTCGAGATCCATCTGCAGATCGCCGTTGGCGACCGCGATCTCGTTACGCGACAGCAGCACGTCGAGATAGCCCGTGCCCTTGGTGTGGAACTTGGCGCTCTGCTCGAGCTTCTTCAGATAGTCGAACGCCTGGTCTTCGCCCATCAGCGACGAGGTCAGGATGATCACCGCCATGCCGTCGCCGGCGGTCGCCGGATTCGAATACGCGACCTTGCCGGTGAAGTCCGGGTGCAGCAGGTCCGCGAACGTCTTCGGCTCGGTTTTCGTGACTTCGGGGTTGATCGCGAACGAGAAGTAGTTGTTCACGAAGGTCGCCCACGCGCCGTTCGGCGCCTTCGCGATGGCCGGCACGTTCTTGTAGTTGGCGCTCTGGTACGCCTGCAGCAGACCGCTCTGGTCGGCCTGCTGAATGAACGGCGGCAGGGTGACGAGCACGTCGGCCTTCGGCTGATCCTTCTCGATGGTCGCGCGGTTCACGACTTCGCCGCTACCCGCCGTGACGATATTGACCTTCACGCCCTCCTTCTTTTCGAAGGCCGGCAGCACATCCTTGTACAGATTTTCGAGGCCGTCGGCCGTGTACAGCACGACGGCGTCGGCCGCATGAGCCTGCATCGCGGCACCGCCGAACGCGGCCGCGGCGACCAGCGCCGGCAGCAGTTTGCGCGCGAGGCCGGCCGCGGCGTGAAGGGAATTCGTCTTTTTCATGTCGCTCTCTCCGAAGCTAAAAACCAGACGGTCGGGATAACCCATACCTGTAGTGATTGAACGGCGGCACGCGCCGCTTGCGTGTTGCCCGCTGCGGTTGCCGCGCCGGTCTGTCGTGGATTGCAGATTGCCGACAACTGTGCCGCTTCTCGCCCAGCCTGACTGACAGCCCCCTACCACACCCGCGCTGCCTGCCGCGCCTGAGCGGGCACGGCAAGAATCACAGGTTTCGATGACAAGGCCATGACGATTGTGCTGAATTCCAAAAAAAGACACAAATTGCCAACTCGGGCCAACCGATGGAATTCGTCGCGCCACCCAAAAGCGGAGCCCCGCGCGCCGATCCCGTGTGGATCGTACATGGCGAAAATGACGATGTATGCACGGTGCGTCGGGAAAATGCGGAGGGGGCGGGTGGCTTTTTTTATTTAGATTTTGGCGGGCGCGGAATGTCGCTCGTCTCAGGCGATCAGAATCTCCGGACCATGCGCGGTGATCGCCGTGCCAAGCGCGCGCTCGGGCGCCAGTTCGGTGACCAGATACCGCGCCGACTCGATCCCGTTGATGCGCACCGGCGTCACGCGTCCGAATTTCGAATGATCGGCGACGACGACCACCATGTCGGCCGCGGCGATCATGCGGCTGCGTACTTCGGCCGCCATGCGGCTGTAGTCGGTGAGATAGCCGTCCGGCGAAATTCCGCCCGCGCCAATGAACGCGAAATCGGCGTGGTACTGCGTGAGCTGCTGAACCGTGTCGAGGCCGAACGTAGCGTCTTCGATATCGGACAGTTCGCCGCCGAGCAGCGTCACGCGATTGTCGTTGCGTCGGCCGAGCAGCAAAGCGATGCGCCAGTCGTTGGTGTAGACCGTCAGCCGATGCCGGTCGAGCAGCGCCCGCGCGACCGACTGCGTGGTACTGCCCGAATCGATGATCAGCGACGCGCCGTCCGGCACGAACTCGGCCGCGCGCTCGCCGATCGCGCGCTTCGCGCCGGCGTTCTCGGCTTCGCGCGTATCGAGATCGGGCTCGCGCCGATCGCTCGACAACGCGCCGCCGTGTGTCGTCACGAGCAGGCCGCGGCCGGCCAGCGCGTTGAGGTCGCGACGGATCGTTTCGCGCGATACGTTCAGTTCGCGCACCAGTTCGGCGACCGACAGCGCGCCGTTCTTTGCGACTTGCGCGAGGATGTATTGATGACGTTGTTCTGCGAGCATCTGAGAAGGCCGGAAGCCGGCACGCTTGGGTTTCGCCGTGGTTGAGGAAGGCCGCCGTATTGTATTACGCGTATTGCGCGTTGTTGGTGCTGGCGTGCAGGTGGCGCTCAGGGTGGCGTGGGGGCGCGTTCATGGCGCGCTCAGCTTGCATCGAGCCGCCCTTGTGCGCGAACACGCCAGCCATCGCGCCGACCTGCTAACCTTGACGGCTGGACTGGCCGGCCATGCGGCGAACGCAACGCCGCCGCCCGGCCGAGTCCCGCGCACAACGCCTCGCCCGTCAACCGAACCGCCGATGCCGCCACTGTTTCGCCGTCTACTGCTGCTGTTCCATGCGCTGCGTTACGGCGCGCGCCTGATCTGGCTCGCCGCCCCGCCCGACCACAAGCTGCACTGGATGATCGAACTGATCGGCCGCGTGCATGCGTCGGAGCGCAGCGGCGCGCAGTTGCATGGTCTGCTGCCGGCGCTCGGTCCCCTCGCGAGCCGCTTCGCGCAGACGCTCGCCGGGCGCCCCGAGCTCGCGAGCGGCACGCTGCATGACGCGCTGGACGCCATCGATCACATGGAAGTGCCGCTGTCGCCGGACGACTCCGCGCTGGCTTTGACTCGCGCGTTCGGCCGGCCGCTCGGCGAGCTGTTCAGCGCGGTCGACCTCGTGCCGGTGCGCAGCGGCTTCGCCGAGCAGACCCATTTCGCGCGGCTCGCGATGCCGCTCAAAGGTCATCACGAAGTCGCCGTCAAGCTCGTGCGCGCGCAGCAGTTGCAGCAGATCGGCGATGAACTCGGCCTGTTGCGCTGGGTCGCGCGCTGGCTCGAAAAGCTGTCGCGCGTCGCGCGCCGGCTGCAGTTGCGCGCGCTCGCGCAAACCTTCACCGACGACATCCTGCGCCGCTTCGACCTGCGCGCCGAAGCCGCGAATCTGAGTCAGACCGGCCACCATTTCGACGGCGACAAGCGCATCGTCGTGCCGGACGTGATCTGGGAGCTGTGCACCGACCACACGCTGACGATGCAGCGCATCAACACGCTGCCCGCGAGCGACCTGCCCGGCCTGCACGCGCACGGCATTAAGCTGGCGCCGCTCGCCGCGCATATCGTCGAGGTCGTCACCGAGCAGGCATTCGAGCATGGCTTCTTCCACGCGACGCTCGATGCGCGCCGCGTGCGCGTCAGCATCGAGCCGGACACGCTTGGGCGCCTCGTGCTCGCGGAGTTCTCGATCATGGCGACGCTGTCGAGCGACGAGCGCGAATTTTTCGTGCACGGCGCGACCGCGTTGTTCGACCAGGACTACGGGCGGCTCGCCGACATGCATCGCGAGGCCGGCCACGTGCCGGACGACACGCGCGCCGAGCTGCTCGAAGCCGAGTTGCGCACGCGCGCCGAAGCGCACTTCGCGGCGGCGCCCGAGGATCGCTCGGCGGGTTCGCTGTTTCACCATCTGCTGCACGACGTGCAACCGTTCGACGGCCACGTGCCGGGCGCGCTCGCGACCGCTCAGCGCTCGTTCCAGCAGGCGGAGATGCTCGCGCGGGCGCTGCATCCGGGCATCGATACATGGAACATCGCGCGCGGCGTGCTCGCCGATATCGCGCGACGCGATCTCGATCATCGGGGCTGGCTCAAGCGACTGTCACACGAGCTGCCGCATCTCGCGCATATGCTGCCGCGCGTGCCGCAACTGGCGGTGCGCTATCTGCAGCAGCACGATCGCACCGGCACCCCGCAGCAGAACGCGCAACTGCTCGCGGATCTCGCGCGCGAATACCGGCGCACGCGCTGGCTGCTGTGGGCATGCGTCGTCTGTGGCGGCGTGCTCGGAGCGGGGATGACGCTGCTCGCGTGGTGACGGTCCCGCGCGCGCCTTGCAGCTTTGAACAAGACGCGCGCCGCCCGTGCCGCCAACATGGCGGCTTTTTCACGCCTCCCGCCTCGATGCTCGCTTCCTTTCTTGCCGCCGTCTTCGTCGTGCTGTGGTCGACCGGTTTCGTGGTCGCCCGCGCGATCACGCCTTATGCCGATCCCAATCTGTTTCTGCTTGCCCGCTTCGGCGGCACCGCGCTGGTCTTCGCGCTGGCCACGCTGGTCGCGCGCGCAGCCTGGCCGACCGGACGCGACTTCGGCAAGCACCTGGCCGCGGGCGCGCTGCTGCAAGGCGTCTATCTCGGCGCCGGCTACTGGGCCGTCGCGCAAGGTCTGAGCGCCGGCGTGATGGCGCTGCTCGGCGCGCTGCAGCCGCTCGCGACGGCCGCCGTCGCCGCGCCGCTGTTCGGCGAGCGCTTGTCGCGGCGCGGCTGGAGCGGCATGGCGCTCGGCCTCGCCGGCGTCGTGCTGGTGCTCGCGCCGAAGCTCGCTGCCGCGACGCCGCCCACGCACGGCAACGCACCCGCGTGGCTGGTCGTGCTGATATCGATCGTCGCGGTGGGGGCGATCACGGCGGGCACGCTGTTTCAGAAGACCTCGCTCGCAAAGGCCGATATTCGCGGCGCGAGCGCCGTGCAGAACGTCGGCGCGGCGATCGTCGCGGGGGTGCTGGCGCTGGCGCTCGGTGAGCATCGCTGGATCGCGTCGCCGACGCTGTGGGCATCGCTCGCGTGGGGCATCGTGATGCTGTCCGGCATCAGCGTCACGTTGCTCGTCTGGATGGTCCGGCGCGGCGATGCGGCGCGCGCGACTGCTCTGCTGTTTCTTGCGCCGCCGCTTGCCGCGCTCGAAGGGTATCTGGGGTTCGGCGAAACGCTGCTGCCAGTGCAGATCGCCGGATTTGCGGTCGCGCTGGCCGGCGTGTTGTTGGCGAGGTCGTGAGGGGCGCCGCGCGCCAGTATTGCCACCAAGCGCCCGTCAGTCGGCCGTATCCGCGCGCGCGGGCATTTTCGCTCGCGCAACCGCGCCCGGTGCTGGCGACCACGCCGGCCGACTCTTGCGCTGCGAATCGACCACGACGATAAAACGCCCCGCCCACGGCATGATCTGCCGGTCGCTTTTCAGCACCCACAGCGATTGGCCGGAATCCATGAGCTGCGCATATGCTGCGTCGAGAATCCCGTAGTGATCGAGAAACGTGTTCAGCGATGCGGGAATCCGCACGCAGCCCTTCGAATGACGAATGCCGAGCAGCGGTTCGAGCCGCTCGGGGTCGGTCGCGTGCATCTGAAAGCGCATCTGCGACATGCCGCCCTTGCCCCAACCGCGTTCACCCTGCGCCCAGCCGAGGTCGAAGATGCGCATATCGCGCCGTCCGTAGCCGCGAATATGGTTTTCGTTCTGCGTGCCCTCGGAGCGGAAATCCATGTTGTCGGGCGTATGTTCGAACACGCCGAGCGGCGTGATGAAGTGGTCGTACTCGCCGGGCCGTCCCGTGGATACCGGCGATGCGCCGATCATCTGCCAGTTGTCGGCGGGCGCCGGGCGGAAGTAAATCAGGAGCGCCTGCACGTTCGCATTGCGATCGACGAGCACCACGTACTCGCCCGACAGATTGCCAAGCTCGTTCTCATTGAGCGCCGTCTCCAGACGGTTGGCGTACGCACGCTGCTCCGCGACGGGCAGTCTGAGCCGGCGCGTCACGTCCCGCGCGAATACGTCGCGCAGCAGGAACGCGCGGCGCGGATCGACGACGCCAGCCGCGTCGGGCGCGGCGATGGTGGCGGCGTCGATCGTGGGCAACGGCCGGCTCGCGCCATTCCGTGCGTTGGCCGGATTGGCCAGACTCACCGTATGCGCCGCTGATGTCGCGGATGCAGGTGACTGAGCGCTACCGGGCGCCGCCGCATGAACCGGCGCCGCCATCGCACCGGCACTCGAGACGACGGCTGCGCAAACCCACGCGCAAATCCTCAGGCGGTTCAATCCAGGCTGGCCAGGCCGATCTGGGTATCTCATCGCGTCTTGGAGCAAACATGATTATTATTGATCGCACGCCGGGTCCCTGCGGCGTTCGGCACGACCGATGTTACTCAGCGAAGCGAGGCGTGTCGATGAAAATACCTTCTAACCTGCGAACTCTTCAAAAATGATCGGCTATTTTTCGACAATCGACATGCCGGCGAAAACGCAATTAATACGCAATTAAATCGGTCATCGGAAAATCAAACCCCAAATGGCAAATACGATTTCGTTCGACGAAAGGTAGACCGAAGACGGCGGCACGTGCCGATACTCACGCCGTTTTTCAACCTGCTTGCAATCTGTTTCAAGCCACTTCAATCGCTTTTTCTCTCGCGAGGACAACAACGATCATGGCTCAATCCGATCCAGCCGCGCGCCAGGCCCGCATCGCGACCGAAATGCACGTCGCCGCCGAATTCGACGCAAGCCGCGAAATCGAGCGCCGGGTCGATTTTCTGGCGAACTATCTGCGCAACAGCCACCTGAGAACTTATGTGCTCGGCATTAGCGGCGGCGTCGATTCGACTACGGCCGGGCGTCTCGCGCAACTCGCGGTCGAGCGTTTGCGGGCGAACCATTACGACGCGCGTTTCGTCGCCGTCCGTCTGCCTTACGGCAAACAACGCGATGAAGCGGATGCGCTCGAGGCATTACGCTTCATTCGCGCCGACGAAAATCTGACTATCGATATCAAACCCGCAGCCGATGCGATGCTCGAGTCGCTCGATAAAAGCGGCGTGTCGTTCAAGGACGAATCCCAGCGGGATTTGGTGCACGGCAATATCAAGGCGCGCCAGCGGATGATCGCGCAATACGCGGTGGCCGGCGCGCGCTCGGGCGTCGTGATCGGAACGGATCACGCGGCCGAATCGGTGATGGGCTTTTTCACGAAGTTCGGCGACGGCGGCGCCGACGTGCTGCCGCTCGCCGGGCTCAGCAAGCGCCGCGTGCGTGCGGTCGCGAATACGCTCGGCGCGCCCGACGCGTTGGCACACAAGGTGCCGACCGCCGACCTCGAGATGCTGCGGCCGCTTCGTCCCGACGAAGACGCGTATGGCATCCCATACGACGCGATCGACGATTTTCTCGAAGGCAAGCCGGTCAGCGATACCGTGCGTGACGTGGTCCTGCAGTTTTACAACGCGACGCGTCACAAGCGGGCGCTGCCGTATACGCCGTTCGATTGGCCGGCGTCGCCGGATGGGCAATGATGCGCCCGCGAACGGCGCTCTCAAACGAATAAAGGCGGTGGACATGCGCGCGTCGTCGCGCCTGTCCACCGCCTTCGAAAACAATAGAGCTTACTGCACCACCCGCGGCGCTTACTGCTCGGGCGGCGGTTCGTCGCTGAACAGATCGGCGCTCGCTTCGAGCGGCTGGCCACCCAGTTGCTTGCCGTGAATCTGCCGCGCGATCACGTCGCCGACATACGGCACGCTCGCGTCGAGTTCGACCGTCGCGTAGGCGCCGGGCTTGCCGGCGTCCACCACCTCGACGTGTTTCGCGTAACGGCCGAGTTCGCGCTTCAGAAATTCCCGCACGTCCTGCTCGCTGCACGATTCGGCGATATTGCGCACGGTCAGGTTCATGCGGCCTACCCTCGCCGCGCCAGGCGGTCCGTCCGTTGGTCAGCGCTTGCGATACGCACCGCTCGCAGCGCGGCACGCTGCTTCGTCTGAGTCGCGCCGAGTGCGCGAAGTGCGACCACGCCGGTCGCGCCGGCCAACCCCATAGCGAGCCATGACAAGTAGAAGGCCATCGTTCAAATCTCCTGTGCGAATTGCATCGTGTTGTCAGGATAGCCCGCTTCGACAGCGAACACACTGTGACGCAGTGTCGTAGGCAATGGCGAAACGTCCCCGTCGATGCACTGTACCTGAATCGGTCGCGCCAATCCTGGGGAAACATCGGCTGCCTCGGCACCTTGCATGCCTGGCCAGCCCCGGCCCGGTACGCAGACCTATCGTCGAAGGCAGCGTGCGGGGGACATGGGCAAAGGCGGACTGATCGCGCCGATCAGTCCGCCGCTTGCACGTTCGCCGCGCTCACCCACCACGCATTCTTACCCTGCGGCAGACGGACCAGCACCGCGGAAGGATCCTCGACGCCGTCATCGGCGATCTGGCATACCGGCAGGCCGTCGGGCAGACGCTTCACTTCGCCAGCGGCCTCGAACAGCGCGATTCGCTGCGCATCCAGCGGGCGCAGTTGCCGATACACGTCGAAGCTGAGCGCCGCGGGCACGTCACCGCGAATCTCGAGCTCATTGGCGCGCGCGCAATGCGCGGGCGCGACGGCAACCGCGGCGGTGCTGCCGCTCAGGCAGCCGATCGTCAGCGCGACGGCGGCGAGACGGGAATGGGTCATTGTGTTTCTCCGAAAAAAGTGAGGGTAGCGAACCGTGGTTCCGCGAGGCATGCGCAAGCGTGCGGACGCGCGGCGCGCTCAACGCTGGCGGGCATGCGCGTCGCCGCGTCGGCTGTCTTCGCTGTCGACGCCATCGTCGTCGCGAGTCGCGAACTCGAGCCGGCTCACGTCGCAGGACGCCTGGCCAAAGCCCGCATACACCGCCGACCAGTTGCCGACGATCACCGCTTGCGCCTGCGCGAGACTCAGCTTGCCTTCGCAGACGCAACGCTTGAGCAGCGCCGCCGCGCGTGCCTTGCGGCGCTCGCCCTGCGGGCCGGACCACGGCAACAGATCGAGATTGGCCGGCGCATCGGGCGATCCGCCGAGCATGATCGGCACACGCCGGTCGAGCGCGAACGCGGCGACGTCATCCGCATCGATGCCGCGTGCGGCAAGCATGCGATCCTTGTGCGCCATCAGTTCGTCGAACGGCGGCGCGACGGTTTCCGCATAACCGGGGCGGCAAATCGTCTGGCCGATCGACTGCTGGGTCACGCGTTCGTCGAGCACGGCGCTCGGTTGCGCGGCGGCATCTCCGATGCGCAGCGCGAGCAGTGCGCCAACGGTGACGAGCAGCGCACGGTGCGTGATGCGCACGCGCGGACGAAGAACGCGCGTGCGTCCGAGCCGCGGCGCGTTGGCCACGTCATTGCTGCTGGTCGTATCGCGGGAAAGACCGCGCCGATGGGTGTCTGCGATGCCTGCGTTCATTCGTCGGCGCGCCGGCGGCGGCACGCGGTAGTTCAATTCGCAAGGCAATTAAAACACATTCACTATGGATGAGTACAAAAGCCGGACATGAGGGCGCGGCGTTTGCTGGCTCGCGGCAGCCGCCGCGAGCCAGCGCAGACCAACCCAGCGCGACGTCGCGATGAGTGGGGCGCCCCGCCGCCTCTACTTCGCCACCCGCGCCTGCAACGCGCGGATCCGCCCGAGCGCCTGCGCGTTCGACACCGTCTCTTCGTACATCTTTGCGAGGTCGGCTTTCAGCGCGGTGCGCGAACCGCCATCGAGATACACCATATGCCCCGATGGATAGAACCGTGCCGACAGGTTCTGCCGCACCTGCTGACTGACCAGCGGCATCTGCTGCAGATCGAGCACGGTCTGATAGAACGGCGTGACGAAATCGAAAAAGCCATTCGCCGACAGCACCTTGAGGTCGGGATTGAGCGCCATCACGGCGGCAAGGTCGCCGGCCGTGTACAGAATGATGTTGCCTGTCGAGTCGAGACCCTTCTGCGCGCCGGTTGGATCGATATGGCTGAAATCCCAGTACTTGAACGCCTGATCGTTGAGGTCGGTGAACGACGAGTTCGACGTGTACTTCAACTGCTCGTTCAGATAGACGTTCCACATCGTCGTGTAGACGCCGGTGACCGCGGTCATCGTCGGATCGTTGCCGCCGGAGTTCGGGTCGATCTTGCCCGCGATGCCGGTGTCGATCGCCGTTACGCGGCCGTCGTAGGCGCCGAGCGCGAGGCCTTGCGACTTCAGCAACGTGGTCAGGAACAGCGAATTGCCGCGGCTGTCGTAGCCCGCGATGTCGAGGCTCCACGCGAGCAGCGTCGTTTTGTCGATGCCGGTGTATTCGCTGAGCTTTTCGGTGGTCGCGGAATCTGTGGTCGGGAACTTGCGCAGCGCGGCCAGGTAGTCGGTGCGCGCGAACTGCGCGACCTCCTCGGCGAACGCGCCGAGATCGGTCGGCCGCGGCGCGACGCCGAGCTTCTTGTGATACCACGCGTCAGCGGCCGCTGTGGGCAGCGCGCCGACCGGATTGCCCGATTGCGTGTAATCGAGAATCGACGATTGCAGCGTAATGCCGTTCAGATCGACCCCATCCTCGTGCAGCCGGTACGCGAGCACGCAGCTACGCGCCGTGCCGTAGGACTCGCCGAATAGATACTTCGGCGAATTCCAGCGGTTGTTCTTCGTCAGGAAACGCTTGATGAACTGCTTGATCGAATCCGCGTCTTGATCGACGCCCCAGAAGTCGCGATTCTTCTTCGGCGCGATCGCCGCCGAATAGCCGGTGCCGACCGGATTGATGAACACCAGGTCGCTCTTGTCGAGCAGACTGTCCGGATTGTCTTCGAGTGAATAAGGCGCAGGTGGCGTGAACCCCGGCATCGACGTCTTGATGCGGCGCGGCGCGAACGAGCCGAGCAGCACGAATACCGACGACGACCCCGGCCCGCCGTTATAGAAAAACGTGACCGGCCGCGTTTCTTCCTTCTGATTGTCCTGCGTGAACGCGACGTAGAACATCCTCGCCGACGATTGCGAGCTGCTCGGATCGACGATCACCAGATGGCCCGCGGTCGCCGTGTAGTCGATCTTGTGGCCGCCGATCGTCACCGAATGATGCGTGATCGCGGCCGTCTCGACTGTATCGGTAACCGAATCGTCCGGGCCGTTGCCATAGGCGACCGGGTCGAAGAGCGGCTGGTCGCCGGCCTTGTGCGGCGCGCTCGTGGCGGTGGACGCGCCTGCCGAGGCGGTGGCATGCGTGTTGTGCGGCGAATGCTGGCTACCGGAAGCTGATTCTGTATTCGTCATGATCGCTCCAAGGGTTCGTTTTACTTGCCATGCGTCCTCGTTCTTACGTCTCGTTGTTGTGTTATGCGCTGTGTTGCAGACTATAGTGCGCCCGCCACCTTCCCGCCATTGGGGCTGCCCAGTCCCGTGCAGGCATCCCACCCCTTCGACGCCGCGAAGCTGCCGTTGTTGCCCTGCGTGATGTCGTTGCAGACGCCCGGCGCCTTGTACAGCTTAGGGTTGACGAAGCCGGCCGGCTGTCCCTTCGCCGCGTTGATGCGCGCGATCAGCGCCGCCCACAGCGGCGCGACCGCGCTGGTGCCCCCCACCACCGTTTGCATTCCGTCGACCAGCACGTCGTAGCCGGTCAACGGCGAGGCATCGCCCGCGACATCCGGCACGCCGCGCCCGCCGAGCGGCTGGCTGCCGCCGCCCGTCGCCGTGGCCGACAAACCCTGCTGCCACGCCGGCACCGGAAACGCGCTGCTCACGCCGCCGCCGCTGGCCCCGCCCTGCTCGCCGTCGTTCCACACGACCTCGCGCGTGATCGCCGAACCGGACGAGCTCAGGTGCGTGCCGCCGCAGGCGAGCACGTACGGGCTCGACGCCGGGAAGTCGACCGCGTCGCCGCCGCCCGAGCCGTCGCTCGACCCGCTGTCGCCCGAGGCCGCGCAGATGGTCACGCCGAGCGCCGCCGCCGATTGCAGTACGCTGTTGAGCGCCTGCATCGACTGGCTGGTCCACACTGATTCCGGCGCCCCCCAACTGATCGAGATCACCGACGGCTTGTTAGTTGTGTCGTGCACCGCGCGGCTCACCGCGTCGATGAAGCCGGCGTCGCTGTTCTGCGTGAAGTACACGGCGATGGCCGCGCCCGGCACGATTGCGCCGACGATCTCGATGTCGAGCGTGACCTCGCCGTCCGGCCCGTTCGGATCGCCGCTCGGCTTGTTGCCAGCCTGATCGACGCCGACCGGGGTCACGGTCGGCTCGCTTACACCGAGGCTCGAGAAATAGGTCTTGAGGTCCGACGTGTTGTAGCCGCCGCCGAGCTCGATGATGCCGACGCACTGACCGCCGCCGTCGCCTTGCGGAAACTGGTAGAGCGAGGCGAGCTGCGGCGGCGAGTACGACGTCTGCCCGGCGCGCGCCGGCACGAACGTCGGCCGGATGCGAAAGTGCGGACGCGCCTGCGGCCGGTTGTCGAGTCCGAGCACCGCCTCCACGACGCCATGCAGATCGTCCGGCACGCTGATCGTGCCGGTGCGGCCACGGAACTGGCCGGCCGCGTGATGCCGGTAGAGCTCGAGCTTGACCTCGAACGCGCTCTGGAATTGCGCGATCGTGCCGCTCAGCAGCACCGAGCGCGCCGCCGGATCCTCGCGCGCGACGGTGAGCCCATGCGCGGCCGCGAACGCGCGGACCTTCGCGATGTCATCGGGCGCGGCGCCGTAGTCCTGGGCGAGCGCCTCGCGCGACAGCGGCTTCACGCTCGCGTCGCCGGCTTCGATGCGTTTCATCAAGGCGTCGAACTGCGCCTGCTGCTGGCGGCGCAGCATCACGAAGACCTCGATCCGCTCGGCGGGATCGCATTGCCCGATGACCGTCGTGCCCTGCGCGACCTTTCGCTCGCTGCCCGGCAATGGATGCTTGGTGACCATGGTATCGACTCTCCTGTTAGCGTGGCTTCGCACGCGGTCATGGACGACCGCGCGGCCCGGCGGCGGCCAGGCACACCACGCGCCTGCATGAAGCGCATCGTGGCGATACGCGGCAGGGGTTGTTCAAGAACTTCGTCCACGCGTCCGACCAAAGCATTCGAACACAGTTCCGGCCAGCGCGACAGTCGTCCGCATGGCCAGGGTCTAATGCGCGGCGTGGATGCGACACGCTATGATGCTGAAGCGGCATCCCCGCCGTTTCATTGCCGCGCGCGCCGCCTGCGCGCACGATCGAGAAATCAGAGGAACCCATGTCAATTTCGATGTATCAAGCATCACTGCCTGTGCTGATTCGCGGCCTCACGAACCTGCAGGCCATCCTGGGCAAGGCCGGAGCGCACGCGGCCGCAAAGCAGATCGAACCGTCGGTGTTCACGAATGCCCGGCTCGCGCCGGACATGCTGCCGTTCATGCGCCAGGTGTATATCGCGAGCGATACCGCGAAGGGTTGCGCGGCGCGCCTCGCCGGCGTCGAGCCGCCGAAGTTCGACGACGTCGAGCAGACTTTCGATGAACTGCAGGCCCGTATCCAGAAAACGATCGATTACCTGAAGGAATTCAACGCGGCGCAGATCGACGGTTCGGAAAGCCGCACCATCACGCTGAAAATGCGGACGGGTCCGATCGAGTTCACCGGAGCGTCATATCTGTTCGGTTTCGTGCTGCCGAACTTCTATTTCCACGTGACGACCGCGTATGACATCCTGCGTCATAACGGTGTCGAGCTCGGTAAGCTCGACTATCTGGGCGGGATGCCGCAGTAAACGGAGCAGGCGGGTCGTCGATCGCGCGGCCGCCCTCACGTGTGCAGGCGCGGCTGGAATGCGATCACCGCCATGCCGGCCAGCGTCAGCGCGACGCCTGCCGCGTCTCACAGCGTGGGCCGCACCTCGTCCACGACCCACAGCCACGCAAGCCAGCGCCACGGCAGGTAACAGCCGGGAATCTCGGCGACAGCGGTCACGACATACAGCAGGAAGGTTTGCATCGATGAGCGTGAGAAGGTGGTTGTGTCGCCGCGCGTGCGCGCGGCCGGCTGCGCTACCGGCTTTATTAACACAATCACCTGGCACCGCGGCCTTTGCATCGGCTGTATGCGCACGCGCGACGAATGCAAAAGCCAGCTCCGAGTTTCAATCCAGCGAAAGCCGCAGCGCGAAGCCGATCAACGCAGCCGAGAAGGTCCACCGTTGTACGGTCTGCGCCAAAGGATGGACGCGCATCCAGTTGGCGATGCGCGCAGCGCCGATCGCATACAACGCGTCGAAGCATGCGCCGATCACGAGCAGCACGACACCAAGCTCGATCATCTGCCACGCTACCGGCCCCGCTTCCGGCCGCACGAATTGCGGCAACAGCACCGAGCAGAACAGTAGCGCCTTCGGGTTGAGCAGGTTCGTCAGCAGACCTTTGACGAACGCGGTCCGCAAGGGCCGCACCGCATTGCCCGCATCGCTCGAAGCAGTGGATTCCACTCGCGGCGCGCCGGCCGCTTGCCTGTCGCGCGACCCGGCCGGCAATGCGAACCCGGGCGAGCGGAAGATTTGAATCCCCACCCACGCGAGATAGACGGCGCCGGCATAGCGCACCGCGTCGTACAGCCACGGCGCGTTGCGCAGCAGCGCCGCCATGCCGCACGCCGACAGCGTCACGTGCGTCGCGCGCGATACGCCGAGCCCCACCGCGGCCGCGAAGCCGCTGCGCACGCCGCGCGCGATGCTGGTTTGCAGGATCAGCGCCATGTCCGGCCCAGGCATCGCATAAACGACAATCAATGCCGCCACGTAGACGGCCAGCAGGTGAGCGGAATTCATCGGAGCCTCCTTGTTGTTCGAGGCTCCATGTTGCTATCGGATGCGGAGCGTTTGCTGGCGACTTTCAGTCCTCTGCATTCAAAAAATAGCGGAATGCGCTAACATTTCAACATCTGGCGACGCCTTCCACCACCCTGCAGCCCCCCTCCCAACCATGTCCACGGACGATCTCGACAAAACCGATCGCGCGATTCTCGCCGCGCTGCAAAACGACGGCCGCATGTCGAATGCGCGTCTCGCCGAGATGGTCGGCCTCAGCGAGACGCCTTGCGCGCGGCGTCTGAAACGTCTGGAGAACGATGGTTACATCGACTGCTACCGCGCGGTGCTGTCGCGCGCCGGGCTCGGTCTGGGCGTGATCGCGTTCGTACTCGTGCGCTTCGCGGTGCACGACCGCGTGGTGGCCACGCGCTTCGAGCGCGAGGTGCAGGCGATCCCGCGGATCCTGTCGTGCCACAACGTGTCGGGCAGCGCGGACTACATCCTGCAGATCGTCGCGCGCGACCTCGACGACTACGGCACGTTCATGCGCGACGAACTGCGCGGCCTGCCGGGCGTGACGTCGGTGGAATCGGCGTTATCGTTGCGCGAAGTGAAAGCGTTTGGCGGTCTGCCGCTGTCGTGAGCCCGAACGTGGCATAGTCCCCCCCGTTAGTCCCCTTTTGAAGCGGCACGAGCCGTTCCGACGCAACCCGACGACCCCGGAGTTCTCATGGATCACGACAAGGCGCGAGCCGAAGAAACCGCCGCAATGGAACGCGTGTTGACCGCCACCAAGCGGGTGCAGACCGCGTTCGCGTCGCTGCAATCGCAATTCCCGCCGGCAGGCAGCGGCAAACCCTCGCAATTTGCGTTGCAGACTTTCGACGCCGCGCTGCAGGAACTCGAAGACGCACAAGCCGCGTTCGACGAACTGCTCGGCGATCTGCTCGACGGCAATCGTTGAGCGCTAGCGAGCGTCTGGCCGGCGCCCCGCTCGCCAGCCGGCTCGCACGCTTCGCGCCGCCGCATACGCGTTAACGCGCGTCCGTCTCCACCACCGGCTCGCAGAGAATCGGAAAATTGACGGAGTTCGCGACGTAGCACTTCTGATGCGCGACGTGATGCAGATGCGTGGCCAGCTCGACATCGCCGCTCGCGCGGATCGTCACGCGCGGGTGCAGCACGATCTGCGAAAAGCGGCCTTCCTGCGCGGTATCGAGCATCGTGCCTTCGGCGTCGTCGCGATAGTCGAGCACGACGATGCCCGCCTCCGAGCACAGATGCAGATACCACAGCTTGTGACACGCGCTCGCCGACGCGACCACCAGGTCCTCGGGATTCCAGCGCGTCGCGTCGCCGAGAAACGCCGGATCCGACGAGCCCGCAATGTCGGGCTTGCCGCCGGAAGAAATCACGTGATCGCGGTCGTAGTCGCGGTAGCCGGAGGTGCCGCTGCCGCGGTTGCCGGTCCATTTCACCGATACGTGGTACTTGTGCTCGCCGTGCGCCATTCGCTTCCCCTTTGGTCGGATCGGACCTGCATTCTATCCGCGCCACACTAGCGCGGCGGCGCCGCGCGGCCGGTCACGTTCGGCGCGCGTGGGTCGGGATTCATATAGAGCGCCGTGCCGTTCGCGCGCATGTTGTTGAGCGCGGCGCCTGAGCCGGTCGCGCCACCCGAGCCGAGCCCATACGAGCCGCCCGCCGACATGCCGGGCCCCGGCATGGCACTCGGACTGACGCCGGTACCGATGCCCGTCGCGCCGCCGACAGCCGCATTGCCGCTGCCCCCGCTGGTGCCCGCGTTCGTGCCCGCACGAGTGCCGTTCTGGCTGCCGCCAGGATTGCCCGGTTGCTGGGCCTCTACCGTTGCAGCGGCCCCCGCCGTCAACAGCGCCGCAAGCAACGCCGACCACACGATCCCACCTGTTGCTGTCTTCATAGCTACCCTCCAACCGCATCGATCCGCCGAGCACGATATCTATTCTGAGCCGATCGCGCGACCGATGCAGCGGCGCCGCTCCCGCCCGCGCCCACGGCGTGTCCGTGCGCGTTATGATCGATCGTTACGCCCGAACGGCCGATCGCGCACGATGGAGCACGCCTACATCCACCTTTTGCATCTGCTCGCCGGCCACTCGACGTGGATGCTCGCGGTCGTTTTCCTCGCCGCTTTTTTCGAAGCGATCGCGGTCATCGGCACCTTCGTCCCCGGCAGCACCGCGATGTTCCTCGCCGGCGCGCTGACGGGCACCGGCTCGCTGAGCCTTGCCTGGGTCTTCGTGTGGGCGATCGTCGGCGCGGTCGCCGGCGACGGCGCCAGCTTCTGGCTCGGCGGTCGCTACAAGGAGCGCATCGTCACGCTGTGGCCGTTCCGCGCACACCCCGGCGTACTCGACGCGGGCCAGCGCTTCTTTCTGAAGCATGGCGCGAAGAGCGTCGTGCTCGCCCGCTTCATCGGCCCGCTGCGGGCGATCGTGCCGGTCGTCGCGGGCATGATGGGCATGCGGCCGCTGCGCTTCCTCTCGATCAACGTGCTCTCCGCGCTGCTGTGGGCGCCCGCGCACATCCTGCCCGGCGTCGTGTTCGGCGCGTCGGTGCTGCTCGCGGGGGCGGTGTCGTTCCGGCTCGTCGTGATCATCGCGATGCTGGCGTGCATCGTGTGGCTCAGCTTTCGCGGCGCGGGGTTTCTGGTGTCGCACGCGAATGCGTGGTCGAGCACGGCAGGCCGTCATCTCGGCAGTTGGGCATGCCGCCATCCGGGTCCGCTCGGCCGCATCGCGCGCCGCATGCTCGACCCCGACACGCCCGATGCGACCCACCTGCTCGCGACGTCGCTGATCGTGCTGGTGGCCGGCGCGCTTTTCTTCGGGGTCCTCGACGACGTCGTCAGCGGCGATCCGCTGACGACCATCGACCTGTCCGTTTATCACTTTCTGCAATCGATACGCACGCCGTGGGGCGACACGTTGCTCGCGGCGCTCGCGACGCTCGGCAGCGGCATCACACTGTTCGCGCTGGTCGTCACGGTTGCCCTGTGGATGGTGTGGGAGCGGCGCTGGCGCTCGATCGTCTACTGGCTCGCGGCGGTCGTGTTTTCGCAGTTGCTGATTCTCGGCCTGCAACTCGCGATGCGCCGCGCCCCGCCCAACGAACTCATGAGTGGCCACTTCGTGTTTCCGAGCAATCACGTCGCCGCGACGGTGATCATCTACGGCTTTCTCGCGTTTCTGCTCGCGCGCCGGATCGGCAAGCTCGGAGGCGTGCTGGTTGCCGCCGCCAGCATCATCGTCGTGATCGTGGTCGCGCTCGCGGGCGTCTACTTCGGCCGCTACTGGGTGTCCGACGCGATCGGCGGCGCGGCGCTCGCGTGTGTGTGGGTCGCGCTGATTGCACTGACGGCGATCTGGCGGCATCCGCGGCCGCCGCCGCCGCGCCGTTTCATGCCGCTCGTGGTGCTCGTGGTCGTCGCGCTCAGTGTCGGCCTGCAGCTCGGCGTCGCAATGCCGACGCCGCCGGACGGCGCCCCGCAACCACCCCCCGTGCAGTTCACGCAGACGCAGTGGAAGCTCTCCGGGTGGAAGCGGCTGCCGTGCTTTCGCTCCGACATGGGCGGCGATCGCAAGGAGCCGCTGACGCTGCAATGGGTCTCCGAGCCCGCTTCGATACGCGAGCAGTTGCGCGCGCAGGGCTGGGTCGAGGGCACCGACGTGTCCGCGCACAGCCTGCTGTCGCTCGCTTCGCCCGACGTCGCGGCGGTGTCGCTGCCGGTGCTGCCGAAGCTGAACAATGGCGTGCCGTCGTCGCTGGTCTTCACGCGACCGGGCAATTCGCGCGAGGAACGCTACGTGCTTCGCTTCTGGCCGAGCGGCTACGCGGTCGACAACGGCACCTCCGCGGCGCCGCTTTGGGTCGGCGCGTTCGCGCACGAGCGGCTGACGCGGCCCTCCTGGCCGCTGAACATTCTGCGCATCGATCACGACGCGAGCCCGTTCGACTCGCCCACCTGGTCGGGCGCCGAGCTCGGCGCGACGGTTCTCGCGGAGGTCGATTGTCACGGCGTGCCGGTGTGGCTGCTGGTCTCGCCGAGGCAATGAGCTGCACATCCAGGCACATCCAGGCACATCCAGGCACATCCAGGCAACTTCAGGTATCTCAGGCATCCCCAACTCGACGATTCGATAAAGGAGACAACCGTGGGCCGCTTCGGAAGTCCACATCGACGTACCCGGCGCCGTCTATCAGCAATTGGCGCCACGGGCGAAACGCCTGCTGCGCCATATGCCGCGCGTGAGCGAACTCGACAATGCAAGCGCGCCGGAGCAATACCGGAAATTCGCCTATTGAAGAAAGCATTCAGTCGCCGCATTGGCCGCGCAACGAATTGTCACGAAAGCGAATCGCCAATTGACGCGCAATTGCCATAACGGAAATGACTGAGGCGAACGCGGGGATACACCCGATCGCGAATGACAATCGATTTGACATTTAAGCCTTCGTTGTGCAAATGCAACGACACACCGGCATTATCCCCACTTCCCCCCGCTATTTGCACCGATAGCGCTCCTAATTCATTTTTCCACTCACGCAATCCGTAATCGCACTGGCAGAATGAGCAGAATGCCAGATAGCGGGAACCGGCATGCGTCGCCATTTCCGCAATGAAACACGGCGGCCGCGATTTTCTACCCAATTGCACGCATTAACGCTATCGTCTCTTTGCGACCTGAACTCTCGTAGACCACCAGGAGCTTCGTGTGCGGAATCGATCGATGTCTCGCGTGAAGAAAGACCGCCAGTCCGCCATTCGCAGCCACCGCTCGCGTGTTTCCCGATTATCTTCAAGTCCGCTTTCCGGCTCGGTTTCCAGCTCGCTTTCCAGGCTTCTCCCCTGGTTATCGCTTTGCATGACTGCGCTGGTGCTCGGCAGTTACTCCGCGTATAGCGTCGCCGGCGTTTCCGTATTGCGTCCGCCGCGCGAAGCGCTATCGAGCAGTCCACTCGAAGTGACGATCGTCTATGCCGGCGATCAACCCGGTGGCACCGAAGTCGACGTGCCGGCGCAATTGAATATCGCGATCAGCAATACCGACGTGGTACCGCATCGGCTCGCGCTCACGCGCGAAAGCGGCGCACCCGAGCATCTGAAGCTCGCCGCCGGCGAACTGAAGGCAGTGCGCTATACCGGCACGTGGCCCGAATGGGCGCGCGGCGCGATGCAGATCGACGTGCCGGATCTCGACGTGTCGCCATCGTACGTGCTGCTGACGCGTCCGCCGCGCTCCGGCAAGGACGCGGCGCTCGCGTCGGCCGGGAGCGCCAATGGAGCAACGGCGGCGGCCACCGCGAGCGGCGCACCGTCGTCGACGAGCCTGATCGCGTCGTCGCCCGCGCCATCACGACCGGATGCGCCCGTGCCGCAAATCAACACTTTCCTGAGCCGCTTCTCCGCCTTCGAACCGATGTATTTCGCCGATGGCGGCGGTAGCGAGTCCCTCGCGAAATTCCAGCTCAGCTTCAAGTTCCGCCTCGTCGTTCCGGACGACCCGCGCTCGCGTGGTTTCGCGGACAACCTGTACTTCGCCTATACGCAAACCTCGCTGTGGGATCTCAAGAAGTACTCGGCGCCGTTCCGCGACACCAGCTATATGCCGGCACTCTTTTATTACCTCGAAGACACCGGCTGGAAGAGCACGTGGTGGAGCAGAATGGGCGTGATGGCCGGCTACGAACACGAATCGAATGGACGCGACGGTCCGGAATCGCGCGGCGTCGACTATGTGTTCCTCAAGCCGATCTGGGATTTCGGCGACATCCACAGCTACCATCTGACCATCCAGCCGAAGATTTATTACTATACGCACATCGCCGGCGAGAACCATGACATCGCCGACTACCGCGGCTATGTGGACCTGCGGTTCATCTACGGCAGCCCCGACGGCGCGCAATTGGACACGACGCTGCGCAAAGGAACGCAAGGCGGCAAAGGCAGCGTCGATACGCAGTTCACCTATCCATTGGCGAAGCTGATCAATAGCCGCTGGGGCGGTTATCTGTGGCTCGGCTTCTTCAGCGGTTATGGCGAGGACATTCTCGACTACAACCAGCATCGCTGGATTGCGCGAATCGGCTATAGCATCACACGCTAATCCGGAATTCGCCTGGCATGCAAGCAAAGGGCCGCCGAGCGGCCCTTTTCCATTCGATGACGGCCCACGACGCGCCGTAATACATCGAAACTTCTGCCGTAATCCTTTCAGAAGTTTGCCCAAAGCCGACCTCCACCCGGCGGGCAACCCGTCATGGACCGCTCGTGAATGCTGTGTGCACGAACAGACGGGCATATCGGTGTGGATTTCTCTAGAGTTGAAGGGTCGCCGGTCCAACCGGCTGGCCACGCCGCGCGCTGACTTTTCCAGCGTCTAATCAAAACCACGGAAAAACCAATGAAAACCGCTCTCCTTAAAGACGTGTCGCCTGTTTCAAACGAGCCAACCGGACTTCTTTTGCATCGGAATAGTGCACCGCTTGCGCTCAAGCACGAAATTCACCCGGAACAGATCCGGGATAGCCTGCCGGCCCGTCAGGGGGGAGTGGGCTTTCTGTTCCACGCGACCGATTGGGAAACCCTTTCATTTTCTTTTCACAACGTTCGCGAACGAAGCGAATCGTTCGAAGAGGAGTTGTGGAAAACCAGGCCTTTCATCGCATCGCCGATCTATTCGGGCGCGCAGGTGATCGGCGCGAATATCGCCTGCCCGGTGCCGCTCGAAATGTGGCTCGGCAGCCCGCGCGGCATCAAGCGCTTTCGCGAGACGCAATTCTTTCCGGCGCTCGAGCTCGCCCGAAAAGCGGGCTTGAACATGGTCGCGATGGGCGCGTCGACGCCCTACGCGTGCAACTACGGCGCGCTGCCCCGGCCGGTCAAGCCGCCTCACATCACGACGGGTCACGCGGCGACCGCGGCGATGCTGAAGGACTGGGCGATCCATTGCTGCGAACAGCTCGACCTCGAGCTCGGCAACACGAAGCTCGCGCTGTTCGGCGCGGCCGGCCGGCTCGGCACGACGGTCGCGAAGTATCTGCTCTACAAGGATGCGCCGAAGGAGCTGGTGCTGATCGATCTGCCCGACAAGATCAACCTGCTGATCGATCAGGCGAACGAGCTGCTCGCGTCGGACCTGCTCGGAAAATCGAAAGTATCGGTGCATACGTTCAGTCCGGACACGCCGCTGCCGGACTTCGACGGCGCGATTCTCGCGAGCAGCACGAGCGTGCCTTACCTGAGCGCCGCCGATCTCAAACGCGCGCAATTCTGGATCGACGACTCGCATCCGCGCGCGGCAAGCGTCGAAGCGGAACTCGCTTCTCGCGGTCATACGCTCTATATTGAATGCTTCGCGCGCGGGCCCGCCGGACTCGACACCGCGTTCCCGTTCAGGCTGCCATCCACCCGCGACTGCTATACCTGCTTCGCCGAAGGCTATTCGGCATGGCAGGAAGGTATCGCCTCCGATTTCATCATTGGCAGCCCGCCCGTGTGGTCGGTCTCTTATACTCATGGTCTCCTGAAGAAGTATGGCTTTTCGGTCGGACCGTTTCACGGCAAGAACGGCGATTCGCTCGCCGAAGGCGTCGAATCACAGCAATTCAATACGCATGAAATGATGGGTTCCTGATGAACTCGGAGGCCTGATGGCGATACCGCGCGAAAGCATGCGGGATATGCTGGAACGAAGCAGGTTCGCAATTCGATGGGGAGGCGCACTCGGCCTCCTGTGTCACCCCATCTATTACGTCGTCTGGACCTACATCCTTCCGCAGCCTTACGACAACCTGCTGCTGCGGCTCAGCGCGGCGGCCGTCTGCGTTCCCCTGCTGTTCCAGGCGCGCTGGCCGAGGCGCTACAACCCCGCGCTGCTGATCTACTGGCATTGCTGTCTGATTTACGTGCTGCCGTTCGTCTGCACGTTCCTGACCGTCAGAAACGGTTTCTCCACGATGTGGATGATGACCGAGGTCATGATGATCTTCATTCTGGCGCTGTGTATCGACAACCCCCTGCTGCTGATAACCTGCATCGGGATTGGCGTGTTTTCCGGCGGGCTCGCCGGCGTGTTGAGCGCGCCGACGCCGGTCGTTCTCAGCGCGCAGGACAAGTCCAATCTCGCGTTGCTGCCGGTGGTCGTGCTGTGCAGCATGGCGTTCAGTCATGCGATCAGCAAGGGACGCATCTTCGTCGAAAAGAACCGCGCGTTGCAGGCGCTCGCGGGGTCCATCGCGCACGAGATGCGCAATCCGCTGAGCCAGTTGCGGCACGTGCTCGACCGCGTCGAGGAAGCGCTGCCCGCGGCGACCGAAGCGGGCGCGGCGCCGACGCTGACCGACGGCACGGCCTCGCTGATGTACAACCACCTCGCGCAGGGGCAATTGTCGATCGAGCGCGGCCTGCGCATCATCGCGATGACGCTTGACGAAGTCGCCGCGAAATCGATCCGCCCGGATAGTCTCAGCTACCTCCATGCTGGCGCGACCACGCGCAAGGCGCTCGCCGAATACGGCTTCGACAACGACAAGGAACGCGCGAAGGTGAGCGTCGTCGTCAGGCGCGACTTCGTGTTCAAGGTCGACGAGACGGTCTATCTGTTCACGTTGTTCAACCTGATCAAGAACGCGCTGCATCACATCGTCGCGTATCCGCAGGCGACGCTCACATTGACCGTCGACCGCGACTCGGTGATCGTACGCGACACCGGCCCCGGCATCGCGCCCGAGATCCTGCAGCATCTGTTCGAGCCGTTTCGCACGGCCGGCAACGCGGGCGGCACCGGGCTCGGGCTCGCGTACTGCCAGCGCGCGATGCGCGCGTTCGGCGGCAGCATCGACTGCGAATCGGGACTCGGCAAGTTCACCGCGTTCACGCTGCGCTTTCCACCGGTAGCGGCCGACGAGGTCGAGGAGCACGAGCGGCGCCTGTTCGAACGCGCGATGCCGGCGTTCAAGGGCAAGCGCGTGCTCGTCGTCGACGACGACGACACGCTGCGCGCGCGCACCCGCCGCGTGCTGACGCAGGCCGGCGCCTATGTCAGCGAGGCGTCGGGCGGCGAGCTTGCGCTCGCCACGTTGCGGCGCGCGCCGCTCTACGACCTCGTGTTGATGGACATCAGCATGCCCGCGATGGACGGCTACACGACGACCGAGCGCCTCCGCGCCGACAGAGACTGCCCGAACCGCAACGTGCTGATCGCCGCCTATACCGCCGAACCGGGCATCGCGGTGCGACTGCGCGCGCGGCGCGCCGGCATAGACGAGATCATCAGCAAGACGTCGAGTGTGCAGGAGCTGCTCACCGCGTTGCAGACCCTCTTCGACAACGGTGCGCATCGTCAGCCTAGCGAACTGCCCGATGTCTTCGCCGGCAGAACCTTTGTGATCGCCGACGACGACACCTACGGCCGGCTTGTCGCGAAGGCGTATCTGGAGCGCTGCGGCGCGAGCGTCGTCGAGGCCGACCACGGTCAGGCGGTGCTGACCAAACTGCACGAAGACGGCTTCATCGACGCGATCCTGATGGACGTGAACATGCCGGGCATGAACGGCATCGAGACGACGAAGTCGATTCGCGCGCGCACCGATGCCTACGCGACGCTGCCTATCATTGCGCTAACCAGTCACACCAATGCCGAGGCGGTGCAGGCCTGCGTTGCCGCCGGGATCAACGAGGTGTTGATCAAGCCGGTGCAGGCCGGCTCGCTGTACGCATGTCTCGCGCGGCAGTTCGGCACACGCGGCGCGCTGGTTGCGGACGCTCCACAACGAATCACGGAAACCGCGGGCGGAGCCGCGCAAACGGATTTTGCGGCGACGCCGGTGGCATTGCCCCCCACTGCGAACGCGCCCGCGGCCGCCACCATCGCTGAAGAAAGCCTGCTCGACGAAGCGCACCTCAAGGAACTGGTCTCGCTCGATCTGCTTGACGAATCGTTCCTGAA
Source organism: Paraburkholderia sp. Clong3 (assembly GCF_050436485.1). Taxonomy (NCBI): domain Bacteria; kingdom Pseudomonadati; phylum Pseudomonadota; class Betaproteobacteria; order Burkholderiales; family Burkholderiaceae; genus Paraburkholderia; species Paraburkholderia sp. Clong3. The sequence continues at coordinate 1,444,170 of NZ_JBNDMH010000003.1, read as the reverse complement.
CGGCATCGAACAGATTCGCTCGCTCGTCGTGCGCCTCGCAGGCAACAGCGCGGCCGTCGATATCAAGGCAACGCACGCGAGCTTGCATGCGTTGCTTGGCGTCAGCGGCAACATCGGCGCGAAGGCACTGCATCGCTACGCGCGGCAGATCTATCCAAGCGTGATCGCCGGTGAGTGGCCAGTGGAAACCGACTGGCACGCCCAGATCCGCGCGTTGAGCGCGCGCTCGACCGACGCCTTGCAGCGGTATTACGCGTCGGCGAAAGGCCGGCGCGATCATCGCGACGCACTGAGCGATTGAGAGGGCGGCCTCGGTCGCCCTCTTTGCAGCGTCAAGTCAGAACTTGTGCAGCACGCCGACCGCAACAGCGAGCTGGTTCGCGCCGGTCTTCACGGTCGTCGTCGCGACCGAAGTCGCCCACCCCGTCGCACTCAGCGCGGCCTTCGAGCTGTTGATCACATACGTGATGTCGGTGTACAGCGCCGTGCGCTTCGACAGCCAGTAGTCCGCGTTGACACCGGTGCTCAATGCGTGCGCGTCGACCTGGCGATACGCGTGGTAGTAAGTCGCGGCTGCAAGGTCCAGCGCCGGCGTCACCCTGTAGCGCACGCCCGCGAACGCCATCGACTGCGGCGGCGATGCCGCGAGCGTCGACCGGACGTCGTTCAGCAGCAATTCGTAGCCGCCGTACAGCGTCGCGTTGCCGATCTGATACGAACCGCCGGCCACGTAGCGGCGCTCGCTGTCGCCCGATGAAGCGATGGCCGAGCCTTGCCGCTGCTCGTACACGAACGTCAGATTCAGCGGCCCCTGCACATAGCGTCCGCCGATGTCGTACTGCTTGCCGACGCGGAACGAGCCCGCCACCGGCACGTTGTAGGTGACTGCGTCGTAGCCGAGGCTGTAGAGCGCATTCAGCTCGAATGGTCCCACATGGCCGAGATACGACACCGCGTTATCCGCGCGACCGACGAACTGCGCGTCCTGCGCGGAAAGGCCGTAACTCGAATAACCGAGCGGGTCGAGCGCGAGGAAGTAGCGATACATCGGCGTCATCTGCCGGCCGAGCATCATCGCGCCGTAGCGGTCCGATTCGAGTCCGACGAACGCCTGCCGGCCGAACAGCCGCCCTCCTTGCTGCAGGGCACCGGTATTCATCGACATGCCCGATTCGAGCGTGAAAATCGCCCGCAGTCCGCCGCCGAGATCTTCCTTTCCCGTGAAACCCCAACGCGAATTCAGCCGGTTGCCTGTGCCGAGAGCGACCTGCGTGCCCGACGATCCCTGCGACGTGACAGCGTGAGTCACGTAGGTCACCCCCGAGTCGACGATGCCATAGAGCGTGACCGACGACTGCGCATGCGCCGCGCCGCTGATGCCGATACCAATACCACATGCAAAAAGGACCTTCGACGGCCTGGCGAGAGGGTTGTGCTTCACCATGTGTCTCCTGCTGGAAAGTGAGTTGTTTTGTGATGCGGATTAGTTATCGTCCGACCTCTGTCGTCGCGGTAGCCGGCGCGGGGCCGAGTCGGCTACCGGAGAATCGGTCATTCGCGTGCGATGTGCGGGTTGACGAAGAACATCGCGATGACCGCGATAGCGGGTCCGATCGCGAGTGTGAGGAGCGCGAGCATGAACGAATGGCTCGCGCCATACAGCGAGCCGACCACCATCGGCGACACCGCGCTGCCGGACTGCCAGATAGCATTGGTCCAGCCGGCGCTCGCGCCCGCGAGACGCTTGCCCGATGCGTCGCTGACCTGAGCCATCAGCACCGGCAGATAGCCGAACGAGAACGCACCGAGAACCGGCGCGACCAGATAGAACTGATGCACCGTCGAGCAGTAGCCGAACACCAGCAGCGCGATCGCGAAGGCGATCAGGCAGCCGATCGACATCATCCGCCGCGACACACCAGGCAGGTCGGAGATCCAGCCGAGCGTCGGCTTCGCGATCACCGCGCCGATGCCGAACGAGGCGACGATCGATCCGGCGACGATCGGCGCAATGCCGTATTGGCGCGTCATCAGTGCGTTGCCCCATGCGCCGAAGCCGACGGTCGCCCACAACCCGCCGCAGCCCGCGATCGACAGCGCGATCAGGTTACGGTTGCGCAACAGGCCGAGCATTTCCTGGAGGCTGTTGCGCGCGGGCTTCGCTTCGTTCGAAGGCCGGTTCTTCAGCAGCAGCAACGTGACGATGCCCCACGCGAACGTGACGATGCCGAGCATATGGAATGCGTTCGACCAGCCATGCCGCGCGGAGAACGACGGCACGACCGCATTCGCGATCACGACGGCGAGCGACGTCGCGGTCGTGTAGAGGCCCATTGCGCGGCCACGGTCGCGCGTGAACCATGCGGGAATGATCTTCATGCCGGCCGAGTAGTCGGCGCCCGCCGCGAAACCCATCGCGGCCTGAATCACGATGCCGAATGCGAGCGAATGCGTATAGCCGAACGTGAACGTGAGCACGCCGAGCGGCAGCAGCGCAAGCGTGAGCATCGCGCGACCGCCGAGCAGATCGGTCAGCATGCCGCCAACCACGTTCGCGATCACATAGCCCGCGTAAAACGCGGTGACGAACGCACCGAGCATCGACACGCCGATGCCGAGCGACGCGCCGACCGGCGCGGCCACCGTACTCCACGCGACGCGGACCACATAGCTGAGCAGAAACGCGGCCCAGACGATGAACAACGCGACCCAGCGATACGGGCTCGTGTCGGCGCTACTCGCCGCCCTCGCATCGTTCCCGGTCCAGACGCTCGCGGGCATACCCTCCGACGACGCCAGATTCTTCTCCATGACTCCTCCGATGCCGGGCGTGCCAGCGGCCGCCCGTTTTCTTTCTGATGGATGGCGCCGACCGCGCCTGGCGGCCGGGCCGGCGATTACGGTTACAGATCGAGCACGAGCACCTTCGACTTCGCGCGTGAACAGCACGGCAGGAACTGATCGTTGCGGGCCTGCTCTTCTGGCGACAGGAACAGGTCGCGGTGGTCAGGTTCGCCTTCGAGCACCCGCGTGACGCAGGTGCCGCAAATGCCCTGCTCGCACGACACCGGCACGTCGACGCCCGCCGCCGCGAGCGCCTGGGTGACCGTGCAATCGGCCGCAATCGACACGACGCGGTCCGAGCGCGCGAGCCGCACGTCGAACGACGTGCCATCACCCGACGGCTGCACCGCCGCGAAGTATTCGTAATGCAGACGATCGTCACTCCAGCCGAGCGAGCGGGCCGTGTCGAGCACCGCGTTCATGAAGCCCTGCGGACCGCACACATATAGATGCCGGTCCGCGCCGGCGTCCGTCAGCAGTGCATTCAGATCGAGCATGCCGTGCGCGTCGTCGAAGTGGTATTGCACGTTGTCCGCCCACGACGACGCGGCGATTCGCTCGACGAACGCCGCACGGCTCTTCGAGCGCGCGCAGTAATGCATTTCGAACGCCGCGCCCATTGCCGCCAGTTGCTCCGCCATGCAGAGAATCGGCGTCACGCCAATGCCGCCCGCGAGCAATAGCGGCTTCGCGTCATGCCGGGCGAGCGGAAAGTGATTGCGTGGCACGCCGATGCGAATCGCGTCGCCTTCGTTCACCGCGTCGTGCATGCGCTGCGATCCGCCGCGCGAACCGGCGGCGCGCAACACCGCGATCTGATACCGGTGACGCTCGCGAGACGCGTTGCACAGCGAGTACTGCCGCACCGGCCCACCGGGCACATAGACGTCGATGTGCGCGCCCGCCTCGAACGGCGGCAGGTCGCGGCCGTCGATGTCGACGAACTCGAAGCCGGCAATCCCATCGGCTTCGTCGCGCCGTGCGGCGACACGCACCATCAGCGTGGAATCGGTCATGTTCATGCCACTCCTCCGCTCACATCGCCGACAGGCCGCCGTCGACCATTAGTGTCGTGCCGGTTATGTATGAAGCCTCGTCGCTCGCGAACCACAGGATCGGCCATGCGATCTCTTCGGGCGACGCCCAACGGCCGATCAACGACGTGTCCTGGCGTTGCGTCTTCAGCACTTCGACGCTTTTGCCCGATGCAATGGCCCGGTTCATGTGGAATTCGGTGAGCGTCGAACCCGGGCACACCGCGTTCACGCGCACGCCGTTCGCGGTCTCCTCGAACGCGAGTGTGCGGGTCATCGCGAGCATGCCGGCCTTGGTCGCGTCGTACAGGCCCATGCCCTTGCGGCCGGTCACCGCGTAGCACGACGACACGTTGACGATGCTCGCGCGGCCCGCGCGACGCAGGAACGGCAGCGCTGCCCTGCAATAGTTGGATGTGCCGACCAGATTGACGGACACCATCGCCTGCCACTCGGTTGGCGTCGCGTCGGCGAGCGCGCTGTAGTTGCGCATCGCCGCGTTGTTCACCAGCACGTCGAGCCGGCCGAACGAATCGGCGGCGAGTTGCGCCGCGCGCACCGCATCGGCGTCGTGCGACACGTCGGCCGCGAACGTCTCGACACGCGCGGACGGATCAGCCGCCTTCAGTTCGTCGGCGACGCGCGTGAGCGCCTCCGGGTTCGCATCGACGAGCACCACCGCGGCGCCCTCCGCGCAGAACACGCGCGCGGTCGCGGCACCGATGCCGCCTCCGCCGCCGGTGATCAGCGCGACCTTGTCCTCGAGTCTTTTACGTTGCTGCATTGCATGCCGGCGCGCAGCCGGCCTCCTTTTGCGGAATGGGCAGAAGGTCCAGTCGGACCAGACGACGACACGCGCAGCCGGACCGAAGTCCGGCTCCGCGGTGCATCAGATCGAGTAGATCGGCTGGTCCTTGCCGTCGTGCAGATGGATCACCGCCCATTCCTGCGGCTTCTGATCGCGCGGCAGCAGCACGCCGGCAGCACGTACGCGCTGCTGGTCGGCGTCGATCGCGGGCGGATCGGTGTCGGGCACCAGCGCCGTTGCCGCCTCGTACATCATGCGGCGCGCCATCACGATCGCGCGGTCGGTCGGCAGCAGCTTTTCCTTGCTGTGATCCTGGATCGGACCCATGCTTTCCTGCAGCGACGCGTCCTGCATCGCAAAGCCGAACACGCCCGAGTACGCGCGCTTTTCCTTCTGAGCCTGGCGGTCGATCAGGTAGTCGTTGTCCTTGTTCGCTTTCGGCCGGAACGTGCCACCCTCCTCGTACTCACAATGAATGCCCTTGCCGGCGTTCAGGTCGGCCAGTTCCTGCTCGTCGAGCGGACGGTCCGGGCGGAAGTTGATGCTCCACGCCCAGCAGGTGTGATCGTCGATCGGCACCCATACGTGGCCCGCGAGCGAGTGATCGCCGAACGGCGGGATCAGCGTGTACCACGGGAACAGCCACTGCGTGACGCGCCAGTAGTACGAATCCGGCTCGCCGTTGCGGCGGCCGAACAGCGTGAGGCCGAACGGCTGCTTCTCGATCTCGAAGATCACGTTGCCGTCCGCCTTGATGTAGTCGAGTGCCTTCGTGCCCTGATGCATCGGATCCTCGTCGACTTCGTAGCGGTGTACATACGACACGTGACTCGTGTCGATACCGCCTTCCATCGCCTGCAGGTAGTTCGATTCCTGCAGCCGCTTCGAGACGAACACGTGGCTCTCCGGCAGATTGCACCACTCGAGATCCGGCGGCGCCGACTGGCGGTCCTTCGGCCCCATGTACGCCCACACGATGCCCGCGCGTTCGATGCACGGATACGCGGTGATGCCCATGTGCTTGCACGCCTGCGGCGCGGACGGCACTTCCACGCAGTTGCCGTTGCGGTCGAATTTCAGACCGTGATACGAGCAGCGGATGCCGTTCTCTTCATTGCGGCCGAAGTACAGCGACACGCCGCGGTGCGAGCAGAACTCGTCGATCAGCGCCGGCTGGCCGTCGGAATCGCGAAAAGCGAGCAGCTTTTCGCCGAGGATCTGCACGCGCACCGGCGGGCAATCAGGCTCTGCGATTTCGCTGGCGAGGAGCACCGGCACCCAGTAGCGGCGCATCAGATCGCCCATCGCCGTGCCTGGGCCAGTGCGAACCAGAGTTTCCGACATGTTCTTGTCCATCATTCCTCCGAATCCGGTTGTCCGTTGTATGAGAATGTATTCTCATTGTACGGACAGATTGATCGACGTCAAGTTCTTGCGGCTAGGGACTTTCACTACAATGTGCAATCGACGCGGACCGCTGCAGAAAGGAAATTTCAAATGGAAGAAAAAAAGCCGCACGAAAATGTACGGGCAGTCGAACGGGCGCTAGAAATTCTTCTGGCGTACCGACCTGGGGACAAAGAATTGACCGTCGCGGAGCTGCTGACCCGCGTGGACCTGAGCCGACCGACGCTGTACCGCCTGCTGAATACGCTCGAACAGAACGGCTTTCTCGCCTCGTCGGGCGAGCCGCAACGCTTCAGGCTCGGCAGTTCGGTCGCGCAACTCGCGCACGCGTGGATGGCGAACAATACGATCGCGCAGCTCGCGCAGCCGATGCTGCGTGAGCTTTGGGAAGCGACATCGGAGACGGTCGCGTTGTTCGTGCCGGAGGGGACGTACCGGATCTGCGTGGCCGAACTGGAAAGTCCGCAGCCGCTGAGTTTCCGGCGCGGGGTCGGCTATCGCGAGAAGCTCGTGCTCGGCGCGAGCGGCCGCACGATTCTTTCGCAGATGCCGCTGTCGAAGGACGATCTGCGGCGCTATCTGACCGATCCGGATCAGGACGTCGCGGCGCTAGCCGCCGATCTCGACGCGGTCCGCGCACGAGGCTTCGGCACCAGCCATCACGAGCTGATCGCCGGCGCAGTCGCGGTAGCCGCGCCGTTCTTCAACGGCGCGAACCAGGTGGCAGGTTCGGTGTGCATCTTCGGGCCGAGCGTGCGCGTAACCGATGAGCGCGTCGCGCAGTTCGCGGAGTTGCTCAAGCGCGAGGTGGGCAATCTGTCGCGTGCGCTTGGGCATCAAGGGGAAACTGGACGGCCGCCGGGTACGGCACGTCGGTGAAATCGGCCTCAAAGGCGCCGGCTAACGCCGGGAGCGTCGTCAGAAAGGTCGACGCTTTGCTCGGGCTCTCGCTGATTCAGGGCTGAAGCCGAAACCTCACGCCTCTGGCTGTGCGTTTATCACGCGCCCCGCGAGCGCCGTGCGCCAGGGACCGGACGGCATTATGTTCGGCATAGCCATTGCCGCTGCGATGCCGGCATAAGCGTTATTGGCGACATCGTTGATAGCCTGGTTTGCCTGGGTTAAACAGCTGGTCGCTAGCGTTGTTGACCGGCTGTACGCCCTGTGCGCCATCGGACACGTGCACGATACGGGCAACCGCGCCCGTCGTGATCCGTCCGAATGGCGAGACACAGCAGAATCATCTCCAATGAGCAGTGAGACGCTGCCATCATGTGGCAATCCTCAAGTCGATAGGATTGGCTTCCGATGCACTATGCAATGCGATAGGGTCAAATTCGGCCTTATGGAAAGCTTCGCATAAGGCCGATTATGCAAAGTCGTTGATTATGGAAAGTAGCCGAGCCGATTGCCGACGAGGCCCGGCAAACAAGGGGCCGGCAGCAGGCGGTTCAGCCGGGAACTCGACATAATTTCAGCGTTGATCTGGAGTAACGGTTCCACTTCAGGGGACCGTTATGAAGCCAACCAGTTTGCACGAAGCCAGGGCCCGGTCTTGTAGACCACTTCCGGCTCACATTACTGACGAATTGCGCCGCTACGATGCGTATCTGCACGATGCGCGGGGACTGGCAGCCACAACACGGAGTAATCAACTCTGCATAGTCGGTTTGTTCTTGCGACAGAATTTCGAGCGGCGCGCAGTCGATCCGAGAAAGCTGCGCCCTGACGATATTCGTCGGTTCCTTTCGTCACAGTCAGGGGCCGGAGGCTCGGCCTCCTATGCTTCTCAACTGGCTTGTACCTTACGCAGTTATTTGCGTTACCGGGCGACGTGCGGCGACCAGGTCTGCAAGCTCAGCGCCGTCATCCTGAATCCCGTCCATTGGAAGCTCGCATCGCTGCCACGCGCGCTCGCGCCAGAGGAAGTTGAGTACCTCCTGGGCGCGGTTGCAGGCGCTCGCCGCTGGCCGAAGCGTAGCTATGCGATTGTCCGTCTGGCGCTGGACATGGGGCTGCGTTCTGCCGAAATCGCGCAACTCATGATCAGCGACATCGACTGGCGCGCAGGCACAGCGACGTTGAGGGGCACAAAGTCGCTGCGGCAGGACGTACTACCGCTGCCGATGGAAACCGGGCAGGCACTCGCTGACTATCTGCAACATGAGCGTCCGATGAGCGGCCATCCGGCGATCTTCGTCCGGCAGGTGGCGGAGCGAGACCAGCCGATTACGCCCAGGGCGATCCAGAAGGTGATCAAACGGGCCTGCTGTCGCATCGGCTTGCCACACCACAGTGCTCACGCGCTTCGACATACCCTGGCATGCCGCCTGGTTGAGAACGGCAGTTCGCTCAAGGAAGTAGCCGACCTGCTGCGCCACCGTTCGCTCAATACCACCCTGATCTACGCCAAGCTCGACACGCCGAAGCTGGCGGCTGTTGCCCTGCCGTGGCCCGGGAGCCAATCATGAGCGCACGGGTCAGCTTGCAGAAGAGGATCGACAACTACCTTGCCGAACGGCACCGTTTGGGTTTCGAGTTGCGCTCGCGGAGCACGCTATTAGCCAGCTTCGCCCGTTATGTCGCGAGCCTGAATCATCGTGGAGCGCTGACGACAGAGCTCATGGCGGATTGGGCGCGACAGGATAAATGGCACCATGACACCCCTGCTACCTGGGCTGCACGTTTAGCGATTGTTCGCCACTTCGCCCGCTACCTGAGGCAGTTCGAGCCTGACACTGAGATTCCGGAGGAACCGGTCTTCGGCCCTGAGCGGGCACGCGTCGCCCCGCACATCTTCCATGAAGAGGAAGTCATTGCATTGCTGGCTGCGGCCCGTCGGCTCGGGCCAAAGGGGAGTCTGCGCCCAGCGACGTATGAGACCCTGTTTGGCCTGATGGCCTCAACAGGGTTGCGAATCTCGGAGGCCATCCACCTACGCGATGCCGATGTCGATCTGAAGCGCGGGATGCTGACTGTGCGGCAGACCAAGTTCGCCAAGTCACGACAGTTGCCCATTCATACGAGCACGGTTGCCGCGTTAGCGCGGTACCGGCGGCAGCGCGAACGGCAGGTTGCCACGAACCCCAGCATGTCGTTCCTGGTCAGCAGCCGTGGTCAGCGGTTGGGACAACCTCTTGGTGAACGACAGGCTCAACGTGTCTTCAACGCGCTGCGTGACAGCCTCGGCTGGGTGAATCGTGGTGCCCACGCAGCGCCCCGGCTTCATGATCTGCGACATACCTTTGCGGTGCGTCGCATGATGCTCTGGCATGCCGAGGGCACCGACATCGAGCAGATGATGCTGGCGCTATCAACCTATCTGGGCCATGCGGAAATCTTCTACACGTACTGGTATCTGACGGCAGTTCCGGAACTGATGGCCGTCGCCGGCGCCAGGTTCGAGCGTTTCGCCGATGTCGCGGGAGACGGCAATGAATAGGCGATCCAAGGCACCGCCTTCGTTTGCAGCGCTCGTGCAAGCGTGGTTCGCCGAATACCTCACCCAGCAGCGAGCGCTTAGTGCACATACCATAGCCGCCTATCGCGACAGCTTCGTCCTCTTCCTTGAGTTCGCCGAGGCGCGCCTGGTCAAGTCGCCAGCCACGATGACACTGGCGGATATGACGCCGGAACTGATCATGGGCTTCCTCGATCATCTGGAACGCCAGCGGCACAATTGCGTGCGCAGTCGCAATGCGCGACTTGCGGCGCTTCGCTCGTTCCTGAAGTTCGCAGCGCATCGCGATGTAGCGTCATTGCACGTGATCGAATGCGCCTTGGGCGTTCCAGTCAAGCGCTTCGAGCGCCCAACGCTTAGCTATCTGTCGCGCGAAGAGATGCTGGCTGTGATCGGTAAGCCGGATGATTCCTGGCTAAGCCAACGCGATCATGCGCTGTTCCTGCTGATGTACAACACCGGAGCGCGTGTCTCGGAGATCATCGGGGTAAAAGTTGGCGACGTGGTCCTGGACGAGGGTTCTGCCTGCGTCCATTTGCGTGGCAAAGGACGAAAGCAGCGCAGCGTCCCGTTGTGGCGGTCAACTGCGAAGACGATACGGGCATGGCTGAAGGTAAATCCTGAATTCCAACCCACATCGCCGCTGTTTCCGAACCGGAATGGCCATGCAATGACGAGAGCCAATGTTGCATTGAGGCTAACACTGGCTACCGGGAACGCAGCCGGAACCTGCCCCAGCCTTGCAAAGCGACATGTATCGCCTCATACCGTCCGTCACGCCACCGCCATGCATTTACTTCAGGCAGGTGTCGACATCAGCGTCATTGCACTATGGCTCGGACATGAGAGCCCCATCACGACGCACCACTATGTCGAAGCCGATCTCAACATGAAGGAACGTGCTCTGGCCAGGCTTCACGAACCGCAGACCGGAATTCAGCGCTATCGGGCACCGGACTCGCTGATCAACTTCCTGAAGGCACTGTAATTATGCAAAGGCTGGAATTCGAACTGGCCGCTGCCCATCGGCTCTCTGGGGGGCGCCGGCCAGCTACTTTCCATAATCAACGACTTGGCATAATCGGCCGTAGCAGTCGTCCAGGCGCACAATATCGTCCTCGCCGAGATAACTGCCCGATTGAACCTCGATGATTTCGAGCTGCACTTTGCCCGGATTCTCCAACCGATGCTGCACGCCGAGCGGAATGAAGGTCGATTGGTTTTCTGAAAGAAGAAACTGGTCCTCGCCCCGTGTCACGAGCGCGGTGCCGCGCACGACGACCCAGTGCTCGGCGCGATGGTGGTGCATCTGCAATGACAGGCGGGCGCCTGGCGCAACCACGATGCGCTTCACCTGAAACCGCTCGCCGCGCTCGATCGCATCGTAGAAGCCCCACGGACGGCGCACCTTCCGGTGCGTCTCGGCTTCAGGCGCGCGCTGCTCGCGAAAGCGCGCCACCAGCGTCTTGATGTCCTGCGCGTGTGAGCGGTCGGCGACGAGCACGGCGTCGTCCGTGTCGACGACGACTACGTTGGCGGTGCCAACGCATGCAACCAGGCGCCCGCCCTCGGCGCGCACATAGCTCGAGGTCGCGCCTTCGAAAACGACACGCCCGCTCGCGACGTTGCCGAGCCCGTCCTTCTCCATCGCTTCCCACACGGCATCCCAGGATCCGAGGTCCGACCATCCCGCCGCCAATGGCACGACCACGCCTTTGCAAGGCGAGCCGGCCGCGCCGATGTGCTCCATTACCGCATAGTCGATGGAATCCGCCGGCACACGGCCGAACTGAAACGGGCAAGGACGAATGAAGTTGTCGTCCGCCTTGCCTTCCGCGAACGCCGCGGTGCAGGCCGCATGCATGTCGCCGTTGAGCTTGGCTAGCGCTTCGAGCCACACGCCCGCTCGCACGATGAAGATGCCGCTGTTCCACCAGTAGGTGCCTGCAGCGACGTACTGCGCGGCGAGTTCGGTCGTGGGCTTTTCGACGAAGCGGTCGATCAGATGTGCGCCGTTTTCGAGGGCGTCGCCGATTCGGATGTAGCCAAAGCCGGTATCCGGCCGTGTGGGCGCAACGCCAAACGTCACGATCATGGAGCGTTCGGCATATTCAGCGGCAATTGCGATCGCACGATGCAGCGCCGGAATGTCTGAGATGGAATGGTCAGACGGCATCACCACCATGATCGCGTCGTCATCCTGATTAACGGCTGCGAGCGCCGCGAGCGTGAGCGCCGGCGCCGTATCGCGCCGCGCAGGCTCGACGATAATCTTCGCGGAGACGCCGCACGCCCGCACCTGCTCTTCTGTCTGGAACCGGTGTTCCTCCCCACACACGATAATCGGCCGAGTGTCGACGTCGAAGCCGCCGATGAAACCCTCCATCCGTGTGACGGTAGCCTGCAGCAATGAATCCCGTCCGACCACATCGATCAATTGCTTTGGAAACTGCTCACGCGACATCGGCCAGAGGCGCGTGCCCGATCCGCCTGCGAGAATGACCGGGACGATGCGCCGACAGGAGTGCCCGAGCGACGCTTCTGCCTTCGCCGCTGCCATTGCGTCTTCAGAACTCACCGCGTCTTCCATCATCCACCCCTCTGGTCTTGCGTCGAACACGTACTTCCCGGCATCGCCAATTCGATTCATCGGTTATGGGTTCGCCGTGAAGCGCACTTTCTCCTGCTCTCCCACATAGGGGCCCTGCTTGACTTCGATGAAAGATACGTCGTCGATGACCTCGAACCCGTGCCCACCTGACGCCAGCAAGATGACATCACCCGCGCACAGCACGCGGCTCGTCAGGAATTTTCGATCGGCCGCATAGAGCCTGACCATCACGCGGCCCCGCTTGATGAAGAGAGAACGACCTCACGCGTCTGCAAGCATAGGAGCAGTTCCAGGGTCACTAGACGGGTTGACCGAATATGCCATGACGTTGGCTGAAGCGAGTTTCGCGGTACCAGGTGGTCTCACACGCACCACCTGATCTGCTCTTCTTTGGTTCATCATGCACTTATCCAAAGTGTTGCCCGCAGCCCATAAAGGAAGAGTACCTGCACACGAGCAGCTTCGGGCATACCAACGAAGCCTACGCTATCGCGAAGGTCGCCGGGCTCAAGCTTTGCGAGGGGTATAACCGACAGCACGGAACGCGGTACATATCGGTGATGTCCGAACGACAACGATGATTTGCAGAACGACCCCGGGTCCGCCGTACTGGCCTTGCTCGACGCCGACGGGGCCGAAGGCGTGTTCAATATCGGATACGGACGGGGACACTGCAATCGCGGATCTCGCCCGTCTCGTCTGTGACCTCACCGTACTCTAATTCATCCAGACTTCCTCTCCCCAACACACCGCACGGGTGCGATATCGTTCGAGCACCCGCGCTAGCGTCGACAAGCGGGCTGCGTCATCGTTGCTCGCAAGACGCCGCGTGCCGCGCTCGATCATCAACTGGCGCAATGCAGGCTGGTCGATCAGACTGAAAAGCGCATCCGCCATGCTGTCGGGCCGAGCCAGATCGACCAGCAGTCCCGCGTCGCCGACTTGCTCGCGCAGCGCCTCGAGGTCCGGGTAAAGGACCGGTACGCCCAGACTGAACGCCTCGAGTGGCGGCAGATTGGTCGGGCCGAAATATGTGGGCATCACTAACGCGATCGACTCGCGATACAAGTAAGGCACGTCGCCGTCCGGAACGAAACCGAGAAAGAACACACGCTCGCCCAGACCGAGATCGGCGGCGACCGAACGCACGTATCTCATGTTGCCGAAATCGCTTCCTGTGAAGACCGCACCTACACGGATGCCATAGCGGGACTCCAGCGCGTGCAGTCCCTTCAACAGAAACACATGGTTCTTGTGCGACCAGAACTGCGCGGGATAGTAGACGTATTTCAGATCGCGCGGAATTTTGTACTTCGTCTTGACATCGACGAAGTGCTCCACGTACGCCTCCTCGGAAAGCACTGTCGCGCGGGCGGGCGAGAATGGCATCAAATGCACGCGTTCGCTGTCTACTCCATATCGCCTGACAACCTTCTCGCGGCCGGCCTGCGAATCGACGAAGATGCCGCAGGCCTTCTTCAAGGCAGATCCGTACAGAAATTCGCGACGCTCGAATTCGTGCTTGATCCGGACTTCGGGAAACTCGACGTCGTCGCGGTGGGACAGATCCCAAACGGTGAACAGGTAGTTGAATCGATCAATCGCCAGTGCGAGGCGGGACGGCGTTGTGAAGTACGCAATGTCCGCGCGCATCACCGAAAGCAAGCGGTCCACCGAAGCCATCTTGCCCGGTTTCCGCAGAAACGCGCGCGGGCCTCCACGGCTATATATTGAACCGAGTCTCGCCGCCAGTCCGCGCAAGCGGGGCACCGGAAAAAAAATAGGCTCAATGCCGCTGCGTCGCAGATCATCGATGGTGGATCGCCGCGTCGTCACAAACTCAACCGCGCAAAGTTCCGGCGGAAGACTCTTTAGCAGCAAGGCAGCATTCTTCGCCTGCTGATAACCTCCACCAGAGGTATGTTCATAGTCTATAAACGCGACCATGCGAATAGGCCGTTCCAAGGAACCGTTTGAATTCGTCACTCCTCGCTCCACGTTTCTTGGCCATCTATATGACGATTGCAGCGCTCGACAACGGTTTTCGCGCTCGGTTTGAATTTAGATTGCGCGAGCTTGCTGGTGCCGTTCGTGACTGATTAAGGCAGGTATTTGGCCGGTCCGACGGCTTCCTGAGAAAAGCCCTTGTGCAAGGCTCATCTGACGCTCACGCGGCCCTCGGACATCGAGCTTCCGAGGCGAACAGATGCGCGAAGATCTGTTTCTCCTCGAACATATTTGAATCTGAATGCCGACCAACTGATTCGAAGGCCTCCTTGTCTCGCGGCGAAACTTTCCCTGGCCAGCTCCTAAGCGGACCTCTCCACAGGATCGGCCGTGGCGCCGCTTTTCTTTCGACAGCGGTATTCCGTCGCCGACATCGAGAATTGCCTCCTGAACACTTTCGAAAGCCGCTCGCCATTCGTCAGTCCAACCCTGCGAGCGATCTTGTCTATCGGCAAGTCGCTTCTGACCAACAGTTCACAACTGAGATCGAGGCGCGCTCGCAAAAGATATTCCGACGGTGTCACTCCCATCTCGCGCTTGAACAGACGCAGGAAGTTCCGCTCGCTCATCGCCACCGTACGAGCCGCGTCGCCTATTGAAACCGGGCGTCCGCAATTTCGCTCGAGCCAGCGCGCGGATTCCTGTGCCTTTTCCGCCTGCGTGTTCGTTCCCATGGTGCTCAGCATGGTCGTCAAATTCTGATCTTTGGAGACGGTGAAGTGATCGGCAACCGCTGTCGCGATGTCGTATCCGAGGTCCCGCTTCACGAGCGCGAGCGAGTTGATCAGCGCATCGCCGCCTTCGGTCGACGCCGCGACGTTAGACGTCTCCGGACTCCAGATGCCCGGATCGACCGAAGCCCAATCGCGGCGAGAAATGCCCGCTGCCGCCAGCAGCAAGTCGCCGTTGCCGAGAGGGTTGACGACGCCGGTCTGCGAACATGCTATGGTCAATAACCCAATGAGCACCTCGTCGGCGGCTGCACGCTTTGCGCCGGGTCCGCCCGCAATATACAGTGCGTCGAAGCCTTGGAACCGCTGGCCGCCCAGGCGCTCGGTCCAAACGCAAACGGATGACGAACAGGCTATCATCCCACCGCAGGCAGAGACTAGACGGACGCTGTAAGTTGCGTTTCTTCTCAGACTGCGAGACTGAATCTCGTTGGCGATATGAAGCACCTCGGCAAGGGTGCCCGCTTCCAGCAGCGAAAAACCGTCGTACAACAAAATTCCTATGAGCTTGACCGCGCGTTCTTTAAATCGGTGGAAAATACCGTTATTTCCTGCATCGCCTAAGCTGGTAGCGTGGGACATGCCGTTACCTCCATTTTGCTTCGGTTCCAGATCGCTGCTCTGGCTTGCGTTGGAACGCTGTGGAAAGCGTATGACCTCGTGAGCTTAGTGCCATATTCGGTCCACCATTGCCGCGGTGTCCGCCAAAAGCATGTTTCTGGCCGAGAATGTCGCTCCCAGTATCAACAAGACCAAAACATCGTCTGATTTCTTCAGCGCTGAAAGTGAAAACCATAAAGCCGCTCATCAGGGTTTCCCGACCCACTGGACTTGCTGAGCGATAGACCGATCAGACGGCGAATGCTTCAGCAAGGAAACGACCCGTCAACACCTTGCTGAAAACGGTCATGCATGTAGTCTGAAAATCCCCGGTAGATACCCTTTCTCATGAGCACCCTGAGCTTTGGCTTTGGTTGCCTTCGAATAAACAAGAGTGCGTTCGCGTCACGCGTGACTTCGCCACCGCCATACGACCAGACATGGAGTCGCTTCATGAGCTTCAGCACGAGATATTCGCAATACTATGATCTTTTCTATCATGACAAGAACTACAAGGCGGAAGCGTCGTTTGTCACCGGATTGCTCGGGCGCTACGGAATAGTTGGAGGTCACGTGATGGATCTAGGTTGCGGCACCGGACGCCACGCGGCGGAATTCGCAGCCGCGGGTTTTTGTGTTTCTGGCGTCGACATGAGCGCCGATATGCTTGCCCGAGCCGCTGCCAGGTGTACCACTCTGCCAGGCGCAGTAGCGAAGCGACTGACGTTTCAGCAAGGCGACGCGCGGATCGTCCGCACGAATGAACTCTACGACGCAGTCGTCTCGCTCTTCCATGTTGCGAGCTATCAAACGACCAACTCCGATTTCATGGCGATGTGTCACACCGCTGCGACGCACCTGCGGCCATCAGGACTGTTCGTGTTCGATTGCTGGTACGGTCCCGCGGTCCTCGCCGCTCCGCCCGACGTACGCATCAAACGCGCCTCCAGCGAAGAAACCGCGGTGATACAAATCGCCGAGCCCACGATGCGTCCCCATGACAATACTGTCGCGTTCAACTACACCGTCCTGCTAACGGATTTGAAAACGCAGTCGGTCGAAACTGTCCTCGAGACGCATGTGATGCGCTACATGTTCAAGCCCGAGATCGAACTGATGCTGGACCTCAGCGGATTCGAGGTCCTGGACAGTTTGAAGTGCATGGGCGGCGAGTTGGGTGCTACCGATCTCTCAGCGACATTCGTCGCGAGAAAACGGTGATGCGCGGAAACAGCCCGAGCGAGAAAACGTCGGAAAATACAACGAATGGCATGTCATAGCCAGCCTCGTCGATGAGTCGAGGCTGAACCGCCAGGCAGTCCTGCGCTGGCTAAGCGCATCGCGTCAAAGCGGCTCGCCGAAAGCCGCGTGCCACCACCTGCCACCCGGATCAAGTGTTTGTTCCGTTGCGTGACGGGCCATATTTGCTGCGGCGAGCAGTCGGTCAGCACCGCGCTGAACTTGACCTGCTGTTGCAGAAACTTCGCGAAAAGGCGGTGGCCAGCATGTCGCGCACCACGCCCACCGTGTAGTCCTGCTGTGCTTCGGTAAGCGCGAGACCACTCGGCAGATACAATCCCCTTCGACTCATGCGTTCGGCAATCGGGAAATTCTCTCCCTTGAACATCCCTTGCTTGAGAAAAACCGGCTGTTCGTGCATCGGCCAGAAGAACGGCCGCGCGCTGACACCTGCCTCCGCCAGCATGGACCGGAGCTCGTCGGCATCAAAGGGCAAGCTGTCGTCCAATACCATACCGAAGACCCAATAGATATTCTCGGCATATGGCAATGCCACCGGCGCCATCCCGATTCCCGGCACTCCCCGCAAAAGGCTTTCGTAGCGGCGGCCCAACTCGCGCTTTCGCGCGATGTGCGCATCTAGCTTCTCGAATTGCGCTAGCCCGACAGCCGCCTGGAGGTTGCTCATCCGATAATTCCAGCCAAGCTCTTCGTGGACGAATCGCCTCTCAGGCTTGAAACACAGGTTTCGCAAACTTCTCGCGCGCGTAGCCAGCTCGTCGTCGTCGCAGACGATCATGCCCCCTTCCCCCGTCGTGATGTGCTTGTTGGCGTAGAAGCTGAAGCACGATATATCGCCGAAACTGCCGCACTTCGCTTCGTTATAGGTTTGTCCGATTGCCTGCGCAGCATCTTCGATCACAACGAGGCCGTATTTCCTTGCGATATCCAGCAACGGAGCCATGTCCACCGGCAGACCGAAAGTGTGCACGGCCATGATCGCCCGCGTCCGGCTCGTGATAGCGCTTTCGATCTTCGTCACGTCGATGTTCCACGTATCCGGACTTGAGTCGACCAGTCTCAAGCGGGCACCGGTGCGAACAATGGCCGATGCGCACGATATGATCGTGTGCGTGGGGATGATAACTTCGTCGTCGGGACCGAGCCGCAGAGCCACCGCCGCCACGTCCAACGCAGCGCTGCCGTTCGCGACGGCAATCGCGTGTCTGCGGCCGACGTAACCCGCCATCGCACGTTCGAAACGCTCGACGAACGCCCCGTCCGACGAAATCCACCCGCTTTCAATGCATTCGTTCAGATAGACGCGCTCCTTTCCGTCGAGCAGGGGTTCGTTGACCGGAATCATCGCGCGCCGTCCTTAACTTCAAGCTCGACGCCTGGGCCGTTGCTCGCTTCACTGCATCGGCTCAGGTTTGCGGACGCGAAGCGCGATTTTTCCTGCTCTCCCATATAGGGCCCTTGTTTGACTTCGAAGAAAGACGCGTCCTCGAGCATCTCGAAGCCGTGACCGCCCGACGCCAGCAAGATGACATCGCCCGCGTACAGTACACGGCTCGACAGGTAGTCCTTATCGGGCGTATAGAACTTCACCAGGACACGGCCACGCTTGACGAAGAGCACCTCTTGCGTCCATTCGATCTGCCGCACCAACTTGCAGTGAAGATGCGCGTCGATCACTTTTCCGGCGGGATGTTCCATGTACGCGAGTTGCTGAGGAAACTCCTTCGGAGTAAAGAAACTCACACCACTTCTCGAGAACGAATCCCGGATGATCATGGCGAGCGTTTCACCTTCGAACGAGACTACTTCGAAATTCGAGTCATGAACGACCTCTGCGTTGCCCGTTATCGATAGAGCTTCCATTTTTTTCCTCGAAGAGAGCCGTTAGTATCCCGACACACCGAACCTTTCGGGAGCAAGGCCGCGTACGACATAAATTGGCCCACGGAGGTCCATCATGCGTCCCCGAAGCATAGGATCGGGTCGGCGGTCACACGGTCAGATGGCCGAATACGGAATGAAGTTGGCTGACCGGGGTATTACGTTGCAGCGTCACCTCCCGCATCTTTATATCCTCGGCAACGACCGCGGAGAAACGCACACGGACCGCGCCAATATATTGGCACCGTCCGCCATGACCTTGAATGGTCCATACGCATTGCTAAGCTGATGAAATCGCACGTCGTAGCCCTTTGAATCAAGTGGCGGGGCAACTTACGTTCCGACCGACGTGTCTCTCTCGACTATTGGCCATTCACATGAACAAAAGCTCTCGCATCTATGTCGCCGGACATAAGGGAATGGTCGGCTCGGCTCTCCTACGGCGCCTTGCCAGTTCCGGATATCATCACGTGATCACGGCCTCGAGACAGTCGCTCGACTTGCTGGATCAGCGCGCCGTGATGGATTTTTTCGCTCGAGAGCATATAGACGTCGTGCTCCTGGCCGCAGCCAAAGTCGGCGGAATTCATGCCAATTCGACTCAGCCGGCTTCGTTTCTCTACGAGAACCTCGTCATCGAAACCAATGTGATTCATGCTGCATTCAAGAGTCACACGCAGAAGCTCGTGTTCTTCGGTTCATCGTGCATCTATCCAAAGCTTTGCCCTCAGCCCATAAAAGAGGATTACCTTCTCACGAGCGCTCTCGAACAAACCAACGAAGCCTATGCCATCTCAAAGATCGCGGGTCTCAAGCTTTGTGAAGCGTATAACAAACAATACGGAACGCGCTTCATATCGGTGATGCCCACGAATCTCTATGGCCCCAACGACAACTACGATCTTCAAGGCAGCCATGTGCTGGCTGCGCTCATCCGCAAGGCGCACGAGGCAAAGCTGAACGGACTCGAATCGCTCCCGGTATGGGGCTCCGGATTGCCAAGACGGGAATTCCTTCATGTAGACGATCTGGCGTCCGCGGTTCTCGTCCTGCTGAGCAACGACCTGGTCGAGGGCATGTTTAATGTCGGATATGGAAAGGACATAGCGATTGCCGACCTCGCACGACTGATCTGCGATGTCGTCGGTTTTTCTGGATCGCTGAAATTCGACTCGTCGAAGCCCGACGGGACGCCGCGAAAGTTGCTCGACGTATCGAAGCTCGCCGCTCTGGGTTGGGCGCCCACGATTACGCTCAGAGAGGGCATCGCCTCAACCTACGCCGACTTCGAGAATAACGTGCAGCGTACCGGGCTCGCCAGCGCCTGACGCATTCACGCGGCGTGCGCGATCCTGCACCACGGATTGAAGTTCCGCCCCTGGTATCCAGGGTACCCGTCTGCCGACTGCGGTTCCTGTCCCTCAATGCCAGCAAATCATGTCACTTTCAAGGCCACGACAGGTCATTCCGGTTAGAGCGGCTTGATCAAAGCGTCGGCCTAGTCCGTTGAACCGGATGAATTGCGCCGGATTCGCCGCGATGGATCGGAGTACTTCCATTTCAATGGGCGCGCCTGCTTGTTGTATTGACAGATATAACACATGAGCTTTTTGTTGAGATCCTTGGTGCTCGTGAATACGCCACGCGCAATGTCGTCGCGCTGGATGCGTGCAAACCAGTTCTCGACCTGATTCAGCCATGACGAATACGTCGGGGTGTAATGTATCGACACTTTCGGATGGTCAACCAGAAATGTTTGAACGGCGTTGGTTTTGTGGCTGCTCACGTTGTCGCAGATCACGTGAATCTCCTTTCCGCGCGGCTGTGCCCATACCACCTCCGTGAGGAACGCAACAAACTGGGCACTGGTATGGCGTGGCGCGGTTTTTCCCAGCACCTCACCGGTGGCAACATTCAATGCGGCTAACAGGCTCACGGTGCCGTTGCGTTTGTATTTAAAGCCATGGCTCTCGGCGCGTCCAGGCGAGAGCGGCAACATCAGGTCCTTGCGATCCAGCGCCTGGATGGCTGTCTTCCCGTCCACGCAGAACACCACCGCATGCAACGGCGGATTGAGGTACAGCCCGATCACGTCGGCTACCTTCGCCTCAAAGTCGGGATCGTTGGACACCATGTGGGTATCGAGACGATGTGGCCGAATGTCGTGCTTGCGCCAAATACGCTGCACCGTCATGAAGGCCATGCCCAACTGTGCCGCCAGTTTGCGGCTGCTCCAGTGTGTCGAGCCGTCGGCCGGCTTACGTCGCAGTGTGTAGTCGAGCACTCTCGCTTCAAGAACCGCCAGCTCAGGTCGCGGTGCCCGGCCTGGATGTCTGCCGTACAACCCAGCCAGACGCTCACTGGTGAAACGCATTTGCCACGTTGTAATGAAACGCGAATCGCAACGCAATTCTGCCATGATCGCCGCACGCGAGGCTCCTTCGTCGAGCAGCAAGATCAACCGCGCACGCCTCACCTGGCCAACGGCCATCGTGCGGCTGCGCTGCATCGACATCAGCTCTTCGCGCTCGGTTTCGCTCAGATTCATTTTGCCCATGCACTATTAGCTCAGTGCAATTTCATTGGTTCAATGCTAGTCCTTGATTCGACTGCTCAAAGCCGTGGATATCGACCTTTCTAGCGCGTCTCGCGTCAGAAGTTGGGCGGCTGCTTTCATTGCCCGCTCGATGCTCATGCGTTTGCGGCGATACGTCTGCTCTGCGATTGCCAACGCATCGGCGATGGACC
Organism: Paraburkholderia sp. Clong3; assembly: GCF_050436485.1. Lineage (NCBI taxonomy): Bacteria > Pseudomonadati > Pseudomonadota > Betaproteobacteria > Burkholderiales > Burkholderiaceae > Paraburkholderia > Paraburkholderia sp. Clong3. The sequence continues at coordinate 1,422,779 of NZ_JBNDMH010000003.1, read as the reverse complement.
TTGCATCCGCGGAAACAAAGCATATGGCGTCGTGAATCTCCTTCATGCTCATCGGGGGAAGTTCGGTGGAAATGACCAATCTTCCCGACGCGACATATTCGACAACCTTGAAAGGAAAGACCCCGTTACCCATTTTCTCTATCGAAACATGCGGGTTCACCAGCACGTCACAGTCGGAAATCAATTTGAACAAGACTCTTTCGTCCACCCGACCGTGGAAGTGCACCGGGTAATCTTCGGCGGACAGCCTTACGAACTCGCGTGCCAGCGGACCCGTTCCGCAGACATGAAACATGAGGCGTCCGCCGGACTTCCGGATCAAATCGAGAACCACGTCAGCACCCTTCTCGACGCTCAGCCCACCGAAATAGCCAACTATCGTTCTAGCATCTGACGTTCGCGAGAATGGACGCCGCTGTCCACAAGCTTCAATGAGATCGTCCGACACCACGCCCGGACACAGCACCACGGGACAACCGCTGCGTTGATGTTCGCGTGTCGATAAGTGATCGTTAACCGCAAGACATAACGATGGAGCGGGTAACACATATCGCCATGCGATGAAGTCCAGCAACGGCTTCGGATGCCAGCGGCGACGAGAAAGCAGCCAATCTTCGAACTGGAGGATCAGACGCGCACCGAACCGGTGCGTCAGCACGCGAGCGAGCATCGACTCGAACGCGTACGCGTTATAGATCCATACGGCTTCAGGCTTGCCGACCTTCGCTATCTCATCGCTCAGCGCCAAGACTTCGAAGAGGTTCAGCAGCTTGCCGATGGGCCTTACAGGGTAGCAGCGAAGCGAAATCTCCCGAATGCGTTGCGTGCCGATGACGGAATCCCGAAATTTTCTACGTGACCATCCTGCCTCTACGTGGCCCGTATTGATCAAAAGAACATCCTTGGAAAGTTGCGATGCCAACGCCAGAAAAAACTCCACCTTGCGTGCGGCGCCCAGATTCACATTCGCCCCACGATTAGAGGCGCTGTAAGGCGCTATGAAAACAAGCATTTCTGCTGCTCCACGTCAGCGACTCCTGCTTCAGTGCCAGGCAAGTCAACGCCACGTGATCGACGCGTGGACAAATACGCGCCGAGAGAGCACCCGTAGATGTCCCCAAAGCAGAGCATCAGAGTCGTCACCAGTGGATACTGCTCGAATAGGTTGACGTCCATGCAGGCTGCAATCGTGATCCCAACGAACACCACATATCGAACTGACTGACGCCTCGAATGACGCGGACGGATGCGCCAGAAAAACGCCGTCGCACCCGTCGCGAAAATTAGCATACCCACAATTCCGATTTGAAACTGCATCGTCACGAAGGCGTTATCGATGATCTGATTGAACCGGTATTGCTCCGGGTCGACGCCCGCACGCTGGAGGAGCATGACGGCTGTGTTCGTGCCTACGCCGAGGCCCCGCCCCAAAAAGAGTTCTCCCGGAGTTGCCTCTGACAACTGCTCCGCTATCTTCCCGAGGTTGGATAAACGACCGCCTTCGTCGAGTTGATCAGTCAGCACATCACCGCGGCCGACCGCTTCCACCATGTGAGCATAGCCAACGATTGCGAGGCAAATAGCAATCGGTAGCGCAGTCACCACCAGCAGCATCCGATCATTACGGCTCAGCCGTCCCCCAAGCGTTTCCCAAACCACTACGCCGACGATGGACGCGATACTGAGCATAGCGAATCGCGTTCCCGAAGAGACGGCAATCGCGACTGCGAGGGAGAGCAATATAAGCCGATACAACAGCCGGGCGCGGTCCAGAATGAGCACCATGCTTGCAAGCGAAATCGCATACATGCCTGCTAACGCCGCGTTACTGAACAGGCCCGTGTACCGATCCTGCGCAAATAGAACTTGCTGTATTTGTCCGAGTTGTATCCATTGTCGCAGGACAACGTAAAAGTCCAATGCGGCAAGCGCGAGCAATGCGAGGACGAGGGCCGTTTGTCCCTGCTTCTCGGCCGGCAGCAAACTCGCGAACAAAAACAGGCCGAATGACGCATGAATCAGCAGAACCCAGCGCAATCCCGCAGGTAGGAAGAACAATGGCGTCCAACCTGCGATGAACGGCACGAGTCCCACCGATACGATGCAAAGAATCCACGTGAAGAACATCAGAATAAACGTACGCATCCCCCCCCGAAAGCGATTCAAACCGAGCGCAAGAGGCCACCCGACTCCGATCAAGGCGATGCTCGCGTCCTTCACGTACTTGACAGCACCTGCGTCATCCATGGCGGCCGAATTTAAGTTCCAGACGTTGATTGCTCCGGTGCCGAGCGCGCCAAGCGCCTGATCCGCGTATTGTGCCAAGCCTGCCGCGAAGACCGTAAAGACTGCGAGTGAAAATACGAAACGCGGCGACATTCCACACGCTCCTGAGTTACACGCCGACTCGGCCAAACTTCGTCCTTACTCGTGATGCTCCAACGCCCTGTAGCCAGCCAGCGTGATCAGCGCATCCCGCTTGGCGATCTGATAGTCGGACAACACCATTTCCCTGACAAGAGCGCCGAACGTCACGGTCGGTGCCCATCCGAGCTTCGCGTGGGCTTTCGACGGATCGCCGAGCAAGGTCTCGACCTCTGTCGGTCGAAAATAGCGAGGATCCACTCGCACGATGACCGTCCCGGGCGCGACCCGGCATTCCCGGCTGCTCACACTTTCGACGATCGCGACTTCATCGACTCCGCTTCCGTCAAACCGAAGCTTGATGCCGAGTTCGCACGCCGCCTGCTGAACGAATTCGCGCACGCTGTATTGCACGCCAGATGCAATGACAAAGTCTTCAGGCTCTTCCTGTTGTAACATGAGCCATTGCATCTGGACGTAATCGCGCGCGTGTCCCCAGTCGCGTTTCGCCGACAAATTGCCAAGGTAAAGGCAATTCTGCGAACCGATTGCAATACGTGCGATGGCGCGCGTAATTTTGCGCGTAACGAACGTCTCGCCCCGAACGGGTGATTCATGATTGAACAGAATGCCGTTGCAAGCGTATATGCCATACGCCTCGCGATAGTTGACCGTGATCCAGTACGCGTACATCTTCGCTACCGCATACGGACTGCGCGGATAAAAGGGCGTGCCCTCCCGTTGCGGCACTTCCTGCACGAGCCCGAACAACTCCGATGTCGACGCCTGATAGAACCGGGCCGTCTTCTCGAAGCCCAGAATTCGCACGGCTTCTAGCATGCGCAGCGCACCCAGGCCGTCCGCGTTCGCCGTGTACTCAGGCTCTTCAAACGAAACCGCAACATGGCTTTGCGCGGCGAGGTTATAGATCTCATCCGGTTGCACCCGCTGAATAATTCGCAAGATGCTCGACGAGTCGGTCAGGTCACCATGGTGAAGATGAAAGCGGCGCTGCGATGCATGGTCGTCCTCGTATAAATGGTCGATGCGATCCGTGTTGAAGAGCGAGGTGCGCCGCTTGACGCCATGCACTTCATATCCTTTGTCGAGCAGGAATTGAGCAAGATAAGAGCCATCCTGGCCTGTGATACCGGTGACCAGTGCAACCTTGTTCGACATGGTTCCTTCTCCTTGTTTTGATACTGCGCTGTGCGTGATATTTCTTGCGATTCGTTCAGGCTGTCCTGACATTGGACTCGCCGCCGCTTTTGCCGTACCCGTCCGACCTGCCGTAGCCTGAACCGTATCGCGCCTTGTCGAGCGGAACATCGGTAAAGAGAGTTCCTGCCACGTTCACGCCACTACTGCGCAACCGGTTGAGCGCCTCATACAGTTCGTCCACCGGATGCCGACCGTGCCGAACGACCAGCAGCGTTGTACCGGCCTGCCGGCCGATCAGCGTTGCATCGGTGACAGCAAGCACAGGCGGCGTATCGACGACGACAGCGTCATACCGCCGCGATGCAACATCGAGTATCTCGCTCAGTCTCCGAGTCGTGAGCAAGTCCGCGGCGTTTGGCGTCTCGCCCCCGCGCGGGATCAGGTCGACGCCATTCATGACATCGCGGACGACCACGTCGTCAAACGCCGCACCTTTTAGCAACTCGGTCAAGCCGGGGCCGCCAGCCGGGTTGAAGGATCTGTGTATGTCGCCCATGCGCATGTCGGCATCGATCAGGAGCACCTTTTTCCCGCCTGTCGCCAACACGATTGCAAGATTGGCCGCGACAAACGACTTTCCTACCCCGGCACGGGAACTTGTAATCATCACGACATTGTTCCTGACTTCCGATCCGATCGATTGCAACGCTGTTCGCAAGCTTCGCACGCCTTCGACCGCGACATCCCCTGGCCATACCGCAGCAAGCACATGTATGCCCGGAGCCTTGCGGCGCATTGCCTCCTGCAAACGAATTTGCCGTTCGCTGTGCGGCACGACAGCGCAAACGGGTATTCCAAGGGCTGCCTCGATCTCGGCGCTTCGCTCGATTCCACCAGACAACGCCTTGCGAAGGAACGCGGTGACGATTCCCAGTACAAGCCCAAGCACGGCAGACAACGACAATAGTACCTGCCAGTTAGGCTTGCTCGACTTCTCGGGGGGCACCGCGAGATCGACAATGCGCACGTTGCCTACGTTGCCCGCCTTGACGACACGAAGCTGTTGCGCACTGTTCAGGAGATTCGTATAGAGGTCTGTGTCGACCTGAACGTTGCGCATCAGTCGCACTGCGTTTTGCTCCTTGTCCGGCAAACTGGCAACACGCTGGCTCAGCGCTTCGCGGTCTTGTTGCAATCGGGCGATCTTCGAGTCCACCGCCGTAAGTAGCGGGTAACCCTCCTTGTAATGCTGCGAGATGTCGTCGCGCTGCTGCAAGAGTCCGCGCAAGGCGGTATCGAGATCGACAACCTGTTGCAGCAACAACCGGCTTTCCACACTCAGATCGACGGTTCCATTGCTATTACGAAAAGCGTTGTACTTATCCTCTGCTTGCTGTAATTCGTCCCGCAGCTTCGGCAATTGATCCTCGAGGAAGAGAAGCGAGTGTTCGGCCTCGGACGTACGCCTTGCAAGATCCTGAGCGAGATACTGCTGAGCAACCGCATTGACGATGTCCGCAGTGCGCACCGGGTCGGGTCCCTCCAGGGCAACACCGATCATGCCGGTTTGCGACTTTCTCTCTGAAATGACCAAAGCATCTTTCAGCGCGAGGATCGTGCCCTCTATCGAACTTGACTTCAGTGTAAATTCCCCGCCGGGAGAAGCGGATAACCTATTGACGAGAAGATGCACCTTGCCGTCGCCGAAAGGCACCACCAGCTCGTGGCCGACTTCTCCTATTCCGAGCGCTTTGCCGTCAGGCGCAATCAACTTGAAGTACGGGGCCTGTCTCGCCTTTACGATGAATTCGTGGCCGACTGCAGCGTGAGGAACATCGAATTTCGATACTTCGATCGACTCGTCGCTCCAGGCGAACTGCCGCAGTCCAAACAGGGGTTTCATGCTGGCGGATCCGCTGCGGAGTCGCGCGATCCAACGGCCAATAAGTGGGAAGTACCGAGGTTGCGCCGTAGTTTGGAGATTCAGTTGCTGCACCGCCTCGCCGACCACCAGGCGTGAGCGAATGAGTTCCATCTCGGCGTCTGCACTGGCTTTCACCCTCGAATCGAATATCGAGGCGAGCCGGCCCAACGCTTCGGCTTCGGGAGAGCTGGACGCGGGTGTGCCAATCTGTATGAGCGCATCGGCCCGGTACAAGGTCGGATGCATCAGGCCGTACAACAATCCCAGCGCGAGAACGCCGAGCGCAATCATGCCGATTAGACGCCAGCTCTCGCCGATTGTGCGAAGGTAATCCGAGATGGAGATCTCATCGCCCTGCAGCGGATCATCGCGCGTGATCTGTTTCCTTGAGGCCATGGTTTCTCGGGTGGAGTGCTTTGCGCCCGCCAGCGGGATAACGCCGGGGGCAACCAGTTACGGGAGCGACGACGCGACGCATTGACCGTGCGTCCATTTGGACAGGTACTCTGCTACTACTTCAATGACTGAAATTCGAGAACGCGGAACATTCGCCGCCGCAGTCTATTTTAGATAAGCCTGCTGCTTGCGCCGTGTCGAGACCGAAATCGCCAAGATGTTGTCGGGTACGATAGGACGGTCGTTTAGAATGAAACGATCCACTGGCCAGTAGCGTGACCCCTGGTGTCGTGAGTTGGAAATTCGTTTCATTAATTGGTTTTGCTGCCAGCGGTGACGAAGTGCTGCTTGAAGAGGCGTTCAGATTCTCGCAGGCCGTCCTCCGTCAGCACCACGGATTTTGCTTTGTTGACCGGATCGGCAATGAGCCCTCGTTCATGCAGTCGGTTGAGCGCATCCCAATCGAAGCTTTTCCAAGCCCGGCTATGGTCATGCAGGGTCAAATAGAGGAGCGCGAGGACAGCATCGTCAATCGCCGCAGTATTGATGTTCATGGCGTTCATCCTGATACCATCAGCTGCCATCGGCAGCGTCTGCTGCTTCATCCTGTTCTGCCTTCCTTATCCACTCCGATCTATAACGCTCGGAGTAGCTCTGCGGTGGCCCTGATCAGCTTTGCCCCAGATGCGGGTCGGTCTAAGTCTCGAACGGCCGGTTGCCGATCATCACGACGTGGTGTGCGCCATGGACAGTAGCTCGTAGTTCCAGCATGTTCCGCGGACTTACAGCAAAACGCAGGACATCGCTCCCCGACACGAGCGTTCCAACCGGGGCGCTCGTACTATTACGCGAAAGCTGCAGCAGATAGAGACCGGACGACGCGCTCTCTACGCGGTTCGCATCGCGTGACACCAGCACCATGACTGCATGCCCTTCTTCGTCCTTCGGGCAGGAAATCTCAGTGTCGAAACTGCCGCCATCGAAATGCACGGTGTAGAGGCCCAATCCACCGATCCGATGCCTGGCATCCTCCAATGCGCGAAACGCTCCACCGCGTATCGTCACATCGTCGGTGAAAGTGGTGGCAGGCAGGGTGTAGCGAGGCTGCGGTTCTTTGAAAACACAGTCCGATGACTGGACGGATCCGACAGGGCCGTCAGATCGAACGACCGAAACGCCGAAAGACTGCTGGATGTTGACACCGGAAACGCAGGAGGAGACGTCGAGTTCTCCTATGAACGCCGGGACGAGGACGCCATGACCAAGGTAAGGATCGTCCCATCCGGCGCCAACGGCACCGGTTCGCTTGCGATGGTCGCGATAGCCGACGCGTTCCATATAAACGCCGTTGAAGACAGCCGATTGGCATGCATCAACCAGCACCGCTGGACGCGGCGAGTAAGCGTGCGTTATTTGCATGAAGACATTGCTATTCGAAGGGCGCGCATAGCGCGCCATGACGCGTATGCAGAATCCGCAAATGCCCCGATAGGGATACGCCCTCGCCGGTGACGCGGCATTAGTCGGCGCGCTGAGTCTGCGCTCGCTGTTGATTGACTTGAAGAACGTGGCATCGAACCATTGATCGATCTTGCGCTCATCGTCGCCATAGACGCGGTCATAGATGTTACGTACGTTGATGATGGTGCACTTGTCCGCGAAGCCGCCTCGTTCGTTGTAGTCGTCGTTGCGATCGACCCATTGCCCTCCGACAAGAACAGGGACGCCCGTGCGCAGCGCCTCGATATTGCTGAACGTGCACTGTTCCAGCACAGCCGCATAGATACCCACCCCGCAGCCGACAAAGTGAAGTCTGTCAAAGATGCAGCCTGCGAGCGTCGCGGACAGGGCGCCAAAAGCCATGAAGCAATCCACGCATGTCAGATTCTCGAGCCCTGCATCCATCGCCGTGTCGAATTGATCGAGCAAGCCGAAAATGACTGGCTGCGACGCGTCCGCCATGCCGTAGCGATAGTTGCCCTTCACTACGGCGTTATGTCCACATAGTTTGACCCCCGGCCATACGCCTACGCAATAGGGCTGTCGCATGGCAGGCTCAGACGGGAGTCTTTCGCCTTTTCCCTGCTTAACCGTGCCATCGTCGTGACAAGGGATGGCCAGCGTTCCGCGCGCGGCTGCAAGGTAGAACGTGCCGTTATCAAGCACAACGCACTGAGTCCGGCCCGTCGATGCATAGAGCGATCCTGCGAATGCGACGGCGCGATTGATCGCGTCACCGTCATCCGTCGTGCCGTCACCGCGTGCACCGAACCATCGGGCATGGATGTCGCCCTCGAATACGCGCTTCCAACGCTTTCCGCTCTTCGAAACCAGCACTGTGCCACCGTTGTCCCGGCTCAAGACGTCGGTAGGATCGAGCCAATAATATGCAGCATCCAAATCGCGTTCGCCCGCAGCGTGCTGAAAAACGAGCAGTCTCGTAAGCGGTCCGCCGTAGTCACGCAAGCTGGCGTAGCCCTGAATCGGACCTTGCGCAAGCACAAATTCAGCGAGGCGTCGGATTTCGGTGTATGCGAGCGAAGACCTGGTGACTATCACCCTGTCGTCGGGCGACAAGTCGCTCACGGGCTGCATCGAGGTCGAACCGCTCTGCGTGTGCGACGGCTGCAGTCCCGATGCCTGCCGCTGCGCCGCTTGTGCAGATGCGCCAGACAGGCCGAAGCAGGCGGCCATGATTCTCCTCAAGGCTCCACGTCTGTTTTTGAGCGCGTCCCCCGCCAACCGCAACTTTTCCTGGAAGTCGGCCATACGTTCAGAAGGTGGGTGTGAGAGTCACGAAAGCGGACCGACCGACGCGTGCGCAAGAATCTGCTTCCTGAAGAGGCCGATATAGACGCCATAGTCGGCGATGATGCTCGCAATGATGGACGACCAGACCACCCATTCCACTGTGCCGAACGTCAAGAGCAGACCTACCTTGAGCGGAATGGATACCGCACTAAAGATCAGCACGGCAAGCAACTGCGGGCGCAATTCGCTCATTCCATTCAGAAAGATGGTGAAAGCGTTTCCCATTGCTTCAACCACCGCCAGTATCCCCGCCGCGCACAGCAATGAGAAAGGTACAGCCAGGTGATTGCCCGTCCAAACCTTCAGAAGCCAGGGGGAAGCTGCCAGAATCAGCGCGCTTGTCAGCACCGCGATGCCGCCCGTGACGCCCATGGACACCTTCAGCGTGTGCCTGATGAACATTTTCTCACCGCGCGAGTGTGCGTCGGCATAGAGACCCCAGAGCGGCCCCGACAGCATGGCCATCCCGACGGTGATCGCCTGGAACAACCGCTGCGCAACGGCCAGTGTCGCCACTTCCTTCGCGCCGAGAATGTTTGAAACGATCAGGGGATCGCATGCGCTGCCGCATATCATGCCAAGTTGAAGAATCAGGAACATGCTGCTCGTCCGCAGTAGCAGCCTCGAGTCTTGCCACCCCGTTCCCAGCCATATGCCGCGATGAACGCGAAAAATCCGCTCACGTCGAAGACGCCAAACGAGAATCAACGTCGAGCCGACCTGCATGCCATAGGTAGAAAGCACGAGATACGGCAACGGTGCGCGATAGCGGTTGCAGAGATAAAGAAGCGGTAGCGAGAAAAAGTATCCGATCGCAGCAGCGATATGTGGCTCCCACGCTCGCTGAAGACCATGAAAAACCTTTCTCACGCCGCTTAGTGGGATGTTCACGCAAAACAGCGTGATGAAAACCACGGTTGACTCCATCGCTTCTCTTGTGACGTCTGCCGATTCGATCCTGAGCAGCCTTTGGAAGTCCAGCAACCTCACGGCACCAACGAGCACAGCCCCAGCGGCTGCGCCGATCACCACGAGCAGCAGTACGCCGCGAGTCGCAATCGTCTGCAGTTTCTCTTGATCGTCGCTCGTTTTCGCGTCCGCAACCAGGTTGACGAGGCCATTCGCCACGCCAAGGTCAAGCACCGACAACATCACTGCGAGGCTTGATATTGTCATCCAAATGCCAAAGCGCTCTTGCCCGAGATACGGAAGCGTTAAAGAGACCGAGAGCAGCACTACCGCAAAACCCATCGCGGCACTCACCGCATTGCATGCAGCGGAACGCGCGGCGCGCACATAGCGATCCCTGTCGCGCCCTTCCGAGGCTCCGATACCAAACGGCAAGCGACGAAAACAGAGCCGCAGGATGGAGACCGGTGCGCGCACGAAAAAATTATCTGCAAGCGGCATTGGAGCGTGTGATCCTCTGACGCTGCTCTTCCGCGAATGAGATGTCCTGGAAGGGGCAGCAACGGTTGAGCGTAAAATCGCGCTGACGAACTCAACTTCCTGCGACAGCCATCCTGCACGCGTGTGTTAAAGCAGAAATGCTTACGCTACCTGCTTGCTCATCAACGCGATATAGTTCTGCGCGACTCTGGAGATATGAAACCGATTGTTGAAACACTGCTTTGCCGAACATTGCATCGCAACCTTCTCGTCGTCCGGCAGCATTGCCCATTGCGTCAGAAGGCGGGTGATACCCTCTCGCGTGTCGTCGTCCACGAACCCGGCTCCATCGGCAACGACCTCTTGCCAGATTCCGACCTTATCGGTCAAGAGCACCGGCACGCCGCACGCTAGTGCTTCGGCCACCACCACGCCGAAGTTTTCCTGATGCGAGGGCAAAACCATGACGTCGGCAGCGCGCAGCAGAGACCACTTGTGCGCCCCCGTTACCATGCCAGGCCAGCTAACACGATCCGCGATGCCGAGCCGCACGGCCTCGCGACGCAATCTCGCCCCGAGTCCATGATCATCGGGGCCTGCGACGACGAGGCGATAGTCGGTGCTCAAGTTCTGGAGATCGTGAAACGACTGGATTAGCAAGTCGCAGCCCTTCTTCTCGTGAATTCGCCCGAGAAAGAGGATAATCTTGCCCGGCGTCGCTAGCGAATGCCGCTGCGCAACGTCCAACGTTTCCGTCGATGGTGGCGGTGCCGTGCCAATCATCATCATCAGCTCCTTCGCCCTGTACAGCGGAAACGCCAGGCGCGCCAGTTCGCGCTCACTGTCGGTGGTGAAGAGAACCCCCTTCGCATTGCTGATGACATGACGCTCCACAAATATCCAATAGACTAGCTTCTTGGCATGTTTCAACGGGCGGCCGATGTTGAACCACGGATCGAGCATGCCGTGCGGCATCACGAAATATGGGATCTTTTGCGGAAGAAGCGAAAGAACGGCCGCCGCGCTGTGGAACTGCCATATGCCGTCTACGATAATTGCATCGTACTGGTTCGCATGCTGTGTCAGCCACCCAACAAGCCTGAAGTTGAGCGCGTATTTGCCAGCGTGGTGGCCTAGCCTCACAACCAGATCGAAAGCATTGTCGTCCGATTTGTCAGCATCAATCGATGAGTCAAGACAGACAATGTCGGTAGTGTGTCCGCAAAGCCGGAGCTCCGTCGCGAGCCGTTTGAGCGCCTCAGCAGGACCACCATACCTTCGCTCGATTGACGAGATAATGTGAAGGGTTCTCAACGCGGGATCTCCGGCTGACACTGACATTCATCATAACGCGCATGCGCGGTTCAACTCTTCAATTCTTCGCTTAACGTAGGGCGATCGACTTGCGTTCTCGCCGCCCTCATCTTCTCCCTGACTTTCAGAACGATGAAGTACTCATAGACCGACTGCAGCGTCGCATACACCAAGCCCGGGTGTCCGTCGAGGAAGCCTCGACGAACGAAGTAAAGTAAAACGAATTTGATCACCGGGCGGCATGGAAGTTGGTAGAACAGGCGCTTTTGATGATAGCGGCGAGTCTGGAAATCGGCCGCAAACAGCGCCTTGGAAAGGCTGAACTTGTTGCCGTTCGCCTTATTGCGAAGGAACTGATCTGCTTCCAGCGAACTGTAGGCGTTATGCCGTGAAAGCCAGTGCGATAGCCCCTTGCTGAAAGGGAAGTGATCGAGATAGCCGTCGAGCCGGCCGGTCTTGCCATCCACCACGGTGACGGGATTGACGAGCCGTTCATAGTGGATATGCTCGGGTCTGAAAAGCCGAACGAAGTACGGTGAAGCCTGCACGTGCCTGAGCCACCTGTCATTGAAGAAGTCGCGGCGTCTAATCTGAAACGCCACCGCATCGCCGGCGTTCGAGACCGCCGTTTCAATCTCCGGCACGAGCAATGGGGGAACGCGCTCGTCGGCATCCAGATACAGCACCCATTCGTGCTTGAATGGGATGTTTCTCAATCCCCAGTTCTGGTGAGTGGACCAGTCGTCGAATGGTCTGGAAATCACGTTCGCGCATACCGAGCGAGCGTACGCGACGGTCCCGTCTGTGCTGAGCGAATCAAATACGTGGATGTCGTCGGACCACCCGATGACGGTCTCAAGACAACCAGGCAAATCCTGTTCTTCATTCTTCGTCAGCACTAATACAGACACTTTGCTCATTGGGCTCTCCGTGCTTGACTCTAAGAGAAATCTTCCTTGCTGGCATGCCGGCATACACAGTCCACTCATCCAGCAGACTCCGCGTTACCACTGATCGCGCGCCTACAACCGCTCCCGGCGCGATATGAATGCCAGGGCAAACGAAGACTTCAGAGCACACCCACGCGTCCGATCCCACAATAATCGGCTTTGCAGTTAGCTGAAACGTCGGATGGTTGTAGTCGTGACTTCCTGTACAGAGCTGCGCGCCCTGCGAGATCGTGCAACGCTCACCTAACGTGATGCGTTCGATGGAATACAAGTTCACTCCATTGGCAACGCCTGTAAAGTCGCCGATCGAAAGATTCCATGGCGCCCAGATGCGCACACGCGGATAGACGTGAACACCTGCGCCTATAGTGGCCCCGAATAGTCGCAGAATCCAGCGACGCCACGCATGAAAGACACGCGGCGTCGGCACGAAGAAAACGATGTAGATGACGCCCCAAAGAACCCTCAGAAATCTGTTCGACAACGAAAATGAAGGTCCCTGTCTCGAATTCACGCCTTTCAGGATTATGCTCGGACGAACGCCTTCCCGGTTGATTGCATCTTCAGGCATAGACTCCTCTCTCAACGGACCATCGTAGCGTCCACACGGTTCAATACCCGCGGTTGGCGGAAAGCATCAAGCTTTTGGCGGGGTGCTGCCGGCAGCGTGCTGATTGACACATCGCATCCCCAGCAGCAGGAGCATCATAGTCGGATTCGCCCCACCTCCCGTCGGCAAGACTGACGTGGCAAGCAGCTGGACATTCGCGACACCGAAGAGGTTGAGGTTTTTGTCCACCACGCCATCGGCGGGGCAAGCACCCATGCGAGTCGAACCTGTCGGATGGAAGATGCCTTCTGCGTTATCGATGTTGGCCCAGATTTGCTGTGGCTCGATCGATTTCCATACGCCAAGCGAGGCGAATTTGCTCGTTCTCCAAGTTCTTTTAAATAGTTCCGATGTCTCGATTACGTTTTCTTTGTCTTCCGTGGACAACCTCCAGTTGATCTCTGCGAGTGGCAAGCCGAAGCGGTCGCAGCACGTATCGCTGAGAGTGATACGATTGTTGGGAGATGGAAGCTGCTCAACCACCGCATGGACAATCAGGCGCGAGTGGGCGGGAAACAGTAGACGTTTGTTCACGAGCCTCCACCACATGGCGCGCGCAAGCCAGGGGGTATTCGCAATCAAATCGAAGATTACTCGTGGCGGCGGTGACTTACGACGCTGTACATTCCGGAATATCTCCCGTAGCACATCAAAGCCACCGGGTTTCTCAACCTCGAACCCGATGTGGCAGAAACCTGGCGGCAGATGCCGCCGCGCCTCCGCTTGTGGCGCTAGCTCGAAACGGATATTGCGCATTGAACCGGCGGCACCGAATCGAAAGCCGACGATCTTATTTAGCAAAGCGCTTTCGGAGGCGACGATTTCCGCTACTTCTGCGGAAATATGATCCGTGAAGTTATGACCGAGCGCAGACGTAATGGCGGAGACGGCTCCATTGTTCTGACGGTCGATTAGCAATGCCAGACGGGTTGTTTCGATCGCGCCAGCGGCGACGATGAGCTTCCTCCCCGAAATAGCTAGCCTGTCACCATTTTGCGATACCGCTTCCAGTCGGACGCCTTCAGGCTGAGTTTTGATTTTGACGACATGGGCATTCAACCAGACCTGAAGGTTGGCTGCCGCAGCGACGTCAGCGTCCAACAACGCCGCTACATTGCGCTTCCGGAATTCTGGCCACTTGGCGAGACGATTGACATGGGTCCCACCGAGCTCGAACGGAAAGGAGACGTCGGAATACGGGCCCGGTTCCAGGGAGAATAGCCGCTCGACGTCACCGATGAAAGGGCTTAGTTCATCGAGTGAGATCGGCCAGTGGGCATTGCAGAGGTCAGAGTTTTGGAAGGGAATGAGGGCACCGCCCCATCGCATCGAGGTACCGCCCAGGCATCGGAAACGTCCGTGCGAGGCACCCTTGTAGAACATCCCCTGCTGGACGACTTCATTGAGCGGATGCGTATCCTCTTCCTGGCGCAATCCGCCGGTTTCCAGGCAGATGACGGTTGCGCCTGTCTTGCGCGCCAGTAGTACGCTGATCGGTAGGCCGACGGTTCCCGCGCCGATGACTATGAAATCGGCTGCCCGCGAAATCGCGCCCTGCCCGCCCAGGTCATTGAGCATCGGCCGTTTCCTCCACGAGCCGGGCATATTGCTGCAGCCTGGCCAACTGCTTCGTGCTCACGATGATTGCGCCATTGGTATTGCGAAGTAGTGCCCGACGCAGAACCTCTGTCACGGACAGCGGCGACCCCTCCTTGCGGGACGCGGAGACATAACCATAAGTGATCTGGAAGGGCTTGCGGTAGCAGGTCAGTACGTCAGCCTCGCGACCGGTGAGACTGTCGTGGACCTGAATGAAACGGGTCAGTTCCGAGCCGGCAGCGAGGAACGGTTCGACCTTATCCGTAGTTAGCGCGAGGCCGAAAGTACGGACCGTTCCGTCGCGTAGGAGACTCTCGAGCCATTTCAACCATTCATCAGTATTGAGCAGGGAAAGTTCAGGCTCGTGCAGCGCGTAGATGTCGATAGAGTCACGCTTCAGACGACGCAAACTGCCCTCGAGTGTTCTCTTCGCTCGGGCGACTGAGAAATCCACCGTTGGACCCGAGATGGCCTTTATGAAGCGCCCTGTCGCCTTGCGAACAAAAACAGCGGCCCCGCTTTGCTCCTCGCCGCCGGGCGAATAGATACCGACTTTGGTGGTGACAGTGACCTCCGGTCGTGCTTTGAGAACGTGGCCAAGATCGCGCTCGGCCAAGCCAAAGCCATAGTAGGGGGCCGTGTCGAAATGGGTGAACCCGGCGTCCACCGCAGAGAATAATAGTCGTCGCCTTGCTTTTTCGGGGCCACTGTTGAAAAGACTGGCGGTGCCGAATATGAATCGCGAAAGTACGATGGGAGTCCCGGTCAACTGAACGCTTTGCACGATTAGCTCCCGCTAAATGCTCGTCAAGCCCGCGCCTTGAATTGAATGACGAGAATGTTCTACCCACGATCAGCGTTACCCCGACGTGAAAGGAATATAAGCGCCGCGCCCTGATGCCCCCCGGTCAAGACGGAAATTGGCAAGAAGTTGTCGGCGTTCGCCCACCGCGAGTGGGAAGAGACCGGCACCAGGCCTCCTGCGCCCACACGACTAGCGATCATATGTCCTGGCTGGCGAAGCCCATCTAGGCGAGGCACGACAAGCATTTGTCCGACCGGGCAATTGGATATCTGCGATCTTCGAATCAGGAAGGCGAACGCGCAGCTTTGACACAACGCGAATACGAATGCGACTGCGAGCAAGACACGGAACGATAGCCTCCATCAGAGTCCGAACGCATGGGTCGTACATTCCCGTGCCCAACGCAGACTTGATCTTCTTTTTCCCAAGATGTGGATTACTCAATGAAAGTGCTGATAATCTCGCTCAACTATGCCCCAGAGGTGACAGGGGTGGGAAAGTACTCCGCGGAGCTTGCGGAGTGGCTCGCATTACAGGGGCACACGATACGCGTGATAACCGCGTCTCCATACTATCCTGAGTGGCGCATCAAGGCTGGCTATAACGCGTTGACGTACTCGACTGAGCAAATCAACAACGTTTCCGTCATACGCGTTCCCTTCTGGTGCCCCAAGCGCCCGTCGGGTCTGAAGCGCGTGCTACATCTGATGAGCTTCGCGGTCTTCGCGAGTCCGGCCGCCCTATGGCAGATCGCGTGGCGTCCGCACGCCGTGTGGCTCGTAGAGCCACCTTTGTTCGCGTCTCCCGTCGCGTTGTTCGCCGCCCGCGTCGCCAGCGCCTCATGTTGGCTTCATGTACAGGACTACGAAGTCGACGCAGCGTTTCGACTGGGCATACTGAAAGGCCATGTCGCAAGAAAGCTGGCTTTGCGCGTGGAAAGATGGTTGATGTCACGCGCCGACGTCGTCTCGACACCCTCCGCAGCGATGACACGGCTCGCCGTGCAGAAAGGGGTCTCCTCGGAAAAAGCTTTCACCTTTCCCAACTGGGTCGATACTCAACACGCGCATCCAAACAGCACGGACAACCCCTATCGCGCGCAGCTCACCATCGGCCACGGAGCGCTGGTCGTCCTCTACTCAGGCAATCTCGGACTTAAGCAAGGTCTGGAAATCATTGTCGACGCTGCAAAGCTTCTCACGTGGCGCGCGGACATCATGTTCCTGATCTGTGGCGCTGGACCAGCAAAAGATGTCCTGCTCGAAAAGGCCCGTGACGTACCGAACGTCAAGTTTCTCGGGCTGCAACCTAAAGAGCGGTTCAATGAATTGCTATCGCTTGCGGACATACACGTCCTTCCACAGCTTGCGGGCGCCGCGGATCTCGTCATGCCTTCGAAGCTTGGCCCAATGCTGTCGAGCAGCCGACCGGTAATTGCGACTGCGAATGAAGGTACCGAGTTATGGAGCGTCATCAACTCGGTCGGCGTCGCAGTCGAGCCCGGCTCTTTCACGGCATTGTCACACGCCATCCTTCGTCTCGCCGACGACCCGTCGCTTCGTGAGCGCCTTGGCACCCTCGGACGGCAATACGCCGCATCCAATTTCTCGAAAGAAACGATTCTTCTCCAGTTTGAGGCACGGCTTCGCAGCTCAGTTCTCGGCAAACGAGACCTCGGAGACCGCGCGACGACGTAGGCCCACTTAACAGTCTTCGGATCCGGTGCTAGCGCAAATGAGCGAGATCCAGCTTGCTTCGTAAGCCTCACAAGGTATCCTAAGGAGGCAGGGATGAATTCAGAAGGGCTTAGTGCTGACCTTCCCGTAGACTGGACGGATGAGGAGTCGGAGTTCTTTATGCGTGCAGTGGAGGCGATCGCACTGGCCTACAAAGAACAGACCATCACGCTTGAAGAGGCCGGAGACCGGATTTGTATGGTTGCGGTCACGAGACTCGGTGAAGCCATGGGCATGAATGATTCAATCAGATATATTAGCCGGGACTAGATCTGAAACGGCTTCGCCTTGCAGCGCTTTTCGTCCACCCAGACGTCAACACCTGGACTTTTGCAGACCTTCCCTACTAATTCACCAAGGTATGCGGCCAGTTGAACGCGTTGTAGTTTCATTAAGTCAAAACTTAGCCCTGTCCGGCCGATAAAGGTTGAAAGTAATTGGTGGGATTTTTTTTCACGCGGTAAGTTATGGCGTGTAACGATATTTACGTGGCACAACTCCTCATTATCTCGCCAGTTTATCTTCAAAGTCTACTATATGAAGAATACGCTTGAACCAGGAATACCGATATATGGGAACCTCGCTGATTCGCATCAGGCGCGGACTCCCGATATCGTTATACGAGACGGGAAGTCGATGCTTGTTGTTACTATTTTCTTTCTGATTACCGGGGTTGCTGCCCCTATTGCAGTGACGCCTCCGCTATTTTGAAGCGGACACCTTGCATCTCGACATTGAGGCAAGGCCGCTGCATTTTCCGCTGACAGTCGTTTTTATCGCGCGCCGCGACCTGGATGCCGGGCTTGCATCACCACCCTTCGGCAACGTATTTTTCTCGCCTGAAACCTTGTCGATTAAAACGGCAAGGATAAATCTGAAAACGAGAAAATCGAAGTCCGACGACACATGGAAATCCTGTCTTCTTTCCGTGTGACGAATAGAAACCTGCCGAACTGGAGGCCGCATGACGCCAATCTTATCTGACGCGCTAGCACCGCTTGATTGTCCGAGACAGGACATTCGGTCTGTTCAGTGTTCGACAATCGTGAAGCACGTGGCGATTATTTTGTATGACGGATTTTCGTTGCTGGACGCCGGTACGCTCGCCGAAGCTCTGCATGTCGCTAATGAATTACAATCGCAAAGTTCGAATCATTCCGTGACATATCGCGTGAACCTCATCTCGGCTCGCGGTGGAGGGGTTGTGTGCTCGTCATCGATGATGGTTTGGACAGAGCATTTTTCCACGCGCGATTTCAATCGTCTCGACAACCTCTTCGTTCCCAGCGGAAGTGGTGTCGCGCACGCCTCCGTCGACGACAACCTCATTGATCTGTTGCGACTGGTTTGTGCAAGAGGCGTCAGCGTCACCGCGATCGGGAATGGGCACATGGTTTTGTCGGCTGCCGGCGTGGCGCGGTGCGATTGGCCTTCGATGAAGCATGATATCCGTCTCCGGTCGTTATCCGGGAGCGCTGCGGAGCATGATCGCGATCAGGCTTTGGTGACCTCGCTCGCACTGCTCAAGATGGATCTGGGAGCGGAGTTGGCCGCGCGCGTGGCGGACCGTCTCGGCTCGGATGGCGGGCGTACATTGGCCCCCGCGTTCGAAGAGATGGATGCAAAGACGCTCGCCGAGAAAGCACGTGCGTCGGCGCGTTGGATCGTCCAGAACTGCGCGAAGCCCATATCGGTGGGCGATGCGGCGCGCACGTCTTCGATGAGTGAGCGCAATTTCCTGCGTCTGTTCAAACGGGAGCTCGGTGTTACGCCTTCAAAGTACCTTCTTGGTGTGCGGCTCGATCTTACGTGCAAGCTGCTCGCCAACAGCGATCTTCCGGTGGACAAGATCGCTCGTAGAACCGGTCTTAGCAACGGAGAGAGACTGTCGAAGCTTTTCCGTAAAGAGCTCTCGATGTCGCCTACTGAGTTCCGGACGCAGAGTCGACGAAAGAGTTGACGTACGAACAGCAATCCAGATGCGCAAGTGGGGAGTCACGTCAAGCGCACCGGTGAACCGCCCCGGGAATCGTGGAGGCTGGTTGGTTTAAGTTAATGCGAGTTCGGCGACCGTTGTTTCAAATTGCCGATAGTAGTTTGTATATGAACGTCTCCCGTTTGAGCAAGCTCTCTTGTGCGTAGACGGACAGGATGGGTTGCAGCTGTATATCCGGGCCTTGCTGCAGCTGGTTCTTCCGCTGCGGGCCACTATGGAATGCTGACCCGCACCTCATTTTTCTCACGAGCTCGGAGCTCTTGAAGCCATTCAGGTTTAGCGAATCACGGTCCGACCTGTGTTGCCATCACTCTCGATTCCCAACGCAACCTTCGACGCTCCACTTCAACAGGGTCAATTTCTTACGAGACGTTTCCCACTTCCGCTGGATGTATGCTCACGTATCCCTTCTGGTACGGACGATCATTGGCTAGTACCGCCCAGATCGTCCGCGCCATTCTGTTTGCCAGTGCGACAATCACCACGTTCGGATGCCACCGCTTTTTCAGCTGCTCGACCCACGCGCCTGGTTCTTTCGCATTTATCAACACCCTGCGTGCACCGTGGATTAGCAGCGCTCGCAAATATGTGCCGCCTCGTTTACTTATGCCGTGAAGGTTTACCTTGCCACCTGTGAATGGCGGTCGGAATCCGACATTGGATGGCGGCGTCGGACAGCCGGGCGACGCGATTGCTGTTCAGCCCGGCGACTCTGGGACGTTTCATGAGGCTCACATTCGGGTGCGTCGGAGGGAGCCCGTAGGGCGAGCGCAGACGCACCGGGGATGTTCGGTTCGGCAGGGGGATGACGCGGGAATCGGGATGCGGTAGAAGAACGACTACAACTGACCGCCGAAGAAACAGGCCCGACACCGGTCCTAACCGCCAAGTTCATTCCAGTGTCGAGCCCCACACGCGCACAACGGGGTACGGGTGCCGGGCCAGTATGGCACGGCTGATCCGCCTCGTCGATTCCGCTTCGGCATTGACGGGGACTGCCGATGCCGGCCACTGGCCGCCTCTTTCTGTGCGCCCGCTGCCGGGCGCAGGTCGTCGTGTGCCGCCGTTGCGATCGCGGCCAGATTTACTGCGGTGGCGACTGCTCACAGGCCTCGCGCCGCGCCCGCCTGCGCGAGGCTGGCCAACGCTATCAACTCAGTCGTCGTGGCCGCTTTGCACATGCCGAACGGATGCGTCGCTATCGTCAGCGCCTCAATAAAGTGACGCATCAGCGTTCCCCGACACCCGTCGCCAATGCTCTACTGCCACTGACTTCGACGACGACGGCCACCGCATCGACATCCACTGTCGCCGCGCCCGGATCGACGCCTTGCTGCTTCTGTCGCCGCATCTGTTCGGGCCTTGTACGCATCGGGCCACTGCGCCGTCGGGTCTTCCGTGATGTTCGTACTACTACTGACAGAACAGGAAACGACCCATGACCATTGGAGCTGAACTCGAGGCGCAGATCCTGCGCTATTACCACGTGGAGAAGTGGCGTTGCGGCACCATCGCGCGCCAGTTGCGCGTGCACCGCGGCACCGTCCAGCGCGTGCTGGCCCAGGCCGGCCTGCCCAGGATTGGCGCCGTGCAGCGAGCCTCACAGATCGATGCTTACCTGCCGTTCATCCACGAGACGCTAAAGAAGTTTCCCTCGCTCACGGCCAGTCGCCTGTATGCGATGGTGTATGAGCGCGGCTACCGGGGCAGTCACCACCACTTCCGGCACCTGATCTCGCTGCACCGGCCACGCCCGGTACCTGAGGCTTACCTGCGCCTGCGCACGCTGCCCGGGGAACAGGCGCAGGTCGATTGGGCCAGCTTCGGTCACCTGCAGATCGGTCGGGCACGACGACCGCTGATGGCCTTCGTGATGGTGCTGTCGTGGTCACGGCAGATCTATCTGCGCTTCTTCCTCGATGCCCGTATGGACAGTTTCCTGGCAGGACATGCCGGCGCCTTCGAAGCATGGTCCGGGGTCCCCAGGGTTCTGCTTTACGATAACCTGCGTAGCGCCGTGCTTGAGCGTCAGGGCGATGCGATCCGCTTCCACCCGACATTGCTCGCGTTCGCCGCGCATCATCGTTATGAGCCTCGTCCGGTGGCTGTCGCACGGGGCAACGAGAAGGGGCGCGTTGAACGGGCAATCCGCTTTGTACGCGAGAGCTTCTTTGCCGCTCGCAGATTCACGGACCTCGACGATCTCAACGCCCAGGCGGCAATCTGGTGCGCGGGACCCGCTGCTGAGCGGCCCTGCCGCGAAGAACCCATGATCACCGTGCGCGAGGCCTTCGGGCGCGAACAGCCCAGCCTGCTCACGTTGCCGGAGAATCCGTACCCGTGTGAGCTGCTTCTCGCCGTGAAGGTCGGCAAGACGCCCTACGTGCGCTTCGACCTGAACGACTATACGATCCCGTATACCCATGTGCGACGCACGCTCACGGTACGAGCTGATCCCCGGCGCGTACGCATTCTCGACGGCGCCGATCTGCTCGCCACCCATGAACGCAGTTACGATCGCGGCGCGCAGATCGAGATTGCCGCACACATCGATGCGCTCGTCGCAAGGAAGCACGAGGCCCGTCACCATCGCGGTCTTGATCATCTGGCCCGGGCTGCGCCGGCCAGCCGGACCCTGATGCTGCACGCCGCTGAGCGTGGCGGCAATCTGGGCAATATCACCACGCACCTGCTGCGACTGCTCGACCGCTATGGCCCGGCCGAACTGCAGGCCGCGATCGAGGAAACCCTTGCCAGCGACGCGGCGCCTCATCCCAATCCGGTACGTCTGGCGCTTGAGCGCCGGCGCGAGGCACGGCAGGCCCCGCCGCCAGTCACCCTCATCCTGCCCGAACACGTGCGCAACAAGGACACGCTGGTGACACCACACCGGCTCGACATCTACGACCAGCTTGCGGGAGGCGCCGATGAACACGCCTGAGAACCTTCATGGGCGCGCGAACGCCCTGCGTCTGTACGGACTGCTCGCGCATTGGACCGATGTGGCCGCCGAACAGTGGGTCGCGCCGCTGTTGCAGTGGGAAGAGGATGAGCGCGCCCGCCGATCACTGGAGCGACGTATCCGCGATGCCCGCCTGGGCAACTTCAAGCCGCTGTGCGACTTCGACTGGAGCTGGCCCACGCGCTGCGACCGGCTTGCCGTTGAAGAGTTGATGTCGCTCGGGTTCGTCAGGGATACCGCCAACGTCGTGTTGATCGGCCCGAATGGTGTCGGCAAGTCAACCCTCGCGCTCAATCTCGCCTATCAGGCGCTCGTGCACGGTCACACCGCGCTGTTCACTACCGCCGGTCAGATGCTCGGCGAACTGGCCGCACTGGACAGCGATTCGGCGCTGCGTCGACGCCTGCGCCGCTATGCATCCCCTGACGTCCTGGTGATTGATGAGGTCGGTTACCTCTCGTACTCAAACCGCCACGCCGATCTGCTGTTCGAACTGGTCAGCCGCAGGTACGGATCGGCAAGTACCGTGGTCACAACCAACAGACCGTTCTCCGAATGGCACGAGGTGTTCCCGAACGCCGCCTGTGTCGTCTCGCTCGTTGACCGGCTGGTCCATCGCGCCGAAGTCATTGCCATCGAGGGCGAGTCCTACCGGGTCAAGGAAGCGCGCGAGAGGGCCGAGCAACGCGCCAGCAGACGCAGTAGCGCGCGTGCGGAGAAGAAATCATGAAGCGCCTGGCACACCTGCCTTCGGGCATCACCCGTGGGCTCGACTTCCTGATACCGGACAACTGGTCGCCGGAACAGGCGCTCGCCGTCGTCGAACTCATCGGGGATCTGCGTGCCCGGATCTGCATGCACTATGACCTCGCCCTGCATGACCTGCTGCACGAACAGCATTCCCCTCCCGAGGATCCCAATCTCAACGACATCGGCGATCCATTCTGATTGGGACCGGCCACCCCGACCGAGGCCGTCAACGGCGCTTCATTGTTGACGGTCCTGGTGAACCTTGTGCCGCCATTTATGTGCGGATTTACGCCGCCGTCAACACCACCCGAACCGGTCTGCTTCGGCACCGACGCCCGTCCTTTAGCCGTAACTTCGCCGTACTCGGTTAGCAGTCCGCGCAAGCCGTTGGTTTGCATGGTCCGGAACTTCACAAGTTGCTCGCGCATGCGATGCAGCGCCAGCATTGCCTGCTGCATTTCAGTTTTCACCGCAACGGCCTTGCTAGGGCCTGTTCACGCTAATAACGGGCTTGCGAACGTGCCTTTGCGCGCGTAGTGCAAGGAGAGAGGAGCGCCGTTTTGCCGAGCCAAACAAGCGACGACCGACGCCGCACGTTTGATTGGTTTGCTCACGATCTCGCCCGTGTCCTCGTCCACGTAGTGCACCTGGAAGATCGTCTTTGCAATATCGATTCCAACTGGCGTCAACTTCATCCCGGCCTCTCCGGTTTGCCTTTGAACATCGACATAATCTTGCACCATGAGCATGCCCATGCCATAGGCCCGTGAAAGTCGACCTTGGTTACCTGCGAAATTCCTACCATTTCCTCAAGGCGGAGGCGCCCATACCATTTTTCTCAAAAGTTGGAGCCTCCACCAAATCCCTCAGGATTACCCACAAGTAATGTGATGGTGCTATTCGTTTTGCCTGAATATTCGGTACATCATCGTGATTTCGTGCAGGACAAGAAATCCACGCCAGATGACGGTAGGACCAGGCGGACGATCATGCTTTCGAGCGAGATACCCGCCGAGTCTGGCGATCCACAAGATGACCTGCGCCAGTGATGGCGGTTTATCAGGTATTTCAGTACTGCCATGCGTACGACAGTAGAGGGCTCGCCACTCGATTGGCTGCAGCAATACTTCGCATGGCAGGTTGCCATCAAGCCTTGCGAGCAACATGGAGTACAGGATCCTCCAGCTTACTACGGCGAACAATGCGGTGGCGCGGACGAATCGATCGAGATTGCCAAATTGGCGGGCTTCAATGCGACAGCCACTTTTAAGCACACGATGCCACGATTCAATCGTCCATCGGCGCGCATACCATGCCAGACGCTCAAGGGCCTGAGCGTGCGTTTGCGTAGGCACCGAAGTCAGTAGAAGCCATTCCAATGGCTCTGCTCCTTCGTCCAAGTTCGTTTCCTGTGCATGAATTGCAAACACTTCAATTTCGGGAAGCTTCTCGCGACGACGATTTTGCGGCGGACGAAGGCGTACGGGCATGCAGCGCACAACCAGCCGTGCGGTGCGTGCCGGGCGGTTTTCGCGTGCAGGCACCTGCAGTTGGGCCTCTCCAAGCACTGGCGAGGCCAGCACGGTTTCCCACAAATATCGATCGGGGTGAGCAACGCGTCGGTTCCACGACGCGCGCACCAACCAGTCGACGCCGGCAGGCCGCTGCGCCAGGAACACATCATAGACATCGCCTTCACGGTCGCTCACGCCGATGACATGCGTGCACGGACAGTGCGCCTTGAGTACGCCCAGTTGCTCGATGCCTTCGAGCCATTTCGCGCTCTCTTTTTGTTGTACGGTTCGTTGCCCGCGCAGATGTTTCTTGCCCAACTCCTCGTGCCTACGTTTCCAGGTCTTCATCCCGATCACCCCGAGTGGCAGCCCCTCTGGCGTGAGCGCAAGCAGACTGTGTATCAGGAAACCACGCACGTGTGGATCGGAGCCATATCCCAGACCTTCGGTTGCCCGCAGATGAGACAAATTGAACTCGGTGGTGTCCTGAACAGCAAGGACGACTGGCACCTGTTGCATACGACACAGCGTTTGACCGATGTGCCCACCCAGCACGCCATCGACATCCACGTGCGGGTTGTCGAAAAAACGATATGCCGCCTTCAGCTCCGAACCATTGAACGACTGCGGAAAAGAGCAATGTGGGCCCAACGAAAGCTTGCGTGCCAACGTCACGAGCCGTCTGGTCAGGCGAGCGTCGCCGAGCTCGGCGGCGCCAAACTCTTCATTTGCCCAATCATCAAGGTCAGAGGTGTCCGACAATGCCCGGCATCACAGATCACGAACCGGATCAAAGTTAACATCGGTCGTCACCGTTTACAAGCCATCGCCCTTCAATCGCATAGTCACGAGCGACTTATGGGTAATCCTGAGACCAAATCCGGGGCGGTTCAGTTTGGAGCGTTGCTCCAAAAATGCGGACTTTTTGTATGTCGATGCCTATTCTGCGCACACAAAAGAGAGCGCACTTCACTTTCCCGTCGCGGCGCGAACTGGCGCCTTAGCCCCCGATCTCAGCGCATTGAAACTGCACACCCAGACGCCAACGTTGTCAGCAAGGGCGGTGATTTATAGACGTAAGTCCGCACCTCCCGCCACCAGCAAGCCTGAGACGCAGCGAGAATAAAGGGACATATTAAATTCCGATCGACCTGCTTAACCGACGCATAGCACTTCGCATTTGCGACCGACGACGCATTGATTTGCCAGATACAAGTCATCGGCGCTCGCGCAATGGTCGCGGCAAGAGAACGACGAAGCGATGGTGTAGTTCGACGCGAGGAAATTCTTGCCTCCCCGCAACGCCACCCAGATACCGCGCAAGGCTGACAGACCACCCCATCCACCGTATCGTGATGTAGTGATCTAACGGCCATCGCATGCCGCACCCGGGTCCGCCCCCAGGCAAGTTCTTGCCGATGTGGACTCCAGTTCGGAAGCGACGTTCGAACAATTGCGGGAGCGATGCCCCCGAACGGAGCGTGGCGCTCGGCGGTAAGAGTAAGAAAAAGAGGAGAAATTCGACGCCGAGAAGCGTCCGCTGCGCGGCGCGAAGGCAGCCTGGGCATCCTGAACTTAGAGTTAAAGCACGATCTCTTTTTCGGTTTTTCACCATCATCCGGCGGCGCGTCGTGGTCGCGGGGACCATGTGCAATTTCGATCTAGGCGCCAACGTTCTTCCATGTGCCCACGCGAGGCATCGACGACCGCAAGCCGGTCCTTGCGTCGCGTGATATCGGCTGCAATATCGAGTTCCGGCTCGTTCTTCTCGGCGCAATCGGCGACTTTTGCCAGCAGCGCATCCGATCTGATCTTTGAATTTCAGTTCGGCCTTCTTCATCCAGTCGTAGCTCATCGCCTCGGGGCGCGACGCGTTGGCCTTGATCTTCGTCTCGTCAACGACAATCATCCCGCGATTGGTGAATCAGCAATTCTGCCGGTTGCCCCTTGTGACTGCGATAAGTGGCTTAACTGTCAGGTGGCAAGCATTTTAAAGACCGTTGCCTTCGGAAGTCCAAGTTTTTCCGCGATATATTTCCAGCTGTGTCCCAAGCTTTTCAACTTCTTCACTTCCTGACAATACACCGCCCCCCAACGGGTAACCCGTGGTGGCCCGATACCGACGTCGAGTTCTGGGCATATGAAGGTCATACCACAGTCACACACACACCGTAGCGCACGCTCGTTCCAGGCGGTTTTCTCCACAATATGGCCGGCGCCATGTGGCGCCACCAAACTCGGACACACTACTGAGGGACGTGGACGGAAAAGAGGGCCGCACTTAATCGCGTCTGAAGATACACCGCCGTAGATCGGCTTGAAGCCATCATCACGCAATAATTCTGGATTCCTCTCTATCATTCGCCTCAAGCTTGTGATAAGCACCAGCTTTGCCACGTGAACTTTATGAAATTTTCCAGAACGAAAATAATTTTCAAACCTCCCAATTCTCGCGCATTCCAAGTAATCCTTTCCAAAGCAGTTTTCAATTAATTGCATCACACATTCATTAAACTTATCCCCAGCGAAGTATCGTGATTGCTGACGTAGAAAACGAGAGAATTCCAGTATTAGCGGACCACGATCCAAGCTTTTTGATCCGTTCAATAAGTCCTGAGATGCCTGTGCGTACTCCAGCGCGGCTTCTTCACGAATCTGCATTACGTCCGTTACGATCCGCTTTACGCCAAATTTCTGAGCAACGTCTGGCGTAAGGTATCCAAGCCTGAATGGCATCCTGTTCAGCCGGTGAAACCAAAGAAACTCGCGATGACGAAGGCAAATTATCACGCCTGGTAGCTGATGAGTCCGCCGCCAGTGCATAGGTTCCCCTCGCTCTCGGTCCTCCAAAAGACAGCTCCGGCAATATCGGAGTTCTACCATACCTGCGTTCGGACCATACACGGTGCGGCCACCGCCCCTACTCTTCGATATGATCATCTGCTCAAGCAGATCAGACGCTTGATTTTTCTCAAGCATACTAGAAAAGTAGGGAAATAACGTCATCCGATAAATAATTTTTTCCGGCGCAAGCCCCCAGCACGCACCTGTCACGCTTGCGAGATGATCAATGTTTCTACCCATATTTGACGCATAAATCCATCTTTTACCATAGAGAAATGGAATTATACGTTTGACGGTGACGGCAGGTGTCGTGTCGATATACCGGGCAATGATTCCAAAAAGTGGCTCATCATCCAGTTGCTCGTCGAGGTATACAGCCATTACGCACTCCCACGATATATTTCGAGGCACGCTGCGCCCATAAAAGACCAAACGGCTCCGCGTTGCTTGGCGCGCTTCTGCTTAGGATAGGTTCAGCGCAAGCAAACTATTCGAGTAATGCAGCAAGGGCGGGCAGTATAGCTTTTGGAAGACCGTCAGCAAGCGGCGCAACATGGCGCCAAAGCCGACCGTCCAGCAGATATGCGGCATTGGCATCGCCAAGCCGATCGACCAACTCGACCCAAGAAGCCAGATGTCTTGCGCGCACGGTCCGCCGATGCCAAGGGCGAACTTCCACGCCATATCGGATTTGCATTTCTACGTCGCGGACCTCAAGCCCCAACGTGCTCGCAATTCTGATAATGGAATAGCCTCGGTTCGCAAGCATCGCAGCCGCCACCGCGATGTCGGGTCCAGTTTGCGTCGGCATGATGACTTCATCGCCACCAGCGATTCGCTCGTAAGTGAAAGAGAAGCCACATGAGCAAAAGTAATGCGGGCACCCATCTTCTCGTCCTCCCTTCGCAACGCGATGCTCGTCGTCAGTGCCCGATTTTGCCCCTGGACATATTGGAGTACTTGAACTCGCAAGTCGTGTCGAGCTGCCTATCAGCAGGTACGCCACTAGCAACAACGGCAGTGATTGAGAAGAACGATAAGTCGGCTGCAGAAGAGCACGACGCACCCAATCGGAATCGTCACACGTCAAGCCCATTGATCGCATGTACGTTTTCCCCAATCGCACAACAACGTCCCGGGACATCCGCGGGAAGTCCAGAGAATTGCCACTTGCATAGCCACAGCGCCGGGCGAAATGGACACGCACATCGAGATCGAAAAAACCTGCCCACGGTGGATTGCCACGAAGCAGTTGTACGGCCAGAAGGGTTACATCGTGCCATGCAACCGCATCGCCCGCGCGCTCTTCAACCGCCGGATGACCACCGTTAAGCTGCGCGGTCATGACCAGAAGTCGCCGCGCTGCCGGAGCTCCAGCGACCTCCAGTACTTCACCGTGCCAGACACATGTAACCACGCCCGGCAATTGATGAGAGCGCCGCCAGTATCTTGGTTCGTGCCTTTTGTCGTCTTGCCCCCAGCAACTCCGACAGAAACGAAGGCCCGGGCGCCCGGGCTCCAGATATCCTGACCAAGGGGCGCACCTCACGAGTGGACGTTCCAAGGAAACTCGACCTCTCGGGCCAAACATGGCCGTGTAGAAGGGAACAAGGGTGAGCCAATCTTGGATGGAGCGTGGACTCATTCCCCAGGCGGCCTCGGTCTGCGTCGCCAGATGTTCGAAATCTAGATGCCCATCCGCAGAAACGGTGCTACGTGGGCCCATGAGATTGTGCAAAAAAGCAGTAATATTGCCAATGCGGGACGTCTGAACGTATCGGGCAATAACGCTGAATAGCATCTCGTCAGGCAATGGCTCATCAAGATAGACGGTCAAGATTCCTCCACGTCGATGTACATCGCTCAAAGGGGCGCGCTACGCGGGCCGGAGATGAGATTGACCAAGACCGCTTGGCCGTCTCACCCGTCCGCCGCAGACGCAGTCTGCCTGAGATATTTTTGCGTAGGTCCGGCTTCAAACATCGCGCCACGGTAAATTTGCGCGAAGGTCCGTCAGCCTGACGGTGAACGGCCAGTCTTTCAGACAACATGCTTTGCGGCTACCGCCAATGCAATCAATTCCTTGACAGACATCGAAGCGTCTGAAGCCAGTTTTGACCGGACAAACGCCTCCGCCTCAATTTGCGACCATTCCATGTTGATCAGCATATCCACGCATCTCGAAAATTTCTTTAGTGCCTCGTCCTCTCCAGCCGTCAGTGCAAGGCGGTTCCGTTTCTGCTCCAGAAGCATTTTCTCCCTGATATCTTCAATCTGTTTTATCGCCGTGTCCCTGTATCGGTCCAGCGCGACAAGATCTTTACTGCGCAGGGCCCCCAGAAGGCCTTCGACGAGGGAAAAAGGTTCCTCGACCGCTTCACGAATAAGTTTGGGCGTAACACGCGACTCTCTCGCACGACGACCAGCGTATTGGGTGTGCACCCAGGCAAGCTTCATAAAAGCTGGGGATCCAGCTCCGACCTCAATAAGCGCCTCGTTCACGGCGTCGCTGTCGAGCGGCGCCTCCGGCAAGAAATCAATCTGAGTGATCTTCTTGGCGAGACGCAACGAGGCCTTTGGCCCGGGGAAGAGATCGAGCGGGATATATGCTCTGCTGGCAACCCGCCTGAGATTGTGAATGGTTGCTTTTACCATCTCGCCAGCGTCAGGAGTCCCGACGAGCACGAAAAGACACTTGCCGTCATTGAGCAATCCGGTAATAAAATCCAGCAAATGCACCTTGTCGGCGGATTTGACGGCGAACTGAATTTCATCAATCACAATCATTCCCACGAGATGCTTGTTGATTTTGTCCACCACAGCGGCGATCCAGTCGCCAGTGTTCACACCACTTCTCATCTCGCCGACATAATTCGTTCCTAGATGGATATCAAACCAGTGCAAAATCCCCTTCATGAGAGTGGCTACCGACCCGTTAGCCGGGCAGGAAACGAAAATCCATACAACCTGTGCAAATCTAGCCGAAACTCCCGAGAACTCGGTATGCTCCACTATCATTGGGAACATACTTAAAACCATCTTTACTGTCGTGGTTTTTCCCGCACCGGAGATGCCCGGTACAAAAATGCAATCGGCATGCGAATCGTCTACCGGATGTATGGCGCAGGTTTCTCGCTTCTGGGTTGCCTCGTACCTCATTTGCGCCAGCTCTCTCAAGGACCTTGTAGGCACAAGCCCCCTGTACCGGTGACGCAGGGCAATATGCACCCAGTCGATGAGCTTGAGGTGCGCCTCTGTCACAACCAGTACGTTTGAGATTCTCTCGATTGCCAAGAGTCGCAACAGACCAGGAAGTTGCCTGGCGTTTTCCGGATAATGGACAGCAAAGCTGATACTCATCGCTTCGGCGAATACCGACTGCTCTTCGAACGGCGGCAGTGCGAGGATCATCGGGTTATGCTTATTCTCCGGCAACTCGAGTGCCGCATCGTGGTAGCACGCCGACACCGATGTGGCTTTTCGCCCAAAGATCGGATCATCATACGCGGCGACTGGAACCAGTTTATACGCCTCACCATCGTTCTGATCGGATCTCGACACAGCTTTCTTTGATCTTTTTACCGGATTTGCATTTTTCATCTTGGGATGTCCGTCGCATTTAAAAAATGGAATTAATAATCAGATAGAATCCAGAATATCGCCCATATTCTTTGACATTCTCTCTGCAATCGATCCGTTTCCTCCACTTTCGGGGTGCTGCTTGCCGTCGATTTTCGGGATATCATCGCGCTGCGGCTCTTGCCGCGAGCTCGCTGATTTTTGTTTTCCCATTTTTTTCACCATTTCGGAAATATTAAGCGTGGTAGACGGCTTTTGCCGGCGTCGCTGACGAGGATGGTTGATACCGGCCTGTTTGAGCGCCTTGGATTGCTCCCGCTTTGCTGCGCTGCTTTCCTCCGCATTGTTCAGTGCATCCATAATGCGCCTGGGCTGAAGAGCGTCATGCTCCTTGCGCGCATTACGCCGGTCGACGTGTCGATACACCGCCCATTCCATCAGTGTCTTGCCACCCGGTACTACTTTGTTGCTCTTTGCGAGATTTGCGTACTCGAATTTCATATCTCCGGGGACCAGTATCTGCGAGGGAGTGTCGGGATTGAACTGGATCTCCACCGGCTTCTTCGCGTTCTTTCCGACAAAGGTGAACATGCTTTGATTGAATATATGATGAGGTGTAGTCCAAACCGCGCCAGTGCAGCCCCTCCTTTGTAGGCTTTGCCGTATCCACGGGCCACGTTGCACGGCGGATTTCATCGATAGAATGCTTCCGCAAAGTGCCTGTCAGAGTCTCCAGGCCATAGTTCCATCGGTTAAGCGGCGTATCGGCTATGCCCGCTGTCGCCATCTCGATAATTGCACCCTTCCGACCGATCGGGGTCCTGTTGTGCCTCAAGATCGCGCGAATCAGTTTCCGCGTGAACTCACTGATCGTATGGTTCGCATCCCAGGCATAGTGCGGAGCACCGCGCGTGGTGGCGTCTGCCTCCACCACGCCGAACGTCGCTCGCTGAAAATGAGCCGGGAGGCTGCCGAACCTTCGCTCAACGATTGCCCGCAAAGTAGGATCGCCTGCCTTCGCGTTACTGATCGCAATGCCAAGCATTTCGTTGACTGCCTGCCAACTCGCAGTCTTCATGAAGTCACCACCGCGATCGGCGAAGAACCGGGACTGCGGAAGATACTCACACGGCCAGTCTTCCCACGCTATTTTTATGCCAAATCTCGCACAAAGCTCGTCTTTGGGCGTCGCGATGTTTTCCAGCATCAGCGCAACACCTTCGAACGATGGCGGGTCGAACGTTACGTAAAATCCGACAATCATTCGACTCCACACGTCCATCGCCAGATAGACTGTGGGACGCCCGACCACTACCGTGCGATCGTACGAAAGCACCAGAAATACGTCAGCTATCGTCGCATCGATCAGATACTCCTGGCCCGGTCCAACGGAATGCTGTAATGCGTGCCCCTTGATCGGGCGGCCCTGCCGCGCATATTGCCGCTCGCCCATTTGTCTGCGCTTTCTTGTTTCAGGCGGTACCCGAGTCTGATAGTAATGCGTCAACTGCCGCTGCGTAATGATCCCGAACGGTGCGAGTTCCAGATCGATTATCTGACCGGTATGATCCCGCACCTCGCGCGTACAACGACAGACATAGTTCACGAAGTCTGTCAGATCTTGCCACGTCACCCGGGCTCGCAGTCCGCCGCGACGACCGGAGCTGCGGCTGCGGCGGGTTCTGCGTTTCGAGGCTTCTCTGCGATTCGACTGCTTCCGGGGTCTCCGCGTCGAAGGGAAGCGGGCAGCCGGGATGTAATTCCTGATTTTCTCCTCATCTTCCTCACTCAAGTCCAGCGTCCACGGGCCGAGCTTGCTCGTAAGATAGAGGTCAACGCACTGTTCAAAGAGCCGTTCAAGCGCATCCGTCCTGGGCGCATGCGGATCAGGGTTTGATGGCTTGCGCCCCGGCCTTGCCTTATATTCGCGCGTGACGACCGCCGGTGTCGCGTCCTCTCCTGTCTGCCATCGTGGTGGCTGCAATCTGCGCCCACAGCGCCAATACTCCGCGGTGACCGCGGCTTCGTCCATCCCTCTTTGCAGATAATTGCGGAGCAACTCGCGGATGCGCTGAATCGTCACGCCCGCGTCATCCGCGATGTCCTGCAAAATCTGCCTCCGCCGTTCCCCTCCGCGAAGTGCCCGATACAATTTTCGTGAATCTTCGGCCAGCGGTTTGATTCGCTCCCAGTTGACCTCACTCTGACGACTGCTGGCCGGGGTTGCACGCATGCCCCTTTGGAGGATGCTATAGGGGTCCCGATCCTGGTTGAGACGTTTAAGTCCGTCTGCGCCTGGATAGCCGCGCGCGCTAAGAGCAGAGAAGTCGCTCAGGGAGACAAATCTGAGCTTCAGTCTGGATCCGAAGATGTAGCAGAGGACCACTTCCGATGATTCGCGCTCCACATGCACAACCCGATAAATATCTCCACTCGACTGCTCCCTGTATAACTCCCTCAGGGCCGGCAACCTCAGCACGCGTTCAGCCATTGCAGGATGCACCTTTAATGTAAATTTAGGATGACATATCAATATGCACAAGACAGTTGCATTTCGTAGATCATCCTACGATCCGTCTACGTTACCTTGATGCTGCGTTCCTGGCTTCGCGTTCTACGTTCGCGCCGCCCAAAGGAAGCCTCAGACGCACGTCACGTCTCTTCTGCGACAACAGGACGGGAACGTCAAACGAGCACTCGACTATGCCCAGTGCAATCAGTTCACGCATCGCGGCTACGCAGGCTGCGCGTGCAAGACCGTTCGCGTCCGCTGCCTGATGACACAGGACAAGCAGACTCGATCCGGTCCGCACCTTGAGTTGATTCAAGACTGCACGCTGCGCAGATCGCTGGGAGCGGGAGATTCCGTGATTCACTATGGACTCAGCGACGTTGAAGAGACTACTGAGATGCATCGCCTTATGACTGTTCAGACCGGTGGAATATTCAATCCGGTGTTCGATGCCCCGCCTGCGCCAATACTCACTTTTAATCCGGTTCGCGTCCGAGGGCGATCTCTGAGCCTCGTGCGACGACACAACATCAATGGCGACCCACCTGGGACCTCCAGCACTGCGTTTGCTGACCATCAGGGTGGTCATCAAGATTGCCGGACTTCCATCGCGAAGTCTGGGGTGCGTGACGCCCAGCAGCGTGGCAAGCCACATGGTTTTTTCAACTTCGAGCAGGGGGAAATGCTCTTGAAGGTCAAGCGTGAACGGATCCCAGTACTCAAGAAGGAAAACGGCGAATTCCACATCTGACGGAAGTACGATCTGTCGTCCACCACAGCGCGAGCACGCGAACCTGTGCAGGCGGCCTGCACCGGGCATATCACGAAGGGCCCGGCCGGGAACATAGGTCGCGCCATGTCCGGTACCGCGCCCCTCTTTCTCGAACAGCGCGATACGCTGCTCAGACAAGCTTTGCCTTCCCGCTGCCAACTTGCCCTCCCAAAGACTAACGCCAAGCGTGTTAAATAGGAACACGAAATAAATGGCGCGCACAATAACCCCTCATCGACGCAACGTTGCCGGCGATATCTGCGCGCTGGACCTGTCCTGCCCCGTCTGGGCTGTGCTTGTGCTCGACGCTGGCAGCCGGCGATCAGGCAATGGACCGGCTCAGCAAAGCTCGCCCCCGACGGCATGGCTTGCGAACAACCGGCGCCTCCCACGTCGAGGCATCAAGGGCGGCCTGCCGATCGCCCATGCGGATCGCGGCTGCCCGCCAAACTCATTGAAAGTTCAACACCGCCAGCGGTCTTGGGCTTGATAAACTTTGGTTTTCCTCGCCCGTATGGGCACCCAAAGGCCCTCTCACACTTACCCGACCACATTATCAAAAATGATCGAATATTGCCACATCTGTATGGTCAATGACGTAAGGACTAGAACCATGTCAAATGCAGTTCATTCGAGAGGATGGTATGCAAAGTCGGCCTAAAACGCAAGGTATCTCTGTCACGGCCGCCACGGAGGACCTCGACTACGCAGAGTTCGCGCGACGTTCGTTAAAAACGGTGCTATCCACCCGCGGCATTACCTATGCCCAGCTTGCTGACAAGCTCTCCGCGTTAGGGCACGCAGAGACGGAGACTTCGATTGCACAGAAGGTTCGCAGAGGGACGTTCCAGTTTGCGTTCTTCATCCTGTGCATGAAAGCTGTCGGGGTAGCACACGTGTCGATTGACGTGCCGACAACCGATTCATCGAACGCAATTCACCTGTAAGCCGTTTGCTCTCGGGCCCCGATGGCTGGGCGCCCCTTCGCGCTGACCAGGGAAAGCCAGTCACACCGCCGCAGCGCGCAGCCCGCGGGCGGCCGGGAAGCGGCACAAAATTCAGCCTTTAAACGGGCGTTAAGCCGGGGTATCCGTTAGTCTGCAAATATTTCAGGCAGCTCTCTTGGATGATCGCGCCGGCGTTGAGGGCATCGCCGTTACGGCGACGTAGGCGGCACGAGCCGGCGCTCAGGTGACCCACCGGATACCCGTTACTTGTCCCGTCAGAACGTCGTGCCCTTCGGGATGGCGAGCGGCCTCACGTTCCCAGGTAGCAGATCCGTTTCCACCCGCGTCGCCCGCACGAAACGGCGCGACCGAACACGAGGCGCGCTGGCGGTGTCCCCGGGAACTGGGCCTGCCGCTTTCGATGGGCGCGTCGCATGCTTCGGGACACTCCACCGGGCATGGCGGTAGCGGTAGCGGTAGCCGCGATAACGCCGCTTATCGCGGCCAGCGCGCCCCACGCATCGCGTGGCTGCCGCGGTCGCAACTGGAGCCTGCCCGTCCCCCGGCGCGGCGCGCCCTCCCCGGCCGTGGCGTGGGGGCCGGGTCCGTGACACGGTCTTTCACCCTGGGGCGTGCAGAAGATCGCGCCAGGGTTCATACCTAAGCCGTCTCCTCCATGTCTCCGCATGGATTCCGGCCCGCCGCGCGCGGGCTTCTTCTTTGGAGGCGCCGGTACGCAGGGACGACCCGGGTATCCCGCTCTTCTCCGGACTGATCAGGCGGGCGCCGGACCCACTGCCGCCCGTCGCGACGCGAGAGGTCAGACGCCGGGCATCAGAGTCCGGCAGTCACCCGGTACTCCCGCTCAATGACAAAAATTCTTGAGGTTTGTTCGATGCCTGCCCATGTCCGTGGACTCGGGGTGCGCGCCGGCGCGTGCGGGCAGGCGTTGAATAAACCTGAAGGGAGGAAACCGCGGAGTGCTCTGATGCAATGGAGTCTTCGGGGCTATGGCGATTGATTGCCCGGGATGGCGAGCGGTGTTGCGGGATGCGTGGTCAGGCGGGAGGCCGGTTGAGGGCTGAGGTTGTGCCGAAGCGGTGCAGTGGCGCCATCGTGATGGCGGAACGGACGTGCAAGGGCCTGTGCGAAGCGACAGACGCAAAGGTCTGCTCGTGGGCCGCGTTGCCGCAAAGCCGAGGGTCGGGTTGTTCGTCCTGGAACAGTGGCGCTCATATCTCGCCCCGGCGCGTGGGTGGTGCGCGGATCGGTGCAATGCGCGCAAGGATATCGATGACGATCATCGGCGCGCCGCAGTGCCGGCAGATGAAGGCGGGGCGCGTTTCGATGACGGTTTCGTGAGCTGATGTGTTGACGTCGGTCGCGACGTGCAGCAGTTCGCGGACCTTCGCGAGACTGGCGCGGCGCACCGGGTTGGCGAGCAGTCCGTAGTGACGGATACGATGGAAGCCACCGGGCAGCACATGGAGCAGGAAGCGGCGCATGAACTCGCCGGCTTCGAGGGTCATGGTCTTGTAGCGGGTGTGCCCCTTTGTGAATGGCGGTCGGAATCCGACATTGGATGGCGGCGTCGGACAGCCGGGCGACGCGATTGCTGTTCAGCCCGGCGACTCTGGGACGTTTCATGAGGCTCACATTCGGGTGCGTCGGAGGGAGCCCGTAGGGCGAGCGCAGACGCACCGGGGATGTTCGGTTCGGCAGGGGGATGACGCGGGAATCGGGATGCGGTAGAAGAACGACTACAACTGACCGCCGAAGAAACAGGCCCGACACCGGTCCTAACCGCCAAGTTCATTCCAGTGTCGAGCCCCACACGCGCACAACGGGGTACGGGTGCCGGGCCAGTATGGCACGGCTGATCCGCCTCGTCGATTCCGCTTCGGCATTGACGGGGACTGCCGATGCCGGCCACTGGCCGCCTCTTTCTGTGCGCCCGCTGCCGGGCGCAGGTCGTCGTGTGCCGCCGTTGCGATCGCGGCCAGATTTACTGCGGTGGCGACTGCTCACAGGCCTCGCGCCGCGCCCGCCTGCGCGAGGCTGGCCAACGCTATCAACTCAGTCGTCGTGGCCGCTTTGCACATGCCGAACGGATGCGTCGCTATCGTCAGCGCCTCAATAAAGTGACGCATCAGCGTTCCCCGACACCCGTCGCCAATGCTCTACTGCCACTGACTTCGACGACGACGGCCACCGCATCGACATCCACTGTCGCCGCGCCCGGATCGACGCCTTGCTGCTTCTGTCGCCGCATCTGTTCGGGCCTTGTACGCATCGGGCCACTGCGCCGTCGGGTCTTCCGTGATGTTCGTACTACTACTGACAGAACAGGAAACGACCCATGACCATTGGAGCTGAACTCGAGGCGCAGATCCTGCGCTATTACCACGTGGAGAAGTGGCGTTGCGGCACCATCGCGCGCCAGTTGCGCGTGCACCGCGGCACCGTCCAGCGCGTGCTGGCCCAGGCCGGCCTGCCCAGGATTGGCGCCGTGCAGCGAGCCTCACAGATCGATGCTTACCTGCCGTTCATCCACGAGACGCTAAAGAAGTTTCCCTCGCTCACGGCCAGTCGCCTGTATGCGATGGTGTATGAGCGCGGCTACCGGGGCAGTCACCACCACTTCCGGCACCTGATCTCGCTGCACCGGCCACGCCCGGTACCTGAGGCTTACCTGCGCCTGCGCACGCTGCCCGGGGAACAGGCGCAGGTCGATTGGGCCAGCTTCGGTCACCTGCAGATCGGTCGGGCACGACGACCGCTGATGGCCTTCGTGATGGTGCTGTCGTGGTCACGGCAGATCTATCTGCGCTTCTTCCTCGATGCCCGTATGGACAGTTTCCTGGCAGGACATGCCGGCGCCTTCGAAGCATGGTCCGGGGTCCCCAGGGTTCTGCTTTACGATAACCTGCGTAGCGCCGTGCTTGAGCGTCAGGGCGATGCGATCCGCTTCCACCCGACATTGCTCGCGTTCGCCGCGCATCATCGTTATGAGCCTCGTCCGGTGGCTGTCGCACGGGGCAACGAGAAGGGGCGCGTTGAACGGGCAATCCGCTTTGTACGCGAGAGCTTCTTTGCCGCTCGCAGATTCACGGACCTCGACGATCTCAACGCCCAGGCGGCAATCTGGTGCGCGGGACCCGCTGCTGAGCGGCCCTGCCGCGAAGAACCCATGATCACCGTGCGCGAGGCCTTCGGGCGCGAACAGCCCAGCCTGCTCACGTTGCCGGAGAATCCGTACCCGTGTGAGCTGCTTCTCGCCGTGAAGGTCGGCAAGACGCCCTACGTGCGCTTCGACCTGAACGACTATACGATCCCGTATACCCATGTGCGACGCACGCTCACGGTACGAGCTGATCCCCGGCGCGTACGCATTCTCGACGGCGCCGATCTGCTCGCCACCCATGAACGCAGTTACGATCGCGGCGCGCAGATCGAGATTGCCGCACACATCGATGCGCTCGTCGCAAGGAAGCACGAGGCCCGTCACCATCGCGGTCTTGATCATCTGGCCCGGGCTGCGCCGGCCAGCCGGACCCTGATGCTGCACGCCGCTGAGCGTGGCGGCAATCTGGGCAATATCACCACGCACCTGCTGCGACTGCTCGACCGCTATGGCCCGGCCGAACTGCAGGCCGCGATCGAGGAAACCCTTGCCAGCGACGCGGCGCCTCATCCCAATCCGGTACGTCTGGCGCTTGAGCGCCGGCGCGAGGCACGGCAGGCCCCGCCGCCAGTCACCCTCATCCTGCCCGAACACGTGCGCAACAAGGACACGCTGGTGACACCACACCGGCTCGACATCTACGACCAGCTTGCGGGAGGCGCCGATGAACACGCCTGAGAACCTTCATGGGCGCGCGAACGCCCTGCGTCTGTACGGACTGCTCGCGCATTGGACCGATGTGGCCGCCGAACAGTGGGTCGCGCCGCTGTTGCAGTGGGAAGAGGATGAGCGCGCCCGCCGATCACTGGAGCGACGTATCCGCGATGCCCGCCTGGGCAACTTCAAGCCGCTGTGCGACTTCGACTGGAGCTGGCCCACGCGCTGCGACCGGCTTGCCGTTGAAGAGTTGATGTCGCTCGGGTTCGTCAGGGATACCGCCAACGTCGTGTTGATCGGCCCGAATGGTGTCGGCAAGTCAACCCTCGCGCTCAATCTCGCCTATCAGGCGCTCGTGCACGGTCACACCGCGCTGTTCACTACCGCCGGTCAGATGCTCGGCGAACTGGCCGCACTGGACAGCGATTCGGCGCTGCGTCGACGCCTGCGCCGCTATGCATCCCCTGACGTCCTGGTGATTGATGAGGTCGGTTACCTCTCGTACTCAAACCGCCACGCCGATCTGCTGTTCGAACTGGTCAGCCGCAGGTACGGATCGGCAAGTACCGTGGTCACAACCAACAGACCGTTCTCCGAATGGCACGAGGTGTTCCCGAACGCCGCCTGTGTCGTCTCGCTCGTTGACCGGCTGGTCCATCGCGCCGAAGTCATTGCCATCGAGGGCGAGTCCTACCGGGTCAAGGAAGCGCGCGAGAGGGCCGAGCAACGCGCCAGCAGACGCAGTAGCGCGCGTGCGGAGAAGAAATCATGAAGCGCCTGGCACACCTGCCTTCGGGCATCACCCGTGGGCTCGACTTCCTGATACCGGACAACTGGTCGCCGGAACAGGCGCTCGCCGTCGTCGAACTCATCGGGGATCTGCGTGCCCGGATCTGCATGCACTATGACCTCGCCCTGCATGACCTGCTGCACGAACAGCATTCCCCTCCCGAGGATCCCAATCTCAACGACATCGGCGATCCATTCTGATTGGGACCGGCCACCCCGACCGAGGCCGTCAACGGCGCTTCATTGTTGACGGTCCTGGTGAACCTTGTGCCGCCATTTATGTGCGGATTTACGCCGCCGTCAACACCCTTCGCACGGTAGTCCTTCCAGCGGAAGGTCACGCCGCGTTCATCGAATGCAAGCAGGCGCTGGCTGGAGATCGCGACGCGGTGCGTATAGCGCGACAGGTACGCGAGCACTGCTTCGGGTCCTGCAAAGGGACGCTTTGCGTAGACGACCCATTCGCAGGCACGCAGCGGCGCAAGCCACACGTCAAAGACAGCTGGGTCGGCAAGTTCAGCGTACTGGCCGAAGAACTGCAGGTGGCCGTGCCGGTGCGCGTCCGTGAGCGCTTCGAGCAAGCGCCTGCGGAACAGGCGCGATAGCACACGTACCGGCAGGAAGAAGCCGGGCCGGCATCCGATCCACCGCTGACCATCGGGCGACAGCCCACCACCGGGGACGATACCGTGTACGTGCGGATGATGCGTGAGTGCCGAGCCCCAGGTGTGCAGCACGAGCGTCGCGCCGATCTGGGCGCCGAGGTGCTTCGGATCAGCGGCAATGGTGCGTAGCGTTTCGGCGGCGATATCGAACAGCAGCCCGTAGATGACGGCCTTGTTGTACCAGGCGATGGCACTGATGGGCGCGGGCAGCGTGAAGACGACATGGTAGTACCCGACCGGAAGCAGATCGGCCTGGCGTGCCTGGAGCCAGCGATGCGCAGCACTGCCCTGGCACTTCGGGCAATGACGGTTGCGGCAGGAGTTGTAGGCAACCTCGATGCGGTCGCAGCCGGCGCAGCGCAGCACATGCCCCCCGAGTGCCGCACTGCGGCACTGTTCGATGGCCGACATGACCTTCAGCTGCCCCAGGCTCAGCGCTACCGTGCGCCGCCACGCCGGCCCGCAGGCGCGGAAGATATCCGCGACCTCCAGCACGGGGTGCTCCGCGTGCGGCCGGGCTAGCCGGCGGGCAGGCGGTCCAGCGGACTGACCACCTTGCGCAGGAGGTCAGTGGCAACCTGGGTATAGAGCGTGGTGGTCTCGATCTGCCTGTGTCCAAGGAGCACCTGGATCACGCGGATATCCTCCTTCTGTTCCAGCAGGTGCGTGGCAAAGGAATGCCTCAGCGTGTGCATGGATACGCGCTTGTCGATGTTTGCGGTCTCGGCGGCCGCATGGATGGCGCGGGTCAGTTGCCGCGTGCTGAGCGGGTCGATCGGATCGAGGCCCGGAAAGAGCCACCCGCCATCGAGCATGCAGCCCTGGGCACGGGCAACGCGCCACCAGACGCGCAGACGTTCGAGCAGGACCGGCGAGAGCATCGCGTAGCGGTCACGGCGGCCCTTGCCCTGCTCGATGCGCAGGGTCATGCGCTGGCTGTCGATGTCGCTGACCCTGAGGGCGACCACTTCGCTCGCACGCAGCCCGGCGCCATAGGCGACCGACAGCGCGGTCTGATGCTTGAGGTTTCCGGCTGCCGCGATGAGCCGGCGCACCTCCTCGGGGCTGAGCACAACCGGGAGCGTGCGAGGCACGCGTACCGGCTGCATCCGCGCCATCAGCTCAGGCCGGCCGAGCGTGACTTCGAAGAAGAACTTCAGACCGCTGATCGCGGCGTTCAGCGACACCGGCGACGCGCCGTGATCGACCAGATGCAGCTGGTAGTCCCGGAGGTCCTCGACAGTGGCGGTATCGGGTAAACGCCCGAGGTATCGGGCGAACTGACGTACGGCACGTAGGTAGGCGGCCTGGGTCTTGGGTGCGAACTTGCGCATGCGCAAGTCCTCAAGCATACGGCGGCGCAGCGGGCTGATGCCCGGATCGGAGGAGGTCATGATGGGGCTCCTGCTGGAGGACGAGGCGGATTGCCTCAACCACCAACATAAGCGCCGGCGCCACTGGCCTCCCATTCGCCGCCAGAGACGGGCCGCAGCCCCCTACCGCGCGAGCGGTTTAGTCCCCTCGGCCATTGCCGACATTGGGGTGGTCTCGGTTGTGCGTCAGCAATGTGGCGGATTGCTGACGGTGGCGGCATCGAGCAGCCGGACGGCAGCTTCCAGCGTCAGCGAACTCACACTTCCGACCCCGAGCGGTCGTTCGAACCGAGACCATTTGGACGGCCGTCGTTGATTGTCAAGCGGCCAGTTGTGATCGATGTTGTGAACCCCCCAGTGGGGCGGCAGGCGACACCGGTACGGGCTAGACTGACTCCAGCCTTGATAATCGGAGCGTCTAATATGACAGACCGTAAGCCGTGGACGTACGGAAAGGGAATCAAAGGCCGTGCGTACCTTGAAAGCGATCAGCCGTTCGACGATGTCGCACACGAGATTCGCGATGCGCTGGAGCATGCGCCGCTGTGCGCCGTTTGCTTCCAATTGGAGCAAGCGCGAGATAACCCGGAACTCGTTAAAAAAAACTGCAAGCGCGGCTCATGGCATATCCAGCTCGATGTCGGCCTTCTCGATATCTTCTTCAATGGCAAGATGGGAATTCGTGCACAATATTATAAAAGTCCAGAACACGGACATTCCAAGAACCGACTTCTCCTCGATTTAATTAAAAATCGCCTCGTTACGTTTGCTTCTAAAAAAGATCCCACCGTAGATACGTCGATGGTCAAGCTTTCACTGAACGCTGAATCCGCGAAGGTTTGGATCTCTGAAAGAAACCTTCTCGGTCAATGGATTATCGGTTGTCCCGCACCTGATCTGGTTGAAGATGAGATACAGAACGACTGGCTTGACGTTGCGCGCAAGGTGCAGTGCGGGGAACTTGGACCTGCGCAACGGGGTGCGCTACATGGTGTACGGGCGCCTCTTGCCGACCAGTTAGAGATAAAAGGCGCTTGGGTAACCGAGCTTGGTCGCGATGAATAACGTGCCCGAAGAAAAGCGCGACCGCGACCAACAGTTACATTTGTTCGGATTCACCTGATCCGTGTCCGGGCGGCGGCCGGGAGCGGCGTGCTCGTCACGTCGAACCCGGCGTCCGCAGGTCTTTCGAACCTGATACCGGCTGTAGGTAACACCTCCATGCACCGGTGACAGACAGGACGATGTCCGGCGCAAGAAATCTTTGTCAGCGGTTCGGGCAACGCGGGCCTTCATGCCCACGTTCATGATCGCCTTCATGATCACCCCTGGTTATTTTGAGAATCCGGTTATTGTAATAATCGGAAACGTAGAGCGACTTATCCGGGCCGAAGACAAAGCCGGTGCCAGATGGGGGGCCGATACTGAAGCCGGATCCAATGATTGCGGACTGACCACGCTTGTTGTAGGTAAGCAGTTGAGTGCCATTCAATACGTAGAGCGCCTTGCCGAACTCCCTTTCGGCAGGACCGAAGGCGAGATAGGTATTGAATCCGGCCAAGCCGGTCGCAAACGCATTGTCCGCCACGCTCCCGTCGGCGTTGTAAATCCGGATCGTCCCGTCGGCGATCGACAGGAAGATCCGGTTGTCGTCGGCGATTGCGATACTGTTGGGCCGGTTCGGGGTGGAAAACAATACAGTGGGAGAGCCACCATTGCTCACAAGGACCCGCGGGAAGTCGTCGGAAAACACCAGGCGTCCTCGTTGATCGAACTTCATATCATCGACATCTGCAAAACGGAATTAAATATCACCGCGGAAGTTTGGTCCCTGAAGATAGCGGCCAGAATGCCACCGCCTCCGACGAGCACGGAATTGCGCACGCCGCTTATCCGTCCGGAAGGGTCGAACAGCACTGCATCCGGGTCAACTTGGGGCGGGCCAAACTCAGACACCGATCCGCCGCAGGGCTCAACCTTGTGAATCCGGTTGTTGCTTCCTCCCTGCCGACCCACGTAGAGCGCCCCGTCCGGCGCGAATGACAATTTCATCGGTTCGGGGACATTCACATAAACCGAAACGTGGAAGCCAGCGCTGAGGGTCGGCAAGTTCGCTGCGGAATCCGCTGTTTGGGCCTGTCCCGACTCGGACGAGGTGACGCTGGTCTGGCCGCTCCTGACCTGATCATTGGCGCCGCTCAGATTGGCGGTATCGTTGGTCTGGGCTGC
Organism: Paraburkholderia sp. Clong3; assembly: GCF_050436485.1. Classification (NCBI taxonomy): domain Bacteria; kingdom Pseudomonadati; phylum Pseudomonadota; class Betaproteobacteria; order Burkholderiales; family Burkholderiaceae; genus Paraburkholderia; species Paraburkholderia sp. Clong3. Next base: position 1,378,947 of record NZ_JBNDMH010000003.1, on the reverse strand, counting down.
ATATGCGCCGCTCGCGAAGCCGAACAGGACAGATGCGAGCAGGGAAGGTAGAAGGTTGCGCATGATAACCCTCATATAATGAGGCGAGAAGCGAGACATGCATCGCGCTCGTTGAGGCCAGCGTCCTCCAGAATACACCGTTCGTTGGGGGACCGCTGTCGGCGGTGAACCCGCCGTTCGCACGTCCGCCGGCAAGTGCTGACCAATGTCTGTGGATGGCCGATCGGCGCCGATGCGGCAGCCTGCCCTCACACTGAAATGACGGGCCGAGGACATTTTGTCAATCAAGGGGCTCTACGGGTGAATCTGACACGCGACGCCGCGTTCGTATCAGGCGACACGCGATTTGCACGGCCCCTAGGAAGTTTGTGAGACACACGGTAAAGCGTACCAAGGAAGCCGCGGTATTGTCGTACGGAAGAAGGCTTTTTTACCAGATAAGGGACTCCCGCATTTGCCCGGGAAAACTCAGGGGCCGTCGCGATGTCGTGGGCGAACGTTGGCCATGGCATCGCTTTGGCGGAAGGTGCTAGACGTACGATCAGAGATAGCCATGAGCAGCACAAAAAAACAACCGACTTCGACGGACGGGGGCCTGTTGCCGGCCAGCCTCGCCGACGCGCAGCTCGACCACTTCGAACGCATAGCCCAGTACGTCACGCGCGTGAACGCTGAAAACACTTTTCGTGGGCTCGATCACGAGTATTGGGAAAGGCGCCTTGGCAGGTTGGCGGAAACACATGACCTTGTAGCCGTTCAGCGGCGCCGGGTCTTCCGGCTCCTCGACCTGCTCAAGCGGCACGCATCGGTCAGCATATGCAACCGCACCGCTGCCTGACGCCGGCCGGGGAAAACCGGACGTCAGCCTGGGGGCCGATAAGAGAACACGGTGGCGATTCCGATCCGGCAAACGGGCGCTCGCGGATAATGTCCATCTAGGGTTCCTCCCTGTGGACCGGTCAAGTACGCCGCTAATCATGCGCCGTGTACCAGTCGGGTGAGGAGGAGTCCATCCCATTGTTCCTGGCCGGCTCCTGCCGATTTATGCCGCGGCTACAACCCGCTCCCGGCAACCTGACTTTACAGACCGCAGTCCGATCGGCGCGGGAGTCACCGCAGTCGAATAGCACCGCGTGCTCAACCTTCTTGCGCATTTATGTGGTGCCTGCCGCCGGCCAGGTAGCATGTCGCTCCAGCCTGTCCTGTTCGCGTCGGAGCAGCGGGGCATACCCGTGCAAGTCCCGCGGCGCGATATCAAAGGCGCGACGGAATGCACGCGAAAAACTCGATGCACTGTTGAACCCAAGCCCCGAGGCAATGTCCTGCACTTCGAGATGAGGAAAGCGGACCAGTTCATCAGCCGCCATTCGCAGCCTGCGGCTGGCGATATAAGTGGCCAGGCCGCCTTCATGCTCGAACAGTCGGTACACGCTGGCGCGCGATAAATGGAGCGACGCCAACACGCTGTCAGGCGACAAATCCGGGTCGTGCAGATTGGCCTCGACATAGCGCCGCACTTGTCCGTACGCAGCGGCGCGCACCGCAGCGCGAGCGTTACCGGATAGGCCCGCTTGTCGGCTGAACGCTGCAGCCAGCAGTTCGACCGCGGTGAGAAAAGACTGACGTGCCTCGTCTTTGCTCAGGCCGACGATTTCTCGATTAAGCGCGACCAGATGCGCAATCAGCATGCGGGTCAAGGGCGTCGTGGCTTCGACCCGGCGGCCATGCAGCGACGCGGCGTCGGGGAACGCTTTTTCGACCAGGGCGCGCGGCACAAAGAACAGCAGTATCCGGCTATGAAAACTCCGGACTGTGCACGGCTGATCCATGTCCAGCGCGAGGATGGTCGGCCCGGAAGATAACTGCGGTGCGTCGCGCCGTTGCTTGCCGCCCAGAAATTGGCCGGGCAGACCCTTCAGGAACACGCTGAAGCTAACGTCGCGTATGCTTTCCGTCGACACTCGTCCCAGCGACCGCACGGCCAGATTGGGACTGGTGCGGAAATCGAAAAAACTCAGATTGTCGATAGTGTAGCGAGAAAGCGCCGCGTCGAACGTCTCGTCACCGTGCTTCGAGGCAGCCTGGATGTCGTAGACCGGATTCATGCGCTCCTGCCAGGCGAGGAAGCTGTGACGGGCGTCGCCTTGCACGCTGAAATTGCTGTGCACGATGCCCGGCGCAAGCTTGGGCGGCTCCGGCGGTAACAACAAGTGGCTCAATGGCATACGGGCGGGCGACAGTTCGTTGGTCCATTGGTGCGCATCGCTGGTTTCCGTCCAGTTGTGGTCCGCCCGGTGCGGCGAGTTTCCATGTCAAGTCAGAAGGCCGCCCCGTGCGCGCCTATTGGGTGACAAAGAAGAATATCCTGTCCGGGCTGCCGAAGCCATGGAAGGCTTAAAGCGACCCAGGCGGTTCGTAGCCTTCATCCAGCCGGTCCATCAACAGAACAAATCGACAATCGGATCGTGCAGCTAGGGCGCATTCTATCTGGCAATCCGCGCGCGAAGGTCAGCTGTCTGGGGCAAATTCGACGTTCGGATGTCCGCTTGAAAGCGTTGGTCAGCGTCCGTAGCTGGCCGCGCCCTGCCTGATGCATGTGGCATAGGACGACCAGTTGCGGCCGGTCGACACCCGTCCTCCTCTACGTCTCTTGTCGAGGTACAACGGCCGTTCCATCATTATCTTCGGTCAGCGGGCCAGTGAGGACTTTGGTGCGATGAAAGTCGGACTCGTCGGGCGACGAAATTGCCTTGACGAGTTCAATTGTCGGCATAGACTTTTTTGACCCCCGTAGGAAGCTCGAGGTGCAGCCTGTGCTCCGATAGATTGGCGGATTCTCGCGGGAGCGGTGCATCGAACGTTCGATAACCTCTCTAACCCGCGGAGACCTGCTATGGCTCACATCTTTGGCATAACATTTATCGCGAGCGATCGCGTGTTTGGTGTTGAAAACTGGGGTGGGCGTTCTCCTAACCTAACCTCCGCGCCGATACAGGCTCCTCTCCTGGGCGCGATTTCTAGCGCCCCAGTATGCGTTGGAGGCATAGTCGATGCGGACTTTCGCGTCTATGTCCTTGCGAATGGAACAATCTTCTTTTACCAGGATGGCAATGATTTAAGTAGCTTGACCAGGACGTTTGACGTCGGGCACGCTACACAATGGTCGTTGGCGCACGGGGGCAATACCTTATACGTCGGAACCGGAATTTATGGATCGGATCCTTCCGAGGAGTTGCTTATCGCTCTTGACGACACCACCGGCAACGCTCGATGGTCCAAACCGCTGCCGGGAGTGCCCTTGTTTCCGGCCTCAATGGTGTATGGCGGAGCCCCCTCACCAAGACACCTGAACGCGTGATTGTTACCGCCGCTCCCAATATCGCTGCTTTTGATGCTAAAACCGGCGCCAAATTATGGAGCGAACTTAGCGGCCAAGGGGCCGGCCAGGTCGTTTCAGGTGAGTACGTTTACTACTATGGCGAAAATGGCCTGTTTGCGCGCTCAGTTATGAATGGCCACTTGCTCTGGTCCTGGATCACCAGAATTGGCTTTAGTCGTCCGGCGGTCCTCGGAAACTCTGTATATGTTACGGCGGGTTCGAATCAAATCTACGCGCTTGATGCGCGGACGGGGCAAGTGTTGTGGCAGGTAGAGAATCCCTATCAAAATCCTGGCAATCCCGTTGCTTACGAATACGAAGGCCAGACGCTAGTCATCTTTGAGGTCGGAAGGTACTTCATTGAAGATTCTTTTCTCGTTGGGTTGGACGGCGCCACCGGCGCGCTTTTATGGAAGTCTGATACTCCCGTCGCCGGTGCAATGCAGGCCTGCACAGATCCGATTTCAATCTTCTCTGGAGGTGTCCAGGTGGGGACGCCCGACGGAAGACTGGTGACCTTGAATGGCCTCAGCGGGGAATTGTGGTGGCAACTACAGTTGTCGGACATCGGGTTTAGCTCGAGCCCAACGTGGGCCCCCTACTAGTCTAGCGCTTCGTCTTCGAAGCCATTTTCCACCGTGCTATTTTTGGCGGCCAGAGGCACCTTGCCCGGGTAAGTACATTCGTCGGACACAGGCGAGCCAGCCAGACTTGGCTGCTCTCGCTCTTTCATTAGCTTCCTTTCGGAGAAAAGCATGAGCGCTCCTCTTTCGCCAGAAACGATTGCCATCGTTAAATCTACAGCTCCCGTCATACAACAGTATGGCGTTGCGATCACGACCCGGATGTACGAGCGGCTTTTCGTCGATCCGGAAATGAGAGATCTTTTTGATGAGGCGGCCCAAAAGTCGGGGGAGCAACCGAAGCGACTGGCTGCCGCGTTACTCGCCTTTGCGAGTAACGCGGACAACCTCGACATTTTGACAGCGGCGATAGAGCACATCGCCGCACGCCACGTAGCGATGCGTGTTAAGCCTGAGCACTATCCTGCGGTCGCTAACGCGTTGCTTCCCGCCATCAAGGATGTGCTCGGCGACGCCGCGGAGGAGCGCGTCCTGAACGCTTGGGGCGAGGCGTACTGGTTTCTGGCAGAAGTCTTGAAGAGCCGCGAGAACACACTCTATACGCATAGGGAATGATGCAATTCGGCTTGTCAGCGACCACAGCTAGATTGCAAAAGTCTCGCGAGACAAAAAGATGTGAACGTCAGAGTGGTTGGCCAACGATGCGACGGACAGGACCGGCGCGCACATGTCTGTTCGCGAGCCGGAGCAGACATTTGAATGTCCCGTCGCGCCCTCGGACGAACGGCAGGAGTTGGCCGAATTCTGCCTCACGAGCCCGACGACTCCGCACAACACCACCAACGAGCATGCAAAAGGCATATTGGTCCTGGAGCGGCCCTTCGAATTGCCACTGATCACTTCTTATCCGGGGTAAATCTGAAGACAGGTGGCGCATGGCGCAATATACGCCCCGTCCGCACTCGCGACCACAATATGGGCCGGTATGCTTTCGGCGAAAATCGTTTCCGGAAAGGGAATGACGCTTATCTCTTTGAGAGTGACCTTTCTCAAATACATGTTCGAGACAATCTTCTTCTCGGCGCAGCCTTTATTGAAGCTCGCTTTCCCGACGATATCAGCGGACACTTTTCGAGAAAGATCGAATTTCACGCCAGTGTACGCCTCGAGGCCTCTACCAAGTCGAAAGTGCCCGTTCAACGCCGACCCGCCTGCTTCGTCAATCATCTGCGTCATGACAGCCTTTTGCAAGGCGGAGGATAGCCCGAGATAATGATACTTATCCGAGCCGATCGCAACGGCAATCACGCCCGCCGCTGAGATCGCGTTTTCTTTGAAAAAATCCGCAACTTTTTCGGCTAGTGCGTAGGTTTCTTCCGTGGGACCTGGATAGTTGCCATAATATTTTTTGGTTAGTTCTATCGCTGTTTTGAAGCTCATATCCTTCTCCCCGAAAACAGTGACAGAGGCAATGATTCAAGATAGCACATCTTTGAAGACCTGCTGGTTCTTGAGTGCCGACGTTCGGCTGGAAGCGGATGAGACTTGCCCGCCGACCAAGCGCGACGATCGTCACGGGCGTGTCCTCTCAACCTTCACCGATGCTCACGAGCGGCGCATAGGGCGATCTGAGAGTCCGACTTTTCGGCTGCCGGTCCGGTCGCGCAGGAAAGGGAGTTTTTCAACACATTACGAGTGGATCTGTCATACGCTGGGCGCATCCATCGACAGCATGTCGACTTTGCTGACGTTCAGTGAACGACAGTGGTGATGCGCTATGGGTTGGCCACGCGATACCAAACAATTTCATCACCTCCCGGGCTGAGAAATCGATGCAGGCGTAGGGCGCCAGAGTCAGTGCAACCGTGCACGCCAAAATTAAGACTTACCTCCAGTCGCGCCAGACTTGTAGCGTTTCGCCGGACGCAATGGGCTGTAGCCGACCCACTACGGACCGTCGACTCAGCGCGATCAATACGGCCACTTCCAAGGTTCAACCGGTCATTCACAGGCTCTTACAGGCCGACGGATTTTCGGCCTGTATGGCGGGCACTCCCACAAACTTGAGTTCGCTCACCGAATGGTCGCCTACGATGCAACCATGGGATGTGGATCATTGAAGCCGCGACCCTTGCATGACGCCATGGACCGTTGTTTGTTCGTCCATCATGTATTTTCGTCAAGGTGTTTCTTCGTTCAAACCGCACGGGCGCCCTAAATCGGCCTGCCTTCGATCACGGTGGTCAGCCAGAATTCGTCTAGTTATCCAAAATAGCTGATCCCCGAGACAATCAACAGCAGGTTCACGACCCGTGCGAAATGATTGTCCGACAGCCGTTTATAGAGCGTCATGCCGATCGCGGTTCCGAGCAGCGACCCGGGTATGCAGAGCAGAATGGCTGGGGCGAAACCGGTCTTGCCGGCGGAGTGTCGCAAGAGACTGATTGCAGCGAGCGCGGCGACCTGCGTGATCAGGATAAACGGCTGATACATGGCACGCTGGCGGTCCTTGTTCCACCCCTTGAACCCGCACCAGATGGTCACAAACGCTCCGGGAAAGCCAGCCGCGCCACCCGTGATGCCGCCGAGAAATCCCGCTAACACATCGAGTGCCTTCGCCTGGCGCCGGATGACCAGCGGCCGCCTCGCGAGCATGTAGCACCCATAGAGAATCAGGAACACGCCAAGCACGTGGGTGTAGACGTGACGATCCAGCGTGAGCAGTACGGTGATGCCCAAGGGCAATCCGACCACGCCGCCGACCAGGAAAACAGCCAGCGCCCGCCACTGGATATCCCGTTTGAGTGACCAGACCATTGCTGTCTGGTTCGCGATGCTGCAGACAATCATGATCTGGACGATCTGCACCGGGTCGGCAGAGAGATGGAACAGCATTGCGCCGCAGACTGCGGAGAAGGCGAAGCCCGCGATGCTGGATATGCCAGACGCCAGAAAAATGGCACCGATGACAAAGAGCTCGACGCCTTCATGCACGGACAAGGCCTGGCAAAGTGCCGTGGCGAGCACGAGCACCGCCCACTGAAGTTTGACCTGCCAGGGGTGCCATCCCGGCGCCGGGGTCAATGACCGGACTGATGCCCCGGCGCTCTCGGGCGCGGGCTGAGGTTCGCTATCCATTTGCCATGTCTCTCCATTTTGGACACCACCGGGAAGGCCCGACCTTTGCCGCTGGCGAATGCCCATGGGTGCAGATCGTGCTCACGCAACCTGGACCGCCACGAAGGTCGGCTACGACATGTTCCGCGCGACCGACATCACCGCGTATCCGACGCGCACCCTCCGCAGTGCTATAACGAAATCCCAACTTCGGAGGGACCTTGAGCTACGAAATCACTGTGTTTCTGTTAGTACGTCACAGAAGTCCCACTGCCAGTAAAACTGTGCTGGGTAGGAGAGTCATTTGCATAGTCGTTAACGGCCTGGATGATGTTCACGATCTGCTGCGGCAACCTGCCGCCGCTGACGGCGGTCATTGCGATACGGTCCATCTCAACGGCTACGGCGAGGTCTTTGATTACCAGCGTATTCATTTCGATTCTCCACGGGGAAATTAGTCAGTCAGGAACGTCAGAGCCTGTTTTGAGGGTGTCGCCACGCCTCGATCAGGATCAAGGCAAAGTGCGTGCCAAACGGTTGCGCCGCGGTAAGCGATCACACAACTAGTTGAAAATATTGGATTTTTAATGGCGATCAGTGCGAATTGGTAGACAGACGTGCGCGCTGCGGCTGGTGGGTCGGATCCAACTCTCCGTCTGGCGCTGTGGGTTAGATCGCGACACATGCGGTCCGCCTACGTATCCCGTGTTTGTACGATCTCCTCGAGGCTTAGAATCCGATCGAAGCCTGGCGACAATGAGTCTACAGCAGCCTTTCCGCGAACCGGTGAATGAGCGATGTGATCCGTGAAGCGCCGATCGACGGAATATTCCCGGCCAACGGGTGTTCCGTTTAAGGGCGTTCAAGATGTCTGAACTTTCGCACTCCACGCAGAACGCAGGCTTTACACAGGCAAAGGATTGATATGGCAATGGTGATCGGCAGGCATGTTTCCTGGCGGTTTCAGGGCGTGAAGAGCTGTTGCTGGCTGACGTGCATCGAGATGCTGATGCACTGCAAGTACAGCAACATTTATGGACGCAACCAGACGGCACACAGCGCCCGCGCGATGGAGGAGTTTCGCGCCAATGCCGGCAGCAACATCTACCTTCACGCGGACCATTACGGCCTCGCGACCAACGCCGCACTGGACTCGCCGATGGCGGGTCTGCACGAGTGGTCGCTTGCGCTGCGCTCGGGCCCGGTGCTAGCAGAGGGCGATTACGGCTGGGCGCGCTTCGGCATCGGCGCGCATGTGATACTGATCACGGGCATCAGCCGGTCCGGCAAGCTCATCTACATGAACCCGAACGTCTTCGCCGTAATGCCGCATCCGCAAAGCAAGGAGACCTATATCGCGATCGAGGATGTGTACCGACTGCGCGCCGAAAGCTACGGCCTCGGCGGGCCGTTCTGGCAAGTTGCGGAGGACTTGCCGGCCCGGCCGCCTCGGCTCGCGGTGGACCTCGGTGCGCCGAACTGGGGCGCTTCGGTGCGAAATCAGCTGGGCCGAATCGCGCCTTAAATCTAGGCGCGGATGCGCAGAATGTCTTGAGGTTTGTTCGATGCCTGCCCATGTCCGTGGACTCGGGGTGCGCGCCGGCGCGTGCGGGCAGGCGTTGAATAAACCTGAAGGGAGGAAACCGCGGAGTGCTCTGATGCAATGGAGTCTTCGGGGCTATGGCGATTGATTGCCCGGGATGGCGAGCGGTGTTGCGGGATGCGTGGTCAGGCGGGAGGCCGGTTGAGGGCTGAGGTTGTGCCGAAGCGGTGCAGTGGCGCCATCGTGATGGCGGAACGGACGTGCAAGGGCCTGTGCGAAGCGACAGACGCAAAGGTCTGCTCGTGGGCCGCGTTGCCGCAAAGCCGAGGGTCGGGTTGTTCGTCCTGGAACAGTGGCGCTCATATCTCGCCCCGGCGCGTGGGTGGTGCGCGGATCGGTGCAATGCGCGCAAGGATATCGATGACGATCATCGGCGCGCCGCAGTGCCGGCAGATGAAGGCGGGGCGCGTTTCGATGACGGTTTCGTGAGCTGATGTGTTGACGTCGGTCGCGACGTGCAGCAGTTCGCGGACCTTCGCGAGACTGGCGCGGCGCACCGGGTTGGCGAGCAGTCCGTAGTGACGGATACGATGGAAGCCACCGGGCAGCACATGGAGCAGGAAGCGGCGCATGAACTCGCCGGCTTCGAGGGTCATGGTCTTGTAGCGGGTGTGCCCCTTCGCACGGTAGTCCTTCCAGCGGAAGGTCACGCCGCGTTCATCGAATGCAAGCAGGCGCTGGCTGGAGATCGCGACGCGGTGCGTATAGCGCGACAGGTACGCGAGCACTGCTTCGGGTCCTGCAAAGGGACGCTTTGCGTAGACGACCCATTCGCAGGCACGCAGCGGCGCAAGCCACACGTCAAAGACAGCTGGGTCGGCAAGTTCAGCGTACTGGCCGAAGAACTGCAGGTGGCCGTGCCGGTGCGCGTCCGTGAGCGCTTCGAGCAAGCGCCTGCGGAACAGGCGCGATAGCACACGTACCGGCAGGAAGAAGCCGGGCCGGCATCCGATCCACCGCTGACCATCGGGCGACAGCCCACCACCGGGGACGATACCGTGTACGTGCGGATGATGCGTGAGTGCCGAGCCCCAGGTGTGCAGCACGAGCGTCGCGCCGATCTGGGCGCCGAGGTGCTTCGGATCAGCGGCAATGGTGCGTAGCGTTTCGGCGGCGATATCGAACAGCAGCCCGTAGATGACGGCCTTGTTGTACCAGGCGATGGCACTGATGGGCGCGGGCAGCGTGAAGACGACATGGTAGTACCCGACCGGAAGCAGATCGGCCTGGCGTGCCTGGAGCCAGCGATGCGCAGCACTGCCCTGGCACTTGGGGCAATGACGGTTGCGGCAGGAGTTGTAGGCAACCTCGATGCGGTCGCAGCCGGCGCAGCGCAGCACATGCCCCCCGAGTGCCGCACTGCGGCACTGTTCGATGGCCGACATGACCTTCAGCTGCCCCAGGCTCAGCGCTACCGTGCGCCGCCACGCCGGCCCGCAGGCGCGGAAGATATCCGCGACCTCCAGCACGGGGTGCTCCGCGTGCGGCCGGGCTAGCCGGCGGGCAGGCGGTCCAGCGGACTGACCACCTTGCGCAGGAGGTCAGTGGCAACCTGGGTATAGAGCGTGGTGGTCTCGATCTGCCTGTGTCCAAGGAGCACCTGGATCACGCGGATATCCTCCTTCTGTTCCAGCAGGTGCGTGGCAAAGGAATGCCTCAGCGTGTGCATGGATACGCGCTTGTCGATGTTTGCGGTCTCGGCGGCCGCATGGATGGCGCGGGTCAGTTGCCGCGTGCTGAGCGGGTCGATCGGATCGAGGCCCGGAAAGAGCCACCCGCCATCGAGCATGCAGCCCTGGGCACGGGCAACGCGCCACCAGACGCGCAGACGTTCGAGCAGGACCGGCGAGAGCATCGCGTAGCGGTCACGGCGGCCCTTGCCCTGCTCGATGCGCAGGGTCATGCGCTGGCTGTCGATGTCGCTGACCCTGAGGGCGACCACTTCGCTCGCACGCAGCCCGGCGCCATAGGCGACCGACAGCGCGGTCTGATGCTTGAGGTTTCCGGCTGCCGCGATGAGCCGGCGCACCTCCTCGGGGCTGAGCACAACCGGGAGCGTGCGAGGCACGCGTACCGGCTGCATCCGCGCCATCAGCTCAGGCCGGCCGAGCGTGACTTCGAAGAAGAACTTCAGACCGCTGATCGCGGCGTTCAGCGACACCGGCGACGCGCCGTGATCGACCAGATGCAGCTGGTAGTCCCGGAGGTCCTCGACAGTGGCGGTATCGGGTAAACGCCCGAGGTATCGGGCGAACTGACGTACGGCACGTAGGTAGGCGGCCTGGGTCTTGGGTGCGAACTTGCGCATGCGCAAGTCCTCAAGCATACGGCGGCGCAGCGGGCTGATGCCCGGATCGGAGGAGGTCATGATGGGGCTCCTGCTGGAGGACGAGGCGGATTGCCTCAACCACCAACATAAGCGCCGGCGCCACTGGCCTCCCATTCGCCGCCAGAGACGGGCCGCAGCCCCCTACCGCGCGAGCGGTTTAGTCCATTCGTCGAAAAGCGGACAGTCGAGCTATGTTTTCAAGCGACCACTTCTCATGGCCGAACCCGGAAGTTCATCGTCGGTCGGTGACGCGCGGTCCTCTCGTGGTGCCGAGCTTCCGTAGTCGTTTAGGTTTATTCGATGCCTGCCCTCGAGCACGGGCTCATGAGCGAACGACAACGCTTACGGGCAGGCGTTGAATAAACCTCGAGGAAGGAAACCGCGGAGTGGTCCGAGGCGGCCAGGGTCTTCGCTATGGCGATTGATCAATCTGGCCGGTCCGTGTTGCAAGTCGACGGCGGGCGATGCAAGCGCCCAGGGCGGGCTGAATGCGGCAATGGAGACGATCCCATGTGCGATTTTGAGTTCGGAATACGGCCGTGGGACCGTGTACGACACCGAGGGCACAACCGTCCGCTCGTCGGTCGCGCTGACGCAAAGCCGACGGTTGAAACGCAGATCGAAGCGGGCCGCTCATCGCTGGGCTGCCTTTGGTGGTGCGCGAATCGGTACGGTGCGCGTCAGAATATCGATGACGAGCATAGGCGCGCCACAATGGCGACAGATGAAGGTCGGTCGATCGGTGGCGATCGCATCGTACGGTGATGGACAGAGCTTGGGGGCAACGCCGAGCAACGTACGAATCTTCGTCAGGTTTGCGCGGCGCACCGGGTTAGCGAGCAACCCGTAATGGCGGATTCGATGGAAGCCGGCGGGCAACACATGGAGCAGGAAATGAAATGAACGCGTCCCACCCGGTGAATGTGAGCGCAAAGGAAGGTGGATCCTCACAGGCCAACGGCATCGATGTGCCCACGTGGAAAATACGAAGTTTCCAGGCAAACAGGAGGATCCGTCGTGAAGCTTACGCCAGTTGGGATTGACATTGCAAAGTCGGTTTTTCAGGTCCACTACGTCGATCAGGAAACCGGAGAAATCGTGAACAAGCCGATCAAGCGTGCAAAGTTTCTCGAGTACTTCGCGAACCGGGCTCCGTGCCTGATCGGCATGGAGGCGTGCGGCGGATCGCACCACTGGGCCCGGCAACTGACGAACATGGGTCACGTGGTAAAGCTGATGCCGGCGAAGTTTGTGAAGGCGTTCAACATCCGCAACAAGAACGATGCGGCGGACGCCCGTGCAATCTGGATGGCCGTGCAGCAACCCGGTAAGGCCATCGCGGTGAAGACCGAGATACAACAGGCGATGCTGGCGCTACACCGTATGCGGCAGCAGCTGATCAAGGCAGCAGCTGATCAAGGCAGCAGCTGATCAAATTTCGCACGATGCAGATCAACAACCTGCGTGGACTGCTGATGGAATATGGAGAGATCATGAGCAAGGGCCGGAACAAGCTGAACAAGGAGATAGCGGTCGTGCTCGAACGGATCGCGGAGCGCCTGCCCGCCGTGCTGATTGATACGTTTCGCGAGCAGTGGAATGGACTGGCGAAGCTGGACGAACAGGTTGCCGAAATCGAGCGCCGGATGCGCGAGTGGAAGAAGGAAGACAAGGCGGTGAAGGCGGTTAGCGAAATTTGCGGCGTCGGGCTGCTGACGGCAACGGCAGCTGTCTCAATGATGGGCGATCCGAAAGCATTCAGTTCGGGGCGGGAGTTTGCCGCATGGGTTGGCATCGTGCCGAAGCAGACGGGCTCGGGCGGAAAGGTGAACCTGCACGGGATCAGCAAGAGAGGCGACACCTATTTACGGACACTGCTGATCCACGGCGCGCGTAGCGTAATAGAGAACGCAAAGGAGCCCGGCGAGTGGGTCGAGCAGATGATGAAGCGGCGACCAAAGAATGTGGTGGTCGTTGCATTGGCGAACAAGATGGCGCGGACGATCTGGGCTGTGCTGGCCCATGACCAGCCGTACCAGAAGGCCTACGTGAGCGTGAAGCCCGCCTGAATGGTTCACGCGAAGCAGAAGATCAACGGTTAACACAGGGTGAACGTCGAAAGGTTGCGCAGCAATCGAGTGTGATGACAAACCAGGTAGGACCGGGACTCGCTAAACCTGAATGCGCCGTCGAGCTTCGAGCTCGCGCAGGAAATGAGGTGCGAGTCAGCGTATTTCATAGAGGCCCGCAGCAGCAATACCGCTGCAACAAGGCCGGATATAAAGCTGCAGCCCATCCTGTCTGTCTGAACACACGAAAACTGTTGCAAACGGGACGCGTTCATATAAAGCGGCGCATGAACTCGCTGGATTCGAGCGTCATGGCTTTATAGCGAGTACGCCCCTTCTCCCGGTAGTCTTTCCAGCGGAAGCTCACGCACCGTCCATCGAAGGCGAGCAGGCGCTGGTTGGAGATCGCGACGCGATGTGTGTAGCGTGAGAGGTAGGCGAGCACCGCGTCAGGGCCCGCGAACGGACGCTTGGCATACACGAACCATTCGGAGGCGCGCAGCGGCGCGAGCCACTGTGCGAAGACCGCTCGGTCAGCGAGCTGCGCGTACTCGCCGAAGAACTGAAGCCGTCCGCGCCGATGAGCGTCAGCGAGCGCTTCGAGAAAGCGCCTGCGAAACAGACGCGAGAGCACGCGCACCGGCAGGAAGAAGCCGGGCCGACAGGCGATCCAGCGTTCGCCATTGGCTGACAGGCCACCGCCAGGGACAATGCCATGCACATGCGGATGGTGCGTGAGCGCTGAGCCCCAGGTGTGCAGCACGAGCGTGGCGCCAATGTCGGCGCCCAGGTGCTTAGGATCCGCGGCGATGGTGCGCAGCGTCTCGGCCGCGATGTCGAACAGCAGCCCGTAGATGACGCGCTTGTTATACCAGGCGATCGCACTGATCGGTGCGGGAAGCGTGAAGACGACGTGGTAGTACTCGATGGGCAGCAGGTCAGCCTCGCGCGCTTCGAGCCAGCGACGCGCGGCACTTGCCTGACACTTCGGGCAATGGCGATTCCGACATGAGTTATACGCGATCTCGGTTCGCGAGCAGCCTGAACAGCGCAGCACATGCCCGCCCAGCGCCGCGCTGCGGCACTGTTCGATGGCCGACATCACCTTCAGCTGCCCGAGGCTCAGCGCTACCGTGCCTCGCCACGTGGGCCCGCAGGCGCGGAAGATGTCCGCGACCTCCAGCATTGGATCCGACCGCGCGTCCGTTATTCGAGGCGCAGGCGCTCCAGCGGACTAACGACTTCATGCAGCAAGTCGGTGGCGACCTGGGCGTAAAGCGCTGTAGTTTCAAGCTTCTTATGTCCAAGCAGCACCTGAATCACGCGGATATCAACCTTCTGCTCGAGCAGGTGCGTCGCGAAGCTGTGGCGCAGCGTATGCATCGATACGCGCTTGTCGATCTGTGCGGCTTCGGCAGCGGCGCGAATTGCGCGATTCAGTTGCCGGGGAGTCAGTGGGTCGACAGGATCGAGCCCGGGAAATAACCAGCCGCCATCCGGCATCTTGCCTTGCGAGCGGGCCACCCGCCACCAGACCCGCAAGCGCTCCAGCAGCACCGGCGAGAGCATCGCGTAGCGGTCCTTGCGGCCCTTGCCTTGTTCAACGCGCAGCGTCATGCGTTGGCTATCGATGTCGCCGACCTTAAGCGCGACCACTTCGCTGGCACGCAACCCCGTGCCGTAGGCGAGCGACAGGGCCGTCTGATGTTTTAAATTACCTGTTGCCGCGATCAGTCGCCGGACCTCGTCCGGGCTGAGCACGACCGGCAATATGCGCGGCACGCGCACCGGCTGCATCCGAGCCATCAATTCCGGCTTCTGAAGTGTGATCTCGAAGAAGAACTTCAGCCCGGTAATCGCAGCATTAAGGGAGATGGGCGACGTGCCGTGATCAACCAGATGCAGCTGGTAGTTTCGCAAGTCTTCGACCGTCGCTGTGTCGGGCGAGCGTTTCAGATACCGAGCGAATTCACGCACGATGCGCAGATAGCCCGCTTGGGTCTGGGGAGAAAGCTGGCGCATGCGCATGTCGTCTGTCATACGCTGACGCAGCGGGCTGACGGTCGGTTGGGCGGAGGTCATGATTCGGCTCCTGCTGGAGAACGAGGCGGATTGCCTCATTCGCCAACATAAAACCGCGTGACCGGCCTCGCCCTGACCTCCCGCCTCGGACCGGAGCCCCCTTCTATGAGCAGCCGTTTGTCAAGCCCTTTGGCGGACTGACTAGAAACTAGAGGCCACGATCAAACTTACGTACATGCAGCATAGCCTGAAGCCGATTGTGCGCGCGTCAGACGTGACGTCCGACCACCTTCTATCCGCCGGCGCTTGGCCGGCCTCATCCTGCATGCGCGATACGCCGGTATCATCAACCGCGAACATACCCCATCTACATGAATCGGTTGCATCAGCAACCCAGGGGGCTCACGGGCATGTTCACCTCAGACCGTTTGTGCTTGCGTCGTTGCCTGACCGACCGTTACCTCCTTCCTGCAAAACCTTTAGGAGCCTACGCCGACTTCAGCCGTGCGCCTTCGGGAATCACACCGTCTTTTAGATAGCGCCACAGCGCAATTGCGAGGCGCCGTACGACCGCGACGATCGCGATGCGCCGCGCGCGACGGTTCGGCCCCGTGCCCTGTGTGCGCTCGTTGAACCAGCGCGTGAGCGCGCTGTCGGGCTGGTAGCGCAGCCAGCACCACGCCATCTCGACCAGTAACGCGCGCACTCGTCGGTTGCCTTGTTTGCTGATTCCCTGGTCGACCTGGCTCTCGCCACTGTCGTAGGGCTGGGCCACCAGCCCTGTGCAGGCACCCACTTGGCGGCGGTTGCTGAACTCCCTCCAGAACAGTTCGAGCGCGAGACGCGACGCGCCCACTTCGCCAATCCCTTTCAGGCGCGCCAGGTCATCGCTTCGCTTGCGCGCGGGTGCCGCTACGCTCGTCTGCCGCGTCTTTTCCAGCGTCGCGAGTTGCTGCTGCGCCAGCGCCAGTCGGCCGCACTCGCGCAGCAGCCGTTCGCGCATTTCGGGCGGCAACGGCGCGCCGTCGTGGCACTTCACCTCGTCACGGGCGAGCCGGCCGGCGAAGTGCCTGTGATCGACCTCATCCCAGCAGCCGAACGTGGCCAGCAGTTTGCGCATGCGGTCGCAGTGCTGCCGCACTTCCTTTTGCAGTTGCCCGCGATCGCGCATCAGGTGCCGCGACGCTTCGTCCTGCGGCGATGGCACGTGAACCACGTGCATGCGGTCGCGCTCGCCGCGTAGCCACGCGCGCAGGTTGATCACCAGCTTGATGGCATCGAGCCGATCGGTCTTCGCGCGCCGCTTGTGGCGTTCGACCGGAATGCTGGCCGGATCGACGACGTAGCACTCGATGCCGCGCGTCTGAAGGGCGCGACAGATCCAGAACGCGTCTTGGCCGGCCTCGTAGCTTGTGACAACGCGCACACCTGATGGTAGCGACCACTTCTCTTTGTGCTGTTCGATCAGGTCCAGCACCGCCTGCAGACGCGCTGCAGCTTGCGGCTGCGCGACTGTGTGCACAGCCGGCTTCTCGCGCCGGCCGTCGTGCAGCGCGACCTTCCACTTCGCGCACGCCAGTTCGAGCGACACCGCCAACACCAGCTCCTCGGTACCCGTGTATGCCTGATCTGTACGCATGATGCTCTCCAGTGAGCCAAGCCCGACACGCTGATTTTAAGCGTCGGCTTGTCGACGGCCTGGATGTCTCATAGGATCTACCGCGCGAGCGGTTTCGTTCTTCGACCCATTGCCGTCATTCTGACCGCCACGACGGCAGCGGCCGTTCTCAAAGTTCAACGGTCATTCGCTCACGCAGGGTCGCCTGCTGCTTGTCGACCAAGGCTGCCGTCCATCCTTCCCGGCTGCGGTCATTCCGCAATGACCGGTTCCGAGCGCCGCGACGAGGCGCCCCGGGTGTTTGACCGTTTGTCACGGGACAAACGTGATCACCGAGGAGAGGCCCGGCGCCACATGAAAGTTGAGAGTGGTATAGGGGAAGGGGCCTTGCATCTGCAACTGCGCCACGACCTTGCCGGGAGGCACGGTAAGGGTGAGCACGCCGCTGGCGAAGTTGGGGACGGTCGCCTCGGCCTCCAGTTCAATCGAATGGGTCAGCCCAAAGCCATTAATTGCGCCTGAGAAAGCACCGGGGTTTCGCAGCACGAGCTTGGCGTGGTTGCCGGCGAACGTGATCGTCTGACCGGATGCTACGGCCTCGAGCGATCCCACGCTGTTTGCCTGCAGAGCGATCGAGCCGCTATCCTCAAGTGTACCGAAACACCGCAGTTCGCCGCCCGCAGCGACCGTGATCGTGCCGGCATTGTCGATGTCACCGATAAGGTTGAGTTGCTGTTCAGCGGTTATCGCCCCACCCATGTCGTTGCTGAAACCCGCGGTAGCGATCACCGTCCCGTGGCCAGTCAGTGTAGCGCCTGTGGTGGTCAAGTAATTTCGGACAGGCAGATAGGTTCTTTTGCTGTCGATTTCGCCTCGTAGGCGGCGGGCGACAGATAGCCCAAAGTCGAGTGCAAGCGCACGGGGTTGTAGAAGCCGACGATGTACTGCGTGATGTCCTGCCGTGCCTCGTCGTGATTGGCGTACCGGCGCTGCCATACGCGCTCCATCTTCAGGTTCAGGAAGAAGCGTTCCATCACCGAATTGTCCCAACAATTTCCCTTGCGGCTCATGCTGCAAACCACGTGATGCCGCTTGAGCAAGGCTTGATATGCGTCGCTTGCATATTGGCTGCCACGGTCCGAATGCAGGACCAATCCCGGCACTGGCCGGCGTTGCTGCAACGCCATGGTCAGTGCCGACATGACCAATCCGGCCGGCATGCTGGGTGCCATGGACCAGCCCACGACCTTGCGCGAGTAAAGGTCCAGCACGACCGCCAGATAAAGCCAGCCCTGGGCCGTGCGGATATACGTGATATCCGAAACCCACGCCCGATTCGGCTCAGCCACGTCAAACTGACGGTCCAGCACGTTCTCGGCCACCGGCAACGTATGCTTGCTGTCGGTCGTCGAAACGAACTTGCGCTTCCACGTCGTGCGCAAGTCCGCTTCGCGCATCAGCGTGCGCACCCGATGGCGGCCCGTGCGAAGCCCTTGCTCGCGTACGGCATGCATCACACGCCGGCTGCCGTAGCTCGCGCCGCTGGCAGCAAATGCTGCCCTGATGTGGGTCTGCTCATGCAGGCGCTTTGGGCTCGGCTTGGCGCGCCGGTGCGCATAGTAGCCCGAGCGGCTTACCCCCAATACCCGGCACGCGGCACTGACCGATACGGCCTTCTCTTGCAAGTGGGCTACCGCGCGGTAACTCACTTCAGTTCCCGTGCAAAGAAGGCCGAGGCTTTTTTTAGCAGGGAGTTGTCTTCACGCAGTTGCCGGTTCTCCGCCTCCAGTTGCCGAATGCGTTGCTGTTCGGCCGTCAGCGGCTTGCCCGCGCCAGCACCGCCCGCGCATTCCGCGTCGTACTGCGCCAGCCAGCGCCGTACCCCCGTCTCGCCAAGGTCCATCGACCGGCAAACCTCGCCCACCGACAAGCCTTGGTCTCGTATCATCTTCACCACTTCCAGCTTGAAGCTGGCATCGAATTGTCGGCGCTTCCTTGTCATCTAGCTCTGTTCCTCGTCGATTCCGGATTGTCCTCCTATCGACCTGTCCGAGGGAATTAGACCATTACAGCCCTTGTAGACGCCCAACGCAGTTGTCTCGATCTGCCCGTCGGCCAGCGATAACACTCCGTTGATGATAATTGCAATGCCTGCTGAAACGAAGCCATGCTCCGCGACCGTGAGCGAGCCGGCTCCCATATGCTGGACTTCCAGCAAATTATCGACGATGAGTCGTGCCTCGTTTCCTTTGACCGTCACCGAGCCCTGCCCACCGTCCGGCGCCCAGCCGATTGCCATATCCTCTGCGACGACGAGACCACCTTCGTTGACGTCCAACCTGCCGGCGGACTTACGGCCGACAATGACCTGTCCGTGCGCCAGCAGCGACGCCTGCGACACCTCGGCTGTGCCATTGGACCTTGGGTGGTTCCCGATAACCAGAGCCCACGGATAAATGAGCGGATCGCCGTTACCGACGCTTACCGCGGCTCCGTTCCTGATCGTCAGCACGCCGATCCCGTCCTGTCCGACGGACATCGGCAGATTGCCAGCGTTGACGACGGCGTGCGCTCCTTGCACCACCAAAGTCCCGCGCGACTCAACCACGATATTATCGATCGTGATCGTTTCAGCGATCTGAATCGCGTAGGTGTCTGGCGGGTTGCATCCCGAGATCACGACACGGCTCTGGTCACCGACTGTCACCGTAGCGGCGCCGGTAATCGGCGGGTTGGGGCCAAAATCCACCACGATGTGAAGCTTGGGCGTCATCAGGGTCGCGCCCCGAAGCAGCGTCAAATTTTCATTGACCGGACAGCCGTAGGTCGCAGTCAGGTGTCCGGCAACCTTGTCGGTGCCACCGAAGTTCAGGACCTGCGCGGTACCCGTTCCGGTAATTGGCGTAGCGGCGTTAGCGATGATCGCAACGTCACTGGGTCCCGGCGGTTCAGTCGTTGGGGGGACGGTCTCCCAATTGCCTGCTGTCGCGAACGCGCCCGTCCCTGCGTTTCCAGTCCAGTGATATATGGCCATGATGACCTCGCTCGTCGACTGGTCGCGTCGGTACACGAGCGCGCGTGCGTAGGCAAGCGCGAGCGTCTACCGTGGGGAAATCCAGAATGGCATGGTGCGACCGGGTGTTCGAAATATAGATGGATATTTCCCGATTGGTTAGTATTCGGTGTGATGTCACCCACGTTTGGCGGTCACTTGGTGCCTCTTCGCTTCGATCGAAAACGGTCATTCGTCCTGGGCTACGTCCTACCGTTCTAGCCGACGACACGCCGGACGCGGTTGCCGCGTGAATGTCAGTTGTCTCGGACGCAGCCGACGTTCGAATGTCCGCCCGAATGCATGGACCCAGGACTGCAAATGGCCGCTTTCCGGCGCTTTCACGTTAATCTCAGCTCGCCATTCAAACAGCCAAAAATAGCCGACTTCCAGCCGCCAAGGCCGTTACACGAATTTCTAAGTGCCACAAGCTTTGAAGCGCGCCATTAAATGAGAAAGCATGTCGCAACGATACGTCAACAACGTGCCTCACCGAAAGGCAGAACTTCTATCCGCACTCGCAGGACTTTCGCGGTGAAGTTGGCAGGATATGCCGCGTCGTCAACAGTCGGGAAATACAGAAACAGCTTGTGGCTTTTCGCCGCGTCTGTCGCGCCATAGCCGAGAGGGCAGATTGGCGTAGCGTCTGCGCTGGCAGAAGCGAAGCAAATTGCAGAAATCAGGCCGAGTGAGATTCGACATTCAGTAAAAATGCGCACGATCCTCTCCTCCTGGCACACCGCTGATCAAGTGGAACGTCTGGCCGATGAAGAGACGTTGGCCGATCTCATTGCTGACGCCCGCTCGTCGGCCAATCGAGGCACATGGCAAACCCCTCGAGTATATTGGTCGCGCCTGGCTGTCAGTCGCATCCCGTCGTTTCTGCGAGCCCGGCAATCGGCCATTAATAAATAATCTTTTGTGTTGGCCCGACGCTTTATTGGCCCGCATGCCGACTGCGGACTGACCAGCCGTCTCAGTCAAGAAAGATCGAGGCCGTAATGGATCGCCGCACGCTCCGGGTTATCAGCCGAAATTCGGCGTCCGACGCAAAAGGTGATCGGCGACAACAGCACGTCGACCGAAGAATTTTGATGGCAGCCATCGGAACAATCTCCTTGCTGCTGTACCATCAGCGTGGCATGCGATGCTCGTATCGCGCTCGTTATGAATCGCGCTGATAAAACGCCGTGCGCCACATTGACGCTTTAACGAACGGTCAAAGTCTTCCGCACTCTCTTTCTTGGGCCCGAAGGCTGGTGGTTGTCGCCCGTCTTGGCATGAAGTTCACTGGCACGCAGGACAAGCATCCGTCGTCTTTGCTTTTACGCGTTTCCCCCTCCGTCCATGTGTGGCTACGTTCCGCGACGAGCTGATCCCACGGAACTACAGCGGACTCCCAGGTCGGAAGCACGTCGTCGTAAACACTGCGGCAAAGCGCATCGAACTTCTCATAGCCAGACGCGAAGTACCGCATCACTAGCGATCGAAGCGAACCGTCTTCAATGTTTCCTAGCGAGAACCTAGCATTCAGGTTCGGGACTTCGGGAAGGACCGTCCCATCTTCGCGAATAACCAGCTTCTTGATTTCTTTCGCAACCCTCCTGTGACACCCTTCGCCGTTACAGACATATGCACCACAAGGATGGGCGAGAAGAAATCGACGGCTCACTTCGTTCAAGCTGCACTTAAGTCCTCTGCTACGGTATCGATTGGCGAGATCCGTCAACTGCAGGAACAGGTGGTCCATCTGCACCGTTGTGAGACGCTGGTCCGCGATATCGCAGCCCCGACCCAGCTTCAAGAGCGGTTGCACGCGAATATGTTTGACACCGATCTTCGCAGCCCATTCGACGACTCTCGGGAGCGAATCACAGTTACCCTGCGCGACAGTGGTGACTACCGTTACGGGAACCTGAGCCGCAACGAGGCGTTGTATCCCGAGTTCCGTCTTCTTGAATGAGCCTGTACGGCCTCTGAAGGCGTCGTGGAAGTCGGGGTCGCCGTCCACACTCACGTTCACGTTCGCGCGCACATCGTGTAACAGATCCGCGTATCGCTGAACCGCCCCGGGAATCGTGGAGGCTGGTTGGTTTAAGTTGATGCGGGTTCTGCGGCAGCTGTTTCAAGTTGCCGATAGTAGTTTGCCTCAGCTTCGGCGGGCGGGATATAGCCGAGGGGTTCCATCAATCGATGATGATTGAACCAGGCCACCCACTCCAGCGTTGCTAGTTCAACGGATTCCCGCGTTTTCCAGGTGCGGCGATGAATCAGTTCAGCCTTGTACAAACCGTTGATCGTTTCAGCCAAGGCGTTGTCATAGCTGTCGCCCCGGCTGCCGACCGACGGTTCGATGCCCGCTTCGGCCAGCCGTTCGCTGTAGCGAATGCTGACGTATTGGGACCCTCTGTCCGAATGGTGTATCAAGGTTCCGTCGTCGCCCGGGCGCCGCGCGTAAAGCGCCTGTTCAAGTGCATCCAGAACGAAGTCCGTGGTCATCGAGCTGCTGACTCGCCAGCCGACGATACGGCGAGCGAACACATCGATCACGAAAGCCACATACAGCCAGCCCTGCCACGTCGAAACGTAGGTGAAATCCGAAACCCAGAGCTGGTTCGGCCGTGCCGCCTTGAACTGGCGATTGACCCGATCCAGCGGGCGCGGGGCTATGGCATCAGGAACAGTCGTGCGAACACGCTTGCCTCGCATCACGCCTCGCAAACCCAGTTGCTTCATCAACCGTTCGACCGTGCAGCGCGCCACCGCGATACGCTCCCGGTTCATCTGTTTCCAGACTTTATCCGCGCCGTAGACCTGCATGTTGGCCTGCCACACACGCTTGATCTCCGGCCGCAGACGTTCATCGCGGATTGCGCGAACAGAGCGCCGCGACGGATCACGAAGCTGCGCGGCATGGCGTCGGTAACCCGACGGGGCAATCCGCAAGACCTTGCAGATCGGCTCGACCCCGAAGGTGTCGCGATGCTGATCGATGAAGGCCTTCAGGACTTGAAACGGCGGTCGAGCTCCGCCTGGGCGAAAAACGCGCTCGCGACCTTGAGAATCTCGTTGGCACGACGCAACTCCTTCACTTCGCGCTCCAAGGCCTTGAGGCGCTCGCGCTCGTCTGTGGTCACGCCATCGCGCTCACCGTGGTCGACCTGGTCGCGCTTGATCCACTCGTGCAGTGTCTGCGGTGTGCAGCCGATCATGGGCGCAATCGATTCGACCGCCGCCCACATCGACGGATGTTCGCTACGCTGCTCGCGCACCAGCCGCACTGCGCGCTCCCGGACTTCCGGGGAAAACTTGGTTACCTTCTTGTTCATGGCTCCATTCTCTCAAGAGTTGGAGCCTCCACAAAATCCGGGGCGGTTCATCGCTGCGTCATTAATGTTCCGTTGGTGCATACAATGAGTCGCGAGCGTGTTTCGTTCGAAGCTATCCGTAAAATCTCCGGCAAGCGCCGATATAGCAACGGTTCGCCGCCGGTGAGGTAGATAGCGCCCGCGCCCAAGCTTTCCGACTCCCGGACTGCGGCCGCGACGTGTTCAAATGGAAGCACCTCAGTGCGTTCGGGTGCCCCCTCCATATAGCAATGCCCGCATCGCAAGTTGCATCGGCCTAGCAAATGCACCATAAGGGTTGCGGAGCCGTGTCCGCGCTCTCCCTCTGCGCAATCATCCATTTTTCAGCTCCGATCAGATACCACGGAGATAGGAAAGCCAAGGCTGGCGCGTGTTTTTAGCAAAAACGACTCAGCGCATCCCGTCTCACCTCAGGTTGCATCGAGCTGTCCCGCGGACACGACGACCTGTAAAGGACTTGCGGGGAGAACCACATTCAGATCAGCGACTCCCCACCTCCGCCGCGGGGGCACGGTTCCGAAGCCACCCTCCTCGCCGGCGATGTAGCGCACTTCCGCCGCAACGTTCCCTTCACCCGCTTTCTGCTGGGTTGCAGCGCGTGCGACATGGTCGACGATTTGAGCAGAAATCTGGTTCACCGCACCCTTTGCGATCGTGTCTGCAAGCTCCAGCAGCCGGCCGTCCCCGATTGCCTTCTTCAAAGCCTCAGGATCGATTGTTAACGTAAGCTTTGCAATCTCGTTTGCCATTTTTGGCTCCATTGAAATATCGTAAGCACACGATCAATCCCGGTGCCTTGGGTTTCACTGTGCATCGCACTGGGAGTGAGATAGTTGTCCGTCCCATATGTGGGCAGGTTAGTTCACGCTGCGAGGGAGTTCAACGTCAAGTTCGGTTCGGTCACTTGTTAAGGAAGAGGCTTCTAAACGGATATGACAGATCTATGTCGCAGTCTGGATGATCTGACCGAGGAGTGCGCAAGCCACAGCAGTGCGCGGATACGTGCAGAAGTACAATTAAGCACCGCTTTGGTGCCACGTGCAGAGTAAAGGTCTACTCCTTACGCCGGCATCAGTGACCAGTGACCAAGTGAACAGCGCGCCAGCGAAACGAAAATATTGACAGTAGGGTTACGCTAAGTGCACTTGAAGTCCATTCCCAGTTTACCTAGAGTGCTACAACGGCTTCCGATATCAACTCTAGCTTCGGTGAGGTATAGGGTGCAACGGATCGTCGCGCCGATTTCGGTGAATTCCGCGCCGGGAGTGAGCAGACAGAGAAACGTCAACGCCAAGTTCGAAGAAGACGCTTTGAACGAGAGGGGATCATTTTTGCTCCATGCGCTTTTATAGAATAGTTGGCATTCCTGCTTGATCTAAATGCAATTTGTTGGTATTCCTCGTAGCCCGTTTAAGGAACGAACGATAACGGAGGCGACAATGGTTTCTACATCTGGCAATACCCAGGCATTCGAGAAAGAATTGCTGAATGTGCTCCGGTTTGGTGGACTAGATGATGACAACCTGTCTGAACTAGTCACGCTTGTCGCAGGGTTTTACACCTCCGGTTTTCAGAACATCCGAGTGTTTCCACGAGGAATTCCGCCGGTAGTCGACGGTCTGACTGTGAAAGGGGTTCTTGACACGAAAACGTTGAGTGCAGTTCTTGCTGATCTCGTGACGAAGACGCCGAGGCTGAGTGGGGTATGGCTCTTCCCCTACGGCGTCCCCGTTGTCGATGTTGTTGGCGTGACAGTCGAATTAGGCGCAACCGTTCAACAGTCAAGTCAAATTGGATACTAGCGCATTCGAGCAGACGTCGGGGGGCGCCAATGCTTCCATCGGGCCGGAGCAACTACCTATCATCCAGGTGCACCCGTCGCTTAGATGTAATCTCTCTTGCAAGCACTGTTACTCCAATTCGGGACCATCCGCGGGTCTTACGCTCGACGTTGCACTTGCCTGCGAAGCCGTATCAGATGCGGCAAGCATGGGGTATCGTGTCGTATCAGTATCCGGCGGCGAACCCATGTTGTACGATGGACTGGAGGATCTGCTCAGCCACGCGAAGTCGCTGGGCATGCTCACGACCGTTACAACTAACGGATATCTCCTTGATGCGAAACGCCTTGACCGCCTGAGCGGTCGACTTGATTTGTTGGCCCTAAGCCTTGACGGTCCACCAGCACTTCACAATGCTATTCGTGGTTCCACGCGAGCATTTCAACGGATGGCGAGGGGACTGGTGAACGTCCGCAGCATCGGCATCAAGTTTGGTTTTATCCATACGCTTACCCGCCATACGTGGCAACATCTTTTGTGGATCGCGGCGTTTGCCGCCAGGAACAAAGCCAGTCTGCTGCAGATTCATCCTCTCGAGCTGAGTGGAAGGGCAGCGGACAAGATGTGTACCGACGCGATTGACTTCGGTGTCTCGGGCCGTGCTTACCTCATTGCCATGGCGCTGATAGACAAATACGGTGAGTCCATGCACATTCAGATAGACTTGCTGCATCGTAACTCAGCGACTAGTAATCCGGAACTCGTCTATGCGTCAAACCTCGACGCAAGTTCCGATAGCATCGCTCCCGCGACATTGATGAAAGTAATCGTGTTGCAAGCTGATGGTACGGTTGTCCCTGTGTCCTATGGATTCAATCGGAGATTTGAAATATGTAACGTAAACAAGCGAAGGCTTGCCGATGCTTGGCCATCGTATCTGACCCATGGTTACCGCGACTTCGTGCACATATGTCGAGAAGAGTACAACGCGATATGCGCCGGCGAAGTCCCGCTTCTTTTCAATTGGCATGAGCGGATCGTAGCGCGAAGCAATGAAATTGGAACATATATTCCCGTTGAAAGCGTCATCCTACCGGCGTCTCGACATTCAGTGGGGCGACCACGTTAGCTAGACGAACGTAAGCAGCAGGCTTTGATGGACGTGGCTCTCCGTAGAACGGAATCCACACTGTCGGCGTTTCGCTATCTTGGCTACGAAACTGAACCGCGCCGGGAATCCCGGAGACTGTTTTGCTTGAGTCACGCCCCCATGGCGGACCCAGCGAGTTGCTGATAATAAGCGGCTTCGAGCTCGGCAGGTGGAACATTGCCTATGGGCTCAAGCAGCCGGCGGTGATTGAACCAGTCGACCCACCCGAGCGTGGCCATCTCGACGGCCTGCAGATTACGCCACGGACCGAGCCGATGGATCACTTCCGCTTTGTACAGGCCGTTAATCGTCTCGGCCAGTGCATTGTCGTAAGAGTCGCCGACGCTGCCCACCGACGGCTCGATGCCGGCCTCAACCAGACGCTCCGTATAACGGATAGATGTATATTGGGCGCCGCGGTCGCTGTGATGGATCAGGCCGTCCTCCTGTTCCGGCTGCCGTTCGTAAAGTGCAGCGGGCGACCTCGATGCCTTCGCGCTTCAGTTGCCGCCACACCTTGCGAACCCCGTACACGCTGAAGTTCTCTTCCCACACACGCCGGATCTGTTCGCTCAGCGACGCGTCCCGCTTCGCCCGTGCCGGCATCAATTCCGGATCGGCCAGCCTTGCTGCATGCGTGCAATAGGTCGACGGAGCGATCGGCAGCACCCTGCAGATCGGCTCGACCCCCTTAGACCGCCCGGTGATCATTGATGGATATCACCATCACTTCGGTCGGCGGTCGAGTTCCGCCTGCGCGAAATACGCCGAAGCCTTGCGCAGGATCTCGTTGACCTGCCGCAACTCACGAACTTCCCGCTCCAGCTCCTTGAGCCGATCCTGCTCCTGCGTGCTCGTACCCGGGCGCAAGCCCCGATCCCGTTCTGCCTGGCGCACCCAGTTACGCAACGTCTCGCCCACGCAGCCAAACTTCGCCGCGATCGACGCGATCACCTTCCATTGCGATTCGTGGTCGCCCTGGTGCTCCAGCACCATCCGTACAGCCCGCTCACGAACTTCCGGCGGGTACCGTGGGGACTTCTTCTTTGTATTTTCCATAGCTCCATTTTCTCAAGAAATGGCGCCTCCGGAAAACCCGGCGCGGTTCAGATTCGTCCTGCCCGAAAATTTCGTAGCCGACGCACCGTGCATGCGCGCGTAGTCGGCCTTCTTCATAAATTGTTCGGGGGCTTGAACCATACGGTAAACAGGATTCAACACGAAGCAGTCAGCAAACCAGTGTTGACTAAGTTCAAAGCACGCTGGCTAGCGAAAACGCGCAACTGCGAGGCCCCACTCTATACCCCGCCGACCTTCCACCAAGCGAACTGCGGCCGACTAGCCAGGAGGCCAGAAATGCGACAATCTGTACCCCTACTTCGCGTCGGGTTACGACTCGACGACAAAGCTTGGTAAACGTATTAACGTCAACTAGTCTGTGGATAGGCCGATCCAGCGCACACGTTGACCCTATGTCACGTCCCCGCCACGCGACACCGTTCCAGCGAAACCTTGACTGGCTCTTCAGCATGTCCCTCAACACAGGTCTTCTGCCCGAAAGGAGTGGCAACATGGACGATAGTCAGTTGATGGCATTTTCCGAAGCAACCGATGCTGCTTGGCGTATCGCCATTCAGAGATGGCTGAATTGGCCTGATCCCCCAGTAGACAAGAATGTCTGGATCGTATCTGCATACCGTCCGGATCGACCTAGTCCGATTCTCGCTTCAATGAAGAGAGCCAAACTACCATCTACCGGACAGTTTCTATTGGTTGGCCGTTGACAGCCAGCGTGAACATGATTGCCTATCAAACCGCGATTGGATTTCGCAACCCCAAAATTGAGATGATCTCTCTTTGACGCGAGCGCAGCATTCGCGGTGTCCCCAAAAAAAACATAAAGCCCCAAACACTTCCGCGCTCAGGGGATTCAAAATTCAGGGTGAACGACCCCACCGGACTCAGCAGGCTCAGATAGTTATTCTTTTGCCCGGTTAAATAGCACTACTAACGCGCGGTGGGAGCTTATTTTTCGCCAACCAACTGTATGAGAAGTTTACTGGGGCTATTTACAGCTGGTAAGTTACACCACGAATTCCCACTAGTCCCTTACTTAACCATCTTTTAAGGATTGGATATCATGAGTTCAGACAACCAATTTACCGCACTCAGAGCGTCCGGAGCTCCCACTTTCGCTGGATTTTTCACGAACGCGAATAATATTACGTACGGCGTAAACGTACAAGGAGTTGATACTACCGGTCAGGGTTGTGGTGTATATGCGGAAGCAATGCTGCACAGCCCGGGACTTCGCAAAACTCCAGATGGCGTTAGGCCCGGCATATGGGGTGTGGGCGATCACTACGGCGTATTTGGGGCGAGCAATAAGCTCTACGCCAATGGCAAAGATCACACGCCTCAGTTGTCCACCGATGCCGTATCAGGCATCCCGCCGGACTCGAGCGGAGCCAAAGGGGGAATCGGCGTCGTAGGGGCGAGCGTGAACGTGCCAGGGGTCATCGGCACGAGCGATTTAACTGATGCTGACACGAGCGTCTTTATCGACGATATCGTTTCCACCCCTGCTGGTGTGATGGGACTCAGTCGCACGAGCATCGGTGTTGTAGGCGCTAATGTTGTTGTGCCGAACCCAAATTCGAGCCTACCGCCCCAAGTCAAAGCATTGCTGCAAACCAACGCAGGAGTCTTCGGGTGGAGCGCTAGCGGGCGAGGAGCCATCTTCGGCTCGGCTACGCCCACAATTGACGGCTTTGGGCCGACGGAAGTCAACTTGGGTTCTGCTCAAGTGCGGCTGTTGCCGCAGGCGGTTTCGGCAGCAAATGTCAGGACAGCACCGGTCGCGGCCCAAAAAGCAGCGCCAAGTTTGCCAAGGCTTGGGCAGAGCGGCGACCTAATGGCCGTAGTGGTGCGCGAAATAGGCGCGCTGCCGGAAACGACTCGACTGTGGTTATGCATTTCATCTGGCACGACTCGAACCCCAGCGACGTGGGCGGAAATCGCGCTTAGCGAGACGATCCCGGGAACTCGTTGAATGAAATGATGAGCAGAAGTCGCGCTTGCCTCGCCTCCTCGACGCAGCTATCGTTTCTCAAGGCGGGAGTGGGACTTGTTCTCCGTACGAGCGTCGACTAGGGCGACTACTCCGTGGAGCCATTCGAAGCGCGACTCCCGCCGTCGGCGGTAGACATCCAGTGAAAGCCCCCGACAAACATCCCGCCGTCCGTGATTGATCGGCTCGATACCCGACTCGTCGCAGTGATCCGGTGACTACTTCGCGCCCACCGCGCAACCCGAGATCGTCTACGCTGCCGTTAAGGGACTGGCAGACTTCCTAATGGTCGACGCCAAATACCGCAATTGCGATGACCAAGGCGACTGCTGCCCAACAACTTCGCGCCGGGCCAAAAAAGCCACAAACATGGGATCCAAAGCATCAGCCATAAGACTGCCAGTTTCTTGTGCCTTCGCGCCGCGTCCCGAACCTCGCGCAGATATCTCCCTAGGTGCCGTTCCGATCTATGATCACGGGCCACAACGTGACAACGACGATGACTTCCGTCCAGACCGCGATGCGCTGCGCCCATGTAATCGCGTGATCCTGATACGCGAGGAACCGTAGTTGCATGAGAAGCAAAGTTACCAGCGGCAGCGCGAGGACGGTAGCGCCGATGATCACGGCCAGACAGCGGCGGACCTGCAGCCCCGGCCGGCCGACGACGTAAAACGTGCACGGAAATATTTGACGCAGATAGCGCTCGCTGTTTATAGACCGTTCGTACGCGATCCATTGACGACACCCCTCAGAGTAAGGGCGCGGTTGTCATGAGATGTGGTACAGGGCTCAGTCAGCGGAGATCGATGGGCATCTTCCAGGGCAAGAGCGCGTCGTAGTCGTCGACGGTCTGTGCCAGCGGGAGACGCTGTAACAGCCAGGTGAGATAGCGATACGGATCAATGCTGTTCGCCTTGCAGGTTTCGACCAGTGAGTAGAGATTGGCGCTCGCGTTTGCGCCATCGACGGTGTCAGCAAACAACCAGCCGCGGCGTCCCAGGCAGAACGGGCGAATGGAATTTTCGCAAGGGTTGTTCGATATGGGCCAGTTGCCGTCTTCAACGTAACGGATCAGCTTCGGCCACTGCCCGTGCAGATAGGTCAGCGCCTTGCCGAGCAGACTGTTGGGGACGACGCCAGGCGAGTGCTCAAGCATCAGCTTTTCGATAACATCGAGTACGCACGCGCTGTATCGTCGTCGCAATCGCTGTCGTCGCCCAGCCGTCCACGTCTGGCTTCGCGCTTCGGCCGCGAACAGTTTTCCGATCAGGCTGATGAAGCGTGTCGCGAGCAGATCGGGCGGGCGCGCTGCTTTGGGGACATTGTCTTCCGCCTTCACAAAGTACCGTCTTGCGTGCGTCCAGCATCCGAGGTGCACGAGCTGGTACTGTTCAGCGATGCCGTTGTAGGGTTCGTATCCATCGGTCATCAGGGCGGCACCTTTACGGACACCGGCAAACAGCCTGTCAGCCAGCCTGGCGCCACGACCTGGCGTATAGGTGAAGCAACGGATGGGGA
Organism: Paraburkholderia sp. Clong3; assembly: GCF_050436485.1. Taxonomy (NCBI): domain Bacteria; kingdom Pseudomonadati; phylum Pseudomonadota; class Betaproteobacteria; order Burkholderiales; family Burkholderiaceae; genus Paraburkholderia; species Paraburkholderia sp. Clong3. Next base: position 1,348,284 of record NZ_JBNDMH010000003.1, on the reverse strand, counting down.
TGCCCGAACCGGTCATCTGCGCCCACAGATAGCTTTTCGTTTGCGGCTTTCGCCCTTGCTCCTTCAGGACCTGGAACGTCGTCTCGTCGCCGTAGATCAGTTCGGCATCGAGCAGCGCATCGCGCATCAGGTTGATGACGGGTTGCGTCGCAAGACCGACGCGGACCATGCTCGCGGCAATCGTGTTCGACGAGATGTCGCCGCCGAAGCGACGCAGCAGACCGGCCTGGCGATAGAGCGGCATGCCGAACTGGTACTTGCCGGTGGCGATCCACGCGAGCGCCGATTCACTCAGCAGCCCCCGCGGGATGATACGGGGCGGTGCCGGCGTAACCTTGATGCCGAGATCGCAACATAGGCAGGCGTACTTGATACGCTGATGCTGGGTGACTCGCAACTGCTCGGGAATGACATTGAGCTGCTCACTGATCTCGACGCCGATCTCGACGAGCGCGTGTCCGTCGTGATCGCAGAAGCGCTCTGCCTCAGGGAGTTCGTGTCGCACGACATCACGCGGCAGATTGGGATCGAGAGGCTTGCGGTGGCCGCGCTTCTTGCGCTTGTGGGCCGCGACCTCGGTTCCGGGGGTATCTTCCTGCGCGGGAGTGGCGTTCGCGCCGAGCGCTTCGGCTTCGTTGAACAGGCCGAACTGGTCCGAGGCGCGCGCTTCGCTTTTCGCGCCAAACAGTTCGCGACGGTAAGCGCGCAGTCGTTCCTCGGCGAGATCGCGCTCAGCTGTCACGAGGCGCAGTGCGCTGCGAACCTCCTCATGATCGCGCTGAAGCGAACCATAGGCCTCTCGCATCGCGAGCAGTGCCTTGAGTTCGTCGGCGTCGATGATCACGTTGATCGGCATACCGCTTAGACCGGCACGCCGGTGACGTGTTCAGCTCACGCGTGCATAATTTCGACTGGGATGTCGCTGGACTGCGGCAATGTCGATGCCCTCGATAAGCCAGTGCAACTGCTCGACGCTCAGTGTCGCGACCCGGTTCGCGCTGTCAGGCCACACGAAGCGATCGTTTGCCTCGAGTCTCTTGAGCATGAGCCAGAAACCGTTGCCCTGCCAGCCCAGGATCTTGATGCGATCGCATCTCCGGTTGGTAAACACATAGAGCGAGGAATCCATCGGGTTCAAATGCATGGCCTGCTCCACGAGAATCGACAGGCTGTTCATGCCATAGCGGAAGTCGACTGGTTCCCGATGCAGGTAGACCTTCAGGCCTTCGTCGAACCGGAACACGGCATCCTCCCCAGCATCTGGACCACGGCGGTCAGTTCGTCGATGCTCGCCTCGCCGAGATCAAACTCGACGCCGTTGGACAGTCGCACATGCAGTGCGAGCGTCAGCGATGGCGATGGCGATGGCGATGGTGACGGTGACGGCGACAGCGACGGCGGTGCGGTTGGCAGTGCTGGTGGTGCTGCAACGACAGGCACGAATGCCGTGGGCGAGGCGACAGGTGGGGAGCGTTTGCGCGAACCCGGGATGTCAATGGGCGCGCCATCAATCACCGCGAGCGCGCCCTCCAGTACGATTTCCTCCGGGGCATGCGGACGTTCCTGTTCGCCGGTAGCATCATCCTGCGATGCCGGCGATATGCCTTTCTCGCGCTCCAGCAGGTACTTCGTGATCCACTTGCGTAGCAGGTTGGCGTTGATCCCGTGCTCCTGCGCCAGGCGGGCAACCGACACGCCAGAACGCAGCGCTTCCTCAACTAGCGCACGCTTGCCTTTATCGTCGTAACGACGGCGACCGTCGCTGCTGCGTCGAACTACTCTTAACTCTGGATCTTTGTCAGCCATAGGTGTCCACCTCCGAATAGGTGGACACCTATGCTCCTCGCTCCTGTCCCCAGCGGCTAGACGCCGAAAATGGATCGCTTACGACCGTTCGTCTGTGACGGGGTCAGCGGTCGTGCCACCCGTCGCTGGAGATGACCTATACGACTGGCCGTTGTACTCTGATTCTGTTGAAAAAGTCGCCGCCCGTCTTTGTCGCGAGGTTTTCAGGGGTCCTCTTACCCTTGACCGGCGTTTGCAGGTGGCTTGTAGGCCGATCTGAGAGGTCGATTTTCTTGCGAGCGAATTGAAAAAGCCCTGCAGCGACTTTTTCAACAGTATCGAATGGGCTCTTTTGAAAATGGAGTGGGTAACGGCCTTCAGCGGGCATGCGAGTTGAACGCGGAGAAGTCGAGTTTGCCAGCAATAAGAAAGAGGACCGTACGCATGGTCTCGAAGCGAGTATATCCACGGGCTTTGCGTTTGGCGGCCTGAAACAGGCCGTTGATGGCCTCGATGAAGCCGTTGGTCTGGCGGGTCTGGGTCCAGGCGACGATGCCGTCGAAGTGCCGGCGAATCATTCGCGCCACCTCCTTCATTGATTCGACCTTGGAGCGCATGACATTGGTGCACCACTGCTGCAACATCTCGGAGACGACGTTGATTTGCCGGCGCTCGAGAATCTCACGCAATTGCTCGCGATACAGCCATGCCCGCGCCGTTCGCTTCGTCGCGTACTGCCTGACGAGGGCTTCGAGGTCGGTCAATTGGGCCAGGTTGAGCTTGTCCGGGTCTTTGAGCAGCGTCCAGCGCATGCCTTTAAGTTCCGGGTCGACTTTCTGTTGTTGTCGGCGCACCGTATCGAGGGCTTTTGATGCATGTGCGACGACGTGAAATTTGTCGAACGTGATTCGGGCATCGGGCAGATGTTCATTGACACCCTTGATGAAAGCCGGCGACATGTCGATGCTGACCGAGTCGACCTGTTTGGGCTTGCCACCGTGTTGACCCAGATAGGCCGCGAAGCGTTCAATCGTGCCGGCATCCTTGCCGGTCGTGACGAACACGACCCGCCGCGCCTGCATATCGGCGACCAGTGTCAGATACTCATGGCCGCGCCGGTACGAGGTTTCGTCAATCGCCACCGTCGTCACGTCCGACAGGTCCGCCGACGCGAGCGCCAGTTCCACATAGCGCGAGCAGATGGCGTGAACCCGGTGCCACGACAGGTTGACGATGCGCGCCACGGCGGCAAACGGCATCTGCTGAGCGAGCATCAGCACCAGCGCCTCGAACAGCAAGGTGAAGCCGCTGAGCTGGCCGACCCAATCCGGTTCCACCAGCCGCACCGAGCCATCGGGCAAGCGCACACGCGGCACCCGGACCTCCAGATAGCATTCGTGCTGGAAGAAATTCAGGTGGCGCAGTCGTTTGATTTGCGTGTCATGCACCGGGTGCTCGTCGGCTACGCCAGGATAGGCAAAGCGGCTGCCTGCAACAAAATCCACGGTAATTGTGAGCTGCCGTTTGGCCGTGTCAAAGTCGACAGCTTGCACGTACCACGGCGCCTTGATTCCCAAGGCGGCTTCAAACAGTTGATTGGTCATTTGCTTCGTCTTGCGTGGCTGGTTGCCGCATTCTGCCGCAACCAGCCACGCTCCAGCTTATCTGTTTCACACGCGTCAAGGGTTCGCTGCGCCGGGCTCACGCCCGCCCTTGACTCGCCAGACCGCCCACCCGAAATTCAAAAGAGGCAAACTATCTGCATCGTGGAAACACGCTCGCTTCATCCACCTTAGACGGCAAGCACCTTCAGTGGCCGAAAAAGCGGAGGCCGCGCGTTCTGTTGCCTCGGGCTTGCTCGCCCGGGCCATAGGTATCAACGTTGAGGCTGACCCTTTCGTAAAGGAAGTCATCGAGAAACTCATCGACTCCGCCGCAGACAGGCTGGCCGAGAACACTGTCGAGCGTATTCCTGTTGAGCGACTTTTTACCGAGCCTTTGAGAATCGGCGAGATCGTGGAGGCCAACGCCAGGACATTTGCAAAGGCTGCAACCAACGTAATCGTCGTAGCGAGCCTGCAGATGCCTGAATATTCCACGCCAAAGTGAACAGGGATTCCACGGCAAAAAGAACACGAATTCCACGGCAAAGTTAATGCCGATTCCACGGCAAAAAGAACAGGGTTTCCACGCCATCGCGAACACGGTTTCGGGGTGGCGGCGACGCGGGTCAACGGTGGCACGATCGACAGTTTTGTCGGGAGTGCCGAATGGCAAATGTCAGGTTGACCATGCGCAAAATCAGGGAAGTGCTGCGGCTGCATTTCGAGTGTGACCGCAACCAGAGGGAGATCGCCGACGCGGTCGGTGCCTCGACAACGACGGTGTGGCATTACCTGCGCCGCACGCGGCTGGCGGGGCTGGGCTGGCCCCTGCCACCGGAACTGCTGACGGACGACGCGGCGCTCGAGGCGAGACTGTATCCGCCGCCGGCACGGCGCGAGCCAACGCGCGGCATGCCGGACTGGCCGGCGGTGCATCGCGAGATCGGCAGGAAAGGCGTCACGCTCGATCTGCTGTGGCAGGAATACAAGGCGCAGCATCCGGACGGCTGCGGCTATAGCTGGTTCTGCAAGGCTTACCAGGAATGGGCGCAGCGGCTTCCTGTCACGATGCGGCAAACGCACGTGCCGGGCCAGAAGCTGTTCGTCGACTACTCGGGCAAGAAGCTCGGCATCATCAATCCGGACACCGGTGAAGTCCGCGAGGCTGAACTGTTCGTCGCCGCGCTCGGCGTGTCCGGTTTTACCTTCGCTGAGCTCACCTGGACCCAGCAGTTGCCCGACTGGATCGGCTCGCACGTGCGCGCCTTCGCGTTCTATGACGGCCTGGTCGAGATCCTGGTGCCCGACAATCTAAAATCGGGCGTCCACAAGCCGGGGTTCTACGATCCGGACATCAATCCAACCTACCAGGAAATGGCCAGGCATTACTCCGTGGCTGTGATCCCGGCTCGCAGTAAAAAGCCGAGGGACAAGCCGAAAGCAGAGCTGTCGGTCCTCCTGGTGCAGAGATGGGTCCTCGCCCGCCTGCGCAACCAGCGCTTCTTCAGCCTGGGCGAGGCCAACCGGGCGGTCGCCGCGTTACTGGGCGATCTGAACAACCGGCCCTTCAAGAAACTGCCCGGCTCCCGCCGTAGCGTCTTCGACGAAATCGATCGTCCGGCACTCAGGCCCTTGCCCGAGCAGCCCTATCAGTACGCTGAGTGGAAGGTCGCGCGTATCGGCCCTGACTATCACGTTGAACTTGATCAGCACTATTACTCGGTCCCATATCGCTACGCGCGCGAACAGGTCGACGTGCGCCACACGATCAACACCGTCGAGATCTTCCATCGCGGCCAACGCATTGCCGCTCACGGCAAAAGCGCTCGCCGTCGCTACCACACCACGATCGACGCGCACATGCCGCCGGAGCACCTGGCGGTCGCCAAGGGCTGGGACCCGGAGCGGCTGCGCAACTGGGCCGCCGACATCGGCCCGCATACGGCGGCTGTCATCCAGCACCTGCTGGGTGCCCGCAAGCACCCCCAGCAGTCGTATCGCACCTGCCTGGGTGTGCTGCGCATGGGCAAGGATTACGGACGCGACCGGCTCGAAGCTGCCTGCCGCCGCGCGATCGATCTGAAAGCGCCGAACTACAGGTTCATTGACTCGACGCTGAAGAACGGCCTGGACCGGGAGCCCGAACCTGCCACCGGGCAGGCCGACCTGCCGCTTGTGCATGCCAACGTGCGCGGGCCTTCGTACTACCACTGAAGCTGAAAGGGAGTCTATATGCTGCATCATCCCACTGTCGACAAACTGCACGCGCTGCGCCTGCCCGGCATGGCGGCGGCGCTTGCCGAGCAACAGTCCCAGGACGGCATTGACCGACTGGGCTTTGAAGAACGTCTGGGGCTGCTGGTCGAGCGTGAATCCAGTGAACGTGACTCGCGACAAACGGCGGCCCGGCTGCGCCGGGCCAGACTGAAGGTCCCCGACGCTTCGCCCGAGGACATCGACTATCGCACCGCCCGCGGCCTGGACCGGGCGCTCACCGCCCGACTGCTGACCGGTGAGTGGCTTCGGGAGAGGCAGAACCTGATCCTGGTTGGCCCGACCGGGCTCGGCAAGAGTTGGTTGGGTTGCGCCTTCGCCATCCAGGCGTGCCGCCAGGGGTTCTCCGCCTGCTATCTGCGCGTGCCGAAACTGAACGAGGAACTGGCGATCGCACACGGCAGCGGGCGCTACGCGCGATGGCTCGCCCAACTTGCCAAGACGGATCTCGTGATTCTCGACGATCTGGCAATGGCGCCGCTGACTGATTCCGCGCGGCGCGATCTGCTTGAGGTTCTTGACGACCGTCACGGGCACCGCTCCACGCTCGCTACCTCCCAGATCCCGGTGGACCACTGGCATGAGGCGATCGGCGAACCCACTGTCGCCGACGCGATCCTTGACCGGCTGGTGCACAACGCTCATCGCATCACGCTCGCGGGCGAATCGCTGCGCAAGACGCGCAGTCGATTGACCGCAAAGCCGCAGTCCGAGTAAAAAGGTAAAGGTCCCGCGTCGCTGCGCTCCGTTTGTTCGCGATGGCGTGGAATCCTTGTTCACTTTGCCGTGGAATCACGATTCACTTTGCCGTCGAATGGCTGTTCTCTTTGCGTGGAATACGCACCCGTCGCTAGCGAGTCGAAATAGGTGCAGTCGCCCTTCTCAGTATTTGGTTTTAAGCAGACCTCTAGTTTGAGCAGCGTTATTGTCTCCGGGCACGCGTCGTAGCGCAGCCCAGACCCCTTTCTTTCCTGCGAGGGCACACGTGGGTGCTCGCCAGGACGCTGCTGTGTAGCCTGAATTCAATGGGTGACCAATATTCTTGAGGTTTGTTCGATGCCTGCCCATGTCCGTGGACTCGGGGTGCGCGCCGGCGCGTGCGGGCAGGCGTTGAATAAACCTGAAGGGAGGAAACCGCGGAGTGCTCTGATGCAATGGAGTCTTCGGGGCTATGGCGATTGATTGCCCGGGATGGCGAGCGGTGTTGCGGGATGCGTGGTCAGGCGGGAGGCCGGTTGAGGGCTGAGGTTGTGCCGAAGCGGTGCAGTGGCGCCATCGTGATGGCGGAACGGACGTGCAAGGGCCTGTGCGAAGCGACAGACGCAAAGGTCTGCTCGTGGGCCGCGTTGCCGCAAAGCCGAGGGTCGGGTTGTTCGTCCTGGAACAGTGGCGCTCATATCTCGCCCCGGCGCGTGGGTGGTGCGCGGATCGGTGCAATGCGCGCAAGGATATCGATGACGATCATCGGCGCGCCGCAGTGCCGGCAGATGAAGGCGGGGCGCGTTTCGATGACGGTTTCGTGAGCTGATGTGTTGACGTCGGTCGCGACGTGCAGCAGTTCGCGGACCTTCGCGAGACTGGCGCGGCGCACCGGGTTGGCGAGCAGTCCGTAGTGACGGATACGATGGAAGCCACCGGGCAGCACATGGAGCAGGAAGCGGCGCATGAACTCGCCGGCTTCGAGGGTCATGGTCTTGTAGCGGGTGTGCCCCTTCGCACGGTAGTCCTTCCAGCGGAAGGTCACGCCGCGTTCATCGAATGCAAGCAGGCGCTGGCTGGAGATCGCGACGCGGTGCGTATAGCGCGACAGGTACGCGAGCACTGCTTCGGGTCCTGCAAAGGGACGCTTTGCGTAGACGACCCATTCGCAGGCACGCAGCGGCGCAAGCCACACGTCAAAGACAGCTGGGTCGGCAAGTTCAGCGTACTGGCCGAAGAACTGCAGGTGGCCGTGCCGGTGCGCGTCCGTGAGCGCTTCGAGCAAGCGCCTGCGGAACAGGCGCGATAGCACACGTACCGGCAGGAAGAAGCCGGGCCGGCATCCGATCCACCGCTGACCATCGGGCGACAGCCCACCACCGGGGACGATACCGTGTACGTGCGGATGATGCGTGAGTGCCGAGCCCCAGGTGTGCAGCACGAGCGTCGCGCCGATCTGGGCGCCGAGGTGCTTCGGATCAGCGGCAATGGTGCGTAGCGTTTCGGCGGCGATATCGAACAGCAGCCCGTAGATGACGGCCTTGTTGTACCAGGCGATGGCACTGATGGGCGCGGGCAGCGTGAAGACGACATGGTAGTACCCGACCGGAAGCAGATCGGCCTGGCGTGCCTGGAGCCAGCGATGCGCAGCACTGCCCTGGCACTTCGGGCAATGACGGTTGCGGCAGGAGTTGTAGGCAACCTCGATGCGGTCGCAGCCGGCGCAGCGCAGCACATGCCCCCCGAGTGCCGCACTGCGGCACTGTTCGATGGCCGACATGACCTTCAGCTGCCCCAGGCTCAGCGCTACCGTGCGCCGCCACGCCGGCCCGCAGGCGCGGAAGATATCCGCGACCTCCAGCACGGGGTGCTCCGCGTGCGGCCGGGCTAGCCGGCGGGCAGGCGGTCCAGCGGACTGACCACCTTGCGCAGGAGGTCAGTGGCAACCTGGGTATAGAGCGTGGTGGTCTCGATCTGCCTGTGTCCAAGGAGCACCTGGATCACGCGGATATCCTCCTTCTGTTCCAGCAGGTGCGTGGCAAAGGAATGCCTCAGCGTGTGCATGGATACGCGCTTGTCGATGTTTGCGGTCTCGGCGGCCGCATGGATGGCGCGGGTCAGTTGCCGCGTGCTGAGCGGGTCGATCGGATCGAGGCCCGGAAAGAGCCACCCGCCATCGAGCATGCAGCCCTGGGCACGGGCAACGCGCCACCAGACGCGCAGACGTTCGAGCAGGACCGGCGAGAGCATCGCGTAGCGGTCACGGCGGCCCTTGCCCTGCTCGATGCGCAGGGTCATGCGCTGGCTGTCGATGTCGCTGACCCTGAGGGCGACCACTTCGCTCGCACGCAGCCCGGCGCCATAGGCGACCGACAGCGCGGTCTGATGCTTGAGGTTTCCGGCTGCCGCGATGAGCCGGCGCACCTCCTCGGGGCTGAGCACAACCGGGAGCGTGCGAGGCACGCGTACCGGCTGCATCCGCGCCATCAGCTCAGGCCGGCCGAGCGTGACTTCGAAGAAGAACTTCAGACCGCTGATCGCGGCGTTCAGCGACACCGGCGACGCGCCGTGATCGACCAGATGCAGCTGGTAGTCCCGGAGGTCCTCGACAGTGGCGGTATCGGGTAAACGCCCGAGGTATCGGGCGAACTGACGTACGGCACGTAGGTAGGCGGCCTGGGTCTTGGGTGCGAACTTGCGCATGCGCAAGTCCTCAAGCATACGGCGGCGCAGCGGGCTGATGCCCGGATCGGAGGAGGTCATGATGGGGCTCCTGCTGGAGGACGAGGCGGATTGCCTCAACCACCAACATAAGCGCCGGCGCCACTGGCCTCCCATTCGCCGCCAGAGACGGGCCGCAGCCCCCTACCGCGCGAGCGGTTTAGTCCATTCATAATATTTTGTCACTCAAGGACGGAAGGCTCGAACTGCTGCAGTTGGGGGCCCGAGCGCTCGCTCGCGCTGCTCGATAGCGGCCATTTTGAGAAGACTGCTTCCGAGAGAGTGTGAACGGCAGATATAGCCGAGGGGACTAAACCGCTCGCGCGGTAGGGGGCTGCGGCCCGTCTCTGGCGGCGAATGGGAGGCCAGTGGCGCCGGCGCTTATGTTGGTGGTTGAGGCAATCCGCCTCGTCCTCCAGCAGGAGCCCCATCATGACCTCCTCCGATCCGGGCATCAGCCCGCTGCGCCGCCGTATGCTTGAGGACTTGCGCATGCGCAAGTTCGCACCCAAGACCCAGGCCGCCTACCTACGTGCCGTACGTCAGTTCGCCCGATACCTCGGGCGTTTACCCGATACCGCCACTGTCGAGGACCTCCGGGACTACCAGCTGCATCTGGTCGATCACGGCGCGTCGCCGGTGTCGCTGAACGCCGCGATCAGCGGTCTGAAGTTCTTCTTCGAAGTCACGCTCGGCCGGCCTGAGCTGATGGCGCGGATGCAGCCGGTACGCGTGCCTCGCACGCTCCCGGTTGTGCTCAGCCCCGAGGAGGTGCGCCGGCTCATCGCGGCAGCCGGAAACCTCAAGCATCAGACCGCGCTGTCGGTCGCCTATGGCGCCGGGCTGCGTGCGAGCGAAGTGGTCGCCCTCAGGGTCAGCGACATCGACAGCCAGCGCATGACCCTGCGCATCGAGCAGGGCAAGGGCCGCCGTGACCGCTACGCGATGCTCTCGCCGGTCCTGCTCGAACGTCTGCGCGTCTGGTGGCGCGTTGCCCGTGCCCAGGGCTGCATGCTCGATGGCGGGTGGCTCTTTCCGGGCCTCGATCCGATCGACCCGCTCAGCACGCGGCAACTGACCCGCGCCATCCATGCGGCCGCCGAGACCGCAAACATCGACAAGCGCGTATCCATGCACACGCTGAGGCATTCCTTTGCCACGCACCTGCTGGAACAGAAGGAGGATATCCGCGTGATCCAGGTGCTCCTTGGACACAGGCAGATCGAGACCACCACGCTCTATACCCAGGTTGCCACTGACCTCCTGCGCAAGGTGGTCAGTCCGCTGGACCGCCTGCCCGCCGGCTAGCCCGGCCGCACGCGGAGCACCCCGTGCTGGAGGTCGCGGATATCTTCCGCGCCTGCGGGCCGGCGTGGCGGCGCACGGTAGCGCTGAGCCTGGGGCAGCTGAAGGTCATGTCGGCCATCGAACAGTGCCGCAGTGCGGCACTCGGGGGGCATGTGCTGCGCTGCGCCGGCTGCGACCGCATCGAGGTTGCCTACAACTCCTGCCGCAACCGTCATTGCCCGAAGTGCCAGGGCAGTGCTGCGCATCGCTGGCTCCAGGCACGCCAGGCCGATCTGCTTCCGGTCGGGTACTACCATGTCGTCTTCACGCTGCCCGCGCCCATCAGTGCCATCGCCTGGTACAACAAGGCCGTCATCTACGGGCTGCTGTTCGATATCGCCGCCGAAACGCTACGCACCATTGCCGCTGATCCGAAGCACCTCGGCGCCCAGATCGGCGCGACGCTCGTGCTGCACACCTGGGGCTCGGCACTCACGCATCATCCGCACGTACACGGTATCGTCCCCGGTGGTGGGCTGTCGCCCGATGGTCAGCGGTGGATCGGATGCCGGCCCGGCTTCTTCCTGCCGGTACGTGTGCTATCGCGCCTGTTCCGCAGGCGCTTGCTCGAAGCGCTCACGGACGCGCACCGGCACGGCCACCTGCAGTTCTTCGGCCAGTACGCTGAACTTGCCGACCCAGCTGTCTTTGACGTGTGGCTTGCGCCGCTGCGTGCCTGCGAATGGGTCGTCTACGCAAAGCGTCCCTTTGCAGGACCCGAAGCAGTGCTCGCGTACCTGTCGCGCTATACGCACCGCGTCGCGATCTCCAGCCAGCGCCTGCTTGCATTCGATGAACGCGGCGTGACCTTCCGCTGGAAGGACTACCGTGCGAAGGGGCACACCCGCTACAAGACCATGACCCTCGAAGCCGGCGAGTTCATGCGCCGCTTCCTGCTCCATGTGCTGCCCGGTGGCTTCCATCGTATCCGTCACTACGGACTGCTCGCCAACCCGGTGCGCCGCGCCAGTCTCGCGAAGGTCCGCGAACTGCTGCACGTCGCGACCGACGTCAACACATCAGCTCACGAAACCGTCATCGAAACGCGCCCCGCCTTCATCTGCCGGCACTGCGGCGCGCCGATGATCGTCATCGATATCCTTGCGCGCATTGCACCGATCCGCGCACCACCCACGCGCCGGGGCGAGATATGAGCGCCACTGTTCCAGGACGAACAACCCGACCCTCGGCTTTGCGGCAACGCGGCCCACGAGCAGACCTTTGCGTCTGTCGCTTCGCACAGGCCCTTGCACGTCCGTTCCGCCATCACGATGGCGCCACTGCACCGCTTCGGCACAACCTCAGCCCTCAACCGGCCTCCCGCCTGACCACGCATCCCGCAACACCGCTCGCCATCCCGGGCAATCAATCGCCATAGCCCCGAAGACTCCATTGCATCAGAGCACTCCGCGGTTTCCTCCCTTCAGGTTTATTCAACGCCTGCCCGCACGCGCCGGCGCGCACCCCGAGTCCACGGACATGGGCAGGCATCGAACAAACCTCAAGACGATCTGCCGGCTGACGCGAAATGATGAGTGGCCGGTGCACCTTGTAAGCAGCCGATGAATTCAGGCGGGGCCGAAGGGCTGCAGTGGGTCGCAAGTACTCGTTCGCTTTCCGTGGGACGAGTCATTCGCGACCACCGACCTGTGAATGACAGGAAAGCGCCCCATACCCGCCTGACCGGCACCGATGCTCGAATGACGGCTCAGGCCGACATGGACTAAACCGCTCGCGCGGTAGGGGGCTGCGGCCCGTCTCTGGCGGCGAATGGGAGGCCAGTGGCGCCGGCGCTTATGTTGGTGGTTGAGGCAATCCGCCTCGTCCTCCAGCAGGAGCCCCATCATGACCTCCTCCGATCCGGGCATCAGCCCGCTGCGCCGCCGTATGCTTGAGGACTTGCGCATGCGCAAGTTCGCACCCAAGACCCAGGCCGCCTACCTACGTGCCGTACGTCAGTTCGCCCGATACCTCGGGCGTTTACCCGATACCGCCACTGTCGAGGACCTCCGGGACTACCAGCTGCATCTGGTCGATCACGGCGCGTCGCCGGTGTCGCTGAACGCCGCGATCAGCGGTCTGAAGTTCTTCTTCGAAGTCACGCTCGGCCGGCCTGAGCTGATGGCGCGGATGCAGCCGGTACGCGTGCCTCGCACGCTCCCGGTTGTGCTCAGCCCCGAGGAGGTGCGCCGGCTCATCGCGGCAGCCGGAAACCTCAAGCATCAGACCGCGCTGTCGGTCGCCTATGGCGCCGGGCTGCGTGCGAGCGAAGTGGTCGCCCTCAGGGTCAGCGACATCGACAGCCAGCGCATGACCCTGCGCATCGAGCAGGGCAAGGGCCGCCGTGACCGCTACGCGATGCTCTCGCCGGTCCTGCTCGAACGTCTGCGCGTCTGGTGGCGCGTTGCCCGTGCCCAGGGCTGCATGCTCGATGGCGGGTGGCTCTTTCCGGGCCTCGATCCGATCGACCCGCTCAGCACGCGGCAACTGACCCGCGCCATCCATGCGGCCGCCGAGACCGCAAACATCGACAAGCGCGTATCCATGCACACGCTGAGGCATTCCTTTGCCACGCACCTGCTGGAACAGAAGGAGGATATCCGCGTGATCCAGGTGCTCCTTGGACACAGGCAGATCGAGACCACCACGCTCTATACCCAGGTTGCCACTGACCTCCTGCGCAAGGTGGTCAGTCCGCTGGACCGCCTGCCCGCCGGCTAGCCCGGCCGCACGCGGAGCACCCCGTGCTGGAGGTCGCGGATATCTTCCGCGCCTGCGGGCCGGCGTGGCGGCGCACGGTAGCGCTGAGCCTGGGGCAGCTGAAGGTCATGTCGGCCATCGAACAGTGCCGCAGTGCGGCACTCGGGGGGCATGTGCTGCGCTGCGCCGGCTGCGACCGCATCGAGGTTGCCTACAACTCCTGCCGCAACCGTCATTGCCCCAAGTGCCAGGGCAGTGCTGCGCATCGCTGGCTCCAGGCACGCCAGGCCGATCTGCTTCCGGTCGGGTACTACCATGTCGTCTTCACGCTGCCCGCGCCCATCAGTGCCATCGCCTGGTACAACAAGGCCGTCATCTACGGGCTGCTGTTCGATATCGCCGCCGAAACGCTACGCACCATTGCCGCTGATCCGAAGCACCTCGGCGCCCAGATCGGCGCGACGCTCGTGCTGCACACCTGGGGCTCGGCACTCACGCATCATCCGCACGTACACGGTATCGTCCCCGGTGGTGGGCTGTCGCCCGATGGTCAGCGGTGGATCGGATGCCGGCCCGGCTTCTTCCTGCCGGTACGTGTGCTATCGCGCCTGTTCCGCAGGCGCTTGCTCGAAGCGCTCACGGACGCGCACCGGCACGGCCACCTGCAGTTCTTCGGCCAGTACGCTGAACTTGCCGACCCAGCTGTCTTTGACGTGTGGCTTGCGCCGCTGCGTGCCTGCGAATGGGTCGTCTACGCAAAGCGTCCCTTTGCAGGACCCGAAGCAGTGCTCGCGTACCTGTCGCGCTATACGCACCGCGTCGCGATCTCCAGCCAGCGCCTGCTTGCATTCGATGAACGCGGCGTGACCTTCCGCTGGAAGGACTACCGTGCGAAGGGGCACACCCGCTACAAGACCATGACCCTCGAAGCCGGCGAGTTCATGCGCCGCTTCCTGCTCCATGTGCTGCCCGGTGGCTTCCATCGTATCCGTCACTACGGACTGCTCGCCAACCCGGTGCGCCGCGCCAGTCTCGCGAAGGTCCGCGAACTGCTGCACGTCGCGACCGACGTCAACACATCAGCTCACGAAACCGTCATCGAAACGCGCCCCGCCTTCATCTGCCGGCACTGCGGCGCGCCGATGATCGTCATCGATATCCTTGCGCGCATTGCACCGATCCGCGCACCACCCACGCGCCGGGGCGAGATATGAGCGCCACTGTTCCAGGACGAACAACCCGACCCTCGGCTTTGCGGCAACGCGGCCCACGAGCAGACCTTTGCGTCTGTCGCTTCGCACAGGCCCTTGCACGTCCGTTCCGCCATCACGATGGCGCCACTGCACCGCTTCGGCACAACCTCAGCCCTCAACCGGCCTCCCGCCTGACCACGCATCCCGCAACACCGCTCGCCATCCCGGGCAATCAATCGCCATAGCCCCGAAGACTCCATTGCATCAGAGCACTCCGCGGTTTCCTCCCTTCAGGTTTATTCAACGCCTGCCCGCACGCGCCGGCGCGCACCCCGAGTCCACGGACATGGGCAGGCATCGAACAAACCTCAAGAGCTGCTGCCTCTGAGGCGCCGTCAAGAACGACCGGTCCATCTTGTTACCCGCGCTTGAACTCCCAACGTCGCACCGGCGGCGATGCGGTCGACAAGACTCATTCAGCGATAAGGCTAACCTGTTCAACCGAAGGTAACGAGCCGCCTGAGTGTCGCGACGGTGAGTTCGGGATGCCCCGTGAGAAACGGCAATCCATGATCGGCAGTCTGAGCGACGCGCGGAGCCGCATGGGGCGGTAAGCCCTCTAGTCGCGCTCGTGAAATTCCCAGGGATTCATCCTGTCGACAGATACCGGCACATTGGGTCGGGGCACGACGCCCTTCAGGGCCTGCATTGAGCCATCCGGTCCGGACGGCGGATCGACGCGAAGCCAACGCCCCAGCGTATCGCGGACACACTGCTGGCAAAGGTCAAGGCTCACATGGGCGCCGTCGCCGAAAATCGAGCCAAAGCCGCCACGCCAGTCGAGCGACATCTTTTCGTACCACTCCCACTGATCGTCAACCGGCGTCATGCGCCGGCCGCAGCGGTCGCATGTGCATGCCGCGACCTCCTGCACCGTCCTGTCCCGGTATTCGCGCATGACCTATCCTTTTCCCCAGTCCGAATTTTCCCAGTCCGGCGGCACGAGACCAAGCTGCTTCGCGGTGTCGACCGGCAGGCGCAACAGCACCGCGCCCGGGCCGCGCTCCATGTTGCCGAGCATCGTGACCTCAGCGGCTACACCGTCGAGCTCGAGATACACGACGTCGTCCGGCTCAAGAATCTCGGTGTAGAGATCCCAGCCGGGCTGATTACCCTCTTTCGCCTGATACCTGATGTGGTTCCTGGTACTCATGAATCCCTGTCCCTTTTGCGAGAGTTTAGCCGATGCCCTGATTGTCGGTGGCCAATCGCGCAGATACTGGATGCGGTCCGCGGCGTCACTGACAGCCGCCTCTCATTTCACTGTTCATCATGCGAACCCGGCTGGCCAGAAAGGTTCGCAGGTGGTCGAGCCTTATCCATTCTTCCCGATGGAGCAGCCGATCTGAATGCGGCCATGACAGACTCGAGTCGATAACCGCAATATGCTCCAGGGAGCGCCATTGTCGCAATCTCCAATGCCCGGCGTATAGGGTGTATGGCGAGAAGCAGGTTGGCCGAGCGGCCGTGCTGCCTGACGCTTATAAAATTTACAGCGCATTCCAGAACGCCATCATCGCTCATCACTGACCGTGCACCGCACTCGGGTTCCGGAGAGCCTTTCACTACGCGACAATCGATCCCGTTGCTGCAATGGCGGTACAGGAATGGGAGCGAGAGAACGGTGCGTGAGAACTGTCAGGCATCCTGCGGGCAAAATACCCGCTCATCTTCGACGTCAACCCGACAGTCGCTGATGATCTGGATGCCATCCCAACGGTTTTCTCCCTGTGGGGTTTCGAGTGCGGCGACGGCTGGTTCGATCTGATCGACATGTTGTGCGCGAGGCTGCAACTTGCTACAAGGCACGGCGCACCGCTCTGGCATCAGCGCTGGCCGTTGAGAAAGTCGAACCAGTCGTGCGCGAAAGCACAGCCGTGGTCAGGAATGCCCGAACCGGCCAGCTTCCTGTCGAAGTACGTTCTGGCAGGCTCGGGAATCTCATCGAGACGCACGTAACGGTAGCCTGCGTCATTCACGTGAACCGTCACCTGCGGTGGCGCGGGTCGCGGTGGCAGGGCTTCGCAGCCCTGATTCAGCGCAGCGGCAACACAGCGCGCCACGAGATCCCATACGCTGCCCGCCCATCTCGGATAGCCGCGCACCGTGGCCCGCTCGCCGACCTGCGGGAGCACCGCATCGTCCAGGGCCACCCTGTAGTCCGCGAGTGCGCCGCCACTCACGCGCGCGATGTCCGCCGTGGCGATGACCCGCTTTCCGTCTTCCCGTCCACCGGGCAGCAATTCAATGGTGATCCGAAGCATTCGCCTTTCCTTGTGATCTTGTCATTCGGTACCGCAGTTGCGCGGACGCGCATCGCGTCGAGGTCCCGAACCTGCGCTGCGATCGCCTGCGCCCCCGGCGAATGCCTCCGTCCCGGTGGCTCCGCCCAGACAGCAGAACGCCCCCTCAGAACTTCCAGTAGCCGTCGAGTGGAAGCCCCTGCTGCGCCACGCAAGCGTTGTCGCTTTCGATGGCTGGCGCGTTCTCCTTCCGCCATACCCCGCCCTGCCGGCCGGGCGCGACGCTGGCTACGCCCCTTTGCGCCGCTTACGACCTGTCGAGGCGATGTTCCTTCGCAACACAGACGACGTCAGCGGCCAGCGAAGGGTTCGCCGCGCCGGCCTGCGGGTGCCGGCCACCGCCTTGCCAGGATCCGCACCGGTGATCCGCCGGGACAGTATTTCGCCGGCGAATGCCGCAGCGTGCTCCATGGACAGCGAAGGCCCCAGCAGGTCACGCATGCGGCCATCGGCTACGGCGGTCGTAAACGAAAAGCCCGCCGCGCCCACCGCCAGCATGTCATCCAGCACCGGAATCCTGAAGGCGAACCCGGCTGCGCGCGCGACCATGCGCGCCACCGTCTGGCGTGCGTGCGACGGATCGATCCCGTATGAGACGGCGAGGTCGACCAGTGGCCGCCGATGCGCGCCCACCCCATAGCGGTGGGCCAGCAGGTCGGCATCGCGCGCGGGCGTTGCATCGAGCGGCTGCTCCGGTTGGAGGAGGTTGCGTCCGCGGGTGGCGAGGCACGCCGCGACGCGATGGATGGCAGCCTCGAGCGTTTCAGTGCCGATCGTCACGCGCCAGCGGCCATCGCCTACCCCGGGATGCGACGCCGGCGGCGCCAGCAGTTGCCCGGGCGCGAGCAGCAGGGCGCGCTCCCAGGTGCGAAGGCGCGCCACGGTGAGCGCCTTCGGAAACGTCCCCTGTTCCCACCGCAACAGCGTGGGACGGGACACATGGCAGGCGCGCGCCACCTCCGCAACGCACAGGCCCAGTTCACTGCGCAGCCGCCGCGCGTGAGGGCCGATCTCGCAGCACCGGGCGGCGGGGATCCGTGACTGAGGATCGCCGTCTGCACGGGCGACGGCATCCGCCGCAGGCAACCCGGGGTCCGGCAACGGTTGCGTCCCAGGACCGAGCAGCCAACCCGGCGGCACCTGCAGGGCCGCCTCCAGCGCGTTCACGGTGGCGGCTGCGACGGTGTGCGGCCACCTTCCCTTCTCCCAGTGCCCCAGGGTCACTCTCGCCACCCCCGCCCTGACCGCGAGATCGTCCTGTGTCATCCCTGACGCCTTGCGTCGGTCCCGCAGGCGCTGTGCAATCCGCGGTACGTCGGATCGTGGCATCCACACACGCGTCCCGGCCATCCTGATCCCCTTCATGAGGCTGTTTCTGTTTGAGCGAAGAAATGCGTCCGCACGTCCCGAAACCGGACGACGGCCCGGCCGGCAGCCGCCCGGCGTCAACCGGTACACGCATAGGCATTGGCGCGCGCGTCATGCAGCGCATGGTGCTCGCCGCCATGGCGCGCGTAGTAGGCGGCGCGTCGCTCGGGGTTGCGCGTGCCGGCGATGTTCCCGAGCCGCCAGCCACGCGGCAGCGGCCCGCCCAGCAGGAACCGCAACAGGTGCAGGTCCGTCTCGTAGTCGTAGCACAGCACCGGCCCGGAGTCGCCCGGCACCGCGATGAGCCATGCGCGCAGTGCCTCGCGCAGCGCTGCAAACGGCATCGCGCGCCCCTCGGACTGGCCGAGCTGCGGCAGTACCACGGCGCGGACAAAGTCGCTGCACAGCGCCGGATCGAAATCGGTCCGCTCACCGTAGAACTCGGACCCGTTCTCGCCCACGAGGGCGAGACTGACGAGTTGGCACTGCCGGAAGTCGGTGAATTCCGTGTCGAGGAAATACCGGTTGTTCCAGCCAGCCGGCGGCTCGGGTTCAGCCGGCAGGGGCCACCGCATCGCGCCGTGAAAGTGTGTATCCGTCATGTCCGCTACTTCGTCATTGTGCCGCCGGCCCGCCCCGTGTCATCCAGTGCGAACCCGCCCGGGGCTGATCCGGGTTGGTCGCCGTCTTCCCGGCGCGCATCTGACCCGGCCCGCCCCGCCGGCACCGGCACCGTGCGGGGTTCGCGCGCGCCACGGATCCGCCGCAGCGGCCCGGCGAGCACCGTCACGTGTTCCGGAAACGGGATCGGGACGGCCCCGGTCGCCCCGGTCGCCTCGTCGCGGGTCGCACGCACGAAGCGCCGCAGCCGCGCGCGCAGCGCTTCGGCGGTTTCGTCTGGAAGCGCTATCGCCCGCCTGCGTCTGCTCATGTCGATCCCTTTCTGAAGCCGCAGCCGATGCGCCGGCGATTGCGCTGGCCGCGATAAGGCGGATTATCGCGGCCAGCCCGCCTCCGGCCAGTGCATCGCCACGAGCCGAACCTGCAGTTCCGCGAGGACTGGTGGCTGATCCCCAGCACGGAATCGGTGTGCACCAGGTGACCCCCGGCACACTGCCGGCCAGCCCGCCTCATCGTCGTCGAGCGCGAGCCATGCGTCTGGGCGCCGCCGGCACACGTCGCCCAGACCTGCACACCCCGCGGCACGGACCGGAACCACACCCGATCCATCCGGCCTGTGGAAGGTCGCGCCGACCACGCGCCGACGCAACTCCGGCGGCAGACGGCGGCAGACGGCGGGCCACCTTGCGCACGCTGCGGAACACCCGCACCCAGCTCGTGGACAGCACGATGCTCAGCGCGGAGTGCGGCTCAAGGCAGTTCGCCAGCAGCGCCGCGTGTTCAAACAGCGCGTGGCCCGGCGGGCTCGCGACATACGGCCCGGCGTCCGGACGGCGCCACACGTCCTCCGGGTGACGCACCCTCCATCGAAATCGGGATACAGCACGAGGCCGCCATGCCCGCGCGGCAGGATGTCCGGCTCCCCAATGGCCATGCCCGGCCCCACGTCCGGATGCACATCCACCGCGAGCCAGGATTACGCACTAGCCGGTGCGGCTGGCGCCTTCGCGCGCCAGAGCCGCCTGCCGCGCGCGGGCTGTGTCGCCAGCGCATACGGCACCGACAACGTCCGCCCCGCAGCGGTCGTGAACCGGGTCACAGTGAGCAGTTGCTTGCCCTGGCCGCGATGTTCGTACTCGGTTGCGCCCACCCGGATCTCGGAAAGCGGTTCGAGCGTCCACTGGCCGACCTCCCGTGCCAGCCTCGTACTCAGTACGGCCGCGTCGCGCAGAACGACATCCCCTCCGACGAACTGCTCGAGCGTCGCAGCGGTTGCGGGCAGGTCCAGCATCACGATCGTCGGGACGGCCCGCGAGCGCGCCCGCGACACCCTCAGAATCAGGACGTCCCGCGGTAACAGTTGCTGAACCGCTGACCATACACCCCTGCCGGGCAACCCGCCGAAAGGCACGTTGGACGGAGGCACACGGTTAATTTCACTTGTTACAAACATACAGCTATGACCTCGAACGCTTTCATTACCAACGAACTGCTCGCCGAGCATGTGGTCTTCATGACAAGAGCCGACGAAAAAGAACCCACAGACAGACGACCGACAAAAATTCCCGCCACCTTATTCACTTATCCCGCGTCTACGCTCGCCGCCACGCCCGCACCTGCGCCAGCCGTTGCCGACTGAGGCGGATGACGCTTTCAACCTGACATTAGAAACGTTACCCAAAAGTGAAAAGACCATCGCCCTCATAAATGGGTCGTAAATGCCGTGGCCAAACGACCATCATACCGCGACCATCATGGGATGCAAAGGGTATCGGTCAAAATGGACGATGCGGGACACCTAGCCGCCATAGGCGCGACGGTTCGCGCTCGTCGGCAGGAATTCGGTGTCTCACAGGAGGCCCTTGCGCACGCGACGGGAATTGACCGCAGCCATATGGGGCGAATCGAGCGAGGGGAACGCAACCTATCTGTTCTAAACCTCATTCGAATTGCTGACGCCCTACACATTCCACCGTCGAAACTTCTCAAAAGCGCTGGTCTTTGAGGCAAAATTGAATCGATCGATTGCAGTTTAGAGCGATGCCCTATTTGCCTCCCGTCTCGTGTAGACATCAAATGAGCGTCAATCGTCAGAAGTAGCTAATGACGACGCGGCACCGATACCGCTACCGCGAAGAAGCGGTAAGTTCGTCGGGAAATCTACAGGCCACAACATTCAGGTCATGTCCTACGTCCATCTCTACTTGAATGCCCTTTGTGTTATTTAGTTAAGCATACTAAATATAAAATTTGCTCTTTTCTTTTATGTCAAATTCCAAACCGCGTATCCGCCACCTGTGGTCTTCCATCGCGTTGATTTGCATAAAACTGTCCGTATAAAGCCGGCTTCCGCCTCCTGCAGCCTCATCGCCTTCGCCTGGGCAGCATCTAATCGGCCCCTCAATACGCCGCTAGAGGACGCGCGTCGTCCATCTGCGCCCACCCGGTTTCAATTGCACGAGGATGTTCGTTGTCTCAAAATCCGCGCGTCGCGTGGCGTCATTCAGTTCTTCGCAGCTGTCAATGTCGCCGAAATTTCTCCAGAGGAAGGACGCGCGAACATCGACTAATAATGCAACGTAATCCGCGTTATTTCCAACGCATTCGTCGATGTATTTTTGACGTTATTCCTATAATGTTGAAATGACGCGACACAGATTCGATAATCATCGCGTGACACCCTGCCGCGCCCCGTCTCGCGTCCAACCATGAAAACGATTCTGCTCGCCGCGTCCGCTCGCGCTCGACAGCCGCCACGGCGTCAACCGTGCGCATGGCCGCATGCAGATCGCCGCCAACGACGATCTCAGCGCCGTCCGCGCCTGGCTCGCGCGCCTCGCGGGGTTGTCGTACTTTCCGTGCGAATCCTGCGGTTTGGTCCTAAAGGTTCTTACCGCTTATTGAGTGACGACCTGACAAATCGTCCGCTGTGCGACACACGCAGGGCCGTGGAGCCTTGCTGCAAGCGACTCTACGGGCGATCACCGCCCCATTTCGCACGGAAGGACGTTAGCCGCTAGTACGTTGCGGTGGTGTGCGCATGATCGCGCAGTTCGTCAGGAATGAACACGCGTTCGAGACCACCTTCGCCGAGCCACGCGCGCGTCTTCTGCGCAGCACGTTCGATCAACCGCGCACACTGCGAGTAGTCGTACGGTGACACATCGAGCGGACACAGCGGCGGAACGACGTAGATCTGCGCGCGTGCCGAGTAGAATTCCAGATCGCGAACGAGTTGTCGCGCGATGACGAGCGTCAGAGCGTGCATGGCCTGCGCAATCGCGCTGCCGGGCGGCGCATGCAACGCACAAGCGAAGCCGGCCGGCAGCACGATGATGCGCGTCGCGCCGAGCGCGACCGCCACCGAGACCGGCGTGTTGTTGGCGACACCGCCATCGACCAGAGCCACCCCGTCGATCCGCACCGGCGGAAACACGCCAGGTATCGCCGCGCTGGCGAGCACGGCGTTCACCACGGGACCCGATGAGAGCACGATTTCGTGGCCGGCGAGCATATCGGTCGCAACGATGTGAAGGGCAAGCGTCGCCTGCTCGATCCGCTCATACGACAGATGCTTTTCCAGCAGCCGCCGCAGCGCATTTGCCTCGACGAGATGCGCACGGCTACGCAGAATCATCGCGAGCAGCCCGAGCATCGACAACGGCATGATGTCCTGCCGCCTGATCGTGCACCACAGCGCTTCGAGCATCGCGACGCCGTCGCGGTCCGGACGGCCGGCGAAATACGCCGCGTTGATCGCGCCGGCGGAAGCGCCGACGACCAAACCCGGCCGCTCACCGCGTTCGATCAATTCGCGCAGCATGCCCACCTCGATTGCGCCAAGACTGCCACCGCCTGCAAACACGAACGCGGTCAAGCCGGACGGATGGGATTTCATGGCTTTTCAGAAACACCGTATGCGGAAAGCCGGAGCTAATGCGCGTGGGCGCAGGGTCGTCGCGACCGCGCAGTCTCAGCAATTCGCGCTGCGACGTCAATGTCCCTTGAAGATATCCAGCAGTTGGGTCTGCAACTGCATCATGGCCTGCGCGTGCTTCATTTCCATTTGCGCCATCGCCTGCTGATGCTCCATGTCCATCTTCATCATCTTTTCCTGGATGTCGATGGCCTGGCTCCGTTGTTCGGGAGTCAACTTGTCCATCATCATTGCCCAGTCCGGCGGCATGGTGTACGTGCCGCTGCGTCCGATGCCCTGCGCGTGCGCCGCGCCGGCTGCCAGGACAAACGGCAGCATTCCGTACAGAATGACCTTTTGTATCGGTTTCATAGAACCTCCATTTCGCGTTCGCAGCCCGAATCAGAAGAGGGCCGCACAGGCGACGTCCACTCGCACAGCGCGGCAGGCTTCGGCGTATCCGTCGCACAAACCGCATCTGGGAACACAACACCAGCGCTCGCGACGGGATCGTGCGGCGCGGTGTTTCAAGCTTTCGTCGTGCGGGCGGCCGGGAAATGACAGGCGTTGGGCAAAATGAACGCGACGCGGCGCGCGGCCTCTGATTTTCCGCGCGCTCAAGTGACCGGTCGTACCGTAATCGCGCGCCTTCAGCTATAGCGAACTGTCCGCAGGCCGCTTCTCCAGGTTCAACGTCCGTCGTAGAGGGTGGTGAAGCCGACGCCGTTACAATGCGGGTGCCAGATCGCCTGCCTACCGCTGCCGCTGGGTTGTTGCCGCTGCACCATTTCCACGATCTCCTCGGCCCTCTTGCATTCGCACCCGACAATGGATACGAACCAGCGCACTCTCTGCAACCGGCACAACGTTATCGACCGCCGTTGGCAGGTCGGGTGACGCGGCGTGCTGTGTTCTTTCGGCGTCGATCGTTGCAATCAGCCCCATCGAGCGTTGATCGACCATCGCGAGCAGCAATTCCCGGTTGTTCCGGATCTCGTCGGCATCCTGCGGGCGGACATTGGCGCAGAGCGGCATGAACCACCGGGAATCACTGCACGCGGACGGCCGCGTTGTTCAGCGTGTCAAGATCAAACCAGGGTCGGCAGTCCCACGGATTGCAGAATCTCGACGGCGACGGCAAATAGAGCCCCCGGTTGCACAGCGTGGCTTCGAGGTAGCCGGTCCAACTTTCGCCGTATGGCTGATAGTGGTACGGGGGCGACGCGCTGATTCGGAGGCCGTGACGGGAGGGCATCGTACCGTACGCGGGAAAGGGAATGGACACTGTATCAACCTGCCAGGGCAGCCGGCGATCCTTAAGCCGGTTGGCTGTCCCATTGATCTCCGAACCCCGCAAAGCACTCGCCTCCCGCCGGCCGTGTCCGAAAGACGAAGACACGTTCATCTTTCACCGCTGCACGGGTCCACCGTTCCCGTACCTCAAGCGTTATATAAAGCGACGCGGGCGAGAATGCGAGCGGGCGGAGACAGGTATTGACGCGGGCAACCGGTCAGTCCGCGAGCGGCAGCGAAATGCGACGCGCGTTGGCGTCGGAATGCCAATGCTCGGCCGCGGTCACAGGAAGCCGGGGTACCTCATCGGGGCCCAGAAATAGCTGCCCCGACGGGTTACAGGGTTGACCGGGGGAAATGCACAGAACTGACTGGGCGGTGCCTGAAGCGCAGAGGAACACGCAGAGGGCACCCCGGGAAGAACCGGCGAAAGCTGGTGATAACAAACCGGCGACCGCAGGATTCACGTCATGGAAAAGGAGCTCAAGATGAAACGTCTGATCATGGCTGCATGTTCAGCAAGCCTTCTGATGCTGGGTACTTCTGCATTCGCCCAGTCGAGCGGCGCGATGGGCAACAACTCGATGTCAAAGGGCGCAATGGCCGCAAGCGAACCCATGGCTGCAAGCGGTACGATGGCCAAAAAACCGATGAAGCATCAGAAGAAAATGACGAAGAAGGAAGATAGCGGGATGGGAATGGGTAACCACGCCTCGGGTACGAGTGCCAACTAGGACAAAGTCTGACGTGAACGGCGACGGACGACGTCAGCCCTTCCCGCATCGACCGACCCGGGGTGTGTGGAAACGTCTAAAGAACCGCAATATGACGCGCGGCTCTTGCGCCACCTGGCGCGTTTAACTGTCGCCGGCAGCGACACGGCAACAACGCGCCGTCAAACGGCTCGATTTGCAGACCACGGCGACTGGAAAGCACAGGACGGCAAGGTCTGCAGCAAGGGCAGCAAGATCCCCTACGCCTGCAACGAGGTGCGCATCAAGGGCGACGACCTGTACCTCAAGCGCGATAGCGGCGAGATCGTGCAATTTATCGAGGCGCATTAACCAGAATCGCGGATGACGTGACGGCCGGGGCCGGCCATTGTCTGGAGCGCTTTCGCGGTTGGGCAATCGCATCGTTGGTATCGGACCTGCATCGACGGCTCGTGGGCCACGAAAGCAGTGCCTGCCAAAGACCACCAAGGTGGCTCGACCCATGACGAGCACCGCAACACACGGCTCGTACCGCCTGTCATTGCGATGGGTTCCGTCATGGACAAACGCATGGGTTCTTTTCGTCCCGGTTTCTGGATTCGGCCGTCAGGATGACTTTGGGCCTGGCTGCTGACGATCGCGTATCACACCATGCCATCCGGCCCGCGCGTAATCGCTTCCCAAGGTCGTCGACGTCCCACCCGGCCCGGCGTCGCACAGCGGTTTTCTTTTTATTGCGCCGCAGACGACCAAAGCCGCCGCGATTCTCTATGTCGGCAGACACGGCAGCTTGCAACTGAACCTGTATGGAACGTTCGGTTGGGGCGAAAACACGTTTCTCGTCCGTACGTGTGATTCATTCAGAGTGAGCACGAAACGCGCACCCAGGATGTCAAATTCGACAACCCCATGATCGACGCGCTGCGCACAGTTAGCCGCGAGACGTACGACGGATCTAGAGCAAATGGCGGAGATGATCGAGGGCGTTGATTTTGACAGGATACCTGATTGAGCCGGAAAGACCTCGTTCCAAACTGCAGACGCAGTGATACCTCTGAGGGTTCAGGTTTACCCACATGTCTGTGAATGAAGCTGCGATTTTCTGCTTGTAAACGAGCGGATGCGATACTAACTTTGGCCATCCTCATGCGCGCGGCGCTTGCGACCCAGTCCTGGACCCCGGCCAGACAACCAGCTGGACCATTCGCATTAGCGCGCCCACGAGAAGCAGAACCGAAATCCACAGCGCCCCGCTGTGCAACACGCGGGTGGAAACGCCACCGAGCACCGCGCCCGCGAAAAAACTGAAGCCGGCCATTCCGAGCAGTGATGCATCCCGCAACGCTGTCCTGTCATATCTTGGAATCAGGCCTTCCAGCAGCCTCTTCGCAGCCCGTCGCAGATTCCCGGTCGTCATGACCGACGTATAGGTCAGATTCTCGAGATGTGTAAACGACAAGGTCTGCAGCGTGGCGACGAACGAAATGCCCGGAATAAGCCAGACTTCCGAAGCCCCGACCAGACCGCTCGATGCGATGGTCAGGAACACGATCTCGAGTAGCAGACAGATCAGCGCAGGACGCCGGATCGAACGCGTGACGGCGTCCAGGCGCAACAGGTGAACCACGAATACCGCGAACACGAACGCGACTAGTGGAGGGATGTGACGGGCCGCTTGCACCCAGTTCCCGGCCGCGACTTCGATACCAAGCAGTGCAACATTTCCCGTCATTGTGTTAGCAAACACGCCCCCGTGACCGACATAGGTAAATGCGTCGAGAAATCCGCCGGACAACGTCAACAGCACCGCCACGCCCCGGCTTCGGCTAGCCGCATCCAGATTCATCGCATCTTCTCCGGTCTTGCTTGTTCCGCCGAATATACCAGCGGATGACCGGACCGCGGGGCAGCAGCGCATCCACACAAGACGGACCCATGCCCACAGCATCGCCCCCCTCGTCTCTGTGAAACTGGTTTCGGCTGATTGTGCTCGCAAGGACTTCCCCGAGAGTCAAGCTCGGTTATTTGTGGATGTCAGCCGATGTGTGTCATAGACGCTAGTTGCCCCGGTGGTTGTTGTTCAACCACATCCTGAAGGCGCTGTACCTTGAGTGCCAGTGGCACATGTTGCCGATCGACAGGAATCAGCAAAGGTCGACGCGAAAGCCATCCGACGAGCATTTACCGAATCTTTCGTGGCTCTGTCGCGGTAAGCCAGTCCAGTTAAGCTGGAGTCCATAAAACCGCTCTATCTGCAGCTCGAAACATCGAACCTTCGAAAGGTTATGAAGCGCCTTCACTACCCGCTGGATATCATGCTGGTGTGCGTGCGCTGGTATGCGGCCTACCCGCTAAGCCTGCATCAGCTCCACGAAATCATGGCCAAACGGGGTGTAGCCGTCGATCACGCTACCGTACATCGCTGGGCGCTGAAGATCCTGCCGGTGCTGGCCCGCGTGTTTCGCCAGCGCAGGCATCCGCTGGGGCGACCTCGACCTGCGCGGCCACCCGCGAATCGAAGGGTCGCCTCGATGCGGCCCAGTTCGTCGCGGGCGGCGGCGACCGACTGCAGCGCGCCGAGCGTCGCCCCGCTGACGTGGTGGCGCGCCTCCACAGGATAGCGACCGGTTCGCCGGCGGCCGCCGCGAGATCGGCGGGCAGGTCCGGATGCCCGATGCGTACGCGGGTTTTCTGGCGCGTTCGGTCCAGAATCCGCCGAGCACCTGCGCGGGCCGCTCATGCTGCCCCGCTTCACCAGCAGGTAAAGCCGGTTCGCGGTCGGCGTGATTGCGAACCGGAAGAACAGCAGCGCGCAGACCTCGCGGGCAGCTCGCGTCTTTGGGAAGCCGACCTTCAGGCGGTCGATCTCGGCGGTGAGCCGGGTTTCGTCAGGGACGACGTTGGACACCGGAGCGGTTTGCGCGGATATTGATTAGCAATGCAACGTAATTCGCGTCATATCCAACGCATCCGTCGACGTATTTAACACTAATCCTACAATGTTGAAATGATGCGGCACAGATGCGACAACCATCGCTTGACACCCCGAAACTAGACCCGCCGCGCTCTCGACCATGAAAACGACCCTGATCGTACCGCGTCCGCTTGATGCGGTCGAATTGCCGGCCGAACTCGATGGACGACACGGCACCAACCGCGCGAACGGCCGCAAGCAGATCACAGCAGTCGACGATCTCAATGTGATACGCGCATGGCTCGCACGCGTGGTCGACACAAAAACCACCTTCGAGAACTACCGCAAGGAAGCCGGGCGGCTGTTGCCGTGGGCGATCGTCCAGCTGGGCAAACCGCTATCGTCGCTTACGCACGAGGATCTGCTTCAACTAATGGAATGGACGCTCTCTCCGATCAGGTGGTGTTACGACACCGACCACTTTGGCACATTGATGCCGTTTCGGGTGGGGGCGTCCATTCCATTAGTTGAAGGCGTCACCACGTCGACGCCGGGCGCCGGGAATGACGTCTATCGCCTGAGCTACCGTCTACCGTCAAACCACTTTCGCCGAACGTTCCACCGCGCCACCGCGACGATACAGCACAAGCGTCGCAACCAGCCCGCACAACGCGGCGAAGCTCATCCAGTATCCCGGTGCAGCCTTGTCATGTGTGACCTCAATCAGAAATGTCGACACCGCAGGTGTAAATCCGCCGAAGAGCGCCGTCGCGAGACTGTATGCCAGCGAAAACCCTGCCACGCGGACACTTACCGGCATCACTTCGGTCAGCGCGACGACCATTGCCCCATTGTAGATGCCGAAGAAGAAGGAGAGCCACTGCAGGACGAGCAGCATCCGGAGGAAGCTCGGCGTTGCCGCCAGCCACGAAAGCGCCGGATAGGTGGTGAAAATGGCAAGCACCGTGATCGCGATCAGAAGCGGCCGGCGTCCAATACGATCCGACAACGCACCGCCAATCGGCAGCCAGATGAAATTGGAAACGCCAACGCACAGCGTAACGACGAGACTGTCGGCGGTGCTAAGTCTCAGGACGGCCCGGCCGAACGTCGGCGTATAGACGGTAATCAGATAGAACGTGGTGGTCGTCATCGCAACCAGCAGCATGCCGGCGAACACGATTTGCCAGTTCGCCATCATCGTCGCGAGGATTTCCTTTGTCTTCGGACGGTGCTGCCTCGCTTTGAACTCCTCGGTTTCCTGTAGCGAACGGCGCAACACGAACAGGAACGGTACGATCGCGCAGCCGACAAAGAACGGGATGCGCCAGCCCCACGCACCGATACTCGCCGCGGACATCCAGCTGTTGAGTCCGTAGCCGAGCCCCGCTGCAACCACAATCGCGACCTGCTGGCTTGCCGACTGCCAGCTCGTATAAAAGCCCTTGTGGCCTGGCGTCGCCATTTCAGCCAGATAGACCGACACGCCGCCCAGTTCGGCGCCAGCCGAGAATCCCTGTAGCAGCCGGCCGATCAGCACCAGTGCCGGCGCCAGCATGCCGATCGTTGCGTAGCCGGGGACCGCGGCGATGAGTATCGTGCCACTCGCCATGAGCGACAGCGTCACGATCAGGCCCTTGCGACGGCCGACTTCGTCGATGTAGGCACCAAGCACGATGGCGCCTAACGGCCGCATCAGGAAGCCCGCGCCAAACACGGCGAACGTCAACATCAGCGAAGCGAACTCGCTGCTCGACGGAAAAAACACCCTCGAAATGTAGGTGGCGTAAAAGCCAAACAGAAAGAAGTCGAACTGTTCGAGGAAGTTACCGCTGGTGACGCGCAAAACGGCGCCGACCTTGGAGTGGGACGGTTTGGGTGCGTCTGCCACCATGCTGGCTGAAGGGTTCATGATTACTGTCTCCTTGCGTTTGTCTGTCTGGCTTGTGAGCCGGCAGGTCCGGAGCATTTGCCTTGCTGACCTGACGGCACCGCACTTTGAAAACGAACCGCTAACAGCGTCAATCCGATCCCACCTGTACACCGCTCTTCTGTCGCTTTTCGATTGCCGATTTCAGTAACGCCGCGCCGCGGTAGATGCCATTGCGTCTGGGGAGCGCACCATGAACGGTGACCATGCATATTCAGCATACTTCTCGACACGAACTTTCGCCATTGCCGCCGCAATCTTCCGCCAGACTCGTGCAGAGGCGCGTACTGGCAACGCGCAATAGGGGCCGTTTGCCGACCGTACGGTAGGGGTAGACACGCTATCCGCGCTGCGCACGCAGTGCTACGCTCTGAATGCTACGCGCACGATGCTATTAAAGTGCGGACTTCTGCCAAGCTGCGGACAACCCGTTCAGCCGTCACGGCATGCATGAGGCGTGTCTTTGACAATCCAGAAAGCCGATAGCGAACTGTATAAGCACAATTATCGGTCGATCGCCAACCGCGTCTCCGACGAGTACCTCCGTATGGGGATAGTAAGGTTTGCCTTCTTCGGTCTCACAGTTGCGCAGATCGGCAAGCGCGTCCTGACGGCGGCCAATCGCGTTACGCTGATGCCGTTCGCCCGAGGGCGATCCGGATCGGCGGGGCGATTACCGTGACGACCGTGCTGATTGTCCTGTCGCGCGTTGTCTAGCCAGTACCTCTCCACCGTGAGGTCACCATGCAAGTCACCGGTATGCTGTACGGAGCCAAAATGCTCCAGTTCGTCGACTTCCCGACCACTGAAGTGCTCGGCCCCGACGCCAGCGAAGAAGATATCCGCGCCATGATCGATAAGCATGGTCTGGTGTTCATCAAGCCGGTGTTCAAGGGCGGCGTCGGCAAGAAGGGCAAGTCCGGGCTGATCGGCAAGGCCGCTGACCTGAAGACCGCGCTGAAGGAAAAGGAGCGTCTGTACTTCGTCGAGCACCGCATCGGCAACACGGTGGCCAAGGCCAACGGCGTGACCTTCGAGGCTGGCGTGCCGGCCGAGCACGAGGTCTACTTCTCGATCACCGACTCGACGCATTTCCGTGCGCCGACCATGACGTTGACCCACCACGGCGGCGTCGACATCGAGGAACTCGAACGGAGCCAGGTAGCGCAGGTGCCATTCGATCCGCTCACGGGGCTGAAAGCCTTCGTCGTGGCCAATGCGCTGTCCGCGCTCGGGGCCCCCAAGCAGATCATTTCGCCGCTGGTTCAGCACCTGCCCAAGCTGTGGGAGCTGTACCACGACTACGGCATGACGACGCTGGAGTTGAATCCGATCCGCATGCGGGAGGACAAGAAGGGCCGCATGACCCCCGTGGCCTGCGACTTCAAGTGCGGCTTCGATCGCGACGACCCGCGCTGGCGGCGTCTGAACCTG
Organism: Paraburkholderia sp. Clong3; assembly: GCF_050436485.1. Lineage (NCBI taxonomy): Bacteria > Pseudomonadati > Pseudomonadota > Betaproteobacteria > Burkholderiales > Burkholderiaceae > Paraburkholderia > Paraburkholderia sp. Clong3. The sequence continues at coordinate 1,317,409 of NZ_JBNDMH010000003.1, read as the reverse complement.
CCGGCGAGCCTGTTCGCGGTCGACTACTCCGACTTCGAGCAGGAGATCAATCAGCTACGCACCTACCAGGGCCAGAGCGACGTCTACGTGATCAACGCCGCAGGGACCATCCTCGCGCCGACCTTCGGCGGCGGCGCCAATTCGCTCGTCACGCAGATGTTGGGCGACGACGCCATCATCTCCTCGGACTTTGGCGGCAACCCGCCTTACGAGAAGATGAAAGAGGTCGCACGCATCTGCTTCAAACACTGGATCAAGCAGACCAATGTGCTGTTCATCATTGGAGGCAAGTCGAATAACACGGACATCTTCGAGACCTTCCGCGCGATGGCCGATGCGCTGCGCGAGCACTTCAGCCGGCATGGCGCGACACCGCTTTACGTCGTGATCGGCCGTGGCGGCCCGAACCTGGTGCGCGGCATGGGCGCGATGCGCGACACCCTCGATGCGCTCGGCCTGCCGTACCGTTTTTTCGGCTTCGACTCCGATATGAGCGAAGTCGTGCTGCACGCGCAGAAGGTCGATGCGTGGATGAAAGCCGGTGGCCGCGAACAGATCGCCGCCCGGCTCGGCATCGCGGCGAACCAGGCCGCCTGAAGCTTGCCCCCGCATAAGGAGCATGTCATGTACAAGCAAGGTGTAGGCGATTTCAAGTATTTCGTCGGCATCAGTTCGCTCGCCCAGGTGGCCACGCGTGAAGACCGGGTCTGCGTGCTCAACATCCTGGGTGGCGAGTCGAGCGATGTGACACCGGTCGGCCATGTCTATTCGGGCGGCAACGTCGTGTTCGGCACGGCGCCAGGCAAGCGCGGCCAGGTGCTGGAGACATCCCTGGGCAACGTGCCGGTCTACAACAACGTGCTGGAAGGTATCAACGACGGCCATCGCTTCAACTGCGGCGTGATCTACCTGCCGCCCGCAGCGGCGCGTGACGGCGTGGCCGAACTGATCCGCGTGAATCCGGATCTGAAGAAGATCTTCATCGTCACCGAGAAACTGGCCGTGCACGACTCGCGCGAGATCCGCGCGATGGGTCAGTCCAACGGCATCGATATCTTCGGCGGCAACAGCCTGGGCGTGGCCGATGCCTGGAACCAGGTTCGGATCGGCGGCGCACTGGGCGGCGACCATCCGGAGGAAGCCTTGCGCCGCGGCTCGATCGCGATCTTCTCCAACTCGGGCAATTTCACCACCACCATCGCGACCTATCTGCGCATGGCCGGCTGGGGCACCACCACTTCGATTTCCTGCGGCAAGGATGTCTATATCCATTTCGCGGCACCCGAGTTCGCGTTTGCGCTTTCCAACGATGCAGGCAGCAAGGCGGCGGTGCTCTATGTCGAGCCCGGCGGCTACTACGAGCTCGACGCCACCTTCACCAAGCCGGTGGTGGCGTGCGTGGTCGGGCGGTGGAAATCCAAGCTGACCCGCGCGGTCGGGCATGCCGGCGCCATGGCCGGTGGCGCCGACGATGCCCTCAGCAAGGAAGGCTGGTTCATGGAAAAGTTCAGCGTGGACGGCATCTTCACGCCCGAGCATCCCGTGTTCTCGGCCAAGGGCGCACTCGTGACCAACATCGCCCACATTCCGGCCGCACTGACTGCGGTGATGGGCGAGAACGCCTGTCGGCTCGACTTCGCGTCGGAGGGCAATCTTGCACTCAAGCCGTGGTTCGGCGCGAGCCACGGTCTGACCTTACCGCCCGAGCTCGACCTGCCTGTCGTCGAGGCGAGCGCGCCGTATAACGAACAGATCACAGCGCTGAACCGGCAGATCGGCGCGGTGCCGCCGCGCCAGACGTTGAAGGACGCCTCGGGCGCCTCGCAGATGGATTCCAAGACTCAGGTCACCAGCCTCTACGGCGTGTCGATGCTCGACGCGGCGCAGTATCCGCTGGAGGCCAACGTCAGCCTCGCGCTATTGCACGAGCCCGGCGGCGAGAACGACCGGCGCCTGATCAATGTCGCCATCGGCGCCGGCCTCAACCTGGTCGGTCACCCGGCCCTCGCCGCGGCGCAGGCCGCGCGCGAGGCCGGCAATGCGCCCAACACGGTGCTGGCCGCTGCCGCCAGCATTCTCGGGCCGCGCTGTCAGGGCGAAGCGCGCCAGGCCACGCGCGCGCTGATTGACGCTTTCATGGCGGCAGGCATGAGCGACGCGCTGGACGAAAGCTTCGATCTCAGCCGTGTCAAGGTGGATGACCCTGCCCTGTTCGTCCGCGCCGATCCCGACGCCCGCGCCGAGGCGATGCTCGAGGGCCTGCGCGCCAGAGGCGCGAAGTCGGTCTTCCTGCGTTACCTGCAAGGACTACCCGGCCATCCCACGGCGGATGCCGTGCTCGCCGCGATCAGCGCTACCCTGGCGTGGGGGCCGCTGCTGCGCAAACGCGTCTCGCGTCTGACTGCTGAAAGCCTGCCGTGGTGGCTGCGCCTGTTCGGCGCCTTGATCGGCGCGTCGGTGAACGCGGATCAGCATCAGCCAGACAGCTTCTGCGGTATCGCGACGAGCGAGATCCTGCAGAACCGGCCGATCAGCGAAGTGGCGTTCGTCGCGCTGCTTGGCTTCGCACCCCAGCCAGCCGATCTGTTCGCTTTCCAGGTACTGGTGGGGCTGCTGCTGTCCAACGGGCCAGGCACGATCTCGGCCCAAGGCGCCAAGGGCGCGGTCTCGGCCGATGGACCCGAGGACCCCGAGCGGGTGCAGCTCAACAAGGGCCTGGTCGGCTTTCTCACTCACACCGGCTACACCCACGGTGGCAACGGCTACGAAGGTATCGCCTTCCTGATCGAGCAGTTCAAGGACTCGGGCCTGGTCGATCCGGGTGATCCCAACCATGGTATCGACCTGAAGGCGCTGGCCTTGAAGTACGTCGAGGCCTACGCCCGTTACAAGTCGAACAAGAAGAACACCGGGAGCCTCGACATCCAGAAGATTCCGGGCGTCAATCACCCGGTCTTCAAGGACAAACCAGTCAACTACGATCCGCGCGAGGTCTTCATTCGCGAGCTGATGGCCGGGCGCAACGAATACAACATCTTCCACGAGTTCTACGGCACGCTGGTGCAAACCTTGTTCGATGCAGGCGTGTCGCGCAACGTCTATTGCGTCAACGTCGACGCGGTCATTGCCGCGCTACTGCTGAGGATGCTGTGGCAGCCGTATCGCAGCGGCGGATACACCGGCGCGGCGCTCGAGACGGCGGCGTTTACGATCTTCCTGTACCCACGCATGCTCGGCTGCGCCGCTGAGGTCGACGACCACACGAACCGCGGTCGCAACATGGACACGCGCACGCCGGCGTCGCAGTGCCAGTTTGTCGCCTGATTGACGATGGCTGACAAATCGCGCATCGACCGGCCCGATTGATCGGCCTCGACACGCCGGTCTTCGCCGCATTGGGCGTGCCGACGGCCGATGCACAGCAGTTTGTCCACTGGCAGGTAGAGCCGATCTGTGAGGGCTTCTCGCGTCAGTATGGCAACGTGACGAACGTAGGTAGGGGCAAACAGGAGTTCGGCGACAAAGCGTCGCGCCGAAATCGACGTCCGTCTTGGCGGCTGAGTCCAGAAGCATCATCGAGCCAGATCCTTCGCGATAGCCGCCCGGCCGAACAGGACATCACCGCGCGGACGTGACACCTTCTGCGCAAGACCGCCCCAATGCTGCTCGCCGACGCCCCAGCCATTGAGCAGAACCTGATCGCCCGCCCCATAGTCGACATGACAGCTGTCCTCCACAACACCGACCAGGTCGATGCCCGGCACCATCGGAAATTTCCGTACTACTGGACCGCGGCCCGTTATGGCGAGCCCGTCCTTATAGTTGAGCGTCGAGTAACTCACCCGGATCGTTACATCTCCGTCGGGCAATTGCGACTCGTCGATGTCCTTCAGTGTTGCGTGGCAACCTGTCGCATCCTTCTCAATCAGAATTCCCTTGAATACACGCACCTCCTGTTTCCAATCACGCTAGATCCACGTTCGGGCTTATGCTCACCTCGACAACGCCGTGCATATGCCCCGCCGGCTTGGCTTCCCGCTTTCTATCCATGCGAATCATTTCACTCGCTCGCTCTGCGATCATCAATGTTGGCGAGTTGGTTGCCCGATGTGATCGTCGGCATGATCGAAGCGTCGACCACCCGTAAGCCGTTCACACCATGCACCCGAAGACGGGAATCGACCACGGAGTCCGGATCGTCCGCCATACCCATTCGGCACGTTCCGACCGGATGAAAGATGGTTGTTCCCACGTCGCCGGCCGCATGCCGCAATTCATCTTCGGTCTGGAATTCGATTCCAGGGAGAATTTCCTGTGGCCGAAACCGCTCAAGCGCGGGCGCCGACACAATGCGCCGGGTCAACCGCAGGGCGTTTGCCGCGACATGACGGTCCTCCTCGGTCGAAAGGTAATTGGGCGCAATTCTCGGTGCCATCGCCGGATCACTCGACGTGATGTGCACGCTGCCCCGTGAGGACGGCCGCAACTGACAAACCGACGCGGTGAACGCGTCGAACGGATGCAACGGTTCTCCGAACCGTTCGAGTGACAGCGGCTGTACATGGTACTGAACGTCAGGTCGCGTCAGCGTTCCATCATTCGGATCGGATTTTGCAAACACGCCGAGCTGCGACGGCGCCATCGCCATCGGCCCACTTCTGAATACTCCATATTCGAGGCCGATCATAAGTTTGCCCCACCAGCGAGCGCTAACGGTGTTTAACGTCCGGACGCCCTCCACCTTGAACGCCATGCGCAATTGCAAATGGTCCTGCAGATTCTCGCCGACACCCCGAAGATCCTTGATCACCTTGATTCCATGCTTGGCCAGGCGATCGGCACTTCCGATTCCCGACAATTCCAGCAATTGGGGAGAATTGACGGCCCCTGCACAGAGAATCACTTCGCGCCGCGCTCTCGCCACACGCGGCTCGTCGCCGAGGCGGAACTCGATTTCGGTACACTGGTTATTCTCGAACATCAGTCGTCGCGTCTGCGCATTCGTGAGAACCGTCAGGTTCCCGCGCTTTGCTGCAGGTCGAAGATAGGCTTTCGACGCATTCCACCGGATGCCGTGTTTTTGATTGACATCAAAATATCCAACCCCTGTGTTGTCGCCTCTATTGAAATCGTCCGTCGCTGGTATACCTGTCTGTTGCGCGGCTTGGGAGAATGTCTCGAGAATGTCCCATTTCAACCGCTGCTTCTCCACGCGCCACGGGCCGCCAGCACCGTGAGCACCACTTGCACCAGCATGGAAGTCCTCGCTCTTCCTGAACGTCTCGAGGACAGTCTCCCACCGCCATGACGAATCGCCGGCTATGCGAGCCCATTCGTCGTAGTCCTCGCTCTGACCGCGCATGTAGATCATGCCGTTAATCGACGAGCAGCCACCAAGGACCTGGCTGAAGTTGACCCAGAAAAACGGACATCTATCCTTTGGAGAAGGAGGTGCCGATTATGGGCAAGCATCGTACCCCGTACCCGGCGGAATTTCGGGCGCAAATGGTCGGGCTGGTGAAGGCCGGACGCAGGCCGGAGGAACTGGAAAAGGAGTTCGAGCCGACTGCACAGACCATCTACAACTGGGTGGCGCAGGCTGATCGCGACACAGGTGTGCGGCATGACGGTCTGACCACAGCCGAACGGCAGGAGCTCACACGGTTGCGTCGTGAAGTCCGGCAACTGAAGATGGAGCGCGACATACTCTCTCACGCGGCAGCCTGGTTCGCGAGGGAGACGGGATCCATTCCACCGAAGGGCGGTACGGATTCATGAAAGCGAACCGGGCCCGCTGGCCCATTGCGATGATGGCGCGGCTGCTCGGCGTCTCGACGAGCGGCTATTACACGTGGCTGGTGCGAGAGCCCGCGATGCGCACGCATAGCGATGTGCAACTGCTCGCGCATATCCGCACGCTCCATGCAAGCTCGCGCGGCACGTATGGGGCACCGCGTATCCATGCGCAGCTCGCGCGCGAAGGCGTACACGTGGGGCGCAAGCGGGTGGCGCGCCTCATGCGTATGGCGGGTCTGTGCGGGGCAAGCCGGCGGCGCTGGCCGCGCACCACACGGCCACGCGCAGGCGCCCGGCGTGCGCCTGATCTGGTGCGCCGGCACTTCAGTGCCGACGCGACAAACGTGCTGTGGGTGGCAGATGCGACCTATGTACCCACGGGTGAAGGATTCCTCTATCTGGCGGTCGTGCTGGACGTGTTCAGCCGTCGCATCGTCGGCTGGGCGATGTCCAACCATCTGTACACCGAACTGATGTTACGCGCGCTGGACATGGCGTTGCAGCAACGACGCCATGACGGTGTGATTCTACATTCCGATCAAGGCTGTCAATACACCTCCATTGCCTTCGGGCGGCGCTGCCGAGAAGCCGGCGTACAACCGTCGATGGGGACCGCCGGCGACGCTTACGACAACGCGATGTGCGAGTCGTTCTTCGGCACGCTCGAAGCCGAACTGCTCTGTCGCGAACACTTCGCGACCCACGAACAGGCAAGGCGGCGTCTGTTCTCGTTTCTGGAGAGCTGGTACAACATACGCCGCCTGCACAGCAGCATCGGCTACTGTTCGCCGCTCGAGTTCGAAAACCTGCATGCGCAAGGTCAAAGCTTATCGCCGCGCGGGTTGCCCACCGCCGGGCAGCGTCGTGGTCGTGACAGGCGACCCGCCGCCCGGCCGTGGACAACCCGCAATTCAACCTTATCGGAGGTGCCACACCGCATTGAACTCAACTGCAAATCTATCCGTCGAACCGGGTCAACCTCAAACAACCCCTTGCGGGCGGCACGCCCTCATCGCGTTCATAACCGCTTCTGAACCGAGTATCTTGATCACCCGCTTCATGTTGTACGCCAGCACGTGCAAGCTCTTTTCCGTGCCCACCCGCCTGAGGGTCCGTGTCAGGAAATGAGCGGCGCCCATCCATGCCTTGATCGTGCCGAACGGGTGCTCGACAGTCTGTCGCCGGATGCGCATCATCTCAGGTGCATGATCAAGTCGCGCCTGCATGTCATCAAGAACAGCTTCGTGCTCCCGGCGTGTCACGCGACATTGAGGTCCTGGCGTGCAGCCCCCTTTTTGCGGACATTGCTGGCAATTCGAACTCCAGTACTTACTGATCTTCAGGCCGCGCTCAACGGTTGAGAACCGCCAGATGAGCCTCTCGCCTGCTGGGCACCGGTATTCGTTCGTCGTTGCGTTGTATATGAAGTCTTCCTTGCCGAAGCGACCATGGGTCGTTGCACTCGATGTCACCGTCTTCGGAACGGTTGTGGTGCAATTCCGGTGCGTCGGTCTGTTACTCTTGAGCTTTTGACGACCACGAGCCAAATGAGCAAGCTGAAAGATCTCGAACGGTTGTTCAACGGGCGTCATTTCGACCGCGAAGTCATCGTCCTTTGCGTGCGTTGGTATCTGCGCTACAAGCTCAGTCTGCGTGATCTTGTCGAGATGATGGCTGAGCGCGGCCTGTCCCTCGCCCACACTACGATGCTGCGTTGGGTGAAGCGCTACACGCCGGAGTTCGTCAAACGCTGGAATCGGTTGGCTACGACAGCCGGTCAGTCGTGGCGAGTCGACGAGACCTACGTGAAGATTCGCGGCAAATGGGCCTATCTCTACCGCGCCGTTGACCGAGCGGGAAAGACGATCGATTTTCGCCTCAGCGCGAGGCGCGACGTGGCGGCAGCAAAGGCGTTCTTCGCGAAGGCAATCAGAACTCAGGGACGCGCTCCTGAGACGATTACGCTGGACGGCTACGCGGCATCTCATCGGGCGGTCCGCGAGATGAGGACCGACGAGTCGCTACCCAGGCGAACGAAATTGCGATCCTCGAAGGCAGTATGACTTTCCGTGAGGCAGAGGCTGGCCCGCCGTGAGGAATCAAACGCGGGTTAGCATGTCTGCCAGAGCCGCACGGTGTGGACAGGGCCACACCCGGCGATTTCCGGCACGGAGGCCAGCATGGAACACAATAGCACGGTGTACGTTGGACTCGATGTTCACAAGGAATCGATCACGGTCGCCTATTCGATCGATGCCGGCGAAGTCGAGTTGCTCGGCAAGATAGGAACGACCCCGGCAGAGATTGATCGGCTGTGCAAGCGGCTGCAATCGAAGGCACGGCGCGTGTGCGTGGTGTATGAGGCAGGTCCCTGTGGCTATGGTCTGTACCGGCGACTGGTCGAGCAGGGTTTCGAGTGCATGGTCTGTGCGCCGTCGCTGATTCCAAGGAAGCCGGGTGAGCGCGTGAAGACCGACCGGCGCGACGCAATCAAGCTGGTGCGCGCGCTACGTGCGGGTGACCTCTCGGCCGTGTACGTGCCTGGCGTTGAAGATGAAGCGTTTCGGGATCTGGCTCGCGCGTGGGCATGCGCGCGGGATGACCTCAGACAGGCACGGCATCGACTGAAGTCCTTCCTGCTCGCGCACGGCGTGCGCTATACCGGCAACGCCAACTGGGGCCCCGCCCATCGACGCTGGCTGAGTGAGCATACGTTTGACAGCGAGTGGCAACAACTGGCGTTTAACGAACACCGGCGCACGATCGAGGACCGGCTTGCGCAATGCGAGCGTCTCGAGACCGCCTTGCGCGAGGCGGTGATCAACTGGCGGTTCTATCCGGCCGTACTCGGGTTGCAGGCGATGCGCGGTGTGCAATTCGTCACGGCCGTCGGAATGCTCTCGGAACTTGGTGACCTATCACGATTTGAACATCCCCGTCAGTTGATGGCATGGCTAGGAGTGACACCGTCGGAATATTCCTCGGGCGGCAAGCGGCGTCAGGGCAGCATTACCAAGACCGGCAACAGCTACGCCAGAAAGCTGCTGGTCGAGGCGGCCTGGAGTTACCGGCATCCGGCGCGCGTGAGCCGCGACATCCAGTGCAGGCACGAGGGCATCCCAAAGGCCATCATTGATCGTGCCTGGGACGCACAGGTACGGTTGTGCCGACGGTATCGCAAGCTGGCCGCACGCGGCAAACACGTCAATATCGCGGTGGTTGCCATAGCCCGCGAACTGGCGGGTTTCATCTGGGACGTTGGCCGTCTGGCGATGTCGCTCGCCATACCGCACAATGCAAAGGCAGCGTAAGCGTAAGCTGGCCTGTCACGCAACCACCAACGATATTGCACGAGTTTCCTGAAGGCGGCGTAGCCCGGCACTCGAGTAACCCGCGGAGGTATTTCGCAACAGGCATCACCAATTTGCGGCGGAAGAAAGCGGCAGGCTCATGAGGCGGACCCCTGTAATGCGGTACCCAACCCGCGGATATCAGATCCTATGAAGCGAGGGCCTCGACGTGCTGACGTCTAAAATCAGCTTGCCGAGGTTTGCTTACAGGAGAACATCATGCGTACCGATCAGGCATACACGGGTCATGGTGACGTACTCGTGCTGGCAGTGTCGCTGGAACTGGCGGCGGCCAGATGGAAAGTCGCGCTTCACGACGGCCGGCGCGAGAAGCCGGCCGTGCACACCCTCGCACAACCACAGGCCGCAGCGCGTCTGCAGGCGGTCCTGGACCTGATCGAGGCGCACAACGAGAAGTGGTCGCTGCCGGCCGGCGTACGCACGGTCGTGAACTACGAGGCCGGGCAGGACGCGTTCTGGATCTGTCGCGCGCTGCAGGTGCACGGCATCGAGTGCTACGTCATCGATCCGGCCAGCACCCCGGTTGAACGTCACAGACGCCGCGCGAAGACCGACCGGCTCGATGTAATCAAGCTGGTGATCAATCTGCGCGCATGGCTGCGCGGCGAGCGCGACCGCATGCACGTGGTGCACGTGCCGTCACCGCAGGATGAGGCATCGCGCCAGCTGATGCGCGAGCGCGGCCAACTGCAGAAGGAAGTGCTGCAGCACCGCGACCGGATGCGCAAGCTCCTGGTCACGCTCGGTTGCTGGGATGCGGTCGATCACCGTACCTTCGCCAAGCGGCTCGAACGCGAGGAGGTGCGCTGCCATGACGGAGCGCCGTTACCGCACGAGCTGCGTGAGCGTTTAATGCGCGAGTGCGAACGCCTCGCACTCGTCGAACAACAACTTGCGGCGCTGGAGAAGACGCGACAGGCAAACGTACCAGCACCCGCGCGCCAGCGTTGCGATGCGCTGGCGCGCCTGCAGGGGATTGGCGAAGTAGGCGCCTCGCGCCTTGCCCTCGAGTTGTTCTGGCGAGAGTTCGACAACCGCCGCGAAGTCGGTGCGTGCATCGGGCTCGTGCCACAGCCCTACGACAGTGGCGAAAGCCAGGTCGACCAGGGGATCAGCAAACAGGGAAACCGGCGGGTGCGCGCGCTGCTGATCGAGATGGCGTGGACCTGGCTTCGCTACCAGCCCGGCAGCGCATTGGCGAAATGGTTTAACCACCGCACACAGGGTACGGGACCGAACCGACGCGCGCGACGCATCGCCATCGTCGCGGTCGCGCGACGTCTTGCCATTGCGCTGTGGCGCTATCTGAAAGACGGCGTCATCCCTGACGGCGCACAGCTGAAGTCCACATAAGCCCCTACAGTTTGGCAGGAAGGAGATAAAGGTTTGGCCAGGCAGTGACGTGGCAAACATGGTTGAAGCGAACATGCCCGTGGTCACACTGGGTTGCTGAAGCAACCGAATACTTTCAGATGGGGCATGTTCCCGGGGCGAATGATTCCGGCGTAACGCGCATGCAGGATAAGGCTGGTGATACGCCAGCGGATAGAAGGCGGTGAGAATGCTGGTTCTTCTCACGAGCGCAAGGGCGGCTTCAGACCAAACACAGGTCAGACAGGTTATGGAAATTTCGGGAAAAGGGATCTTGACAGAAGTCTGCTCATAGAAGTGTGACCCACCGTCGAGACTTACTGCTACGCCGCCCTCAGGAAATTCACGCGCGTATGGAGTCAAACCGAAAGTCAAACCGAAAAACCTATCCCGATTGACACGGAAAGTCATATCAGTACCTGAATAACCTCATTGAGCAGGATCACCGCCACATCAAATCGCGGGTAAACGTGATGCTTGGGTTCAAGCGGTTCCACAGCGCCGCCGTTACCCTCTCCGGCATCGAACTGATGCATCGCATTCGCAAAGGCCAGTTCGATCTCACCAGCATGCACCTCAAAGATACCACTTCGCCCTCGATTTGGATGGCGGTTCTTTCAGCTCGTTGAGGTCTCCGAAACATGGGCGATTTCTCGCCCGCCTACCCAGTTTGCACCGCAGCCGTACACCGCGCCGGTCTTGCCCAGTCTTCGCATCTCGTCGATGTGTGCGCCCCGCGCGCTCAGATGCGGGGCGATTGCTTCGCCCAACTTCGGCGCGAGCCTGCGCCTGCGCGCTTTTTGTTCTGGGGCGAAACGGGCGAATAACCGAATCCACACGTTAATACGGGTTTACCCGCAACAAGCTTGGCTTGTCCTGGCGGAATTGTTTTCTTGTTTGTCTTTCGATTCCGGAATAGCGAAGATCAATCGAACCAGTGACAGGCCGCGACGCGCTTCCTGTCGCAACACCGCGTATTCACAGTAAGAGAGCCGCGCATGCATAACGGAAAACAGACGATTCGGGCGGGTGTCGACATTGGCGGCACGTTTACGGACGTCGCACTGGAGTACGGCGACCGACTCTACTCGGCCAAGGTTCTGACTGATTACGAAAAGCCTGAACGCGCGATTGTCGAAGCTCTGCGGCGTGCGGCGGCCCAGGCGTCGATCGAACCCGCGCAGATCGGAGCGATCGTTCACGGCACCACGCTCGCCACCAATGCCCTGATCGAACGGCGCGGCGCGCGCACCGCCTTCATCACGAGCGAAGGCTTTCGCGACGTCATCGAGATGCGCACCGAAAGCCGCTTTGAGCAATACGACCTGAGCATCGCACTGCCCAAGCCGCTCGTGCCGCGCTGCGACCGCTTCGCCGTGGGCGGCCGCATGGACGCGCAAGGCAACGAGCTCGTGCCGCTCGACCTCGATGGCCTCGAGCGGATCATTGCGGCGATTCGCGTCGCTGAATTCCCGAGTGTGGCAGTGGGCCTGTTGCACAGTTATCGCAATCCAACCCACGAACGCGCGGTGCGCGAGCGTCTACAGCAGCACTTGCCTGGCGTCGCCATATCGCTGTCCAGCGAGGTTTCGCCACAAATTCGCGAGTACGAGCGTTTCAACACCGTCTGCGCGAACGCCTATGTCAAGCCGCTGATGTCGTCTTATCTCAACCGGCTGGCCACGGCGCTCGAAAGCGAAGGCATGCGCTGTCCGCTCTACATGATTCACTCGGGCGGCGGCCTGATGTCGCTGAAAAGCGCCGCTGAGTTTCCGGTGCGTCTGCTCGAATCCGGCCCCGCCGGTGGTGCGATTTACGCGAGCCACGTTGCGGCCCGCTTCGGGCTCGACAAGGTGCTTTCCTTCGACATGGGCGGCACGACCGCGAAAATCTGTCTGATCGAGGAACAGCATCCAAAGACCGCGCGCACTTTCGAAGTGGCGCGCACCTATCGTTTCAAGAAAGGCAGCGGCATGCCAATCTCGATTCCCGTCATCGAGATGGTCGAGATCGGTGCAGGCGGCGGGTCGATTGCGCATGTCGACGATTTGCGCCAGGTGCGCGTCGGCCCTGAAAGCGCCGGCTCGGAGCCGGGGCCGGCCTGCTACGGCCGCGGTGGCCGGCGGCCGACCGTCACCGATGCCGATCTTCTGCTGGGCAAGCTCGATGCGAACCGCTTCGCAGGCGGCACGATCCAGTTGGACACCGCTGCGGCGAACGGCGCTGTCGAGCGCGATATCGCGCAGCCGCTGCAAGGCGATCCAGTGCAGGGCGCCTTCGCGGTGGCGGAGATGGTCGACGAAAACATGGCCAATGCCGCCCGCGTGCATGCGGTCGAAAACGGCTGCGAGCTGGCCGAATACACGATGATCGCTTATGGCGGCGCGGCGCCTCTGCATGCAGCGCGCCTGTGCGAGAAGCTCGGTATCGCGCAACTGTTGATACCGCCCGGCGCGGGCGTGGGCTCCGCAATCGGTTTTCTGCGCACGCCATTCGGCTACGAGTCGCTGCGCAGTGCGGTGATGCGCCTGAGCGAATTCGACAGCGGCATGGTCAACACGCTGATAGATGAAATGAACGTCGAAGTTGCCGCGTTTTTGCGCGAGACTGGCCACACAGGCGAACTGCGACGCGAGTTACGCGCCTATATGCGTTACACCGGACAGGGCTGGGAGATTCCCGTCAGCGTCGCGGCTGAGCGTTTCACGGCATTCGACGTGGCCGCCTTGCGCCACAGTTTCATCGAGGCCTATACGCAGCTGTTTGGACACGAGGTGGCAGGGCTCGACGTGGAAGTGGTCAGTTGGGCGCTTTCCTTACGCACTGTAGAGGCGCGTCCCAAGCGCATCGAGCCGAGCGCCGGCTCGGCAGCGCCAGACCACGGCGGTATTGCCGCGCTCGAACACCGGCCGGTATTCGATGCGAGGAGCGGCCGCTTTCACGATTGCGCGGTCTATGCGCGCGCAAGCTTGCCGCGCGACATACGTATCGATGGCCCTGCGATCATCGTCGAGGACGAAACGTCGACGCTCGTCACCCCGGGTTTTTGCGTCGTCCTGCAACAGGACGATTGCCTGCTCATTCAACGTCGTCGTGAAGGAGATGCATAACATGAACACTACTAACGCCACTATTCATGTTCGTGAGCAGATCATGTGGAACCGGCTCATTTCGGTGGTCGAAGAGCAGGCCGTTACGCTGATCCGCACTGCGTTCTGCACTAGCGTACGTGAAGCCGGCGATCTCTCGGCCGGCGTGTTCGACGCGCAGGGGCGCATGATCGCCCAGGCAGTGACCGGCACGCCCGGGCACGTCAATTCGATGGCGGAATCGGTCGGCCATTTCCTTGCGCGTTTCCGCCCGGATCAACTTGCGCCCGGCGACGTGCTGGTCACCAACGACCCTTGGCTCGGCACCGGCCATCTGCACGACATCACCACGGTGACGCCGGTATTTCGTGGCGCGGGACACCCGATTGGCTTTTTCGCAGCGACTGCGCACGTGGTCGACATCGGTGGGCGCGGCTTTGGGCCGGACGCCGGCGAAGTCTACGAGGAAGGGCTGTGCATTCCGCCGATGAAGCTGTTCCGGTGCGGCGAGCTGAATGCCGATCTCATCGGGATTCTGCAAAGCAACGTGCGCGAGCAGGATCAGGTGATCGGCGACTTCCATTCGCTTGCGGCATGCAATGAAACCGGCCGCAAACGGCTGACAGCGATGATGGACGAGTTCGGTCTCGATAATCTGGCAGAGCTCGCGAATTTCATCTTCGAGCATAGCGAACGCGCGACCCGCGAACGCATTGCGGCGCTGCCACGCGGTCAGCATCGCTATGCGATGACGGTGGACGGTTACGAGCATCCGGTCGAACTGGCAGTCACGCTCGAAGCACGCGACGACGCGATGCTCGCCGACTTCGCCGGTACGTCGGGACCGAGCACATATGGCATCAACGTGCCGCTGACTTACACCAAGGCCTATGCGTGCTACGCGCTCAAATGCGCGATTGCGCCGGACATCCCGAATAACTGGGCCTCGCTGCGGCCGTTCGAAATCATTGCGCCACAGGACTGCATTCTCAATGCACCACGGCCGCTGCCGGTTTCCGTGCGGCATGTGATCGGGCATCTGATTCCCGATGTGGTGCTGGGTGCGCTGCAGGATATGTGTCCCGGCATCGTCCCCGCCGAAGGCGCGAGCGCCTTGTGGAACCTGCAGATGAAGTTTCAGGGCGCGCGCGACGATAACCGCGAGACACGCAACGAATTGCTCGTCTTCAACAGTGGCGGCACCGGGGCCCGGCCGGCGAGCGACGGCCTCAGCGCGACGGCATTCCCAAGCGGCGTGCATGCGATGTCAGTCGAGGTCACGGAGAGCATTGGCCCTATCGTGATCTGGCGCAAGGAACTGCGGCCGGATTCGGGTGGCGCGGGCAGATGGCGTGGCGGTCTCGGTCAGAACATCGAGATCGGCGCTCGCGAGGGCTTTCAGTTCAGCCTGAATGCGATGTTCGACCGTGTCGCGTTTCCCGCACGCGGCCATCGGGGGGGCGGTAACGGGGCGGCGGGCAAGGTGCACCTGGATGACGGCACGGCGCTGCGCGCCAAGGGCCGCCAGGCGATTCCCGAAGGCCGCCGGCTGGTGCTCGAGCTGCCGGGCGGCGGCGGCTATGGCCGGGCGGAGGAGCGTCCCGCTGAGCAGGTGGAGCGCGACGTCGCATACGATTATCTGAGCCCGGAGCAGGCCGAGCATGATTATCCCGGGGTCTTCACGCAGCGGCCCCGCACCTGAGCATGCTGCGTTTCGCTATGGGATCAGCGGCACCTGGACGGATAGCCGATGATTTCCTCGCGACATACATCTTCCAGCAGCCACTCGGCGAAATTCATCAGGGTGTCGGAGTTCTTGCGGTCGTTTTTGTAGAGCAGGAAAAATTTTGGTGTTTTTTCGAGTGGAAGCCTGCTCAGCAGATCGACGCCGAACGGCGCGATCAGCCGGCCGGAACGGATTTCAGTGAGTGCATCGAGATACGAAATGAAGCCGACGCCGAGACCCGCGAGCGTCGCTTCGAGCATTGCGCTGTGCGTGTGCAACAGCAATGTCGGTTGAGCATGTCTTTCTTCGATACCGAGCAGCGCGAGCGTGTCGTGCCACAGGCTATTACCGCCAAGTGGTGAGATCAGCGTATGCCTCAGCAGGTCTTCGGGCTTCTCCACGGGATTCTGCTTGAGCAGCGCCGGGGCCGCGGCAAGTACCTTCAGGTCCTCGATCAACGGCACTTCCGTGAAATCGCTGTTGCCGCCATAACCCCAGTGAATCGCGGCATCGAGGCCGAGATCGTCGAAGTCCACCAGGTCCACACCGATCGACATTCTGAAATCGAGCTCGGGAAACTGACGGGTGAAATGACCAAGGTGGCGGATCAGGCATGCGGTTGCGAAGTACGGGCTGACATGCAGAAACAGCTTGGGTGTGGCGCGTGCCCTCTTGATCAACGTCACGCCTTCGGAGATCTGGTCGAGTCCCCGCCGCACATATTCCACCAGCATCTCAGCGGATTCCGTGGCTGCCACGCTGCGCACGTGACGATCGAATAGCGGCCTGTCAAGCGATTCTTCGAGCAGTTTCAACTGGTGACTGACCGCTTGCGGGGTAATGCAGAGTTCGTCGGCAGCCTGTCGTATCGAGCCGCGGCGCATGACCGCTTCAAAGATCCGGAACGTGTTCAGCGGCGGAAGCCTATAGCGCATGGGCAGCAGGTGTTCGTGTTCAGAGTGAGGGCTGGCGAGACGGTCGGGTGCACGACGCAACAGTCGAAGAAACTGACCAGCGGGGCCGCCGGTACGTGAGTATAGGTGGAACAAAAAACGGCCGCAGAACCCGGCGATTCATGTGCAGGTATGCGGATTCAGCTCCATTGTCTCGACGGCGTTGTCGCGTTGCGGCGTTACCGATGGATAAGGGTTTACCCGTAACAAACCTGGCTTGGCCTGGCTGAATTGTTTTCTTGTTTGTCTTTCGATTTCCGGATCGCGAAGATCAATCGGACCAGCAACAGAGAACGCGCCGCGCTTCCCGTTGCCCATCTTTCGCGGGCCATTTATTCGGCTTGTAGATACCGTAACCACAATACGGTTAACCAATGAAACAGAAATCACGCTCAGGCAAGTATTCCGTGAACAACGGATTTTGAAAAGATACCCTTCCAGTCGACGCTGTGCTGGCGGGACGTCCCCCCGAAGTGAACTCCGTTTATCGCGGACACTTAACCTTTAAAGGATTGCAAAATGGCTACATTTGAGACGGCTTTGCGAATGGTGCTGAAAAGCCTGACGACGCTAAGTCTCGCAGCAATTGCACACGCAGCGTTCGCGCAAGACAGCTCCGTCAAGATCGGCTTCGCGGGTCCTTTAACGGGTCCATCCGCCAGCTATGGCAAGGATCTGGAAATGGGCGCGCGTTTGGCTATCGACGAGGCCAATGCCGCCAACATCATGATCCATGGCAAGCAGTTGCAGCTCACGCTCGATTCCGAGGACGACCAGGCCGATCCCAAGATGGCGGTGCAAGCCGCCCAACGGTTGATCGATTCGAACGTCGTCGCGGTTGTCGGGCATTTCAACTCGGGTACCACGCTGGCGGCGTCTTCGGTTTACGACCGAAGCGGGATGGTGCAGATTGTCCCGTCGTCGTCCAACCCCACGATCACCCACCAAGGCTTCAAACTCCTGTTTCGTCCGTACGGCACCGATAACACGGTTGCTGAAGCGGCCGCGGCGCTGGCAGTACAGACCCTCCACGCCAAGCGGATTGCGATCATCGATGATCGCACCGCGTACGGCGCGGGTTTGGCCGACGAATTCGACGCAGCAGTGAAAGCCCAGGGGGGGCAGGTCACAGCCCGCGAATTCACCTCAGACCAAGCCACCGACTTTAAGGCGGTCCTGACTCACATCATCGGTCAGCAGGCGGATCTGGTGTTCGTCGCGTGCCTCGGCGCAGAAGGCGCGTTGATCGTCAAGCAAGCTCGTCAGTTGGATTACCGCGGGGCGCTCGTGGCTGGGGCGACATATGCCAACAAGAATTTTCTTGCCCGTACCGGCAAGGCCGCTGAAGGAATGTACGCCTTCGAGCAGGGCGCCATCCTGGACCAACTTCCGCAAGGCAAGGTGTTTCTCGCGAGCTTCCGTGCCAAGTATGGGGCTGACCCGATTGGCTTTGCTCCGTTTGCATATAACGACATCTGGGTGATCGTGAATGCCATGAAGGCGGCCAATTCGACTGACCCAAAGGTGTTTGCCCCGGCCATCTCGACGCTGTCCTTTCAAGGTGTGTTCGGCACGGTGGAGTTTAACCAGTTCGGCGATTTAAAGAATCCAAAGACCACGCTGTTCAAGGTTGAGCAGCGCAAGTGGGTGCCGGTGAAGTCCTGATGCGCGTCAAGCTGGCGAGGCAATCCATTACTCCTGCCAAAGGTGCGGACCTCAGGGGTCAAGACGCCGTGATCGCGCTGTAGACCAGCGTGCGCAACGGACGACGCACCGGGTGTGCGCTCGACGGCAGGAGTTGGGTGAGGAACAGCACGATCAGGTCCTCGCGTGGATCGACCCAGAAGAACGGAATCCGAGCATCGGCCGGGTGATGCGTTTGATGGCCCGTGGTCCTGCTCAACTACGTTGTTCACAACTGGTTGCGGGTTTCTCAAGGCTGCTGAATTTGCCTGAAGTTCTTTGTGGGCATGAGTTTCGCTGATTTTTCCGGATCCGTTAGAATCTCCGCTCTTTGGCGGCCGATAATGGCGCAAAGCCAGCAATGGCAACGGATTCCAACGGAATTGAGCCTCGGGCAGTTCGAACAATTTGTCTTGCCGCACCTCACGGCAGGCAGCCGGGGACCGGCATCCAAACTGACCACGCACGCGATCTTCAACTACATCCTGAAACTGCTGTACCTAGGTTGCCAGTGGAAGGCGTTGCCGATTGAAAAAAATCGGGATGGCCGACCGGAGATTCACTACACGAGCATCTATCGTGCGTTTCGTCGCTGGCAGGCACGCGGATGCCTTGATGCTGCCTTCCTCGCTTCGGTGTTGCGGCTTCGGGAGGATGGACGACTGGACACCAGCGTGATCCACGGTGACGGTACCACGACGGCGGCGAAGAAAGGCGGCGACAACATCGGCTTCAGTGGCCACAAGCACATGAAGGGTGACAAGGTGGTGGCCTTCTGTGACCGGAACTGCAACGTGATCGCCCCGTTCGTGTCGGCACCCGGCAATCGCAACGAATCGCCGCTGCTGCGTGACGCGCTGCCGCGGGTGATACGGATTGCCCGCGAAGCAAGGCTCGACCTGCGTGACACCGTGGTCAGCCTGGACGGCGTCTACGATTGTCGCGCCAACCGCAAGGCGATATTCAACCGCGCGATGGTGCCCAACATCAATCCGAACCCGCGCGGCAGGAAACGTACGAAGCGAGGTCGCAAGCCGCTGTTCGATCTGGCCATTTTTAAGGAGCGGTTTCGCACGATCGAGCGCGTGTTCGCATGGGAAGACAAATTCCGTCGCCTGCTGCTTCGCTTCGATCGAATCAGTCAGTTGCACTACGCATTCAAGACCATGGCCTACAGGGCATGCCGAGCCAGAAAGAAGACACAGATTTGCATCGCGCAGGCTGGACCGTTCAGACCCGTCTGGGGAATCGATCGACGATCCCCGATCTCGTTATGGCATGGGCGCGCGATCGCGATACCGGCGAGCCGCGCTACATCCTCGAATTAGGCGAACATCAGCGCGGTACCCAATGCAACTGCGAGTGCGTCAGCTGTGGTGGCCAATTAATCGCGGTGAACGCCGCCCGCGATGCCTTTCGGCTGAGGCCACATTTTCGTCACGTTGACGGTACTGAAAAGTATTCCTGCCTTGTGCTGGCAGCGCGAGCTGCCCTGCTGGCGACACTCGAGAGTACGGAATACTTAAACCTCCCGAGCAGACGACGCACCGCGCGCGTTGCTGGCATCTCTGGCGAATTTCACGACGCGTGGTTCGATGCGCCGGCCGAACGTGTAAATATAGCGTCTTGCGCGTTCTCCGATGAAGCCGAGGCAACTGTCACGCTCGAAGACGGACGCGAATTTCGGGCGATACTCGTCGGTAGCCATAGCGGTGCAGCGGACGACATGCCGCACGCTGTGATCGAAGTACTGGTCGACGATCCGGCGCTTGCCGCCATGAGCCCGGAAGAGTTGCGCGAACGCACGCGCTTGCTTGTGAGTAAGGCTCGATGGTGCGGACACTGGCAGGATCGGGAACTGAACGAGATTGCGTCTGAGGCGGCACGGGAGCAGGCCGTGTTCGCGCTCGACCTCACAGGAGAGGCTGTGGGGCTTGATGGCGCGACCCCTGAGCAAGCGCGCGAAACGCTGCTGCACCGGAAGGCCAAGGAGATCCTTGAGCGGGAAAAGCGGCTCGTTGTTCCGGAGATGATGTTGACCGAACGCGTGCAACGGCTGACCGGAAACAGCACCATCAACCGGACGATCCGCCGATCGCAAATGCTGAATCTTGAGTCCGTCGCGCTAGAGCAGCGAACAGGCCGGATCATTCCGGATGTGACTGCGACTACCGTACCCGCGCCCGATTGGCCATTCGAGACACTGCTTGTCGAAGTCACGGTCTCGAACGAGATCGACGTCGCGCGGCGCCTGCGTATCTGGGAAGAGGGCATTCCTACACTCGAGATAGACTTGTCACGGCTTGGCGGAACAGTGACCGAGGCAGAGCTCACGCGGCTGGTCGTCGATGAGCTGGTTTGCAAACGTTGGGTGTACCACCCCGCGATCGAGGCCGAACGCACCAAAATCAAAGCTGAGCTTGTGGCAGTTTACGCCGAGGCGGCGCGCCCCTTTCGACAGGCACCACAGCGGCCGACACCGGCCGCGCGATATCCCGATAACACACGCAGTGCCCGCAACACGTCACAACGCCATGTTGAACCCATATCGCCCAACTTCTGGCTCAAGGGCGAAGACCTCGAACGCTGGAAAAAAGAGAACCCGGAATCGGCGGCCGCTTGGTTCGGCACCGACGATAACGGTAGAAACTGACGGGGCATGCCGCGTCATCTGGGCCAACAGGGCACCGCTCGTTATCTTTTGCGTGCCGGCAAGCCTTCGGGCAGTCGCTGTCCGACCCCTCACCGACCTTCGGTATTCGATCTCGAAGGGGCTCTTATTGAATTACAGCAGCCGCTCATTCGCGGCTTTGCGACGGTAATCAACACGATCCGGTAGCCCCATAGCGTCTATCAGAATAGGCGGCCTGTGATTGCTAGTTCAATCGCTGAATCTGATGCAGAAATTGGACAAAGGCTCGTAACGATTGATGATCTTCCGCTGAGATAGGGTCTGGGTCAAAGTGCATTACGTCGTTTCTTATTAGTCGGACCCGATCCAGCTCCTTCTTGAAGATCACACGGTCGATTTGCAGCCCAATTCGCTGCCAACGCTCTGGATTTTCCATCAATCTTATAATTTCCCCTAGGGTCAAATCGGCGACCGAATCTACCGGTCGCCCCTCATCGGCCCCATCGCGAACCTCCCGAAGCTGCTCACCCGTGAACTTTCCATCAATCAACGATCGCACGAAATTTTCGATTTCGCCTAGCAGTAAAAACGGCTCAGAAAGTTGCTGAAACTGCAAGTTCAGATCTGTCGATGTAACGATACCTTTGATGCGATTGTCTGCCGCTCGAACCAGTACATACGACTCGGCGGCAATCAACCGAATCACATCGAATAGGGAATCCGATTCCTTTACTTCCACTCCTTGGTCCATGCACTGTCTGACGGTGGTGGGGCGTTCCGCGTCAAACTGCAAATGCCGAGCTATCGATTCCCAACTCACAACGCCCTTAAGATCGCGCTCGTTCGTCATGACAGGAAGCTGGGAGAAGTCACGCAAGAGCATAGTGGTCACAGCTTCTGCGAGACTGCAGTCGGGACGAACGCTTAGCGGCTGCTTATTTGCAGCGTCAAGACGGCTGATCCGAAAAGCCGGTTCCAATGGGGCGCCGCCGAGATACGGCGGCTGCTCGACGACACCCTCAGCAGCCGCGACCTGCGGTGCTTGAACCGCGTCGCCGGCGCCGACGATCGGCGCGGGTTCGGCGTCAGCCGGAACAACGTTGTCCGGCGGAACAGGCAGATCAAGTCGAAAAGCCAACTCAGTATCGAGGCTCGCATGATTGAAGTTGGGATCGGTATCAACTCCTGCATTGCGAAGCGTTTGTCGGATTGCGTAAGCGACGTTCGAGCCGCGTCGCTCCGCGCCACCCCAGCGTAGCAACTCCCGAACTGATATTCGAGTAGGCTGCTCGCCCGCATTCAGCTCCTCGCGAACTCGACCTAGTTGTTCTTGCAATGCAGCAAGGTTCATGTGTGTGGTTCGACCGGGGAAAATCTGATTATAAATCGGAGGGGCGAAAGTCGACCCACTGCGGCCCTTCGGGTGGGCTCTCCGTCAATGGCTGTTCCCAAGGGTACAACGGTCATTGGTGCGGCCATATCGGCCGGTTGAATCCGCCGGCCTGAGCGGACACTCGCGAATCGTCGCAGAACCGGAGCAGCAACGTCCGCTGTCGCAACGTCCGTTGCTTCTATGGATTACTCAAAGCCCGTATTATTAGTACACAGGCGCAAGGCGTTGTCGCAAAGCGCGCTGGCTCCAAGCATGCAGTTGAATGGTCTTCGCTTGAACTGCTATGCCGTCGAAGTGTATTTATCTTATCTGGCATCTCATCGTAAGTCCGGCCCTTCAGGCAATGCCCACGGGGGCGCCTCTATCGGCTGATGTCGACGATCTTGGCCTGTGTCGGCGCCTGAATACCAAGCAGTTGCGCAGCGACAGCAATCACGCGGCTTGCCCGCAGGCCGGTCAGACAATCGCTTGTGCTTTCCTTATGCCGGCCGCACCCTTCCTGCCGGCACGGAACGCACTTGCTCTCGCCCTGCAACAGGTACACATTGCCGCGCAGGCCTGAGCCGCGTCGAGCCCATGGCGCCTCACCCACCGGCCAGTTGCATGGCCACGGCCCCCAGCGAACCGGGTCGCCTGGGCCGAACAGCGCGATCGTCAACGTGCCGCATGCGGCCGCAACGTGCGTGGTACCCGTATCGGGACCAATGAAGATCTTCGCACGCCGGATCATTTCCACCGTTTCGCCGAGCGTCAGCTCACCCACCAGATTCAGGACTGGCTCGCCAGCCGCCGCGACCACCTGCGCGGCATACGCGCGCTCGGCCTGCGCTGGTCCTCCGCTCAGCGCGACAGCAAAGCCCTGGGCGCGCAGCCAGCGGATGGTCGCGGCCCAGCCATCGACGGTCCATTGCTTATACCCGTACATGGCGCACAGGTGCAGCACGACCATGGGCTGCCCCGGCATCGCGCCGGGCGGCGCATTGAGCCGCGCCTCGAACCGGGCCCTGCGCCCGGGATCGGGACCGATGCCCGGTGCGACCACCTCCCCGCGCGGCGTCACGCCCACCAGCCGCGCCAGTTCGAGGGTGTTCGGCACCACGTGTGTCTGCGCTTGCCGGTCGAGCGCGATACGGTGAAGCATGACGCGGGCGAACCACTTCACACGATCGGCATTGACGAGCCCGATCCGCTTGCGGCCGGCAAGCCACGTATAAATCAGTGCGCGATCGGAATCGGTGGCTGCGCAGGCAAGATCGTAACGCCGCCAGATCCGCGCCGCGTCGACAATTCGCTCGCGCAGCGGGACGCGCTGAGGGACAGTAATGACGCGGCGCAGGTCCGGGTTGTGCTCAAGTACCCCCTCTGTACCCCGAAACACGATCATGTCGATCATGGCGTCGGGCCATTGCGTCTTCATCGACCGGACAAGCGGTGTCACCAGCAACACATCGCCTATGCGACGCGGGCAGGCCACGAGAATCGTTCGCGGAGGCCGTTCCCGCTTCAGCGCACGTGAGTTGCCCACTTCGCCGATTTCACGCTTGCGCGCCTCGATCCAGGCAAGCAGTGTTGCTACGTTCAGCGCGAAAAAGGCTGCGCTCATCACGAGCGTCAACGCGTCGATCGTCAACCCGAAGATGATCGTACTGCCAACCACGGCGAGTCCCAGATACGATGCGGTAGCGATTTCGCCGTCCGCGCTGAGCCGGTTCCGCCAGAACGGTGTGAAGGTCCCGACGTACAGAAGCAGCAGTGCGGCCACGCCCACCGTTCCCATTTGGGAAAGCGTCGAAAAGAACTCGCTATGTGCGCCCGCGTTGACGATCGCCCGCGGCGCCTCGCCGCGTTGGGCAAGCTCGTTCAGCGCCTCCTCCAGACGGCCGCGCCCCACGCCAAACGCCGGATGGCGCGAATACAGGAGCGCGGACGCGCGCCACAATTGAAGGCGCAGGCCAAGCGACGTATCGATGTTGCCTTGCTGCAGTTCCTTGAAGTCGGACACGGTCGCGTCGACCCGCTGGCGAACAATGCTGGTGGATCCGAGTGCCACGAAAAACGCCACGATCGCACAGCCCAATGTAATGTGTGCCCGCCTGCTGGCTAGCCAGTGCCGACCGCCGACGGTTGTCCATACGAACAGCGCCACCGCAATCCAGCCCCCGCGCGAGCCCGACAGATATGACGCATATCCGCCGAGCAGAAACGCCGCAATCTTGATCGCCACCTCAGTTATGCGCGCACGCCTGCCTCGCGTAATTGACACAATCGACAGGAAACCGAGCAGCAATGCTGTGTCGCCGAAAGGGATCGGGTTGGTAAATGAATTGCCGAGGCGACCGGGGGCGAGCCAGACGGCTGGATGAAAGTGCGCGTAGATGGCCCACGTACCGACGCCCAGTGCGCCCGCCACAAATCCCCATTGCACGAGGCGGAGTTGCCGGTACGCCAGCGAACCCAGATAGAAAAAGCTCGGGACGACGAGAGCCAGCCGCAGGAATGGATCGAGCGCCGGGAACGTGCTGCTTCGAAAAACCGCTATCTGGAACAGCACGACCGCCGGCAGGCCGATCAGACCCAGCACGAAGAGCCGGTGCTCGCGAAACAGCGCCGCCGCACGACGCCGATGCTCGGCTTTGCCAAGGTAGGCCAGAGCGAGCGCGAAAATAACGAAAAAGCAGTAGCCGGCCCCCCCTCTTATCGACAGCATTACAGCCGGCGACAAGACGACAGCCAAGGTAGCGACACAGCCTGATAGTTGGTTGGTACGCATCACGTCGGAACCTAAAGTCTGGCGAGGAGCAGCAGCCCAAGCCGATTGGGCCATGCGCAGCGTCAATATTGAATGGAAAAGCGAATGGCTCAACCTGAGCCGAGGCCGGAAATTCGAAATCGTTCGACCGGTCCGCTCCGACGCGTTAGGCTTGAGCTTCCGTGACCGACCGACTTCCGCCGCTCGGCGCGAGATTGTGGCAAAGGCCGCTTTCAAGTGTCCGTTGTCAGTGCATGACAACATTCCCACCTGGCGCAACCATTCACTACACGCAGGAAAGATCGTGGCACAACTCGGTTACCTCCTCGTCGCAATGCTGTTGCGAGCATTCTCGGTGCTTCCGTACTCTTTGGTCGCGAGGCTTGGCAGCGCGCTCGGTGCAGCGGCGTATGCACTTCCAGGTCGCCGCAAACATGTTGTACTTGTCAATCTGCGCCTTTGCTTTCCAGAAAAGACCGACCGCGAGCACCACGATCTTGCCAAAGAACATTTCCGGCAGGTTATCCGCAGCTATCTCGAACGAGGCATTCAATGGTTCGGTAGCGCAAAGACGATAAAGAGCATTGTCCAGATCGAAAGCAGGATTGATCTCGAAGACAAGGATGCGCCACCTACCATCTTTATGGGGTTTCACTTCGTGGGCATCGAGATCGGATGCATGCTGTACTCGATGCAGCTGTCTGTCGCAGCACTGTACACACGCATGTCGAACACGCGCCTCTGCGACCTTGCAAGGCGACAGCGCGGCAGGTTTGGCGCGGATATGATCGAACGTTCGACGAGCGCGAGAAAGATCCTGGGAATACTTCGTTCTGGCAAACCAGTCATGCTCGCGGCGGACATGGATCACGGTATCAACAACTCTGTTTTTGTCCCATTCTTCGGCGTTCCCGCCTGCACGCTGACATCCGTCTCGCGACTTGCAAGACTGGGCCATGCGCGAGTGGTGCCGTTCGTGACCGAGGTGCTGCCGGATTTCAGAGGGTATAAGTTGACCATCTTCGAGCCGCTCAACGATTTCCCATCCGGAAGCGACACCAACGATGCGCGGAGAATGAACGCGTTTCTTGAGGCTCAGATTTTGCGATTTCCGGAACAGTATTACTGGGTGCATCGACGCTTCAAACACCGCCCACCCGGCGTTCCAGCCGTCTACTAAAATACTGCGTGGCCGGCGTGTCCTTCCGCTACCAGTGAACAACCTTATTTGCCGACGAGGCGGCAAGCGCCGCGGAAGCGCGACGGTCCGTTGTCTGGGGCGAAGCCGCCGCTCGAATGTCCTTGTGAAAGTTTGTGCGACCGGCCGTTGATGGCCGATTGCGACAGTTCAGCGAACTCTCTCCAGAGGGGCATTGGAGTCGTCATCGGCAGTTTTCCTGCAGGTTGGGTCAATGCGTACTTCCGGCCATTAGGAGTCGATCAAAGCGATAGAGTGAGCGACCGATAATCGCGCTGCTGCGGACATTGAAATCACGTGAAGTCAATGACGATGGTGGCGATGCTTGTGTGATACGGGTTCACGCTTATGTGGGGGTATGTGGTTCCTGCCCGTCCCACGGGAAGTCATGAACGTGCTGATGGTGCTCGTCATGGCGACCTCGGTGGTTTGGTTCCGGTGTCTCGTGCGTGTGAGCGTGCTCGTGGCGCTCCCGCAAATGTAGCCAGGTCGCTCCGAACACCGCTTCCACGTCGCGGCCGCGTGGCGGGACTGCTACTCAGGTGAGCTTTTTACCCCAGGGCGCCGACCGCCTATGTATTGTTCACGACATCGCGATGTGTCGCTCGGCCCGGATCAGGCAACAGGCAAGATTGTCGATCGCACCGTGGAGCTTGGCCAGTTTTCAGCGGTTGCGCTTTTTCGTGAAGCAGTGTATCAGGCGCTGGGCGATCTGCTGCCTGCTTCATATTGAACGTATGGGGGCGTTCGGGCCGAGTAATATTGGCTGCGTGTTCGAACCCTGCTCGCGCCTCGCATCCCCGCAACTAAAAAGTGATCGCGCCCGATCTTCGATTCAGGAGATCGTGTACCTGATCTGCGGGCCACCCTTATATCACGTTTTGGCCAGTTCCAGTATCCGGTCGCGATTACGATCGAACGCCGCGAGCAGGTCGGTTTCCTCGCTACGGATTCCGGGGTTGAGCTTCGTCAGCATTTGACCATCGACGAGAAACGCGATCTCGCGAGAATTGTCGTAGCCCCAGAAACATACACGATGCCTAGGAGGTGTCGTAAGAGCGACTGGGATTTGGGAAGCTGAGCACGATCTTGCTTTTTGCCATCTAATCTCTCGAAGAGACGTAGCGCCACTTCGCGGCGTTGATATCGATGCGAGCATCATCGTCGAGCCGCTTCTGGGCGCGGTCGGACTCCGCCTGCCGCAAGGCTTCGACGCGAGCTTTCTGGGTCGCCACATAGTCTTGTGGTCTGCCTGACATGATCGGGCTCATGGGGGTTCGCTTCAGCATCTGGACGCCTGCAAAAAGAGTGTGCAACTTCAAGGCAGTGGCCTGAGGCCAGAAAGCACGCTTGAGCACGGCGACGCGCCACATCAAGGTCGCAATGCTCATTCGCGTGCGAGATTCGACGCGTATTCCCGCCGGTACTGGCGAGCCGGACACGAGTGGCGAGTCGATGAAAGCCGCTTGCGCACTCAAGTTGGCTATCCGAGAGTGCGCCGCATGGCGCGACAAAGCAAGAACAATCGGCAAACCGGCGGCTGGGTGCATGAAGAGAGCACGCACTATCAGCAAACTTGTGCGCTTACC
The DNA here is from genome assembly GCF_050436485.1 of Paraburkholderia sp. Clong3. NCBI lineage: Bacteria > Pseudomonadati > Pseudomonadota > Betaproteobacteria > Burkholderiales > Burkholderiaceae > Paraburkholderia > Paraburkholderia sp. Clong3. The sequence continues at coordinate 1,289,859 of NZ_JBNDMH010000003.1, read as the reverse complement.
CCTTAAGGTGTGTGATCGGGTCTTTTAAATAGATCGCGACAGTAATTAAAAATGCGCCCAGAATGAGTCGCAGAGCGGCCCCTTCCGTGGGCGCCTAAATGGGGAGCGAAATGGCAAAAGGTCAACTGCGTAGTAATCGCGAGGCAAAGAAGCCTAAACAACCTAAAAAGTTACCATCTCCCGGAGCAGGTCTGTTCAAGACGTCTACCCCGAAGACTTCTGTGTCGAGCGGCGTGACGAAGAAGTAACCGACACGCGCATGTGACGCGCGGTCGTTTCACTTTGCTTGTGCGCACTTTCGACGAAGGTGTAGCAGCGGCCCGGTAGAAAGAGCGTCATTGCAATTCGGGCTGCACCTTGTTGCCTCTCATTGCTGATCGTTTTCAGCGCGTGTCTGAGTCGTGACCGATTGCCGCCCCGGTTCGTGCTGTCGCGGTGGGCTTTCCTTTTGGGGGCGAAATGGTGAGCAAGTTTGTTCGCGGCGAAACGCAATGAGCGCGCCGCAACGTCTAACCGTGCGGCACCAGAGCGTCTACCACTACTGGGAGCCAGTGCGCTTCGGCGAGCATCGCATGATGTTCCGCCCGCGTGCGAGTCATGATCTGCGGCTTCTCACCGCGCAGTTGCTGATCACGCCCACACCTGAACGGCTGTATTGGTTGCACGATGTCTTCGACAACTCGGTCGCAGTCGCCACGTTTTCGGTCGAAGCATCCGAGCTGCTCTTCAGAAGCGAGGTGACGCTCGAACATTACGAGGCGCCGCTGCCTGACTATTCGCTGGAAGCCTATGCGTCGACCTGGCCCTTCGCGTATACGAGCGAGGAAGCCTCTGATCTGGTGAACGCGCGAAGCCGACAGTTTCCGAACGAGGATGTCGACCTGTGGGCGCGACGCTTTATCGACCCCGGCGGCACGACGGGCACGATGACGTTGTTGCGCAGCATGACGCTCGAGATCAAGAACAACTTCATGTACGTGCGGCGCGTCGAGAAGGGCGTCAATCGTCCTGCCGACACGCTACGCCTGCGCAGCGGCAGTTGCCGCGATTTCGCGGTGCTGATGATGGATGCCGTCCGCTCGCTTGGCCTCGCGGCCCGGTTTGTCAGCGGCTATATCTTCGTGCCGGACCACGACACCACCCTGGGCGGCGGCGCGACCCACGCATGGCTGCAGATCTATCTTCCCGGTGCAGGCTGGGTCGATTTCGATCCGACCAACAGCATCGTCGGCAACCGGCATCTGATTCGTGTGGCGGTAGCGTGGAATTACGATCAGGCGCTGCCGCTCTGGGGCACATGGCACGGCGCGATGCATTCGTTCCGCAGTCTTGAGGTCGACGTGAGCGTGACCGAAGACGCCTGAGCGCTCAGCGCGTTACGACTTTATCAATGGAAGGATGGTCAGATGAAACTTCGCGTGGGCTATGAACTGATCTACGAGTGCGCGCAGCCGACGCCAATGATGTTGATGTTGAACACGCATTTTTCCCGCGTGCAGGATGTCCTGTCTGCCGATCTGCTGGTGGTCGATCCGCCGGTGGCGATCACCCAGTATCGCGATAGCTTCGGCAATCTGTGCAGCCGCATCGTCGCGCCGCAGGGGCTGATTTCGCTCTCCACCACCGCGCTGCTCAACGTCTCCGATCAACCCGAGACGCGCGAGCCGTTCGACTATCAGCATGCCGTCGAAACGCTTCCGAATGAATGTCTGGTGTTCTTGAGGTTTGTTCGATGCCTGCCCATGTCCGTGGACTCGGGGTGCGCGCCGGCGCGTGCGGGCAGGCGTTGAATAAACCTGAAGGGAGGAAACCGCGGAGTGCTCTGATGCAATGGAGTCTTCGGGGCTATGGCGATTGATTGCCCGGGATGGCGAGCGGTGTTGCGGGATGCGTGGTCAGGCGGGAGGCCGGTTGAGGGCTGAGGTTGTGCCGAAGCGGTGCAGTGGCGCCATCGTGATGGCGGAACGGACGTGCAAGGGCCTGTGCGAAGCGACAGACGCAAAGGTCTGCTCGTGGGCCGCGTTGCCGCAAAGCCGAGGGTCGGGTTGTTCGTCCTGGAACAGTGGCGCTCATATCTCGCCCCGGCGCGTGGGTGGTGCGCGGATCGGTGCAATGCGCGCAAGGATATCGATGACGATCATCGGCGCGCCGCAGTGCCGGCAGATGAAGGCGGGGCGCGTTTCGATGACGGTTTCGTGAGCTGATGTGTTGACGTCGGTCGCGACGTGCAGCAGTTCGCGGACCTTCGCGAGACTGGCGCGGCGCACCGGGTTGGCGAGCAGTCCGTAGTGACGGATACGATGGAAGCCACCGGGCAGCACATGGAGCAGGAAGCGGCGCATGAACTCGCCGGCTTCGAGGGTCATGGTCTTGTAGCGGGTGTGCCCCTTCGCACGGTAGTCCTTCCAGCGGAAGGTCACGCCGCGTTCATCGAATGCAAGCAGGCGCTGGCTGGAGATCGCGACGCGGTGCGTATAGCGCGACAGGTACGCGAGCACTGCTTCGGGTCCTGCAAAGGGACGCTTTGCGTAGACGACCCATTCGCAGGCACGCAGCGGCGCAAGCCACACGTCAAAGACAGCTGGGTCGGCAAGTTCAGCGTACTGGCCGAAGAACTGCAGGTGGCCGTGCCGGTGCGCGTCCGTGAGCGCTTCGAGCAAGCGCCTGCGGAACAGGCGCGATAGCACACGTACCGGCAGGAAGAAGCCGGGCCGGCATCCGATCCACCGCTGACCATCGGGCGACAGCCCACCACCGGGGACGATACCGTGTACGTGCGGATGATGCGTGAGTGCCGAGCCCCAGGTGTGCAGCACGAGCGTCGCGCCGATCTGGGCGCCGAGGTGCTTCGGATCAGCGGCAATGGTGCGTAGCGTTTCGGCGGCGATATCGAACAGCAGCCCGTAGATGACGGCCTTGTTGTACCAGGCGATGGCACTGATGGGCGCGGGCAGCGTGAAGACGACATGGTAGTACCCGACCGGAAGCAGATCGGCCTGGCGTGCCTGGAGCCAGCGATGCGCAGCACTGCCCTGGCACTTGGGGCAATGACGGTTGCGGCAGGAGTTGTAGGCAACCTCGATGCGGTCGCAGCCGGCGCAGCGCAGCACATGCCCCCCGAGTGCCGCACTGCGGCACTGTTCGATGGCCGACATGACCTTCAGCTGCCCCAGGCTCAGCGCTACCGTGCGCCGCCACGCCGGCCCGCAGGCGCGGAAGATATCCGCGACCTCCAGCACGGGGTGCTCCGCGTGCGGCCGGGCTAGCCGGCGGGCAGGCGGTCCAGCGGACTGACCACCTTGCGCAGGAGGTCAGTGGCAACCTGGGTATAGAGCGTGGTGGTCTCGATCTGCCTGTGTCCAAGGAGCACCTGGATCACGCGGATATCCTCCTTCTGTTCCAGCAGGTGCGTGGCAAAGGAATGCCTCAGCGTGTGCATGGATACGCGCTTGTCGATGTTTGCGGTCTCGGCGGCCGCATGGATGGCGCGGGTCAGTTGCCGCGTGCTGAGCGGGTCGATCGGATCGAGGCCCGGAAAGAGCCACCCGCCATCGAGCATGCAGCCCTGGGCACGGGCAACGCGCCACCAGACGCGCAGACGTTCGAGCAGGACCGGCGAGAGCATCGCGTAGCGGTCACGGCGGCCCTTGCCCTGCTCGATGCGCAGGGTCATGCGCTGGCTGTCGATGTCGCTGACCCTGAGGGCGACCACTTCGCTCGCACGCAGCCCGGCGCCATAGGCGACCGACAGCGCGGTCTGATGCTTGAGGTTTCCGGCTGCCGCGATGAGCCGGCGCACCTCCTCGGGGCTGAGCACAACCGGGAGCGTGCGAGGCACGCGTACCGGCTGCATCCGCGCCATCAGCTCAGGCCGGCCGAGCGTGACTTCGAAGAAGAACTTCAGACCGCTGATCGCGGCGTTCAGCGACACCGGCGACGCGCCGTGATCGACCAGATGCAGCTGGTAGTCCCGGAGGTCCTCGACAGTGGCGGTATCGGGTAAACGCCCGAGGTATCGGGCGAACTGACGTACGGCACGTAGGTAGGCGGCCTGGGTCTTGGGTGCGAACTTGCGCATGCGCAAGTCCTCAAGCATACGGCGGCGCAGCGGGCTGATGCCCGGATCGGAGGAGGTCATGATGGGGCTCCTGCTGGAGGACGAGGCGGATTGCCTCAACCACCAACATAAGCGCCGGCGCCACTGGCCTCCCATTCGCCGCCAGAGACGGGCCGCAGCCCCCTACCGCGCGAGCGGTTTAGTCCCATCCTGCTCGGCAGCCGCTATTGCGAAACCGATCTGCTGTCCGATATTGCCTGGAAACTGTTTTCCAATACGCCTCCGGGCCGCCACCGGGTGCAGGCGATTTGCGACTACGTGCATCGCCATGTCACGTTCGGATACGAATTTGCACGGCCGACCAAGACCGCGTTTCAGGCGTGGCAGGAACGCAAGGGCGTGTGTCGCGACTTCGCTCATCTGGCCGTGGCGCTATGCCGCGCGATGAATATTCCGGCTCGCTACTGCACGGGCTACATCAGTGACGTCGGTGTGCCGCCGCCGTGGAGCACGATGGATTTCGCGGCATGGTTCGAAGCCTATGTGGGCGGCTCCTGGCAGACCTTCGATCCGCGCAACAACGTGCCGCGTATCGGTCGTGTGCTGATGGCGTGCGGCCGCGATGCCGCCGACGTTGCGATCAGCAACACATTCGGTCCGACGAAGCTCATCAAATTCGACGTCCACTGCGCGCCTGAATGATGACGAGTGGTCATTCGTTGGTGGTGTCGTAGGGGACGGGTTTGGGTCGGGATGCATCAGATGCATCAGGCAGCGGTCGGCCAGTTTGAGACGTTCGACATCATGGGCCAGATCGCTGACAATCTCGGCAGCAAGCTGGGCGAGCCCAGAGAACCCTCGTGTTGGCAAGCGACGAATTGACCGACGCCAACGACTTCGGCAGGTAATGCCGTTGGGCGTCTCGAGCCCCGTGCTATTGATTTTTCCGTAAATCATGACAACCGTTGAGTGTCTCAAGCGTTATATTTTCAGGACGGTCCTGGAGACAAGTTGGCATGGCGCAAAGGCGAATGAGCGAAGCAGCAAAGAAGCGATTGAAGGCGGGTCGGCTGCTGCTGGCGGGCAAGGGCTGCGCCGAGGTGGCGTTGGCGGTGGGTGTGGCTCGGCAGACGGTGTACACATGGAAGCGGCTGCTCGATGAAGGCGGCATCGATGCGCTGCGAGAGGTGGGCGAGCGAGGGCGCCCGGCCCAACTCGATGAGCAACAGTTGGCGGCTGTTCGCGCCGCCCTGCTGCAAAGCCCCGTCGAGCATGGATTTGGCACTGAACTGTGGACTCTCAAGCGCGTGGGCGCGGTCATCGAACGCATGCACGGCATTCGCTTTGGCCAGACGCAGGTTTGGCGCATCCTGGGCTCACTGGGCTTTAGCCCGCAAAAGCCCGAGAAACGGGCCATCGAGCGCAACGAGGATGCCGTGCGCAACTGGAAGCGCCGCACCTGGCCCGCCCTTAAAAAAAAGCCCGACGAGAAGGCCGGCTGATTGTCTTCGTGGACGAGTCCGGCATCAGCGAGCGCCCGACCAGAGTCCGCACCTGGGCGCCCAAGGGACAGACGCCCATCATCCAGTTTCACTTCAACTGGAATCACGTCTCGGTCATCGCCGGGCTCACGCGCACCAACTGTTTGTTCCGGCTGCACGAGGGGAGCATCAAGAAGGAAGAGATCGTCCAATTCCTCAAGGCGCTCAAGGCCCACCTGAAGCAGCCGCTGCTGGTGATCTGGGATGGCCTGAAGGCGCATCGCAGTCGTTTGGTGCGCGAGTACCTGGACAGCCTGGACGGACACATCCAGATCGCGTTCCTGCCGCCGTACGCGCCGGACATGAACCCGGTCGAATACCTGTGGGCCTGGCTGAAGCGCCACGCGCTGGCCAACTACTGCCCCAATGATCTCGGCGAACTGCACGCGAGCGCCCGCAACAAGCTCAAGAGCGCTCAAAAGCGGCCTTCGATCATTGCCGCTTGCTGGATGCAGGCTACGCTGTGGTGATGTCATGAATTATGGAAGTCTCAATAGTACAACGGAGAACACATGCGAACGACAAATATGAAACTCTCGCACACGATCAGGATTCTTATCGCAACGGTCGGTCTCTCGGCGCTCGGTGCGCATGCAGCCGACGAAGCCAAAGTGCTGCCGTTTGAAACTCATGCCGCGTTCTTCTCTAGGGAGACACAGCAAAAGACACCATTGGACCCACAGGTTTTCGTCGAGCAACCGGGTGCCCCCGCCGCTACCGGGCCGCAAGGGATTAAGCGAAGCGCTGGCCTTCGCAATGCGCTAATCGCTGACACGCCGACGCTGCCTTTGAAGACCGCTACCGGCCAGCGGATGAATCTGACCTTGGGCGCCTGGCTTGGTGCCAGAGGGGAAGCGATCCTGACGCCGCAGCCGGACGGGCGTGAGAAGGTAACTGTCGTGCTTTCTGGTCTCAAGCCCAACGGACACTACAGCCTTTTCGAAAATCACTTCAATGAGAAGCCGATCGGCTTCACGCCGCTTGATGGTAGCGGTCAGGACAACGACCTGGTAGCAGACGCCGAGGGCAACGCGGCGCTCACCACGATCGCACCAGTGCCGCTGACGCACGACAACGCTGTACTCGTCGTCTATCACTCCGACGGAAAATCACACGGCAAGCAGCGCGGCGAAATTGGCGTAACGGCGCACCACCAACTCATCGCGAGACCGTAACTTTGCTGTTGTTCATGCGTGAAGGGCTGCTTCAGAGCAACGTTAACGTCCCTTGCGGGTCGCCTGCTGCCGATCGCAGCCTTCCGATGACTCCGGCCTCGTATGGGGATTGCATGAGGCAGTGATCGGCCACAACCAGCCAGTGGGCGAAACTTTGCAAACGGCCGCTCCGGTGCCGACAAGAGCCATCCGCACATGACGCGTTGATCATTAGAAAGGCGGTGGTCACGCTCCGACTCAGTATCACACCCGGAATGACATTTACCTAAACCGTCCATCCCAAAACGGGCGCAAAGGATGTCGCAGTGCATTAGTCGGCTGGTCGCGTTGATTGCTTTTCGCTAAAAGGGTCTCCGTGATTTTCGTGCCGTTTGCGTGCAAGCCGGCAAGCACGCGCCAAACATCGCGCGCCAAGCCGGAAACGGCATGCTCTTCAGATTTCGTTGACCGGGCTACATAGAGAAAACATCTATGAATTGGACACAATCGTCATGTTGAACACCGTCGGCGTCCACGCGTTCCGGCCGACCTCAGTGGTGGAGACGTCAGGTCTCACGAGCGCAAGAGCCGGCTTCAGACCATCGTGAATTGCAGCAACCGCGACCGTCCGTTCATTATGGCGGGAGAATTCGCACATCGATCAATTATCAAAATTCGCCAGAACCATTTGACAAAGGACTGCTCATGGAAGGGCACCCCTATAGTCGGAAATCAACGCATTTGGGTCGCTGAAAGCGGCCCATTTTGTGCGGCGCCACCCCATGCCGGTCATTCTGTTGGGCGCTGCACAATGATCGCTTCGATCCCATGGTCGTTCCAGAACACGTGGTGAATCCTGGCCTGAAGCAGTCGCAGCGCTTCCGGCTGCAGATCATGGAACGCAAGCAGCACAGCAGGCCGGATTCCAGTACCTGCCATGCGCTCAATGGAAACAAACGGCGGGAAGCCATAGCGGCTCAAAAACCCCCGGATGTCTTCGTCGGAAACAGTGTCTTCGACGGTTTGCAGCAATAGCATAGTCACGATGTCCTTCTCCTGTACAGTGTCACGCCATGATGTTGACGCCGCCATCGACATACAGCGTCTCCCCGGACACTCTCCGTGCGTACGGCGTGGAGAGGAAAGCGCAGGTGTAGCCGACGTCCATGATGTCGACGAGTTCGCCGAGCGGCGCGCGGTGGGCTGCTTCGTTGAGCAGCAGACCAAAGTCCTTGAGTCCGGAAGCGGCGCGCGTCATTAGCGGACCCGGTGAGACGGCGTGAACGCGGATGCCCTGCGGACCCAGTTCATGGGCGAGGTAGCGCGCGCACGCTTCGAGCGCGGCCTTCACCGGTCCCATGACGCTATAGTTCGGCACGACCTTGCTCGCGCCGTGATAGCTCATGGTGAGCAGCGTGCCACCTTTATCCATGAGGGGCGCGGCAAGCGCGGCCATACGCACGAAGGAATGGCACGAAATGTCCATTGCTTGCGCGAAGCCCTCGCTCGAGCAGTGCAAGAGGCCGCCCTGAAGGTCGTCCTTCGGTGCCCACGCAATCGAGTGCAGCACGATGTCGAGGCGTCCCCAACGCTGACCTATTTCGGCAAACACCGCGTTGAGCTGGTTCGCATCGGCGACGTCGAGCGACAGGAGCATGTCAGCATCCAATTCCTGCGCGATTGGCTCGACCCAGGCTTTCGTCTTTTCCGTGGCATACGTAATCGCAAGGTCAGCGCCGAGTTCGCGAAACGCCTTCGCGCACCCGTATGCAATCGAGTGTTCGTTGGCTATGCCCGTGACGAGCGCCTTCATGCCTTTGAGCAGTGGGCCTGCCTGTCCGCTGTTTTCCGTTGACATCGCTTTACTCCACGACAGCGCGCGTATGGCGCGCAATCATCAGTTCTTCGTTTGTCGGAATGACCCACACCGGTATGCGGCTTGAAGCGGTGGTCACGAGCGGTCCGCCCTTGAGATTAGCAGCGATGTCCAGTTCGGCACCGAGCCACTTCGCTCGCCGCACGACAGCCTCGCGGACCGCCGCCGCATGCTCACCTATACCGCCGGTAAAAACGAGCGCGTCGATGCCATCCATGGCGGCGGCAAGCGAGCCCAGTTCACGCGAGATGCGATAGACGAAAAGATCGATCGCGAAGCGGGCCCGAGGATCATCGCTTTCGAGCAGCGTGCGCATGTCCGCGGAGACGCCCGATACGCCGAGCAATCCGGACCGGCGATACAGGAGATCCTCCAGAGCACGCGCATCCATGCCACGCTCTTCCATCAGATACAGCACCACGCCGGGGTCGAGATTGCCGCAGCGGGTGCCCATCGGGAGGCCATCAAGGGCAGTAAAGCCCATCGTGCTGGCCACGCTCGCGCCCGCCACGAGGGCGCACATGCTCGCGCCGTTGCCGAGGTGCGCAACCACAGTGCGCCCCGAGGCCGCCCCGGGTGCGACGTGGGGCAACACGCTGGCGATGTACTCGTACGACAACCCGTGAAAGCCGTAGCGCCGCACGCCGAGGTCTGTGACCGCCGACGGGAGCGCGAACGCCTGGGCCACGTCGGGCTGCGTGCGGTGGAACGCCGTATCGAAGCACGCCACCTGCGGCACGTCTGGCTGCATCTGGTCGAAAAGACGTATCGACTTCAGGTTATGCGGCTGATGCAGTGGTGCCAGCGGCGTCAGCTTGTCCAGTTCGTCGACCACCGCAGGGGTCAAGCGAACCGGCCCGCTGAAGCGCTGCCCGCCGTGTACCACACGATGGCCGACGGCCACCAGCGTGTGTCCTTCGCGGTGCTCCTCGAGGAACACACCGATGTGTTCGAGCCCGTGCCGATGGTCCAGTTCCGTACCGGCGGTCCACTCCTTCGCGTGGTGCTCGCCGTGACGGTCCAATGCTTCGAATCTTGCGTGCGACGTATAGAGTCCATCGACCTGGCCATGCACGACCAGCTCCAGCGCGCTGCCCTGCTCTTCGAACGCCGAGAACTTGATACTCGACGAGCCAGCGTTGAGGACGAGAATCACGTCTGCCATGGCATCACCCCACCATCTTTGCCGCCTCGCGCCGCGCGAGGGCAACGAGCACGGCCACCGCGCACGAGGCGAGGCGGGTAATGAGCGAATCGGCCCGGCTCGTCAGGATGATGGGCACGCGCGCGCCTAGCACGATACCGGCCGCGTCCGCGCCCGCGAGGAACGACAGGCTCTTGGCCAGCATGTTGCCCGCTTCGAGGTCGGGCACCATGAGCACATTGGCGCGCCCCGCCACCGGCGACTCGATGTGCTTGATGCGTGCCGCCTCGGCGTCGATGGCGTTGTCGAGCGCAAGCGGACCGTCGACGAGTGCCCCGGTCACCTGCCCGCGGTCCATCATCTTGCATAGAGCGGCAGCCTCGATTGTGGACGGCACTTTCGGGTTCACTGTCTCCATAGCCGAAAGAATCGCCACCCGCACTTCCGGAAACCGCAAGGCGTGGGCAAGATCGATCGCGTTCTGCAGGATGTCGACTTTTTCCTCAAGCGTCGGAGCGATGTTGATCGCCGCGTCGGTCACGATTAGCGGATCCGCATGTCCCGGCACATCCATCACGAAGCAGTGGCTGATGCGCCGGCCTGTGCGCAGCCCCGAATCGCGGCGGACCACCTCGGCCATCAGTTCGTCGGTGTGAAGGCTGCCCTTCATGAGCGCTTCGGCCTTGCCTTCGCGCACGAGCTGGACGGCCGCAGCCGCCGAAGCTTCGCTGAACGGTGTGTCGACGATCGGGTAATCGGCGATCGGAAGACCGCATTCCGAAGCGACTGAGACGATGCGCTCGCGCGGACCGACGAGCGTGGGCGCGATCAGCCCTTGCTGCGCGGCTTCGACCGCCCCCTGCAAGGAACTCTTGTCGCAGGGATGAACGACGGCCAGAGGCATGGGAGCGAGGTTACGGCATTGCGCAATGAGCTCGTGGTACTTGACGTGTCCGGATTCCATGGCGGGTTCCCTCACTGACGGGTTGGCGGCACTCACGATGCTGTGGCCCGAACGCGCGGTGCGCGGGCCTTTTGGGGCTGCGACTCGCGCGCGGTTGTCGCGCCGAGCACTGACCGGATGGCGCGCAGCGCCTCTTCCTGCGCGGGTGTCGGCGGGATGCGCAGCACCCGCCGGTCGGCCAGCAGCTTGTCGAGCAAGGTCAGGAGCCGGTTTCGGTCTTCCGGGCTGGCGAGCAGATCGGGCAACGTCTGGATAGCCTGTTGCGGCTCAAAAGTCGCGATGAGTTCCTGCTCCCCGCGAATGCGCCGCCAGTCGGCAGGAGGCAAATGCGGCAGGTCGTCGGCGTATTCATCGACCAATTGCTTGACTGTCTCGATGCGCGATAGCGGCAGCGGCTCGCCCTTTGGCGCGAGCAGGAACGCGGTGCGCGCGACCGCCTCGTTGTAGCCGCCCTGCCTCAGCGAGGCGAGCGCCGCCTGGACGAACGGCAGGCTGCGAGGATCGGCGGCGGCGGACGTGCCGGCCCCATGCTCGCCGAGGCGGTCCGGGTCGTACATTGCGAAAAGATTCGCGTAGATGGAGAAGAACAGTGCTTCGATGCTGGCGTCTCTTACCGCCCGGAACTGATCGAGCGAGGCGCTGATCAGTTCTGAGCCGCGCTGCTCCACCTTGCGCCAGGGTTCGAGGTCGCTCGAGGGCTGCCGGCTGGCTCTGACAGCATCGGCCATCGGACGCAGCGCGGCCACCCACGGATTCAGGTCCGAGAATGCCCAGCGCTGCAGACGCAACGGATGAAAGTCGCGCAGCAACCGCGCGGTCGTCTCGTTCGACGCATGCTGCACAAAGGGTTGAACGAACAGTTCGTAGGCTCGCTGGTTGAACTCCGACACCGCCGCCACGGCCTTGAACGGCTTTTCGTCCTCGCGCCGCAACTCGTTGAAATGCTCGACGGCTTCTTCCAGCCGGTGTTCGGTGAGCGAGACCTCGTATTCCGTTTTGCCGTCTGCGCCCTTTCCCTCCTTGATCGACATGCCGTAGAGGCCCGGCGCGAGCGTCTCGATTGTCTCCAGCACGTTGAAGATCTGCGTGTATTCCTTCTTCGCCACCTTGCCGGAAACAAAGATGCCGAGATGGCCGACGTCCTCGTGCATCAGGGCGACGATGACCTGGCCGCGCGCCTTGATCTCCTCGGTGCTGCTGTACATGTCAGCGACCCAGTTGAACGCCTGTTGCGGCGGCGTGATGTTGTCGCCCATCGATGCGAAAAGGATGATGGGCGAGCGGATGGCACGCAGATCGAAGGATTTGCCCGACGGGCCGGACACTTCGCCGGACCACAGCTTGTTGCCGATGAAAAGGTTACGGGTGATCCACTCGATCTCTTCCCGGTTCATCAGGTAGTAGCTGCCCCACCACCGCTCGAACTCGATAAAGCGCGCCGGTTCCGTATCGATGTTGGCGAACACGTTGTAGTACTTGTCCCAGAACGTGTTGGCGGGGTTCAAATACTCGAAGTTGTTCACGAGATGCGCGCCGTCGAACTTGCCGTTGCCAAGATCGGCCGCCAGGGACGAGAGCCACGTGCCGCCCAGAATGCCTCCGGCATAACGCATTGGATTGGGCACCTCGCTCTCGCTCCACGCCCCGCTCCAGTAAGACATGGGCGCGCCGTTGACCAGGATAGGACCGGTGTCTTCCGGCGACGAACTGGCAAGCATCATCGCGGCCCAGCCGCCTTGGCAATTTCCGACGATCGCGGGCTTTGGGCTGTCTGAATGCAGTTCGCGCACCTTCCGTACGAACTGCTGCTCGGCCGCGCACACGTCGAGCAGGGTCTGGCCGGGCTCTGGCTCCTGGAAGAACACAACAAAATAGACGGGATGACCGGCGCGCAGGGCAACGCCGACCTGCGAATCGTCCTTGAAGCCCCCGATGCCGGGACCGTGCCCGGCGCGCGGATCGATGATCAGATACGGGCGCTTCTTCACGTCGACCACAACACCTTCCGGCGGCCGTATCGACAGCAGAGCGTAGTTGACGGGCCGCTCAAAGTGCCTCGCGTCGAGCACTGTGTCATAGTCGAAATGCAACGCCGGCTTGATCCCGGCCTTGTTACGCTCGATGAACTCGTTGCCGCGTTGACGCAAGGCATCCCAGAACAGGACGGAGCGCTGCGCGAAATCGGCCGTATAGTGCCAGGCACCCCATGGTGTGAACTGCGCCAGGTTGGGAATGGTGAGCGCGGACGTGCCGTCGCCCCCCTCGATTGCGTCGCTCGTCCTCTGCCCGAACCGTTGCCGGGCCTCTTCCAGGCGATTGTGCAACAGGCGCAGGATTTTCAATGCGATCTCGTGATTGCGTGTCAGCTGGGTAACCTGGTCCATCTCATGAATCTCCTTAAGCGAAGCGACTTAACCCGGCACAACTGCTCATTCCGTTGCCTGATTACGCAGAGAAGCCTAGATGCCGACTGGATTACGGGCAGCACCAAGCAAAGACAATCCGTTTTATGATATACATATCATTTATGAGTTTGTTGTCATTATAAACCCAGTCGATGACAGGACGGTCGAGTTCAGCGGGCTGCGTCGTTACGCCGCAGCGTGGGAAAATTGCCTGGGAAAACTATCGGGGGGCGTCGCGAAAGTCAGTCTGAGTCAAGAAACGACAAGAACAGTTGAAAATCCTCTTCTTTGCCGTCGTGCGGTGTTGCCGTCATCAACAAGACGTGCCGCGAGATTTCGCCCAGAGCTTGTCCGGCTTGAACCGGCGGCTCTCGTTGACTTTCGTCCCATACCAGGTCGCCGACAGCTTGTGGGCCTCATCAACGATGACCAGATCCCACCGGCTGACAGAATAACCGCGAGGAATGATGCGATGCCCCGCGAAATCGCGGGGCATCGCAAAGCGGGCTGTTATCAGTCAATCGAACGTCAATACCATTCTGCCGTTGACATTTCCGTTCCGCAGGTCGGTCAAGACCGTGTTGATGTTGTCGAGCCGCTCGCGTTGGATATGGGCTCGGACCTTGCCTTCCGCGGCGAAGTCTAGCGACTCTTGCAGATCGCGCCGCGTTCCCACGATCGAGCCGCGCACGGTGATGCCGTTCAGTACCGTCGAGAAGATAGGCAGGGGAAAATCGCCCGGCGGCAGGCCGTTAAGCGCAACCGTGCCGCCGCGGCGCACCATGCCGAGGGCCTGCGCGAAGGCGCTGCGAGAGACCGCGGTGACGAGCACGCCGTGCACTCCGCCGATTTCCTTCTGGATGACGGCGGCGGGATCAGTCTTGGATGCGTCGATCGCGAGATGCGCGCCGAGTTCGCGCGCGAGCGCGAGCTTGTCCTCGCTCACGTCGACCGCGACCACGTGAAGTCCCATCGCGATCGCATATTGCACGGCCACGTGACCGAGACCGCCGATGCCTGAGATCGCTAACCATTGCCCTGGCCGCGTATCGGTCACGCGGATACCTTTGTAGACCGTGACGCCGGCGCAAAGGATCGGCGCGATTTCGTCGAAGGCGATCTGCTGCGGCAGGGGTCCGACGTAGTTGGGATCGGCGAGCACGTATTCGGCATAGGCGCCGTTCACGGAATAGCCGGTGTTCTGTTGGTCATGGCAAAGCGTTTCCCAGCCGCTCTGGCAATGTTCGCAGTATCCGCACGCGGTATAGAGCCACGGCACGCCAACCCGGTCGCCTTCCTTGACGTTCGTGACGCCGCTGCCCGCCGCCGCGACGAAACCCACACCTTCGTGGCCGGGGATGAATGGCAGCGTCGGCTTGACGGGCCAGTCGCCGTCGGCAGCGTGCAGGTCCGTGTGACACACGCCGGACGCCTTGATGTTAACCAGAATCTGTCCCGGCCCTGGCGTGGGTACGGGCACTTCTTCGATATGAAGCGGTTCCCCAAAGGCATGCACGACGGCCGCCTTCATCGACTGAGCCATGAGATTCTCCTGTGGCGTTGGCATTGCTGGCAGTATTCGCGTCGTACAGCAAAGCGACTTGACGTAGATCAATGGGGGCATCGAAGCGCACAAGTCCGGCACCGCAAGCATGCGTATCTGATGCGCAGGCCTGCCGTCAGCGCATACGACACCCACAGCCTGCTGAGTACCCGCAGGCGCTTCATCGCATCCGTCAAGAGCGATTAGCGACCACGCGCGGATGTTCGGAAGGCCGTCCTGCGGTAAGTCGTAGTGTCGCCCGCGATCGTCTCATGCTGGCCGGCAAGCGGACGGTCGTCAGATTTTCCCGGGCAGCTCATGTGGGTCGGCTGCTGCCGATTGCCGTCGGGCAGAGGTCGGCCACAACCTGCCCTTCAGCGAGCGGGCGAACCTGCCGTTGGAACGGCCGCATTACTCCGCTACCTGACCGACGAGCTACGCGCACAATTCTTGAGGTTTGTTCATTCTTGAGGTTTGTTCGATGCCTGCCCATGTCCGTGGACTCGGGGTGCGCGCCGGCGCGTGCGGGCAGGCGTTGAATAAACCTGAAGGGAGGAAACCGCGGAGTGCTCTGATGCAATGGAGTCTTCGGGGCTATGGCGATTGATTGCCCGGGATGGCGAGCGGTGTTGCGGGATGCGTGGTCAGGCGGGAGGCCGGTTGAGGGCTGAGGTTGTGCCGAAGCGGTGCAGTGGCGCCATCGTGATGGCGGAACGGACGTGCAAGGGCCTGTGCGAAGCGACAGACGCAAAGGTCTGCTCGTGGGCCGCGTTGCCGCAAAGCCGAGGGTCGGGTTGTTCGTCCTGGAACAGTGGCGCTCATATCTCGCCCCGGCGCGTGGGTGGTGCGCGGATCGGTGCAATGCGCGCAAGGATATCGATGACGATCATCGGCGCGCCGCAGTGCCGGCAGATGAAGGCGGGGCGCGTTTCGATGACGGTTTCGTGAGCTGATGTGTTGACGTCGGTCGCGACGTGCAGCAGTTCGCGGACCTTCGCGAGACTGGCGCGGCGCACCGGGTTGGCGAGCAGTCCGTAGTGACGGATACGATGGAAGCCACCGGGCAGCACATGGAGCAGGAAGCGGCGCATGAACTCGCCGGCTTCGAGGGTCATGGTCTTGTAGCGGGTGTGCCCCTTCGCACGGTAGTCCTTCCAGCGGAAGGTCACGCCGCGTTCATCGAATGCAAGCAGGCGCTGGCTGGAGATCGCGACGCGGTGCGTATAGCGCGACAGGTACGCGAGCACTGCTTCGGGTCCTGCAAAGGGACGCTTTGCGTAGACGACCCATTCGCAGGCACGCAGCGGCGCAAGCCACACGTCAAAGACAGCTGGGTCGGCAAGTTCAGCGTACTGGCCGAAGAACTGCAGGTGGCCGTGCCGGTGCGCGTCCGTGAGCGCTTCGAGCAAGCGCCTGCGGAACAGGCGCGATAGCACACGTACCGGCAGGAAGAAGCCGGGCCGGCATCCGATCCACCGCTGACCATCGGGCGACAGCCCACCACCGGGGACGATACCGTGTACGTGCGGATGATGCGTGAGTGCCGAGCCCCAGGTGTGCAGCACGAGCGTCGCGCCGATCTGGGCGCCGAGGTGCTTCGGATCAGCGGCAATGGTGCGTAGCGTTTCGGCGGCGATATCGAACAGCAGCCCGTAGATGACGGCCTTGTTGTACCAGGCGATGGCACTGATGGGCGCGGGCAGCGTGAAGACGACATGGTAGTACCCGACCGGAAGCAGATCGGCCTGGCGTGCCTGGAGCCAGCGATGCGCAGCACTGCCCTGGCACTTGGGGCAATGACGGTTGCGGCAGGAGTTGTAGGCAACCTCGATGCGGTCGCAGCCGGCGCAGCGCAGCACATGCCCCCCGAGTGCCGCACTGCGGCACTGTTCGATGGCCGACATGACCTTCAGCTGCCCCAGGCTCAGCGCTACCGTGCGCCGCCACGCCGGCCCGCAGGCGCGGAAGATATCCGCGACCTCCAGCACGGGGTGCTCCGCGTGCGGCCGGGCTAGCCGGCGGGCAGGCGGTCCAGCGGACTGACCACCTTGCGCAGGAGGTCAGTGGCAACCTGGGTATAGAGCGTGGTGGTCTCGATCTGCCTGTGTCCAAGGAGCACCTGGATCACGCGGATATCCTCCTTCTGTTCCAGCAGGTGCGTGGCAAAGGAATGCCTCAGCGTGTGCATGGATACGCGCTTGTCGATGTTTGCGGTCTCGGCGGCCGCATGGATGGCGCGGGTCAGTTGCCGCGTGCTGAGCGGGTCGATCGGATCGAGGCCCGGAAAGAGCCACCCGCCATCGAGCATGCAGCCCTGGGCACGGGCAACGCGCCACCAGACGCGCAGACGTTCGAGCAGGACCGGCGAGAGCATCGCGTAGCGGTCACGGCGGCCCTTGCCCTGCTCGATGCGCAGGGTCATGCGCTGGCTGTCGATGTCGCTGACCCTGAGGGCGACCACTTCGCTCGCACGCAGCCCGGCGCCATAGGCGACCGACAGCGCGGTCTGATGCTTGAGGTTTCCGGCTGCCGCGATGAGCCGGCGCACCTCCTCGGGGCTGAGCACAACCGGGAGCGTGCGAGGCACGCGTACCGGCTGCATCCGCGCCATCAGCTCAGGCCGGCCGAGCGTGACTTCGAAGAAGAACTTCAGACCGCTGATCGCGGCGTTCAGCGACACCGGCGACGCGCCGTGATCGACCAGATGCAGCTGGTAGTCCCGGAGGTCCTCGACAGTGGCGGTATCGGGTAAACGCCCGAGGTATCGGGCGAACTGACGTACGGCACGTAGGTAGGCGGCCTGGGTCTTGGGTGCGAACTTGCGCATGCGCAAGTCCTCAAGCATACGGCGGCGCAGCGGGCTGATGCCCGGATCGGAGGAGGTCATGATGGGGCTCCTGCTGGAGGACGAGGCGGATTGCCTCAACCACCAACATAAGCGCCGGCGCCACTGGCCTCCCATTCGCCGCCAGAGACGGGCCGCAGCCCCCTACCGCGCGAGCGGTTTAGTCCATTCGGCCATACCCGACGTTCAGGTATCGCATCTGTCAGGCAGCAACGAGTCACTTTGCCGACATTCGCACTTCGGCGGCGGCGAACGTCAACTGCCACTGCAACCGAATGCGTACTTGCGACCCGCAACCGACCTTCGAATTCACATTGCGAATGTTCGTTGTTGCTCCTACATGAGACGTTCGCCGATGGGCCGTCGACTACCGTTGATCGGCTGAGGTCGCCGATCGGACGGCACGGTCATCAGCCGCGCGATTGTCCACTCTGGGGTGGCGCCGGAGCCAGCAAGCCGATCATCCAGTTACACTCAAACTGGATTGCCGCTTTAGCTAATTTGACCGCACCATCCAGCCCGGAGCTGAACCCGGCGGAACATCTGCGGACCTGGTCAAACGTCACGACCTCGCCAGCTTCTGCTCGCATTCGCTCACTGAAACACAAGGCCACCGCTCGCCAACGTCTGCGTCGCGCCCGGCAATGCGGCAACACCGTTGCAGTTTGCTGGAGGCAGGGCGGACTGCAGTGCTGTCGTCACTCGTGCAATTCTCGACCACGCCGCCCCCTGCATGAAGATCCGGGATTCGGAATGGCCTGCGTTATGCAGTCAGACGCGCACGCCCTGATTCATCGCTCAAGCGTCAGTATCGTGCTCTTGGTCACGAACGCGCTTGCAAGGATGGTCATCTCATAAACCGTGGTCGCCCCCAGCGGTTCAATAAGAATATCGAAGGTTTCACTTGTTTGTCCGACCGGAACGACGACCGGATTCCCCACGAGCGCGACCGGCAGGGCCGGGCCGCCGGTTCCCGGTTTTATCGGCTTCGGCGTATGAATTGCCACGGCCACGACTGTGACGTTCGTCGGCCCGGACACCGGCTCCACGAGATATACCGTGCCCGTCGTCGTTGCGCCGTTTGGACCCACCATCACGGGCGATTTGACTGTGACGGCCTGCAGCACGCCCGTGTCCGCGCCAGGCTCTAATGTCAGTGTCGCAGACACGGTCGCCCCCCCAAAGCTGGCATATAAAGTGCCTACGGTGTCGCCAAACGGCCCTAGGGTCGGGGGTGCGGTGACAGTGAACCCAAGCGAGGTTCCGTCGGATGGGTCCACGGGAATCGGCGCGGGCGATGCCGTCGCAAAACCCAGCGGTTCCCATGTAAGAGTCACCCACCCGGGACTGACTACTGCCTCGTTCAGCCTGACCGTTCCTTTGATGGAGTGGCCGAGCGCAAGGGTATTGGAGTCGAATGTCAGGCTCACGACCTGCGACACGACCGGCGTTGGCGGAGTGACGAACGCGCCGAAGAATTGAGGCACGAGAAGGGAGTCCGCCAAACTGCTAAGGTTGATAGTCTTGGTAACCGTATATTTTTGTGGGCCTGTCGTCGCAATCTGCACTAACAGTGACGGCAGTGTTGGAGCCAGCGGCGCACCCAGCACCAGAACGTACTCTCCATCGGGCGTCACCGCCACGGCACCCGCCCCGGTGAAGGCCTGGTTCTGTAACAGGGCGTTTAATGGAATTTTAATTTGGCCCGTGTTGGGATTGGTGGGGTCGATGACATAGAGGTCGTCCGTCGGGTCACCGTGTGCAACGTATACAACCGCTCCGTCAGGCGCGATCGCAATTCCTAGGGGGTTCTGGCCCACCGTCACAGGCGCGGGCAACACCGAGGGTGGGTTCGTCGTTGTGTCGATCATGGAAACAGTGCTGTCTCCGGAGTTCGCCACGTAGACCCGTGTCCCGTCAGGCGATACCGCAATCCCTTGGGGTTCATGACCGACCTGCAGCGATGGGGGCACTGCCGAGGGCGGGTTCGTGGTTGTGTCGATCACGGAAACAGTCCCGTCCCTGGAATTCGCCACGTAGACCCGTGTCCCGTCGGGCGATTCTGCAATCCCTTGGGGACGATTGCCAACGCTCACCTGCACCACATTGGCCATATTGTTCGCGGCCGTGGTGATCACGAAGACCTTGTCCGTATTGTCCGCCACGTAGACCTGTGACCCGTCGGGCGATACGGCCATACTTCCTGAGAAGACAGTGCCGCCCGGTGACGCGCCACTCGCAAAGAGAGCTGGCGTCGCCAGCACCAACGCCGATGGTGGAGCCTCGGCCATGTTGATCGCGTAGAGGAAGCAAGTAGCGCCATCGGGCCACACCAATACATAGACGGGGGTCCCACCGGGTGCGACCGCAAGTGCGCTGATGTTCGAATTCGCAGTTTGAACTGGAATGTTCACCGTTTGCACCGGCACCGGACTCTCATTCACGGCGTCAAACACATAGACGGCACATGTTTCTGGATGCGGAGATTCGTAATTAGCCGGGATAAACGCAAGCGCATCAGCCATGTTCTTTCTCCATCAAGCAATCCGGGTTGAGCATCTTGCATGAACAGATGCATCGCTCTGGTGCCGGCCGCGCATAGACCCGGGACGTGGGCGCATAGACCCGGGAAGTGGGTCCAGGATTTCGAGCAGGCCCCTCACATGATCAACAACTGGCTCCCATTGACTCATCGCGACACCGGAACACAGCACGACGAAATCTGTTGCCGAAATATTCCGGCGTGAATGGCGATCTGTCTGGACATGCCCGGCATTTCCTATTTCACAGGATAGTAGGTATCCACGAAAGCGGAAACATCGAAAGGCCAAGGTCAGCAACCGCTTTCATTCCCGGGAAGCCTGGTTCCGGCGTCGTCTTCTGTTAAGGTTTGGCCGCTGCCCGCTCGCTACTGCATGCTCACAGACTTTCGGATATGAGCCGGCATCGAACAACCCTGAGACGATCGGGACGTCACATCATCATCGGGTGTAATGGTCTAATTCCCTCGGACAGGTCGATAGGAGGACAATCCGGAATCGACGAGGAACAGAGCTAGATGACAAGGAAGCGCCGACAATTCGATGCCAGCTTCAAGCTGGAAGTGGTGAAGATGATACGAGACCAAGGCTTGTCGGTGGGCGAGGTTTGCCGGTCGATGGACCTTGGCGAGACGGGGGTACGGCGCTGGCTGGCGCAGTACGACGCGGAATGCGCGGGCGGTGCTGGCGCGGGCAAGCCGCTGACGGCCGAACAGCAACGCATTCGGCAACTGGAGGCGGAGAACCGGCAACTGCGTGAAGACAACTCCCTGCTAAAAAAAGCCTCGGCCTTCTTTGCACGGGAACTGAAGTGAGTTACCGCGCGGTAGCCCACTTGCAAGAGAAGGCCGTATCGGTCAGTGCCGCGTGCCGGGTATTGGGGGTAAGCCGCTCGGGCTACTATGCGCACCGGCGCGCCAAGCCGAGCCCAAAGCGCCTGCATGAGCAGACCCACATCAGGGCAGCATTTGCTGCCAGCGGCGCGAGCTACGGCAGCCGGCGTGTGATGCATGCCGTACGCGAGCAAGGGCTTCGCACGGGCCGCCATCGGGTGCGCACGCTGATGCGCGAAGCGGACTTGCGCACGACGTGGAAGCGCAAGTTCGTTTCGACGACCGACAGCAAGCATACGTTGCCGGTGGCCGAGAACGTGCTGGACCGTCAGTTTGACGTGGCTGAGCCGAATCGGGCGTGGGTTTCGGATATCACGTATATCCGCACGGCCCAGGGCTGGCTTTATCTGGCGGTCGTGCTGGACCTTTACTCGCGCAAGGTCGTGGGCTGGTCCATGGCACCCAGCATGCCGGCCGGATTGGTCATGTCGGCACTGACCATGGCGTTGCAGCAACGCCGGCCAGTGCCGGGATTGGTCCTGCATTCGGACCGTGGCAGCCAATATGCAAGCGACGCATATCAAGCCTTGCTCAAGCGGCATCACGTGGTTTGCAGCATGAGCCGCAAGGGAAATTGTTGGGACAATTCGGTGATGGAACGCTTCTTCCTGAACCTGAAGATGGAGCGCGTATGGCAGCGCCGGTACGCCAATCACGACGAGGCACGGCAGGACATCAGAGGGTGTAAAAATTTTTGTGTAAACGGTCATTTGGCAGGAAACTGTCAGCAACAGGAGCACAGATGACCGTAGCGAAACGCAACAAAAGAGAAAAACCCGATCCTGAACTCGTCAAGCTGGCAGACAGCCTGCTGGCGAACTACCAGAAGCCGGAAGATCTGATAGGCGAGAACGGGTTGCTCAAGCAGCTCACGAAGATGCTGGTGGAGCGAGCGCTTGAGACGGAGATGTCCGAGCACTTGGGCCATGGCAAGAGCGAAGCGGTGACTAATGCCACTGGCAACACCCGGAATGGGCATAGCGCCAAGACATTGCAGGGGGAGTTTGGCGAGTTGCCGCTCAATATTCCGCGCGACCGTCAGGGCGCATTCGAGCCGAAGCTTGTGGAGCGTCATCAGACGCGCTGGACGGGCTTCGACGACAAGATCATTTCGTTGTACGCGCGAGGTCTGAGCGTGCGCGAGATCCAGGGCCATCTGGAAGAGATGTACGGCACGGAGGTGTCGCCCACGCTCATCTCGGCGGTCACCGACGCCGTCAGCGAGGAGGTGAAGGTCTGGCAAGGCCGTGCGCTCGATGCGCTTTACCCGATCGTCTATCTCGACTGCATCCACGTCAAGGTGCGCGACAGCGGCGCGGTGCGCACCAAGGCAGTGTACCTGGCCATCGGCGTGAACATGACCGGTCACAAGGAGGTTCTGGGACTGTGGATTGCCCAGACCGAGGGTGCAAAGTTCTGGTTGCAAGTGGTCACTGAGCTGAAGACGCGCGGCGTGCAGGACATTTTTATCGCCTGCGTCGACGGGCTCAAAGGTTTCCCTGAAGCCATTGAAGCGGTCTATCCGAAGGCGGCCGTGCAACTGTGCATCGTGCATATGGTGCGCAACAGCCTGAACTTCGTGCCGTGGAAAATACAGCAGGAAGTCGCCGCCGATCTGAAGACGATCTACACTTCATCGACCGTAGAGTTGGCCGAGCAGATGCTCGGCGTCTTCGAGGCCAGGTGGGACAAGGACTACCCTTCCATCGGGCAGAGCTGGCGGCGCAACTGGGCACGCGTGATTCCGTTCTTCGATTACCCGCCGGAAATCAGGAAGGTGATTTACACCACGAATGCCATAGAATCGATCAACATGAGTCTGCGCAAAGTAATCAAGACCCGCAGCTCGTTTCCGACCGATGAGGCCGTGACCAAGCTGTTCTACCTGGCGCTGAACAACATCAGCAAGAAGTGGACGATGCCTATCCGCGACTGGAAAGCGGCCCTGAACCGCTTCACAATCCAGTTCGAAGAGCGGCTGGTGCCGGGTTAAACCTCAACCCGTTTACACAAAATTCCGGACACCCCCGGACATACGCAGTACATCGTCGGCTTCTACAACCCCGTGCGCTTGCACTCGACTTTGGGCTATCTGTCGCCCGCCGCCTACGAGGCGAAATCGACAGCAAAAGAACCTATCTGCCTGTCCGAAATTACTTGACCACCACAGGGGACCGTCACATGGCCGCCAGCTAGCGGCCACTCGCAAACGTGCTTCGACCGGCTGAAACTGGCCGACCGCCGCCTAATGCGCTACGCATAAGCCGGCCACGACGGAAAGTCAAAATCCCCAAAAGCGGTGGTTGCGGTCGGCGGTCGACGAATAAGCGGCCGTCCGAGCGACTGGCGAAAATTTTGGCGCCAGACAATATCCCCGTCCCTACACGTTGAGCCACGTATGCCTAAAACCGACCACAACGCACAAGCTTCCCACTCGCACTTCCCCAGCAACGATGAAATTCTTTCAATTCTTTCGGATCGCGTCGATGGGAGGAGGCAAAGCGTGGGAATCGTGGTCGGCATGATCGATGGTGGCAGGCGGCGTGTCGTGAGCTATGGCCGCCACAGCGCCGACAACACCAGCACTCCTGATGGCGACTCTGTGTTCGAGATAGGCTCAATCACAAAGGTCTACACGGCACTCCTACTCGCTGATATGGTCGGGCGAGGAGAAGCAACATTCGACGAGCCGGTTCAGGATCTGCTTCCAAGCGGCGTAGTGATACCTGAGCGTAACGGCCGGAATATCACGCTGCAGCAGCTATCAACACATTTGTCCGGCCTTCCCAGAATGCCCGACAACTTCAATGGCGACGACCCCGATCCTTATCGGCATTACACCGTTGGCGCGCTCTACCAATTCCTCGCAGCGCACGAACTCACGCGCGATGTTGACACGGTTGAAGAATATTCCAATCTTGGCGTCGGCCTGTTGGGCCATGCGCTGACGTGCCGTGCCAACAAAGACTATGAGACCTTGATCCGCGAGCGCGTCACTGGTCCGCTGGGTATGCATAGCACATCGATCGAGTTGTCAGATTCCATGAAAATCCGTCTTGTACCCGGACATGACGCCTCACTGCGGCCAGTGCCAGGATGGAATCTCGGTCCGTCACCTTTTGCCGGAGCGGGCGCACTTCGCTCGACAGTGAACGACCAGCTGACCTTAATGGAGATCATCTTCGGGCAGCGTAAATCCAGCCTCGACCAGGCGATTGAACCGCCCCGGGAATCGTGGAGGCTGGTTGGTTTAAGTTGATGCGGGTTCTGCGGCAGCTGTTTCAAGTTGCCGATAGTAGTTTGCCTCAGCTTCGGCGGGCGGGATATAGCCGAGGGGTTCCATCAATCGATGATGATTGAACCAGGCCACCCACTCCAGCGTTGCTAGTTCAACGGATTCCCGCGTTTTCCAGGTGCGGCGATGAATCAGTTCAGCCTTGTACAAACCGTTGATCGTTTCAGCCAAGGCGTTGTCATAGCTGTCGCCCCGGCTGCCGACCGACGGTTCGATGCCCGCTTCGGCCAGCCGTTCGCTGTAGCGAATGCTGACGTATTGGGACCCTCTGTCCGAATGGTGTATCAAGGTTCCGTCGTCGCCCGGGCGCCGCGCGTAAAGCGCCTGTTCAAGTGCATCCAGAACGAAGTCCGTGGTCATCGAGCTGCTGACTCGCCAGCCGACGATACGGCGAGCGAACACATCGATCACGAAAGCCACATACAGCCAGCCCTGCCACGTCGAAACGTAGGTGAAATCCGAAACCCAGAGCTGGTTCGGCCGTGCCGCCTTGAACTGGCGATTGACCCGATCCAGCGGGCGCGGGGCTATGGCATCAGGAACAGTCGTGCGAACACGCTTGCCTCGCATCACGCCTCGCAAACCCAGTTGCTTCATCAACCGTTCGACCGTGCAGCGCGCCACCGCGATACGCTCCCGGTTCATCTGTTTCCAGACTTTATCCGCGCCGTAGACCTGCATGTTGGCCTGCTGTGAATGGCGGTCGGAATCCGACATTGGATGGCGGCGTCGGACAGCCGGGCGACGCGATTGCTGTTCAGCCCGGCGACTCTGGGACGTTTCATGAGGCTCACATTCGGGTGCGTCGGAGGGAGCCCGTAGGGCGAGCGCAGACGCACCGGGGATGTTCGGTTCGGCAGGGGGATGACGCGGGAATCGGGATGCGGTAGAAGAACGACTACAACTGACCGCCGAAGAAACAGGCCCGACACCGGTCCTAACCGCCAAGTTCATTCCAGTGTCGAGCCCCACACGCGCACAACGGGGTACGGGTGCCGGGCCAGTATGGCACGGCTGATCCGCCTCGTCGATTCCGCTTCGGCATTGACGGGGACTGCCGATGCCGGCCACTGGCCGCCTCTTTCTGTGCGCCCGCTGCCGGGCGCAGGTCGTCGTGTGCCGCCGTTGCGATCGCGGCCAGATTTACTGCGGTGGCGACTGCTCACAGGCCTCGCGCCGCGCCCGCCTGCGCGAGGCTGGCCAACGCTATCAACTCAGTCGTCGTGGCCGCTTTGCACATGCCGAACGGATGCGTCGCTATCGTCAGCGCCTCAATAAAGTGACGCATCAGCGTTCCCCGACACCCGTCGCCAATGCTCTACTGCCACTGACTTCGACGACGACGGCCACCGCATCGACATCCACTGTCGCCGCGCCCGGATCGACGCCTTGCTGCTTCTGTCGCCGCATCTGTTCGGGCCTTGTACGCATCGGGCCACTGCGCCGTCGGGTCTTCCGTGATGTTCGTACTACTACTGACAGAACAGGAAACGACCCATGACCATTGGAGCTGAACTCGAGGCGCAGATCCTGCGCTATTACCACGTGGAGAAGTGGCGTTGCGGCACCATCGCGCGCCAGTTGCGCGTGCACCGCGGCACCGTCCAGCGCGTGCTGGCCCAGGCCGGCCTGCCCAGGATTGGCGCCGTGCAGCGAGCCTCACAGATCGATGCTTACCTGCCGTTCATCCACGAGACGCTAAAGAAGTTTCCCTCGCTCACGGCCAGTCGCCTGTATGCGATGGTGTATGAGCGCGGCTACCGGGGCAGTCACCACCACTTCCGGCACCTGATCTCGCTGCACCGGCCACGCCCGGTACCTGAGGCTTACCTGCGCCTGCGCACGCTGCCCGGGGAACAGGCGCAGGTCGATTGGGCCAGCTTCGGTCACCTGCAGATCGGTCGGGCACGACGACCGCTGATGGCCTTCGTGATGGTGCTGTCGTGGTCACGGCAGATCTATCTGCGCTTCTTCCTCGATGCCCGTATGGACAGTTTCCTGGCAGGACATGCCGGCGCCTTCGAAGCATGGTCCGGGGTCCCCAGGGTTCTGCTTTACGATAACCTGCGTAGCGCCGTGCTTGAGCGTCAGGGCGATGCGATCCGCTTCCACCCGACATTGCTCGCGTTCGCCGCGCATCATCGTTATGAGCCTCGTCCGGTGGCTGTCGCACGGGGCAACGAGAAGGGGCGCGTTGAACGGGCAATCCGCTTTGTACGCGAGAGCTTCTTTGCCGCTCGCAGATTCACGGACCTCGACGATCTCAACGCCCAGGCGGCAATCTGGTGCGCGGGACCCGCTGCTGAGCGGCCCTGCCGCGAAGAACCCATGATCACCGTGCGCGAGGCCTTCGGGCGCGAACAGCCCAGCCTGCTCACGTTGCCGGAGAATCCGTACCCGTGTGAGCTGCTTCTCGCCGTGAAGGTCGGCAAGACGCCCTACGTGCGCTTCGACCTGAACGACTATACGATCCCGTATACCCATGTGCGACGCACGCTCACGGTACGAGCTGATCCCCGGCGCGTACGCATTCTCGACGGCGCCGATCTGCTCGCCACCCATGAACGCAGTTACGATCGCGGCGCGCAGATCGAGATTGCCGCACACATCGATGCGCTCGTCGCAAGGAAGCACGAGGCCCGTCACCATCGCGGTCTTGATCATCTGGCCCGGGCTGCGCCGGCCAGCCGGACCCTGATGCTGCACGCCGCTGAGCGTGGCGGCAATCTGGGCAATATCACCACGCACCTGCTGCGACTGCTCGACCGCTATGGCCCGGCCGAACTGCAGGCCGCGATCGAGGAAACCCTTGCCAGCGACGCGGCGCCTCATCCCAATCCGGTACGTCTGGCGCTTGAGCGCCGGCGCGAGGCACGGCAGGCCCCGCCGCCAGTCACCCTCATCCTGCCCGAACACGTGCGCAACAAGGACACGCTGGTGACACCACACCGGCTCGACATCTACGACCAGCTTGCGGGAGGCGCCGATGAACACGCCTGAGAACCTTCATGGGCGCGCGAACGCCCTGCGTCTGTACGGACTGCTCGCGCATTGGACCGATGTGGCCGCCGAACAGTGGGTCGCGCCGCTGTTGCAGTGGGAAGAGGATGAGCGCGCCCGCCGATCACTGGAGCGACGTATCCGCGATGCCCGCCTGGGCAACTTCAAGCCGCTGTGCGACTTCGACTGGAGCTGGCCCACGCGCTGCGACCGGCTTGCCGTTGAAGAGTTGATGTCGCTCGGGTTCGTCAGGGATACCGCCAACGTCGTGTTGATCGGCCCGAATGGTGTCGGCAAGTCAACCCTCGCGCTCAATCTCGCCTATCAGGCGCTCGTGCACGGTCACACCGCGCTGTTCACTACCGCCGGTCAGATGCTCGGCGAACTGGCCGCACTGGACAGCGATTCGGCGCTGCGTCGACGCCTGCGCCGCTATGCATCCCCTGACGTCCTGGTGATTGATGAGGTCGGTTACCTCTCGTACTCAAACCGCCACGCCGATCTGCTGTTCGAACTGGTCAGCCGCAGGTACGGATCGGCAAGTACCGTGGTCACAACCAACAGACCGTTCTCCGAATGGCACGAGGTGTTCCCGAACGCCGCCTGTGTCGTCTCGCTCGTTGACCGGCTGGTCCATCGCGCCGAAGTCATTGCCATCGAGGGCGAGTCCTACCGGGTCAAGGAAGCGCGCGAGAGGGCCGAGCAACGCGCCAGCAGACGCAGTAGCGCGCGTGCGGAGAAGAAATCATGAAGCGCCTGGCACACCTGCCTTCGGGCATCACCCGTGGGCTCGACTTCCTGATACCGGACAACTGGTCGCCGGAACAGGCGCTCGCCGTCGTCGAACTCATCGGGGATCTGCGTGCCCGGATCTGCATGCACTATGACCTCGCCCTGCATGACCTGCTGCACGAACAGCATTCCCCTCCCGAGGATCCCAATCTCAACGACATCGGCGATCCATTCTGATTGGGACCGGCCACCCCGACCGAGGCCGTCAACGGCGCTTCATTGTTGACGGTCCTGGTGAACCTTGTGCCGCCATTTATGTGCGGATTTACGCCGCCGTCAACACCTGCCACACACGCTTGATCTCCGGCCGCAGACGTTCATCGCGGATTGCGCGAACAGAGCGCCGCGACGGATCACGAAGCTGCGCGGCATGGCGTCGGTAACCCGACGGGGCAATCCGCAAGACCTTGCAGATCGGCTCGACCCCGAAGGTGTCGCGATGCTGATCGATGAAGGCCTTCAGGACTTGAAACGGCGGTCGAGCTCCGCCTGGGCGAAAAACGCGCTCGCGACCTTGAGAATCTCGTTGGCACGACGCAACTCCTTGACTTCGCGCTCCAAGGCCTTGAGGCGCTCGCGCTCGTCTGTGGTCACGCCATCGCGCTCACCGTGGTCGACCTGGTCGCGCTTGATCCACTCGTGCAGTGTCTGCGGTGTGCAGCCGATCATGGGCGCAATCGATTCGACCGCCGCCCACATCGACGGATGTTCGCTACGCTGCTCGCGCACCAGCCGCACTGCGCGCTCCCGGACTTCCGGGGAAAACTTGGTTACCTTCTTGTTCATGGCTCCATTCTCTCAAGAGTTGGAGCCTCCACAAAATCCCTCAGGATTACCCACAAGTAATGTGATGGTGCTATTCGTTTTGCCTGAATATTCGGTACATCATCGTGATTTCGTGCAGGACAAGAAATCCACGCCAGATGACGGTAGGACCAGGCGGACGATCATGCTTTCGAGCGAGATACCCGCCGAGTCTGGCGATCCACAAGATGACCTGCGCCAGTGATGGCGGTTTATCAGGTATTTCAGTACTGCCATGCGTACGACAGTAGAGGGCTCGCCACTCGATTGGCTGCAGCAATACTTCGCATGGCAGGTTGCCATCAAGCCTTGCGAGCAACATGGAGTACAGGATCCTCCAGCTTACTACGGCGAACAATGCGGTGGCGCGGACGAATCGATCGAGATTGCCAAATTGGCGGGCTTCAATGCGACAGCCACTTTTAAGCACACGATGCCACGATTCAATCGTCCATCGGCGCGCATACCATGCCAGACGCTCAAGGGCCTGAGCGTGCGTTTGCGTAGGCACCGAAGTCAGTAGAAGCCATTCCAATGGCTCTGCTCCTTCGTCCAAGTTCGTTTCCTGTGCATGAATTGCAAACACTTCAATTTCGGGAAGCTTCTCGCGACGACGATTTTGCGGCGGACGAAGGCGTACGGGCATGCAGCGCACAACCAGCCGTGCGGTGCGTGCCGGGCGGTTTTCGCGTGCAGGCACCTGCAGTTGGGCCTCTCCAAGCACTGGCGAGGCCAGCACGGTTTCCCACAAATATCGATCGGGGTGAGCAACGCGTCGGTTCCACGACGCGCGCACCAACCAGTCGACGCCGGCAGGCCGCTGCGCCAGGAACACATCATAGACATCGCCTTCACGGTCGCTCACGCCGATGACATGCGTGCACGGACAGTGCGCCTTGAGTACGCCCAGTTGCTCGATGCCTTCGAGCCATTTCGCGCTCTCTTTTTGTTGTACGGTTCGTTGCCCGCGCAGATGTTTCTTGCCCAACTCCTCGTGCCTACGTTTCCAGGTCTTCATCCCGATCACCCCGAGTGGCAGCCCCTCTGGCGTGAGCGCAAGCAGACTGTGTATCAGGAAACCACGCACGTGTGGATCGGAGCCATATCCCAGACCTTCGGTTGCCCGCAGATGAGACAAATTGAACTCGGTGGTGTCCTGAACAGCAAGGACGACTGGCACCTGTTGCATACGACACAGCGTTTGACCGATGTGCCCACCCAGCACGCCATCGACATCCACGTGCGGGTTGTCGAAAAAACGATATGCCGCCTTCAGCTCCGAACCATTGAACGACTGCGGAAAAGAGCAATGTGGGCCCAACGAAAGCTTGCGTGCCAACGTCACGAGCCGTCTGGTCAGGCGAGCGTCGCCGAGCTCGGCGGCGCCAAACTCTTCATTTGCCCAATCATCAAGGTCAGAGGTGTCCGACAATGCCCGGCATCACAGATCACGAACCGGATCAAAGTTAACATCGGTCGTCACCGTTTACAAGCCATCGCCCTTCAATCGCATAGTCACGAGCGACTTATGGGTAATCCTGAGACAAAATCCGGGGCGGTTCAGGGAGATTTGTATGCCATCACCATCGGATGCACGCCACAAGGCCCATCGTCAGTACCTTTCGCCATCGACGTGGGAGTTGCTGGACGAGGTTTATCTTTCGCTACCGGTAGCTGAGCGCGAAGCGCTCCCCGAATCAATCGGTAGTTATATAAACACTCTCGTCGGCATCGCAATTTCGAATTTGTCCAAGTTTTGTGAACCCTTGAAACGAACGGTGGCTAACTTATACATCGAGTCCCCGGGTGGGGAGCGCTTCCTACTTGACTCGACTCGGACAACATCTATCTCGGATTGGGTACTCTACCTAGACTCGGATGGAGAACTTGTCACCGCGGCGAACGCGTCAATCAAGCGCGTGAACAGCACTCGAGAGAACATCGGCGTCTTGATACTCGAGAGCTACTCGTCCTACATCGTACTCACAGGTCGCAATGCAGAAAGACGCTTTACGGGGTCGGAGAGGCCGTTGCCCTCAGAGCCAACGCTGGCTGTCGCGTCGCTAGGCAAGAGTCCCGAGCGCGTTGGCAAGCCCCCCCATCCACCGCGATCGTCCGATGTCTTGCCGACCAAAACCAACAGTCGACCACTGAAAGTCTTCCTCTCCCACGCCAAGGAAGACAAGGATTCTGTTCGCAAGTTGCGAACAGATCTAGTTGCCGCGGGACACGAGCCGTGGCTAGACGAGGAGAACTTGCTTCCAGGTCAGGACTGGGAAGTTGAGATTCGCCGCGCCGTAACCACGTGCGACATCATCCTGGTGTGCGTCTCGACGCGGTCGGAGCGGAAGGGATACCTTCAAAAGGAAATCACCTACGCGCTAGACGTAGCGTCTCAACAACCAGAGGGTGCAATCTTCCTGATTCCCGTAAAACTGGAGCCCTGCGAGGTTCCAGCGCGACTCTCAAAGTGGCAGTGGGTGGATCTGCATAGCGAGCAAGGTCTGCAGCGCCTACTTCAAGCCTTATCGAAGGCTGCACCCGCGTAGGCCCAGTGCAAAGTGACGCCTAATCCTTCGATCGAGCGGGCATCCAGCCACGTATGGGCTACTCCGCCCGCCGTAACGGGACCAGGCCTGATTTCCCTCCTTGCCGTATCGATTGACCACGTGCCGCCGGTGCTCTTGAGCCACACGATTGAGTGCTAGTTGAAAGCCTTGGGTCCGCGGATGTCGTGCCTCCGGCTGTGATCACGACAATGTCGCTTTTGTATGGGTTTGTCGCAATAAGGCGTTGGGCTCTGCGCGGCAACAAGACGAACTACTACAAGCTTGATGCAAACGGTGAATCCGGCCGTGGCCTGAGTGTGTTTGCGAGTAAGCACCGATTGGCATTAATGACCTTAACCCGGAGATGGCGAACGACGTCTCGTTCGGCGCGGACGGCGGCAGCGCAATAGTACGGCTCGCATCGTCGGCCTACCGTCTGCTTACGAACGGCCGGAAACTGAACGAAGCTGACGCCTGGATGTCGGGTCCGCGACATCAACGAATGACCCTTCATGGCCGAACCCAGTCGTACAACCCCGTCGCCGGTATGGACTCGCACTCACAAGGTCGAACAACAACTGGTCCAACGCAATTCCATTAGGCTGGTGCCGGTGACATCTTTGTTAGGGCGTTGATCGCGTCGGCCGAGGGCGTTTACTCCTTTACTCGCCCTTGCGTGCACCGAAGAGCGGCAGCATCCAGAATGGTTTGAGCCACTGCGCCCAAAGGGGTGCGGGCTCATGCGGAATGCGCCGGTCGGCGTTCGACGGCTTGCGAGCGAGCAGTTGTACAAGTGTTGCTTCCGCTATCCGGCGCCCCTCCGCAAAGCTCATAAAAGCCGGCATCAGTCCGTTGAGTGCAATTGGATCCGCGAGCAGCCCACGCAATGTCTGCTCGTCCATCGCTTCGAGTTGCAGTTCGTACTCGATTTGCAGCGTGCTTTGCAATTCGGCCAAAGTCAGCATGTCCACCTCCCGGTTGATCGACGAAAATGGTTCGAAGCTTCTTCGCGCATACCGCCTGCATAGCTCGCCATTGACGGTCGGAAGCGGCCGCAGAGGTCTGCACCATACTGCTGCCGAGCACATACGTGCTGCGCATCTGTTCCGTTGGTGAATAGTATGGCGCATTTGTGCATAGCAGCAAATATCCCATGCCACCCTCGGAGTCAGCGTCGTCGCAGGCACGGTCTAGTGCAGCCAGGCGCGGCAGTCCAGCCAATTCTGAGCTTTCGATTCCAGCTAACCGGGCGCGAGTCCAGACAATTCCGTTTCCCCGCAGTTGTTGTGTGCTGGGAAACGGAATTCTTTGGACTAACGCAAATTTCGTTAGACCCGAAAACACGGAGTTAGCTGGACTACACGGTGATTCATCGTTTTCGTTAGCGTACTGTCGTGATGGTCATGACCGATTCTGGGTGGGCGTTCCCCCGAAATCTGGACCAAACGAACTTGCCGATCATCCCCAGCATAGCGAGTGCGGTGACTCGAAGTTCACTCCGTGTCGTTCGCATAATCTGAGACCAGCAAAAACGCCTCTCCTAGGGCAACGCTGAATAAGTACCTGATTTTCGCAAATGCGCACGTAGCAAGGCTTTGCGGGGAGCGAAAAGGACTTAATCAGCGTAGCCCTAGTTCGTTCAGTTCGAGCTTTAGGCGGTGACAGTTGACTTCGCCACCGGAATTTGCGTATGGGTAAACTTCGTCGGGCTCTCCGGAAAGGACGAAATATCCGCTGTCTTCGTCAAACTCGTTGTGCACCTCGTAGAATTCCTCGTCCACGCTGGCGACTGACCACGGAAACAACGCTTCCGCAAGGGCCTTCACGTTGTAGCCAGTGAAGTACTGCACCCATTCCTGCGTTAATGTCTGATTTCCATCCTTGTCGTGAATGAACACCTGCACGGTACTACGCCCGAGGCTCTTGTGAATCCAGTCTTCGAGTTCAACTGAAACCTTCCCGCCTTCGCTGATGTGCCGCATAAGGGGTTCATCGATAGCG
Source organism: Paraburkholderia sp. Clong3 (assembly GCF_050436485.1). Taxonomy (NCBI): domain Bacteria; kingdom Pseudomonadati; phylum Pseudomonadota; class Betaproteobacteria; order Burkholderiales; family Burkholderiaceae; genus Paraburkholderia; species Paraburkholderia sp. Clong3. The sequence continues at coordinate 1,256,456 of NZ_JBNDMH010000003.1, read as the reverse complement.
AGCTTACGCATGCGCTGCTGAGGGGGTGAGCCGTCGAAAACCGAAACCAAGACATCACGGGTGCCCGCGCCCAATCTGTTAGCCTTCGGAATCGGGATGGTCCAGGACTTGCCGGTGCGCTTTACGTGATTTGCATCGACGTGGACCCAAAACGTTTCGCCCGTCTCAATGAAATGAGCGACGAGGATGACCGGAAGTGAATGATTCGTCCAATAGTCGAGATGTGTGAGTTTTCCACGAAAGACGTAAGCGTCGTCGGTTTCGGTGAAGTGGCTTGGACCGGTTTTGATCTGGACGGCAATCAGCTTGCCCGTTGGCTGCTTGTCTACTAGGGCAACGCTGATTAAGTCCACCGATCCGGCGCCTCAAGCGTTATAGAGCTCGGATTGAACGAAGAAGGCGAAACAGGATGAAGCAGCAGACGCTGGCGATGGCAGCCGATCAAGGAGCGGGTTTCGAGACCCGCCGCAGACGCACGCGGCGCGACGAGTTTCTCGACACGATGAATGCGATCGTGCCATGGGCGCAGCTGTGCGCGGTGATCGAGCCACATTTTCCGAAGCGCGGCAATGGCCGCCCGCCGATTGGTCTGGAGCGCATGTTGCGCATTCACTTCATTCAGCACTGGTTCAATCTGGCGGACTTTGCCTGCAAAGAGGCGCTTTACGATAGTGCCAGCCTGCGTCGTTTTGCAGGAATTGATCTGGGCTGCGAGGCGGTACCAGACGCCACCACGCTGCTCAAATTTCGTCGTCTTCTCGAAACCCACAAACTGGGCGAGCAATTGTTTGCCGAAGTCGGCCGGGTGCTGCAGGCCAGCGGCATGAAGCTCAAAAGCGGCACCATCGTGGACGCGACGATCATCGGCGCGCCGAGCTCGACGAAGAATGAGCAGAAGGCGCGCGACCCCGAGATGCATCAGACCCGCAAGGGCAAGCAATGGTACTTCGGTGCCAAGCTGCACATCGGTGTGGACAGCCAGAGCGGCCTGGCGCACAGCGCGGTGCTCACGCCGGCCAATGTGCATGACAAGCATCCACTGCCGCAATTGCTGCACGGGCAGGAGCGGCGCATCTACGGCGACAGCGCCTATGCGAGCCAGAAGGAACTGATCCACAGCAAGGCGTCCAGGGCGCGCGACTTTACCAATCAGCGCACGCGCCGTGCGGGCGGCGAAGTTGACGAGGTGCAGCGTGGCAAGAACCGCAACAAGTCGAAGATCCGGGCCCGGGTCGAGCATGTCTTCGCGGTCGTGAAACGGCTGTGGGGATTTACCAAGGTGCGCTATCGCGGGTTGGCAAAGAACGCCAACCGGGCATTCGTCGCGCTCGCGCTGGCCAACGTCTATCTGTCGCGCAGGCAACTGATGGCACCGGTACGCCCATAGTGGGCGAAAGGCGGGCAACGCGCTCGCCCACAGGGCCCGCGAGGGCCGAAAAGCAATAGCGCAAGCTCGGCTTCATGACTTGACGACGTTCAATTGCTGACGCGCTGCCAAATTCGCGGCTTGTTCAGCGTAGCCTTAGCACGCTGACCCTGTTTCTGCGCGTCACATCGGTCGTTAATGTGACGCGACTGGTCCTGTATTGAGCCATCAATGGGCGTGCCGCAAAGCGGCTTGCATCTCGTAGTCACCTTGTCAAAAACGCAGGCCGGGACCTCTAGCGGCCTGCGCGGACCACGCGTCCAAAGAGGCCTCAACCCATATGGAGCCCACCGTTGAGCGAAAAATCAGCACCGGTCGCAAAGCCTGATTCATTGCCGGCAAGCCACGCAACAATTGACGCAATTTCCGACGCCTCCCCAAGACGGCGCACCGGAATGCCCTGAATGAATGCATCCAGCACTTCAGGACGCACGGCACGAACCATATCTGTCCCGATGTATCCGGGAGAAACCGTATTCACCGTAATGCCCTTGGTCGCTACCTCCTGGGCAAGCGACATCGTAAAGCCGTGAATGCCCGCCTTCGCGGTGGCGTAGTTCGTTTGGCCGAACTGTCCTTTCTGACCGTTCACGGATGAGATATTGATGATTCGCCCCCACTCCCTGCTGACCATCCCCTCGATGACCTGCTTGGTGACGTTGAAGAGGCTGGTTAGGTTCGTGTCAATGACATCGTTCCAGTTCTCTCTGGACATCTTGCGAAACGTGCCATCCCGCGTAATGCCGGCGTTGTTCACCAGCACGTCAATCTCGCCGACGTCCTTCTTCACCCTGGCGAACGCAGCCACGGTAGACTCGCAGTCACTGACATTCCCTTCGGAAGCGGTAAAGGAAAAGCCAAGCGCCTCCTGCTCCTTCAGCCATCTTTCCCGCCGGGGAGAGTTGGGTCCACAACCGGCGACGACCGTGAATCCGTCCTTGAACAACCGCTGAGAAATTTCTGTACCAATTCCACCCATGCCGCCGGTGACATAAGCGATTCGCTTTGACATGTTCTTCCCTCGGTTGTTGCAGTTAAGAATTGAAACTTGTAGTTCGCCTGCAGGTATGCGGCTCACGCCGCTTGGCGAGCGTTGGCCGCCGGTAAGGCCGTACCTTTCAGCTTCCGGGCGGCAGGTTTGCGAGCAGACGCAGGTACTGGCGGCGCGCTGGGTACCTCCTCTGGCAAACGGCCGCGCTCAATAAAGCGCTGGAGCACCTTGCCCGCCAGCGGCCTCCCGCGCTGCTCCAGTCTTCTGAGAAGAGCGTGCGCAAATGATTTCAGGTCGTCGCGTCCGTGCGAGGCCTCGAAGTGAAGAATGGTTTCCGAGACCGCAGCGAGCATGCTTTCCTCGTACAGCGTGCTCGCGATATGCGAGGCGCCTCGCGACAACTCCATCTCGTACTGATTGAGGCGCGGTGCCTGGTCGAACGCCGCATCTTGTTTAACTGCCTTCACATCGATTCCCTCCGGGTTTGCGGAAGAGACGCCTGCTGTGCCGCATCCGAAATGCGTACAACTGCATCATTGCGAGTGCGATGCCGACGGGCTGCGAACTTCAGAACGTACGGGAATCCACGGAGGACAAACGCCCCTGGCCCGCGATTCCCGCGAACTGCGAATCAGGTGACCGGAGGCTGCCCCGTGCAAAGCCAGTGAACATCGAGATGGAGGGCGGCGGCGAGGCGCGTACAAGCGTTCAGCGGCGGCACGGTGATTCCGCGTCGCCAATATTGCACGTCATATTCGCTCACACCCAGCCACTTCGCTGCGCGTGCCGAACTGATGCCGGCGCGTGTCAATGCCCTGTCGAGGCGTGCGGCCAAGGCGCGCGTCAGGCGGTCATTGCCGACACTGCGCTCGAGATGACCGATACTATGTCGATTCATTTGTCTAACTTCTCTCAGATTATATTTTTTGCAATTCAACACCGGTTATTTCGGTGCCGGCCGAATCTACGTATTTGTCATGACGGCCTCATGACGCCATGTTGCCTTTTCGACGGCACGCCGGATGCCACTGTGGTTGGCGTTGTAGTTGCGAGTACAACTATTCCTTCGCGTGTGCAGTGGCGCCAACCAATAAGTAAATGTTCACGTTTGCCGTTGCACACGTACGACAAAAATGTCGTCTAGACCATCCGGACGAGCACAACCCTGGCTTGCGTTTAGCTCGGGCCTTGGGGTGAGCGCATCTGACAGCAAAGCGATGCCTAGGCGGCCAGGAGAGCGCTCACATCACCATTGCTTTGAGCATCCTCAATCACTTGCAAAAGTGCCTCGAGGGAGAATGGCTTCTGCAGACAGACATCGAAAAGCCGCGTGAATCCGGTGTCCTCACTGTCTCCAGTCATGGAGACAATGAAGGGCCGGTCAGCGAAAGTATTGACAATCGACAGTGCGACCGAACTTCCTTTAATTCCGGGCAGGTTCTCGTCAAGCAGGACAAGTTCGAAAGCGCGGCAGCACAGCAGCGAGAGCGCGCTTTCTCCGTCTTCCACCACGGTGGCGCGGTGACCGTAGCAGTCAAGCAGGAAAGCCAGACTGTCCGCGACTACCTCATTATCTTCGACGACCAGCACGTCCATTCAATGTCTCCTTAAATGCCAAAACCTCGGGTTAACATTGATTCGTATTATTATATTATCCTAATTGTTTTGGATGGCTTACGTATGTTAAATGGTTAAGCCCAACTGCACTAGGTGTTTAGTTTAAAAATAGCAGCACGAACGTCCGTGAGTTTGACGACTGCCCTGCCCGAATTATTATGTATGCGTCGTTGACGCACGTCTGTAACCAGCACTATTTAGGCGCGCGGACTGATGACACGCCTTTCACATGATGGAAACTTCATTCGACGAACCGTCTCTTTCTGCTGAACAACCGCTATCTTTCAGGTTTCCTCGCCCCGGCGGACGGTGGAACGCGTACGCGCGGTGCGAAGGTGTAGCCATCGTAACGACGGAGCAATGCGATGGAGAACACCAGTGCTCAGCGCGACAAAGGACGCGGCGAGTGCCCGCACGCATGCGCACCCAGCGCGGTGGCCGCTTCATCTTCCGGCTCCGCGGACAGATCCCGCTTGAAAGTCTCGGCGAGGAAAAACGCGCACACCAGGCTCAGCAACCCCGTCGCCGCGATATAGATCGAAATGGGCAGCGTCTGGCCATATGTGGCGAACAGATAAGTGGCGATCAATGGCGTCGGCCCTGACGTGATGATGCCGGCGATCTGATAGGGCAGCGACGCACCCGTATAGCGCACCCGCGTACCGAATAGCTCCGCAAACCACGTCGATTGCACGCCGTACACGGACGCCTGGCTTAACGCGATACCGCAGACGTACGCCACGAGAATCAAAGTCGAATTGCGTGTCTCGAGCAACGGAAAGAACGCGAATCCGTAGATCGCCACGAACACCGCCCCGAACATGAAGACGGTCCGGCGTCCGATCAGATCCGACAGTTTGCCGAACAATGGCAGCGTGATCAGCGCGAGGGCGCAGCCGAGAATGATGGCGTTCAGCAGGAGTCCGCGCGGCAGGCCGAGCCGCGTCGTGCCATAGACCAGCACAAACACATTGATCACGTTGAAGGTGATGTCGACCGCAAAGCGCGTGCCGATCGTCAGCACGAGGTCTTTCGGATGCCGGCGCAGCAATTCGATCAGCGGCGCCTTGACGACCCGCTTGCTCGCCTTGATCTGTTCGAATACCGGCGATTCCATGACGCGCAGCCGGATAAACAGGCCGATCGCGATCAGCGCGACGCTCAGCAGGAACGGCAGGCGCCATCCCCAGGAATAGAACGCGTCCGACGGCAGACTCGACACGGCTTTGAACACCGCGGTCGAGAGCATCAGCCCGAGCGGCACGCCCAATTGCGGGAACGCGCCGAAGAAGCCCCGCTTCCTGGCCGGCGCCGTTTCGACCACCATCAGCACCGCGCCACCCCATTCACCGCCGACGCCGAGCCCTTGCAGGAAGCGCATCGCCACCAGCAGGATCGGCGCCCAGACGCCGATCGAAGCGTAAGTCGGCAGCAAACCGATCACGAAGGTGCCGACGCCCATGATTGTCAGCGTCGCGACGAGCGTCGCCTTACGTCCGATGCGGTCGCCAAAGTGCCCGAAAAACACCGCGCCGAAAGGCCGTGCGAGATAGCCGACCGCAAAACTCCCGAACGCCGCGATGGTGCCGACCACCGGATCGAACGAGGGGAAGAACAGTTTTGCGAAGACCAGCGCCGAAGCGGTGGCATAGAGAAAAAAGTCGTACCACTCGATGGCGGTCCCGACCACCGAAGCGACCAGCACACGGTTGACGGCCGAGCGGCTGATAACCGGCGAGTTGCCGGCTGAAACGGGCGATGTATTCATGTCTCCTCCCTTCTCTGGGAATCCATGTTTTGAACTGCTGCGTGTCAGCGGCGCAGGTGCGCCGGCACGTTACGATAAATTCACTGTGCTCACCAGTGCAGTTCCATCGGGAACTGGTCGAGCGTTTCGACGCCGCCCGAGGTCAACCGCACGATACGTTCCGTGCGCAAGCCGCCGACGTTCGGTACCGTGATGGTCGCCTTCAGGGTAAAGACCATGTTTTCCTGCAGCACGGTCCTGTTGCCCGGCCCGATCCATGGCGCTTCTTCTTCCGGGTCCATGCCGGTGCCGTGACCGGTGCCATGGCCGCGCGCTTCGCTCGAGTATTGCTCATAGTTCGATTTCACCAGCGCCTGCTGGATCACCGCGTTCAGTTCCATGGCGGCCATGCCGGGACGCGCGGCGGCAAGCCCCGCTTCGACCGCGCGCGCCGCCGCCGCGACGATCGCCATCTTCTCGGGATTCGCCGGACCGTAGGTGAAACCGCGTCCGCCATCGGCCACGTACCCACGATAACGCGCGCCGATGTCGGTCATGATCAGGTCGCCCGGTTGCAGGATGCGGTCGGTGGGGCGCGCCAGGTTATACGCCGAGCGCGGACCGGATTGCACCATCGAATCAAACGCGGTCCGGTCCGCTCCTCCTGCGAGCATCGCGCGGTCAGCGATTAGAGCGAGTTCACGCTCGGTGTAGGGACGGCGGTCGGCGAGCGCGTCGCGAATCGCTGCCATCGCCGAATCGGTCAAGGCGGCGGCTTTGCGCATCAGCGCCACTTCGGCGTCGCTCTTGATCGCCTTGATTTCGGCCAGCACCATCGTCGGTTCAAGTTTCAGTTCGCCGAGACCGGCGTTCAGGCGCTGCAACAGGTCCGCGGGGATATAGGCGGCGCCGGCGAGGCCGACCGTGCCGCTGCGATGCCGCGCCGAAAATGCCTGCACCTGCTGCGTGACTTCACGTAGGCTGCGCACTTCGAAGGCGGTCACGCTCGTCGCGTAGTCGAAGCATTGATCCGACACGAACAGCACGGGGTCACCGTCCACGGGCAGCAGCAGGATCGCGTTGGCGATGTCCGATACGCCGTCGAGCGGACGGAATTCGGTAAAGTAGCCGATGTTCGCGCCACGCCAGCAATCGCCGAAGGCAAGCAGGCCGACCAGTTCCGCCTTGTCGAGTGCGCTGCGGACCTTGGCGACGCGGCCGAGGAACTCGTCGGTGGTGATGCCTTCCGGCGGGATGTCTGTGGTACGAGTGTTCATTACTTCTTCGTCTCCTGTGTGGCTGCAGAATGCAGCCCGCCTCGATGCCCATGAAGGGAATTCGCCCCGCCTTGGAATGCAGGCCGTCCTCTGCATAGTAGAATCGATCGATATGCTTTTATAATGAAAAATAACGCAAAACCTATATCGATACGGAATACATGGAGGCAACATCGTGACCTCGGCAATTCATCCGGACAACGGCGCGGGGGCCATCGCGACGGGCCGCTTCGACCCCACGCGCCTGAAGACGCGCCAATTGGCCCTGATCGTTCACCTCGACACCCATCGCTCGGTATTGCGCGCGGCGGACGCCGCGCACATGACCCAACCCGGGGCGACCAAGTTGCTGCGGGAACTGGAAGAGACGATGGGTGTGCCATTGTTCGAACGGCATCCGCGCGGTGTCGAGCCCACCTGGTACGGCGAGGTGCTGGTCCGCCATGCGCGCAGCGTGCTGGAGGAGTTGCGGCACGCGTACGACGAAGTGTCCGCGCTCAAAGCCGGCCTGACCGGGCAGGCGATGATCGGCACCGAGGTCACGGCGGCCACCAACCTCGTGCCGCAAGCCGTGGCGCTACTCAAGAAGCGCTTTCCGCAGATTCGCATCAACATCGAGATGGAGTTCAGCGAGGTGCTGGTGCAGCGTCTGCAGGAAGGCAAGCTGGATATGATCGTCGCGCGAATCCGCAATCCGGACGATCTGGCGGAACTGCACTACGCCCCGCTCGCAGAAGCACAGCACGCGCTGTTCGCACGCGTTGGCCATCCGCTCGTCAAGTGCAAGACTCTGAGCTGGAACGAACTGGCGCCGCAAACGTGGATCTTGCCGCCGAAAGGCAACGTGATGCGCAATCAGTTCACGCAACTTTTTCTCGAACGGCAACTCGCGTTGCCGACGGATGTGGTCGAGAGCTCATCGCTGCCTGTCATCACGAGTCTGCTGCAAATGAGCGATATGATCGCGCCGCTTGCGCGCGAGCCGGTGCGGCCGTATTGCATTGCCGGCGCGCTCGAACCGCTACCGTTCGAACTCGATCTGAAGCTCGGACCGGCGGGCATCGTCACACGGCGCGGCGACAGGCTCTCGCCGGGCGCGCGGGCGATGCTGCAAGCGCTGCGCGAGGCCGCCGGATTCGACACCCAAGGCCCCGACGCCGACAGCGATTGACTTACCGCAACGGGACTCAGCGCGCGCCGTCCACCGCGACCCTTGCGCCGGGTTGTAGTAACCATTCATGAGCCGGCTCGTTATGTACGTGCCAGGCGCGGCGCGGACCGGCCATCACATTCAAGTAGTAGAGGTCGTAGCCGTGCGCGGCGGCAACCGGGTGATAGCCGCGCGGCACCAGCACGACATGCTTGTCGTACGCCGCAAGCGTTTCGTCGAGACTGCGGTCGTCGGTATAGACGCGCTGAAACGCGAAGCCCTGCGGCGGCGAGACGCGGTAGTAATAGGTTTCCTCGAGATAGGTCTGCTGCTCGCCATCGTCGGTATCGTGCCGATGCGGCGGGTAGCTCGACCAGTTGCCCGCGGGCGTCACCGATTCCACCACCAGCAAGCTCTCCGCCGGCTCGGTTTCCGGCAGGATGTGGCGCACGTGACGCAGGTTGGCGCCAGCGCCGCGGGTTTCCTGCCTGACCTCGTCAGGTGCAATGAAGCGCGGCGGCAGACCGCCTTTCGCGGGCGCGGAGCAGATTCCGAGTTCGACGTCGTCCGTCGCCACGATCGTGTAGCGCGTATGCGGCGGCACATACATGGACCACGGCGCGCCATCGAACGGCGTCATCCGTGCGCCGATCGCGCGGCTCGCGAGCCCTTCGCAACCGACCATCGCGTGCCCCTTGACGAGCACGATCACGACTTCGCGATTGCCTGTATCCTGCGTGACCGTGGCGCCGACCTTCAGGTCGAAAACATCGAAGCCGACGTATTTCCAGCCGGCGCTCGCCGGCGTGATATGGATGATCTGGCCGTCCTCGGCATGCTTTGACGGTCTGACGAGCAGCTCGCTCATGTCTTCCTCCAGTATTTAGGGCTGCTACTCTGCAGAACGTGGCGGTCGCTGTGGCTACGTGCATGGCCGTGAAGCGGTACAAGCGTCCATGGCTTTGACGACGCCGTGTGCGCGAATCGCCGCCAGATGGCGTCCGACCTGCGCGACGAAGCGCGGCAGTGCGCGCAGATCACATCCGAAAATCGACTCGATTTCGAACAGTGTTTGTACCGCATCGATGGCATCCGCGTGCAAGGTCGAGCGGACCGCTTCGGCCAGTGTGTCCGCCAGCGGGTCCGCGATGGCGTAGGTGCGGCCTGTCTCGTCCTGTCCGCTGAGGTACGCGATCCAGCCGGCCAACGCAAACGCGAGACGTTCGGTCGGCGCGCCGCTTTTCAGGTTGGCGCGCACGCTTTCCAGCCAGCGCTGCGGCAGTTTCTGCGAGCCGTCGATCGCGATCTGTTGCAAGCGGTGATCGAGCGCGGCGTTGCGAAAACGCGTGAACAGTTCAGCGCGATAGGTGGCCAAAGCAGGTCGCGATAACGTCGGCTCGACCTCGTCCCGCAACATGCTTTCGACAAAATTCGACACGGCCGGCGCCGCGATCGCCTGATCGACGGTGTCGTAGCCGATCAGCGACCCGAGGTACGCGAGCGCCGAATGCGCGCCGTTCAGCATCCGCAATTTGGCCTGCTCATAGGGACGCGCGTCACCCACGAGCGTCGCGCCTGCGCGCTCCCACGCCGGCCGCGGTCCTGCGAAGCGGTCCTCGATCACCCATTGCGAAGACGGCTCGGTCATCACCGGCCACGCATCGTCGGCACCGAGTTGCTTCGCTACGCGCCTGCGATCGGCGTCGGTGGTGAGCGGCACGATCCGATCCACCATCGTGTTGGGAAACGCGCCCTCTCCCTCGATCCAGTCGGCCAGCGCAGGATCCGCTTCGCGCGCGAACGCCAGCGTCAACTCGCGCATCGTGTCGCCGTTGGACGGCAGGTTGTCGCACGGCAGCACGGTAAACGGGCGAAAACCGCCCGCGCGGCGCAGCGCCAGCGCGCGCACGACGAAGCCGATCGCGCTACGCGGCGCGGCAGCCTCGCGCAAATCATGAGCAATGTCGGGATGATCGAACTGCAACGCGCCGCTGGCCGGATTGCGGCAATAGCCTTTCTCGGTGATCGTGAGGCTGACGATATGGCAGCGCGGATCGGTCATCGCATCGAGCACGGCGGCGGGCGACTGCGGCGCGACCAGCGAAGCGATCAGTGCACCGACCACCTGGAACGAATCCGCATCGCCGTTTCGCACATTCACGGTATACAGATGGTCCTGCGGAGTGAGCGCCTCCGACGTGTCCGCACGCCGCAACGAAACGCCGACGATGCCCCAGCGGTGATCGCCAGCGCTCAATGTGTGCTCGGTGTACACGGCCTGGTGCGCGCGATGAAACGCCCCGAGGCCCAGATGGACGATGCCCGGTGCAAGGCTCGTGCGATCGTAGGCGGGAACGACGACTTCGCCAGCGGCGCGCGGCGCGAGCGAAGCCACGACGGCATTACTCAGCCGCATGATCGGCCGGATGTTTGGCGAGGCCTTCCCAGATGCCGTTCAGATAGACCGCACCCAGCGCGCGGTCGAACAGCCCATAGCCGGCGCGGCCCGTTTCGCCCCAGATCATTCGCCCATGGTCCGGCCTTGCATAGCCTTCAAAGCCGGTTTCGAAATAGGCTTTGACGATTTCCGCCATGTCGAGCGAGCCGTCGGCCGAACGATGCGAGGTCTCATGAAAATCGCCCGCGGCATTGGTTTGCACGTTACGCAGGTGCGCGAAATGAATCCGGCCACGCGCGCCGAACTCGCGCACCAGTGCCGGAATATCGTTCTGCAGGTCCGCGCCCAGCGACCCGGAACACAGTGTCAGGCCGTTGGCGGGATCGTCGACGATAGCCAGCACGCGCCGCAGGTCCGCGCGATTCTTTACGATGCGCGGCAGCCCAAAAATCGGCCGTGGTGGATCGTCGGGGTGGATCGCCATCTTGATGCCGGCTTCTTTGGCCACCGGAATGATCGCGCGCAGGAAGTAGTCGAGATGGGCCCAGAGACCGGCCTCGTCAAGCGCTTCGTAGTCGCGCAGCAGGGCTCTCAACTGCTCGGGCCGATAGCTCGCGTCCCAGCCGGGCAGCTGGGTACCCTGGCTGACGTCGAGCTCGCGGATCGCTCGCGTGTCGAACGCGAGCGTCGTCGATCCATCGGGCAGGTGCATTTCCAGCGAGGTGCGGGTCCAGTCGAAAACCGGCATGAAGTTGTAGCAGACCACCTTTACGCCGCAGGCGCCGAGGTTACGCAGTGTCTGGCCGTAGCTGGCGATGAGCCTGTCGCGCGTCGGCTTGCCGAGCTTGATGTCCTCGTGCACCGGCACGCTTTCGATCACTTCCAGCGTCAGCCCGTGAGCCTCTATCTTCTCCTTCAGCGACAGGATCCTGTCGATCGGCCACACCTCGCCCACAGGCACGTCATAGATCGCCGAGACGATCCCGACCATGCCGGGGATCTGGCGGATATAAGCGAGCGGCACGGGGTCTGCGTCGCCATACCAGCGGAAGGTCATTTTCACGATCGAGTCTCCTCCTCGTACGCTCGCCTCGCCTTCGACGCAGGCAGCGCATCAATGAATGGTCGGTTCGGCCCTTCCGTATTGGCCCAGGGCGGCGAGGCGGCGTCTGGACGCCTTGCGCCTGTCGGGTTCACGCGTCGGGGCGCAGCCAGGAGTCTGCATACTAGCGGCGATCGACATGCCTTTATAATGAAAAATAACGCTTGATCTATACCATTGTGGAATACATTCGGCTGCGCGGGGTTGCTGGCTCTCTGATCGAACGGCGCAAGGTGATTAGCTCGCTACCGACTCACGACGACAGATCCGCCAGCCGCCCTAACCACAGACCTTCAGGCACGTTCCGCTCGAGGAATATGTTGCAGGCGAACTCCGCGCTGCGCTCGGGAAAGTCTTCGCGGTAGTGACCGCCGCGACTCTCACGCCTGGCCAGCGATGCCGAAGCCATCAATTCACCAACCTGGATCAGGTTCGCCAATTCGATGCCCCGCATGAGTTCAGCCGGCGTGCCGATCACCGTGTCCTGAAACAACTGGTCTCGCGTCTCCCTGCAGACCCGCCTGAAAGTCTGAAGTCCGGCTTCCTCGCGCACGATCAGCAAATACCGGTTTGCACACTGCTGAATCCGTGCTTTCAGTTCGTCCAGCGTGTGCCTGCCCTTTCGGCGGAATTGCGTGGCGACCGTGCAGTGGTCGTCCACGGCCCCGGTAGTCGCGCTGTGCGTCATCTTTTTCGCGCGTTCGGCCGCGCCGAGGCCCGCCCGGCGGCCGAAGACCTGGCACGTCAAAGCCATATTGCCGCCGAGACGGTCGGCGCCATGTGGACCCGCTGCCACCTCACCCGCAGCGAACAGACCCTTCAGATTGGACTCAGCGTTTTCGTCGATATATAAACCGCCGTTGATCGCATGCGCGGAACAGGTGATCTGCACTCGGTCCCGATAAAGGTCGACGCCGTGCTCCTTATACCATTGGCAGGTTAGCGGCCACATCCTTGCGATGCTTCGGCTCTTGTCGGCCAGTATCGATTCGAGATCGCACCCGGCGAAGTCGAGAAATACGCCTCCTTCAGCCGTGCCGCGGCCATCGTTGAGTGCCTTCTGAATCGAAATTTCGACGTAGCGTGAGATGTCGCTCGAGCTGAACGGAAAGTGCCGCTCTTTTTGCCTAATGACATCAGCCTGAGCGAGCCCCGCCGGCAGATAGTCAGGGACGAACGCCCTGCCATCGCGGTCGGTAAGATTCGGGTGCGCGTCCCACAGGTAGTTGCCGAACAAGTTGACGAAAGGCGTCAGCACGCTCACCCCGGCCTGCATGAACTCCATGTTGACCAGTCGCGCGCCCGCGCGATAAGCCATTGCATAGCCGTCGCCGGTAATGTCCGATGGATACAGGTTTTGGGCGAACAGCTGACTTGCACCGCCGGTGGTAAGAATAGTCGACTTGGCACGGATCAGCACCGGGTTTCCATCCGAATCGATCGCGTATGCGCCCAGACATTCGCCGTCCTGCGATAGCAGGTCGACGAGCATCAACCGGTCCATGACCTTGATGCCTCGCCGGGACGCTTCGGTCCCCAGCGATTTCACGATTGGTTTGAAGTGCTCGTGAATCACATGCGAGCGCGCCCTGGAAGAAAAGCATGCGCGAAAAACCAGGTAATGGTCGTCCTCGCGCTCAAACTTTACGCCGTACTGTTCGAGGTACCGCAGGGAGTCCTGCGCTTCGTTCGCGAGAATCGCGCTCAAGCGCGGGTCGCCCATGCCTTGAGCGGCATGCAGGATATCGGCGAGAAAAACATCAGGATTATCGCTGGGATCCCCTGCTCCGTCCGGCACATTGAAGGCGCCTACTTCAGCTACGCTATGAAACGTCGCGCCGCTTTTGCGAAATTGGCCTTTGATCACGATCAGCACGTCAGCGCCGCTGGAATCTGCCTCGAGCGCAGCCCGCAGCGCAGCGCCGCCGCTGCCAACGACCAGCACATCCGTAATGACTTCCCTGTATCTGTCACTCATGCCTGCTTCTCCTGTTTCCATCGACACGTGCGGCACGCTCGCCGCATGGACGGCTTCACCCTCGCCTCACGCAACTCCGCCTTTTGCCTCGTCCTCGGCAACAGCCGCGGCGTCCTCGGCAACGCCGATTACGCCGTCCGCCAGCAGCGAGTCGATCATCGGTCGGTTCATTCCCAACCCTGACATGATCTCGATCGTGTGCGCGCCCAATCGTGGCGGCGGCGTGCGGATAGCCGGCGCGCTGCCGTTATAGCGCACCGGGTGATTGACGAGCGTCACGCGGCTGCCGGTTGCACCTTCGACTGTCTCGAAGCTCTTCAAGTGGCGCACCTGCGGATCGGCGACCACCTGCGCATAATCGTTGACGCGCGCGTGCCAGACATGATGCCGTTCGAATAGTGGCAACCAGTGCGCCGTCGTGTCCTGCGCAAGCCGGCGCGCAAGCCGGTCGGAGATTTCCTGCTGCTCGTCGAATGCGCGCTTCGCGGGAATCCGTTCCTTTTCCGGGATCTCGAGGATCTGATAGATGATGTCGAGAGGACTCAGCGACAATGCGATGAAACCGTCCGCAGTTGCGTATATGCCGTACGGTGCGGGGAAGTACCAACCTGATACACGCCCTGCCTGTCGCACGTCGTCATGGCCGTCGCCGTTCAGGAAGCACGTGAGAGACTCCTGTTGCAGATCGAGCGCAGCCGCCAGCAAGCTAACGTCGACCCGGCAACCCTCGCCCGTACGCTCACGGTTGAGCAGTGCTGTCAGGATGCCGTTCGCATAGAGCGCAGCGCCGTGATGATCCACGACGGACACGCCCACCGCGCGCGGACCGTCCTGCCGGGTTCCGGTGATTGTCGCGATACCCGACATGGCTTGAATGATCAGGTCCTGCCCTGGCCGGCTGGCATAGGGGCCGTCCGGACCGAATCCCGAGCCCGACGCATAGATGATGTCCGGCTTGACTGTCCTGAGTGCCTCATAACCCAATCCCAGCTGTTCCATCACACCGGGACGGTAGTTTTCGGCGACGACGTCGACTTGTGGCAGCAATCTCATGACGATATCGATCGCCCGCGCGTCCTTGAGATTGAGCGCCAGACTGCGTTTATTGCGATTACCCATCAGAAGCAGCATCGTCTGTCCATCGATGGCGCGGTTCGCGCCGCCCCATTTGCGCTGAAATGCGCCGTCGACAGGTTCGACCGATATGACTTCGGCCCCGCAATCGGCGAGGTGCTGCACGCCCAAAGGCCCCATCAGAAAATGATTGAAGCTGAGAATGCGGATACCGTTCAGCCCGTTCATGCAATCTCCGTTACGTGGTGAGTCCGGCTATCTGGCGAGGTGGACCAAGGCCCTGCTGAACTCCGCGCTAACCCTGAACGTTCGAGCGACCGCGGCGTGGATACCTGGGTCGACGCCCGTCAAAACTAGAGGTAAGCGTTGCTCATCGCCGTCGAAAGGCGCATGTGCGACGCACCAGTGATCAGCGACCCTTGAAGTGCGGCGGCCGCTTCTCGACGAATGCGCGGTGGCCTTCGGCGCGATCCTCGGTCTTGAACACGTCGAGATTCGCCTGATGCTCCCGCTCCAGGCCTCGTTGAAGGTCGGTCTCGAATGAATCGAGCACCGCGCGCTTGGCCAGTCGGACCGCAAGCGGCGCGCGGGCGGCGATCAGCGACGCGATCTCGATAGCGCGCGCGATGCTGCGTGCCGGTACGACGACCTCGGTCACCAGTCCGTGGCGCTCGGCCTCGGCTGCCGTCAGCGGTTCGCCGGTAAGCACGAGTTTCATCGCCAGTGTCTTGCCGAGCACCCGCGGCAGGCGCTGGGTGGCGCCATCGCCCGGTAGCGCGCCGATGATGATCTCTCGCTGCGAGAAGGTCGCGTCGTCCGCCGCGACGACGATATCGGCCAGCATCACCAACTCGTGGCCCCCCCCGATGGCGAAGCCGTTGACCGCCGCGATCAGCGGCTTCGGAAACGTTTCAATCGCCTTCCAGCTCGCGAGGCGCACCGGGTCCGCGTACGCTGCGACCCCGCGTGCCGCCATGTCGGCAATATCCGCCCCCGCGCTGAAGAAACGTTCGCCGCCGGTGAGCACGACAGCCCTGACGTCGTCGCTGACTTCGGCTGCCGCGAGGACGCGTGCCAGTTCCGCCAGCAGCGGCACGCACAGCGCATTGCGCTTATCGTGATGATTCAACGTGATCGCCCAGACGAACTCAAGTGGTTGTTCCAGCTTCAGGTACTGCAGGTCCTCCCATGCGGCTAGCGGGATCGGCGCCGCGCCGCTTCGGTCGATGTGAGCCGTGTTCATGATGAGCCTCTCGGTAATTCGATCGCCTTGCGCGTGCGAACGGTCGACGCATACGGGATCGTGGAGATTGGGCCAATGGCGTGCAGCCGGCGGCCCATCGTCCTCGTGTTATTTGATTGCCAGCAGGTTCGGCAGGAAGCGTGGGATATGCGGGAAGACAATGATCAACAGCAGGTCGACCGCCAGCGCGAAGATGAACGGCAGGATCGCCCGAGTCGCTTTTTCGACGGACACACCGCCGATCGACGCAGCCGTAAAAAGGCAAAAACCGATCGGTGGCAGGTTGATGCCGATGGCCGAGTTGACCAGCACGATGACGCCGAACACCACCGGGTCGATATGCATCTGCACGACGAGCGGCAGGAACACAGGGATCACCACCGCGATACTCGAGATCGTTTCCAGTACCGTATGGGCTACGAGAAGGAAGAGATTGATCAGGATCAGCAACACGAACGCGCTGGTCGTCACGGCCAGGAAGCTGTTGGCGACGTGCAACGGGATCTGCGCCTCAATCAGATAGCGGCCGAGCACGAACGCGAGCCCGAGAAGAAACGATACCCGCGTGGTATTGATGGCCGTGCGCGTGAGTATTTCCCTGAATTGCGACAGCTTGAGCGACTTGAAGATGAAGACGCTCACCAGCGTCACGTAGAGCGCCGCGACGACGCCTGCTTCAACCGGCGTGAAGACGCCGCCGAGGATGCCGCCCAGAATGATCACGGGAGTCAGCAATGCCCAGATCGCCTGTCTGAACGTGGTCCACAGCCGCCTGGCGGAGAACGCTTCGACCGCCGTATAGTTCTGGCGCACGGCAGTCACATAGTTCACGAGCATGAAGGAAACGACCACCAGCAGCATCGGCACGATCCCCGCGACGAACATCGTTCCGACCGAAACGTTGGCGGTGTAGGCGTACACCAGCATGCTCATCGACACGGGCGAAAGCAGTCCGAGTGAGCCCGCTGCCGACTGCAGCGCCACTGCGAACGCGCGTGAATATCCCTGCTTGACCATCCCGGGAATCATGACCGAGCCGATCGCTGCGGTGTCAGCAGTCGCCGAGCCGGAGAGGTCGGCGAAGAACATGCTTGCGACGATCGTCACCTGCCCGATGCCGCCGCGCATAAAGCCGACAAGCGCCTGCGAAAAGTCGATGATGCGGCGCGAGACGCCGCCCGCATCCATGATGGCGCCTGTCAACATGAAGAACGGGATAGCCAGCAGGCTGACGTTATTCAGGTTCGAAAACAGCTGCTGCGGAATCACCAGCAGCGGGGTTCCATTCAGCGTCAATGCAATCGTCGCCGCAATGCCGATGCAAATGGCCACCGGTACACCCAAGCCGAGAAACCCGGCCCCTAGAGCGAGTGCCCACATGTTGATTCACCTCAGATATGTTCGGAGACGCCCTGCAACAGAGAGGGCCTCGTTTGCGCGCCGGGCGCGAGATGGGAAACCGCGATTCGCACCGCGGAATGAAAGACCAGCAACGCGCCGCCGACGGGAATCGAGAGGTACGGGTACACCATCGAGATCGGCAGAGAGGTCGCGGTTTCGGTGCCCATCAGTTCCAGCATGTCGCCACCGTACATAACGAACACCACGCCGAGCGCGAGGACTACGCAGTCGGTAAGGTCCGCCAGTGTCTGCGCGAAGGCGGGCGGACAACGGTCGGCCAGTACCCGCACCTCCGGATGCACCCGCAGCTTGGCTCCTGCCGCCGCACCGAGGCACGTGAGCCACACGAACAGATAAGCCGCGAGCTCGTCGGACCACGACAGCGAGTTGTGCAGGATGAAGCGAAAGACCACCCCGAGGCCAGCGACGAGCACCATCATGAGAAGCAGTCCACCGCAGAGGAACAGCGTGATCTTCAGGACCAGGTCGTCGATAAACAGGAGATTACGGGCAAGCTTTTCCATCGCACTCTCCCTTCATTTCGAAGCGACAGCGGACTTGTCGGCCGCCTTGATTTCCTGGTAAAGCGCCTGGCCATCGGGAATGTCGCTGAGCAGGCCCTGGCGCGCCCTTTCGGTCGCGGCCGCCCACGGCGCCGTGTTTATCTCGGTCACCTGGGTGCCATTCTTCTTCATCGTTGCGAGCGCGTCGTCGTACTCGTGCTTGTATTCCTTCATGTCGTAATCCGCGGCGACGGCGGCGGCGGCCTGAAACGCCTTCTGTTCGTCAGGCGAAAGACGCGTCCAGGCGCTTTTGCTCATTGCCAGCACCACGGGCAAGTAGTTCACGTGGGTCAGGTAGTAATGCTTGGCGACATCGGAAAATTTGTCCTGGATGAACTGCTCCGGTGACGTATCGCCGCCGTCGACCAGGCCTTGCGAAAGCGCCAGAAATAACTGGTTATAAGGCAGCGGCGTCGGGTTTGCGCCCAGTGCCTTATATCCCGCGATATAGCCGCTGCTCTGCATCACTCGCACTTTCATATCCTTCATGTCACCGAGCGAAGCAACGGGCTTTCTAGCCGTGAACAAATTGCGTTCGCCCACCGACAGCCACGTCAGGCCGATCATATTGACCGCCGGCATCATGTCGAGGAACTTGCGGCCGACCGGTCCTTGCAGAACCCGGTTGGCGTCGTCGATGCTGTTAAAGAGATAAGGCGTATCGAAGATCTGCCACTGCTTGATCGTGTTTCCAATCGGCGCCTGTGCGGAAATCATGAGCTCCTGCGTGCCGGTGCGCAGCGCTTGCGCCATCTGCACTTCGCCGCCGAGCTGTGACTGCGGGAAGATCTCGATCTTGACCTTGCCGTGGGTTCGCTGCGCGACCTCCTTCGCGAACACCTGGGCAGTCAGCTGATAGTGGTTGTCGGGAGCGAGGGTATGCCCCAGCTTCATGACGATCGGGTCGTCGGCACGGGCAACGCTGGCGACAACGACGCCTGCTGCGAGCAGCGTACCTACCATCATGGCGCGTCCTGCGCGGCGCGCGTTAAAGAATGATTTCATTTCGTCTCCTTCCGTACTGGAATGTAATTTTCGCGCCGCGTCAGGTCGATCCGTCTGCAGGCGCTTCAAGTATTCGTGAGTGCACGCAACGGGCGTTAGGACCGGTCGCCCGATTTCTTGTACTTTTTTACGGCGTCCTCGGTAGCAAGCGCCTCACAAACTGTGTGGCGACTTATCCAGCGCACACGAGGAAAACCCTTGGCGATATTGACTAATGACTGACCGGAGTCAATCCGCAGGCCGCTTGCGGATCGGCCGAAGACTGCAATCACTGCGTGCGTGCAGTCAAAAAAGTCCAAGCATTCGCCCAAACCGTCCTAACGGTCAGCAACCCGCACTCATTAAATTTGAGTCACGCCCGCCGGCCCCAATCAACAAGGAACAGGCCGGCTCCACAACCGACACTCACCTTCAGAACCACCATGGCCAAACGCCCGCACATGGATTGTTACGCGGTCGGCGACACCGCCGATTTCGCCAAGACCGTAACTGAATTCGATATCTACGGCTTCGCCGGGATCGTCGGCGATTTCTATGCCGTGCATTTGAACGAGGAATTCGCCAAAACCACGCGCTTCGAGAAGCGCATCGCGCAAGGATGTCTGTCGGTCGGCTTCTTATCGACTGTGATGGGCCATATGGCGCAAAAGGCGCCGAGCCCCGGTGCGGTTTCTTACCGCTACGACATCACGTTCAACGCGCCGGTATTTATCGGCGACACCGTCACTGCCCGGCTCACGCTGCGCGAGAAAGACGACGATCGCAACATATGCGTGTTCGGAGCAGAGGTCACGCGCCAGGACGGCACGGTGGTCGCATCTGGCGATACCTATCTGAAGGTGCTGTAACACAGCGCCCCGCCTTCAACCCATCTACCGCTTTTTCACAGAGTCGAACATGCCGCATTGGTTAAACGAACAACACACCGCGATACGCGACGCCGTGCGCCGTTTCGCGGAAAACGAAATCGCTCCTGTCTCGGAAGAGCTTTGGGAAGCGGAAGCCTTTCCTTACGACATCTGGAAGCGTGCCGGCCAGCTCGGCTTCGCCGGCCTGCCTTATCCGGAGAGTTGGGGTGGCGGCGGTGGCGAATGGCTTTCCTATGTGATCGTGTTAGAGGAACTCGCACGGGTAGATTGCGCAATCGCCAACTCTCTAATGGCCAATTCGACGGCCGCAAGCCTGCTTTCCAACTACGGCACCGATGAGCAAAGGGATCGTTATTTGCGCCCTATCCTCGACGGCCGCAAGGTCGGCGCGATCGGATTATCGGAGCCCAACGCGGGCTCCGACGCGGCTAACATCGCGACGCGTGCGACGCTGGAAGGCGACCAATACGTCATCGATGGATCGAAGACCTTCATTAGCAATTCCGGCACGGAAGTGACCGGGCCGGTCGTCATCGCCGCGGTAACGGGAACGCGCCCCGACGGCCGCAAGGAAATTTCTAACTTCATCGTGCCCAACGGCACCCCCGGTTTCAGCTACGGACGCAAACTGCGCAAGATCGGCTGGCGCGCATCGAGCACCTACGAGTTGTTCTTCGAGCGCTGCACGATCCCGACCGCCAACCTGCTCGGCGAACGCGGTGCGGGCTTGCGACAGACGCTCGCCCAGATCAGCACGGGCCGAATCCTGATCGGCGCGCTCGCGCTAGGCATCCTGCAGGGTTCACTGGATCGGTCGATCGCGTACATGAAAGAGCGGCGCGCATTCGGCAAGCCGATCGCCGAATTCCAGGCGCTGCAGTTCAAGATCGCTGACATGGCGGCCCACGCGCACGCCGCGCGGCTGATGCTCTACGATGCCGCCGCGCTGAAAGATGCGGGCGTTCGCTTCGATCAGCCAGCGTCGATGGCCAAGCTCTTCGCCACCGAGCGCGCGATGGAGGCGGCTCATCAGGCGTTGCAGATACATGGCGGTTACGGCGTGATGAGCGAGTACCCGGTGTCGCGCGCATTCGGCGACGCCAAGGTGTTGGAGATCGTCGAGGGGACCTCGGAGATTCAAAGAATGATCATTTCGCGAAACCTGCTTGCCTGAGCCCTCAGTCAAACAGATACGGACACGCGGTCGGGAGACAAGTCATGCTGGAAGGCATCAAGGTGTTAAGTTTTACTCACTTCTTGCAGGGCCCCGCCGCCGTGCAGATGTTGGCCGACGTCGGCGCGGACGTGATCAAGATCGAACCGCCGGGCGGCGCGTTCGAGCGCAGTTGGACCGGCTTCGATGCATATGTCGAAGGTGTGAGCATGTTTTTTCTGCTCGGCAACCGCAATCAGCGCAGCATCTCGCTGGATCTGCGCGACGAGCGCGCGCGAGAGATCGTCTGGCGGCTGATCAAGGAAGCCGATGTCCTGATCGAAAACTACCGGCCAGGCGTCCTGCAGCGCATGGGCTTCGGTTACGACGATGTCCGCGAGATCAACCCGCGGCTCGTGTACTGTTCGTGCACCGGCTACGGGTCATCGGGACCGTATCTCAAGCGGCCAGGGCAGGACCTGCTGCTGCAGGCCATCAGTGGCATGACGATGCTCTCCGGCGAGGCCGATTCCCCGCCCACGCCAGTCGGATCCGCGATCGTCGACCAGCACGCGGCGGCGTTGGCAGCCTTCGGCGTGGTCGCGGCCTTGCAGGCGCGTGAACGCACCGGCAAAGGCACGCTGGTCGAAAGCAACCTGCTCAACGCGGCGCTCGATCTTCAGATCGAGCCGTTCACCTACTACCTGAACAAGGGACCACTCTGGCCGCGCACGAACCCGCCGACCGGCAGCCGGTTCCATCCGGCGCCCTACGGGATTTACCGGACTCTCGACGGCTGGATCGCCGTTTCGCTCACGCCGACCGAGAAGCTGGCGGCGGCCTTGTCTCAACCCATGCTGGCCGCGTTTTCGCACCCAAAGGACAATGTGCGCCGCCGCGACGAATTGAACCGTATCGTGTACGACGCGCTGACCACGCGCACGACGGCCGACTGGATAACGACCTTCGACGAGCACGACATCTGGTACGCGCCCGTGAACGACTACGATCAGGTCGAGGCCGACCCGCAAGTGGCGCACAACCGCATCATCATGGAGGTCGACCATCCGCAGGCCGGGCCGGTTCGTTTGCTCGCGCATCCGGTTCGATACGACGGCGCAGCACCACCGCTCACCCGTCAGCCGCCGCGGCAAGGCGAGCACACCCGCGAGGTGCTCGCCGAACTCGGCTACGAGCCGCACGAAATCAATACGCTGGTCGAAGCCGGCGCGGCGCTGACCGAGCGGAGAACCGCATGAACACTTATCCGAATCGGTGCCACGAGATGCTGCGCTTTGACGATATCCAGATTGGCCGCTGCCAGATCCTCGTGCGTACGATCGCGGAAAGTGACGTGAACGCTTTCGGCCATCTGTCGGGCGACCTGAATCCGTTGCACATGGATCGGCACTTCGCGGCACGCACGCCATTCGGCCAGCGCGTGGCGCACGGCCTGCTGACCGCGGCATTGGTGTCGACGACGCATACCGGGTTGACCGGTCCCGGCTTCGTCTACGTTGGGCAGGAGTTGCGCTTTCTCGGACCCGTCTTCATCGACGATACGATCAAAATCCATGTGACCGTAGTCGAGAAAAAACCCGCCAAGCGCATCCTCGTGATGGACACGATGATTCGCAATCAGGACGGCAAGACGGTGCTGACCGGCCTGTCGGCGCTGAAGGAATTGCGTTTCCAATGAGCTGACAATTAGCAGGCGAGGCCAAACCCGTGCGGGTTTTCGACAACAGCCGTCACGCCGCTTTGCTAATTACAATTACGCCACGTTCGATGCCGAATCGGCGAAGGAGAAACAGCACGCTTGACTTAGCCAGGGAGTGAGCTGGCTGAGCGAGCCAGATAAGTGCGCTGGATGCAGGAGACAAATCAAATGCCTAGCGGTTGTGGATGTGAGTTGCCGGTCTTCAAGATCGCCCACTATGAGTATGGGTCGCGAATCAAGTCGATCGATTTTCATCTCGCGCCTCTCGAAGATATGAAATCGACGTTGCCGTATCCTCATCGGCACGAGTTCTATCACATCGTCTGGGTCGAGTTGGGCAGCGGCCACCACATCATCGACTCGATTCGCTACGAGGTGCGGCCCAATACGCTTTTTTTCATGGCCCCGGGCCAGATCCACGATTTCGCGTTGTCCGAAGACACCGTCGGGCACGCGATCAGTTTCTCGTCCGAATTTTTCGCGTTCAAGGTGCAGAACCGCCATTCGCAGACCGAGATTCCCGTCTACGATTTCGAGCGAATTCCTAACACGGTTTATATGAGCGACGCACAAGCTCAGGACCTTCATCGCGTGCTGGATGGAATCAATGCGGAATATCAGGGTGAAGAGGCAGGCTACGAGGACGTGATCTGGTCATATCTGCGGGTTCTGCTAATCAAGTCCGCGCGCCTGGGCGGCGACGCCGTCACCGAGGTCAATTCGTCGCGTAGCGTGCTGTTGTCGCGACGCTTCAAAAGCCTGCTGGAAAAACATTTCGCCACAATCCACGACGTCGCTCGCTACGCATGCCTGCTGAACGTCACGGAACGCGCGTTGAACGATGCAACGCGCCAGGCGCTCGGCAGCACAGCGGCCAAGCTGATTCGTGAACGCGTGATGCTGGAAGCGAAGCGTCTGTTGCTGCATTCGGAGGTCAATGTGGCGGAGATCGCAACACAGCTTGCCTTCGACGACCCGGCCTACTTCAGCCGATGTTTCCGCAAGCACACGGGCCGCTCGCCAATCGACTTCCGCCGCAGCCTGGAGAAACTGAGCATTTGAAGCAGTGGGACGATAGGCGTCCGGGTGCGACGTAGGAAAGTCCAATATAAGCCGCGCTTCGTCCTAACCGCTGGAACCGCCGCGCTCCTAGAATTTGCGTGCCCCCGTCACTCGGGAAACGCGAAAGTCATCAGGAGACAAAGCCGTGAATGCTTCGTACCAAGACCAAGGACTGTCCTCTGACCGGTCCGCCCTCTTCACCGATATCCTCGATCGCATTGCGACCAAAGTTGCAGAGGACGAGCCGACGCTCGGCGTCGAATTCCCCCAGATCACAGCGCCCGACGGAAAGTGGGTCCGGCTTCCGGCGTCGCTGTCCGCAGGCTACAGCGGTTCAGCGTGGAGCCACGGCAATTGGTTTTGTGGGTTCTGGGTCGGACTTTTGCTGACGTCGTATTTGCACACCGGCAACGACAAATACCTCTCGTGGGCCCGCGAGCGCATGCGTCTCGTCGCGCAGCGCGCGCAGGATCCTAACACGCACGACATCGGCTTTATCTTCGACAGCAGCGCCGTCCCCGGCTACGAAATCACCCGCGACTCGTGGTACGCGCAAATTGCGATGGAAGCCGCGGACAAACTGCGCGCGCGTCTTGTCACCACGCGCAGCGGCGCCTATCTCGCTTCCTGGGGTCCGCTTGACGATCCGCGCGGACGCAGCGCCTCGGCTATCGACACGATGGCTAATCTATCGTTGCTTTACTGGGCGGCGAACCATTCCGGGGACGGCAGTTATCGCCTCGCCGCCGAAGCGCACTCCGTCATGACCGCCAAGGCGTTTATCCGCCCCGACGGTTCGACTTATCACGCGGTGGAGTACGACGTGACAACCGGTGCGCGTCAGCGCGGCTACACGTTTCAAGGCGCATTCGACGAATCGGCGTGGAGCCGGGGCCAGGCGTGGGCCGTCTATGGCTACGTGAACACGGCGCGTGAGACCGGCAAGCGCAACTGGCTAGACCTTGCCGGGCGGCTAGCGGCGTACTATCTGCGCCGGCTCGATGGACGTCCTGTGCCACCGTGGGATTTCGACGCCACTGGCGCGGACGCGGAAATCAAGGACACTGCCGCAGCAGCGGTGATGGCGTCAGCGCTGATCGAGATGGGCCGTCTGCATCCCGACCCTGCTGATGCGGTTCGCTGGCGCGAACACGGACTCGCGATGCTCGAAGCTCTATGTCGTGACGAGTTTGCCTACGAACCTGCGCAGCGGGGACTTTTGAGGAATTCCTGCTATTCGAAGCCGCACAATGAAGGCGTCGATGGCGCGACGATGTTCGGCGATTTCTTCTTCGCGGAAGCACTGAGTCGCGTGATGCTGCCAGGCAGGCTTCGGCCGGCCGACACGCGACGCGAATCGCTCGCTTGAAGCGTGTCTCCCTCGCGGTTCCCAACTCTCGCTAGCCAGGCCGTCCATGATATCGAACGATCTTCCGCATTTTGTACCTACTGACCTATCCGATGCCCTGCTGGTCGGACGCATCTGGCGAAACGCGCCGATAGACGGGCCGTCGGTCGTCGTTGTTCGTGCCGGTCAGGCCTTCGACATCACGGCGTCGGCGCCGACGACCTCCGATCTGTTCGAGCACGTGGACCTCGTCAAGTTTGTGCATCACGTCGAGGGCGAGGCGCTTGGTCCCGTCGAGAA
Source organism: Paraburkholderia sp. Clong3 (assembly GCF_050436485.1). NCBI lineage: Bacteria > Pseudomonadati > Pseudomonadota > Betaproteobacteria > Burkholderiales > Burkholderiaceae > Paraburkholderia > Paraburkholderia sp. Clong3. The sequence goes on along the minus strand of NZ_JBNDMH010000003.1, from coordinate 1,231,032 downwards.
CATCGGCCGCGCATTGCTGGCGCCGTGCGATCTTCAGGCCATCAAGGCATGCGGCGTGACCTTTGCCGCGAGCCTGCTCGAACGGGTCATTGAAGAACAGGCTAACGGCGACGCGACTCAAGCCGGCACGGTCCGGGCGACGATCGCGCAACTGATCGGCACTGATCTCTCCAGGATTCGCCCCGGCACGGCAGTTGCCGACTGTCTGAAGCGGGAACTGGAACGGCGCGGCACATGGTCGCAATATATGGAGGTCGGCATTGGGCCGGACGCAGAGGTGTTCACCAAGTCTCAACCGATGTCGGCGGTCGGCCACGGCGCGGACGTTGGGCTGCACCCGGCCTCCCGCTGGAACAATCCCGAGCCAGAAATTGTGCTGGCGGTAAACAGCCGCGGAACGATCGTCGGCGCAACCCTCGGCAACGACGTCAACCTCCGCGACATCGAGGGCCGCAGTGCGTTGCTGCTCGGCAAAGCGAAAGACAACAACGGCTCATGCGCGATCGGTCCTTTTATCCGGTTGTTCGATGAACGCTTCACCATGGACTCGGTGCGGGCGGCCAGCGTGTCGCTCAGGATAGAAGGCGCGGACGACGGATTTATTCTCGAAGGCGTGAGCCACATGCGCGAGATCAGCCGTGACCCAGAGGAACTTGTGGCCCAGACTGCCGGGCCGCATCACCAGTATCCAGACGGCTTCATGCTGTTCCTCGGCACGATGTTCTCTCCAATTGAAGACCGGCATGCTCCGGGCAGCGGCTTCACGCATCACCTCGGGGACAAGGTGACGATTGCAACGCCGGAGCTCGGCGCACTTGTCAACACCGTGCAGTCGTCAACCGAAATCGCGCCCTGGCGATTCGGCGTACGCGCTCTTTACGAGACCCTTGCAAAACGGCGGGCGCTTGCCCGCGCCATGGCGTAGGTAAGCGATGCGTAAATCCGGCACTGAGCGCGATAAAAAAATTTCCGCGAGACCGGCGGTGACGGTCAGTCGAAGGCGGCCTGTCGCGTCACCCGGCTTAGAAAAGCTGATTCGAGCCGCAATTGTCAACTTGCCGAGGGTTAGACCGCACGACGGCAGGTGTGACGACTGGTCCGAAAGCAGTCGATCGAAGTGGCGATGGGTCTTTCGCAATCGGAGTATTTCTCGGCGCTGCCGTGCACACTTTTGTACGTCCAGAGTGCGCTTCGGGTGGTGGTGTCGTCGCTTGTCTAGAGGCGAAACACCCGCCGTGATCCGGTCGAAGTGTCTCAGCGCCTCGTAACAACTCGTGCCGAAGGCGAGATGGAACCTGGATCTCAAGCTCTTGCGCCCATGAGAAACCCTCTTCTTCACCCTGAAACTTTCGCAGATCGGCGCGCAGGCGTGGTTCAGCCACCCCGCACTATTGCATCCGCGGCTCCCATCGATCACGGACCCGTCGGAAAGCCCGAGGAGAAAGGTATGTCCCTCGACGCCTTCGCGCCGGTGACGACGCAAAATCCATTTATCTGTGCGACGTCGGCGAGTTGCGCCCTATCGCCGCCCGTCACTCACGGAAACGCTGTGCGGCCCTGCTCACTGCTCGCAAATGGAATCCCCGAACAGATCCAGGGTAGTGCCACGCTGCCGCGCCGGCAGTGCGCCACTGCGAAGCTCGGCAACCACTGCCTGCGGCAGCCACGCGTCTTCCATCGCGTCGATGCCCTTCTCGATCAACTGCTTGAGGAAAAACGACTGGCTGCGCCCTGTGATGTCCGCCAGCAGTCTCAATCGCTGTTCGATCGCCGCCTCGACGCGGACCGCGATGACGTGCGAGCTGTTCCCTGACTTCCTTCTCAACCTCGGCTCCTGATTGCATCTGTGCGCCGCAGACCGGCGCCTTCTCGCGCTGTTTTACCACAAGCGGACCGAACGGCGTTGGGTACCGGAGATTGCTGCCTGGACTCGCGCCGCGTCGACGGCGAAATGGTGTCCACGCCCGGTCCCATCCTGGCGTCGGGCGGAGTAAGGAAGTTACCGTCGATACGGATACCGCGCCATCCCTCACAAGGGTGTCGGCACACCAATCCGTGAAGATGCGTTTGCGAAAAAAATATCGCAAAACGAAGCTATCAAGATAAGTTTTCTTATTTCAATGGCTGTATTTCGGCCACTAAAGTCTCCTTACGCAAATCAAGCCTCTGCAAGACTAGACTGATCCTTGAACCGTCCGCCGTCTTGCTCAGATCCTGCTGGCACCGCAATTCCGGGTTGACAGAATTGTTGCGTTCTACGGCTTCGTTGCGTGGCCGCTTTCCAGAACCTCGCTGTTTACTGACTACCTTCGACACCCAGTTCACGCCGCGTCCGTCAGCATCGACTGACGACAATCCAATGCGGCGCACCGGCACGCGTACTGCGCGCGAACCTCTTCATCGAGCGGATCGTCAGTCGCCAGCAGATATTCAATAAACAGTTCTTCGCCGACGTCGATCGGCCGCAGCGTGTGGATGAAGATGCGACTGCCGTCTTCGATGGTCTCGCAGCTGGGGGCACACGCATGGTTCAGCCATCGCCCGCTATTGCCGCCACGGCTGCCGTCAATCACGCGTCCATCGGACAGCCCAAAGAGGAACGTATGTCCAGCGACGCCTTCCCGCCGGTGACGACGCACGGCCTCGCGCCAGCGTGTAACTTCGCCCTTGTACTCGAGCACGCGCTCGCCTGCCTCGAGGGCGCGCATCGCGAAAACACCCCTGCCATGAACTGAAGACTGCCGGACAATCACGCGCCGCATACCGTTTCCCTATTGATATCCGCGCAAGTATAAAGCGGCAAATTTCCGCATCCACTGCGATGCGATGTGTGAATCACCGTCAGGCCCGCGACCGTGGTCTTCGCGTTGAAACTGGAGCGTTCAGGTCCAACCGCGCAGGAATTTGAAAGACAAGGTCAGACTTTCCAGCAGAGACGTCTGAAATCAGAATAGCTGCGCGCCAAGCTCGCGCAGGCTGTCCCATTTGACGGTGCTGACGAAGGTCCGGCCTGTGGTGTCGAGCGATTCGATCATGGCGCGCTGAATCCGCGCTTCGGCGACAACCCGCACGATGCACGCCTGGTAGCGCAGCAGCGTCCCGGTGCGCCATGGCATTTTCGCCGCTCATGCTACCAGGTCGACTGCGACCGGTCTAGGCCGCTGGCCGCGCGTTGCCCGTCTCAACGATAGTCGCCGGTAGCAACAACAGCCTTTGTGCAGACGGCAAGCCCTCTGGCATTGCCGCCTCCGGCGACGCGGGCAACGTGATCCTGCTGTCAGGCGCCGTTCACCGCATCCTTGAACGCCTTGCCGGCCGTGAACTTCACGGTGTTCGCGGCGGGGATCTGGATTTCGGCGCCGGTAGCGGGGTTGCGGCCCACGCGCGCGGCGCGGGCACCGGTCGAAAACGAGCCGAAGCCGATCATCTGGACGGTATCGCCTTTGGTGATCGCCGCGGTCACGGTGCCGATGAAGGCGTCGATCATTTCCGCTGTTGCCGTCTTGCTGTCACCCGTCGCTGCAGCGACGGCGTCGACCAGTTCCTGCTTGTTCATGAGTCATTCCTCGTTGTGGTAGTTGATCGCGCCACCCTACCCCATCGGCGCGCGTTTGCGCAATGCCGCCGGCAGCCCGACCGGTCCGTCGCGACACGGGGCATCGCCAGTGCGCGACGTCGGAGCACGATGTTTCCCGCGTCGGCGGCAGGCGCCGCAGCCGCGCCTGAAAGTTCTTGCTCATTATCAGGGCCGCGTCATTTCAATGGCGATAGCTGCTTAGCGCCATTGAATTTAATGGCACGGCGCACGCGTGCATTCCATTGCCTCACATCAAACATGGCAGTGAGCATCGACGTCAAGTTTTCGCAATAAACGTCGCGCCGGATCGAGCGATAAAAACCGTCCCATCCTATCTCGATGGCTTTGAGGGCGCATGGTTGCGACGCTCAGCCGTGTTGCCGCAGCCCGCAGGGCCCCCCGCTTGCCTGCACAGGTGACCGCGCGGGCTGGCCACGATAAGGGCGTTTATCGCGGCGAGGATGTTTTTAACCGCGACAAATGCGGTTTTCTTGCGTCAGGCCTGTGCGTAATCTAATGTGGAAATTCCGCCCTGCGCTTCGCGCGGCCGGCTTTTTCCGACCTTCCCACCTCGCGCTGGACTCCGCTGCCGGAGATCCCCATGTCCCGCCCCGCCGCCGTCACCCCCGATGCGATCCGTACCACCGTCCTCGCCATGCTCGCGGAGGCGGGCGAGACCGCCCCCGCGTCCGACGCCCGTTTCCGCCGGATCGTGTCGGTCCGCAAGCTGCGCGCGCGCCTGGGCGCTGGTGACCCCGCCACGCTGTCGCGGCACCTGAACGCCATCGAGGCCGAACTCGTCCACGCAGGCCTCGCCGGCTTCGCCGTGCCGGACGTGCCGCCGGCGATCGCTGCGCAGATGCGTGCCCTGTGGGAAGCCGCAGTCGCGACGCAACTCGAGGGCATTGTCCAGCTGCGCCGCGAGACCGAAGCGATAGTGGAAACCGCCACCGAGGCGCAGCGCAACGCCGGGCTGAAGGTCGAACTGCTGCGGGTCGAACTCACTGACGTGCGCAGCCAGCTCAGTGCGCGCGACGCGGAACTGGCCGTCGCCCGCGCCGCGTTCGAGGCGGCCGAGAAACGTGCCGCTGTTGTCGAGAACACCCTGGGACAGCTGCAGACGCAGCTGAAGAACGCTGAGACAGCGACGGCCGAGTCCGCCCGTCGGCATGCCAGCGGACTGGCGGCCGAACGGGCACGCTATGACGGCCTCTCGAAGCAGTTGCTGCGGGAAACGGCGCACCAGCGCGAAACCTTCCAGACCGAACGCGCGCGCCTCGAAACGGAACTCGCTCGCGCGGCGGAGCGCCTCGCGGCCTTCGAGTCGCTGCGCGACCGGCTGCTCACCGAACTGGCGGAGGAGCGAAATTCGCGGCAGCACGCCGCGGCGGAGGCGGCCGCACTCGCCACCGTGGTGGAGCAGCAGCGGCAGACGCTGGCGCTCGTCGGCACCGCGACGGCAAAGAAGCAAGCTGCCGGCGGCCGGCGGCCAGCGCGCGGCGCGACCCGAACGACACCGGCGGCCGCCAGCACGTCGTCAAGGAGAGCGCGATGAATCCCTCCGACTGGCACGATGCGGGCTGCCGTCCCCCACAGCGTCTGCCCGGTTCCGTCGAGGCCGCGCTCGAGTACCTCGCGCACGCACTCGGCCACCCGCTATACCTCCGCTGGACCCTCACCGCACTCAAGAGGGGCTGCCCGTCGCTGGCCGACGCGAAGCGCGAGCACCCCGCCGTGTTCGCGCTGCTGCTCGAGCACGACACCGCGATCGAGTACTGGGAGCGCGGGCGCCTGCGCGTCGTTCCTGAAGCCGCGGCGCCCTCCGCGACTACCGTGCTCGAACGCGTCCTGCGGCAGCACCGGCGGCGCTTCCGTCGGGCCGCGACTGACGCGGCGGCACACAGCGCGCGGGGTTCCACCGTCATCACGCCGGACGCGGCGCTGCTGCCTGCCGGCGTCGGGGCGACGTGGGTCGCCCGCGCGGGCCGCTTTGCCAATCCGGTGGCGCTAACCAACACCCTCGGGGTCGCCGATGATACGCAGGCAGTGCGGCTTTTTCTGCGCGAGCGGGCTTCGCACTCGCCTCATACGCTGCGTGCCTACGTGACGGAGTTGCGGCGGCTCGCGGCCTGGTGCACACGCGAACGGCTGGGACCGTTTTCCGACCTGACACGGCAGGACCTGATGGCCTACCGCGATGCCGTGCAGGCGCCGCAGGCCGATGCAGCCGGGAACGTCCGGCGTGCTGCCCCGGCCACCGTCTCCCGTGCGCTCGCCGCGGTCTCGAGCCTGTTCGCCTGGTGGCACCGCACGGGCTACCTCACCGTCAATCCAGCCGAAGGACTGGCCGCCGGACGCCGCGCACGCATGACGTGGACCCCGGTGCGGTTCCTGCCGGCCGCCGCGCTCGCCCACTGCGACGCGGTCGCGGGCGGCGACGCGCCAGCGGACGTATCGCCCACGGTCTGGGCCCGACGCCTCGCCATCTGGACGCTGTACCGCTTCGCCGGGATGCGGCTCGCGGAACTGGTGTGGCATGAAGATCTGGCGCTGCCCCGGATCGATGTCGACGAGGCCCGGCAGTGGACGCTGCACGTCACAGGCAAGGGCGGCAAGGAGCGCGCAATTCCCCTGCCGTCGGCCTGCCTGCCGGCCCTGCGCACGTACCGGCGTTTGCGGGGGCTGCCCGCGGAGCCGCCGCCAGGCGAACGATTACCGCTGATCCACAGCGAGCGAGGTCGCGCGCTCGGCGTGAGTGGGCTTTATGACGAGGCGCGGGCCGTGTTTGCGCTGGCCGCTACGCGCGTGCCGATGGGGGACAGCGCGATGCGCGCGGCACTGGAGGCGGCCTCCACGCACTGGCTGCGCCATGGCTATGCCCGTACACTCGTGGTCGACCACCGCGTGCCGCTGCCGGTCGCGCAGGCGCTGCTGGGCCACGCGTCGGTGCAGACGACGGCGGCCTATGCGCGGACCGATATTTCGCAGCTCAGGGAGTTTGTCGAGGGGAGTTTTCCGCACGACGATTAACCCGTCGCGGAAATAACGGAAATACGTCTTGATTGCCAGTTCGATCAAGGCTCATCGCTGATCGACTTCCCTACTTCCGCTCTTGATCGTTCTTCGGCCATACCCGCCATTCACGCTCTCTCGGGAGCAGTCATTGCGGAATGACTGCTCCCGAGCAAAGCGACCAGGCGCTATCGGCCAAGGAGCGGACGCTGGATGCGTTGCTCCAGGGCTACCGATTCCTCAGGGTGCCAACAAGCAGGTCGCGACGTACGAACTGTCGACCCAGTCGTAGAGCTGGATGCGGCCGATCGCGTTGAGGCGATGCCCCAGCATCATCGCGAAGTGCGACGGCGCCTTGATAAAGAGATGGATGACGTCCAGCCGGTGATTGGAGCGGAAGTCGATCAAGGCAGACTTGGCCTCCGCCACAGCCCTATTTAGCATCAGCGGACCGTCAATCGCATTGGCACTGGTGAGATCCAGACGCGGCGCCCGAGCGAGGTTCTCCGCTGTCGCTCTTGCGACGTCCGCAACAGCCCGCGTTGGGAACGCGATACTTACCACGCCCTCCTTGACACCGTCGTCGCCTCGGGTCGAATCAGCAGTGAAGAACGGGCCAAGTGCCTGCGCATGCTCGTCAGTGCGGAAGCGCGCGCCGTTGTGCTCGATGTCGAGGATGAAACCTCGGGTGGCGGCGAACGAGTAGCCCAGCAAACAAGCCAGCGACATCCTTTGTTTGCTTGAAAGTGCGATGGCGGAGCGTGAGCGGCTGCGCTTGATGAACTCGCCGATGGCCGCTGCGCGAGCGGAAAGGCGTTGCCAGTCGTTCACCTTCAACGCCTCGCGGGCAGGCCCGTTGAACGGCTCGACGACAAGGCAAAGTTCGTGCTCCGACACAACGTCACTGAGGCTCAATAGGGTCGGTGTTTTTGCCCAGAGCGCCGCGTCGGCGGCCAGCACTTCGAGTAAAGCAGCCTCAATCTCCGCGCGCATCACTGGCCCACGCGCTGAGCGCGTCACCAGGCGACCGCAGTGCTCCCGGAAGGCGGCTGCGTCCTTGGCACGCAGGTTGACGTTCGGCAAGTAGCGGTCGATCTCGCTGGGGAATGCAGCATGCGCGTTCTCGTCAGCGTAGGTGACGAAGTCCACCCGATCGACCACGAACTGCGCCAGCCCCCGCGGCTGCTTCCTGTCCATAATCCACTGGATGATTTCATCACGGGTCTGAGCCAACATCGGCGAATCGGCATCGTATGAAGCGCCCACACCGCGCAGACGCGAAGCCATGGCGACCAGGGGCGCTATCTTGCCGTTGAAATTGCGGCACACTAGGACGAAGCGCGGAAACTCCGCCGGCGATGTCTCGTGGACCTTCTCGAACTGCCGTATTTCGTCCCAGAAAGCGCTCCAGGACAACGCGTAGCCCTTGGCTTCAAAGAAGATGCGCACGGTGGCACCGTCCGTGCCGAAGTAGCATACCTCGATGTCACCCACCGCCTCGCTTACGACGTGACTGAAGGCGCCCTGCGCGAGCCAGCGTGGAAGATGCTGCAGGACGAAGGCGTCCTGATAGCCGAACCCTTCCCGTGCGATGGCGCCGCCAGTGGACTCGTTTGCCAGCAGACTTGCTTTCATTCAATACCCTCCAGGTCGAGTTTTGACAGGTGGACGCTGCCATCAGGCAGGTAAGTATGCGCACTGCCTTCAAGTTGCTGGCAGTGAAGCCGAAACACGAGCAACACTACGAAGTTCGCCCCGACGCGACGGTCAGTCGCGAGCTCGCGCATGGTGGTGTGGTCTTTGGCGCTAGGCTGCACGCTGAAAAGCGGATGCGAGTGCCACTCGCCAAGGTAGTTGAAGCGCGTGAAGTCGTTGCCCTTCGAACGGCAGTACGTCTTGATGGCCTTGACCATCCCACCCATGCCGCGAACGAATGCAGCGACAGCGCCAGGCTGGTGCACCGTCAGGCTGCGCACGGCGAAGTCGTTCGTGCCGACGTGCTCGCCCAGCAGCACGCCGCCGCACTCCCGAACTCCGGCGCGCCGGAGGGCAGCGATGAGCGGCGCCTGCACCTCAGGCGGAATCGTCACCCGTAACACTCGCGCTCCCTTTTACGGCGTTCAAGAGGTCGCCAAGGGCGGCGGCCTCGTCATCGGACAAAGGCGGTGCAGCAGCCGCAACTGTGGCGCCTGGGCACTGGATAGGGACGGTGTCGAACGGCTGCTTGAACTCTCAGAATTTCTTGAACCCGAGCAGGTAGGCCGCGACCGGGTATTCGGACTCGCCACCGCTGCAGACCGCATCCAGGGCGAAGGCGGTCATGGCGGCGGCGAGGTAGCTCACCTCTGCATCGCCGGCAACGAGGACCTTGTCACGAATGCTTAGCGCGTAGCGGTTGGTTTCGGCATACGGCACGGGCTCCATGGTTTCCATGACCCCAAAGACGTGGGTGCGAACGCCTAGTGGGTCAGCATCCCGGCCCGGCCTGCTGCGTGCCATCAGTGCCCCAAAGCCACCGGCAAAGACTTCACCCCAGACCAGCGGCACTTGCGCCCGCTTGCACACGGCGGCAAGCGTCAAGAATGCGTCCGAGTTGGCGGTCGCGTCGATGACCAGATCGCTACTGCCGATGATTTCCGCCAGCCTAGCGGCGGCGAGGGGATTTTCCTGGCCAGCAACTTCAAAGGGCACCGGTAACACGTTGGCCTCCGGTGCAACAAGCCGAATGCGCTCGGCAGTTACTTCAACCTTTGCGAAGCCCACGCCCCGCCAGTCGAGGTCGTTGCGCACGAGGTTCTGCGGCAGCAGCGCGTCGGTGTCAAGGAGCGCAAACGCGCGCACGCCTGACCGCGCCAGCGAGACGGCGATCTTGCTGCCCAGTGACCCGAGGCCGACCACCGCCACTTTCAGTGTGCTCAATTCGGCGTACGCCGGGGGCAGGCGGGCCTGCTCGCTTGCCCCGGCGTCGATGACGGCCAGTTCGGTGACCGAGACGGTCTCGCCCGACGGCACGAAAAAGGCGCGGACGTGGCGTTGGGTGTCGCACACGATGACGGTCTTGTTGCCCGCCTCGCCGACCATCGGCCACCCATCGCCGACTAGGCTCGCCAGATCGTCCAGCGTACTGACCTTGGAGCCGGGTGTCTTCGGCATCGAGATAGCCCAGCCGCTGCCGGTATTGATCCCCGGCAGTTCTGGCACGCCGGTCAGGCGCTGCGGCGAGTCATCGCCCACCTCGGTTGCGAAGGTCAACTCGCATTCGCCCAGCTTGGTCGTCGCGGTCTTCATAGGCCACGCCGGCCCGTGCGAGGCGGTTGCCAGCCGTTCGACGAACTGTGGCGTCACCAGGAACCGGCGGCTTTCGCCGCGCAGGGCTTGCCCATTCGTAAGGTGATGGCGCGACGGGGCTGACAGGGTCCCGGGCAAGACGACACGCAGTACCTCGCTCCACAGCAGCTTATTCGCGCTTCGTACGAGCTCGACCCCGGTGACGCTCGGGTCCCAGTTGTCGGGGCCGCGCTCCAGACACAGCACGCCGCTGCCAAGGTACTGATGCCCGCTCCAGGACTCACTCGGGCGTTGGGGGCGGATAAACGCTGGGACATCCGGAAAGTACCGCGGATAGACCAGCACACCGTCGAAGGTGCCGTGCAGCAGCGCCAGCGTAAAGCGCAACTCCAGCTCGCCGCCTGCGGTGGCGCTCCACCCCTGCATGCGAAACCACGCTACTTCGTGCGCAAAGGTGTCAAGCAGGCGCTTTTCCTGCGCCATGCGCTGGGGCTGCTCAACTAGCAAGCTCATTAGGCGAACCCCTCGTGCTTGTTGGGCAGCACTGGCGTGGCGGGGAAGGTGAGGCCCGCGCCGACCGCGGGGCGCAGCAGCGACGATGCCGTGAACTTGGTAGCACCTGCAGCAGCCGGGAAGCGCGGCCCGAAGATCGCACGCCACCGCTTCAGGGCTACATCGTCGTCGGTCTCGTTCTTGGCCTTGCGCGCCAGGGCCGCGTGCTCCTTCACCTTGTCATAGAAGGTCTTGAACTCGTCGAACGTGACGTTGGAGAACACGTTGTTACCAGGCACGCCCGGGTCCTCCACGAACGGCACTTGGTCGAGCAGAACGTGGACGCTGTGGGCGTCGCGGATGGCCTCGAGCACCTCGACGAACAGCGTCTCGTAGTTCAGCTGCGAGTAGCTCATGTGCTTGGCGACCAGGCACTCAAGGATGAAGCCTTTGGGCCGCCGCAGGGCCGACAGGTGACATCGGCGCCACCACTTTACGATCTTCACGAGCGGCTTTAACCGGCTACCCGTGTCGCGGTTGACGTCGACGGTCCACTGCGTGTGGGCGGCTGGGTTCGTCGTGAGCCACTTCTTGAGCTCGATGTCAGGGATGAGGTAGCCTTCTCCGTCCTCGATGACCGCGACGACATCCATGTCGACGCCAGCCAGGGTTACCGCAATGGAGCGCCGGTTGACTTTCAGGTTTTGGTAGCCGGCGTCGACAAGCGCCTGATGCAGGGCATCCAGGACGTCGTGCGGGTCGTCCCCATGGGTGTGGTTGGTCACCACGATGATGTCGACGTCCGGGCGCTGGAGCACCCCGTCAATCTTTTGGGGGCGGATTGCCGTGTCGCGCCTATAGGAGCCAGACAGGAACGTCTCAACGTGCAGCATTGAGAAGTTTTCGTCGGTGCGCAGTGCTTCGCGCAGCGCGTTGTGTGCGCTGGAGCACGCGCTTACCGTCGAGGCTGACGGCTCGATTTCGCTGAGGAAGTCAAGAAACTGTTGCTGTGTCGTCATACAAGGTCCTACTGGCAGATTGTTGCATCTAGGGCCGCGCTATGGCACAGTCTGTTGTTCTATGCAAACAACGCGGTCTAATCATGCCAGCTGGCGGTTATACCCAATTCAAAAGGGTATTTAGCGTATCCGTTGTCTGGCTGGACAACAGTATAGCACGACGCGCGCTATCGTTAGAAAGAGGTGCACAGCTCCCGGCAACCCGCTATGCTGTTGGGCAAGGACCGCAGACCGCGGCGGCAGCACGGGGCTCTGCCAGGCGCCTGCCGCGCTCGCTCATTCAGGAGATTTCAGTGGCACAAACTGGCTTAGGCATTGCGCTTCGCACGCTTCGAGAGCGACGAACGCTCTCACTTCGAGAGATGGCCCAGCTCTCATCCGTCGATCACGCATACGTCCATCGTCTGGAGACCGGCGAGAAAACCAGCCCATCCCAAGAACTGATCGGCAAGCTGCTCAAGGTGCTTAAGCCTGCCGAGCGCGACGCTGAGATGGTGAAATGGCTGGTCGACCATCCTGATATCGATCCGGATTTGGTGGGTTACGTGCTGAGCCAGCCGGACATCGGAGTGGACATCTTTGCCGCGGCCGCAGGCGTTCGCCATCGTGGCAATGCTCGCCCAGACCCCGCGACGCTCATCGCCCGCATCAAACGCGCATTCGAAGAAGACGACGAGTAACCTTATGGACGAATCCCAGGTTCAGCAGCGCGCCCGTGCCTTCATCTCCGGCCTGGAGATCAAGGACGTGCGCGACGACCTGTCGGTCTACGTGAATGCCGCCAACGCGAAGATCGTCAAGGAGGAGCTCGGCGAAGGTGAGTCTGGCTACACTGTCACGAAGCCCAATGGCAAACACGTCATCACAGTGAACTCGTTGGAGCCGGAGGAACGGCAACGCTTCACCATCTGCCACGAAATTGCCCACATCGAGTTGAGGCTGCATTCTAGCCACGAGGAAGTTCCCTCATGGTCATACGCGAAGCGTCACATCAACGAGGTGATGTGCGATATCTTCGCAGCGGAATTGCTGATGCCCTACATGCAGTGGAAGGCGCTGGTGCCCAAGACTGAGCCCTCGCTGGACGTGCTCGAGTACATGGCTGGCCAATTCCGTACTTCGTTCCCGGCTGCGGCGTCTCGCTACGCGAACCTTGCGGACATCCCTTGTGCATACGTGACCATGGAGCGCGGAGCCATACGCTATGCCGCTCGCTCCACGATCCTACGCAAGGTCGGCGCCTGGATTGCGCCAAAGTCGCCTATCCCGCCTGGCTCGGTGGCGCACCGTTTGCGTCAGAGCGGGGCGAGCCAGGCAGACACCGGCGAGGTAGCGCAAGACATCTGGTTCGAGAACTGGGACAAGGGACTCGACCTGTGGGAGCTAGCTCGCCACTACGCGAGGACGGACACGACCGTCGCGCTGCTATGGTTCGAGGAAGAAGACCTACCCGAAATCGAGACGACGCGGTTTGGCGTTCGAACCGTCGAGGACGACGGCCTGAGCGAACTTACCGGCGAGCTGCCTTGGCCTGGCCGAAGCAGGCGTCGTTAGTGGTGCGCATGGAACGAAGGCTAAGACCATGAAGGTTCAAGAGCTGTTTTCGTCATCTCCCGCGTACCGTGACTAGGTACTTCTCGTGCTACTGGGCGACCGTTTGAAGTTCTGCGCGACGGCAAATGGATTGCGGGGCGATTCGAACGGCTGGAACGCAAATCCTCGGCACCGGAATATTCCCTACGGACCGGGTCGAGTGCCTGTGGTGGCTCGCCGCAGAAATCGTCGCACCGTGAAAGCGGACATCCGGGGGTGGGTTGCCGCAGGGCGATGCTCAACGACCGCTGCGCCGATGAGCGACCCCTCCCTTGTTGATCCGCATCACTAACACGACGGACGAACAGTCCTGATCATGCCGAAGATGGCGGAAACGTTGGAGCGCCGCCAAGATGCCCCTAAAACGCCACGTTCGCCCGTCGCCAAGATCGCAGACCGAAATCGAAAGCAGAATGAAAATTCCCGGCAAATCGTTATTGGACGCGGCGGGTGCAGACATATACTTAGTGATCCGAAAATAAAGCGGAGCGGCATGCCGTTTTTTCCAGCCTTTCGGGCCCTTCCGAAGTGGCGGAACAAAAAGAAAGATTGCAAATTAAAACAAATACATGAGCGACAATTCCACTATATGAGACGCCGGGTGCGCTCTTTTTTGTGCGTTTAGAGCGCCGCAACGAAAGTGCGGACTTTTTTGTATGTCGATGCCTATCGCCCCATCCCCAGTAGTGTTTTCACCCATATCGTTAAGTTCCGATATATGATTCGTTCTGTAGCGATGCATGTCGCGCACGCCATGCGGCGTGCCGGTTGCCGAATCACCTGAAAACCATCCACATGACGCCCGATTTCGACGCGATCCACAAAGCGCTGGCCAACCCGGTCCGCCGGGAGATTCTCGGCTGGCTGCGTGAGCCGTACGCGCATTTTGCCGATCAGGAGTTGCCGCTCGACCACGGCGTGTGCGCGGGCAAGATCGACTCGCGCTGTGGCCTGTCGCAGTCCACCGTGTCGGCGCACCTGGCCGCGTTGCAGCGCGCGGGGCTCGTCACGTCGAAACGGGTTGGTCAATGGGTGTTTTTCAAACGCAACGAGCCCGTCATTCAGGCGTTCCTCGAATACATGAACGCGAAGCTCTGAGCGCCGCATTCGCATCGCCGCGCTTCTTTTTTCACGCAGTTTTTTGAGGCTCGGGCCTTGCCCGCCGCCAAAGGTGAACTCTTATGCCGACTCTTTTCGATCCGCTGCAAATTGGCGATATCACGCTGCCGAACCGCATCATCATGGCGCCGCTCACGCGTCAGCGCGCCGAGGAAATCCGCGTGCCGAACGCGTTGATGGCGCGCTACTACGCCGAGCGCGCGAGCGCCGGTCTGATCCTCAGCGAAGCGACATCGGTCACGCCGCAAGGCGTCGGCTACGCCGAGACGCCGGGCATCTGGTCGCAGGAGCAGGTCGAAGGCTGGAAGCTCGTCACGCGGGCCGTGCACGAGGTGGGCGGCAAGATCTTCCTGCAACTGTGGCACGTCGGCCGTATTTCGGATCCGGTGTTCCTGAACGGCGAGCTGCCGGTCGCGCCGAGCGCGATCGCGGCGGGTGGTCACGTGAGCCTCGTGCGTCCCGAGCGTCCGTTCGTGACGCCGCGCGCGCTCGAACTCGATGAAATCGCCGGTGTCGTCGAAGCGTTCCGCAAGGGCGCGGAAAACGCCAAGGCCGCGGGCTTCGATGGCGTCGAAGTGCACGGCGCGAACGGCTATCTGCTCGACCAGTTCCTGCAGGACAGCACCAACAAGCGTACCGATGCCTACGGCGGCCCGATCGAAAACCGCGCGCGTCTGCTGCTCGAAGTCACCGACGCGTGCATCAGCGTGTGGGGCGCAAACCGCGTCGGCGTGCATCTCGCGCCGCGCCGCGACGCGCACACGATGGGCGATTCCGATCCGGCCGCAACGTTCGGCTATGTCGCGCGCGAACTCGGCAAGCGCAAGATCGCGTTTATCGCGGCACGTGAAGCGCTCGGCGACGACCGCCTCGGCCCGCAGTTGAAGGAAGCGTTCGGCGGCCCGTATATCGCGAACGAGAAGTTCACCAGGGAAAGCGCGCAGCAGGTGCTCGACTCCGGTGAAGCGGATGCGGTGGCCTGGGGTCAGCTGTTCATCGCGAATCCGGATCTGGTGCGCCGCTTCGCTGAAGATGCGCCGCTGAACAAGCCGGTCCCGGCGACGTACTATGCGCGCGGCGAAGTCGGCTACACCGATTATCCGGCGCTCGAAACGGTGTAAACGGTAGCGACAGCGGGCTGATGTCCGCTGTATGAAATGACAAAGCGGCGGGCGTGACTGAATTCCAGTCACGCCCGCCGCTTTTTGTGCGCTAGACAAGCTCGCGCCGCATAAACACCCGTTTCGATTCATCGAGTCCGCGCGCGATATGCGCGTCGCGCCGAGCGAGCAACGCCGCGTCGAGCTCCGACGTGTCGAGATCGCGAAACCCGAGCCGCCGGTAATACGGCGCATTCCACGGCACGTCGCGATACGTCGACAGCACCAGCTGTGTCAATTGTCGCGCGCGCGCGATTCGCGCGACCTCTTCGATCAATGCCGCGCCGATGCGCCTGCCCGCGTGCGAGCTCAGCACATCGAGTTCCTGAACGTAGATGCGCGTCGGCTGCGGCTCGAACATCACGAAGCCCGCGCAGATCGTCTGCTGGTCGAGCGCGACGATGATCTCGCGCGCTTTGATCTTGCGCTCGACGACCTCGCGCGCCATGGGCGGCGCGTCGGCAATCCCGGTCATGCCGACGCTGACGAAACGCTGGCCCGCTTCGAATTCGATGGCACGAATCGTTTCAGCATCGTGCAAAGCGGCAAATCGGAAGGTGATGGCGGAATCGTGCGACATGGCGTTGCGTCCGATGAAGACCGCCCGAGTTTGACATCGGCACCGCAACATCGACAAGCGGCATATGGCATAAACTCGCGCAAGCGCCCTGCACGCACGCTCGCGGGACTACACTCATCACATCCGAACGCCACCCGGGGCCACGCCAAGATGAACCTGATGAACGTGCTGCAGATCGCGCTGCACCTCGACCAGCACCTGAGCGCGCTGATCGTGCAGTTCGGCACGGCAATCTACGCACTGCTGTTTGTCGTCGTGTTCGTCGAATACGGTTTTCTGCCGCTGTTCTTTCTGCCCGGCGATCCGCTGATCTTCATCTGCGGCGCGCTCGCGGCCACCGGCGCGTTGAACGTGTGGATCATCGCGCCCGTGCTGTTCGTCGCGACGGTCGCCGGCAGCAGCGTCGGGTACGCGATCGGCCATGCGGTCGGCGACAAGGTCTATACCCGCAACTACTACTGGCTCAATCGCGATGCGCTGCGCCGCGCCCACGTGTTCAGCGAGACGCGCGGCCGCCTGACCTTCCTGCTGTCACCGTACATCGCCGTGGTGCGCACGTTTGCACCGTTCGCCGCGGGCGTGTCGCGCATGACGTTCTCGCGCTTCGTCACGTTCGTCACCGCCGGCGCGGCGCTGTGGGTCGTCTCGCTGATCGCGGGCGGCTATCTGTTCGGCAATGTGCCGGTGGTGCGCGAGCATCTGAGTTCGCTGGTGTTGCTAGGCCTCGCGCTCGGCGGTGCGATGCTCGTCGGCGGAGCGGTATGGCGCTTTTTCAACCGGCGCGTGCGGGCGCGCTGAGGCCATCGCGGCGACGTTTCGGCGTACGGCCTCCCGCCACCTCAAAACTTGACCCGGGCGAGATACGAAGGTAACCTTATCAGGAAACCTTCACATCATGTCATCGCACGAGTTCACCGCATGACCCAATCCCCTCCCGCAGTTACGCCGGAAGAACTTCATACGCTCGCCGAAGATCTGCGCGTGCTGACGGGCAAGCTGCGCCGGCGTCTGCGCGAAGAGTCGCATGTCGGCGACTTCACGCCGTCGCAGGTGCAGGTGCTGAACTTGCTGGAACGCGAAGGCCCGGCCACCGTCACCTCGCTCGCGCGTGCGCACGGCATGCGGCCGCAGTCGATGGGAGAAACGCTCGCGGTACTGAAAGCCGCGGGGCTCGTCAGCGGCACGCCCGATCCTAACGATGGACGGCAGACGGTTCTGTCGCTGACACCCTCCTTTCGCAAGAAGGTCAAGGCAAGCCGCGCGGCACGGGAAGACTGGCTGTACCGCACGATTCAAACGCGTTTCACGGCAGCCGAACAGCAACAACTCGCGACGGGCGTCGATCTGCTGAAACGTCTCGTCGATTTGTAACTCGCGATTCGCGCACACGCGTCTCGCCACTCGCAGGAGCACTTCATGGCACTCACGACTCTCGACGCCAAAACCGCACTGGTCGTCGTCGACCTGCAGCGCGGCATCGTCGCGCTGCCCACCGCCCCCCATCCGGCCAGCGAAATCGTCGAACGCTCGGTTACGCTGCTCGATGCGTTCCGCCGCCACGGCCTGCCCGTCGTGCTCGTGAACGTCACCGCCGGCGCACCGGGCCGCACCGACCAGGGTCGCCACTCCGCCGACTTCCCGCCCGACTTCGCCGACCTTCTGCCCGAACTGAAGCAGCAGCCGTCGGACCATCTGGTCACGAAGCGCACGTGGGGCGCCTTCACGAACACGGACCTGGCCGCGTATCTGCAACAGCAAGGCGTCACGCAAGTGGTGCTCGTCGGTGTCGCGACCAGCATCGGCGTCGAATCGACCGCGCGCTTCGCGAGCGAGGCGGGCCTGAACGTCGCGCTCGTCGTCGACGCGATGACCGATCTGAACGCCGACGCGCACACCAACAGCATCACGCGCATCTTCCCGCGCCTCGGCGAAACCGGCACGACGCGGGAAGTGCTCGATCTGCTAGAACGTTCGCGCGCTTAAAGCCTGAATTGAAGCGGGCCGCTACCCGCATGCGGCCCACCCCGCGTTGAGGAAACCCCTGCCGTGAGCACCACGTTCCGTTCGCTGCGCATATTCAACTATCGTGTCTGGGCGAGCGGCGCGATCGTCTCGAACATCGGCACATGGATGCAGCGCACGGCGCAGGACTGGCTCGTGCTCACCGAGCTTACGCATCACAACGCGACGGCGGTGGGCATCGTGATGTCGCTGCAGTTCGGACCGCAGATGCTGTTGCTGCCGCTCACCGGCTACGCGGCCGATCACTTCGACCGCCGCAAGCTGCTGTTCGCGACCCAGGCGGCAATGGGTACGCTGGCGCTCGCGCTCGGTCTGCTCACGGTCACGGGGCTCGTGCAGCTATGGCAGGTCTACGTATTCGCGGGCCTGCTCGGCTGCGTGACCGCGTTCGATTCCCCCGCACGCCAAACCTTCGTATCCGACCTCGTCGGCGAACGCGATCTCGCGAATGCCGTCGCGCTGAACTCCACGTCGTTCAACGCCGCGCGCATGCTCGGGCCAGCGGTCGCGGGTCTGTTGATCGCGTCGGTGGGCAGTGGCTGGGTGTTTCTGATCAACGCGCTTTCGTTCGTCGCCGTGCTCGGTGCACTGCGCATGCTGCGGCTGGACCAGTTACATATCAAGCCGCGCAATGTGCGCTCGCGCGGCAGCTTCGTCGAAGGCTTCAAATATGTCTGGACACGCCCCGATCTGAAGGCGGCGCTCCTGATGCTGTTCCTGATCGGCACCTTCG
This sequence comes from Paraburkholderia sp. Clong3, assembly GCF_050436485.1. NCBI lineage: Bacteria > Pseudomonadati > Pseudomonadota > Betaproteobacteria > Burkholderiales > Burkholderiaceae > Paraburkholderia > Paraburkholderia sp. Clong3. Next base: position 1,212,437 of record NZ_JBNDMH010000003.1, on the reverse strand, counting down.
GCCTGAACTTCCCGATCTTCATCTCGACGATGTCCGTCACCGCGTTCCGTGCGGGCGCGGGCGAGTACGGCGTGCTCAGCTCGACGATGGCGATTGGCTCGGTCACCGGCGCTCTGCTCGCCGCGCGCCGCGCGCGGCCCACCATGGGGCTGCTGCTCGGCGCCGGCGCGATGTTCGGCGTCGGCTGCACGGCAGCTGCGCTGATCGCGATCGGCGTGTCGACGCAGACCTTCACCACCTCGACCAATAGCCTCGTGCAACTGACCACCGAACCGGCCATGCGCGGCCGCGTGATCGCGATCCTGCTCGCGATCGCGCTCGGCGGCACACCGCTCGGCGCGCCGGTGGTCGGCTGGGTCGCCGACCGTTTCGGGCCGCGCTGGGCGCTCGGCGTCGGCGCTGCATCGGGCTTCGGCGCCGCGCTCGTCGGACTTGCCTATCTGATGCGATACCGGCAACTGCGTTTCTATCGCGAAGGCTGGCGCCTGCGTTACAGCATCGAAGATCCGCGGCCCGTCACGGCCACCGCGGTCATTCCCGACTCCGTAACGACGGTTCAGCGTAGCGAGCTGGACGAGGCGGAAGAGGATACGGCTTCGAGCGTGTAAAAGCGCAAGCGTGTGAGCACCGGATCCTGGCAGGCGCAGCTCAGAGTCCGCCACGCCGCGCGTCGCCAGTGCACACGGTCCGTGCGTCAGCTGCTCCCTGAGAAACTCGATGCACACCTGAATCCGCGCCGACGACGACAAGCGCTCGGCCGTCGCCGCCCACACTCCCGTATCCCTCCTTCGCCCACTGCACGACGATGTCGCTCAGATTCGACGCGACCGTGCCCGTCATCTTCACGCTCCTTTCGCCATGCGGCCCGCTCAGGCGCCAGACCCCGAAGCGGTCGTCGCGGCCGCGAAACAGTGGGGCAAGGGGCAATCGTTTGAAGCCGGTTTGAATGCAATGCCCGGCGCACTGAGGCCGTGGTTAACCCGAAGTGCGCCGCGCCAGCTCGTGACACACGTCGATCCATCCCGTTGTGCCGCACCGCGGCAACGAGACCAGGAAAATCCTGGCTTGCGCGGCGCCCGTTTAAGGGCGCCAATGATTCAGCCGTAGAAGCTGACAAAAACATTTCCCATTCAGGAGGCGTCATGCAAACGAACGCATCGGCAAGCAGCGGGCATAGCTCGCAGGCGCGCAAGGCTACCGCCAGCGGCTGGATCGGCTCGGCACTCGAGTACTACGATTTCTTCATCTATGCGCAGGCCGCCGCCCTGATCTTTCCTCAGCTGTTCTTCCCTTCCGGTAATCCCAAGATCGCGATCGTCGCATCGCTCGCAACCTACGGCGTCGGCTACGTCGCGCGGCCGATCGGCGCGGTCGTGCTCGGGCACTGGGGCGATACACACGGGCGCAAGAACGTACTGCTCGTCTGCATGTTCCTGATGGGTCTGTCGACGATGGCGGTCGGTCTGCTGCCGACCTATCAGCACGTCGGCTTTCTCGCGCCGGTGCTGCTCGTCGTGCTGCGACTGATCCAGGGCTTCGCGGTCGCTGGTGAAATCTCGGGCGCCAGTTCGATGATCCTCGAACACGCGCCATTCGGGCGACGCGGCTTTTACGCGAGCTTCACGCTGCAAGGCGTGCAGGCCGGCCAGATTCTGGCCGCCGCGGTCTTCCTGCCGCTCGCCTATTTCATGAACGACGCCTCGTTCAATGCGTGGGGCTGGCGCATTCCGTTCCTGCTCAGCGCGGTCGTGCTGATCGCCGGCTACATCATCCGCCGCGAAGTCGAGGAAACGCCCGCGTTCGAGAAGGAGGACGCGAGCGGCGGCGTGCCGCGCTCGCCGATCGTCGAAGCGTTCAAGTACAACTGGGACGACATGCTGCGCGTCGTGCTGTGCTCGCTGATGAACGTGATCCCGGTCGTCGCGACGATTTTCGGCGCGGCGTACGCGGTGCAGCCGTCGTACGGGATCGGCTTTTCGAAGAGCCTGTATCTGTGGATTCCGGTGATCGGCAACATCGTCGCGGTGCTGGTGATTCCGTACGTGGGCAATCTGTCCGACCGGATCGGGCGGCGTCTGCCGATCATCGTCGGCTCGCTCGGCGCAGGGGTGCTGTCTTTCGCGTATCTGTACGCGATCAGCATCCACAACGTGCCGCTTGCGATGGTGATGTCGATCCTGATGTGGGGCGTCATCTATCAAGGCTACAACGCGATCTTCCCGAGCTTCTATCCGGAACTGTTCCCGACCCGTTCGCGCGTCTCCGCGATGGCGATCGGCCAGAACATCGGCACGACGATCACCGCGCTGCTGCCGGCGCTGTTCGCTTACGTCGCGCCTCCGGGATCGCACAACGTGCCGCTGACGATCGGCGCGATCACGTTCGCCATCACGATCGTCTGCGCAATCGCCGCATGGAGCGCGCGTGAGAACTTCCGTGTGCGGCTTGGCGACCTCGGCGCAAAGAACGTCGTGCCGCTCGACAAGCTCAGCTACGACGCAATGCGCGCGCAGAGCATGGCCGACGCGAAAAAGGCCGCTGCTTGAGCCAGTTGCCCTTTAACGCGTCTTGATCAGGACTTTCAGGGAACCCGCTCATGAACCGCACCCGGATCGCCGTCGCCGGCGGGGGGTACATCGGCCGCGCCCATCTGGCGGTCGCGCAGCAAAGCGACGCGTGCACGCTGTCGGCGATCGTCGACCCGTCGCTCGCGGCCGAGGCGGGCGTGCCGCTCTGGTCAAAGGACAGATTTGCGGCTTCGGCGTGGACAGCTATCTGCTCGGGCTGCGCGCGGCGGTATCGGCGGCGGGCTAGCCACGGGAACGCGCCGCGCGGTGCTGGCCTCGCACGGCTAGCGCCATGTTTCGGTCAACTCGTTGGCCAGCACCATCTTCTGGCGCACCGCCTCGACGAAGGCCGCGTCGATGCCCGCCTGCGCCTTCAGGAATTTAAGCGCGGCGGAATGCACGGCGCGCAATGCGCCGCCGTCGATGCCCGTCATACGCGCCGCGCCGCGGCGCGTTTCCTCGACCAGATCGCGCGCGCTCGTGAAGTCGGGCGACAAGCCGCATTGCGCGTCGAACGCAGCGCGCAGACCGGCCGCGTAGTCGCGCGACTCGCCGAGCCGCTCCATATCGATCAGCAAATCGACGCCCTCGCCCATGCGCAGCGCGCAGAGGATCCACAACGCAATGAACGCGCGATACGCGTTGTCGCTGTCCACCGTGCGCGCGAATTGCTCGCAGGCGACGGCATACGCGTCATCGGGCATCGACGGTAGCGGCGGCAGGCGTACGCCGCACACGCCGATCGCTTCGCGCACCAGCGGGTCCATCTGATTCAGACCGAGCACGCGAAACGGCGCGGCGACAAAGAATGCATTGCTCCACTGCTGCCGCAGCATCCAACCCGATGCGAACTGCGATGCAGGATTGCGCAGCACGCCCACGTGCAGCGCCTCGGCAAACGCGCGCTTCAGCCACGGCAGACGACCGCCCGTGCGGCAAAACTTGAAGACGGGCACGCGGCCCTGCTCGATCGTGTGCTCGCTCAGCGCGCGCAGATAGGCCTGCAGTGAAGGGAATGTCGCATCGGGATCGCGCGTAAAGCGATCGATGCTGAAGCGCCGGTCGTAACCCGCCACGCCGCGCGCATCTTCGCGCAGAAACGGGCGGTATTCGTCGAAGTATGGTGCGGCGAGCGGCGGGTGCCCCGAGGTCAAGGTCGGCCGCGAGGCGGGCACGTCGGCGGGTTTGAGATCGGCGAGCACATTGCTGAGCGGCTCGTAAAAACCGGCCGCGCGCTCGTGTTCGCGCAGCCGCGACCACACCCACGTGCCCGCGCTGCGCCAGCCCGTGTGCAGAAAAACCGCCTGTTTCAGCGGAGTATTGGGCGTGGCGTCGTACGCGGACGACTCATGAGGCAACGGCATGGGACTTCTCTTCCAATGATTGGATCAATAGACTGGAAGCGCCACTTTACCCTGCGATCGATCCGGACGCATTATGCTGCGAGATTCCCCGCTCCCGCCATTGCACCCACCTCGCACCCATGAACGATTCGGCCGATATTCGCTTCCTGCTCACGCTGCGCGCGAGCGGCAGCCTGATCGCCGCCGCGCGCCGACTCGCGCTGTCGCCGTCGGCGGTCACGCAGCGCCTGCAGCAACTCGAAAAGAAGCTCGGCATGCAGCTCGTGAACCGCAGCGCGCGCCGCCTGCAATTCACCGACGAAGGCCTGCTGCTGTGCGAGCGCGGCGCCGAACTTATCGAGCAGTTCGACGCGTTGTTCGACGATCTGCAAACGCGCCGCGGCGGCCTCGTCGGCACGCTCAAGATCAATGCGCCGCTCGGTTTCGGACGACGCCATCTGGCGCCGCTGATCGGCGAGTTCCAGCAGCAGAACCCCGACATCGACGTCGCGCTGACGCTGTCCGACCGGCCCTTGACCGAAACGCTCGATCGCTTCGATATCGTCGTGCATATCGGCGAGCTGCCGCCGTCGAACCTGGTCGGCTATACGATCGCGCCGAACGCGCGCTTCGTCTGCGCGGCGCCCGCGCTCGTCAGGCGAATCGGCCAGCCCGAATCGCCGGATGCGTTGAGCCGGCTACCGTGCATCGTGCTGCGCGAAAACAATGAGGACGTGTCACTGTGGCAGTTCAGCAAGGGCCGCACGCGCCGCGGCGTGCGCGTGTCCGCGCATCTGAGTTGCAACGACGGTGACGTGATCCGCCAATGGGCCTGCGAGGGACGCGGCGTGATTCTGCGCTCCGAATGGGACGTCGCCGAGGATCTTGCGAAGGGCAAACTCGTGCGTCTGCTGCCGGGCTGGAAAGCGCCGGACGCGAACGTGATCGCGCTCACGCATCAGCGGGCGGGACTGCCCGCGCGCACGCGCCATTTCATGCAGTATCTGCAAGGCCGCTTCAGGCCGTTGCCGCCGTGGCGGCGGTGATTCAGTCCATCTGAATCTAACAGTCAACCTACCTGAACGCTGAAGTACTATCGCAAACCTATAATTGACTCATCCTCAACAGCCGGCCCCATGCAATCATGACTGCCGCCGCCCATTCCACCGACACCCCTGCCTACCCCGACGCGGTCCTGTTCGACCTGCTAACCGCCCTGCTCGACTCGTGGACCTCATGGAACCGTGCGGCAGGCTCCGACGAAGCGGGCCGCGCATGGCGTGCCGCCTATCTGCGTCTGACATACGGCTGCGGCCGCTACGTTCCCTACGAACAACTGGTGCGCGAGGCCGCCGCGCAAGTCGGTTTGTCCGAATCGGCCGCGAACGCGCTCCAGGCGAACTGGCTGAACCTGACGCCGTGGCCCGGCGCGCTCGGTGCGTTGCGCGCGCTCGCGCCGCACTGCAAGCTCGCGGTCGTCACCAATTGCTCGACGCGGCTCGGCTCGCAGGCGGCCGCGATCTTGCCCGTGCGCTGGGACGCGATCGTGACCGCCGAGGAAGCCGGCGTCTACAAGCCGGACCCGCAACCGTACCGCCTCGCGCTCGACAAGCTCGGCGTCGAGCCGCGCCGCGCCGCGTTCGTCGCCGGCTCGAGCTATGACATGTTCGGCACCGCGGCCGTCGGCTTGCGGACCTACTGGCACAACCACGTCGGCCTGCCGCTCGTCACGGGAGCGCAGGCGCCCGAGGTCGAAGCGGCATCGCTCGATGGGCTGGTGCCGTGGCTCGCAGGCTTTGGCCGCAATCGTCGTCACTGAATCTCCAACCTCACCCTGCTCCTCAGGTGCAAACATGAAACTCGAACAGATCGAAACCCCGGCCGCGCTGATCGACGTCGCGCGGATGCAGAAGAACATCGCGCGGATGCAGGGGCGGATGAATGCGCTCGGCGTCGCGTTCCGGCCGCACGTGAAGACCACCAAGTGCATCGACGTCGTGCGCGCGCAGATCGCCGCCGGCGCGCGCGGCATTACGGTGTCGACGCTGAAGGAAGCGGAAGCGTTCTTCGCGGCCGGCGTCAACGACATCCTGTATGCCGTCAGCATGGTTCCGTCGAAGCTGCCGCGCGCGCTCGCGCTGCGCCGCCAGGGCTGCGAACTGAAGCTCGTGGTCGACAATCCGACCGCCGCCACGGCGATCGCCGCGTTCGGCGACCAGCACGGCGAAACGTTCGAGGTCTGGATCGAGGTCGATACGGACGGACATCGCTCGGGCATCCAGCCCGAACAGCAGACGTTGCTCGACGTCGGGCGGATCCTGCACGAGAACGGCGTGAAGATCGGCGGCGTGATGACCCATGCGGGTTCGAGCTACGAGTTGAATACGCCTGAGGCGCTCGCCGCGCTCGCGGAGCAGGAGCGCGCGGGCTGCGTGCGCGCCGCCGAACGGTTGCGCGAGGCGGGCATCGCGTGTCCGGCCGTCAGCGTCGGTTCGACGCCGACCGCGCTCGCCGCGCGGCATCTCGAAGACGTCACCGAGGTGCGCGCGGGCGTCTACGTGCTGTTCGATCTGGTCATGCACAACGTGGGCGTTTGCACGCTCGACGACATCGCGCTTAGCGTACTCACGACCGTGATCGGTCATCAGGAAGACAAAGGCTGGGCGATTCTCGACGCGGGCTGGATGGCGTTAAGCCGTGATCGCGGTACGTCGCGGCAGTCGCACGATTTCGGCTATGGGCAGCCGTGTTTGCTCAATGGCACGTTGCTGCCGGACTATGTCGTGAGCGGCGCCAATCAGGAGCATGGGATTCTTGCGGCGGTTCCGGCCTATGCGCGAGCCGATGCACAGGCCGACGACATCGCGCAGCGCTTTCCGATCGGTATGAAACTGCGCGTCCTGCCGAACCACGCTTGTGCGACCGGCGCGCAGTTCCCCGAGTATCACGCGGTTGCGCCGGACGGCAGCAGCGTCGAATGGCAGCGATTTTACGGCTGGTAAGCCAGCGCGTCACTCATCCTCTTCCGACAAGCCCGCCAACAGATCGTCGACCGCGCGATACACGCGCTCGACGATCTCCGGTCCCACTTTGCGCTCGAGCTCGCGATAGTGCGCCTCGAGATCCTTCGAAATCACGCGCACCAGTTCGACGCTCGTATCGGTCAGCGACACGAGCACGCGCCGCTGATCCTCCGCGAAACGTTCTTTCGTCACGAGTTCCATGCTCTCCATGCGCGCGAGCACGCCGGCCATGCTCGGGCTCGAAATCGTGCAGATGTCGGAGATGTGGCGCGGCTCCATCGGGCCGTGCTCGTTGAGCGCGCGAATCACTCGCCATTGCTGCTCGGTGAGTCCATGCGCGGTGATCAACGGACGAAAACGCTCCATCATTTTTTCGCGGGCGCGTAACAACAGCATCGGCAAATTGCGGTGCAAAACTCGGGTGGACGCAGCGGACATGGTGGCAAGGAATCAGAAAAAAACAGCTGTCGAAGCTTACGGGAAAACCCGCGATCAACCGGCAGCCTATTGACCGTCGATGATATCAAGCGGGATACTACTAACATCTTAGTGTTTTCGCAAAACTTTCGCGACGAGGCTGCGCATTTATGTTTGCCCTTGCCGATCATCTGCTGCATCCCGAAGGCGACGCGCTGCCTCGCGACGTGGACGCGCACACCGCGGCCGCGTTGCTGGCACGCGGCGTTGCGTGTCGCGCGCCGGTCAGCGGCGCCGTGTACGGCACCCTGCTGAACGATCGCGCCGCCTTGAACGCGCTGGGCGACGCAGTGCATGCGGCACCGTACAAGGCACCGCCGAAAGCGCCGATTCTGTATCTGAAGCCGCGCAACACGCTGGCCGGGCATCGGGCGCGCGTGGTCGTGCCGGATAACACGCTCGGCGTCGAGGTCGGCGCGTCACTCGGCATCGTGATCGGCCGTACCGCGACGCGCGTCGGCGTCGAGCGCGCGGCGGACTACATCGCCGGCTATACGCTGGTCGGCGATCTGAGCGTGCCGCATACCAACGTGTATCGCCCGAACGTGCGACTGCGCGCATGCGACGGCTTCTGCGTGATCGGACCGGCGCTCGTCGCCGCGCGCCACGTCGCCGCGCCGGATCGGCTCGACATCGCCGTCTCGCTGAACCGCGCCGAACCGTTCACGGCAAGCACCGCAACCTCGGTGCGCAACGTCGCGCAATTGCTCGCCGACGTCACCGATTTCATGACGCTGAACGCGGGCGACGTGCTCACGCTCGGCGTCCGGCACGGCTCGCCGGTCGCGCACGTCGGCGATACGGCCACGCTGTCGATCGGCACGCTGCCGCCCTTGACCATATCGTTCATCGGCATGGATCAACACAACGGAGAACCGTCATGATGCGCGGCCGCGTCGCCTATGCGGGAGCGATTCACGAAGCGTATCCGCACGAGCAGGGTGTCCGCCTCGCCGACGGCCGCGTGCGTCGCGAGGACGAAGTGGTCTGGCTTGCGCCGATCGAAGTCGGTACGATCTTCGCGCTCGGCCTGAACTACGCCGAGCACGCGAAGGAATTGCAGTTCAGCAAACAGGAAGAACCGCTGGTGTTTCTGAAGGGGCCCGGCACGGTGCTCGGCCATCGCGGCCTCACGCGTCGCCCCGCCGACGTCACGTTCATGCACTACGAGTGCGAGCTCGCGGTCGTGATCGGGCGAACCGCAAAAAACGTCGCGCGTGAAGACGCCATGCAGCACGTGGCGGGCTACATGATCGCGAACGACTACGCGATTCGCGACTACCTCGAAAACTACTATCGCCCGAATCTGCGCGTGAAGAATCGCGACGGCGGCACGGTGCTCGGGCCCTGGTTCGTCGACGCCGCCGACATCGCCGACGTCACGCAGCTCGAGCTGCGCACGTTCGTCAACGGCACGCGTCAGCAATGCGGCAATACGCGCGATCTCGTCACGGGCATCCGCGCACTGATCGAATACCTGAGCAGCTTCATGACGCTCGCGCCCGGCGACGTGATCCTGACCGGCACGCCCGAAGGCATCGTCAACGTCAACACGGGCGACGAAGTCGTCTGCGAAATCGACGGCCTCGGCCGTCTCGTCAACACGATCGCCTCGGACGCGGACTTCGGCCGCGCCTGATCGACAGCAAAAACCCACCGAACAGCGAAAGGACAAGGCAATGCCGATCGACCATCTGATCAACGGCGAGGCGTGCACCTCGAGCGACTATTTCGAAACCGTCAATCCGGCCACCCAGGAAGTGCTCGCCGAGGTCGCACGCGGCGGCGCGAAGCAGATCGATGCGGCCGTGCAAGCGGCCAAAGGCGCCTTCCCCGCCTGGGCTGCGAAACCCGCCGCGGAACGCGCGAAGCTGATCCGCACACTCGGCGAGCTGATCACGAAGCACGTGCCGGAAATCTCGGAGACCGAAACGAAGGACACCGGCCAGACGATCTCGCAGACGCGCAAGCAACTGGTGCCGCGCGCGGCCGACAACTTCAGCTATTTCGCCGAGATGTGCACGCGCGTAGACGGCCACACGTACCCGACCGACTCGCATCTGAACTACACGCTGTTTCATCCGGTCGGCGTGTGCGCGCTGATCTCGCCGTGGAACGTGCCGTTCATGACGGCCACCTGGAAGGTGGCGCCCTGCCTCGCGTTCGGCAACACCGCTGTGCTGAAGATGAGCGAGCTGTCGCCGCTGACCGCCTCGATGCTCGGCAAGCTCGCGCTCGAAGCGGGCATCCCGGCGGGCGTGCTGAACGTCGTGCACGGCTATGGCAAGGAAGCGGGCGAGCCACTCGTCGCGCATCGCGACGTTCGCGCGGTGTCGTTCACCGGGTCGACCGCGACCGGCAATCGCATCGTGCAAACCGCGGGCCTGAAGAAGTTCTCGATGGAGCTTGGCGGCAAGTCGCCGTTCGTGATCTTCGACGACGCCGACTTCGAACGCGCGCTCGACGCCGCGGTGTTCATGATCTTCTCGAACAATGGCGAGCGCTGCACCGCGGGCTCGCGCATTCTCGTGCAGCGCTCCATTTACGCGCGGTTTGCCGAGCGCTTCGTCGAGCGCGCGAAGCGCCTGACGGTGGGCGATCCGCTCGCGGACAGCACGATCGTCGGCCCGATGATCAGCCAGGGGCATCTCGCCAAAGTGCGCAGCTATATCGAACTCGGCCCGAAGGAAGGTGCCACGCTTGCGTGCGGCGGGCTCGATACGCCCGAGTTGCCCGACGCCTTGCGTCACGGCAATTTCGTCACGCCGACCGTGTTCGTCGACGTCGACAACCGTATGCGCATCGCGCAGGAAGAGATCTTCGGACCGGTCGCGTGCCTGATTCCGTTCGACGATGAAGCCGAGGCGATCCGTCTCGCCAACGATATTTCGTATGGTCTGTCGAGCTATATCTGGACCGAGAACACGGGCCGCGCGTTGCGCGTGGCGGCCGCCGTCGAAGCCGGCATGTGCTTCGTGAACAGCCAGAACGTGCGCGATCTGCGCCAGCCGTTCGGCGGCACGAAGGCGTCGGGTGTGGGCCGTGAAGGCGGGACGTGGAGTTATGAAGTGTTCCTCGAACCGAAGAACGTCTGCGTGTCGCTCGGCTCGCATCATATTCCGCGCTGGGGCATTTAATCGCGACGTCAAACGAAATTGCTAAAGCATGGGACCGGAGTAAGAGCTGACGCTCTAACTCCGCTCGACACTGGAGACCGCGATGGGCAAACTCGCGTTGGCAGCAAAAGTTACACATGTGCCGTCGTTGTATTTATCCGAGCTCGACGGTCCGCACAAGGGTTGCCGTCAGGCCGCGATCGACGGACACCATGAAATCGGCCGACGCTGCCGCGAACTTGGCGTCGATACGATCGTCGTGTTCGACGTGCACTGGCTAGTGAATAGCGAATACCACATCAATTGCGCGCCGAAGTTCGAAGGCGTGTACACGAGCAACGAGCTGCCGCATTTCATCAGGAACATGCCGTACGCGTATCCGGGCAATGTCGGGCTTGGTCAGCAGATCGCGGACGTCGCCAACGAAATGGGCGTGAAAAGCCGCGCGCACAGCGAGACCACGCTCGAGCTCGAATACGGCACGCTGGTGCCGATGCGCTATATGAACGGCGATCAGCACTTCAAGGCGGTGTCGGTGGCGGGCTGGTGCATGTGGCACGACCTCGCGACCAGCGCGTGTTTCGGCCTCGCGGTACGCAAGGCCATCGAAGAACGCTACGACGGTACCGTGGCCATTCTCGCGAGCGGCTCGCTGTCGCATCACTTCGCGAACAACGGCACGGCCGAGCAGTTCATGCACAAAGTCTGGAGCCCGTTCCTCGAACAGATGGATCGCAGCGTGGTGCGCATGTGGGAAGCCGGCGACTGGAAGACCTTCTGCGACATGCTGCCGCTCTACAACGAGAAATGTTGGGGCGAAGGCGGCATGCACGATACCGCGATGCTGCTCGGTGCGCTCGGCTGGGATCGTTACGACGGCAAGGTCGAAGTCGTCACGCCTTATTTCGGCAGTTCGGGCACCGGCCAGATCAACGCGATCTTCCCGGTCACGCCGCTACCCGTCTGACACTCGCGAAGGGATCGCCATGCCTCACTTGACACTCGAATACAGCGCCAACCTCGCGGACGCGCAACGCCTCGGCGATCTATGCAAAGACCTCGCGCAGTGCCTCGACGCGCAGCGCGATAACGGCGAGCGCGTCTATCCGCTCGGCGGCATCCGCGTGCGCGCGCTGCGCTGCGACCAGTACTGCATCGCCGATGGGCGGCCCGACGCCGCGTTCCTGCACGCGAATCTGAAGATCGGCGCGGGCCGCCCGGAGGCCGTCAAGAAGGCGACCGGCGACGCGCTGTTCGCGCTGATCAAGCAGCGCTTCGCCACTGAGTTCGAACGGCAGGGGCTCGCGTTGTCGCTCGAAATCAACGAGTTCAGCGAAGCGGGCACCTGGAAGCACAACAATCTGCACGCGCGGCTCAAGGGCTGACATCATCATGCTAGACGAACAAACCATCCGCGACCTCGCCGCGCAACTCGATCACGCGGAAAAGACCCGCACGCAGCTGCGCCATTTTTCCGTGCAGTATCCAGAGATGACCGTACTGGACGGCTACGCGATACAACGCGAGTGGGTCAAGCTGAAACTCGCCGAAGGCCACGTAATCAAGGGCAGGAAGATCGGCCTGACGTCGCGCGCGATGCAGCGCTCGTCGCAGATCGACGAACCGGACTACGCGCCCCTGCTCGACAGCATGTTCATCGAAAGCGGCCAGGACATTCGCGTGGATCGCTTCATCGCGCCGCGCGTCGAAGTGGAACTCGCGTTCTTGCTGAACAAACCGCTGAAGGGCCCCGGCGTCACGCTGTTCGCTGTGCTCGACGCGACCGCGTACGTGAGCCCGGCCGTCGAAATCATCGACGCGCGCATCGAGCAGTTCGATCGCGAAACACGCGCGCCGCGCAAGGTCCATGACACGATCTCCGACTTCGCCGCGAACGCCGGCGTCGTGCTCGGCGGCCGGCCGGTGCGTCCGCTCGACGTCGACCTGCGCTGGGTCGGCGCGTTGCTGTACAGGAACGGCGCGGTCGAGGAAAGCGGGCTCGCGGCGGCGGTGCTCAACCATCCGGCCATCGGCGTCGCGTGGCTCGCCAACAAAATTGCTCCGCACGACGAATCATTGAATGCGGGCGACGTGATCCTGAGCGGCTCGTTCACGAGCCCGATTCCCGCCCGCGCGGGCGACACGTTCCACATCGACTATGGCCCGCTCGGCGGCATTGGTTTGAATTTCATCTGAACGCATCAATATGTCCTTGCCGAAAAACTCCTTCAAACGCGCGCTCGCCGAAGGCAGACCGCAGTTCGGCCTGTGGGCCGCGCTCGCCGACGCCTACGTGACCGAGCTGCTCGCCACCGCCGACTTCGACTGGCTGCTGATCGACAACGAGCACGCACCGAACGACGTGCGCAGCACGCTGTCGCAATTGCAGGCGGTCGCCGCGTATCCGTCGCATCCGGTCGTGCGGCCGGTACGCAGCGACGCCGCGCTGATCAAGCAGTTGCTCGACATCGGCGCGCAAACGCTGCTGCTGCCAATGATCGACACGGCCGCGCAAGCGCTCGATGCGGTCGCGGCCACGCGTTATCCGCCGCAAGGCATTCGCGGCGTCGGCAGCGCGCTCGCGCGTGCGTCGCGCTGGAATCGCGTGCCCGACTATCTGGACACCGCCGCCGACGAACTGTGCGTGATCGTGCAGGCGGAGACCGTGCAGAGCCTCGACAATCTCGTGGAGATCGCGCATGTGGATGGCGTCGATGGCGTGTTTTTCGGGCCGTCGGATCTGAGCGCGTCGATGGGATTGCTCGGCAAGCCGGGCGACGCGCGGGTGCGCGACGCGATTCGCCACGGCATCGATACCGTGCGCACCGCTGGCAAGGCAGCGGGCGTGCTCGCCCCTGATCCCGCGCTGGCGGCCGAATATCTGGCGGCGGGCGCGACCTTCGTCGCGGTCGGCACGGACACCGGCTTGCTGAGCCGCGCGGCCGCGGACCTCGCCGCGTCGTACAAGGAGCTGGCGGCGAGCGCGCCGCAGGTCAAAGGCGGGTATTGAAGCGAAAGCCTTTCACTTCCCCTACTCGCCCGCCGGCCAAGGCAAGCCTCGCGCCGACCAATCCAGCTCGACCCCCATCACACAGCGCCCGCTCGCCATCTGCACGGCAAGTGTCACTGCGATGCACGGCCGCCCGCTCGCGAGCGACAGATAAGGATTACTGGTGACCGCCTCGCCGGGCAGCAGCACCGCATTGCGGAAGTACGGCCGATGATCCCAGCGCGCATCGCGCGGATTCGCGACCGGCTGCAGCGACGCCGCGTCCTCGCACCACGCCGGCCCACGCACCTCGTGACCGATCTGGCGGCCGGTGTCGTCGAGGATGAAACAGCTGATGCAACGCTTGAAGGTGGCGAGCAGCGCGAACGCGTCGTCCATCATGGCGCCGGCGCGCAAGCCGTCGGCCGCGCGCCGCAGTTCGAGCCGGTACGGCTCCATTTCCGATTCGAACAACGCATGCTGATGCGCACGGCCCTGCGCGATCACGTCGAACGCATCGTCGATCTGGCGATGCACCGACTCGGGCGGCGCGATCTCTGCCGCGGGCCGCCCTAGCAGATAGCCCTGCGCGAAATCGACATTCGACTCGACCGCGAGAATCAGCTCGTCGGCCGTCTCGACGCCTTCGACGACCACCAGCATCCCCGCCTGGTGCAGCAGCGACACGAGTTTCGGCAGGATCGGCTGCTGCGTGCCGTACGTGGTCGCGCGAATCAGCTCGCCGTCGAGCTTGACGAGGTCCGGCCGGATCCGCAGCAGCCGGTCGAGATTCGACTGGCCCGCGCCGAAGTCGTCGACTGCGATCAGGAAGCCGTGCTGGCGATAGCGCGCCGCCGCGCGCGACATCTCGTCGACGCTGCCGCCATGCGATTCGAGAATCTCCAGAATCACGCGCTCGGGTTCGAGCCCCGCGACGCGCACGATCTTCGTCAACTGGTCGGCGTAGCCTTCGGCGACGAAGGTGGACGGCAGGATGTTCAGGAACAGCCACGCGTCGCCGGGCAGCGCGCGACGCGCGTTGCCGAGATGCACCGCGTGGCTCGCGCGGTCGAGCGCGCCTTCGTCGCTCGACGGCTTCGGCGCGAACATCACGACCGGCGGCACCAGCGTGCCGTCGCCATGCTCTCCGCGCAGCAGCGCTTCGAAGCCGACCTGCTTCTGATGCGACAGGCTGTAGAGCGGCTGAAAGTGCGAGATCAGATAGAAGTCTTCCCAGCGGTAACGCGCCGCGTCGGCGCTCGGGTCGCCGAACGGTGACTGCAGCGCGTCGAACGGCAGCGCGCGCTCCGCGCAGACACGGTTGCGCCCCGTCTGCTTCGCGCGCAGCAACGCTTCGTCCGCGCGATCGAGCAGCATCATGAAGCTTTCGCCGCGCCGATGCTCGGCGACGCCGAAGCTCGCGGTCAGATGGCCGTCCGGCCGTTCGATCGCGGCGATGTCGAGGCGCAGCCGCTCGGCGAGCTGCAGCGCGCCGGTGAGATCATCGTCGAGCAGCAGCGCGAATTCCTCGCCGCCGATGCGGCTCACGCTTTGGTAGAGCGCAACCGCGTCCTTCAGCACCTGCGCGACCTGGAACAGCGCATGGTCGCCGACCGCATGACCGAAGCGGTCGTTGAGCGACTTGAAGCTGTCGATGTCGAGAAAGATCGCGCTGATCTGCGCCCCTGGCGCCAGCGTCTCGAGGCGTCCCTCCGCGTGCTTGACGAACGAGCGACGATTTTGCAGGCCGGTCAGCGGATCGGTCGCCGCGAGTTGCGCGAGCTGGCTCTCGAGCAGAAAGTGATTGCGCCGGAAACGGTAGAAGCCGAAATGGAATACCGCCGCCGTCGGCGCGCCGATCGCGATGACCCACGTCCACACGGCCGCCTCGACCTCGGGCGCATGAGCTTTGCCGCGCAGCAGCGCGATGGCCGCCGCGTAGAAGACCACGCTGCCGGTGACGAAATGCGCGGGCGTGAGCCATAGCGGCGCCGCGCAGATCGGTATCACCACGAATGCGGGCAATAGCCACGGCAACGGATACGCGAGGCCCTTCGCGTTCAGCACGAGCCCGGCGATCAGCACCAGTTCGTACGCGACGCCGATCGCGCCGAACAGCGCCGTCGACTTCGCGCGCGGGATCGCCAGCACCAGCAGCGCGAGCAGGAGCGCGCACAGCAGCCGGTACGCGAGCGGCCCGGCCGGTGCGCCGACCAGTTCGCGCGCCGTTACCATGCACAGGAACGCAACCACCGTGAAGCCCATCGTCACGAGGGAAAGCGGCCGCTGATGGTCGAGCGAGCGCCGGTGAAAGCGCTCACGCATGCTTGGCTCGGGGAGGTGCTGCGTCGGGATGGCAGACATAGATGGCTGATCAGGGTTTCCGGTCACTCCGCCAATAGTTATCGGCAAACGTTCGATAAACATTTATGGCTAACGTAACGCGACGTATAAATTCGGCGCCTGCGTGCTTGAAAGTCGCGCTGCGTTTCCACTTTGCGATCCGGCGATCGGGTCACCGGCCGGGCCGCGCTACGCCGCCATCACCCGATCGCGCCCCGCGGCTTTCGCCGCGTACAACGCACGGTCGGCGCGCGCCATCATCTGCGCGAGCCGTACATGGCGCCGCGCATCGTGTGGCCGAGGCACAGCAGCAGCGCCGCTGTCGCGAGAAAGTAGAAGCTGTAGCGCGGCCGGTTGGCCGAGTTCCGGTCAGCATCAGCAGCCCGAGCACCTCATAGAGGCTCGCGTGATGGGCGGACACCAGCGCGACGCGCGCATTGAAGTTCGGCGCGACGAAGGTCCAGTAGACCATGCCGACCAGCACGAACAGCAGCCCCACATAAGCGGGCCACGGCCGCGAGCGCGTTGGCGGCGATCCAGTAGTTGACACCGCACGGCCATCGCCATTGCGTCCGCCAGGAATCGTGACCAGCAGAATAGTGAGTGGATTGAGCATTGCAAATTATTGGAATCGAACGCCGCGCCGATCTTTCGCGCGACTCACCATCCGCCGAATGCATGATTAAAAGACTCAAGCTCAAAACAGGTCGGATTGCCGGCTAATACACCTATGGTTCCGCAAGCCTTTTCGCGCGCCAGGCGAAGATTAACCTTTCGATTTCTTTTAAGCAGCAAAAATTACGCAATTCATGTGTATCGAGTGCGCCTTTATTAACATATAAGCCGAGCAATGGAAAGTGGCTAAAAGCCTGTGTCTTAAGTAGACTTCTCATGATGTGTGCCGGGCACCCTAGACAACCCGGCAGAAATGACGTAATCGGCGCCCGATTGCCGAACGACTCCGATGCTCAATGGCTGTCACGTTCGCAATGCGCAACGGGCCGCGACCACTTCCGGAAAACATGGTCCCAATCCTCAACTATCTGCTCGAACGCCAAATCTCGCCGCAATGGCGCGGCATGCTGAGCGCGCTGGCGAGCGAGTTCGAAGCGCAAATCGGACACGACGAGCTGCGCCAGCTGATGCATCGCGTAGGCAGCCGTTTCGCGCTCGCGTATCCGCTGCCCGCCTGCGCATCGACGGCCGAGCTCGAGCAGGTGTTGAATTCTTACTGGCATCAGATGGATTGGGGTTACGTCGCGCTCGCCGATGAGGCGGAGTCGCTGCGCATCATTCACTATTGCGCGCCGCTGCCCGCCTTCGGCGAATCGGCGCTCGCCTGGACGCCGGCATTTCTCGAGGGCGCCTATCAGACGTGGTTGAGCGCGTTGGGCGCGCAGGGTTTGTCGGTCGTGCAGACGAGCGCGTTCGGCGAGGACAGCTCGCTCGAATTCCGCCTCGGCCGTCACCCCGCATGAGCACCAGCGGGCGCTGCACGCGCACGTGCGAACGAGCGTGCGACGGCGATACAGCCGCCATGCAGAATCAAGGAAGGCAGTTCAAATAAACAGCACCCCGAGCAGTCGGTTTGGGGCCATGCACGGTATGTAACAGACGACGGCATCATGAGTTCATCGAGCGACATCGAAAAACTGTTCGAGCAATTTGGCGGCGACGCCAACGCGTACCAGGAGATCGGCCGCGAGAACGACGCGCGCACCGCGCGCACTCGTTGGCCGCTGCTCGTGACGCTCGATCTGACGCAACCGGCCATTCCGGCAATCGGCCAGCTTCGCGACGCAAAACCACAGCCGCCGATAAGCGTGGCGCCACGGGCCGCCGTCCACGAGGACACGACACCGAAGGACATGGCATCCGTGACGCGCGCGAAGGCACCGCTGTTCACGCGCCCGCACCGGCGTGACATTCCACCGGTACCTGTGGCCGCAGCCCAGCCCGCGGCGCCGAGCGGCGCGTCACGCTTTCGCACGGCCGACGAACTCGACGAGGCGGCCGCGCAAACGATTGCGCCTGTCGCGCCAGGCAGGACACGCCCCGCCGCGCCCGCCGCGCCCGCCGCGCCCGCTTATGGCAGCGCGAGCACGGCACCGGCATCGTCGATGCCACAGCCACCAGCGCCGCAACCGACCTATACGGCCCAACCCGCGCAACCGGCCCAACCGCCGTCGATCCTCGGCAAGATGTTTGCAGCGCAAACCCCGAGCGCGCCGCCGCAAGCGGCCGCGCCCGCGCCCCAGCCCGCGCCCCAGCCCGCGTCGCTGAACTCGGTGTTCGACCGTCTGCGCGGCACGTCCGCCCAAGGCGCGCAAGCACCCGCCGGCACCGCGCGCGGCGGCTTCGCCTCGTGGCTCACCGACGGTCCGCGTCGCTCATGAAAGTCATTGCCGTGGTGTCCGCCAAAGGGGGCGTCGGCAAGACCACCCTCGCCGCCAATCTCGCCTCCGTGCTCGCCAACAGCGGCCGGCGTGTGATTGCACTCGATCTCGATCCGCAGAACGCCCTGCGGCTGCACTTCGGCGTGCCGCTCGACAGCATCGACGGCCTGTCGCGCGCGACTCTCTCGGGCAACCCGTGGCAAACGGTGATGTTCGACGGTATCGACGGCGTGACCGTGCTGCCGTACGGCGCGCTGCTGGAGGACGACCGCCGCCGCCTCGAGGCGCATATCGACCAGCACCCGCAATGGCTCGCGCAGACGCTGCAGCACCTGCGGCTCGATGCGTCCGACATCGTGATCGTCGATACGCCGCCCGGCTCGTCGACCTACGTGCGAACCGCGCTGAGCGCGGCCACCTTCGCGTTGAACATCGTGCTCGCCGACGCCGCGTCGTACGCGGCGATCCCGCAGATGGAGCGGCTGATCGAAACCTATGCGGCGCCGCGCGCGGACTTCGGCGGCGTCGGCTACGTGATCAACCAGATCGACCAATCCCGCCAGTTGACCAAGGACGTGCTGAAGGTGCTGCGTCAGATGCTCGCCGGCAAGGTGTTCCCCGGCGTGATCCATCTCGACGAAGGCGTCAGCGAAGCGCTCGCCTGCGACACCACACTGATCCATTACGATCCGCTGAGCCAGGCCGCCGCCGATTTCCGCGCATGCGCCGCCTGGCTCATGGCGGCGCTCGACGCGATCGCCGCCCGGCCAAGGAACGTCGCATGAGCAGTCCAGCCTCCTCGCGCGAGCCCGAGGGCGGCGAGCCGTCGCGGTTCCAACGCTTCATCGACGCAAGCTTCTGGAACAGCCGCATCGTCACCGGGCTCGTCACGATGCTCGCGCTGTACATGCTGTACTTCGTGTTCACGGTGCCGCTCGAGTTCTATCAGCAGCTGACCTTCGCGACCCTGTGCTTCGTGCTCGCGCTGCTGTTTCGCCGTCGGCCCGGCCGCTACGCGACGATGGTGATGATCATGCTGTCGATCGTCGCATCGGGCCGCTACATGTACTGGCGGCTGACCGAAACGACGTACTGGGAGCATCCGCTCGACGCCACCTGGGGTCTGCTGCTCGTGTCCGCCGAGCTCTACGCGACGATCGTGCTGATGCTCGGCTACTTCCAGACCGCGTGGCCGCTCAAGCGCAAGCCAATGCCGCTGCCCGCCAATCGCGACGAATGGCCGACCGTCGACGTGTTCATCCCGACCTACAACGAGCCGCTCGCCGTCGTGAAGCCGACCGTCTACGCGGCGCTCGCGCTCGACTACCCGGCCGACAAGATGTCGATCCACGTGCTCGACGACGGCCGCCGCGCCGAGTTCAAGGCGTTCTGCGAGGAAGTCGGCGTGAACTGGACGATCCGCACGCACAATCGCCACGCGAAGGCCGGCAACATCAACGAGGCGCTGAAGATCACGAGCGGCGAGTACCTCGCGATCTTCGACTGCGATCACATCCCGACCCGCTCGTTCCTGCAGATCGGCCTCGGCTGGTTCCTGCGCGACAAGCTGCTGTCGATGCTGCAAACGCCGCACCACTTCTTCTCCGCCGACCCGTTCGAGCGCAACCTCGGCACTTTCCGCAAGGTGCCGAACGAAGGCGAGCTGTTCTACGGCCTCGTGCAGGACGGCAACGATCTGTGGAACGCGACGTTCTTCTGCGGCTCGTGCGCGCTGCTGCGCCGGAGCATGGTCGACGAGATCGGCGGCATCGCGGTGGAGACCGTCACCGAGGACGCACACACCGCGCTGAAGCTGCACCGCCTCGGCTACACCACCGCGTATCTGGCGATTCCGCAGGCCGCCGGCCTCGCGACCGAAAGCCTGTCGGGCCACATCGGCCAGCGCATCCGCTGGGCGCGCGGCATGACGCAGATCTTCCGCATCGACAATCCGCTCACCGGCAAGGGGCTGAAGATCGGCCAGCGGCTGTGTTACCTGAACGCGATGATGCACTTCTTCTACGGCGTGCCGCGTCTCGTGTTCCTGACCGCGCCGCTGTCGTATCTGTTCTTCGGCGCGCATGTGATCGAGGCGGCGGCCAGCACGATCGCGATCTACGCGCTGCCGCACATGATGCACGCGAGCATCACGAACTCGCGGATGCAGCGCCTGTTCCGCCATTCGTTCTGGGCCGAGGTGTACGAGTCGGTGCTGGCGTCGTACATCACCGCGCCGACGCTGCTCGCGCTGATCAACCCGAAGCTCGGCAAGTTCAACGTGACGGCCAAGGGCGGCGTGATCGAGAAGAGCTACTTCGACTGGTCGATCTCGCGGCCGTATCTGTTCCTGCTGCTGCTGAACCTGCTCGGCTTCCTCGCGGGTCTGGTGCACATCTACATGAACTGGCACGTGCGCAGCATCGTCGAGACCACACTGCTCAATCTCGCGTGGACCAGCTACAACATGCTGATCCTCGGCGCGAGCGTGGCCGCCGCGAGCGAGCGCCGCCAGATCCGCGCGGTGCCGCGCGTCGCGATGAAGATGCCGGTGATGCTGAAGTTCTCGACCGGCCGCACGCTCGCGTGCGAAACGATCGACTACTCGGAAGGCGGCGTCGGCGTCGCGCTGCCCAGCACCATCGAAGTGCCGATGCAGGAGCGCGTGACCGTGTCGCTGTTCCGCGGCGACGAAGAGTACGCGTTCCCCGCCACCGTCAGTTTTACCGAGCCGGGCCGCGTGGGGCTGCGCTTTTCGTCGATGTCGCACGAACAGGAGTACGAGTTCGTCAAAACCACCTTCGCCCGCGCGGACGCGTGGACCGGCTGGGCCGAGGGACGCGAGACGGACACACCGCTGCGCGGTCTGTCGCACGTGCTGAAGGTCGGCGTGCGCGGCATCGCGGGGCTGTTCGAACATCTGTACGACGACTTGCGCAGTTCGATCAAAAGCCGTCCCGCGGACGTCAAGAAGCTAAAAACGAAAGACTGATCTATGGGCTACCGGATGGCCAAGGACAATATCGAACGCCCGGCACACGGGCGCAACAGCACTGGACCCCAATCGCGCCTGTTTGCTTGTCACGGCTTGCGACACTCGCGGCGAATCATGCGCGGCGTCGCCTGCTGGCTCGCGCTGCAGACCGCGCTGGCGTCGTTCGTGCCGCTCGCTGAAGCGGCCACCCCTGCCGCCGCCGCGGCCAAACCGGCGTCGGACGCGGCGGCACCCGCCGGCGCGCCGCAAACCCCGCAAGTCGCGACCGGTGTCGGCAACGTGCCCGCGCCGAGCGCGGCGGTGCCGTTCGATCCGAACGCGATCGCCCAGGGCCAGCTCGCCACGCCGACGCCCGCGCTCGCGGCGGCGTCGGTGAAGGCGCTCGGCATGCGCACGCCGGCCACCGCCGAGCCCGGCACGCTGGTGCCCGGAGGCCGCCGCCAGACGCTGACGTTCGCCGACTTCGGCGCGCTCGACCCGCTGCAATTGCGCGGCGTCGACGGACAGAACGGCATCGCGTTCTCGGTGCGCGGCGACGAGGTCGTGACCGGCGCGACGCTGCATCTGATCTACAGCTATTCGCCCGCGCTGTTGGCGAACCTGTCGCAGCTGAAGGTGCTGGTCAACGGCGAAGTCGCGGCGACCCTGCCGCTGCCGCACGAGCAGGCCGGCATGCTGGTCGCGCGCGAGATCACGATCGATCCGCGCTTCATCACCGACTTCAACCACCTGAACCTGCAGCTGATCGGCCACTACACGACGGCCTGCGAAGACCCCGCGAACTCATCGCTGTGGGCGACGATCAGCAACGCGAGCTCGCTCGACCTGACCTACTCGTCGCTCGCGACGAAAGCGGAGCTGGCCGCGCTGCCGCAGCCGTTCTTCGACCGCCGCGACGTGCGCCGCCTCGAGCTGCCGTTCGTGCTCGCGCAGAAGCCGGGCAACGGCACGCTCGAAGCCGCCGGCATCGTCGCGTCGTGGTTCGGCTCGCTCGCCGGCTACCGCGGCGCGGTGTTTCCCACCCAGCTCGACAACGCGCCGCTGTCGGGCAACGCGGTCGTGTTCGCGACCAGCGACCAGCATCCGGCCGGCGTGACGATTCCCGAGATCACCGGGCCGACCATCGCGGTGGTCGAGCGCGACGCGAACGCGCGCGGCAAGCTGCTGCTCGTGCTCGGCCGCAACGAGGCCGAGCTGAAGACCGCCGCGAGGTCGCTCGGGATCGGCCATAGCGCGCTGTCCGGCGCGAGCGCCACGATCACGTCGCTGAACGAAATTACGCCGCGCGTGCCGTACGACGCGCCGAACTGGCTGCCGACCGACCGCGCGGTGCGCTTCGGCGAGCTAGCCGATCCGAAAGACCTGACCGTGTTCGGCTACGACGCCGACGCGGTGCGCATCAACATGCGGGTGCCGCCCGATCTGTTCATGTGGCACACGCGCGGCGTGCCGATCGATCTGCGCTACCGCTACACGGTGCGGCCGGCGCGCGACCGCTCGTCGCTGAACATCGGCGTGAACAACGGCTTCGTGCAGGCGCTGCCGATTCCGGCGCGCCCTGCGTCGGTGTTCGACCTGAGCCGCTACTTCAACCTCATCATGCCCGACGGCACCGCCGACGCGCGCCGCAACATCCGCATCCCGCCGCTGCTGATGACGCCGCGCACACAGCTGCGGCTGCACTTCTACTACGACATCCCGAACACCGGCGAATGCGCGGGCCGCCTGCTGCAGAACGTGGTCGGCGCGATCGATCCGAACTCGACGATCGACCTGTCGTCGTTCCCGCACTACATGGCGCTGCCCGATCTGGCCGCGTTCGCCAACAGCGGCTTTCCGTTCACGCGGATGGCGGACCTCTCCGAGACCGCCGTCGTGCTGCCGGACGACCCGGACGCGAGCGACTACAGCCTGTATCTGCTGACGATGGGCCGGATGGGCGAATCGACCGGCTATCCGGTCTCCGGCGTGACCGTCGCTCATGCGGCCGACGTCGACCGCCTCGCCGACAAGGACCTGCTGGTGTTCGGCGCGCCTGGCAAGCAGCCGCTGTTGCAGCGCTGGTCGAAGTCGATGCCGTTCTCCAGCGACGGCGCCGCGCACACGTTCCAGCTCACCGACCTGGTGTTCAAGCTGCGGGACTGGTGGCACGGCGAGCGCGGCGTCGAGCGCACGCCCGCGCGTGCCGATCTGACGATGGTCAGCTCGAACGGCGCGGCGCTGCTAACCGGCTTCGAGTCGCCGCTGCAGCGAGGCCGCAGCGCGGTTGCGCTGATCAGCGCGGCCGGCCCGTCGGATGCCGATCTGTCCGCCGCGCTGCTCGACGCCGACGTGCTGCCGAAGATTCAAGGCGCGATGGCCGTGATCCATGGCCGCGCCGTCACCATCACGTCGAACGGCACCGCATACTACGTGGGCCGTCTGTCGCCGCAGGAGTATCTGCGCTGGGCACTGTCGTCGCATCCGCTGCTGCTGTTGCTCGGCGGCGTGCTCGCCGCGCTGATCATCGCGGCCTTGTGCTACCGGACCCTTCGCGCGATCGCCGCGCGTCGACTGAAGGACTAGGGTCTGTTTACATATGGAACGCACGTGCGAATACCCGCTATCGGCCGCAGGGCAAGGAGTAAGGAGCGCTGCGTGGCCGCGCCACGTGAGCGACGCGCGACGCCGCCATGCGGCCGATAGCGGGCATTCCCCTGAAATGAAATCCAGGCAATGGGGTTGCCGCGAGAAGGGCCGCTCGCTGCGTCATGCTCCTTGCGAATACGTCGAGTATTCGCGGCGTCGCAGTCCTTGCGAGCGGCCCTTCTCGCGGCAACGCACGTGCGTTCCATATGTAAACAGACCCTAATGGAACGGCTATGACTCGTATGCGGTTTCGGATCGACAGAAGAACCACTTTTGCGCTGGCGCTCGGTATCGGCATGACGGCGTCGGCCAGTCTGGCGGGTTTGAGCGGCGCCGCTCAGGCCGCGCAGAACGGCGCTGCATGCGGCGACTGGGTCGCCTGGCAAAGCTTCGTGCAACGCTTCGTCCAGGCCGACGGCCGCGTGATCGATTACTCGACGCCGGCCCAGCAGACCACCTCGGAAGGCCAGTCCTACGCGCTCTTTTTCGCGCTGGTCGCCAACGACCGCGCGACCTTCGACAAGCTGCTCGGCTGGACCCGCGCGAATCTCGCGGGCAACCAGTTCGACGCCCAGAACCTGCGGCTGCCCGCATGGCAATGGGGCAAGAAGCCGGACGGCTCGTACGGCGTGCTCGATCCGAATTCGGCATCGGATTCCGACCTGTGGATCGCCTACGATCTGCTGCAGGCCGGCCGCCTGTGGCACAACCCCGCCTACACGCAACTGGGCCAGGCACTCGCCGAGCGCATCGCGCGCGACGAAGTCGCGAATCTATCTGGCCTCGGGCCGATGCTGCTGCCGGGGGCGCAGGGCTTCAGGAACGGCAACGTCACGCGTCTGAATCCGAGCTATCTGCCGCTGCCGGTGTTGCGCGCGCTCGCGCACGAGGTGCCGGACGGCCCGTGGGCCAAGCTCGCCGACAACGCTTACCAGTTCGTCAAAACCGTGTCGCCGCAAGGCTTCGCGCCTGACTGGGCGGCGTGGCAGAACGGTCGGTTCGTCGTCGATCCGAAGAACGGCGACGTCGGCAGCTACGATGCGATCCGCGTCTATCTGTGGGCCGGCCTCGCTTCGCCCGCCGATCCGCTCGCGAAGCCGTGGCTCGGCGCGCTCGGCGGCATGCGCGCGAAGGTCGCGCAGAACGGCTTCCCGCCGGAGAAGGTGTCGTCGACCAGCGGCGCGTCGAGCGGCGAAGGCCCGCTCAGCTATTGGGGCGCGCTCGCGCCATACTTCAAGACGCTGGGCGACGAGCACGGACTCGGCCTCGCGCGCACGCGGCTCGCCGCGCTCGACGCGAACGTTCCGGGCCGTGAACCGGTGTACTACGATCGTGTGTTGGGTCTGTTCGGCACGGGGTTCATCGATGGCCGCTATCGCTTCGATGAAGCCGGCGGTCTCGTGCCCGCCTGGAGGACCGCATGCGATTGAACGCCCTCGCCGGGTCGCTGCATATCGCGCTGCATATCGCGCTGTCCGTCGGCGCGGTCTTGTGCGCGGCCGCGGCCGCCCCCGATGCGCTCGCGCAGGCGAGCAAAGATCCGCTGACCGTGCTGATCGATCAGGGCAAGTACTGGCAGTCGCATCAGCGCGGCGACCTCGCCGAGCAGGCCTGGCAGAAGGTGCTCAGCATCGATCCGAAGCAGCCCGACGCCCTGTTCGGCATGGGCATGGTGCTGGCCGACCGCAAGGACGGCGCCGGCGCGCAGCAGTACCTCGCGCGGCTGAAGGCGGTCGCGCCGAATTATCCGAATCTCGATGAGCTCGGCCGCCGCCTTGGCGAAACGAGCCCGCGCGACCAGACCATCAGCGAGGCGCGACGGCTCGCGCAAGCCGGTCAGAGCGCGAGCGCGGCGCAGGAGTATCAGCGCGCGCTGGCCGGCAAGCCCGCCACGCCCCAGTTGCAGCTCGAGTATTACCAGGCGCTGTCGGCGACGCCGCAGGGCTGGGACGAAGCACGCCGCGGCCTCGAACAGCTCGCCCACGACAACCCCAACGACCCGCGTTTCGCACTCGCGTACGCGCAGCATCTGACCTATCGCGACGTCACGCGGCGCGACGGTATCGCGCGGCTGCAAAAGCTCGCCGGCGACACCTCGGTCGGTGCGGCGGCGAAAAAGAGCTGGCGCCAGGCGCTGCTGTGGCTCGACGCGCGGCCCTCGGACGCCGCGCTGTACGAGTCGTACTTCCAGACCGCCGGCGAAGATGCCGCCGTGAAGGCGCGCTTCGAATCGATGGTGCAGCAGGGCAGCGCGGCGCGCGCCCGCGCGCAGGAAAACGCCGCCGCCGACGCGCGCGGCCGCGTGATCGCCGACGGCTTCGCCGCGCTCGACCGCGACGACATCGTGAGCGCGCGCGCCAGGTTCTCGTCGGTACTCGCGAACAGTCCTAACGATACCGACGCGCTCGGCGGCATGGGCATCGCCGCGCTGAAGCAGGAGCGTTTCGCCGAGGCGCGCAACTACCTCGAGCGTGCCTCGCGCGGACCGAATCCGGCGCGCTGGAAAACCGCGCTCGACAGCGCGACCTACTGGACCTACACCAGCGAAGCGATTGGCGCGCGCAGCAATGGCGAGTTCGCGAAGGCGAAGGCACTGTTCGAGCGCGCGATCGCGCTGAATCCGTCCGACGTGACCGCCCAGGTGCAGCTCGGTGAAATGCTGCTCACGACCGGCGACCCGGCCGGCGCCGAGCAGGCATACCGGATGGCACTGCGCCGCCAGGCCGACAACCCGGACGCGATTCGCGGCCTCGTCGGTGCGCTCGCCGCGCAGGGCCGTGCCGACGAGGCGCTGCAGTTCGCCAATCAGCTGAACGCGCAGCAACAGGCGAAGGTCGGCGGCATCGACCGTTTGCGCGGCGACGCGCAGGCAGCGCAGGCGCGCGCGGCCGAAGCGCGCGGCGATCTCGGCAGCGCGCGCAGCCTGTTCGAAGACGCGCTGCTGAACAAGCCCGACGATCCGTGGCTGCGGCTCGACCTCGCGCGCATCTACGTGCGCCAGGGCGCGGTCGCGAATGCGCGCAGCATGATGGACGGTCTGCTCGCCACGCATCCGGACATGACCGATGCGCTGTACGCGAGCGCGCTGCTGTCGGCGGAAACGCAGGACTGGTCGACCGGTCTCGCGCAGCTCGACCGTATTGCGCCCGCGCAGCGCACCGATGCGATGACGACGTTGCAGCATCGGCTGTGGGTGCATCGGCAGGCCGACCTCGCGACGCGCATGGCGAAGAACGGCCAGACGCAGCAGGCCATCGCGACGTTGCGCGCCGCCGAGCCGGTGGCCGGCAACAACCCCGAGCTGATCGGCGTGATCGCCGGCGCGTACCAGCAGGCCGGCGATCCGACCCGCGCGCTCGCACTCGTGCGCGGCGCGATGAGCGCGGCGCCCGGCAACACCGATCTGATGCTGCAATACGCGAGCATTCTGTCCGCGGCCAACCAGCAGGCCGAGCTCGGCGCCGTGATGCGCCAGTTGCAAGGCATGCAACTGACGCCGCAGCAGCGCACTGACTTCAACAACCTGAATCTCGGCATCGTCATCCGACAAGCCGACGCGGTACGCCTGCGCGGCGATCTCGCGAGCGCCTACGACGTGATCGCGCCGTGGCTCGCCGCGATGCCCGACAACCCCGACCTGCAAGCCGCGCTCGGCCGCATGTATGCGAGCGCGGGGGACGACCGCAACGCGCTCACGAGCTTCCGTGTCGCGCTGCAGCGCCGCCCCGACGATCTGAATCTGCTGCAGGCGGCGATCTCTGCTGCGGCCGGCGCGAAGCAGTTCAGCTACGCCGAAACGCTCGCGAACCAGGCGCTCGCCCTCGCGCCCAACGACCCGGGCGTGCTCGCGACCGTGGGGCGCATGTATCGCGCCCAAGGCAAGCTGTCGCTCGCGTCGACCTATCTGCAACGCTCGCTGGTCGCGGCCAATACGCCGCTGGCGGCGAACGCGCCCCGCAACGCAGGCACCAACGTGCCGCGCGGCTGGGAAGCGGCGATGAGCCAGATCGGCGCGACGCCGCTGCCGGGCACCAATCCGTTCGAAGGCAAAACGGCGATCGTCCCTTCGGGCGTCGCCGACAATGCCGCGCGTCCCGCGCTTCCGTTCCTGAATACGCAGTCTTCCTCGCCGACGCAGACCGTGCCGAACTATCCGCCGCCCCTTCAGCCCGCGCCGTATGTCGCGCCCTATACAGCGCCCGCCGCGACGCCTTATAACGCGCCTGCCGCACAGCCCGCGCCGGTCGCCGCACCGTACGGAGCGCCCCGCTCCGCCGCCGAGGTCGGCGGCTACGGACAGGAATCCAACGGATCGAGCCAGTCGGGCGCGCCGTTGCAGCCTTATCCGGGGCAAGGTCAGGCGCCCGGGCAGCCGATGCCGCGGCAGCAGTACGACGCGGGCTATACGCAGCAGCAGCCCTATGCGCAGCAGCAAGCGTATCCGCAGCCACAGCCTTACCCGCAGCAGCAAGCGTATCCGCAGCAACCGGCGTACGGACAGCCGGCATACGGGCAGCAGCCCTACGGCGCGCAGGACGGCTATGCGGCCACACCGTGGCCTGTGTCGCCGGCCGCGCGCGAGGCGCAGGCCAACGCCGCGTCGACGACGGCGCTGCCGTACGGATCGACACGCACGAGCACGCAGAAGAGCGCCAAGAAGAGCACGGCGAAAACGAGCCAACCCGCGCCGGTCTACGCGCAGCCGCCGCCGTATCCGCAGCAGCAGGGCTACGCGCAGCCGTATCAGCCGTACCCGCCGCAACAGCCCTATCAACCGCAGCCTTACCCGAACCAGGGCTACTACGCGCAGCAGCCGTACATTCCGCAACCGCCGGCCGGCTACGCGCAACCGTACTACCCGCCCGGCAGCAACGCGCAGAACAACCCGCAGTCGAACGTCGCGAACGCGCAGACGCTCGGCGTCGCCGAGGAGCTTGCGCAGGTCAATCGCGAGCAGTCGAGCACCGTGTCGGGCGGCCTGATCTTCCGCAATCGAGTCGGCGAGGACGGACTGTCGTCGCTCACCGACATCGAGGCGCCGATTCAGGGGCGTATCAAGGCGGGCAACGGTCACGTGGTCGTGACCGCGACCCCGGTCACGCTCGACGCAGGCACCGCGTCGAACAGCACGTCGACGCTCGCGCGCTTCGGCGCGGGGCTTTCGACCGCGTCGTCGAAATCGGCGGCGCAGAACGGCACCAACAACTACGGCAGCCAGACCGCGAGCGGTGTGGGCCTGTCCGTCGGCTATGACAGTCGCAGCATCAGCGGCGATATCGGCGTGACGCCGATCGGCTTGCGCGAGACCAACATCGTCGGTGGCGCGCAATACAACGGCGGCGTCACCGACAAGGTCTCGTACTCGATCGCGGTCGCGCGACGCGCGGTGACGGACAGCCTGCTGTCGTACGCGGGCGCGCGCGATGCGGCCGCCGGCCTCGAATGGGGCGGCGTCACGTCGAACGGCGCGCTTGCCAGCCTCAGCTGGGACGACGGCACGAGCGGCCTGTACGTGAACGCGTCGTATCAGCACTACATGGGCACCAACGTGCCGGGCAACAACGCGATCAAGGGTGGCGGCGGTGTCTACACGCGTCTGCTGAAAGACGCCGACCAGACGCTGACGGTCGGCGTGAACACGACGATCATGGGCTACAACCGCAATCTGTCGTACTTCACTTATGGCCAGGGCGGCTACTTCAGTCCGCAGCAGTACGTGATCCTGAATCTGCCGGTCGAATGGTCGGGCCGCGCGGGCCTGTTTACATATGACGTGAAGGGGTCGATCGGCGTGCAGCATTATCGCGAGGATGCGTCGAACTACTTCCCGCTGAACGACGGCTCGACGCGGCAAGGCGACGCGGCCGCCGCCGCGCAATCCCTCGGCAACGGTCTGACCGCCGTCTACCCGGGTCAGAGCAAGACCGGCGTGTCGTATTCGATCAGCGGCGTCGGTGAATATCAGCTCGCGCCGCAGCTCGCGGTCGGGGCGACCGCGTCGCTCGGCAATGCCTATGAATATCGCGAGTGGCTCGCGGCCGTGTACGTGCGCTACAGCTTCAACAAGCAGACCGGCCTGCAGCCGTTCCCGCCGGTGCCGTTGACGTCGCAGTATCTGTCGCTGTCCAACTGACGGACGCACTCGTTGGGTGAGGTCGCGGCTTGCATTCGATGAATCGCAAGCCTCGTCGCCCCCGCCCTCACTTTCGTTCGCACTCCATTGCATAGCGCCGGCCATGCTCGAGATAGCCGGCCTCGTGGCTGCTCACGAGCTCGACGGCGGGTTTGGGGTGTGGATATCGTGTGATGTTTTCCTTCGCCATCGTACGGTGCGTTCCGTTGAAGTTCGAAGCTCGCGCAGGAATCGGGGACGACAGTACGATTCGCACCTGACCGTGGGCACGACCACGCCCTACGCGAAGGTATCGAGCCACGCCTGAAATGCGGGCGCTTCTTCCGCTTTCGCCGCGCAGCAAATGCGCCTCGCGGTAAATGTTGCCCGCGCATCGAACGAGGTGCCAAATTGGTACGGTTTCGGACACGGGTGCTTACCCGGCAAAACCCCGAATAGCGTCTGCGATGCATCAACGATAAGGCGTTGTGCCCTACAATATTTGGGGTTCGCGAGGCTGCGCAACGCGCGCGAACCCTCGAAGCTTCGGTCAAGAGCCAATCATTTTCGACGTGATTTCACGTGGAGCGCTGAATGCCTTTTCCGGCACAAGACTGCGGCTGCGCTGGCTGGCGCGGCGAGATGGCGCGACGCATCAGCGAATTCGACTGGCGCGCCACCACCCTCGGCGCGATCGAAAACTGGCAGCGCAGTCTGACCTCGACGGTCCAGATGATGCTCGCCTCGCCGGTGCCGCTCGTGCTGTTGTGGGGCGAGCCCGGCTACATGATCTACAACGACGCCTATGCGGTCTTCGCGGGCGGGCGGCATCCGTATCTGCTCGGCCGTCCGGTCGAAGACGGCTGGCCCGAAGTCGCCGATTTCAACCATCACGTGATGCTCACCTGCCTCGCGGGCGGCACGCTGTCATACCGCGACAAGGCGCTCATGCTGCTGCGCGACGGCAAGCCGGAAGACGTGTGGATGGATCTGTACTACAGCCCTGTCGCGGGCGACAGCGGCGCGCCGGCCGGTGTGCTCGCGATGGTCGTCGAGACCACCGGGCGCGTGCTGACCGAGCGGATGCGCCAGCAAGCCGAGACCGAATTGCACGAGACCAACGAACGCCTGCAGCTCGCTCTGAACACCGGCGCGGTGCTCGGCACCTGGGTGCTCGACGTGCGCACCGGCGAGGTCACGGGCGACGAACGCTTCGCGCGGACCTTTCTGTTTGCGCGCGACAAAGCGTCGAAGGGCGTCGCGCGCGATGCCATGACGCAGATGATCCACCCCGACGACCAGGCGCTCAACGACCGCCTGACCGCCGAAGCGATCCGCAGCGGCGAGCCGTTTCGCGCCGAGTACCGAATCCGGCGGCCTGACGGCGGCTATATGTGGGTACAGGCAAACGGCCGCTGCCAGTTCGATGAACACGGCGAACCGACGCGCTTTCCGGGCGTGCTGATCGACATTCACGAGCGCAAGATCGCCGAACAGCAGCTTCTTCAGTTGACCGAAACGCTCGAGCAGCGCGTCGCCGATTCGATCGCGGCGCGCGCGCTCGCCGAGGAACAGCTGCGCCAGGCGCAGAAGATGGAAGCGATCGGCAGCCTGACGGGCGGCGTCGCGCACGACTTCAACAACGTACTGCAGGTGATCAACGGCAATCTGCAGATGCTCGCGGCCGACGCCGACGACGACCCGGTCACGCAGCGGCGTCTATCCGCCGCGACCGATGCCGTCAAACGCGGCGCGAAGCTCGCCGCGCATCTGCTCGCGTTCGCGCGGCGTCAGCCGCTGTCGCCGACCGTGCTGAATCCGCGCCGCCTGCTGACCGGCATGAGCGAGATGCTGCATCGCGCGCTCGGCGAAACGGTGCGGATCGACACGGTGCTCAGCGACGATCTGTGGAACGTGCAGGTCGACCGCAACCAGCTCGAAAACGCGCTGCTCAATCTCGCGATCAATGCGCGCGACGCGATGCGCGCCGACGGCGTGCTGACCGTGCGCGCGACCAACCGCACGCTCGACGCCGCGTTCTGCCGCGGCAAGCCGGAGTTGTCGCCCGGCGAATACGTGGAGTTCTCGGTTGCCGACACCGGCTCGGGCATGCCGCCCGAAGTGCTGCAACGCGTGTTCGAGCCGTTCTTCACGACCAAACCCGACGGCCACGGCACCGGCCTTGGCCTGTCCATGGTGTTCGGCTTCGCGCGGCAAAGCGGCGGGCATGTGTCGATAGAAAGCGAAGTGGGATACGGCACCACGGTGTCGCTGTTCTTTCCGCGCTGCTGCGAGGCGGAGACGCCGGAGATCGTCGATGGCACCGCGGCATCGGTCGGGGGCGGCGAAACGATACTCGTCGTCGAGGACGATGCCGACGTGCGGCTGACCGCGGTCGAAATGCTCGCGCAGCTCGGCTACAAGGTGCTGACCGCGTCGAACGGGGACGCGGCGCTCGAATTCATCGACAGCGACGTGCCGATCGATCTGCTGTTCACCGACGTCGTGATACCCGGCAAGCTGAAGAGCGTCGAGCTCGCGCAACGCGCGGCCGCGCGCACGCCGCCGCTGCCTACGCTGTTCACGTCGGGCTATACGCGCGACGAAATCGTCCACCACGGCAAGCTCGACGCCGGTATCACGCTGCTGTCGAAGCCGTACCGGCGCGACGATCTTGCCCGTCTGGTGCGTAACGTTCTACGCGCGGGCGCCGCGCGCGCGGACCACGCGGCCGGGATGCGCGAAGCGCGTATCGCCGCATGCGTGCCGCCCGCCGCGTACGAAAGCGCCAACCCGTGCGCCACTGCGAAGGGCCCGCGGAAAGCGTCGAATAAAGAGCCGAAGAAAAAGCCGCACAAGCCGATCCAGCCGCGTGCGGCCCACGAAGCCGCGCGCGTGCTGTTCGTCGAGGACGACACCGAATCGCGCGAGGCGCTCGGCGAACTGCTCGGCGCGTTAGGCCTCGCTTGCACCGCGGTCGCGAGCGCGG
Organism: Paraburkholderia sp. Clong3; assembly: GCF_050436485.1. Classification (NCBI taxonomy): domain Bacteria; kingdom Pseudomonadati; phylum Pseudomonadota; class Betaproteobacteria; order Burkholderiales; family Burkholderiaceae; genus Paraburkholderia; species Paraburkholderia sp. Clong3. The sequence continues at coordinate 1,179,462 of NZ_JBNDMH010000003.1, read as the reverse complement.
AAGCAGCGTTGCCGCTCGCGAACACGCAGCGCTACGACGTACTGTTGACCGACCTCACGCTGCCCGGCATGTCCGGCCACGAACTCGCGCGCGCGGTGCGGCGAGTGCAGCCGGAGATACGCGTGCTGCTGGTGTCGGGCTACGGTCGCAGCGCGGAGATCGGGGCGGCGATTCCGGGTGCACGGCTACTCGGCAAGCCGCTCGATATCGCGCAGTTGCGACACGAGTTCGCGCAATGGCTCGACCACACCGAGGCGGCCTCCTAGGGCCGAAGAGATCAGCGTCAGCTCCTTCAACGTGGTCGCGGTAATCCCCGGCGCGTCGATGATGAAGGTCAGGAAAGCAACGCTAGCGTCATCGGACGCGAAGCAATCCACGGTTCAGCGGGCCAAACCCCGCGTAAATCCGGAATTAGAAGGAACCGCCCAAACCGTAAGATCGACATAAACCGGTCAGTCAGGTGTTCGCGGCATGCTAGATCTTCCTCTTTCCGATGACGCGTGGGCGCGCATCAGTCATCTGTTCAAGCAGGACCCGAAGAAACGTCTGGGCCGGCCCGCGCGTCCTCCGCGCGAGATCCTGGACGCGATTCTGTGGGTCGTCACGCGCAACGAGAAATGGCATCGGCTGCCCGGCACGTTTCCGCCGTCGCAGACGTGCTACATCAGGTGGCTGCAATGGCGCCGCACGGGCTTGATGAGCGCGATTCTCGACGAGCTCGGCCTGAGCGGTTGCGCGCTTGCATCGGCGTCTCGCACGGATTCGCCGCCTCCGGCGGGGTCGACTGCCGACGCCTGAAATCGCGGCCTGGAATGGCATATATTGTTGGTAAGGATGAGTACCGCAACGGCGCGGCCCCGATCTGCATCAGCCGCGCGGGTGCGGGTATGATGCCGGGCGCGGTGCCCTCCGCACCCGCTTCCGATGCCGCATTTTTTGCCACGAGAACCATCATGCCTGCCCAACACGACGAAGCACCCGGCGCTCACGACACGACGGACAAGCCGAAGCGCAAGACGCTGTCCATGTCCGTGCGCAATCTCCTGATGGTCGCCATTGGCGTCGTGATGTTCACGATCGTGTCGGGCGTCGTGCTGTACAACCCGATCATGTACGGCGACGAGATCCCGAACTTCGGCATCATCCTGATGCTGACCGTGCCGGTCATCGCGGGCGTTGCGTTTCGGGTCGGGCTCGACGCGTGGCTCGATCGCGAGTGAGCGGCAAGAACGCCACCGCCTCATCCCATCATGCCGCCTCGACCGGCAATACGACCCACACTTCGAGGCCGCCGCCGTCGCGCGGATGAAACTGCAGGCCGCCGCCGTGCAGCCGCGCGATCCGATCGACGATCGACAGCCCCAGCCCCGTGCCGCCGCTATGCGCACGCGCATTGCGGCCGCGCTGGAACGGCGCCTTCAGCTTCTCCAACTCCTCCGCCGTCAAACCTTTACCGCGATCGCCGACCGCAACCGTGACCGCGTCCTGCGTCGCCCACGTGCGCACCGCAAGCCCGCTGCCGCCGTAGACGATCGCGTTCTGCATCAGATTCATCAGCAGCCGCATCATGCTGATCGGCCGATATCGAACGGCCGGCAAGCTGCCCAGCGACAGGTCGAACTCGTGCCCGAGCCCCGCGAAGTCGCCCGCGAGCCGTTCGATCAGCGCATTCAGATCGCCGGGCTGCGCTTCCTCGCGCTCGCCGCTGCCCGCGTAATCCATGAACTGCTGCAGAATCGTCTCGATCTGATCGAGATACGATTCGGCGGCGATGACGAAACTGCTGTCGGCCCCCTGCGGCATCGCCATCGCCATCGACAGGCGCAGCTTCGTCAACGGCGTGCGGATGTCGTGCGAGATGCCCGCGAGCATCAACGCGCGCGTCGCTTCGGCGTCCTGTAACGCGCGCGTCATCTGATTGAAAGCGCTGCCCACGGCGGCGATTTCGGCGGGGCCGTCGGTGGGCAGCGGCGCGGGCAGGTCGCCGGCGCTGACGCGCCGCGCCGCTTGCGTGAGCTCGTGCAACGGTTCGTTCAGGTGCAGCTGGATCGCGTAGCCGGCGAGCGCGGCGAGCACGCCGAGACCCAACGACAGGAAGATCGCCGCTTCGAGGCCGCTGCCCTGCGCGTCCTCGGGAACCGGCAGCGCGATCCAGTATGGCGCGCTGGCCAACGAACCGGCCGCGTGGTCGGACCCGGCAGCCGGCGCATGCATGCGAATCCACAGCCGCTGCCCGCCCTCGGTCTGCCACCGCACGGGCATATCGGCGGGCAGATGCTTCTGCAAGCTGTCGACGAAAACGCCGTGCTGATAGGTGCTGTACACATGCAACAGATCGTGCGGCGGTGTGTCGGTCGCTTCGGGCGGCAACTGCTCGCGCGCGTCGAGACGCGCGGTCAGCGCCGCGCGCGAGGCGGGCGGAGTGGCCGCGAGCAGGTTGTCGAGCGTCGTCACGTAGGTCGCGAACACGGCCGCCGCGCGTTCGACGCGTGGCCGCTGCACGTAATGCAGCAGCACGACGATCGAGCAGATCTGGCTCAGCATCACGAGCGCGATCAACAGCGCGATATTGCGCGCGAGCAGCGTGCGCGGCAGCAGTGCGCGCGACAGTGAGCGCATCATGATTCGAGATCGGCGACGAGCATATAGCCGACGCCCCAGACGGTGCGAATGAAACGCGGCTTCGACGGATCGTCCTCGACGATCTGCCTCAGCCGCAGCACCTGTACGTCGATGCTGCGATCGAGCGCGTCATGGTCGCGCCCTCGCGCACGCGCGAGCAGGTTGTCGCGGCTCACCGCGCGATTCGGCGACGACGCGAGCGCGACCAGCAGCAGCATCTGCGCGGAATGAATCTCGAGCGGCTCGCCCGCGCGCGACAGCTCCTGCTTGCCGATGTCGAGCGTGAAGTCGCCGAAACGCACGCACTGCGACGTCAGCGTGAGGTCGCCCGCGGCCATCTTCTGGCGGCGCAGCAACGCATTGATTCGCGCCACCAGTTCGCGCGGCAGAAACGGTTTCGCGAGGTAGTCGTCGGCGCCGGTTTCGAGGCCGGTCACGCGATCGAGCGGATCGCCCTTCGCCGTCAACATCAGGATCGGCAAGGTCTGCCCTTGAGCGCGCAGCTTCGCGCAGATCTCGAGGCCGTCCTCTTCGCCGATCATCAGATCGAGTATCAGCAGGTCGAACGGCTCGCGCTCCAGGTAGCGATTCAGGCGCTTGCCGTCCTCGGCCGCGCGCACGTCGAAGCCATGACCGCGCAGAAAGCGCAGCAGCATGTTGCGCAATTCGGCTTCGTCGTCGAGCACGATGATCCTGGTGGGGCGTTCCATCCGAAAGCTCCTCGATAACCGAGCCGCTCAGTGTGCGGCCCCGCGTTCCTGCATGAATGCCTCGATCTGCGGGAGCGTGATGTAGCCGGCCTTCTGCGTGTCGATCTCGTCGAAATGACGCGCGAGCAGCGGCATGCCGGCCGCTGCCTGGTCGCGCGTCAGCTTGCCGTCGTGGGTGGTGTTCGCGCTTGAAAAACGCGTTTGCAACTGCTGCTCCATGCGCTCCATCCGCTGCTGGCTGATACCTTGCGGCGCGGCGGCCTGAGCGAACGCGACGGTGGACGCGCAGCACAGCAGCACGGTGGCGAGCAACTTCTTCATGACTGACTCCTTCGGTTGGAACATCGACCGTCGCCTGCCTGGGTGCCGCGAGCCGTTTCGATGACAGGCCGAATTGTTGGTCAGACGCCGCGCGATCGCAATTCGAGAATCATGTCGAATCATGTCACGGCGCCGGGTGCCGCTGCAGCGTGACATCGAATGAAATGAGTTCGCGGTTTCGTTTTGCGGGCCTGCTGCGTATCGTTCCGTCTGCCGTTCGTCGGCATTCACGTATCAGGAGTCCCAAATGACTATCCGTCTCGCCTGCGCCTCGACTTTCACCGCCATCGGTCTCGCCTGTTCTTCCGCTGCCTACGCGCGAGTCGTCGTGTATCTGCCCGCCGCCGTGGTCTACGCGCCGCCGCCGCGGCCGGTCTACTACCCGGTGCCGGTCAATCCCGTGTATGTATCGGCACCGCCTGTCGACGTGCCAGTGGCGGCCGCGACCATCGTCGCGGCGCCGCCCGCGCTCAACTATGCGGTGGTGCCCGCGCCGACGGTCAGCTATGCGCAACCGCTCGTGATCGCGCCGCGTTGAAAGCGCGCGCCGGGCCGTCGCGCTGGCGGTTTCGATCGCCCCGAGACCGGCCCACGCCGTTGACTCAGCATAGGACACGCGCCTCGCGGGCACGCCTGGTGAATTCCCGTTGTCCCGTTGAAAGGTGGAGTGCCGCGTAAAGCTTGCATGGAGTTTGCCGCTTCTTACCATCGCGCACGGCGCCAGGCGCGCGCTCGATGTGGCGCTCTGCGCCGGCACGGCTGATATTGACTACATCTAGGCGGGATGGAACGGACCTTGCGACCCCTGTCAGGTTCGCGCGCCCCTTATCCCACCTTCTTTCCTGGACCTTTGTGATGAGCTACCAAGATATCGACAAGGAAATCGCCCACCTCGAAGTCGTTTTCAACGCACTTTCTGGGCGCGACCGTTTTCCGCTGTCGTACTGGCATCGTCGGCTGCATGCGTTGAACCGTTCGTCGATGGTGCCCGCGCAACGCCAGCGCGTCGCCCACCTCGAAGCAAGGCTGCGCTCGGTCGGCGCGCGACTGGACCAGCTCGCCGGCGCGACGCGCGTCGGTTCCTGCACAAGCCCGCTGATGGCGGGCGGGTCCGGCATCCGTTCAGCCAGTTAATATCCGCGCCCCAAGCGCCAGCACGAGCGCGGGCACCATCACCAGCGCGCCGACTTTCAGAAACTTCATGAAGCTGACGTCTTCGCCTTCGCGGCGAATCGCGTTGAGCCACAGGATCGTCGCGAGCGAGCCGGTGATCGACAGGTTCGGCCCGAGGTCGACGCCGATCAACAGCGCGTCGATCACGCGCTCGGGGCTATGCGCCTGCATCACGGTCGAACTCGCGATCAAGCCGGCCGGCAGGTTGTTGATCAGATTGCTGAGGAACGCGACGCTCGCGCCGGCCCACCCGGCCGCTTCCATTTCGTTGTGTTCGGTCGCGCGGCGCAACGCACCCGCGAACATGTTGATGACACCGGTGTGATCGAGCATCTCGACCAGCACGAACAGCCCGGCGACGAGCGGCAACACGTTCCACGAAATTTCGCGCATCATCGGCAGCGGCGATCTGCGCTCCTTGATCAGCACGACGAGCGCGGTCAGCGTGCCGAGGATCGCGGTCGGCAGGCCGAGCTGGATGTCGTAGGCGGAGACCGTCAGCAGCGCGCCGGCCGTCACCGCGATGCCCGCGAGCGCGACGCGCCCGCTCGCCGACAGCTCGACCGCGTCGAGATTTGCCTCGCAGACGCCAGCGAGCGCCTCGCGTTGCGCCCAGCGCAGCATCACGAAGGTCGCGGCAATCGACAGCACCGACGGCAGCGTGAAGCGCAGCATCCACGGTCCCAGCGGCGGCGTGTGATTGCCGTACAGCACGATGTTGGCCGGATTCGAAATCGGCAGCACGAAGCTCGCCGCATTGGCGACGAACGCGCAGACGAACAGCAGCGGCAGCGGCGGTGTCTTCGCTTTCTTCGCCGCCGCGAACACGGCGGGCGTCAGCACGACGGCGGTGGCGTCGTTGGAAAGAAACGCGGTGATCACCACGCCGAACAGATACACGAGCACGAACAGCTTGCGCGGCGAACTGCGCGCATGATTGACAGCGAGCACCGCGACCCAGTCGAACAGCCCTTCGCGGCGGCCGACTTCGGATAGCAGCATCATGCCGAACAGGAACAGATAGACGTCGGTGCCCTTGCCGATCGCTTCGACCGCGAGATGCAAGGGCAATAGGCCGAGGGCGACGAGCAGCACCGCGCCGGCGACGGCCCACACGGCTTCGGGCCATTTGAACGGCCGTGTGATCACGCCGGCGGTAGCGAGCGCGGCAATACTCCAGGAAAGAAAAACGGAATTCACGGCTTAACGCCCGGATAATGGGTTATGTCCGTGGCTGCGCAAAGCGCGCAACCGTGTTGTTCGGGGCAACAAATTACCACAGCGATACCACGGCGAGCGCTCCATAGCAGTGTGCGTGCCTTCATGCGCGGACCTTTCTGCGCGCATACCTCTCGACACGATTAACATCACCGCGACAACGATCTGTTCCCGCCCACCCGCCTATTCAGTTTGAATGGGCATCCCTACTATCCGCATTCTCACGCGGCTTCTCGCGAGCAACGGATAGAACACGATGCAAACACACGCTTGCGCTCGCACGCGCTACCACGGCGCGGCGATCGCGCTGCACTGGCTGGTCGCCGCGCTGATGATCTGCGGCTTCTACATCGGCTGGATCATGACCGATATCCCCGGCTTCACGCCGACGAAGCTCAAGTACTTCTCGTGGCACAAAATGGATCGGCGTGACCGTGTTCGCGCTGGCGCTGCTGCGGGTGCTGTGGCGCGCGACGCATCGCGCGCCCGAACTCGATGCCGCGACGCCCGCGTGGCAGAAGGCCGCCGCGCATCTGGTGCACGGTCTGCTGTATCTGCTGATGCTCGCGATTCCGCTGTCCGGCTACTTCTACAGCTCGGCGGCCGGCATTCAGGTCGTGTATCTGGGCATCCTGCCGCTGCCGACGATCATCGGTCCCGATCAGGCGCTGAAGGCCGCGCTGCGCACGGTGCACGTGCTGCTCAACTACACGCTGCTCGCGCTCGTGATCATGCACGTGCTTGCGGCGCTCAAGCATCAGTTCGTCGATCGCGACGGATTGCTCGCGCGCATGGTGCCGTTTCTGAAGACCCGCGCATAACGATACGACAGCTTGAAGAAAGCCATCACTTTTGTCGATTGGTTACGACTGGTTGGCAATCAAATTCCTCGCGGTGTGCAATCACGCCGCGAAGCTCGGATAGGATGCGTACCATCATGAAGACACCCTTTTATCTCTCCGCTCGTCGCGCGACGCTCGCTTCTTTCGCGGCGCTTGCGCTGCTCGGCGCGAACCTCGCGCACGCCGACGTCGACCTCGCGAAAAGCAGCGTCATCGCCACGACCAAACAGATGAACGTGCCCGTCGACGGCAAGTTCAGAAAGTTCTCCGCGCAACTGAATTTCGATCCGGCGAAGCCTGCCGCGGGCAGCGCGAACGTGTCGATCGACACCGCGAGCTACGACCTCGGCGCCGACGACTACAACAAGCAGGCGCAAGGCAAGGAATGGTTCGACAGCGGCGCCTTCCCGAGCGCGACCTTCGTGTCGAGCTCGATCGCGCCGGCTGGCGGCAACCAGTACAAGGTGACCGGCAAGCTGACGATCAAAGGCAAATCGCAAACGGTCGTCGTGCCGGTCGTGATCGCGAGCCAGGGCGCCACGCAAACTTTCGACGGCTCGCTGCCGATCAAGCGCACGCAGTTCGACGTCGGCACCGGCGAATGGAAAGACACGTCGGTGGTCGCCGACGAAGTCGTCATCAAATTTCATCTGGTCGCGGCGAAGAAATAACCCACAACGCCGCAGCACCGCCTTACCCTTCGACCTCTGGAGTCCACCTTGAAGCAATCCTTCCTGCTCGCCGCCGGCGCGCTCGCCGCTGCATGCTCGTTCAACGCGATGGCCGCCGCCGAAACCTACCTGCTCGATCCGACGCACACGTCGCCGAGCTTCGAGACCGACCACTTCGGCGGCCTGTCGATCTGGCGCGGCAAGTTCCAGAAAAGCAGCGGCACCGTCGTGCTCGATCGCGCGGCGAAGACCGGCACGGTCGAGGCGACGATCGACCTGACCTCGGTCGGCATCGGCAACGACAAGCTCAACGAGGAACTGGTCGGCGACAAGTTCTTCGACACCGCGAAGTTCCCGACCGCGACCTACAAGGGCACGCAGATCCGCTTCGACGGCGACAAGCCGGTCGAAGTGATCGGCACGCTGACGCTGCACGGCGTCACGAAACCGGTCAACCTGAAGATCGAATCGTTCAAGTGCATCCAGCACCCGGTTCTGAAGCGCGAAGTGTGCGGCACCGAATCGGTCGCGACGTTCAATCGCGACGATTTCGGCATCGACTTCGGCAAGGCGTACGGCTTCAACATGAAGACCACGCTGCATATCCAGGCCGAAGGCGTCAAGCAGTAAGCGCATCGCGCCCGGCACGGCCGGGCGCCGAACTACTGGATCGCGGGCTGCGCCGGCGCGTGCGACGCGCATCGCATCCTGCGATGCCCAGAGGGCTCGATGATATTCAACGGGCGGTGGTGCGAGACAATTATCCTTTGCCAGCATTACCGCTGGCTCAGGCCCCGGCCCGTCCACTTAGCCGACTGTCCGAATTCGCGAGGCCACCTCTGGCATCCGCCCCAAGCAGCACGGAGTATGGGCCGACAACGCCCGCGAGCCGCAGCTTCGAAGACTGCGCTGTCCTCGGCGAGTGTCAGCTCGCTCGCGGCGGTTTTCGCGGGCTGCCAGTCGCCGTCGTTCGAGCCGCGCTCCACGCTATCGATCGCCTCGCGCTGCAGCGTGAACGGCATGCTCAGCTGCACCAATTGCTTGACTTCGTAGAGCTTCGCCGACACGCCTTTCCTCGGCGCCGCGACGCTCGTCTGGTGCCCCGTGCCGATGGCCGCCAGGGCCGTGCCGCCCCGGGCTTTTCACGTCCACGACGCGCCGCCCCGCGACGGAGCGCCTGAAGGCGCGCGCCACTTCGGCTTCCATCTGTTCCCATGCGTCCTCGGAAATCGGCGCAAGCTCGCGATGCAGGTTATTCATATTGTGAAGTTCCTTTAAGTGAGCCAATGTTCAATGTTCCTCTGCGGCTTGTTTCGTTTGATGGCGTGCTGGACGGCTGAGATGACGTCGACGCCGCCGCAGAGCCTCTGTCCGGGAGCGCATCGAGCAGATCGGCGGACGGCACGAAGAAGAGACCTCCCGTCACTGCGCGGCTGTAGTCGAGCAATCGGTCGTAATTGCCCCGCGGGCGACCGACGAACATGTTTTCCATCATCTGCTCGATCGGCGCGGGCGTGCGCGCATAGCCGATGAAGTATGTCCCAAACTCCTTTGCGCCAGGACGGCCGAAGGCCATGTTGTGCCGCAGGATCTTGATCTCCTGGCCGTTCTCATCGATGGTCGTGAGCGAGCTATGCGAGCACGAGGGCTTCACAGCCGCGTCTAGTTCGACGTCGGACAGCTTCTTGCGCCCGATGATCTTTTCCTGTTGCTCCACCGTCAGGCCATCCCATGCATCCATATTGTGAAAGTACTTCTGCACAATCACATAGCTGCCGCCCGCGAATTCCGAATCCTCCTCGCCGATGATCGTGTGGTTCGGGGCGCTTCTCCCTGATGGATTCTCCGTGCCGTCGACGAAGCCCACCATGTCGCGCAGGTCGAAGTAGCGAAAACCCTGCACCTCGTCGACGACCGTGACGGCGTCGCCCAGTTTGATGAGCAACTGTGACGCGAGCTCGAAGCATAGATCCATGTGATCCGCGCGGATATGCAGCAGGATGTCTCCGGGTGTGGCAATGGCGCGGCGCTCGCCCGATCCGACCTCGATGAAAGGATGCAGCGACGCGGGACGCGGCGCGCCGAAAAGAAAATCCCACGCTTCGGAACCGAAGCCGCACACGCAAGAAAGGTTAGCGGTAGGCGCGCGCGTGCCGACCGCGCGGACCAGCGGGGCAATGTCGCCGCACCATTCACGCACGGTGTCGGCTTGGCCTTCGCCGCGCGCTACCGTGAGTGTGAGGAAGATCGCACTTCGGGAAATCGGATCACAGACGGCTTGTGGTTCGGGAGTGTCGTTGTTGGGCATCTGAAATTTATTTGATTACGCCAAGGGAGTCACGACGGCATTCATGCAACGGCGGACCGCGATGGACTCGAAATAATGCTGGATTTCGTCACCCAAGCAAGCCTCGCCCCGTGCGCACATGGTCGACCCAAACGCCTGGACGTTTGCCGCTTTAGCTTCGAGTCCGCGGGTGCGCTTGCGCTCGTCAGCGAATACTCAGCGTCCCAAACCCGTGCCGGGTACGGTGTTCCTGAAGAAACGATGTTGCGATGGCGATGGGCTATAACGTGGTCAGCAGCGCCGCGATGACCGAAAACCCATTGGTGCGAGCTTACGACGTTGGCAAGCGTCGTGAAGCGAGCCCGGCACTCAGCATGGTCCGGGAATCGTCGGTGACAGTGGCGAGCGGCGCGAGCCGCATCCCGTTTGAGAGATCGAGTCCTATACGACGCTTCCCATGGCGCTGCCATTCATCAACGATCGCGAGACAAACGATGGCAATGCGCAAGCGGGAAGACGGTCCCGAAGTGTTTCCGAACGCAGCGGGAATCGATATAGGTAGTTCGAGCCACTGGGTAGCGGTACCCAGGACCGCGGACGATGGGCCGGTGCGAGAATTCGGCACGATGACCGACGATCTGAACGCGATGGCCGACTGGTTGCTGGCGTGCGGTGTCGATACGGTGGCACTCGAATCGACCGGAACCTACTGGATACCGGTGTACGAGGTGCTGGAGCGGCGCGGGCTGGCGGTGTGGCTGGTTGACGCGCGGCAGATGAAGTACGTACCGGGCCGCAAGAGCGACGTGCAGGACTGCCAGTGGCTGCAGAAGCTGATGAGCCTGGGGCTGCTGCGGGCGGCCTGGCGCCCCGGCGACGAGGTCTGCGTGGTGCGCGCGGTGGCACGCCAGCGCGAGGTGCTGCTCACTGAACAGGGCAGCTGGGTGCAGCGCATGCAGAAAGCGCTGGTGCAGATGAATATCCAGCTTACCGAGGTGCTGAGCGACATCATGGGGACGACGGGACAGGCGATCATCCGCGCCATCGTCGCGGGCGAACGCGATCCGAAGGTGCTGGCCCGCTTTCGTCACGGCCGGATCAGGCGCAGCGCCGACGATATCGCGCGTGCATTAACAGGCAACTGGCGCGAGGAGCACCTGTTTGTGCTCAAGCAGGCGCTGGCGATGTACGACGACCTTGCCCGTCATCTTGGCGAATGCGATACCCGCCTGCAGACGCTGGTGGACGAGCGTGGCGGGCACCACGTCGACCTGGGCAAGGCGCCGAAGGCCGGCACCAGGCTGCGAATCAACTTTAACGAGCGGCAGAGACTCGCCAACTGGGCGGGCGTCGATCTCACACGCATCAACGGCTTGGGTGTGTCCACCGTCCTGACACTGCTGTCCGAGATCGGCCCGGACCTGAGCCGCTTTGCCAGCGTCAAGCAATTCTGTTCGTGGCTGGGGCTGACACCCGGCACAAAGATCAGCGGCGGCAAGGTATTGTCCTCGGCCACGAAGCGCTCGGCCAACCGGGCGCGGCAGGCGCTCAAGATGGCGGCCATGACCCTTTCCCATAGCGACTCGGCGCTGGGCGCGTTTTACCGCCGCCTGTGCGCCCGCATGGACAAGCCGCGCGCCAACACCGCAGTCGCACACAAGCTCGCGCGCATGGTGTACTTCATGCTTACTCGCGGCGAGGCCTTCGTCGATCAAGGGCAGCAGCGCTACGAAGAGCAGCAACACCAACGAAGTATCGCTGCCCTCAAACGTCGCGCCGCCAAGCTTGGGTTCCGCCTTGAATCAGTTCCGGTGACAACGTAAAAGCTACCGCCGAATAGCTTTTGTTTCTTGAGAGGGTTCGCCGTCGCACCGGCTCACTATATTGCCTTCGCAGGGCGTTGTCACGTTCGCGCGACAGGTTGCCCACCTGATCATGGACCGAAGCGAATCGTTGTAGTTGACGCACTGACTTGAAGCGGCGCATCACTTTCTCGCGTATCCGCGTTGGCTGGTGCGAGTTCTCCGCCCGGTTGTTCAATCCTTTGTGCTGGCGGTGTTCGACGTTCAACCCCAGATCCTTGTTCGCTGCGGCGTAGCTCTTGAGCTTGTCGGTGATCAGTACACGCGGGGCGCGCCGTGCTGGTCCACCGCACGCCACAACCAGTGCTTCTTGCCGTTGATGGTGACCACTACTTCGTCGAGGTGCCACTTATCGCCGCGGGCCAACGCGGTAGAGCGAATACGCCGGGCAATGCCCAGGCCAAACCTCACCGACCAGCGCCGCACCGTCTCGTAGGTCAGATCGATGCCGCGCGCGCCCAGCAGTTCTTCGACCATGCGCAGGCTTAATGGGAAACGGTAGTACAACCACAGCGCGTAGCCGATCACGTCGGGCGGGAATCGGTAGCCGGCATAGGAAATGGTGTCGGTGGCAGGTGCGTCGTGCTGCAGGGCGGCTCGTTTCATATCAGAGATTGTCGCCGGATCTCCGTCAACCTGCCAACAACGTGACAGTACCCTTGAAAGACAAGCGCCGATACAGGCGATCGGCTGGAATTGTGCGCCATCAGCAGTTCCAGCCAGTCAAGCAGGAAGAAGTCAGACTCCGATACACTCGTTCGCTTTTCGCATCGCGTGACATAGGCCGGTCTCAACGGCAAACCGCGTGTAAGATCGTTCGAATACTGCCACCGTGGCCGATTGCTGTAATTCGAACGCCGCTTGCTTCATCCGTACGAATGTGCATGTGTTGCCGGGAGACGATGCGATGCGCGTACTGCTCGTCGATGATCACGAACTCTTCAGAGCCGGTCTCGGACTGCTCATCAAGGAGCTTTTTCCGGATGTCGAACTGCTGCATGCGAATACGTTATCGCATGGAGTCGATCTGGCGATGACCGAGCAGCCGGACATCGTTTTTCTCGACCTCGAACTCCCTGACGGGCACGGTTGCGACGCGCTGGTCCGGTTGAAAGACGCACGATCGTCCTTGCCCGTGGTCGTCGTATCGGCTGATGAAAGCATGGAGACGGTCGGTCGATGCCTCGAACTCCGCGCGATGGGCTACGTGCCGAAATCGTCGTCGCCCGAAGCACTCCATGCCGCGATCGTTGCCGTGCTTTCAGGCGGCGTGTTCCTGCCCGCGGCGAGCATCGCCGGGCTGAGGCGCGCGATCGACATCGCCGGGGCACCGGCACGCGAATCAGCAGTAGCACAGCCGACGAACGGCGGCGCCGACCCTTGGGACGCTCCGCTCCTTGGACTCACGCCGCGTGAGTACGAAACACTTGCGTGGCTCGTACGCGGGCACCCTTCCAAAGCCATCGCGTCGAAGATGGGGCTCGAAGACATCACAGTGCGCAAGTACATCAGTCATCTGCTTGCGCACTTCAACCTGCGGCGCCGCACTGAACTCATCGTGATGCTGGCCGACAAGGGCATAACGCTCGGGACGCTATCGGTCACCGATCCTTCGCGAGATCGAGACTCGCCTTCCGATGGGCCGCAACGAACCGGCTGATATTCGCCACCAGATCTTCCGGTGCCGAGGACTAGCGCAGCAGCACGAATGGCTCCGGAAAGTCGCGAAGCACTTGAACGGAGAGTAACTCGCCGGTGATGAATGCGACCGGAATAACGCCCGCCCACGCAAAGTGACGCCTGATCCGATCGGCAACCTCCTTGCCGGAAGCCCCATCGCGCAGCCGGATATCGGTCACGATGAGATCGGGAATGCGGCTATAATCGGCGAGAATGGCTTCAAACCCGGCCATCGACTCCGCGGCCTGCACAAGCGAGCCCGCGCTCGAGAAAAGGCGTCGCAGGCCTTCGAGGACGGTTGGTTCGTCGTCACACAGCAGCATGAACGTGCCGTTGAGAATATGGCCCGCTTGAAGAGTGACCGCTCGGTCTCGATGGACGGCGGGGCCACTCGTCGCCGCGCGAGTCTGAGATCGATTCCCCGCAACTGGGCCGTCTGCCGGTATTGCTCGAGCACCTCGGTCAACAGGTTGGGCGTATTGACCGACGTCAGGCGGGGAACATACGAGCCCAACTCGCTATAGTCCTGGATGTCCTTGAACATGTCGAGGATGTCGGACGCGGTCTCCTGGATGACGTCGAGGTCGCGTTCCACCGCGCGTTCGTCCCTGATCCTCGTCCGGGCACTGCGGATGAAAAGGTTGATCGCGGCGAGCGGCTGCTGGATGTCGTGATACGCCGACGAAAAGAACCGCTCCTTCTCCTTGACGAGTTCCTGCATGCGCTTGTTCTGTTCGTTGACCGCACGCGACGCAGCTTCGACGCGCGCCTTGGCCGCGCGCAAGTTGCGCTGATACATGAATTCGCGTCTTGCCGAACGTTCCAAGGGAATACTGACAACCAGCCCGATGGCATATGTCAGCGGCACGCTCGTGCCGTGCGCAATCACCGACGACAGGTGCATGCCGAACCTCTCGCCCGGAGGCTGGAGGTAGAGCATGAGCAGGTAGCTCGCGACGCAAAGCCCGACCAGCCACGCTGCCGTGATCGCCCGAAGCCGGAAAGCCATGAATATCGTGAACAGGGTAAGCGTCAGGATCGAATAGTGTTCATGCCACTGCAGGTCAACGATCTGCAGCATTCTGAGGGTGGCCAACCAGGCGCTGAGCGTCCACATGCAGAGCAGCCCGACGGCCCAGCGTTCGTCGAGTGCGCGCGGGGTCCACAACAGGACGGCCACGCCCATGCCGATCGCCGCAGCGGTTCTCACGAAAATGAGTTCGTTGTGGTGCAGGTAGGAGGGATCGAGTATGTCGAGTCGCCCGAAATCACGGATGGAAAAAACGATCCATAACGCGGTGAAGATTGCGATGGCCAGTCTTCGCTGTCCGGAGAAGCGCTGCGCGTCGTCCATCCGGAACGCACGTTCCTGAGCCGCCGATCTGAACCTGCGCACACCCAGAGGCCCGACGATCTCATGGCGATACTCGATCAGAAATGTCGCCGTCCGCGGATACGGCAGCGTGACATTCAAACAGAATAGCAGGACGTCATTCGAGTCCGAACACACAAATGTAGCGGTACGAATGTGCCTGTCTGCTTCCGGATTCCTACATCTTTCGCAGCTCGATTTCGGGCGCTCGCCTACCTACGTGGGTGTCGGCGGCGTGGGCTGTCGTCGAAAATCAATATGACAGCGCCGGGAAACGGGAGTCGAGAAATCCTGCTTGCTGGCAATTACGAGGAGGTTGTCATGAAATCAGTCGTTATCGCGGTTGCCGCAGCGTCGGCGCTTTCCTTCCCTCTTTTCACGTTCTCTCAGACCGATCCGACACCGACACGTGCCCAGGTGCGGGCGGAGCTACAGCAGCTCGAACAGGCCGGGTATGATCCGGCCAAAGGCGAGGATGCGAGTTATCCGAGCGACATCCAGGCGGCGGAGGCACGGATATCGACCCAGAGCCCAACCGCGTATGGCGGCGTGCCCTTCGGCTCATCGACGTCCGGTTCCCGCGCGGTCGTTCGCCCCGCCTCTACCGAAGACATGAAGCAACTCTATTTTGGAGGCGAGTAGTACCTTCCCCTTCTTCCCGCTGTGGTGTGCCACATCGGAACCGCTGCTTGATCAATCGCGGAACGACCTGTGCGCCGGAAATGTCAATCTTCGGCGCACGCCGGAATCTGGGAGCGATTGCCCCCTTGTGCCGCGATCCCAGCGACCATTGCCTTGCTGCCGGGTTTCCCGATTGTCCACGAACGGGCCGGAACTGACCGGCGAGCTTCCGTAAGCGACCCACTTCTGCCCCTCGACCGACGGTATCTCAACGGGAGCTTTAGCTGGCGGAGCAGACAGTCGGAAAAGTCGTTCGGAGGGAGGCACGAGCGATGCGCTGGCGTGGGCGCTACACTCGCTACACTCATATCTGTACTCCGACTGCGATGACGATGGAGACGGCGAGGACCCACAGCTCGATGGCGGTGAAGCGGGGGTATCCAATCTTTTTCATCGTCTTCCTCTCCTTATGGCCCGCAGCCTGAACTTCATTGGGCATTCCTGGCCGGCAAGTACCTGCTCTGGCCGTCGTCGATGTGCAACAAATCGAGGGCTTGTACCTCAACCGACGTTGAAACCTCGGCCCGAGGTCGAGGTCGACGCGCCGTACCTGGCCGGGGTCTGCGCCTGTCTACCGGTGGCGGGCGCTTTCCGCCGCTCGCTGACCGCCCGGTAAAAAAAAGCCGGCGGAAGCCGGCTTCGAAGGAGGTTCCGTTTTTCCCAGGGGTGGGAAGGTAGGAACCTGAGGAGACTCATTGTGTCAACGCGTTGGCCGGGTGATGTCCTGCAACTGTTCACAAGCGTCCAAACTAATCCCTGCCGATTCGATCCTCGCCTCCTACATAACAATCGCACCGTCCATGGAACCATGATATGCGGATGGTCCCAAGACGGCCATTCTACGAACGGTTGCCGCAGTCGTACGTGAGCGTCGGGCTCTTATACTCGTGTATATCATCGAGACGATGAAGCGGGCCGGGCGTCGAACAAACATATCGCGGTACAACAAGACGGAGCCTGCCTGCCCGAGCGGCGGGTACTGCGGGGTAGCAGACGTCCGAACGTCTGCGCGAAGGTGCCGACCAACGTCCGTAGCTGGCCGGCCTCTGCCGCTTGGACGGTCGCGATATCGGTATGCATGGTCCAGCGCAATTCCATTCGGCGCTGATCGGGTCGGCCGAGCGCCTTTACTCGCCCTTGCGTGCACCGAAGAGCGGCAGCATCCAGAATGGTTTGAGCCACTGCGCCCAAAGGGGCGCGGCCTCATGCGGAATGCCCCGTTCGGCGTTCGACGGCTCGCGAGCGAGCAGTTGTACAAGTGTTGCTTCCGCTATCCGGCGCCCCTCCGCAAAGCTCATAAAAGCCGGCACCAGTGCGTTGAGTGCAATCGGATCCGCGAGCAGCCCACGCAATGTCTGCTCGTCCATCGCTTCGAGCTGCAGTTCGTACTCGATTTGCAGCGTGCTTTGCAATTCGGCCAAAGTCAGCATGTCCACCTCCCGGTTGATCGACGAAAATGGTTCGAAGCTTCTTCGCGCATACCGCCTGCATAGCTCGCCATTGACGATCGGAAGCGGCCGCAGAGGTCTCCACCATGCTGCGGCCCGAGCGCATGCGTGCTGCGTATCCGTTCCGTTAGTGAATAGTATGGCGCATTTGTGCAGAGCAGCAAATATCATTTTCATGCCGGGTCGCACTCCAGTTGAAGAACACTTTCTGATCAACATTCAAGGGCTTACCCGCATACCGGTTCACAATGTTGAATCAAAAGTGAGACTGCTGCAGCGCACACAAACGCAGTATGTCTTTTTCGACATTGTCCGGACCGCAACGGCTCCCAGCTGCGCCTCACCCGGTGCGGTTCACCTCAAATCCGCACAGTCGTACCTATTTACCTAACCTCCCTTGTGACCAGACGTGTGCGCGACAATCTACGGTATGTGAGGCAGGATACGCACTGAGCGGCAGTACCCGATATTTAACGACGAGTATGGGGACGCTGAACGCGCAATCCTTAGCCATGTTCCAGGCCCGTCTACTCTCTGTTGGGTCTGGCTGCGAACTCTTTTCGAAGAACCCGTGGCGGCGAGCACCGATTTAACGTCGGCGGGAATACGTCGGCGGAAGCTTCACGTTGTTTGCTCAGTTAGCTCAGATGGACCAAGCCCACGGACATCGAAGGGAAAACCGGGGAACCGATTTTCTCCGCATGCCGACAAGAGACCCTCCTCCCGCGATCGTCGGCGTTCATGCGCTGCTCGCCGACGCGCGCCTCAACCAGCTGACGCGTACCGACCCGCTCCGGCCACTGGATCCAGCGCTAATTCACCGGCAGCTTCCGAGATGCAACGGTCATCCGCGTCTGTAAGGACTAAACCGCTCGCGCGGTAGGGGGCTGCGGCCCGTCTCTGGCGGCGAATGGGAGGCCAGTGGCGCCGGCGCTTATGTTGGTGGTTGAGGCAATCCGCCTCGTCCTCCAGCAGGAGCCCCATCATGACCTCCTCCGATCCGGGCATCAGCCCGCTGCGCCGCCGTATGCTTGAGGACTTGCGCATGCGCAAGTTCGCACCCAAGACCCAGGCCGCCTACCTACGTGCCGTACGTCAGTTCGCCCGATACCTCGGGCGTTTACCCGATACCGCCACTGTCGAGGACCTCCGGGACTACCAGCTGCATCTGGTCGATCACGGCGCGTCGCCGGTGTCGCTGAACGCCGCGATCAGCGGTCTGAAGTTCTTCTTCGAAGTCACGCTCGGCCGGCCTGAGCTGATGGCGCGGATGCAGCCGGTACGCGTGCCTCGCACGCTCCCGGTTGTGCTCAGCCCCGAGGAGGTGCGCCGGCTCATCGCGGCAGCCGGAAACCTCAAGCATCAGACCGCGCTGTCGGTCGCCTATGGCGCCGGGCTGCGTGCGAGCGAAGTGGTCGCCCTCAGGGTCAGCGACATCGACAGCCAGCGCATGACCCTGCGCATCGAGCAGGGCAAGGGCCGCCGTGACCGCTACGCGATGCTCTCGCCGGTCCTGCTCGAACGTCTGCGCGTCTGGTGGCGCGTTGCCCGTGCCCAGGGCTGCATGCTCGATGGCGGGTGGCTCTTTCCGGGCCTCGATCCGATCGACCCGCTCAGCACGCGGCAACTGACCCGCGCCATCCATGCGGCCGCCGAGACCGCAAACATCGACAAGCGCGTATCCATGCACACGCTGAGGCATTCCTTTGCCACGCACCTGCTGGAACAGAAGGAGGATATCCGCGTGATCCAGGTGCTCCTTGGACACAGGCAGATCGAGACCACCACGCTCTATACCCAGGTTGCCACTGACCTCCTGCGCAAGGTGGTCAGTCCGCTGGACCGCCTGCCCGCCGGCTAGCCCGGCCGCACGCGGAGCACCCCGTGCTGGAGGTCGCGGATATCTTCCGCGCCTGCGGGCCGGCGTGGCGGCGCACGGTAGCGCTGAGCCTGGGGCAGCTGAAGGTCATGTCGGCCATCGAACAGTGCCGCAGTGCGGCACTCGGGGGGCATGTGCTGCGCTGCGCCGGCTGCGACCGCATCGAGGTTGCCTACAACTCCTGCCGCAACCGTCATTGCCCCAAGTGCCAGGGCAGTGCTGCGCATCGCTGGCTCCAGGCACGCCAGGCCGATCTGCTTCCGGTCGGGTACTACCATGTCGTCTTCACGCTGCCCGCGCCCATCAGTGCCATCGCCTGGTACAACAAGGCCGTCATCTACGGGCTGCTGTTCGATATCGCCGCCGAAACGCTACGCACCATTGCCGCTGATCCGAAGCACCTCGGCGCCCAGATCGGCGCGACGCTCGTGCTGCACACCTGGGGCTCGGCACTCACGCATCATCCGCACGTACACGGTATCGTCCCCGGTGGTGGGCTGTCGCCCGATGGTCAGCGGTGGATCGGATGCCGGCCCGGCTTCTTCCTGCCGGTACGTGTGCTATCGCGCCTGTTCCGCAGGCGCTTGCTCGAAGCGCTCACGGACGCGCACCGGCACGGCCACCTGCAGTTCTTCGGCCAGTACGCTGAACTTGCCGACCCAGCTGTCTTTGACGTGTGGCTTGCGCCGCTGCGTGCCTGCGAATGGGTCGTCTACGCAAAGCGTCCCTTTGCAGGACCCGAAGCAGTGCTCGCGTACCTGTCGCGCTATACGCACCGCGTCGCGATCTCCAGCCAGCGCCTGCTTGCATTCGATGAACGCGGCGTGACCTTCCGCTGGAAGGACTACCGTGCGAAGGGGCACACCCGCTACAAGACCATGACCCTCGAAGCCGGCGAGTTCATGCGCCGCTTCCTGCTCCATGTGCTGCCCGGTGGCTTCCATCGTATCCGTCACTACGGACTGCTCGCCAACCCGGTGCGCCGCGCCAGTCTCGCGAAGGTCCGCGAACTGCTGCACGTCGCGACCGACGTCAACACATCAGCTCACGAAACCGTCATCGAAACGCGCCCCGCCTTCATCTGCCGGCACTGCGGCGCGCCGATGATCGTCATCGATATCCTTGCGCGCATTGCACCGATCCGCGCACCACCCACGCGCCGGGGCGAGATATGAGCGCCACTGTTCCAGGACGAACAACCCGACCCTCGGCTTTGCGGCAACGCGGCCCACGAGCAGACCTTTGCGTCTGTCGCTTCGCACAGGCCCTTGCACGTCCGTTCCGCCATCACGATGGCGCCACTGCACCGCTTCGGCACAACCTCAGCCCTCAACCGGCCTCCCGCCTGACCACGCATCCCGCAACACCGCTCGCCATCCCGGGCAATCAATCGCCATAGCCCCGAAGACTCCATTGCATCAGAGCACTCCGCGGTTTCCTCCCTTCAGGTTTATTCAACGCCTGCCCGCACGCGCCGGCGCGCACCCCGAGTCCACGGACATGGGCAGGCATCGAACAAACCTCAAGAGTATCGGTCGGCGAGCACTCGGCCATATCTGCCGGTCGCGTTCAACCAATCGCGACAGTAGCGAGCGGCCGCTGCCGGAATTCGCAAAAGGGAGATTTAATAATAAGACCCACAAGAGACGATTGCGCCCCCAAGCGGCTTTCTGTGACTACGATTTATGATGCCCAGTGGGCTCGCGAACAGGCGCCCTGACTCAGGCGCGTTGTCGGGGGTTACCGCGGCCATCCCCCGTGGCGCGCTGCCCGCCCGGTAGTTGCGCGGTGATTCCGTAAAGCAGCGCCCGGATTCTTGCAGGACTGGCAGTGTCTGCCGTAACCGCCTGTGCCTTCCTTGAGTTTCGGGTCCCAGAATTCCGCGAGCGCTCGAATGTGCCCACACTTCGCGCAACGCTTCTTGCTCCCATCGGCCAGAGATTCGACATCTTCCTTGATGGCAGTAACGATCTGAGCGTCGGCCGTTTCGTCGATTGCGTGGTTCGACAAGTCATGAAGCCGTCTGGAGAGCGTCTCCACCGGATCGGCACCAAGGTTAAATCGGTTGAGCCGCAGGAACTTGTACCCGTAGGATTCGAGGATGAACTGCCGTTCCACATCCTCCGGCCGATAGTAGTGGTCCCAATTACCGTTGTGCACCTTCGACCGGTTCACGAAATGCTCTGCGAAGCCGTCGTATTCAATTATCACGTTCAGTGTCCTGCTTCCATCATAGTAACGAAGCAGGAAATCGCACCGGTAGGCCGGATGCTCGTAGAAAGGGTCTAGCTGGCGCAGGTATTCGCCAACCGGGAACTGGGCGATGACCTCGATCTGTTCCGCGTGGCGTTGATAGAAGGCGCACTTGGAGATCCAGTCGAGCACCTTGGCTTCCATTGGCGACGATGGATCCACATCCTGCGCGGTTGGTAACGCGCGCTCAGTCAGAAGGTTCTGGTAGTGCATCAGCACCCGCCCGATCCCCCCACGGAAACTCTCGACCGGTTTTGAGAGCACAAACAAGAAGCCTTCCTTGCCGCGGCTAAACCCGACGTTCAGGCGCTGCGCCTTGAGCGCCTCCTCAATCTTGTCGACCACACCGTCGAGCGTGACAGGAAAGATGTAGTTGAGCGCGTCGTGCGCTTCGGTGGCGACCATGCTGAAAACAATCAGGTCGCGTTCCTCGCCCTGACACGTATCGAACGTCATGATTTTCAGCTTGAACTCCGACTCGAACCGCTCAGCCTGCGAATCGCGATACAGCACTTCATTGAGCAGCTTCAACTGCTCCCGGAACGGCGTGATGATGCCGACGGTGGCCTTCTCGCCGTCCTCAAGCATGCGGTGCAACTCGGCAAGAATAAAATCGGCCTCAGCTCGGTTCGTATTTCTCCCTTTCAAGCCGGGCTCGACATTCTCCAGCACCTCAAAGCGAATGACCTCTTCAATGGGGCGGCTGCGGATCTTGATGGCCTGCAACTGGCCGTCATAGAACGTTTTCGACGAGAAGCTGATCAGTTCCTGATACCCCCGAAAATGCTTGCGCAGCATGATTTGGTAGTTCGCTATCAGGTCGAAGAACTCGAGAATGGACTTCTTCACATCGAAGTGCCGCAAACGTTGGAGTTTCGTCGCAGCGTCAGATACGTTCGCGCGAAAATACGCTTCAATGTCCGTCAAATGGCTGGCATTGATGGCATTGCTCGCTTGCGCGGACTTCACGTTCGAGAACTGCTTCTGGTCGCCGAATACAATAACCTTATCCGCACGCAACAGGGCAGGGAGTGCTTGCGCCACCGACACCTGGCTTGCCTCATCAATCACGACAATGTGAAAGAGGCTCTGCCTGAGCGGAACGTATTCCGCGTACTCACGTATGCCGGCAATGATGCACGGAAACGCCTCCGAAAGATGGTGAAATTCATTCTCGGGAAACTTCTGCTTGGCCTTGATGACGCCTCCGATCTCCTTGGCTGTGGCAGACTTGTTCTGCAGGAAATCGATGAACCGCTGGTCGATGACACGCGTCATGCGGGCGGTCTGCAACTGCTCAAGTCGCGACTTGGTTCCCACGTAGTCGGTCGTAGGCAGGCTGCGAAGTGCGCTGGCGATCCGCTGCCACTCGGCCGCATAGCGGACCGCCTTGACCGTGAAGGTGAGCATCGACTCGACGCTCTCAAAGCCGTCCCCTCCGTAGTGAAGCCTGTGCGCGAACACCTCCGCAGGGAGCGCACGGATAAAGCCGCCTACCACGGCAGCCAACGTCGACGCACCTGCCAGTCCGCTCTCACGGTTGCGCAAGAGCCGGTAGACGAAGCTGGCATGCTCCGTCAACTGCAAGGCCTCGAGCCCTTCGCGTATACGCCCAAGCGTCGACAATGCCACCTTCATGTCAGCGAGCCGCTTGTGCACGTCGACAGGGTCTGGGCAGGGAAGTTCGGCTCCGAGGCGCATGTTTACAGCCTGCAGCCTCGCGCGCCGGAAAAGAAAGCCGAAGAGCGGCATCCGCAGGGCCTCGTATTCCGCGACATACCGCATCAGGATCTGCTGATGCGTGACTTCAAGCGTTGAGAACGTCTCGAGTGCCGTCGGGGATTGAATCGACGTCGACAAGCGGTCGGCTACCCCCATGGCACTCAGCAGCGAAAACACCACGCCCAGAGTCGCGCCGGGATGCTCCTGCTGAATGCGCGCAACGAGCGCGTGCGGCAGGCCGTTCGCCGCGAGGTCGTCCGCCGCACGCGCGAGCTCTGGCAACGACGTCGGCGCAACAGGTGTCTGCAGCAACGCAGTCAGGCCCGGCCGCACAGCGTCAATCTCACGCTCGCTGTCGTGGAGGTCACGCAGCGCGGACAGCTTGATCCCAGAGAGCACCGCGAGCGTTTGCTCGATATCTGCCTTCAGACCTATCTCGGTGGACTGCGTCTCGGCTTCAATATTTGCGGCATGAGCCTTCGCCGCGTTGTGATGCGTCTTGATTTTTTCCCGCGCCGAAGCGGTGATGAGACGGTTATAAGTGCCACCGGACTTGCCCAGGCGGAGAATCGGATTGGGAAAGTCATCGTCGCCGTGGCGAACCCGCTGGATCACGGTCTCCAGCTTGTCCTGCACGACATCGAGCGCTTCAGTCTTGTCCGAGAGAATGAGGACGTTCTTCCCGCTCAGGATTGCATCGAACGCAATCGAGGTTATCGTGTGTGACTTGCCAGTACCGGGCGGCCCCTGCACGGAAATGTAGCGACAGCGATCGTCGCGAACTGCAGTGTGGATCTTGCGTTGTTCCTCGTTCAACGGAATTGGCGCGACCGCAACGAGCCTGTCAGGGATGGACTGCGACTCCCACGCATCGTCGACCGCGTCGCGTACGGACACGGGATTCTCCGTAATGAAGCCCCGCACGATGTTCTCGAACATCTGCTGTGCGCCGGACTGCTCCTGGTCGAACGCCGCCAGCAACTCCTCGTAGTCGTTGAGAAGCGCCTCGTCGGACCGGTCGAAAATCGCGAAGTACGCCGCGTTGGACACCTTGAGCGTCGTGCTGGATTGCTGCTGCAGGGTGGGTCGACGAAGGTCAAGGCCAGCTGCGAGGTCGAGGGCGGGAATTAGCCTACTGACGACCGTCTCCATCTCGTCAACGAAGCTGCGTTCACCGTCGACGTACACAATGCGGTCCTGTACTGGCGAGATCGGCATCGATGCGGCCTCACCGTGCTGCTCCTGCAGAATCCAGTCGATTGCATGCTTATTTACATACAAGTGCGGATCGAACTCGAAAGCGAACTCGCGGCGCTCATCGTCGAATTCGAATGAGCCTGGCACGTAGAAGAGGGGAAATGCGTTGGAGCCGAACCTTATCTCGCACAGGTACAAGTAAAACGACTGCTGTTCGGCACTGCGTAGTGCCGACTGAAGGTCGCGAATCTCCTGAAAGGCGTCAGCCGTCGCGAAATCGTCAAAGAACGACTGCATCCGGGCGCGCAGGCCGTCGAGTGTGAAGAACTCGGCGAACACTCCCTCCATCGCGCTCGCCTCGCCCTTGACGAGAAGCGTGTTGACCGCACCCGGAAGGTTCTCCAGGACGCCAGCCACAATGGCTTCGGTCAGCTCCGATTCCACGTCGTACACCGACTCGATCGCGGAATAGGCTTGCTCGCGAAATGGCCCCTCGAGGAGCGCGAGCAGCGGCTGGACGAGGCGTTGTCCGGTCGCCTCTGCGAAGTGCAGCTGAACGCTGTCGATGAACCGTTCCGGGTTCTCTACGGCTTTTGCGCGACGCGCAGTCGCAAAGTCGATGGTGGTGCCGGTCAGAGCAGTGACGACGTCCGGTTCGATCGCCGCGATGTGCTGGCGAATCAGATCCCGCAGAGTGGGGCTGATCGGTGCCGTGTATTTGCCCGGGGGCACACTGAAGCGCAGGCCATCACGGGGCGCGGCAGCCGCGAACTTCCACACCTGAATGTAGAGGGACGCATATTTCCGCAGAGGCATGCCCGTGCGAAAGCCTACGTCGCTTTTCAGCTGGATGCGTCGACGCGGGGCCTGCTGCCGCTTGAAATCGGTCTGCAAGAAGGTCAGAAAATACCGCAACACCCTCTGGGAAAACCCGCTGACGCCGTCCGCGACGGGGTGAGCTCCGCCGGAGGCTTCGGGCGGCGTCTTCGGTTCTGTGGCTTCGTGCTGCACGCATCCCCCGGAGGTCATACCATTGGTCTGCAGCGAGTATAGCGCGGCTAAAGCCCGTTCAAAGTAGCCCCAACGAGAAGCCCCACCGGTGTCGCGCGCGCGGCTCCAGACTAAAGGACTGGCACAGTCAGCTTTGCCGCCTTCACGCGGCCAAGCGGCGACGGGGGGCGAGATTTGGACTTACGTGCGTCAAGCTTGCGCTGAGCGCGATGCCAAGGGAAGCCGGCCGCCCCCTCGACCTGTAGCCTTGTGGGGTTGAAGGATGGGCGACAGAGGGCAAGCGCAGCGTGTAGAACGCGCTACGCGCAAACTCGCAGAAGAAAATGAGCTGTCGGTCTTCGAGCAGCCTGGCCGTCTGTTTTCAGGTCGATAGCGCCTTCTATTCTTTTCTGGAGACCGGTCATTCAGGGAGGAGTACGGTTGGGGCAGCTCGAACGACCGGATTGGCCGACGACATGACGAAGTGATCTACGCCCGGACGGCCGGTACCAAGGGCGGAGCCGACATTCGAGTGTCTGCGCAATGGCGTTGGCGAACGGCAGAAAGTGGCCGACTCCAGTCCACGATGCTCACTGCCCACGCTGCGCAGCAGGAAGATGGGTGGTGTTCTTCCAGGTAGACGAGCGCAACCTCTTGTGGCGCCGGGGCTGACTCGATGGCCCCGGGCTCGCCGCACGTCACATCATTCCGCTGTTGCTGCCCGTACTGCCAGTGACGGAAAAAGGTGCGGACGTCGCTGTAAGCGGATGGGCGAAACCCGCCGCGGACAGCAGCGAGACGGCGGCCTGATCGGGCATGCCATTGGCGTCGAGAGCCCCTGCTGCCGCTAGCGCGCCCAGGTCGCTGTCGACACCTATTTGGCCAACGGTAAAGGATGTCGTTAGAAACGCCGGTGCCGTCAGCGTGACCGCATAGCGCTGCTGTAGATTCGTGACGACTGCCGATTGCGCAGCCTGCACGTCGGCCTGGTTTGCCAGCACCTCCTGGAACTGTGAGTTGGTCGGGAAGCCCGCTATCAGACCGCTCTCGCTCGTGCCGAGTTGCGAAGCGATGTAGACAAACATCAGTTCGGTCTCTGGCGTCGTATTGAAGGTGCCGCCGGCAAATGCCACCGAATGCAGGCCGATGCCACCAGAGGTCACGGTGAGGATGCAGGGAGGCGTGGCATTGAACGTAATCGCGTAGTGTCCACCGCCGTCGGACAGCGTGGAGCCCGAGCCCTGCACACAACTGAAGCTGACCGTCGCGCTGGCGACCGCACTACCGGTGGCGGCCGTGCCGGATATAGCAACGGTTGGCGTCACGTTTCCGCCACCGCAACTGTCGAGGCCGATACAGGCGTTTCCGCCGCAAGCGGCGAGCGTTGCGAGGGAAGCCACGCAAATTGCAGCCAGCGCCGGACGAACGAAACACGCGTAGTGAGTGTTCATGGTTGCCTGCCGTTGATAGATCGGGATGGGGCAATCGGTTCCACGGAACGGACCAATGCGACGTACAATTTTAGCGCCCCATGCTTGGAGACCGTTCTACACGTCAATCACATTCGCCGGTGTTATCAACTGCTGAACGGTGGCTCGTCGGCTCGCCGACACGCGAAGGCCGACCCGCAGCGGCCCGTCGATCCAGCGCGACATATAGGGCGGCTTCCAAGGTACAACGGACGTTCGTTGACTCGACTTTTCCTTGTTGAATGGCTCATTCCGAGGGAACAACGGCCACGGCTTCCTGCGTCACCGCGCATTGTGGCCCGACGGTCTTGGTCCGCCGGCAAAACCCTGTTGCGACCGTGCGCAGCGGAGGCATCGCCCGAAGTTGGCCGGCAGCATTGGCCGCGGACGGCCGTCGAACCGGTGGTAACCCGTGAGCTGCCTGCACCGCGTGCGTGGGCGCTTCGATGCGCACGCGGCGGCGTCGAGTCCCGAATTGCGGTCGACACACGTCGGGGTGCCGCAACGCGTGCGGCCGTGAGGTGATTTTTGCGGCGGCTTGCGTCGCGGCGATCAGGCGCCGGCACTGACCACCCTCGCCGAACACGCGTGCCCGAATGACTACGACGACGCCGTGCATGGCTGAACCTTCCCGACGTCGCGAGCTGCTAGCCATCAAGCGGTGCTCCGCTTGAACACGTGATAAAAATTTCGATGCGGTGTCGTGAATTCGAAATTTCTCTGCTTTACGTAGGCATCGAGCCAGGACTTGACGAACGCGAGCAGCGTGGCATCGACCACGAAGCCATCGCCATACTCCTTATACGACGTGTCAAGCGCGTAGACTCCGGCGTTGGGATCGAAGAAATACAACGACCCACCGCGGCTACGATAGAACGCGATCGCATGCTTGCCTTGCGTGCATTCGACCTCGATGATGACCGCCCTGCCTTGGCGGAGGTTTTCCCCAGCTTCCGCAATGGTCTTGTCGTCAAGTCGGTTGACACCGCCGCCGGGCGCCGGTTCCTGTGCGATATGAATGTCGTCTTCCAAGTCTGCTTCTACGAGCCCCAGTTCGCGGGCGACCGTGCTCACCGGTCTGCCGCTGTAAGTGTTTTGCGTCATCGCGGCAGCCAGCATGGTATCTGCGTTGCGCGGACCGCTTTTACCCTTGTCGATCAAACTTGCGAGCGGGGAACCCGCCGGCGGCGAAATACCTTGGCTCATGCGGCTGACTGGATTCAACGGATTGGCGAACCGCTTCGTCGTCGGGTTCAGCAACGGACCGTCCTTGTTCAGAATGCCGTTGGAGGTGGTCATTTTTTCCTTGACCCAGTTCAGCACGGCGCCCATACAAACACCATGGGCCAGACCTTCCGAATAGTTGCTGCCCATTACGTCTCGATTGATCTTCTGAAAAGAGTCGCTCTGAGCAAACTTGTACTCGCGGCGTGCATATTGGTTTAGCGCACTGAAGTCCATTCCCATTGTGTAACTTCCCTTCGGCTGAATGCGTGGCTGATCAAAAGCGGGGTGAGCGTCTCAAACAGCAGAACAACCGGTGCGCGCGTTTTATTCCTGTGCCGAGCGGATCTTGTCGGCTGCGTGACGTTCGGCGTCCGATGTTCACCAGCAGAGCGAGCGCGAGCGGCGATCAACGCGGCTCGGCGAAGCAAAGACAGTCGAACGCAACGTACGCGAACACCGCTGCTGCGATCAACCGCGAATGGCCGGTCAGCTCAAGCAGCTTCGTGCCGGCTGTAGCGCAGGCTACTGTACGAAAGCCATGCCAGACCGGGCATCATCGCGGCGGCGACCGTAGGCCGATCGGACGTCGAATCGCGCCGCACGACGCCGCGTGTTCGCCCAGACGTGCCTGCAGTCAGCACGCGGCCGGCATGTCTCGATCGATGACGACGCCGTCGCCTCGGCGGCTCGCGAAAAACTCACGCGAATGCAGACATCCCCTCTTGACCACAAGGCAAACCAGCAAGCGGCGGGAGCCGGAGCGACGTCCGATAACGGCCTGGGAGCGGTCGTTGAACTGTTTCTCATAGGCCGAAGTTGATCGGCTGAAGATGGGCCGATCTTTGCCGGCGACGCGATGCTCGCTATCATTCTTTCGGTTCCTCAGCGCAGTTCGAGTTGGGGCTTGGGCGCGGGGCCCCGAGAGAAAAGCAATCGGGCCCTGCACATGAAACCCGTCGACGACGGAGAGTCTTGCCATCCGCCTCAAGCGCCGAAACGTAGGGTGCGTCGATACGCGACTGCATGTGACGATCCGCTTCAACGTTTCATCGATGGAAGTAGCACACCTCCTTTGCAACCGGGTCGGACTTAGTCTCCTCCGTCGCCCACCCGAATAGACATGAGGAAGCAGCCCAGCCCTCGCCGAAACTCCCCATTTATATTACAAAAACGGTGCCGCCACCTGACAAAAATACTGTATGGATGTACAGTTTAGGCATTTGATGGGGAGAACGCGATTTCTCAATGTTTCGATGTTCATCATCCGGGGCTCTGCGGAGCGCCGCGTTGGCCCAGCTAGACACTGAACGCTAATTTGAGTATCAAGGCATGCCAGATCATAGGCGCATAGCCCACATTGACATGGATGCATTCTTTGCGTCTTGTGAACTTTCGCAGTATCCAGAACTGCGAGGCCAAGCCATGGTGGTCGCGGGCCGTCGTTCGGATGCGCCCCGAACGAACGCAGACGGCACGCGTGAATTCTCGCGGTTACGCGACTATACGGGCAGAGGTGTATTGACGACTGCAACCTACGAAGCACGAGCGCTCGGAGTTCACTCTGGGATGCCGGCGATGAAGGCGGCCCGACTGGCGCCGAATGCCATTCTCCTTCCGGTGAACTTTGACCTGTACCGAACATACTCACGACTGTTCAAGGAAGCAGTTCGATCCGTAAGTCCTACAATCGAGGACGTGGGAATAGATGAGGTCTATGCCGATCTATCGTTCTTGAATGACGAATCGGAGCAAATTGCACGGAACCTGAAATCCGCGGTCGTCGAGGCGACCAATCTGACCTGTTCGGTTGGAATTGCGCCAAATAAGCTCTTGGCAAAATTGTGTTCCGACATGGAAAAGCCAGACGGAATCACAATTTTGCGGCTTGAAGATTTGCAAGCAAGGATCTGGCCGATGGCTGCCGGAAAAATCAACGGTATTGGGCCGAAGGCCAACGCCAAGCTGACGTCTCTCGGGATAACGACGATCGGTGAAATTGCCGCATGCGGCGAGCAATGGCTGATCGAACAGTTCGGACGGAGCTATGGGTCATGGCTTCGCCAAGTTTCCCATGGGCTCGACGACAGGCCAGTGGTGACTCATAGCGAGCCTGTCTCGATGAGCCGAGAGACTACATTCGAGCAAGACCTGCACGCCGTACGGCACAAGCAGGAACTCGGTACCGCATTTACCCGTTTATGCGAGCAGGTGGCGCTAGATTTGCAGCGTAAAGGCTATCTCGCGCGAAGGATCGGGATCAAACTTCGCTTCAACGACTTTCAGACAGTAACGCGTGACGTCACTCTCCCAGAACCTGTTGCGGACGCTAAGGCACTGCGTCACGCGGCCACCCAATGCCTGAAACGGGTCGAACTTGTTAAATCCATCAGGCTACTGGGGGTCAAGGCGGGCGGCCTCCAACGTGCGGGAACGACGGCGAGCGAGGCGTCGTCGCAGTTCGAGTTGGATTTTTAATGCGCGTACCACCTTACCGAGCAAATGTATCCTAACTTACCAAAAACGACCAAAACAGGTAGGTTGGGCGACACTGAGCTTCTCAAATGTCTTTTTTTAAGAAGAACGTGACTGATTGTTTTATACAAATCAGATAGTTACAACCAGAGCGTCCAGAGTTACCCCGCCCACGTTCGCCATACGAGATCTATATCGACCTGACCGACCTGGCGGGCGAACCGGCCGACATCGGCCGGCGCATCAAGGACGCCGTTCATCAGGCCACCGGTCTCACGTGTTCGATCTGCGTCGCGCCGAACAAGCTGCTCGCGAAGATCGGCTCCGAACTCGACAAGCCTGACGGCCTGACGATCCTGACGCCGGCCGATATACCGCTGCGCGTGTGGCCGCTGCAGGTACGCAAGGTCAACGGCATCGGCCCGAAGGCCGCGCAGAAGCTGACCACACTCGGCCTCGCGACGGTCGGCGATCTGGCCGCCGCCGACGCCGGGTTGTTGCAGGACAACTTCGGGCGCAGCTATTCCGCCTGGCTGATACAGGTCGCGCAGGGTCACGACGAGCGGCCCGTGGTGGTCGAATCGGAGCCGAAGTCGATCAGCCGCGAGACCACGTTCGAGCGCGATCTGCATCCGCGCCACGATCGACCGGCGTTATCGAGCGCGTTTACGGCGCTGTGCGTGCGTGTCGCCGACGATCTCGTGCGCAAGGGTTACGTGGGCCGCACGATCGGCATCAAGCTGCGTTACGACGATTTCCACACCGTCACGCGCGACCTGACGCTCGACGAACCGACCGCCGACGCGAGCGAAATCCGCCGCGCGGCGACCGAATGTTTGCGACGCGTGGAGTTGAACCGCAAGCTGCGGCTATTGGGCGTGCGCATCAGCACGCTGACGTCGGCCAGCGAACAGGCGCTGAAGCCGCGCCTGCCGGTTCAGGCCGACTTGCCTTTCGCGAGCGACGAATAGGCGCTGTCGCCGGCGACGCCGGTCGCGTTCGCACGCATGGCCGGCACGTCGCCTGACGTGGACAGCGCCGACGCCGCCACCGAAAACGAGAACGTGTTGACGCCGTTGGCGCTGTGCGCGGACACGGTGCCGCGATGCATCTCCGCGATCGCCTTCACGATCGCGAGCCCGAGCCCGTGGTTTTCGCGGCTATTGGTGCGCGAGACTTCCGCGCGATAGAAACGGTCGAACAGATGTTCGAGGACGTCCGGCGCGATCGGCTCGCCAGGATTTGCCACGGCGACGCGCACCTGGTCGCGCATCGGTCCTTTCCCGCGCGCGATCGTCACGCTAATCGACGCGCCCGGCTCGCAATGCTGGATCGCGTTCATTAGCAGGTTCGTGCACGCGCGGCCGAATAGCGACCGGTTCACGCGCGCGAACGCATCGCCGTGCAACTGCGCATGCACGCGCGCCTCTTCGAGCGGAATCTCCAGAAACTCGAGCGTATGCGCGAGTTCCGCCGCGAGCGACACCTCGACGAGCCCCGTCGCGCGTTCGCCCTGATCGGCGCGCGCGAGGAACAGCATGTCGTTGATGATCGTGCGCATCCGCTCGAATTCTTCGAGATTCGATTGCAGCGTGTGGCGCAGATCGTCGACCGAACGGTTGCGGGTCAGCGCGACCTCGGTCTGGCCGATCAGGATCGTGACCGGCGTGCGCAGTTCATGCGCGACGTCTGCGTTGAACGATTCGAGCCGGCCGTAGGCGCCGTCGAGCCGTTCGAGCGCGCCGTTGAACGAGTTCGCGAGGTCGTTCAGTTCGAGCGGCAGCGACGCCGTATTGAGCCGCTGCGAGCGGTTGTTCGGGCTGACCGCCGATGCGTCGCGCGTCAGACGCGTGAGCGGTGCGAGACCGATGCGCGTGACCGAGTAGCTGAGCAGCAGCACCGCGAGACTGCCGAGCGCGGACAGCGCCGCGAGCGCCGAGCCGAACACGCGCATCGTGCGCAGGTTCGGTGAATAGCTCGACGCGAGCTGCAACTGCACCGGCGGCCGCGCGGCGTTGGCGGGCAAGGTCACCGTCGAGGTCAGCATGTCGGGGCCGCCGCCCGCCGGCGCGATGCGCGCATAGCCGCCCGGCCAGCTCTTCGTGACGGTGCCCTGCACCGGCGTGCCGAAGTGATAGCTCGGGTCCGCGCTCGTCACCGAGTACACGGTGCTGCCGTCGTGCGGCGTCATGTCGGTGAGTTTTTCGCGGCATATCCGCCATTTTTCGGGCGTCACCGCGTGATAGACGATGATGCGCGCGATCTGCGTGCGATCGTCGAGCGACTCGCGCAGATGATGTTCGAGCTGCGTGCGCAGCACCAGAAAGAGCCCCGTGCCGACGAGCGTAAACACGAACAGCGCGACCAGCGCGAACATCGACGCGAGACGGCGGGCAATCGAACGGTTCATGATGTCTCGGCCTCTTCGCGCACTTCGAGCACGTAGCCCATGCCGCGCACCGTGTGCAGCAGCTTCGACGGGAACGGGCCGTCGAGCTTCGCGCGCAGCCGCTTGATCGCGGTTTCGACGACGTTCGTGTGGCTGTCGAAGTTGACGTCCCACACGAGTTCGGTGATCGCGGTCTTCGACAGAATGTCGCCCTGACGGCGCGCGAGCACGCTGAGCAGTTGAAACTCTTTCGCGGTCAGGTCGAGGCGCACGCCGTCGCGCGTCGCGCGGCGGCCGATCAGATCGACGAACAGATCGCCGACGGAAATCAACGTGGACTCCTGCGAACGCGTGCGGCGCGCGAGCGCATGCAGACGCTCGACCAGCTCGAGGAACGAGAACGGTTTGGTCAGGTAGTCGTCCGCGCCTTCGCGCAGGCCGCGCACGCGGTCGTTCACGTGATCGCGCGCGGTCAGCATGATGACCGGCGTCGACTTGCGCATGCGCAGCGCCTTCAGCACGCTGAAGCCGTCGCGCTTAGGCAGCATCACGTCGAGGACGATCACGTCGTAATCGAATTCGGTGGCCAGATGCATGCCTTCCTCGCCGTCGAGCGCGACATCGACGACCCAGCCCTGCTCTGTCAAACCGGAGCGCAGGTAGTCCACCACCTTGTGCTCGTCTTCAACGATCAGCAATTTCATCCGCGTCCCCATGCCACGTTTGGCGGCCAACTGTCCATTATACGAAACGCCCCTGATGCCTCGCGCCGATCCCACTCCCTCGCCATGGAAGCTCTGCCGGGGCGATTCAGTGTGCAGGAGCCGGCATCTCCTTCTGCTGCGCGCCGCCGGCTGGCGCTTGCTGCGGCGATGCCGTAGCACTGGCGACGTTCGCTGTCGCGTTCGTAGGGGCAGCCTCGTTCCCGGCCATTGCGCCACCTTGCGCGCCGCCCTCCCAGCCGCCGCCGAGCGCCTTCACGAGCGCCACCGACAGCGTCAACTGCTGGCCGTGAATCTGCACGTCCGTGCGCTCGCTGGTCAGCAGCGACTCCTGCGCGTCGATCACGTTCAGATACGCGACGAGGCCGCCCGAATAGCGATCGTTCGCGAGCGACAGCAGCCGCTGCGCGTCCTCGACCGCCTCGCGCGACTGCTTCGCCGCGCCGTCGAGCACCGACAGTCCTGTGATGCCGTCCTGTACCTGCTGGAACGCGCTCAGCACAGTCTGCCGATAATTCGCCTCGGTCGCCTTGTAGCCCGCGCTCGCGTACTGGACGTTGGCCGCGCGCCGGCCGCCGTCGAAGATCACTTGACCGACCGTCGCGCCGAGCGTCCACATCAGCGTCGGCGCGCTCAGCAGATTGGCGAACTCGGTGCTCTCCCAGCCGATGCCCGGCGTCAGCGTGAGGCTCGGGAAGAACGCCGCCTTGGCCACGCCGATCTGCGCGTTGGCCGCCGCCATCGCACGTTCCGCCGAGGCGACGTCGGGACGCCTTTGCAGCACGTCGCTCGGCACGCCGAGCGGTACGGTCGGCGCCTTGATGTCGAGCACCTTCGGCTCGATCGCGAACTG
Organism: Paraburkholderia sp. Clong3; assembly: GCF_050436485.1. Lineage (NCBI taxonomy): Bacteria > Pseudomonadati > Pseudomonadota > Betaproteobacteria > Burkholderiales > Burkholderiaceae > Paraburkholderia > Paraburkholderia sp. Clong3. Next base: position 1,145,402 of record NZ_JBNDMH010000003.1, on the reverse strand, counting down.
CGGTGCCGGCACGCCGACCAGCGCGGCGATCGCATGCTCGAACTGCGCGCGCTGATTGAGCAGCAGTTGCGCCTGCACGCGCGTCGAATCGAGCTGCGATTTCTGCTGCAGCACGTCGAGGCCCGATACCGAACCGAGATCGTGCTCGGTGTTCACGTAGTCGAGCGCTTTCTGCTGCAGCTTCACCGACTGGTTCAGCACGTCGATCTCGTTGTCGAGCTCACGCAGCGAGAAGTAGTCGGTGGCGAGGTCGGTCGTCAGCACGAGGCGCGCGTTCGCGAGATCGTCCGCCGACTGTTCGGCCGACGCCTGCGCGCCCTCGACCTGACGACGGATGCGGCCGAACAGATCGGTGTCATAGCTGATCGTCGGCCCGAGCTGGAGGTTGTTCTGCACCGTCGATTCGGTCGGCGTCGCGTAGTTCGTCAGCGGCCGGTCGTGCGAAATACGGAAGCGCGAGGCCTGTGCGTTGAAATCGACTTCCGGCACGCGCTGCGCGCTGGTGTTCGCGAGCGTCGCCTTTGCCTGCTCGTAGTGCGCGCTCGCCGCGGCGAGCGTCTGGTTCTGCGCGAGTGCCTGGGTTTCGAGCGTCGCGAGCGTGGGGTCGGCGAAGCCCGTCCACCAGTCCGGCGCGATCGGCGCATGCGACGGCGCGGCGACCCGCCAGAACGAATCGGTGTGCCATTCGGGCGGCACCTCGGCCTGCGGCCGCTGATAGTCCGGGCCGACCGTGCACGCGGCGAGCAGCGCCGCGCCGGCGCACGCGCTCAGCGCGGTGAAGACAGTGCCACGCGTACGCGCCTGGCGTGAAGCCGCGAACGTCACGACGCCCCCTTGCCGTTCTTCTGCAGCGGCTGCACCTGCACGTGATCGCCATCGGCAATCGAATCGCTCGGGTTGACGATGATGCGATCGCTCGGCGAGATACCGCTTTCGATTTCGAGCTGCTGTCCGAGGTCCACCGCGATCACGACCTTGCGCAGGCTCACGTTGCCCTTTGCATCGACGACCGCGAGGCGCGGACCCTCCGCGCGAAACAGCAGCGCGTTGCCGGGCACCGTGAGACGCGCATGCGCGGCGGCCGGCACCGCGACCTGCACGTACGCGCCGGGGCGCAGCTTGTCGTCGGGATTCGGCAGCGTCACTTCGATCTGCAACGAGCGCGTGGGTACGTCGATCGCGCCAGATATATGCGTGATCTTGCCGTTGAACTGCTGGCCCGGCAGCTCGGCCTGCGTGACGACGACCTTCTGCCCGAGCGCGACGTTCTGCGCGTAGGCCTGCGGCAACTGCACATAGACGCGCAACGGGTCCGATTGAGCAAGCGCGAACAACGCACGGCTCGTGCCGCTGCCCGCGTCGATCAGATCGCCGACGTCGACGTTGCGCTGCGTGACCACGCCGGTAAACGGCGCGACGATCCGCTTGAACGATTCGAGCTGCTGCAGACGCTTGACGTTCGCATCGGCGGCCGCGAGATTCGCGAGATCCTGCGTGTAGGTGCTCTGCCGTTCATCGAGTTCCTGCTGCGACACCGCATCGCGCTGGCGCAACTGCTGCCAACGGTCCAGCGAACTCTTCGCGAGCGCGAGGCTCGAATTGATCTGCTGACGCTGTGCCAGAGCCTGCGCGAGTTCCTGGTCGATTTCCGGCGTATCGAGCTCGGCGAGCAGTTGCCCCTGCTTCACGTGGGTGCCGATGTCGGCGTACCAGTGCAGCAGATAGCCGGTCGCGCGTGCATAGATCGGCGACTCGACATAGCCGCGCAGCGTGCCCGGCAGCAGCGTGTCGCCGCCGCCCTCGGTCTGGGTCGGCGTGACGACGTTCACGTACTGCGTGGCATTCTGCTGCGCGATCGCCGCGACTTCGCGGTTTTGCAGCACGTTCGCGATCACGGTGCGAAGTGTGCCTGCCACGAGCAGCACGAGCACGATCACGACGGCGATCTTCGCGCGCTTCCATTCGCGATGGCGCGGCGGCAGCCGGTGCTCTCCTTCTTCGGTTTCCCGCGCGGGGATCGCTAGCGATGCATGAGTTTTTTCGGTCATCTCAGTCAACCATCGTTTAACTTTTACGCGGGCGTCGCCGCACTGCTGGGTTCCGGTGCGGGGGTGTCACTATGGCCGCCACGGCCACTGCCACCGCCGTTGCCGCCAGCGTCGCCACCGCCGTTGTCGTCGTCGCCGCCGTTCTCATGACGGCGCGCGAGCCACGAATGAATTCCCGCAAACACGAGCGGCACGAAAAACAGCGTCGATACGGTCGCGAACAGCAACCCGCCGATCACCGCGCGGCCCAGCGGCGCATTCTGCTCGGCGCCCTCGCCGAGACCGAGCGCCATCGGAATCATGCCGATGATCATCGCGAACGCGGTCATCAGCACCGGACGAATCCGGCTCGCGCCGGCTTCGAGCGCGGCCGTGAGCGGCGGCGCGCCGGCCGACAGCCGCTGGCGCGCGAACGCGACCATCAGAATACTGTTTGCGGTCGCGACGCCCATCGTCATGATCGCGCCGGTCAGCGCCGGCACGCTCAGATGGGTGCCGGTCAGGAACAGCATCCACATGATCCCCGCGAGCGCCGCCGGTAACGCGCTGACGATGATCAGCGGATCGACCCACGACTGGAAGTTCACGACGATCAGCAGATACACGAGCACGATCGCCATCGCGACGCCGATGCCGAGCCCAAAGAACGAACTGCGCATCGTCTGTACCTGGCCGCGCACGGTGATCGTGCTGCCGCGTGGCAGCGGGCCGCGCACCTCGTCGACGATCTTGTCGACCTGATTCGCCACGCTGCCGAGATCGCGCTTTTCAACGCTCACATACAGATCGATCACCGGACGGATGTTGTAATGCGTGACTTCCGCGAACTGGCTTTTCGGCGAGATCTGCACGAGGTTGCCGAGCAGTTGCGTCGGCCCGTTCATCGTGGCCGAGACCGGGGTGCGCAACAGTTCGTCGATCGAAGACACCTGGTACTGCGGCGTTTGCACCGCCACCTTGTATTCCACGCCGTTCCTGTTGTTGACCCAGAAGCCCGGCGACGTCTGCGAGCTGCCCGATAGCGAAACGAGCACGTTCTGCGCGACGTCGTTCGCGGTCAGGTTCAGTTGTTGCAGGCGGGTACGGTCCATGTGCAGATCGATCACCGGTTCGTCGAGCTTCTGCTGGATATGCGTGTCGACGGTGCCGGGAATCAGTCGCACCTGCTTCAGCAGCTTGCGCGCGACGTCGAGGTTGCCCTGCTGATTCGCGCCCGAAATCTGCACGTCCACCGCGGCAGGCAGACCGAAGTTCAGGATCTGCGTGACGATATCGGCCGGCTGAAAGAAGAACTCGACGCCCGGGAAACGCTGCGGCAGGATCGCGCGCAGCTTGTCCATGTAGATCTGCGACGGCTTGTGGCCTTCGTTCAACGCAATCTGGATCTCGCCGTCGAGCGTGCCCATCGTGCCCGCATTGCTATACGACAGGTTGATGCCGCTATACGGCAGCCCGAGGTTGTCGAGAATCGTGCCCAACTCCCTGGGCGGCACGACTTCGCGGATCACCTTCTCGACCTCGTCGGCCAGCCGCGCGGTTTCTTCGATACGCGTGCCGGTCGGCGCGCGCATGTGCAGACGGATGTCGCCCGCGTCGACGCTCGGAAAGAAGTCTTCGCCGAGTGCAAAGAACAGGCCCATCGACAGCACGCAGAAACCGAGGAACAGCGCGCCGAACATCTTGCGACGCACGAGCAGGCTGCTGAGGATCATGATGTAAGTCGCGCGCATGCGCTCGAAGCCTGCGTCGAAGCGGTGATACAGACGCATGAACAGATTCGGCTTCGTGCCCGCCTTCGGCTTGTGCGCGTGGCCCATCAGCAGCATCGCGAGCGTCGGCACGAGGGTACGCGACAGGATGTACGAAGCGAGCATCGCGAACACCACCGCTTCCGCGAGCGGCACGAATAGATAGCGCGCGACGCCGGTCAGGAAGAACATCGGCACGAACACGATACAGATACACAGTGTCGAGACGAGCGCCGGCACTGCGATTTCGCCGGCGCCGTCGAGAATCGCATCGTGCAGATTCGTGCCCAAATGCAGGTGCCGCTCGATGTTCTCGATCGTCACGGTCGCGTCGTCCACCAAGATGCCGACCGCGAGCGCGAGGCCGCCCAATGTCATGATGTTGATGGTCTGCCCGAGCGCGTGCAGCACGATCAGCGACGACAGAATGGACAGCGGAATCGAGATCGCGATGATGCAGGTGCTGCGCCAGTTGCCAAGGAACAGCAGGATCATCGCGGCGGTCAGCGCGGCGGCGACCAGCGCTTCGCGCACCACACCCTGCACCGCCGCCTTCACGAACACCGACTGGTCGAACAGCGCGGTGATTTGCAGATCCGGCGGCAGCGTGGCGCGCGCGGCCGGCAAAATGCCTTTCAACGTATCGACGATCGACAGCGTCGACGCGTTGCCGTTCTTCAGCACCGAAATCAGCACGCCGCGATGGCCGTTCTGCCGCACGATGTTGGTCTGCGGCGAGAAGCCGTCGCGCACATGCGCGACTTCACGCAGATAGGTCGTCGCGCCGTTGACGGTGCGCACCGGAATGTCGTTGAGACCTTCCAGCGTCGGTGGCGAACCGTTCATGTCGATCGTGTATTCCTTCGGCCCGATCTTGGCCGTGCCCGTGGGCAGAATCAGGTTTTGCGCGTTGAACGCGTTGACCACATCGGCAGGTGTCAGGCCCTTGGCCAGCATCGCGCGCGTGTCGAGGTCGACCGAGATCAGCCGCGATTTGCCGCCATACGGATACGGCACGGCCGCGCCCGGAATCGTCACGAGTTGCGGTCGCAGGAAGTTCAGCGCGGTGTCGTTGAGATCCTGCTCCGAGAGCTTCGGACTCGACAGGCCGAGCTGGATGACTGGAATACTGGAAGCCGAGTAGCTGATGACCAGCGGCGCGGTGGCGCCCGGCGGCATCTGCTTCAATTGCGCCTGCTCGATGGCGACCGTCTGCGCGATCGCCGTCTGGATGTTCGCGTTCGGCTGCAGAAACACCTTCAGGATCGCGATGCCGGGGAGCGATTGCGATTCGATATGTTCGATGTCGTTGACCGTCGTGGTCAGACTGCGCTCGTTGACCGACGTGATGCGGGTGGCCATGTCTTCGGCCGACAGCCCCGTATACGTCCAGATGATGCTGACGACCGGAATGTTGATATCCGGCAGCACGTCGACGGGCATGGTGAACAGCACGAAGGGCGTCGCCAGCACGATCAGAATTGCCATCACGATGAACGTGTATGGCCGCTTAAGCGCTACGTTGACGATCCACATTGAAACGGGCCAGAGAAAATGCGGGTGGAGGGAGGGATTGAATCTGCGCTTATGCTAGATCGATGGCACCAACGCCTGCATGGCATGAAAATGGCGAAATCGTCAGGAAGCTTGTTGAAAGCAAATGCGCCATTTTTGAAGGCGACGGGCTCTCGCCGAATTAGCTGCGAATTAGCCGCAAAGCAAACGTTTGTTGAATAAATTTACGTGCAGTTAATGAAACGTTTGCTGATACGCGGCACGTTTTTTGGCCGAAATAGTATGAAACATGCTTTCAGATTGATTCGCAAGACGGGCCGATTTTGCTCCGAGTGGCCATCCCCTTCAACGAAAATAGGCCGGTCAACCTGAATGGTCGACCAGCCTTCATTTGCAGTTATCCGTATCTTGGCGTCAACGCCCGCGACGCTTATTTGGCGAACAGCGACGACATATCGGCGAACGCCTTGAACTCGAGCGCATTACCCGACGGATCGAGGAAGAACATCGTCGCCTGCTCGCCGACCTCGCCCTTGAAGCGCACATGCGGCTCGATGATGAATTCGATGCCGGCCTTCTGCAGTTTGTCCGCGGCGGCCTGCCATTGCTCCATCGACAGCACCGCGCCGAAGTGGCGCACCGGCACCGCGTCGCCATCGACCGCGCTGGTATGACGGTGACCGACTTCGTCCGGCGCCAGATGCGCGACGATCTGATGACCGTAGAAATTGAAATCGACCCATGCGTCCGAACTGCGCCCTTCCGGGCAGCCGAGCAATTCGCCGTAGAACTCGCGCGCGGCGGCGAGGCTATGAACAGGAAACGCCAGGTGGAACGGCGGCAAAGCGGTTTCGGCAACGCTCATGACAGGAAGACTCGCTGGGGTGGGTGTGAGGATGAATTACGACTGGCACGACTGGCAACCGGTTCAGTCGAAGCAAAGTTTAATCATGAATAAAAATGTTGAGAAACGATATATATTTGACCTGACCATCACCAAAATCGATTGATAGATCATGCTCAGCGAGTTGAAAACCTTGATTGCCGTCAGCCAGTACGGCACGTTCTCCGGCGCGGGCGCGCGCATCGGGCTCACGCAATCGGCCGTCAGCGCGCAGATGCAGCGGCTCGAACAGGAACTCGGCTTTCAGCTGTTCGACCGCACCGGCCGCTCTGCGACGCTCAACGAGGCGGGCCGCGAAACGCTCGCGCTCGCAGAGGAAATGATGACGCTCTATGCGCGGCTCTCCGAGCGCAGCGGCGGCGCCGCCGAAAGCGGCATGCTGCGGGTCGGCGCGATCGCGTCCGCGCAGGTGTCGCTGCTCGCCGACGCGCTCGCGCGCTTTCGCGACGACCGTCCCGGCTGGCGGATTCGCGTGGTGCCGGGCGTGTCGCTGGGGCTGCTCGGCCAGGTCGACTCGGGCGAGCTCGATCTGGCCGTCATCATCAAACCGCCGTTCGCGCTGCCGTCGGAACTCGAATGGCGCACGCTCGTCGCCGAACCGTTCGTGCTGCTCGCGCCGAAACAGCTTGCGCGCGGCGGCCGCTCGTGGCGCGAACTGCTGCGCAGCGAGCCGTTCATCCGCTACGACCGCGCGTCGTTCGGCGGACGGCTCGTCGACCGTTTTCTGCGGCGCGCGCGCCTTGGCGTGCGCGATGCGGTCGAGCTCGACGAATTGCAGGCGATCGTGCAACTGGTCGCGCGCGGCATGGGTGTCGCGCTGATTCCGAATACGGCCGGGCTCGGCAAATGGCCAGCGAGCGTCGTCGCACTCGAACTCGGCGATGCGAGCTTCGAGCGCGAGATCGGGCTCGTGCTGCGGCCGCGGCATAGCCGGCCGGTGGTCGCCGATGCGTTGGCGGAGTGTATTGCGAGCGCGGCGCACGGTTGAGCGCTTTGCACGCCGCATGCATGGTGATCGGCGCGACGGTATTCAGCAGCTACGCGGTGCTGTTTTCGACGGCGTCCGCGCGCCGCGTCTATACGGCGATCCGGCGCTGGCTCGATGGCTCGCTCGCGGTGATGTTCGGCATTGCGGGGGTCAAATTGTTGACGTCGAAGAGTTGAGGTGGGTCAGGCGCGTCTGGGTCGCCCGAGGCCGCGCTCTGCGATACTGGCGGTTCGGCTCCATCAACGACGGCTGCTAGCGCACCCACCTACGCAACGATGAACCGCAACGACCACGACGCACCTTCTTCCAACCAACGCTCGCCGCTGCAAAAGCGGCTCTATCTCACCGGCGCGGCGATCCTGGTCGTCAGCCTGATCGCCGCGGCGCTCATCTACGTGAGCGTGCCGCCGCCCGATAGCGCGGTTGCGATGTACGGCATGATCGATCCGCGCTATCAGATCGAGCTACAGCAAATCGGCGGCAACGCGGCAGTGCTGATGGCGCAGTTGCATCAATGGTTCGATAGCTTGTGGCACGGTGCCAGGCTCGCTTATACGGTCGCGGCGCTGGGCGCTGCGCTGGCGGCCGGCTGTTTTTTCATCGGCCGTTTTTTCGCGGACGATTAGTCGCGAGACGCTCGCCGTCAATCGCTCTCACGCCATGACCGAGCTTGCGACGTAGCAGCGTCCGCACTTCGCTGTCGCTCAGAATTCCGATGTCGGGCGAAATGTCGTCAATGTCGCCACGAGCGGCGATCCTCATCCGGCCTACGCCATCAATAGCGCTTCATATTCCGCGCGGAACTGGTCGATGGAACTCTCCACCACCGTCACCGCGCCGTCGATCAAACCGCAACGCCCGCTGCCGGGAAGAAGGCGGCACAGGTTCTCCAGTGCATCCAGATCGGCACGCACACCGCGGCCCGTGTCGAGCCGGTTGAGAAGCCGCATCATCTGAAACGTTCCGCCCTTGCATGGCGGGCACTGGCCGCACGAACCCTGAGCGAAGAAATTCACGTAGTCCGCGACTTTGCGCACGATGCTCGTGCCTTCCGACACCACGATCATCGCGCCCGTCCCCAGACGCGAACGGCGTTGACGCACCGAGTCGAAGTCCAGTGCAACGTCGAGATCGCGCTTCGTCAGCAGCGTGTTGGATGGGCCGCCCGTGAAGACCGCCTTGAACTCCTTGCCCTGCAGCATGCCGCCGCCGTGCTGGAACACCAGCGTCTCCAGGCTCGTGCCCATCGGCAGTTCGTACAGGCCGGGCCGCAGCACGTCGCCGGAAAGCGAATAGAGCTTGGTTCCGGCGGCGTTCCCCACCCCGAGGTCGCGGTACCACTGCGCGCCGTGGCGCAGAATCCCGGGTACGTGGGCCAGCGTCTCGACGTTGTTGACGATGGTCGGTGCGCCGTGCACGCCCTGCTCGGCCGGGAAAGGCGGTTTGCGCCGCGGAAACGGAAAGCCGCCTTCGACGCTGGCGATCACCGCCGTCTCCTCTCCGCCGATGTAGAGCCCCGAGCCAGGCACGACGCCAAGCGACACCGGCGCACCGATCCAACGCTCGATAGCGGCGAATTGCGCGTGCCCCGACCACTGCTTGACCGCCTCGCGAGTCGCGGCGAGAGACCCCGTCTGATGCGGATTCACGTACAAGACGACATGGTTGGCCCGCGTCGCCACCGCGGCGATCAGCGCGCCCTCGATCACCTGATGCGGTGTGTGTTCGAGCAGAAAGCGATCCTTGAAGGTGCCCGGCTCGTCTTCGTTGCCATTGCAAACGACGTACTTGTCGCCATCAGGGGCGGCCGCGACCGGCGCCCACTTTCGATGCGCGGGGAAGCCAGCGCCTCCCATTCCACGCAGGTCGGCCAGGGCGATCTCGGCGAGGATCGCCCCCGGGTCTTCGAGCGCTTTGGCGAGTCCCTCGCCGCCGCCGCGCGCGAACCACGCATCGAGGTCGGCACCGACGCGGAAATCGTCCCTCATCAAGCACTGATTCAGCATTTGCATCGCGTGCTCCGTGGTTCGCCTCACCGGATGCCGCCGATCACGCGACCGCGTGCGCTCGCGCGCAATCCCGCATCGACTCGCAGATCGAAATGGGCATAGGCGGGAAAGAGCTGCGGCGCCTTCACGTGAAGCGGCAGTCCCGCCAGCGTCAGCTCTCTCTGCCACGCGTGCACGTGACCGATTCCGGCGCGGTTCGCCATCACCCACTCGCTGGATTGCGCGGCCTTCGCGCCGGCACGGCGCCCCATGCTCAGAATGTCGAGCAGCGCGTTACCCATCAAGCGGTTGCGGCCGTGGATGCCGCCCGTCACCTCGCCGACACAGAAAAGGCCGGGGACGTTGGTGGCGCCGTCTTTGTCGATGGCGACGCCGCCGTTCTGGTAGTGGAGCGTGGGATAAACGAGGAACGGCTCCTGCGCCGCGTCGATACCGCATTTGTGCGCGAGATGGCGAAGCGTGACGAGGCGTTTGGCCAGAATGCCCGGATGCTCGATTTCGAGTGTCGGCGTATCGAGGAACACGCCGACCTGGCCGTCGCGCTCGATCCCGCGGCCCTGAGCGCACTCGCGCAGGATCGCCGATGCGACGACGTCGCGCGGCTTGAGTTCGTCCACGAAGCGTTCCCCTTCGCCGTTCAGAAGTCTCGCCCCCGCGGATCGCGCCGCCTCGGAAATCAGACCGCCCGCCAGATGGTGCGGGTAGGCGATGCCGGTGGGATGGTACTGGAACGAGTCGAGCTCGCGCAGGCGCGCGCCGATCCGATAGGCGAGCACCAGACCGTCGGCGGTGGCGCCGTAGTGGTTGGAGGTCGGAAACGAATTCAGGTGCAGTCGCCCCGCGCCGCCGGTGGCGAGGATCACGGCGCGCGCGCGCACCAGCACGAAGGTACGCCATTCGAGGTTGTAGATCACCGCTCCGGCGCAGCCGCCGCGCTCGTCGGACAGCAGTTCGACCACAGGGCAGCGGTTCCACAATTCGATGCCCGGGTCGAGGTCCACCGCCTCGCGCAGCACGCGCATCATTTCGAGGCCGGTATAGTCGCGATACGACAGAATGCGCGCCGCCGATGCGCCTCCGGGCTTCTTGCGCATCAGATTGCCGCCGAGCGGCTGGTCCTCTTCCAGATCGAACATCATGCCGAGCTGGATCAGCCAGCGAATCACGTCGGGGCCGTCCATCACCATCTGGGCCACGAGTTCGGGTTCGCCGCAGAAGTGCCCGGCGCGAAGCGTGTCCTCGAAGTGCAGTTGCGGGCTGTCATCCTCGCCGATGGCCGCCTGGATTCCGCCTTCGGCCATCACGGTATTGCTGTCGCCGAGGCGCAGCTTGGTGGCGAGAATCACGCGCGCGCCCTGCTGCGCCGCCGTGAGCGCCGCGGCGCAGCCACCACCGCCGCCGCCGATCACCAGCACCTCGGTAGTCATCAGCTGCGCGCCGGCGATATCGACATCATCGATCAGCGCGTTGGCCTGCAGGTGCCGCGCGAGATCGGGCTGACACGGCTCGCCGCGATTGACCCCGACGCTCAGCGTGACGCGCGCATGCGGCCCATGATCGGGGTGATAAGCCTTCAGCAATTCATCGACCGGAACGTCATCGCCGCGGACCGTGGCCGCCATCCCGGGGCGGTAGCGCTGGCGCGCGTTTTCGTAGGGTATGCCGGCGGACATGATGATTCGCCCCGGTCAGCGCGGCGGCTGCGCGCCCGGCGCAGCGAAGTCGATCGTCAGCTCGCCGCTCTCGATCTGCTGCAGCCGTCGCATCAGATTGGCCGGACGCAGCGAAAGCGACGCGACCATCCGGCGCACGAACACACCCAGATGGTTGGGCCGGATATGCTCGGGGCATGCGAGCGTGCACAGGTTGCACATCACGCATTCGTCGAACACCTGGCTCGATGCGGCCAGATTGCCCTCCACCGCCAGGTTCACGCCGCGCTGCACGTCCAGCCCCTTCGGACAGGCGCGATCGCAACCGTTGCAATGACGGCAATGCGATGCTTCGGGGAAGATCTCGGCGATCTTGCTGAGCGCCTGCCAGCTGTCACCGATATCTTCCATTCGATACAGGTGACGTTCCGATTCCGTGAAGTAATCGAGGAAGGCGACCTGCATACCCTCTTCGACAAGGGTCTCGCAAGCGAGCGCGGTGTGGACTTCCTGTTCGCCGTTGCGTCGCACCATCACACGGCACGACCCGCACACGCCCTGCGACATGCAGCCGACACCCTCGACGAGGGTCTGCCCCGCGTGCCCCATGGCCTGCAGAATCGAGCAATTGCCCGGCGCCTGAATCTCGCGCCCTTCGATACTCACGCGAACCATGGCCTCGCACTCTCCTTGCACGCCGTGAACACTTCACTGGCGAACGCGCCGAAAAGGTCATATAAACCTTAGCACAAGGACGGTTATGAGAAAGGGGCATGGCATGAAAACTTTCTGGAAGGCCGTCGCTCCGCTGATCGTGGCGATCGTCATCGCACTGATTCCCGCCCCTCCCGGTCTCGCGCAGCACGCGTGGTATTACTTCGCGATTTTCGCGGGCGTGATCGTCGGGCTGATGCTGGAGCCTATTCCGGGCGCCGCGATCGGTCTCATCGCGGTGACGCTCGTCGCTGTATTCAGCGAGTGGGTGTTCTTCAGTCCCGCACAACTCGCCAAGCCCGGTTTCAACGTCGCGAACGCGGGGCTCAGCTGGGCGCTTTCAGGTTTCTCGAATGGCACGGTGTGGCTCATCTTCGGTGCCTTCATGTTCGCCCTCGGATACGAGAAAACCGGGCTCGGCCGGCGCATTGCATTGATGCTCGTGCGGGCGCTGGGTCGCCGGACCCTCACGCTCGGTTATGCGGTGATGGCGGCGGACGCCGTGATCGCGCCATTTACCCCTTCCAATACGGCCCGCAGCGGCGGGACGATCTTTCCGGTGATTCGCAGTTTGCCGCCGCTTTACGACTCGAAGCCGAACGATCCGTCGGCGCGGCGCATCGGTTCGTACATCATGTGGACCGCTATCGCCACGACCTGCGTGACGAGCTCGATGTTCCTCACCGCGCTCGCACCCAATCTGCTCGCCGCGGAACTCGTCAAGAAAACGGTCGACGTCGACCTCGAATGGACGCAGTGGTTTCTGGCCTTCGCGCCCGCGGGCATCTTGCTGCTGCTGGCCATACCGCTGCTGACCTACGTGCTTTATCCGCCGCAAGTGAAGCATAGCGCCGAGGTGCCAGCCTGGGCTGCCCAACAGCTCAAGGAGATGGGGCCGCTCACGAGGCGGGAAATCATGCTCGCCGTGCTGGTGCTGATCGCTCTCGCGCTGTGGGTCTTTGCGGATGACTACGTCAATCCCACGACCGCGGCGCTGATGGTGATCGCGCTGATGCTGATCACCCGGGTGGTGAGCTGGGACGACATGCTCGCCAACAAGCAGGCCTGGAATACCCTCGTGTGGTTCGCGACGCTCGTCGCCCTCGCCGATGGGCTCAGCAGGACCGGCTTCGTCAAATGGTTCGCCGCGACGATATCGACCCACATGACCGGCTTTGCGCCGACGACGGCCGCGATCGTTCTCGTGCTGATCTTTTTCTTCACGCATTACATGTTCGCGAGCATCACCGCTCATGCGACGGCAATGCTGCCGGTCATGCTGGCGGTGGGCTCGACGATTCCCGGCATGCCGATGGAGGCGTTCGCGCTGATGCTCTCGCTGACGTTGGGGATCATGGGGATCCTGACACCGTATGGAGCGGGGCCGAGCCCTGTGTACTTCGGCAGCGGGTATCTGCCCGCGGGGGATTTCTGGAGACTCGGGCTGATTTTCGGCGTCATTTATATCGCCGTGTTTCTTCTGATTTGCGCGCCGATCCTGCTTTGAGCTTTGAGGCCGCGCTTGCGCGGCTCCTGCTTCGAAAGATCGCGACGATTTCCCTCGTTCTTCTAGATATCGAAGTACAGATAAAACTCCCATGGATGCGGACGCAATTTGATGGTGTCGATCTCGCGGCTGCGCTTGTAGTCGATCCAGGTCTGGATCACGTCGTCGGTAAAGACGTCGCCTTTGCGCAGGAACGTGTTATCGGTTTCGAGCGCCGCCAGCGCCGCGTCGAGGGAGCCTGGCACCTGCCGTATATTGCGCGCTTCTTCGGGCGGCAGATCGTAGATGTTGCGGTCGAGCGGCTCGCCGGGATCGGTCTTGTTTTCAATGCCGTCGAGGCCGGCCATCAGCATCGCGGCGAAAGCAAGATATGCATTGGCCGACGGGTCCGGACAGCGAAATTCGACGCGCCGGGCGTTCGCCGAATCCGAATACATCGGAATGCGCGCCGCGGCCGACCGGTTGCGCTGCGACATCGCCAGATTGACGGGCGCCTCATATCCGGGTACCAGGCGTTTGTATGAATTCGTCGTCGGCGCGCAGAAGGCCATCAGCGCGGGTGCGTGCTGGAGCAATCCGCCGATGTACCAGCGGCACAGGTCCGAAGTCAGCGCCCAGCCGCCCGCGTCGTAAAAGAGGTTCTGTTCGTCTTTCCACAGGCTCTGGTGACAATGCATGCCGCTCGCATTGTCGGCGAACAGCGGCTTCGGCATGAAGGTTGCGACCTTGCCGTGCCGACGCGCGACGTTCTTGCAGACGTACTTGTAGATCATCACGTTGTCGGCCATGCGGGTCAGCGTCGCAAAGCGCATGTCGATCTCGTTCTGTCCCGCGGTCGCAACTTCGTGGTGATGCACTTCGATCTGTACGCCCGCCTGCTGGAGCGTCAGCGCGATTTCCGAGCGGATCTCCTGCAGCGTGTCATGAGGCGGCACCGGGAAATAGCCCTCCTTGTAGCGCTGCTTGTAGCCGAGGTTGCCACCGCCGTATGCGCCTTCGTCGCGACCGGTGGTCCAGTCGCCCTCGCCCGACTCGACGTAGTAGTAGCCGCAGTGCTGATCCTGGCCGAAGCGGATGGAGTCGAAGATGAAGAATTCGAGCTCCGGCCCGAAATAACACGTCGTCGCGATGCCCGTCTGGCGCAGATAGTTCTCCGCCTTTTTCGCCACGTAGCGCGGATCGCGCGAATACGGCTGCCGCAGCACGGGATCGACGACGTCGCAAATGATCGATAGCGTCGGCGTGCCGCAAGCCGGGTCGACGAAGGCCGTTGCCGGGTCAGGCCGCAGCAGCATGTCGGACTCGTGGATCTCCTGAAAGCCGCGGATCGATGAACCATCGAAACCGATGCCGGCGCTGAACAGGTCGTCGTGAACCTCGGGAAGCGTGATCGAAAAATGCTGCCAGAGTCCGGGCAAGTCAGTGAATTTCAGATCGACGATCTGAATATCGCGCGCTTGCAACAGGCCGATCACATCGCTTGCGCTTTGTGGTCGCGTGACGCGATAGCTGCCCGCTTCGACGGACGCCGCAAACGGCGATCCGGTGGTTCCTTGCGTACTGGCCATGAACTTTGCCCTCTTCCGCCCCATTACCGCCCGTGTACTTATAGTCCAACGTTAGTACGTCCACGCGCGAAAGCAAGGCGGCAGTGCGTGGACCTAGCGGTCTTGCTCCAGTGCCTTCAAATGAGCCTCGCCGGCATCTCTGGCAGCGGCGGACGTCGCATACGTCTCGTCCGAAACGAGCGAGCGTTTGACCTCACGGGCCGCGAAGTCGACCAGCGTGATTACCCAGACATGCTCGCCACTCTGCTCGGCCGTTTGCACGAAAGCGCGCACGTCGCCCTTGTCCTCTGATTTCATCGTGACCTCCTTGTGGAAAAGTCGCGCGGAAAAAGGGGAGCGCGACAATAAAGCCGTTCGCGAGCCGCGGTGCTTTCCTCACGGAGCGCGTAGCTTGATCTTAGGCAATGGAATCGGTCCAATGACAGTTTTCTCGCTTCCGATGCCGAGCACAGCCGATGGGTTCGGCGGTGAAAGCGGCTTGCCCGCAATCATCTAAAGCCCTCATCGAGACCTTGTCGGGAGGCGCGGTTGCGCCGGTCGAGTAACGCGGACGGGCGTTCGACTGGGCGAGCCGTCTCCCCCCAGGGACCTCAGTCGCGGAAATCGAGCTCATTCAGTTTGCGGCGTGGAACGGCGTTGGCCAGTCCGTCTTGCGAACGAGATGAGCGCCGCCCGAGGTAATTCTTCGACTGCAAGCGCCCACAGCGAATACGCAACGCTGCGCTGGAACAACAAGCCGACAGCAGCCCGAAGCTGCCCCTTGCCCAGCGCGTACACCGAGTCGGTCACGGCGACGGCACCGTGCATCAGAATGCTGGCATGCCGGTAGCATCCCATCATGCAGTCATTGCAGGGTTGCCGTTGATCGGGCAGGCGGTCGAGGTCGAAGACGGAGCCCATCGGCTCAGGCCACGCCTCGCAACGCCAAACATCGAGGTTCCAGTCGATATAAAAGTACTTGCTGCCACCGATGCATGGAACCAGTTGCTGTTCGCCGCGCACGAAACGCGCGACCTCGGCCAGCGCAGCGCTCGGGTCCATGACACGGAAATGCTTCTTGAGGCGCGCGATTGCGCTCAACGCTTCGAGTAGTTCGTCGGTGTTCAGGTCGACGAGTTTCGATTCTTCGTCGTAGACAAGCGATGTAGATCCAAACGCCTCGCGCCGTGGATAGGAAAAAACGACGGCATCGAAGCCGAGGCGGTTGAGCGTCTCGGGAAGCAACTCGTAACGGACCAGTCGGCTCACCGTAATCGATGCGCAGACCTCGATGCCGAAGCTATGGGCCTGAGTGATGCCCTCGCGGATGCGGGCCTCGAGACCGCGCAGACGGCGATTGCGCTCATGCTCGCCCATGTCCGCGCTATCGATGGAAATCAGCAGACGCCTGAGGCCGGCCGCCGCCAGTGGCTTGATGTAGCGGGGAAGAAACCAGCCGTTCGTGATCACGCCGCACTGCATGCCGGCCTTGGTGGCCGAAGCCACGAGCGATGCGATCTCGGGATGAACCAGCGGCTCGCCTCCCTGCAGCGTCATGTAACGAATCCGGCGTCTGCGCAGGATCGGCAGTGCGCGCGCGAACTCATCAGGGTCGAGATAGCGACGTGGCCCCGCCAGATTTTTCTCGCGAGAGAACCCGCAGAAGTCGCATGCGGCGTTGCAAACGTTCGTCACCGATACGTCACACACCGCGGGCAGCGGATTGCGCGGTTCGCTGCCGACACCGTCTGCATGCCGCTGATCGCGCCACTTGATGATCCGCTCTGTCGTATCCATGGGACCCTCACGGCCTGCCGACGAATTCGGCAAGAAGCTTCATAGAATACGCTCAACGCGCTGCGCGTGATCCATTCTTACGCCAGCCTACGCCCCGCCCCGTGACGGCCAGCGGATGGAAACTACGCACCGTTGAAGTTAAACAACCGCATAACGGCAACCACGCGCAAATGACGTTGCCTATCATGCGTACCGCGCCGTCAAACCGGCAGCGCGCACTGTCTATTTCCAGATTTGCACGCTCCCATCGAGATACCCAATCTCCTTCGTCTTGCTGCCCGTAAGCAGGCACGAGGTTGAAACGGCCCGAGTCTGGAGCGCAAGTCGGCTCACGTCTCGCAGATGCGCATAGGATTTCAAACGAGTCGGCGTTTTTGGTGTGACATCCCGTTTCAGGCTCTTGATAAACACGTACTTATAGTCGCTTTCTGTGTCGTGTTCGGCCAGGTAATTAGCCAACCACGCAGTCGCAATCGAAATGACGCGATTCCGCGCTTCATTGGCGTTATTCTGGGCTATCGACTTCCCCATATTGACCGTTCCGAAACCGGCCATCGGATGCTTTGCCATCTTACGCGTGAGGCCTGATTTCGCGCTCCGTCCTGGAATGTCGTCCGGAGCGGGTTGCCCGTCTGACGCGCCGGCATGCATCAACATCGACGCCCAGGTATAGTACTGGCCGTTTAGCCCATAGCATATTTGCTTCTCAATCAAGTCGAGCAGCATGAAGGTCGCCATAAAAACGCCACCTCCCGACTTATCCCGGTCGGCGCCTCCCTCGCTGATCAGCAGTCCCGCGATCGTATTGGCCAATTCGACCGCGTCGTCGTCGCCGCTCGTTTGCCCCCACAGGAGTTGCCGCGCTTTGGTGGCCGCTGTCGAATAAACCTTCGCGACCCGCCGTGCCTTGCGGGTGTAGACCGTCTGCGCCTTCGGGTCGAATCCGCGCGCCTTATCAGCCAACTCGCCTGCGGTTACCACGTGCGAAGTCGCCAAGGCGACTTCGCCTTCGAGGAGTTCAGGCGGAACCTCAGTCACGTCCGACGTGTAGCTCTTCAAACCTTTTGCCGCTCCGCCCCACTTCGCAATTAGCCGGTCTGCCACCTTGATAAAAACGGTCTCTTTCCCCACCGGCTGTTGGCTTAACCAGTACCAGTCTCCAATTCCAAGGGGTTGGTAGGGAACGGCGAACGTGCCCTCGCCGTGTGGTTTGCTTGCGGTTGGTTTGGTGCTTGCTAACAGGTTCCAAATGTCCGCATACAGCAGGTGATCAACGTCTAGCGATTTGAATGCTCTACCGAATCCGATCTTCATCTCGACCTCACAAAGTGGGTTTGAATCGAAAATTGGTATACCGCAATCAAGCTGTCGCGCAAGTTGGCGGAATTGGCGCGTTCTTCAACTCGACTTCCTCGAGCTATGCCTTTTAAATTCCGCGCGTTAAGCCGCAATTGAACATGACGCTCGCGCTATATATCTTATTAAAATTCGCGGCGGATTTCGTTCTCTATCGCTGTGGTGCATTTGATCCAGGTGGACGCCATTTACCGCGATTAGCGTCTATGGCTTATGCCATTTGTCCGGATGGATTGCCTACAGAAATGTTGTTACGGGACTCGACTGCGCCGCACAGTCGGCAACCGGCTTACGCCATCCCACAAGGCGACGGGAGGATCGGCGAGCGTAGATCCGCCGGCATGGCAGAACCGACGCACGAATGTCCGCGCGAAAGCATGGGCAACGGCTGCAAATGGCCCGGATTTTGCCGTCGCCCGATCAGACAGGTTTCAGCTCTTTCTGGAGGTTTTCGGCACAAATGGCGTGGGTATGTGCAGAACCTTCTCGCTTCCGCACTTTGGGCAAGCCGGATGAGCGTTTTCATGTTCAGCAAGATGCTCGGCATGTTCGAACATCTCACCGCACTTCTCACACCTGTACCGGTAAGTCGGCATGGCATTCCTCCAAAGAGAATCCCGCACGTCTGGCTGACCAGATACGTCTACGACGTCGGCAATAACCCATTCTAGTGCAGGAAAGTGCGAGAAACGCCTGCGTGCACCTCGCGCGCAGCGCTCATCGTATGGGGCAAATGTCAGTTTGCCCGTCGCCTACCAGCCGAAATACCTGCACGGCATCTTCCAATGTGGACGCCTGTTCTTGCATGCTGGCTGCCGCGACTGCCACCTGCTCCACCAGGGCAACGTTCTGCTGGGTCATCTCGTCCATCTGCCCGATCGCGCGGTTGACTTCGCCGATGCCGGTACTTTGCTCGTTGCTCGCGTGGGTAATCTCACCCATCAAAGTGACCACACTATCGACAGCCGTGACGATTTCGGTCATGTCCCGGCCAGCCTGGTCGACCAGTTCGCCGCCTGCATTGACGTTGCCGACCGAGTCGGTGATCAGCGCCTTGATTTCCTTGGCGGCCATGGCGCTGCGTTGGGCCAGGCTGCGCACCTCGGCGGCGACGACCGCAAAGCCGCGTCCCTGGTCGCCGGCGCGTGCTGCCTCGACGGCCGCGTTCAAAGCCAGGATGTTGGTCTGAAAGGCAATTGAGTCGATCATGCTAATGATGTCGACGATCTTGTGTGAACTGCCGCGGATCAACGACATGGTGGTCACCACATGCCCCACCACGGTGCCGCCTTTGACCGCGAGATCGGAGGCCGAGGCGATGTGTTGGTTGGCGTGCGAAGCGCGTTCGGCATTGGCGCGGACCATCGCCGTCAATTGTTCCATCGTCGATGCGGTTTCCTCGAGCGAGCCAGCCTGCGCCTCGGTGCGGGACGAAAGCTCCGCGTTGCCGGCCGCAATTTCGCGCGCGCCCAGTGCGATCATATCGGAGGCACGTCGGACGTTGCCAACTACCGAGGCCAAACCGACACTGATGCCGTTCATTGCCTGCATCAACTGGCCCAGTTCGTCGCGCCGGCTGACATGAACTTGCGCGGTCAAATCGCCGGCCGCGAGTTTTTCGGCGGCGGCCTTCGCTTCGAGCAGTTGCATGCCGAGACCGCGCCGGGTCGTCACGAAGACCAGCGCGCTGACCAGCAGCGCGCCGAGTAGCCCGAAGCCGATCACCCCGGTTTGCAGGAAAGCGGGCAACGCCGCTCCCGGGCTCGATCGGTCGGGGGGGATCACGGCCTCCAGCAGCCGAGCATAGCCCAGCAGAAGTACGGTATTGGCGGCCAGGGTAAGCAGCGCGAGTCTGGCTCCGATCGACAGGTTCCACACCTCACTGACGTCGAGGCCGACATACAGCGCGCCGATTATCTCGCCAGAACTGTCCCGGATCGGCTCGTACCGTGTCATGTATTGCTTGCCGAATAGCGTCGCGTAACCGGTGTAGGGTTGCCCGCCGCGCAGCATCCGATAGCCGGGATGCGAGCGGTCGAGTACCGTGCCCACGGCCCGCTCGCCGGTTTGCCTTTTGACCGAAGTGGCGACGCGCACGAAGTCGTCGCCAATTGCGACGAATAACGTGCCCGTCGCGCGGGTTTTGCCGGTGAAGTGGTCCACTTCGCCGTAGTTGAGGTTCAGCAGGGTGTTCCCGTTCAGCAGCCCGGGGGTCATGACACCGAGGATGTCGACACTGCTTGATTCGTCGCGTGAAAATGGAGCTGGAAAATACCCGGCGAGCGTTCGCGCGTGACGGCGCACCTGGGCCTTGAGCGGCAGCAGAGAGTACATGAAGTGAACCCCGTCGACTAAGTCAGCGAGCCGAATAAATCGGACGTTTTATTCTGAATTCATTAGACAGAATATTGCATCAGATGGCAATAGAGTGTGCTCGCTAATCTCAGCTCACTGAAAGGCGGCGCCAGGGCGAACCTCAAGAATATCGGCATGCGCCGTGGCGCTCCGCGCGGGTCATAGATGTTTGAACACGCCGAACGCCAGAGCACGCAGTTCTTCGAACTGCGTGACGAGTTCGACACACAAAATGAAGGCCAGCATTGCAGAAGGTCCCGGATGGCGTTCGATCCATCGCAGCGCCGGGGTCGCGTAGCGCGCGCGGATCGCATCTCGAGTCAGGACCAAGGTAATCACGATGCCCACGGCGCCCCCTACCAACAAATCGGTCGGATAGTGAAAGCCGAGATAGGCCCGCGGAAGGCAAATGAAGAGCGCGGTGTAGAGAAGCGCCAGCACGCCGATGCCCCGCCACACGAGGAAGATGCCGGTGGCGATGGCCATCCACAGCATGGCGTGATCGCTTGGGAACGAACTCCAGTCTGACAACTGCGCAGTCTGGGCCGCGCCGCTCGCGAACTGCAGATGAAGTTCGGCGCTATAGATGGGACGCACTCTAAAGGGCAACCAGTGAGCCAGCAGCCTTCCGACGAAGAGCGCCACGACACCGCTGAGAAGCGTCGCGAGAACTATTTCGCGCCGCCATTCGGCGCGCCCGTCTTGCTGAAACCAGATCCACCAAAGCAACGCAGTCAGTACCAGGCCTTTAAAGGTGTAGAGGTCGGCGATGGCTTGTATCGATTGGGTCGCGAAATGACCGAAGTGTATGCTGGACAGATATGTTTCGATGGTCGAATCGAAGCTGTTCATGCTCTTGTAATCAATATCTGCTAGTCGAAGCGGAACGTCAGAATAATTGAGGCAAGCGACAACCAATGAGGCGCAGACAACGTTTGCTAGCAATTTGCCCGTCCGAGGCGGTGTTCGCGGCATGCGCCGCCGCAGTGCGAAGCCAGGGCGGCCCGTTATGGCGCCCCCTTAACCCGCTCATGCGGATTCTCCACTCCCGCCATGCTCAGCGCCTCATGCAGCGTGCCGAAAATACAGCGCTCCTCGACGATCGGCGTGATTCCATGCCGATCCATATCCGAGCGCAAATAGCGATTCACCCGCGCAAAGACCACCTCGATCCCATTGCGCTTGAGCGTCGAGCACAACTCGCCCACCGAGCGCGCCGCCGAATAATCGACATCCGTAATCGCGCTCGCATCGACGACGAACCAGCGCACGGCGTTCGGTGCGTGATCGATCAGGCGGCGCGTATCGTCGACGAAAAAATGATCGTTCGCGTAGAACAGATCGGCGCCGAAACGATACACGATCAACCCCGGCGCGGTCTCCACGCCGGGCACCGCCGGCACCGGCACCCACATGCCGTCGCCGTTGGGCGCGAGCATCATCGTGTGGGGGCGGTAGCTGTGTCGCACGTGACGCAGCAACGACAACGCGACGGCGACCAGAATGCCGTGCTCGACGCCGATCAGCACGACCGCCGCCGCCGTGAACAAAGCCAGCGCGAATTCGCCGGGACTTTCGCGGCGAATCGAAAAGAGCGACTGCAGATCGATCAGGCCGACCGCGATCGTAAACACGATGCTCGCGAGAATGCAGTGCGGCAGATACTGCAGATAGCGGCTGAAAAACAGCAGCACGACCACCACGACCGCCGCGAACAGGAGTTGCGCGAACTGGCTGCGCGTGCCGGCGCGATCGGCCATCGCGGTCTGCGTCAGGCTGCCGTTGACGACGAACGCGCCGGAAAACGCCGCCGCCGCGTTGGCGGCCGCGATGCCGAGCAGGTCTGCGTTGGTATCGATCGGCTCGTGATAGCGGTCGGCGAACACCCGGCTCGCCGCGGCGCTTTGCGCGACGATCATCACGAAGCACGACGCCGCGACCGGCACGAGATCGAGCATCTGCTGCCACGTCACCGACGGAATCCGCAGCGGCGGCAATCCGCCCTCCACCGGTCCGAGGATGGAGATGCCGTGCGCGGCGAATCCGAACACATCGCTCGCGGCAATGCCCGCGACGACCGCGACCAACGGCACCGGCAGGCGCGGCCAGAAACGTTTGCAGACGAGAATCGCGGTCACCACGAGCAGCGAGATCGCCAGTGTCGGCCGATTGATCTGCGCGGCGTCGCTCACGACGAGCAGCACTTGTTTCACGCTGCTCGCCGCATGTCCGGGCACGCCGAGCATGTCGCCGAGCATCGCGATGCCGACCTGCACGCCGACGCCCGCCAGAAAGCCGACCAGCACCGTACGCGACAGGAAATCGGCGAGAAAGCCGAGCTTGAAGATGCGCGCGACGAACAGCAACGCGGCCGTCAGCAACGCGACCATCGCCGCGAGCGCCGCATACCCGGCGCTCGACGCGGGCGCCATCGTCGAAAGACGACTCGCGAAGATCGTCGCGGTGGCCGAATCGGCGGCGACGACCAGATGCCGCGAGGCACCGAAGAACGCGAACGCGACGAGCGGCAGGAACACCGTGTAGAGCCCGGTGACGGCCGGCATGCCGGCAATGCGCGCATAGCCGAGGACCTGCGGAATATCCATCGACGCAAGCTGCACACCGGCCAGCGCATCGCGCGCCGCCGCAATCCGGCTCAAAGGAAGAACGCCCTTCAGCACGCTGGCACGCGCCGCCATTTTTTGCAGAGAATCTTGCATACGCGATGCTGACCTAAAACGAAAGTAATCGCGCATCGTGCCGCGAACCGGCGCGCCAAGGCAAGACTTATGGAAGGGAGGACGGGCTATTGACGAAAACGAAAACGAGAAAGCAAACCGAAAGAACGCAAACGATTGCTCCTTTCAAGCGCACAACGAACTAACGGACGTTAATCGCAAAGCGAAAATCTCCACGGCGCAGCCGCGGAAAAAAACGCGCGAAGAAGATCTACCGTTTGAATTGCCCTGTCTGCGGGTCCACATGGCGCGCGAAACCGAACAGCGCAGCAATGCAGATCGGACAGGCGATCAGAAAGATGGTCAACATCACACTCACCCCGTAACAACTTGTTACCGGGAAGTGTAAAGAAATTTGAAGTAAGTTTAATGAGGGAAAACCGCAAAGCACTATTGCGCAGGATTACGGGAGCCTTAAAAAGATCGTCGATGCGTAAGTGAAAACGCGAATAAGCGCACCTGCCGCGCGTGAAAACCCGCGCGGAAATATCCGTTGGACTTCAAGGAAACCCCCGCCGCGCATTGTTGGCAGCCGCGCCCCTAGTCCGCTCGCAGGTCTGCACACCGCCCGCATACGACAGCCGCCACGGCGCGCGTGCGCGCGCCAGGCATCACACCGCCACGATTAGGCAAACCCTTCTACCGCTTTGCGCCGCGCGTATTTTTCTTCGGCATCGGCGCTGGTCCGACCGATTCGCGCATCGTCACGCTGAGCGGAAACTCGCGCAAGATCTCCCAGGTGGTGCCATAACACTGGTTGATGAGCCAGCGCACCGCGTTTTGCGTAAGTTCCCCGGTTGGAATATGCACCGACGTGAGCCCGGGCGCCGCGTAGGCGGCCGAGTAGTCGTCGTCGTAGCTGATCACGGAGATGTCGTGCGGCACCGAAATGCCCGCCTGGTGAAAGCGCGCGAGCACGCTGACCGCCATCGTGTCGTTCGCGCAGAACAGGCCGGTCACGCGCCGCTGCGTCTCGAGCAGCTTCTGCGCGGCCGCGTAGCCGCCTTCGGGCGAAAAGTCGGATTCGATCAGCGTGACGTCGTCGCGCGCAATGCCGGCTCGCGCGAGCTCGGCGAAAAAGCCGTCGATCCGCATCACGTTGTCCGACGCGGTAGCGGGCCCGGAAATCACCGCGATGTCGCGATGCCCGTGATCGAGCAGCGTGCGCGCCGCGAGTTCGCCGCCGCGCCGATGATCCGCGCTGAACGACGCCTCGGGCAACTGCTCGAACGCGCGATTCAGGAACACCATCTTCGGATGCATGCCATGCAGCATGATCAGGTCTTCGTCATGCAGATCGTGGCTGATCACGACCACGCCATCGCAATCGCGGCCGATCAAAAAGCGCACTGCCTCGATCGCCTGCTCGCGCGGCGACACCTCGCCGCAACCGGTCGCGACCACGACATGGCGCCCCACCGCGCGCAGCTCGGTGTCGGTCTGCTTCAGGATCGTGCCGTAATAGGAACCAAAGAAGGTCGGCACGAAGATGCCGATGATGCCGAGCTGCTGCGTCGCCATCGCCCGGCCGATCGACGACGGGCGGAAATTCAGCGCCTCGATCGCCGCCTTCACGCGCGCCGCGGCATCGGCGGAAATCGGTCCCTTGCCGGAAATGGCTCGTGAGGCGGTCGACATGCCCACGCCGGCCAGTTCCGCGACGTCCTTGAGTGTTGCCACGCGGTTCTCCATCAAGCCTGTCTCGACGAGCCGCTTCGCGCGTGACGCGCCGCGGCGTTATAAGCGCGCGCCGCTCGCTTCGTCGAATAGCGAGACATGCGCGGCGTCGAACGAGAACGCCACGGTGTCATCCTCCGCAATCGGCGCCTTGGTCTGATCGATCGACGCGATCTGTTCGCCATGATAGTCGAGCCAGATCACGCGGTGGTTGCCCATCGGCTCCATCAGCGAAACTTTCGCGCGCTCGCTGGCGCCTTCCGTGATATGCACGTCTTCGGCGCGCACGCCGAGCACGCAGCGCACGCCCTGCGCGGGCGCCCCCTTGAACGCGTACGCCGACACGTCGATCCGCACCTGCCCAGTGCAAAAGTGAAGCGCGCCGTCGCGCGTCTCGAGCGTGCCCTTCAGCAGATTCATGGCCGGCGAGCCGAGGAAGGTCGCCACGAACAGATTGTTCGGCCGCGCATAGACCTCCGCCGGCGTGCCGAACTGCTGGATCACGCCGCCGCGCATCACGGCCATGCGCGTCGCGAGCGTCATCGCCTCGACCTGGTCGTGCGTCACGTAGATCATCGTCGCGCCCAGGCTGTGATGCAGCTGCTTCAGTTCGCGGCGCAGTTCGGTGCGCAGCTTCGCGTCGAGGTTCGACAGCGGCTCGTCGAACAGGAACACGTCGGCCTCGCGCACGATCGCGCGGCCGATCGCGACGCGCTGCCGCTGTCCGCCCGACAACTGCGACGGCTTGCGCTTGAGCAGCGGCCCCAGTTGCAGCATCTCCGACGCGCGGGCGACGCGCCGCGCGATTTCCGCCTTCGGCGTGCCGTTGATGCGCAGCGCGAACGACAGGTTGCGCTCGACGCTCATGGTCGGATACAGCGCGTACGACTGGAACACCAGCGCGATGCGGCGATCCTTCGGATCGGCCCACGTCATGTCTTCGCCGGCGATCTCGATGCTGCCGTCGCTGACGTCGATCAATCCCGCGATGCTGTGCAACAGCGTGGACTTGCCGCAACCCGACGGCCCCAGCAGCACGACGAACTCGCCGGCGAGCACGTCGAGATCGAGGTTCTCGATCACCGTGTTCGAACCGAGGCGAATCGTCAGATTGCGGACCGCCACATTGGCGGGATGCGTGAGCGCCGCGGCGTCGGAGTCAACGTCAGCGCTTGCACCCGGCACGCCGGCCGCATCGATCGTATTAGCCATGTTTGCCATGCCCTACCCCTTGACGGCGCCCGACGCAATGCCGCGCACGAACCAGCGGCCCGAAATGAAATAAACCGCGAGCGGCACCAGCGACGTCAGGATCGTCGCCGCCATATTGACGTTGTAGAGCCGCTCGCCGGTCGTCGTGTTGATGATGTTGTTCAACTGCACTGTCATCGGCAGATTCTTCGTGCCAGCGAACACGAGGCCCAGAATGAAGTCGTTCCAGATGTTCGTGACCTGCATGATCAGCGCGACGACGATGATCGGCGTCGACATCGGCAGCATCAGTTGAAAGAAGATGCGCCAGAAGCTGCCGCCGTCGATGCGCGCGGCCTTGAACAGCTCCTGCGGAATCGACGCGTAGTAGTTGCGGAACAGCAGCGTCATCACCGGCATGCCGAACATCGTATGGATCAGCACGATGCCCGGCAGCGAGCTGAACAGATGCACGCTCGCGAGCACGCGCACGAGCGGGTAGATCATGACCTGCACTGGAATGAACGCGCCGATCAGCAGCACGCCGAACAGCAGACCCGCGCCGCGTGGCCGCCAGAACGACAGCGCGTAGCCGTTCACCGCGCCGACCATGATCGACAGCACCGTGCTTGGCACGACGATACGCACCGAGTTCCAGAAGCCGACGCGAATGCCGTTGCAATCGAGCCCGGTGCAGGCCGACTGCCATGCGGCGCTCCACGCGTCGAGCGTGAAATGCATCGGCAAGCCGAGCAGATTGCCGAGGCGGATCTCGCTCATCGGTTTGACCGACGTGACCAGCATCACGTAGAGCGGCAGCAGAAAGAACACCGCCGCGGTGAGCAGAAACGCGTAGATGCCGAGCCGCGCCGGCGAGAACGCCGAGCGGCGGGGCCGCGTGCGCGCGCGATGCGGCATGCCGCCTTTGAGCGTGGAATCGAGCGTGTTCATCCTCTCTCCCCGCGCAGCGCCGCACGGCTGCGTGCATAGAAGAACGGCGCGAGCACCGCGAGCACCGTCGCCAGCAGCACGATCGATGCGGCCGACGCAAGGCCGATGTTCGCGCGCCCGAACAGATAGTCCATGATGAATTTGGCCGGCACTTCGCTCGCGGTGCCGGGGCCGCCCTGCGTCATCGCGACGACCGCGTCGTACAGCTTCACGACCATCACGAACAGCAGCACGAACGCGGTCGAGATCGACGGTCCGAGCATCGGCACCACGATGCTCGCGTACACGCGCCAGCGAGGAATGCCGTCGATGCGCGCGGCTTTCCACAACTCTTCGTCGATGCCGCGCAGGCCCGCGAGCAACAGCGCCATCACGAGGCCCGAAGCCTGCCACACGGTCGCGATCACGATCGTGTAGATGACCCAGTCCTGATCGACGATCCAGTCGAAGCGCGCATGCGCGAAGCCGAGATTGCGCAGCACCTGCTGCGCACCGAGCGCGGGATTCAGGATCCATTGCCACACGAGCCCGGTCGCGACGAACGACATCGCGTACGGATACAGAAACACCGTGCGCAACGCGCCTTCCGCGACCACGCGCTGATCGATAAAGATTGCCAGCAGCAAGCCGATCACCATGCACGCGATGATGAAACACGCGCCATAGATCACGATGTTCTGCAGCGACGTCAACCAGCGGTCGTTGTGAAAGAGCCGCACGTACTGCGTGAAGCCCACGAAGTCGTTCGACGGAAACGTGTGCGAATTGCTGAGCGACACGCGCGCGGTCCAGACCATCGTGCCCAGGTACGTGAACACGACGGTCAGGAGCATCGGCAGCAAGGCCAGCCAGACCGCGATCGAAAACCGCCGGTTCAGCGGCTTGTTTCGCGGTTTGGGGTGCGACTTGTCCTGTGGTTTCGAACCCTCGGCTGGCAGCTTGAGCGCGTGCATGGCGAGGCCTAGCCCTTCAACGCGCTGGCGAACGCTTTCTGCGCGTCGTCGACGGACTCGTTCTTGTTCCAGAAGTTCGTCACGACGTCAGTCAGCGCACCCTGCGTATCGGGCGACAGCAGCATTTCCGGATTCGGCAACTGGCGCGACTTGTCCTTCATGATCGCGATGCCCTCCTTGGCGCAGATGTCGAGGCTGCTTGTGTCGACGTCAGACCGGATCGGAATCGAGCCCTTCTTCGCGCTGAACGCGACCTGCGCGGACGGCGAGGTCATCACCGTGGCGAGCAGATTCTGCGCCTTGATCGCCGACGCGCTGTCGGTCTTCGGAAACACGAAGACGTCGCCCGCGACCAGATACGGCGAACGCGGACCGAAGCCCGGGAAGCAGCCGAAGTCCTTGCCCGCCGTTTGATTCGCCGCGACGAACTCGCCCTTCGCCCAGTCGCCCATGATCTGAACGCCGGCCTTGCCCGAAGTCACGAGCGCGGTCGCGTCGTTCCAGTTGCGGCCAGGCGAGCCCGGATCGACGAAATCGTGCAGCCGCTTGAACGACACGAGCACCTTCTTGAACGCATCGGAGTTCACCGCGTTCTGATCGTGATCGCGATAGACCTTCATATACAGGTCCGGGCCGCCCACATCGGCGAGCACCGCGTCGAACGTGATCTTCTCCTGCCACGGCTGGCCGCCGAACGCGAGCGGAATCACGCCCGCGCTCTTCAGCTTGCCGAGATCGGCGATGAATTCGTCGTAGCTTTTGGGCTCGCTCGCGATGCCCGCTTTCTGGAACACCGGCTTCGAGTAGAAGAACCACGCGGGCATATGAATATCGACCGGCGCCGCGTAGAAGTGGCCCTTCACGCGGATACTGTCGAGAATCGACTGCGGGAAAATGCCGTTCCAGTTTTCTTTCGCGGCGACGTCGTCGACGTTATTCAGGAGTCCCTGGTCGATCAGATCGTGAAACTGCTTCGACGTATTGAACTGGGCGGCGGTGGGTGGATCACCGCCGACGATCCGGTTGATCGCGGTGGCGCGCGCCTGATCTCCGCCGGCGACTGCGTTGTCGACCCATTGGCCGCCGGCCTTGTCGTACGCGACGGCAAACTGCCGAATCGCGGCCGACTCGCCGCCCGAGGTCCACCAGTGAATCACGTTAGCCTTGAGCGGTTCCGCATGCGCGACGACGCCATACAGCGCCAGTGCCGCAACTACGCCTCGCAAGACCATTCTGTTGCTGTTCATTCCGTCTCCTCCAGGCTCAGTGCCCGTGTGTCAAGTCGAAATACCAATCAGCTCCACCCGGTTTTACATCGTTGCTGCGTCGTTTTAATTGTGTTTATTGCGCTTGCGCGTTGCGATCTTCCAGGAATTTCGACACCAGCTCCGCGCTGCGCTTGACCGTACGCTTCTGCGTTTGGTAGTCGACGTGCACGATGCCGAAGCGCCGCTCATAGCCGAAAGCCCACTCGAAGTTGTCCATCAGCGACCACAGGAAATAGCCGCGCACGTCGACGCCCGCCTTGATCGCCTGATCGACCGCGGCGAGATGGCGCTTCAGGAACGAGATGCGCTGCGTGTCCTCGACGCGGCCGTCGATCACCTTGTCGTCCGATGCCATGCCGTTCTCGGTGATGTAGATCGGCGGCAGATTGGCATAGGTATCCCTGAAACCGGTCAACAGATCGCGAAGACCGTCAGGGTAAACCTCCCAGCCCATCTGCGTGCGCTCGACACCCTCGAGCGGCACCTCCTTGAAACCGTGCCCACCATCGCTCGCCACGTTGGTGCGGAAATAATAGTTGATGCCGAGAAAATCGAGCGGCGTATTGATCGTCCGCATGTCGCCTTCGAGCACGAGCGGCACGCTGCCAGGCCACAACTCGAACAGGTCTTGCGGATACTCGCCCTTGAACAGCGGATCGAGAATCCACGCGTTGTGCTGAACTTCGAACAGCTCGGCCGCGCGACGGTCGGCGGCGCTGTCGCTATTCGGCGTGCCGCGCCCGACATTCGCGACGATGCCCTTGTGCGAGCGCGGATCGTTCGCGCGCAGCACCGGAATCGCGAGACCGTGCGCGAGCAGCAGATGATGCATGGCCTGCGCGGCGAAACGCAGGTTCGAGAGTCCCGGCGCGTGATGGCCGTTGCCGTAGCCGAGGTACGCCGAACACCACGGCTCGTTGAGCGTCGCCCACGCATCGACGAGGCCGTGCAGCTCGCGGCTCATCAGATCCGCGTAATCGACGAAACGGTACGCGGTTTCGCGATTGAGCCAGCCGCCGCGATCCTCGAGATGCTGAGGCAGGTCCCAGTGATAAAGCGTGACGAAAGTCGTGATGTTCTTCTCTTTGAGCCGTCCGAGCAGGCGCTTGTAGAAGTCGAGCCCCTTGCGGTTCGGCGTGCCGTTTTCGTCCATCACACGCGGCCATGCGGTCGACAGCCGGTACGCTTCGAGGCCGAGGCCCGCGAGCAGGTCGACGTCCTGTTCCCAGCGATGATAGTGATCGCACGCGACGGCGCCGGTGTCGCCGGCCAACACCTTGCCCGGTGTGGCCGAGAACGTGTCCCAGATCGACGGCAGGCGGCCGTCTTCGTTGACCGCGCCTTCGATCTGATACGACGCGGTGGCCGCGCCGAGCAGGAAATCCTGGCGCCACAGCGACGAATCGGCGGGCGGTGTGAATGGATCGGAATGCGGGTCGCCGTGAGCGGCTGGACGGGCGGCGTCGATGATTGCGGATGCGTCGTTTACCACGGATTCTCTCCTGCCGATGAGGTCGTTGAACCGGGTGTGGTGGAGCTCGAGGCGCTGGCGTTCGAACTTACTGCGAACGCTTAAGTGGAAGCGCTTCCACACTGTCCAGCGAACGATAGCAGCGGGGAAATCGGCGCAGCAATCCGGGTTTGTCTGGAGGGGTTTCTGGCATGCGTGCGAGGGTGATGCGGCGCGCATCGAGGTTGTTCGACTGCAACGGATAGTTGCGGCTTCCGACGAAAATCCCCGGCAGCCGTGCAACGCAAAGTCTCGGATCGCCGACAATCGGCTTATCCACTGAAGCATGGAAGACGATTGCGATGAGCGAATTCAATCTGTCGGAACTCTACCGCGGCTATATCGCCTGCCTGAACACGCAGGACTGGTCAAAGCTGCGAGACTTCGTTGGCGAAGACGTGAAGTACAACGGCCAACGAATCGGTTTGTCCGGCTATCGCGAGATGCTGGAAAGAGACTTCCGCGAAATTCCCGACCTGCACTTCGAGATTCAGATGCTGGTTTGCGAGCCGCCACATATCGCAAGCCGATTGCATTTTGACTGCACACCCATCGGCATGTTACTTGGGCTTCCCGTGCAAGGAAAACGGGTGGAGTTTTCCGAGAACGTCTTCTACGAGTTTGGTGACGGCAAGATCCAGCAAGTCTGGTCGGTCATCGATAAAGCCGCGATCGAGAGTCAGTTGTAGCGGCTCAGGGACACGCCGCGCTCAAACGCTTCGCGCGGCAATTCTGCCATGTGGGAAATGCCGCGGTTATCAGAAACGCCCGCATTTCACTTCGATTCTTTTTATCGGGCGAATGCGCTCGTCTATGGCTCGTCGTCCTCGCGATCGGGGTCGACGTCGGGATCGAGCGGCGGCTCATCCGGGTCCTGCGATGGACCGACGTCGGGCAGATCCGTCTGCACGACGTCGGACTGATCCGGGCGGATCGGGTTTTCGTCCTTGTTCGGTTTGGTTGCCATGGCCGGTCCTCCTTAGGTCGTTGCCATGCTGAAGCGGCAGCAAGTTCCGCTCCCGATCCAGAGGCAGCCATGCCCTTTCCGGTCACAAATCGAAGCCCATTTGCGCACGGCCAAGCTCGGTGAGATCGTCTCGCGTCGCGCGGCCGACGAAATCGACTTCGAAATGATCGGCCGGAAAATCCGGCGGGCTCCTGCCTTCGAGAAAGCCCGGCAGTTGCCGCTTCAGATACGCATCGTTCTTCGCGCAGCCCGGCAGCGAAGCGATATACATCACGTTGCTATAGCCGTTGCCGCGATGCGCGTCCTCGACCGCGTGAATGACGTCGCTATGCCAGAACACGGTGTCGCCCGCCTGCATCAGCGGAATCGACGACAGCGCATGAAACAGCGGCGCGTGATATCCCGACTTGATCGACAGCGCGCGCCCCGGCAGCGCTCCGCACAGATCGTCTTCGGCGACATCATCCTGAAGCGCGCGCAACAGGATGTAGACCATCGAGTTCGCCATTGGCACCAACTGCAGCGTGCCGTCGCCGGGACCCTGCGGCGTCAGCGCGGTCCAGCCTTGAAACGTGCGGAACATCGAGCAGACGGCCGGCGATGCGATCTCCTCGACTTCGGTTCGCCACGCGGCGTCGAACGGATCGTAGTCGCGCCAGTGGCCCGAGAACACATGGCGATAGACCTTGCGGAAGTTCGGCTCGATCCAGCGCTCGACCGAACCGCCGTCGCAATGCGCCGACAACCCGAGCGATTCCGATCCGGGCGGCCGACGGCGCAGGCGGTCCGCATACACCGGCACATGGTTCGGATCGAAATGCACGCGCCCTTCGCTTTCGGTGCGCCACAGCCGGTTCAGGAACACGCGGGCCTGCGTGAGCTCGGTCGATTGCCGCGCGAGCACCTGCGGTTTCGACCAGTACACACCGTAGATTTGCGGCTTGCTCGAGGCGAGCTGCCCAAAGTACCTGTCTTCCGCGCGATTGTGCAGCTTTGCGTCGAGGTCGTTGCGCTCGACGTAGTCGGCGATGTCGTGATCCCATTGCTCGACGAGCGACCGGTCGAACACCTTGCGGATCACACAGGCGCCGCGAGCTTTGACGAGCGCGATCTGCTCGTCGGTGACCCGGTTCGCCACGATGTCGGCAAACTGGATTTCCGGAATGACCGGCTCGCCGCGCTCACGCAGCGTCGCGATTCGCTCCGCCTCCTTCGTCATCGCCGCTTCGACGTCGGCGAACACGTCGCGGTAGTTCGGCAGCATCGCGCGCAGTTCGCGCTTCGCTTGACGGATGGCTGCCGGCAGGTCGTCGATTTGCAAGGCCATTGCATCGTCTCCATGTGGTTTCTGATGCTTGAAGCGTACGCGAACGATCGCCGCCTGCGTGATACTATCCGGTCAAAGATTTGACGATTTCGGACATGAAAGCCGCTTTTGAACATGTGGATTTTGGCCGGGACTGTTCGGTCAGGGTTTACCACCGCAGGCTGCCCCGCATCCCTTTCGAATGGCACCACCATCCCGAGTACGAGCTGACGCTGACGATGAACAGTCAGGGCAAGCGGTACATCGGAGACTCCGTCGCGACCTACGGCGCGGACGATCTGGTGCTGGTGCCGCCGAATCTGCCGCACACTTGGTCCTCGAACCGTTCGATCGACGCGGCGCACCCGCAGGTCGCGATCGTCGTATGGTTCGACGGCGCGTGGGTGCGGCGACTCGCCGATGTCTGCCCCGAATACAACGGACTTTGCGACCTGTTGCGCAGAGCGGCCTGCGGCCTCGCGTTCGAAGACGGTGCCGGCACACGCATGCGCGAACACCTCGACCGCCTGCTGTCCGACAAACCGCGCGAACGCTTGCAGGCGGCGCTCGATGTACTGGATCTGCTGTCGGCGCTGCCCGCCACGCCGCTCGCGTCCCCAAGCGCATTCGACGCGCGAACCGGCACGCCGACTGGCCACGAATCCGATCAGATCAATCGCGTGCTCGCGTTGATCGAAACACAGTTCGCGCATCCGCTTCGGCTTTCCGCGCTGGCCAAGGCGTCGGGGCTTTCCGAGCGCTCGTTGACGCGGCATTTCACGCAGCATCTTGGCGAGAGCGTCGGGCGCTATCTGAGCCGCGTACGAATCGGCCACGCATGCCGGATGTTGACCGATACGCAAGCGCCGATTTCCGTCATTGCGACGCGCTCCGGATTCGCGAACGTCGCGAATTTCAACCGGCAATTCAAAGCCGCCAAGGACATGACGCCGGTTGAATTCAGGCAGCAGTTCGCGGGCGCGCGGCGGGCGGAGCAACAGATGTCGCCAATGCTCACCGAGCGCTCGCCTTCCCTGCAGAGACTTCGCAACAAAGGAGACGGCAAGCGGATGTCTCGGCCCGCGCGTGCAGGCCGGCAGTCCGAATGACCGGACTACTCGGCGAGCAATCCCTGCAGGCGCCAGACATTTTTTGCACGTCCGGGGGAGTACTTGCAGCAAGGGTGGGGCCGGGCATTTTATGGCGCAGACTATGCGCTGGCGGCGAAATTTCAACGCGACGGCAACGCGCGGCTGGTCGACTGCAATACCCGACTCTGGAGGCACTCCATGAACGAACAAGCGATACGTGAAGCCTTGAACGCACACTGGCGAGCGTCGGCGGACGGCGATCTCGACGCCGAACACGCTATCTACGCCGACGATGCGATCTGCGACTATCCTCAATCAGGCGAGCGAATTCGTGGACGAGCCAATTTGCAGGCTCTGCGCGGCCATCATCCCGGCAAGCCATCGGGTTTCGCGATCAGGCGAATTCAAGGCGAGGGCAATCTGTGGATCACCGAGTACACGATCAACTATCAGGGGCGCATCGCTTACACGGTCAGCGTGATGGAGTTCCGCGAAGGCAAGGTCGTCCACGAGACGCAGTATTTTGCTGATCCGTTCGAGGCACCGGATTGGCGGAGTCAATGGGTTGAGCGGACCGCGTGAAAAAACGCGCCGCGGCCGTGTAGGACCAAGGTCCGATTGATGACAAACGCGCGCATGCGACTATGCTTCGAGGGGGCTGAAGCCCGAACTTGACGAGGTTCGCTATGCGGCAGGCCAAGATCGTTATCGTCGGCGCGGGGCTGGTCGGGGGATCGGCAGCGCTGTTCGTGGCGTTGGCCATTCCGAGCGCGAAAGTCGTCATGATCGATGTCGCGCGGGTGCGCGCTGAGGGACAGGTTCTCGATCTCGCCCACGCTGCGGCATTCTGGGGGCACAGCCGTTTTCGCGCAGGGGACTACGAAGACGCGCGTGACGCCGACATCGTCGTGATCACGGCCGGCGCCGGCGTCAAACCCGGCGAGACTCGCCTGCACCTTGCCAGAACCAATGCGGACATCGCGACCGAAATCGTCGGGCGGATCGCGCCGCTCGCGCCCGACGCCATCTATCTGATCGCGACCAACCCATGCGACGTGCTGACCGGCGCCGTTTACGACCAATTGCGTTGCGAGCGCGAGCGCGTCATCAGCACGGGAACCTCGCTCGATACCGGGCGGCTGCGCTCCCTGCTGTCCGAGCGGCTCGGCGTGGTGGCCTCCGCGATTCACGCCTATGTGCTCGGCGAGCACGGCGAATCGGCCGTGATCCAGTGGTCCGCCGCAACGGTCTGCGGCATGCCCCTCGAGACCTTCCTGACGCGCAACGGCAAGGAGCTGGGCCCCGCCAGCAGGGATCTGATCCTGCGCTCCGTCCACGAGGCGGCGAAGCTCATCAAGGAAGGCAAAGGCGCCACCCATTACGGCATCGCCAGCGCGATAGGAAGGATCTGCGAGGCCATCGTGCACGACACCGATCTGATTCTCACGGTTGGCATCGTCCAGCCCGAAGTGGAAGGCGTACCGGACGTGTGCGTGTCGCTGCCAATGGTCGTCAATGGCGCGGGCGCGCGGTTGATCGCCTATCCGGAACTCGACCCTATCGAGCGCGAGACCTTGCTAGGTAGCGCGCGCATCGTCAAGGACGCGACGCAAAGCGTGCTCCACGAGCGGTGACGCCTTCCCGCGCACTCCGACAATACCCAACCACGCCGGCACGAGGTCCATCATGGCTCCTACACCTGCCAAGGTTTCACGGCCGACCAGCTCGCCTCCCGCCACGCCGAAGCCCTCGGTCGGACTGCCGGCCGGCGTCTGGAAATATCTGGTACCGATCGCGGTCGGCGTCGCGCTGTGGTTTCTGCCCGCGCCCGCCGGCCTCCAGCCGAAGGCGTGGCATATGTTCGCCGTGTTCGTCGCGACCATTGCCGGCATCATGACCGCCCCGCTGCCGATGTCGGTGGTTGCCATCATCGGCTCGACCATTGGCGTGCTCGTCGGCGTTCTGTCGTTTGCCGACGTCACCAAATCCACCGGCACCGACCTCGTATGGCTCGTGATGCTCGCGTTTTTCATTTCACGCGGCGTGATCAAGACCGGCCTTGGCCGCCGGATCGCGCTTCTGTTCATGCGATTGCTGGGAAAGCGAACGACGGGGCTCGGCTACGGGCTCGTGTTGACCGAACTCGTGATCTCCCCCGCGATGCCGAGCATCACCGCGCGCGCGGGCGGCGTGATGTTGCCGATCACGCGAGCCATCTCCGAAGTGCTGGGCAGTCACGCCGACGATCCGGAATCACGCGTGAAGGTGGGACGCTACCTGATTCTCTGCGCCTTCCACGCGAACATCATCACGGCGGGCATGTTCATCACGGCAATGGCGGGCAATCCGCTGGCGGTCAGGCTGGCCGCGGACCAGGGCGTGTCGATCAGTTGGCTCGACTGGGCGGTGGCGGCGTCGATCCCCGGTCTGCTGTGCCTCGCCGTCATTCCGATCGCCATGCTGTGGATCGCCCCGCCGCAGGTCAGACGCACCCCCGATGCCACCGACCTCGCGCAACGAGAGCTCACGACGATGGGGCCCATCTCGGTCAAAGAAATCATCATGGCGTGCATCTTCGTCGGCTTGCTGGTGCTGTGGGTGTTCGGCGACGATCTCGGCGTCGGCGCGACGCTCGCGGCGGCGATCGGCGTTTCGTTGCTGTTCATCAGCGGCGTGCTGACCTGGCAGGACGCGCTGAACGAGAAGTCCGCCTGGGACACGATGATCTGGATCGGCCTGCTCATCATGCTGGCCTCCAAGCTCAACGAATATGGCATGGTGAGCTGGTTCGGCAAGGAATTCGGCGCGCATCTCGCGGGCTTTCCGATGCTGGCGGTCTATATGATGGTGGCGGCGATCTACGTTTACATTCACTACTTTTTCGCCAGCGCCACCGCGCATATCAGCGCGCTGTTTCCGCTCTCCATGGCACTGATGGTCGCCGCCGGCGTCCCGCCCTTCGTCGCCGCAGTCTCGCTCGGGATTCTGAGCAATGTGAACGGCTGCCTGACGCAATATGGCATCGGCTCCGGTCCCGTCATGTTCGGCGCGGGCTACGTGACCCAGGGCGAATGGTGGAAGGCGGGATTTTTGATGAGCCTGTTTTACATGGTGGCCTGGCTGGTCGTTGGGCCGCTTTGGTGGAAGGTGCTGGGGCACGTATGAGACAACGCGACTTTCGCCGCGCGGCTCGTACGGCCCGCGCACACGTGATCCTGCTCCGCTTCCCGCTTCGTCAATCGCGAGCGGTCATGACCCGCGCAACTTCCCCGGTCGTCATCGATCGCCGCCGGTCACCGCGACGCCGTCCGCAGCCCTGACGCCCGCGCCGGCCCTCCAATGCAACGCTTCAGTTGCCCGTGCCGCTCATCTCGAAGGTTCCCCGATCATAAGCTTCGCAATAAGCCTTCCAGTCCGCCGCGACCTGCGCCTCACACTGCGTCGCAAGATCGATCAACGGCAGTTGCCAATCGCGCCGACTGCCAAACGCGATCAGATCGTCCGCGATCGCCGACTTCTGCCGCCCTCCGCTGCGCAGATGCGCCCACGCGCTCAACTCGGCCATGCTGTTGATCACTGCCTCGAGCCGCGGCAGCTTGCCGTCCCAGTCGGCAAGCGCGACGCGATCTTCCGATGGCTGCAAACTCCGCAGCACATAGGAGCGCTGGTTGAATTCCACCGCGTGCAAAAAGGCCTGCGAGACCGCCTGATTGCGCCGCTGCACTTCGACGACACGCTGTGACTCGGTCTGCCACTTCGGCTGCGTCGCCGTCACGTGCGCACTCACTGATGACGGCAGCGCCTCTTTCAAATCGATCAGGTAGTTGCCATCGGGCGAGCCCTTGCCCTCGACCAGAATCACATAGCGATCGACACCGAGGCTGCCCGTCCCCGCAATGCGGCGCGCGACATCGAGCGTGCGGTAGAACTCGGGATTCGGCTCCGTCACCGCGAACTGCTGCATGAACTGCGCGACCGCGGCACGCCGTTCATCGCTGACGGGCAGCGCTTTCTTGCCGTCGACCTTCAGCATGCGCGTTTTGCCCTTGAGCACCGTGCGACGGTCCAGATGCGCGACGCGCGTGCGGCTCGCGAGCGCGACGAACAGATCGCGCACCATGCCGGTCGCGGTCTCCGCTTCGATCCAGCGCGACTTGCCGTACGCGAGCGCGGCGCCGTAGGCATCGAGAGCGGTGTGGCACAGCGCGAGCGCTTCAGCGCGGCTCAGCTTCAGATTGGCCGCGCCGACCAGCACGCTCGTCAACAGACGCACGAGCTCGTACGGAACCGGCGCGAGACAGGCTTCGTCGAAGTCGTTGTTGTCGAAGTAGACGAGGCGATTGTCGCCCTTGTAGCTGCCGAAATTTTCGAGGTGCATGTCGCCGCAGATCCACACGTGCGGCGCGTCGTCGAGTACGTTCGCGCGCGGCAGACGCGCATAGAACAGATGGCAGGTGCCGCGCAGAAACACGAACGGCGAGCCGCGCATGGCTTTGTATTTCATCGCGAGTCGTTCGGGGTCCCGCCCGGCGTTGAAGTTGGCGATGATCTTTGCGATATCGGACATAGCGGGTTCCGTTGAATGGGCAAGCTCGACGTGAGCTCCGTGCCTGCTGCTGTGACCTCGGGGCGTGCCGCGAATTCAATGCGCGTTCAACCCGGATGCAGTGACGTGGCTGTCGTTGCTTGTCGCGGCAGTGGCGATCGGTGGGCTGCTTGCCTACGGGTATCGCCAGTGGGCGCGCTCGACAGGCTCGAACTTCGAGTTCTATGCGCCGTTGTTGGCGCTCAACGCGACCGCGCTCCTGTTGCTGACGAACGCGCTATGTTGGTTCGAATACATGTCCAATGTCATCAATGTGTCGCATCCATTGTGCTTACGACCTGCTGGACTCCCCCCTCCCCACCGAACCTGCGCCGATACGCCCCCGGACTCGTCAACGCGATCCGGCGAAAATGCCGCCGCAACGACTCCTCCGACCCGAACCCCGCCAGCTCGGCGACGCGCGCCATCGGCAGCGGCGTCGCGGCTTCCAGCAACTCACGCGCAAGCGCGACGCGCTCCCTGACGAGCCATTCATAAGGCGCCATGCCGGTCGCGTCGCGGAACTGCCGTTGCAGCGTGCGCGGGCTCATCGCCGCGCGCCCGGCGAGCGAGCGCAGCGTATGCGGCTCGGCCGCATGGCTGCGCACCCAGTCCATCAGCTTCGCGATACGTCCGCTTTCGTCGGGCGGCATCGGGCGCGGCACGAACTGCGCCTGGCCACCCTCGCGATGCGGCGGCACCACGAGCCGTTGCGCGACGCGATTCGCGACCGCGCCGCCATGATCGCGCCGCACCAGATGCAGCAGCATGTCGAGCCCGGCCGCCGATCCCGCCGACGTGATCACCTGCCCTTCATCGACATACAGCGCGTCGGGCTGCACACGCAGTTGCGGATAGCGCTGCTGCAACTTGTCCGCGTAGCGCCAGTGAGTCGTCACGGTCTTGCCGTCGAGCACGCCGGCCGCCGCGAGCACGAACACGCCCGAGCAGATCGAGCAGAGCCGCGCGCCGCGCTCGTAAGCCGCGCGAAGCTTGCGCAGCAGCGCGGCCGGCGGCACCTCGTCGGCATCGCGCCAACCCGGAATCACGATCGTGTCGGCGCTCGCGAGCAGCTTCAGCGTGTAGGGCGCGGCCAGCGTGATGCCGCCCGCCGCGCGGATCGGACCGGGCTCGCTCGCGCAGACCGCGAAGCGATACCACGGCACGCCGAGTTCGGGACGCTCGAGTGCGAACAGTTCGGTCACGCAGCCGAATTCGAAGGTGCAAAGCCGGTCGTAGGCCAGCGCGACGACGAGATGATTGTGCATGGCGCAATGTTACCGAAGATTGACGATCACGCCACTTACCGGGCGACCCGCCGCTCGTCACAATCGACCGTGCCTGAAACGCACGCGCCCCACCACCCGATCAACTCACCCTTGCTGCCATGACTCACGACAACCTCACCACCGTCCCGAACGCCGTCACCGCGATCCCCGCCGCCGACAGCGCCGCCGCGCTCGCGCACTTCCAGGCGTCGCTGCGCTTCGAAACCGATTGCACCGACGTCCACGCCGCGCTCGCGAGCGGCGCGCCCGGCTTCGTGCTGCTCGACGTGCGCAGTCCCGCGCTGTTCGCGCAGGGCCACGTGCCGGGCGCGCTGAATCTGCCGCACGGCAAGATCGTCACGTCGAAGCTCGCGGCTTATGCGCCGGACACGCTGTTCGTCACCTACTGCGCGGGGCCGCACTGCAACGGCGCGGCGCGCGGCGCACTGCGGCTCGCGCAGCTGGGGCGGCCCGTCAAGCTGATGGCGGGCGGCGTCACCGGCTGGCTGGACGAAGGCTTCCCGCTGAGCCGCGAGGACGCCGATCCGCCGTCCGATCCACGCTCCGATGCATAGCGTGACTCGCAATCCGACACGCGTTCCAGCGCGGCATCCGCCGCCGTCCGCGCGCCGGTTTTTCCCCCTGTTCGCAAATCGCAAATAAGTTAAACAAAAGTTCGAAAAGTACCGATAACATGTCCAGCCGGACTCCTCCCGGCGGACCCAATATGCAGAGTTCATATAATTTCTGGCTCGTCGCGATTTCGTTCGCGGTCGCGACCCTCGCGTCGTACACCGCGCTCGATCTGACGGGCCGCATCTTCCTGCTCGGCTCGACGCGCCGGCGGCATGCATGGCGGCTCGGCGGCGCGTTCGCGCTCGGTGTCGGCATCTGGTCGATGCACTTCGTCGCGATGCTCGCGTTCTCGCTGCCTATCCCGCTCGGGTATGACCTGGCGACGACCGCCTGCTCGCTGGCCCTCGCGATCGGCGCTTCGTATCTGGCGCTCTCGCTGACGACCCAGCAGCGCCTGACGCCGGTCCGGCTGCTGACGGGCGGCGTGGCGATGGGGATCGCTATCGCCGGCATGCATTACACCGGGATGGCGGCGCTGCGCATGGCGCCCGCGATCCACTACCAGCCGGCATGGTTCGCGGCCTCGATCGCGATCGCGATCGGTGCGTCGAGCGCCGCGCTGTGGATGGCGCGCGCGCTCAGCAACGAACACGAGCGCCATATCGCCCGCAAACGTCTCGCCGCGGCGCTGGTGATGGGCGTCGCGATCAGCGGCATGCACTACACCGGCATGGCCGCCGCCGACTTCGCGCCGGGCGCGATCTGCGGCGCGGCCAACGACATGAACGCGCGATGGCTCGCCACCTCGGTGATCCTGCTCACGTTCGCGGTGCTGATCGTCACGCTGATGCTGTCGCGCTTCGACGTGCGCACCACCTTCCTGCTCGGCGCGGTGTCGCGGCTGAACGGCCAGATCGTGCGGCTCGCGACGCTCGACGCACTGACTGGCCTGCCGAACCGCGCGACGCTGACCGAGCGGATCGAACGCGCGATCAGCGGCGCGCGTCGCCAGCGTACGTCGTTCGCGGTGCTGTTCATGGATCTCGACGGCTTCAAGACGATCAACGATTCGCTCGGTCACTCGGCTGGCGACGCGGTGCTGTCCGCATTCGCGCAACGCCTGCAGCAATGCGTGCGTTCGAGCGACACCGTCGCGCGGCTCGGCGGCGACGAGTTCGTCGTGCTCACGGAACATCTTACGTGCGGCGACGACGCGGCCGCGCTCGCCGACGGCGTGCTTCACCGGATGCGCCAGGGCACGTGGAGCGACGAACAACCGCTGCAGGTGATGCCGAGCATCGGCATTGCGCTCTATCCGCGCGATGGCGACAGCGTCGAGACGCTGCTCCAGCACGCGGACGCCGCGATGTACGAAGCGAAGCGCGCCGGCCGCGGCACCTACCGCTTCTTCGAGCGCAGCATGAACGAGGCCGCCACGCGCACGCTGCGGATCCAGCAAGTGCTGCACGACGCCTTCGCGAATGATCGTTTCTCGCTGCTGTTCCAGCCGAAGTTTCAGCGCGGCGGCGACGCGCTCGCGGGCGCCGAGGCGCTGATCCGCCTGCACGATCCGGAGATGGGCGCGCTGATGCCGGCCGAGTTCATCCCGGTCGCCGAGCGCTCCGGGCAGATCGTGCAGATCGGCTACTGGGTCGTGCGCGAAACCTGCCGGCGCATTCGCGGCTGGATCGAACAGGGCCTGCCGGCGATGAAGGTGGCGATCAACCTGTCGCCGCGTCAGCTGTTGCAACCGGACCTCGTCGAGACGATCCTCGACATCGTCAGGAGCGAGGACGTCGCGTGCGAGCAGATCATGTTCGAGATCACCGAGACCGTAGCGATGCAGGATGCCGCGCGCACGGTCGAAGTAATCCGCGCGTTTCAGGCGAGCGGCTTCGACATCTCGATCGACGACTTCGGCACCGGCTATTCGAGCCTCGCGTATCTGCAGCGCTTCCAGGTGAAGCAGCTGAAGATCGATCGCTTCTTCATCAACGGTCTCGACGCGAACGGCGCCGCGGGCAGCGCAATCGTGTCGGCGATCATCGCGCTCGCGCACTCGCTCGAAATGGACGTGGTCGCCGAGGGCGTCGAAACCCAATCGCAGCTCGACAAGCTGTGCTCGATGATGTGCGACGAAGTGCAGGGCTACCTGCTCGGCAAGCCGATCAACGCCGACGACTTCGGCGCAATGCTCCGCGGCAGAACGATGGCCGCAAGCGGAGTCTCTATCTGAGCAGCGTCTCCCCCAACGCCGCGAGCCGTTCGGTCAACGCCTCGCTCGCACGCGTCATCGGCAAACGCAATTCGTTGCGCACCCATCCCCTCGCCGCGAGCAGCGCCTTCACCGGCGCGGGATTCGGTTCCGCGAACGCGAGCTGGATCTGCGGCACGAGCGCGTGAAAAATGCGTCGTCCTTCGTCGAGCTTCCCCTGCGTCAACGCGCGATAAAGCGCGACGAAACGCTCGGGCCGCCAATGCGCCGACGCCGCGATCGCCCCGCTTCCACCCGCGCACACCGTCGAGAAGAGCTCGAGGTCGTTGCCCGCGAGCACTTGCAGACGGCCGTCGCGAATCAGCGCGAGCGTCGTGTCGAGCGAACCGGCGCAATCCTTGATCGCCTGAATTCGCGGATGCACGGCGAGCGTCAGCAGCGTGTCGAGCTCGAGCCGCACGCCGGTGCGTTGCGGAATATCGTAGAGCACGACTGGATGCACGCTCGCGTCCGCGAGCGCGCTGAAATGCGCGACGATGCCGTCCTGCGAGGGCCGACGAACCAGTTCCCGGAGGAAAACGCTTGACTTCTACGCGCCGGAAACTAATATACGCACCGCGTACATCAACGCGTTTTGCTGCCTTACTCCCGCCGACCCCACTTTTGCGACAGGTGCCCTCATGAGCGTTCCGCAACAAGCCTTCCTACGCGATGCGATGCGTCGCCTGAACATGACGCGCGATACGTTCGCTAACCGCATCGGCGTGTCGCGCCGGGCGCTGGATACGTGGCTGCTGCCGGACGACTCGCAGGAATCGCGGGCGATGCCGGAAATCGTCGAGCGTTTCGTGTCGGAGATCGTCGCGAACACGGAGCCGGGCGAAGGATATACGCAAAGCGTAGACTCGCAATCGCTCGCAAGCCAGATTCTGTTCGAGGGCAAGCCGCAGCTGCTGTCGGTCGATCAGTTTTCGCGCGACTCGGTCGAGGCGCTCTTTCGCGTCGCCGACATCATGCAGCCGATCGCCCGGCGCCGCAAA
Source organism: Paraburkholderia sp. Clong3 (assembly GCF_050436485.1). Lineage (NCBI taxonomy): Bacteria > Pseudomonadati > Pseudomonadota > Betaproteobacteria > Burkholderiales > Burkholderiaceae > Paraburkholderia > Paraburkholderia sp. Clong3. Next base: position 1,101,926 of record NZ_JBNDMH010000003.1, on the reverse strand, counting down.
ATCTCGCGCGTGCTCGAAGGCGCGGTGCTCGGCAATCTGTTCTTCGAGGCGAGCACGCGTACCCGTGTGAGCTTCGGCGCGGCGTTCTGCCGGCTCGGTGGCTCGGTGTGCGACACGACCGGCTTCACGTTTTCGTCGATGGCGAAGGGAGAATCGATCTACGACACGAGCCGGGTGATGAGCGGCTATGTCGACGCGCTGGTGATCCGCCACCCGGAGCAAGGCTCGGTGGCCGAATTCGCGCGCGCGACCAACGTGCCGGTGATCAACGGCGGCGACGGTCCCGGCGAGCATCCGAGCCAGGCGCTGCTCGATCTCTACACGATCCAGCGCGAGTTCTCGCGGCTCGGCAAGATCGTCGACGGCGCGCACATCGCGCTGGTCGGCGACCTCAAGTACGGACGTACCGTGCATTCGCTCGTGAAGCTGCTGGCGCTCTATCGCGGCATCAAGTTCACGCTGATTTCGCCGCCGATGCTCGAATTGCCGGGCTATATCATCGAGCAGATTTCGCGCAACGCTCACGTGATCGAACAGACGCACGACCTGCGCACTGGCTTGCGCGGCGCCGACGTCGTATACGCGACGCGCATCCAGAAGGAGCGCTTCACCGACGAATCGTTCGAAGGCTACACGCCCGACTTCCAGATCAACCAGGCGCTCGTCGATAGCGTGTGCGGCGCCGAAACACTGATCATGCACCCGCTGCCGCGCGACAGCCGGCCCGGCGCGAACGATTTGAGCACCGACCTCAATCACGATTCGCGGCTCGCGATTTTCCGGCAGACCGACAACGGCATTCCGGTGCGGATGGCGATTTTCGCGGTGCTGCTCGGCGTCGACAAACAGGTCCAGCATTCGATGCGCGATGCCGCGTGGCGCCCGCCGGTCTACCTGGGACCTGACGACGCGGTGTTTCACGGAATCGATTGACGCGGATAGCCGTCCGCCGTCAGGCCGCGGCCGCGGCCCGCGCGTCACGCATTTCGCGCGCCGCCTGCCTGAACGTGCCAGCAAAGAACAGCACCTGATATTTGACCGCGTTCGACCAGTACTTCCACGTATGGCCGCCGGGCCGCTCGGCGTAATCGTGCGGCACGCCGAGTTCGACGAGCCGCTCGTGCAGCAGCCGGTTCGACTGCACGAGCGAGTCGTTCACGCCGCAATCGATCGTCAGCGCGATATGGTCGCGGCCGAAATCCTCCGCACTCGCGACGATCGCCTTGCTGTTCCAGAAGTCCGCATATTGCATCGGGTCGCCGAACACCCGCTCGATGCCGGGCTCGTCCTCGCTGCCGCGCGGGTCCACCGCACCGCTGATGCTGCCCGCCGCGCCGAACGCGTCGGGCCGGTCGAGCGCGATGCGTAGCGCGCCGAAGCCGCCCATGCTCAAGCCCGTGATAGCGCGCGCCTGCTTCGTCGCGATCGTGCGGAAATGGCTGTCGATATAGGCCACCACTTCCGTACCCACGTAGGTTTCGTAGCGGCTGCGCGGATCGACGGGGCTATCGATGTACCAGCTGTCGCGGCCGCCGTCGGGCATCACGAGGATCACGTGATAGCGGTCGGCGAGCTTGCCGATATGCGAATTCGCGGTCCAGTCCGTGTAATCGCCGCCCGAGCCATGTAGCACGTAGACGACCGGAAAGCGCGCGGCCTGGTTGCCACGCGCGTATCGATCGGGCAGCACGACGGTTGCGTCGAACGTACGATGCATCGCCGCGCTCGGAATCGTGACGACGCGCGACTGGAACGCCCACGCCGGCGATGCGATCAGCATCAGAATGAGCCAGAACGTATGGACTGGATTCATGGTGAGTCGCCCCTTGCGGTTGCTTGCGGCTGCTTACGTTCGTCAGGCATCCGAAGAAGAGCGCCCCGGCATGCCTCGGCCTATGTCCGCGAACGACTGTAGCAATGGCGACTTACAGCCAAATTTCAGCGAAACATACGATCCAGTCAGGCTTCGGTCGCTTCATCGGCTTCAGTTGCCGTCTCTGCGCCCGCATCTTCAACGTGCGCGGCAAACCCCACCCGCCCCGGCGCCAGATCGTCCCGCAATGTGAGCGCCGGAATCTCATACGCGCCGCCGTTCTGCGGCAGGAACGCGATCGGCGCGGCCGTCCACAGCGTGTCGAGCCGTCGCCCGAGCGCCTCGCTCACCTCGGCATACTTCGCCTCGTCGACGCGGCTCGTGCGATAGACGACGAACGGCGGCAATACCTCGAAGCCGGGGTAATACAGCACACCGTGCTGGATCGGGAACAGCACGTCGTCGATCGGACCGTTGATGCCGCGAGCGCTGTAGTGCGACTCCCAGCCGCCCGTCGTGACGATCAGCATCGCGCGCTTGCCCGCGAAACGGCCCTCGCCATAACGCTCGCCCCAGCGCGCATCGGAATGCTCGCCGACGCCATACGCGAGACCGTACGCATAGACACGCTCCACCCAGCCCTTCATGATCGCCGGCATCGAGAACCACCACAGCGGAAACTGCAGGATCACCGCATCGGCCCACTTCAGCTTGTCCTGCTCACGCGCGATGTCCTCGCTCTGCAAGCCGTTCTCGAACGCATGCTTCGATTCGAGCGACGCGAAGAAGCGCTCGCCGCTGTGACGCTCGCTGGTGTCGTGTGCGTCTAGCGACGCTTTCCAGTTCATCGCGTACAGATCGGACACTTGCACCGTATGGCCGGCGCGTTCGAGATGGCGGACAGTGAAGTCCTTCAGCGAACCGTTCAACGATTTCGGTTCGGGATGCGCATAGATGATGAGAACGTTCATGATGGGACCTTCGTGGCTGAAAACAGTCACGACAGGCATCGCCGAGGTATATTGGAAATGAATTCCCAATATGTCAGGTATTGCCGTGGTTAATCTCAGAAGACTCGACCTGAACCTGCTGGTCACGCTCGTGTTTGCCCACAAAAAAAAGAAAAAAGAAAACAATAAAGATGAAAAAACCGTTGCCGACGCGACTCAATAAAGAACGAAAAATGCAAGCAAAACGAAAGATGTAGAGCCTCCGATTTACGGGCACAACCCAGCTAAAGGCGTTATCGGCAGGTGGATGTCAGTGCGGCAACCCGCTCCGAATGCTCGAATTGCGCCTCTCCCGGCATACCCCCCCGCCGACCGAAGGACCAAATCCGATCCACCGTTGCGGGTCGCGCGCCGACTGATCCGGTCGCCACGTCGGCCAAAGCTGACGCTCGCCCGTTTGACGGCGAAGGCTGCAGGTCGCTTCGCTGCCGTTCGCAGGCAGATGTTGGCGAGCGGACACTTCTCGCGTTCAGCAAATGACAGTCCCAAACCCGCCTTAGTCGCCCGCAATTACGCCGACAGACGTCTCTTCCTTTAACACGCTGCTGAAGAAAACGGCTACTACTGGATCATTGACGACACCGGCTTTCCAAAGAAGGGACGTCATTCGGTCGGGGTGGCACGTCAGTACCGTGGGCAACTCGGAAAGCAGGACAACTGCCAGGTTGCAGTGAGCCTGTCGATCGCGACGCAACGCGGCAGCCTGCCGATTGCCTGGCAGTTGTATGTCCCCAGGGAATGGATTGACGACCGGGAACGTGCCCGTCGTGCGGGCATTCCCGACGATCTGGCCTTCGAGACCAAGCCTCAGATTGCGCTGGCCCAGCTTCGCGAGGCTATGGCATCCGGCGTTGCACCGGGCATCGTGCTGGCCGATGCTGGGTATGGCGACGAAACCGCTTTCCGGGAAGGCGTAACGGAAAGGGGTTTGTTGTACGCGGTAGGGATCCGGCCGGGCACCTCTGTGTGGGCACCAGGTACGGCGCCGCTTCCGCCCAAGCCCTGGAGCGGGCGCGGCAAGCCACCGACATTGTTGCGCCGTGCGCCTGGCCACGAGCCGATCGCCGTGAAGGAACTGGCCATGCAATTACCCGTAAGCGCCTGGCAATCCGTAACCTGGCGCGAAGGCAGCAACGCAGCACGTTCCTCGCGCTTTGCCGCCGTACGGGTTCGTCCCGCACATCGCGACTATTGGCGAAGCACCGTTCGCGACGAAGAATGGCTGCTTATTGAATGGCCTGATGGCGATCCGGAACCGCTCAAATACTTTCTCACTACCGCGCCCGGGGAGGCGGTTCAGCGAGACTTGAGCAGCTTGTGTTCGTGACCAAAATGCGCTGGCGCATCGAGCGCGACTATCAGGACCTGAAACAGGAGTTCGGGCTCGGTCATGATGAAGGGCGAGGCTGGCGTGGCTTTCACCACCACGCCACACTGAGTATCGCTGCGTATGGGTTTCTGATCGCTCAGCGACTCCGAATGCAATCAGATGGACGCGATAAAAAACTTCCTTGAACGCGCGCTGTCTGCCCTTCCCCCGGATTACATCCCCCGGGGCAGTCCAGCGCGCTCAACGCCACGTTCCTGATTCCATTACTACGTTGCGCATCCTGCTTGGACTAAGGCTCATGCAACGATGGCTCTCTTCCTGTATGGCAATAGAGCGCGCAACTAATTATCTGACACAGTAAGATTGGGGAATCGTCATAGCGCCGTCGCAGTTATGACCATGGTTGCACCCTTCGCTATGTCATTGATCCGGTCTTGAGCACCGGCAATACGTTGATCTGCGTAGTCGTACTCATTGGATTCGCCTCTTGCTCGTTCAACCGCCCGCAATCATGCGTACCGTAGCGCCACGATCAACAACGACGCGCGAATCATTCCAAGCGCCGCAGCGTGTCGTGCCGGGTCAGGCGCGCTCCAGCGCAGCGAGCTTCTTCCGACCACGGCATGCAGACCCGGAAAGACGCGGGCTTCCAACCGGGAATCTTCCGGTTTCCTCCATGCTCACCCGTGCATGGCATTACCGGAAGTCACCAGATCCAACGAGATAATCACCGCTCCCGGAACGCTTCACGAGCCTTGAAAATCGGCTTCAGAATGTAGTCAAGAATGGTTTTCTCACCGGTACGGATGTCGACCGTCGCGATCATCCCGGGCAGAATCGGTAAGCTTTTTCCGCCTGCATGCAACTCACTGGAGTCTGTCAGCACAAGCACGCGGTAATACGTCGCATCGGGCCGGCCCGATGCGGCCTTCTGGTCGTCCTTGAGCGTGTCGGGGCTGATGTGCTGAACCGTGCCTTTCAAGCCTCCATAAATTCCGTAGTCGTAAGCCGTAATCTTCACGGTGGACGGTTGATTCGGATGCAGGAATGCAACGTCCGAAGGCTTGATGCGTGCCTCGACGAGCAATTGATCTTCCAGCGGGACAATTTCCATGATGTGCTCGCCCGGCTGGATGACCCCGCCAATCGTATTGAAGCGTATATTCTTCACCGTGCCGTACACCGGTGCAATCACAGTCGTACGCTGTAGAACATCCGCACGACCCACTACGGTTTCGCTGGTTTGCGCCAGTTCGAGTTCCAGCTTCGTGAGTTCCGAGTTTGCGTCGGCCTGAAATCTGTTGCGACGCTCGACGATCTGTGAGCGCAGCTCGTTTGCCTGCCGGCGCATGCGGAGCAGTTCGACTTCAGAAACAAGACCTTTGGCCGCCAGCGGCTCGGCCAGGCCAATTTCCTTGTTCGACAGCGAGTAGCTCTTTTCCAACGCGGCCACGCTATCGTTCAGTGCACGACGTCGCGCGTTGTAAGCAAGCGTCTCCTGCTTCACGACCGTAGGCACGGCTTTCACGTCGTCAGGAAACGTCAGCGGCTGCTCGTACGCCTCGGCACGCAAACGCGCAATCGTCGCCTTCAGTCCTACCGACTTGGACCACGCTTCGCGATAGCTCGTCTCGGCTCGCGTCGGATCGATCTTTGCCAGCACTTGCCCCTTCTTGACAATGTCGCCTTCACGTACGTCCAGTTGTTCGAGAATGCCGCCCTCAAGACTCTGGATGACCTGTTCGCGGCTCTTCGAAATGATGGTCCCCTCGCCGTGCGTTATCTCCTCCACGCGCGCAAAGTACGCCCAGGTCAGACCGCCGGCCAGGACCGTGAGAATGACGTAGAGCATGATCATTGAGCCCGGCGTCGACTGCGTCAGCAGCGATTCCCGGATGTCGCTCATGAAAGCAGCGTCGCCTTTGGCGAGCTTAGCCTTTTTCTTGCCTCGTTTGAAAATATTGAAGTTCATTGCGATTGCTCCTTGTTCGGTGCGCCTGCCTGCGTATTACCCGCTTGCGCAGCGGCTGCCGGTACCCTCTCTTTGGCGCTCATGATCCTGATCTTCGCGGCAACGGCCTGAGGCGCCACGGGCGTATTTGTTGCGGCCGCGACGCCGGGCGAGGTGCCCGGTCGCGCGCGCTTCGGCGTTCCATCCACCGCTGCCGGTTCGCTCTTGCCTGACAGCATCGCGAGGATCTTGTCCTTCGGACCATCGGCCACGACCTTGCCTTCTTCGACTACGACAATCCGGTCAACCAGGGCCAGCAAGGATGGGCGATGGGTCACCACAACGATCGCCTGCCCCGCAGTTGCACGCGCGAGATGTTCAAGGAAGAGCGCCTCGGTTTGGGCGTCCATTGCGCTCGTCGGCTCATCGAGCAACAGGAGCTCCGGCCGGGCAAGGAGGCTGCGGGCCAGCGACACCAGCTGACGCTGGCCACCGGAGATGCCCGCACCACCTTCTCCGATTGGGAGGTTGATACCCCGTGGGTGGCGGCTGGCGACATGATCAAGCCCTGTCAAACGTATCACGCGTAGAAACTCGTCGGCGCTCGCTTCCGGCCGTCCGATCATCACGTTTTCGCGCAGACTGCCGTGAAAAAGACGCGCGTCCTGGCCCACGTACCCCACAGCTTTGCGCCAGTCGGCGAGGTCAATCTGCTCAACGTCCAGACCGTCCGTGAACATCTGCCCTCCGACCGGCGCGTAAAGACGCGCCATCACACGCAGAAGGGTCGATTTACCGCTCCCAATGCGGCCCAGGATAGCAACCCGCTCGCCGGACTGGATGCTCAAATTGACGTCCTTCAGAACCGGCGGATTCGGTTGCATCTCCTGTGTGGGATACGAGAAGCAGACGTCCTTCAGGGTGATTTGCCCCGAGAGCGAAGGCTTCGGCAGATACGTGCGCGATGAATCGCGATCGACAGGCATCGCCATCAAGCTGTTCAACGAATGCAGCGCGGCCTTTGCCTGCTGGAAGCGCAAGGCGAGTCCCATCACCTGGCTCAGCGGCGCAGTAATCCGGCCAGCCAGCATCACCGTACCGATCAACGCGCCTTGCGTGAGCTCGCCTGCGTCGATCAGGTAGACGCCGAACACGATCAGCACCACGGTCTGCAACTGCTGCAACAAGGTAATGAAGCTCGTCGCCTTGCTGGAAATCTGACGCGACTTCATCGAAGAAGATGCCGCCATCGCGCTGAAAGACTCCCAGCGCTTTTGCATATGCCCTTCGCCACCCACCGCCTTGAGTGTTTCCAGACCTTCAACCGATTCGATCAGCACGCCCTGCTTGAGCGACGCTTCCTTGAGGTTCTCTTTCATGATCCGCGCGAGCGGCCATTGCACCAACAGACTCACACCGATGATCAACGGGATCATCAGCAACGGCACCCAGCCGAGCGAACCGCCGACCGCGAATACCACGCCTACAAAGACGAGCACGAATGGCAGATCGGAAATTGCAGAGAGCGTGGCAGAGGTTGCGAAGTCGCGCACCGACTCGAACTCGCGCAACTGGTTGGCGAATGACCCTGCCGACGACGGTTTGTGCTCCATGCGGATGGAGAGCGCCTGGCGGAACAAAAGCGTGCCCATGACCAGGTCGGCTTTCTTGCCGGCGACGTCGAGTAAATGGCTACGTACATGGCGCGAGATCGCTTCGAACAGCATCGCAATTCCAACCCCGATCGCGAGCGACCAGAGCGTGACGTAGGCCTGGTTCGGGACCACGCGGTCATACACGTTCATCGTAAAAAAGACGCTGGCAAGGCCGAGCACATTGATCAGCAATGCACCGAGCGCAGCACTCGCGTAGTAGCGTCGATAACGCCATAGCGTGCCCAGCAACCAGTGGCCGGCCGGTTCGACGCTATCCCCTTCGCGCAGCTCGACTTTGGCCGTCGGCTTGACCAGAATGGCGTAGCCCGAATAGATTTCGTCCATTTCCTCTTGGGTGTACTCCACGGGCTCGGGACCAATTTCCGGCACCATCACCTGATATAGAACGCGGCTTTTGGCTTCCTTGTCCGGATTCGCACGCCGACCCAGCAGCACGCAGCCACCCGTGCGGCGATGCAGCAAGATGACCGGCAGCACGTGCTCCGGCAACAGTTGCAGACGACGCTCCACCAAGCCCGCCGTGAGGCCCGCGTTTGACAGGGAGTCGAGCGCCAGTGACGGCGAAAGCATGCCGCTCTTCGGCAGCCCCGCGGTGAGCGCCTGCGCCGTCTTGCCGCAACCGTAGCGCTCGCAGATCCACATCACGGAACCGAGGAGGCCGTCCTCGTTGGTGAGGGGCGCGGCAGCCTGTACGTCAGGAAAATCGTTTCGAGTCATGATCGTAACCGGTTAGATTGAAGTATGTGGTGCGACACCTGAACCGCAATCCAGACTCAGAAAACAATGAAGCAATGCTCGTCGTTTAAAGGATCGATTCGGCTAATTCGGGTGACCTGATGAACGAAACATGAGATTTCGTACTGGCTCCAATTGTCCGGATATCGGTGACCCCGCGAAATCAGACAGCCGCGACAACATAGTGAGACTGGTACGAATTTTTAGTTCGCAGTCTTTCACAAGCACTGATTTCCGCGCGCGATTGTCTGACCAGATAGGGCCGCCAGTATCAACGGTGGCCAACCCACTATTCGCCTGTTAATCTTGTATCGTTACTAGTAACATGAAGTTAAAGTCCGACGTTTGTCGATTTAAATTCGTCTCAGTGCGGTGAAACATGAAATGGCACCGATTTAAGGTTAGAAACCTGACAGACAGGCTGACCAGCCCCAGGAAAACGGTCCCGCTTTCTCATAGTCGAATTGCTTATGCGGGCGCGTTGTAATGCAAGGCATTGTGCCCGGAGATAAAGGACGCCCCAAATGGAGAATGCCGCCATCCATGTCATGTTTGCCGACGATCACCCTGCGATCGTTGCCGGACTGATTTACATGCTTGAAGAACACCGTACCATCAAGACAGTGGGCACCTGCACAAACTCGACCGAGCTGATCGCGGAACTCGGCACGCGGCCATGCGATGTACTGGTGTGCGATTACTCCATGCCGGGCGGCAATTACGGTGACGGCATTACGCTGTTTTCATTTTTGCGGCGCCGATACCCGGCCATGCGCATTGTCGTGCTGACGATGATCGACAACCCAGGTATCATCCGCTCGCTGCTCAAGCTCGGCATTCAGTGCATTCTGAGCAAGGCCGACCCGATGGAACATCTGGTCGCCGCGATTCACGGCGCATATGCGGACGCACGTTATTTCTCTCCAACCATTTCAAAGATTGTCTGGCAACTCAACGTGGATACGCCTGCCTCCGGCAGTCGAGCGCTTACTGCACGCGAATCCGAAGTGGTCCGACTCTTCGTGTCGGGACGGTCGGTCAACGAAATCGCAGCGCAACTCAAGCGCAGTAAACAAACCATCAGTTCGCAGAAAGCCAGCGCAATGCGCAAGCTAGGCGTGGGAAACGACATCGAGCTGATCAAGTGTTCGATTGACACGGCGCCTACCCTCGTACCGGAAGATGGTGCCCATGATGCGTCCGATCCGACGCAGCCACGCGACGGCAAACCCTGACGACGAGATGACAGCGGCGACGAGGGCCTTTAAGTGCATACGCGATCGAGGGTAGCATCGCAACAAAAAACACTAAAAGCGCAAAAGCGATGAGTTTGGACGCGTGTGATGCGAAGACTGATCCGGTCAGATCTCCGGCTGCGACCCATCGGTCGCCACACCGAGCCCAGCTTCGTATGCAAAGTGAAACAGGTCGGCGTCCCGTTCAATCCCGAGCTTTCGCATCGCGCGGGTCTTTTGGGCACTGATTGTCTGCTTAGTGCGATGTAGTCGGTCGGCGATTTCATTCACAGACATACCTGACACGAACAGCCGGATGACTTCCGTTTCGCGCGTGCTCAGCGTTTGGGTGCGTTCGTTCCGACCAGGAGAGGAATCCGGAATAGCGTCTTTCAGGCTGCGCGAGGTAGAAAGAAAGTAGGTGGCGCCCGCATAGACAGCGTGAATCGCGGAGATCAAATGGCTCGTGTCATGAGCTTTACTTAACACCGAATGCACGCCACGCTTTGACATTTCACGCGTAATGGCAGGGTTTTCGATAGTCGTGAAGACTACGATCTTGAGCGCCGGGTAGGTTCGTAGCAAGAATGCCAGCAACGTCAAGCCGTCCCCGTACTCTCCACCGGGCATCGCGTAATCGGTAATGAGGACATCGCAAGGGGCGCTGTTCAGCACCTTGATGAGCTCGCCGGAGTCTCCTGCCGTGCCTGTAATTTCCAGCGTAGGTACAGCGGAAAGTTCGTGCTTGATACCGGAAAGGAGTGCCGGATGATCGTCGGCCAGCACGACACGGATTTTCATTTTGCTCATGCAAAGCTCCGCGGAAATGGGATGAACCGGGCCGCGACGGCAAGCTCAATGTACCCGAATCTGACTTATCCGAGAATACCCTCTGGAAAACTGGAAAGCAAAATAAGTGGGGCAAATTCGACTGACTGGACAATTTATGGCTTTCCCTCGTATGTGTCGGATTTCCGAGGGCTGGCCACCAGGAACCGAGAGCCGGGCCATTGTCGACGTTGTCAGGTAGCTGAGGTCGTCGCGAAGAGGGTCAGATGAAGAAATAAAAATCGCCGCTTCACGGTCACCGTTGGTCCGCTGGCGTCTTCAGCACGCCGTGCGTTGGTATTTTCTCTTTCAGTTGAGCTTGCCGTCATCGAGGAGTTGCTCTTCGAGCGCAGCGTGGTCGTGACTTACGAGACGATCCGAGGCTGGCGCGACAGATTCCGTGCAGGCTTTGATGCCGCTTGAAAGCGGCCCGACGCGAGACAGATAGCACCCGGCATCTCGATGCGATGTTTTTGACGCCGCGCACCGAGCCTTCCCTGCTTGACGAACATGACGCCGGGCCCCGAACAGATCCTATGAAGCGTCCAAGTCGTCGACTGGCTAACGCCTAAAATTGGCGTACCGAGGTTTGCTCACGGGAGAGCATCATGCGTACAGATCAGGGATACACGCGTACTGAGGAACCGGCGCTGGCGGTGTCACTCGAACTCGCCGCGGCGAAGTGGAAGGTAGCGTTGCACGACGGGCAGCGGGAGCAGCCGGCGGTGTACACCGTAGCGCAACCGCAAGCCCCCGCGCGCCTACAGGCCGTGCTGGAAGTGATCGAACAACAGAAGCTGAAGTGGTCGCTGCCCGCGGGCGTGCACCTTGTCGTGAGTTATGAAGCCGGCCAGGACGCGTTCTGGATCTATCGGGCGCTACGGGCACGCGGTATCGAGTGTCATGTGGTCGATCCCGCGAGCATTCCGGTCGAGCGCCACAAGCGGCGTGCCAAGACTGACCGGCTTGATGCAATCAGGCTGGTGATCAGCCTGCGCGCGTGGCTGCGCGGCGAGCGCGACCGCATGCACGTGGTGCACGTGCCGTCACCGCAGGACGAAGCGTCCCGCCATCTGATGCGCGACCGAGGGGAACTGCAGAAGGAGGTGCTACAGCATCGTGACCGGATGCGCAAACTGCTTGTCACGCTCGGCTGCTGGGATGAGGTTGACCACACGGCCTTCGCCGCCCGCCTCGCCCGTGACCAGGTGCGGTGTCACGACGGTGCGCCACTGCCGCGCGAGCTGCGGGAGCGGCTGCTGCGCGAGTGCGAACGGCTGGCGCTGGCCGTGCAGCAACTCGCGGCACTCGAGAAAACGCAACACGCTGGCCTGCCCGCACCCGCACGCGAAAGGATCGATCTTCTGACGCAGCTAAATGGCATTGGCCCGGTGGGTGGCTCGCGTCTGGCGCTCGAGCTGTTCTGGCGGGACTTCCATAACCGGCGCGAAGTTGGGGCCTGCGTAGGGCTCGTTCCACAACCCTACGACAGTGGCGAGAGCCAGGTGGACCAGGGGATCAGCAGGCAGGGCAACCGTCGCGTGCGCGCACTGCTGATTGAGATGGCGTGGTGCTGGATCCGTTACCAGCCTGGCAGTGCACTGACGCAGTGGTTCAACCAGCGCACGCAAGGCACGGGACCGAATCGCCGCGTGCGGCGCATTGCGATCGTCGCAGTAGCACGACGCCTCGCGATCGCGCTGTGGCGCTACTTGAAGGACGGCGTGATACCCGAAGGCGCACAACTGAAGTCAGTCTGAGCCCGAAAGGTATCGCGACAACGCAATCAAGGGAGGAACGATACCTGTCGATAGAGAGTTTGAAGTGAACATGCCCGTGTTGATGGCGGGTTGCTAACGCGACCGATTAAACAGATGGGGCATGCTCCCGGAACAGGTTCCGGCGTAACGCGCATAAAGGATGAGGCTGGCCATACGCCAGCGGATAGAAGTTGGTGAGACGTTGCTGTCTTACGCGCGCGATAAGCGGCTTCAGGCTAACGACGTCGACCGGCCTGTAGCCATGGTTGAAGTTGAGGGCGGGTGGAATCCCCCGGACTGCCGCGAAAATGCGGCTTGTATGGCGGCGAGCGCCATCACCCGCGCTTGCCGCCATACGCCAGCATGTCACCACTTTGCAGCGAGGAGAAAGAGACTTGACCTATCCTTTGTAAGCCAGTTCGCAAATGGCCTTGACAACTTTCTGCTCATAGAAGTCATCAACCCACGCGTAAACGTGGGCGCCGCATGCGAGGCTTATTTGACAAACCGCCTCAGCATGCGCTGGCACTGGATCGTCACGTTGATACCCCATCCTGCGGACGTCCTTTCACCAGAATCAGATTTCTCAACCGACCTCAGGACACTCAGATTCTGATACCTCCGCAAGAACTTCACGCAGCGTTTTCGTGTCGGTCAGAACATCGGTGCGCAAACGGGCGCCAAGAGTCTCAATCATTTTCTGCGCCGCCTGAACACCATCCTTCGATATCGTTATTTCCAGCCGGGCGCATTGATCTGCCAGGGCGTCATGCCCAAACACCGCTAACGCGCCTCGCAGCGAATGCAACTCAGCCAGCAACCGGGTTGCATCCCCGTCATTGTGTGCCGCACGGATCACCGTCAACGATGCCTCACACGACTTCCGGAACGTTTCACGCGTCTGTTCCGGGACGGCTCGCCCCCCCAGCATGCCGTCGCGCCTGGGCTCGCTTCCATCCGCTTCTATCACCACGCGTGGCACGCCAGTCACTTCCGACAGAACCGCCGACAACTCATCCAGTTGTAGCGGCTTGGTCACCACGCGTGCCATGCCGGTCGCCTCGCACCACGTTCGCACCTCCAGCGTTGCGCTCGCCGTGGCCGCCACAATCGGCATCTCCGGCCAGTGCACCTGTGCTTCGCGTGCCAGCGCGTAGCCGTCCAGTACCGGCATCGACAGATCCGTCAGCAGCACATCAAAGCGTTCCCGCGATAGCCAGTTAAGTGCGTGCTGCCCATCTTCTGCCGCCCGCGTCTCGCAGCCCAGCATCCTCAACTGCTCCTCGAACAGTTGACGGTTCACCGCGTTGTCCTCCGCGATCAGCACTTTCAACCGGCGCGACGACAGCACCTGCTGCGTCTCATCGCACGCCTGGAGCGCCTCGCCTTGCAAGGTGTACCGCAACGCCGCCACAAGCCCCTTCAGGCTGTAGCTCGAGACCCTGACTACCGGCTCTACCGCTACCGGATATGCCGGACCTTCCGTACTACTGTCGATCACCCACGACGACTCCGCTAACAAACCGCTTTCATCATCCGCGTGCCAGGTGTCACGCTCGCCGCAGAGGATCAGCGCGTCCGCCTCGTTCAACATCGCCGGGTGAAGTTGCGCCGGATGCCGGTATGCCTGCACCTGCAGCCCCCACGCCTCCAGCGCTGCCACTGCATACGTGTGCCAGGCGTCCGCCGCAGCCACGAACAGTATCCGCTCTCCCGCGAAACGCGGCATGTCCGACTCGCCTTCGCTCTCGCCCAGCGGCACCCGCGCCGTAAAGCAGCTGCCCTGACCTGGCTCGCTGCGCACGGCGATCGTACCGCCCATCGCATCGATCAGCCGCGCGCACAACGCGAGGCCAAGTCCCGTGCCGCCAAAGCGACGGTTGATCGTTGCATCCGTCTGGCTGAACGCCTGGAACAGAAGCGCCTGCTGTTCCGACGACATCCCGATCCCGCTGTCTTCCACCTCGATCGTCAACATCGCGTCCTGATCGTCCACGCCCGCCTCCACCGACAACCGCAGCGTCACCTCCCCATACGCCGTAAACTTGATGGCATTCGCCAGCAGGTTGTTCATCACCTGACCAAGCCGAGTCGGATCACCTTGCATCGGCAGCACCGGCGACGTTCCGAACACGCCCGACAGCCTCACGCCCTTTGCGCGCGCCAGCGGTCCGAACATCAACAGCGCCCGAGACGCCACCTCCTGCGCGTCGAATGCGATCCGCTCCAGTCTCATCTCGCCGGCCTCGCTCCTCGAGAAGTCCAGCACATCACTGACGATCTCAAGCAGTCCGGCCGCCGAGGCCCGGATCGTCGTCAGACGGTCGCGCTGCAACGCATCCAGTTGCGAGCGCGACAGCAGTTCCAGATTTCCCATGATTGCATTCAGCGGCGTGCGGATCTCATGGCTCATCGCCGCAAGGAACGCCGATTTCGCCGCGTTGGCGGAGTCGGCCGCCTGCTTCGCGTCACGTAGCTGCCGCTCCAGACGCTTTCCCGCCGTGATGTCCGTGAACGCCGTCACAAGCACGTCCTGTCCCTGGTAGCGCGCCGGCACAACGCTCACCGAGAGGTCCATCGCCCCGCCCTCGCGCGTAGGGAGCGTCAGTTCCTCGTGCAGCATGCCGTTCGCCCCCGTTTCCCCGCCGCGCTCCCGGTGACGTCGAACCAATTCCGCCGACAGCGTCTCGGTCGGCACGACTACCCGCGCCGCAGCGTCAATCATCGTCGGGCTGCGCAATAGCGCCTTTCCGCTCTCCACTGCGATCAGCCCCAGCCCCACTGGCGCCGTTTCGACCAGCATGCGGCTCAGGTGCTCACTCTCGAACACCCGTCGCGATCGCTCAATTGCCGGCCGGAAAACGCGTTGCTTGAGATAGATCAGAAACCCCCATACGACGGCAAGCGTCGCAAGCGTAAGCACAGCACCGATACCGATCTGTTTTCCGATGCCCGCAACAACGTCGCGCCACGTAAATACATAGACAAGCACCCAGCCCGTATCGCCAAGACGATCCGCAATCGTGAATACACCGTCCCGCCAGGTTTCGCGTTGCATGCTGCCGGTCGCTCCCGCGACACCTAACGCCCGAACGCGATCAATCAATGCAGGGGCCTGCTCATTCCAGGCTGTGCTCGCTACTATTTCTCCTTTCTCTGACACGACCATATACGTGCCATCGAACCCGCCAACGGTCAGAGGTGCTGTCAAGATCTCCGGGTCGTATTCCGTCACGAGGACCGCAAACGGTGATCCGTCTGAGAACACCGGCGCGGCGATGCGAATCGCCATTTTTCCCGTCAAGGGACTGATAGCAGGCAGCATCCAGGATACGGGCCGACGATTATCGGGTTGCTCGCCCGCATGGATGCCGGCCAGACCATCCAGCCCATCCCCCAGATCCGCAATCAAATGCGCACGGCCGGCAGACGTCCCGGCCATCGCTGCCTGGTGGGGCAAGGGCGCAGACAGAATTCCGGCAATATTGTGCTGCGCACCATAGAAATAGCGGCTCGCCTGCTGGCCCCGCACCAATGAATTTACTGCGCTGACACGACCGAGTTGTGCAGTGAGACCAAGATAGCGACGGCGTTCATCGTGGGTCAGGGATTTACCTGGCATGTCGAACAACAACGGCGGTTGTGCCGTGGACGTGGGCAATGGCACGAATGCGTACCCCTGACTGCGAAATCGCGTGATTAGCTCAAGATCGACCTGATCCGCGTCCTGCCACGCCAGCTCCGCGCTGACTAGCGCGGAGCGGAACAATGCTTCGCTCGAGTTGACTTCGCTCATGACGAGGTTGCGATCGACGAGGAAGTTCTGCCGCTCAGCTGCAACCTGCCCGCGTACCGCCGACAACGCCGCGAGCGTGAAAGCGAAAAGCATCATGATCGTGGTCACCAATCCACCACCGAACACCAGCAGCTTCTTGTAGCGCTGCAACTGGTTCAAGGCATCATTCTGTGGAGCGGAGGACATGGCGGCACCGGTTCGTTCTGGAGACTATCGATGCACCTTTGACAATCACACTGACGTAGCGCACCGGACCAAAACGATTATCGCGGCGCGAGAGCGGATCCGATCAGCCGCCCCCACAAATCAGACCCATGCGATGCGAAAGCAAATAATAATCAGACCCGTCAACGTGCCGGCGTGCGCACTGAGTGTGACTCAAGGCTTCGCGAGTAGGTTCGGACGAGTCAGTACTCGCGAACATTTTTGCCAACAGTGGTTCTTCACCCCTGCCTCACTCATCTCTGTGCAGACTGTATTGAGCGCAATGAAGATCCCGCATCGCGCTCGCTGACGATCATCCCGCGGTGCTTTTTCGGCATTAAGCAATAACTGGCTGTAGTCCTCCCACTAGACGTTTTAGGCACGGCGAAGGACTCAGGCGAACCATGCAAGTCGCTAGACGCTTCCTCTTGCGACATCCTCGTCACGGAATACGCGATGCCATGGGGATAGTACGGTGACGGCTTGAGGTTTTTAGCCTTCCTGCTGCGAAAGTATCCTGCACTCAGCTCAGAATCGTGGTCTTTATGACATTCGAAAATGCCGCCTCACCCATGCAGGTATCTTCACGTTGCTGGCATGTTGACGGGATCGCGGCGAGAAGCAACACGACACACCTGCCACAGACGTCATTTCTTATGCCGGCTACCGATTTCCGTCCGACGTGATTGGCTAGGCGGTGTGGCGATACTTGCGCATAGCCAGAGAATCGCTGGCTGGGCGCGGCATTGAGCTCACGTACGAAACGGTGCGACGCTGATCGGTGAAGTTCGGGCTTGCCATTGCTCGACGCATCCGTTCCACCGCGTTGGACCGGGCCAACAGGTGGCACCTCAACGATGTGGTGATCACGATCGACGGCAAGCAGTACCCGCCGTAGCGTGCTATGGACCAGCCTGGCGCGGTACCGGATGTACTCACACAAAGCCGGCGCGAGTGGCATTCGGCGACGCACATCATGCGTGATCTGCTTAGGAAGCACCGCCGCGCTCCGCGTGTTCTGATCACCAATGACGTGGAACCCCGACAGCACAAAGAATTGCACAACCGGGCGGAGAACTGGCACCAGCCGACGCGAGTGCGCGAAAAAGTGTTGCACGCTCCAAATCAGCGCGCTATCTGACGCGATTCGCGTCGGCTCATGCTCAGGTGAGCAATCGGTTCAAACGCTGCCGGTACAGCGCGAACGCGCAACAGAAGCGGCAGACACGCAAGGAGGCCTACGAGGCGTAAGAAGCTGCAACCGGAAATCCGATTCCGGATCGCCTTGCCAACCAGGTGAGCCAAACTTATGTCATGCGATTTCGCATGCACGTCATTCGGCAAGTTGACATGCCAGTCACGGAAAATATCGACTGAAGCACGCGAGACTCACCGAGCGCGAAGCGACCGACTCATCCAGAGAATCATAGTGTCGTAACTCAGACCAACGAGTCTTTAGGATTCTCTGCGTGGTTCAGCGTGCGTCCGGCGTTCGATGCTGTCCTGACCGTCGGGGCGTCGACCGCTAACGCCGCCAGTTGCTCACGCATGGCGCCCGTCATACCGTCGAACGCGATGCGCTGACTGGCCGTAAGCGGCGAAGCGCCAGTTCGGCTCGTCAATGCGAGTGGATCGGTAGGGTGATTGTTCCGCCGCACCTCGAAATGCAGGTGAGGTCCCGTGGACCTGCCGGTGCTGCCTACTGCGCCGAGTCGTTGTCCTTCAGTCACGGACGCGCCAACGCGCAAATCGCGGGCGAAGCTAGACAGATGTGCGTAATACGTCGTATAGCCTTGCGGATGATTGAGCACAACGTACTGCCCATATCCGCTTTCGTTGCCTACGAACTTCACGGTTCCCGAAGCAGCCGCCACTACGGGCGTCCCCTTCGGCGCGCTAAAGTCCACGCCGGTGTGAAAATGCTGCTTGCCGCCGACCGGATGGACACGATTGCCGAAAGTCGAACTGACCCTAACGTAATCGAGCGGCATCGAAAAGGGTTCAGCGGCAAGCCGCCGTCCGTCGAATGAATAATAGTCCCCGTTGGCGTGCCCCGGTGCGACAAACCACACGGCCTGGTAGACCTTAGCGCCTGAGCGGAGTTCGACGGCCGTCACGCGCCTGCGCTGTGGCGCCGCGGCATCGCGCCCGTGGAAAACGCGATAGGTGTCGCCCTTCTGCGCGGGCGCCGCAACGTCGAGCCGGGAGGCAAAAATACGTGCAATCTGTTCCCGTATCTCGACCGGCACGTCGGCCCGCACCAGAGTATCGCGCAAGTTGCCTTCGATCCGCCCAGCGTATGACCCGATTTCGGCCTCCGGCACGACAAACGGCACAGCCCCAGATAGCGGACTATTTTGAGCGTCGCCAACGAACCCGCTGAACTTGCCGGCAATATCGGCCGAACCTTCGGACATCTGCCGAGGTCGCTCGACGGGTTGCGCAGCCGGCACGGTCACCCCAAGGCCGGACCAGATCGCGCTGGATGCCTTCACGCGATTGAATATTTCTGGTGCTGCAGTCGAAACTGATAGGCCGAGAATCGCGACCATGCCACACAGCACTCCTGCACCCGCGATGGAACTCGCTGGAGATTTACATCTGGAACGCACAGAATTGCCCACTTCGATGGCAATGGCTTGCGCCTTGGGGAAGGTGTTACCTAGAAAGTGGAACGACATCATGTCAAAACCTCGCAGTCAAAATAGAGGGCTGCAGGCGTAAATGACAGTGCTTGAAACGCGCGGCAGCGGGCGGAAATGGGATAGAGCGAAAATCCAACAGTCTGGGTACCCTTCCGCGCTACACAATCCGGTCAGAAACCGTTGGAAAGGGTCCCTTCGCTATCTACATGCGAGTCCTAAAAGGGTTGATGCGATAGAGATAGAGTAAGGCGGCGCCCCATTTCGCCCTATGTGACCAATCCGAAAGAACTCTGTCCCCGTAAGTATCGACCTGCGGCAGCGAGTCGCATCGCCGTCGCGCACGGCACAATCACGAAGCTCGACGACCTCAGACGAGCGCCAGAGGTTCATGGAGATTCGACTCTTTGCCCGCCCAATTTGCTTTGACCGGAGGCATGCAATTTCGGACTTGTAAAGCGGCGCACCTTATACCTCCTCGCTTTTATCGGTTGTTCTTCACGGGATCGCCGGCGCAAGCTAGTGCATCCAACTTGCTGGGCTGATCCCCGCGCGATTCATGACGCCGACGGGTTTGCCAACAGGCCAATTTCGACTCATGGGAAAAAATTGGGCATCTTCGGTGACATCGTGAACAAGCTGTTCCACGAGGCAAATCCCGACGCGAGGACGCCGACAGTTGAGCCTGCTCCTGATCCGGCACAGAAGCGTTGAATATCGCAAACAGCTGACGCAGGATCTGAAGTATTCCGGACACTTGAATGACTCGGCGAGCGTGAACATCTGGCTGCATAGCGAGGGTGACGGCGACGCTGGCCGCAAAGGGTGGCAAGTTTCCGCCCGATCTGGGCGGTTAAGCCACGCGTTGACAGAAAGTCCAATACGGGCCTCTTCTAATTCGCCAGAGCCCCAAAATTCATACGTGTCATATTGGCTGAATGCCGTGAATCGTGAAAACTGATTCGGACAGGCGCACGGGCATGCACGGATCACATCTGCCATTCCTCGCGGCTAACTCGGCGATGGCGCTTGCATTGACAGACCGCGACGAATACAGCTCATCGGCATAGACATGCCAAAGACGACCGCTCTCGCTTTTTGCGATGACAAGTTCTACCGTTAGAAGCTGTTTCGAAATTAGTTAAACATCGCCTTGAGACACGCTCAACACATCAAAGCGCAAGCGAGAGAAAGGAAATCTTCATGGATATGGGCGTATCGTTCGTAGCGAATCTTCAGGCGTCAAAACGAGCGAAGCCACGCAATCGATCGTTCGACTGGCCAATGCGTTTCTCCGAGACCGCTGCCGTGTGGCGAACCGATTTTTGCGAGCGCCGGCGTGACGCCATGTTTTTACAGGCGCTGTCGATGATTCTCAGAACTGTAGCCCCGGTCGCGCTGAACAATTTTCGGTCTATGCAGTGGACCTCCCCACTTGCCACCAATGCGCGCATGGGATCTATTGGAACGAAGAAACGGGTTTGCACAGCAACCGTGTGAACGGTACTAGTTTTGCCCCGCAAGGCGAGACGCTGGTGCGTGCGGCCGAAAAGCCCTTCAAGCTATAACATGATTGCGGCGATCTCCAACCGCGGCGAGTTGAACTTCATGATCTTCGAAGGAATGCTCATAAATGCCACCTTCATCGAACTCACGAAGCGGTTTCTCAAACAGCTCACGCGCAAGATCTACTAGATGGTCGACGGCCATCCGGGCCGCATCGGTCTGCTGCTATCAAGATGTTTGCCGCCGACCAAGCAACGCGTCTGCGGTTGATCCGGCTGGCGAGCTATTTTCAGGAGCCTAATCCCAGACGAGACGCCCAACCAGGGACGTCAAGACTAACGCGCTCGGCAAGATCTAACCGACCATCAAGACGGGAATGAGCCGGAATCTGCGGTTGCATCTGCACCGTCCGCAAAAGGAACTCCCGTGATTCGCAACCCTACTGCAGTAAAAGCATGTCGATATAGCACCCGATCGACTACGAACTAGTTAATGATTTCATCAGTGCCTTTGTAATTTTTATTATTAATTTACCAATACTTATCACGAAAATGCGCTTTTTTTCGGGGCCTTTTTACGAAGAGGCATCGATGATGTGGGCAGTCCATTAGAGAACTCGCGCTGAACGACAACTTGACAATACTTTTGAGGATTCTATGAGAATTGCTGTCCTAGACGACGATCAGGCACAAACCGACTTTTGCTCTCAGACGTTATCGTCGGCAGGGCATATCTGCCACGCGTTTTCCTCAGGCCGGGAACTGGCACGGCAACTGAGACGGCAGACCTTTGATCTACTCATTCTCGACTGGAACGTGCCAGACATGTCGGGCAAAGAGATCTTGTGCTGGGTTCGAGGTAGCCTCTCTGAACGACTTCCTGTTCTGTTCATGACGAGCCGCAGCAGTGAAGCGGATATCGCGTCAATACTTAATCACGGAGCTGACGATTACGTCGTCAAGCCGGTCCCTGGAAGGGTCCTGCTCGCGCGCGTCAGTTCGCTGTTGCGACGCACCTATCAGCTCAGTGCTGCTGGGCGCGAAGTCTATGGAGATTACGACTTCAATCTGATTGCGAAGCAGGCGCTGCTTAAGGGTACCGCTGCTGCGCTGACCCCAAAGGAATTCGAACTTGCACTGCTGCTGTTCCAACACTTGGGCCGACCGTTGTCTCGCGCCCACATTCGCGATGTAATCTGGAATCAGATCGCCGAAATCTCGTCGCGGACAATTGACACGCACGTGTCGGTACTACGTGCCAAGCTCAATCTGCGACCGGAAAACGGTTATCGGCTCGCAGCGGTTTACGGTTATGGCTATCGCTTGGCTCAGATGAATAGTGTCGAGACACTCGAGCGTACGTCCCATTAATCGCGCACCGATGACGTCAGCGGACAAATGGTGATCGTGAAGCCGCGATTTTGATTTCTTCTTCTCGCCATCTTCGCGACGACCTCAGCAACTGACAACGTCGCTCGAGCGCAACGGAATAAAGGACGGACTGCGGTCGCTGGTCGGTTCGATTCCCGTTTCACATCTCGCGGTGGTGCAGGCCCGAAACCTTCCGTGCCATGCGCTGGCAGCGTCAAGCCTTGAGAGAAATTAATCTACGCCCAAATACTTTGGAAACGTGGCGGATGAGCCGTTGCGCGTCTCGTGGCGCAAAGTGCGCCGGGTTTTCTTCGGTAAATCGCCAATGTCGTGCCCAGGTATTTGTGGGCCTCAGCCGGCGAGCGCGTGAAAAATGAATTTGCCACCTTTGACGACGCCCATACGAACGAGGCTTATCGCGCGGAGCCGCTCAATCAACCGTCTGCTTGATGGTGTTTGCCGTGGCGGCCTCAAATCTGAAGTGCAACACCGTTTCGTATAAGGTGTTGCGATGCACGAAAGAAAGTACCAGCAACTTCAACCTGAAGAGCGCCTGACCATTGCAAGCCTGCATCTGCAGGGTTCGAGTATCCGGGCCATGGCCCGGATACTCGGGCGCTCGCCGGCCACCGTTAGCCGTGAACTGACGCGAAACAGCTCTCCCGCAGGCTACGCATCGGCACCAGCTGAAGCGCTCAGCGCCTCACGCCGCAGCACGGGGCGCCGCCCCACAAAGCTTTGCCTGCAAAGCGTCTGCTGGCGTATCGTTCTCACCCTGCTCGAGTGGAAATGGTCACCCCAGCAGATATCGGGCACACTGAAACGTATGTATCCGACCGACCCGACCCAGCAGGTTTCGCATGAAACCATCTACACGGCCATCTACGCCCAGCCGCGCGGCGAACTGCGCCGTCAACTCATCGCCTGCCTGCGCCATGGTCACAGCACACGCATGCCGCGTACACGCGGCACAGACCGACGCGGACAGATTCCCGACATGGTCAGTATTCATGTGCGGCCGCCCGAAATCGAGGACCGACTGCTGCCCGGACACTGGGAAGGCGACTTCATCGTGCGACCTGCAAGTCGCATGTTTCTCTGTTTCACGGGGGCAGGTATGACCTGATGAAACCAGCTGTTCCATCAGCTGTTCCCTACCCGGGCATGCAGAACCGGTAACAGTTCTGTGTGAAGCCTCGGGGACAACGTAGCCGCCGGATACCCGGTACGCCTAGCCGTGAGGTAAGGCGGAATCTGCCAGCACAAAGGCGGAGAGGCGCAAGGGATGGGTGGGTACGACCAACACATGTGAACGTCCGAAACGCGCCGTTACGCCTAACAAGCCAAACGTGCTGACAGGCTTGAACCAAAAAACGGTATGCGGCAAGGAATGGCTTCTGATGAATGGGCCATCATGGACAGTACGCCGCCGGCGCATAGGACGGGTCCGAACCATCCGGAGAATCATGTGGAACAGGGTAAGCCCGTATCGCTGCCCAATGGGCAGGCGAACCGCAAGGCGAGCTGTTGGCGGTGCGGGTAAAGGAATGCGGAGAAAGCGAATGCCCGGCTGTAACGGACGGGATACGGGCTGAAACATTGCCCGACGCGAAAGCGGGCAGACTTCCGCGCGGTCATTCATGGCGAGAGAAACTTGATCAATCGTTATACGAGGGAAAGCAGATGACGGCGCACGACACGGAAGTGTCGGGCGCTGGTGCGCCCTCGCACGCTGCCCGGATGTGGGACCAGGCAAACTGGGCATCCATCGAGGCAGAGGTGAGACGACTTCAGTTGCGTATCGCCAAGGCGGTCCGGGAAGGCCGGTGGGGCAAGGTGCAATCCTTGCAACGTCTGCTGACCCGCTCGCATAGCGGCAAGATGCTGGCCGTGAAGCGGGTGACGGAAAATCGCGGCAAGAGAACGCCGGGGGTGGACGGCAGGATCTGGTCATCCTCGGCGGCCAGATGTAAAGGCGTGTTGTCGCTGCGTCATCGGGGTTATCGTGCGATGCCGTTGCGGCGTGTTTACATTCCCAAGAGTAATGGAAAGAAGCGTCCTTTAGGAATCCCATGTATGCGGTGTCGGGCGATGCAGGCTTTATGGAAGCTCGCTCTGGAACCCATTGCGGAGACCCTGGCGGACCTGAATTCCTACGGCTTTCGGCCCGAACGCTCGACTGCCGACGCCATCGAACAGTGCTTCATCACTCTGGCAAGGCGTGTATCGCCAGAGTGGGTTCTGGAAGGTGACATACGGGGTTGTTTCGATAACTTCAGTCACCTCTGGTTCCTGGAGCACATACCGATGGACAAGACGGTCCTGCGCAAGTGGCTTGAGGCTGGCTATATTGATGAGGGAACCCTGTTCCAATCGCGGGCGGGCACGCCCCAGGGCGGTATCATCTCGCCCGTGATCGCGAATATGGCGCTGGATGGACTTGAGGCAGCAGTACACGCGAGTATCGGTGTCTCGAAACTCGCACGCCGCACGGCCAAGCTCAACGTTATCCGGTATGCCGATGATTTCGTGGTGACCGGTGCTTCGAAAGAAGTGCTCGAATCCAGCGTTCTTCCGGCGATCCGTCGTTTCATGGCGGACCGTGGTCTGGAACTGTCGGAGGAGAAAACCCGGATCACGAACATAACGGAGGGTCTCGATTTCCTTGGCCAGAACGTACGCAAGTACGGCGGCAAACTGCTGATCAAGCCAGCGAAGAAGAGCATCAAATCGTTGCTTGACAAGGTCCGGGAGGTCATCAAGGGCAACGCGGGCGCCACCCAGGAAGCGCTGATACGGCAACTCAACCCGCTCATCCGGGGCTGGGCCATGTATCACCGCCACGTCGTGGCGAAAGCAACCTTCTCATTGATAGACTCGCACATCTGGCAACTGCTCTGGAAGTGGGCTGTGCGCAGGCACCCCACGAAAGGAGCACGATGGGTGAGGAGGCGATACTTCCGGACAGACGGACAGCGGTCATGGGACTTTGCGACGGAAGAAACCCGGGCTGACGGCAGCATCGGCAGTCTGCGGCTATTCCGCGCAATGACGGTCGCAATCATGCGTCACGTCAAGATC
This sequence comes from Paraburkholderia sp. Clong3, assembly GCF_050436485.1. Classification (NCBI taxonomy): domain Bacteria; kingdom Pseudomonadati; phylum Pseudomonadota; class Betaproteobacteria; order Burkholderiales; family Burkholderiaceae; genus Paraburkholderia; species Paraburkholderia sp. Clong3. Next base: position 1,076,989 of record NZ_JBNDMH010000003.1, on the reverse strand, counting down.
CGTGGGCCCGCTAATCCGTTTGATCCGGCATGGACGTCCTACTTTGCCCGTCGTCGCGCCGCGAAACATCCCGTCGGCTTGTCCGGTGCCACCCCATGGTGCTGAAGAATGGCTTGAGCCGGATGCGAGGTGACTCGCCCGTCCGGTTCTTAGGGGAGAACGTGCCGGTAACGGTACGTTCTTACCCGACAAGGGCGCGGGCAATCAGTCCTCGGTCGGCGTTCTGGTTGAACGGACCAGCCGCCTGGTGCTGCTCGCAAAGATGGAAGACGCCACCGCAGCTTCGGCGCTGGCGGGCTTCTCCGCCAAACTCAATTCGATTGTCGCGCCACTGCGGCAGAGCTTCACTTATGACCAGGGCAAAGAAATGTCGCGCCACAAAGAGCTCACTGCCGCAACCGGCGTGAACGTGTATTTTTGCGACCCGCACAGTCCCTGGCAGCGCGGCACCTGCGAAAACACCAACGGGCTGCTGCGACAGTATCTGCCAAAAGGCACCGACCTTTCGGTCTACAGTCAGGATGAACTCGACGCCATCGCCGACAGCCTGAACAGCCGGCCTCGTGCAACTCACAACTTCCATTCACCATTCGAGGTCTTCGCCGCGACCCTCGCATCAGCAAGTCAACCTCAAAGCTCTAAACATTAATCCCGCCGTTGCGCTTCACTCTTGAAACCGCCCGTCGATAACGGCTATCAAACCGTTGTATTCGCCGCGCCGGGCCAGCGACGACAATGCCTATGGCCTTCCGGGAACATCAGAGTTCACCAAAGTTTTCCCCTGAAGTTGGGCAATGATTTCCCGCCGTCCTTTTGGAGAGGCTCGAAGCAGGAGGTTCATTGTTACTAAAAATTCGCGCTCTTCATTCTTTTGGAGATTGACGAACGCGAGTAGCGCCTGAACAGTTGCGGCCTCTTTGTTATTCGACATTTCGATTTCCTTTGATCTTCACACTACATCGCAAGTTGTAAAACTGCCGAAGAAGGGAAAGACTTATATCGCCCTGAAAAAATGAACCAGAACTCAACAAAAATAACAGCCAAACGTTGCTAACTGAAGTTGCAAAGGTTGCCCGAGAACGCACTGCGTATTGCCGATACAAGCTCGCCGACGTCAGCACTCTTTAGAATAAGGGAATGCACTCCAATCCGTGCGAGCGACCGTCGAAGATCAGGGTCGCCATTCATACTGAATACGATGATCTTCAAATCCGGAAAACACTTTCTCAAGAACGCCAGATAGGGAACTCCGTCGCCGTATTCGCCTCCGGGCATCGCGTCGTCAGTGACGAGTACATTGCAGGGCACGCGAGCAAGACGTTCAACAACCTCCGTCGAGTCGCACGCAGTCGCTACCATTCTTAAATCAGTATGTCCGCTCAGTACCATTCTGACACCCGATAATACGACAGGGTGGTCATCGGCCACAATAATATTGATTATTCCTTGCACTTTACTACCTCGCGATCTATCGGAAAGACAGTTTTTCGCGCCATCTCGTCTGAGTTGCGACTCCAGGTGCACAATCCAAAACCCTTCATTGCCGTGAGTTTTATGAATTCAGATCGCACTCGGAATATTCATGCTGGAATAAAAGCACTTGCTATGCAAATAGCATCAACCAACGCCTTTCATACATTCTATTTTTCTGAGTATCGACGGAAATGCGACGGGTGTTATTTTTCTTTTACACCAGTCGGACTCGTCATAAATTTGTTTTTGGGGTTGTGGCGACGCATAGAAAGAGGCTGGAGTTGCTCCTGTAACTCAGGACGTGCCCCGTTAGGTTGATGGCGCAGCAGTTCGCCGGAACCCGCGAGCGAAGCTGCGCGTGCGATGGTCGATGTAGGCAGGGCCGTTGTCCGACAGCCGTTCGACGGCCGCACCCGCCTGTCTCCGCGAGAATTCCCTGTATCGACGAGTGATTCCGATCGAACAGTTGCGCAATATGCTGGAGCGATTCACCTTTCCGCCAGAGTTCCCACATTAACGCTTTCTGGCTCTCGCTGTAATAGATCCGGGTTCGGTACTTCATTTGCAACACTCCCGCTGCTCACGCAGCTTCTATTGTGTTGCATCGACCGGTTGAATCCGCAGCTATAACCTGACATTCGCGTCGATATCCTCTGCGTGAATCGCGGAGGCCGAAAATCCGCTTTCATATGCAAACCTGAATAAATCAGCGTCACGTTCTATGCCAAGCTTGCGCATCGCCGCCCTTTTCTGTGCGCTCACTGTCTGCTTCGTCCGATTCAACTGGGCGGCTATTTCGTTAATCGTGACGCCGGACACGTACAGACGTACAACCTCGGCTTCCCGCCCCGAAAGATTGCGCGGGGGTATGGCTTGCGTTGGGCCGACTCTTCCGGGTTGCTCGCGTGAAGTCGGTGAAAAGTAGGTTGCACCCGCGTGAACTGCATGTATGGCGGTAATCAGATAGTCAACATCTTTCGATTTGTTCAGTACGGATTGGATACCAATTTTCCGCATCTTGGAAGCAATGGCGAAATTGTCGATCGTGGTGAAGACGATTATCTTAAGGTCGGGATATCGGCGCTTTAAGAACGAAAGCATGGCCATCCCGTCACCGTATTCTCCCCTAGGCATGGAGTAGTCTGTGATGAGAATGTCACATTCGACATTTGACAGAAAATTGACGATTTCCGTCGAATCCTGCGCCGTCCCAAGGACGCTGAGAGTATGGACTCTGGATAGTTCATATTTCACGCCAGTGATTAATGCCGGGTGGTCGTCTGCAAGTATCAGCTTGATTTTCATTGCTCTCTCGATCGGTCAACTGCATTTATGAATCGAATTTTGAAATGCTTAATGTAACGGCGGCCATCGAGGGCGGGTATCTTACTAGCCTCATTCAATCCACCAAACTGTCTGACTGATCCGAAAAACCAACGGGATATATCTGGAGATAGCGCAATGCCGTCCGTATGATCCGACGACGGAGTGGTTCGTTTTCAACGAGCTTCGGGCGGCGAGAGCGTCAGTCGGATATTGCTGGGACGGTATGGAATTCACATACGAAACGGTGCGACGCTGGTCGGTGAATACCCAAGGGTGTCTTCGAGGCACAAGAAGCTGCAACCGGAAATCCGATTCTGAATCGCTTTTTCTACTAGATTAGTATAACTAAGGGGGTGTCCGGAATTTTGTGTAAGCGGGTTGAGGTTTAACCCGACACCAGCCGCTCTTCGAACTGGATCGTGAAGCGGTTCAGTGCGGCCTTCCAGTCGCGGATCGGCATCGTCCACTTCTTGCTGATGTTGTTCAGGGCCAGGTAAAACAGCTTGGTGACGGCCTCATCGGTCGGGAACGAGCTGCGGGTCTTGATCACCTTGCGCAGGCTCATGTTGATCGATTCTATGGCATCCGTGGTGTAAATCACCTTCCTGATCTCCGGTGGGTAATCGAAGAACGGAATCACCCGTGCCCAGTTGCGTCGCCAGCTCTGCCCGATGGACGGATAGTCCTGGTCCCACCTGGCCTCGAAGGCGCCCAGCATCTGTTCGGCCATCTCGACGGTCGATGAAGTGTAAATCGTCTTCAGGTCGGCGGCGACTTCCCGCTGCATTTTCCACGGCACGAAGTTCAGGCTGTTGCGCACCATGTGCACGATGCACAGTTGCACGGCCGCTTTTGGGTAGACCGCTTCAATGGCTTCAGGAAAGCCTTTAAGCCCGTCGACGCAGGCGATAAAAATGTCCTGCACGCCGCGCGTCTTGAGCTCAGTGACCACCTGCAGCCAGAACTTGGCCCCCTCGGTCTGGGCGATCCACAGGCCCAGGACTTCCTTGTGGCCGGCCATGTTCACGCCGATGGCCAGGTACACCGCCTTGGTCCGCACCGCGCCGCTGTCGCGCACTTTGACGTGAATGCAGTCGAGATAGACAATCGGATAGAGCGCGTCGAGCGCACGGGCCTGCCAGACCTTCACCTCATCACTGACGGCGTCAGTGACCGCCGAGATCAGCGTCGGCGAGACCTCCGTGCCGTACATTTCTTCCAGGTGCCCCTGGATCTCGCGCACACTCAGGCCACGCGCATACAGCGAAATGATCTTGTCGTCGAAGCCCGTCCAGCGCGTCTGATGGCGCTCCACCAGCTTCGGCTCGAACGCCCCCTGACGGTCGCGCGGGATATTGAGCGGCAACGCGCCAAACTCCCCCTGCAGCGTCTTGGCGCTATGACCATTACGGGTGTTGCCCGTGGCATTGCTCACCGCTTCGCTCTTGCCATGGCCCAGGTGCTCGGACATCTCCGTCTCTAACGCACGCTCCACCAGCATCTTGGTCAGTTGCTTGAGCAGGCCGTTCTCCCCTATCAGGTCTTCCGGCTTCTGATAATTCGCCAGCAGGCTGTCTGCCAGCTTGACGAGCTCAGGATCGGGTTTCTCTCTTTTATTGCGTTTCGCTACGGTCATTGATGCTCCTGTTGCTGGCAGTCTCCTGCCAAATGACCGTTTACACAAAACTTTTTACACCCTCATAACTAACGTCACTCACTTTCTCATTCACGTCATTCTGGCAATTTGACAATTCCTCAATTCCACATCGCTCGAAGATTCCAGGTCTTCTAAAACATCGTGGTTACCGTACAAGTTGGTCAAACGCCCGCACTGTGATTCTGAAAAATATTGCGGGCGGAAAAAAATGCCAGCTCTTTCTCTCGCTCATTGAACTTGATGTGAGACGTTCTTGTCAGACCAATCCTCATCTTGTTTTGATCTGCATGACTATCGATTGGATCATGCCCTGGTCGATACGCGCGATGAACTCATTTCATTTTGCATAGCCTGTGTTCAAAGGGTCCACCTTGCGACCAGGCTTTACCTGATCGGGGAGTTAGTGGCAATGCATCGTCCCAAGAGCATGCTTCTCGCCAATATCGTATGGGCGCGAGAAACCGCTGAATGCGCGCCAGATTTCTTCACCATCCTGTCGCTCGGCCAAAATCCCCGTGTGCTCTGGATAGGCTGCTCCGACAGTCGGGGTGCCTGCTGAAGCCATCACGCACAGTGCGCCGGGCGAGCTGTTTGTCCATCGCAACGTCGCCAACCTTTTTCATCCGAACGACAATAGTTACGCGAGCGTGCTCGAGTATGCCGTGCGCGCGCTGATGGTCGAGCACGTGATCGTTTGCGGTCACTACGGCTGCGGCGGTGTACGCGCATCTCTCCTACCGCCCTCTTCCGGAATGCCGCACGTCAACCGCCACATCGCACCACTTCGCGCGCTTGCCCACCGGCATTGCGCAGAGCTCGACTGCGAACCGAGCGACCGGGCGGCCGACCGGCTCTCCGAGTTCAACGTGCTCGAACGGGTGAGGTTGCTGCGTGACACGGCGATCATCCGTGACAGCGTCCCCGCCCCGCTAGTGCACGGCTGGATCTTTTCTCTCACCGATGGCCGCATCGAGGAACTCGACTCTGGCTATTCCGCAGGTAGCACCCACCAGGAGACACCACATAAGAACGCAGGCTGATCCACCACAATGAATCGCCCTCCAAATCACACTCCTCTTTTCCGTCCATCATGAATCTACGAGCATCACTCTCAACGCTCCCACGCGACCTGATTGCGGGTGTCGTTGTCTTTCTTGTCGCGCTGCCGCTGTGCCTGGGTATTGCCAATGCATCTGGTGTTGAGCCCTTCGCAGGCCTTGTGTCCGGCATCATCGGCGGCCTCGTCGTCGCGGTTCTGAGAGGCTCGCCACTCTCCGTCAGTGGGCCGGCGGCGGGCCTCGTCGTCATCGTCGTCGAAGGCATTGCGCGCCTCGGCAGCTTCTCAGCCTTTCTGCTCGCCGTGCTATTGTCCGGCGTCATTCAATTTGGCTTCGGAATGGTGAAGGCAGGCCGAGTGGCCGCACATGTGCCTTCGCCCGTTATCAAGGGTATGCTTGCCGCCATTGGCATATTGCTGATCGTAAAGCAGGTGCCGTTCGCGTTAGGCATGGCAGGTGACCTTGATATGCCCGTCGGCAACATGCCATTCAGCCTCAGCGCACTAACCGCCTTCGCCGTCGCGACGGTGTCACTCGTCCTGCTAGCCAGTTGGGAAACCCGAGCGCTGCGACGCTTCAGGGTTGTGCGCCTAGTCCCTGCGCCGCTCGCCGTTGTGCTGCTCGGCATTGCCGCGACGCTGTTGCTTGACCTGCTGTCCCCAAGCCGCGCCTCGCCCGCCGAACACCGTGTCGCCCTGCCCGAGCTCGCCTCGATTGCTGCTCTCAGCGCCGCAATCAAGAGCGCTGATCTCGGGCCGAATTTCGCGCAACTACTGAACCCCGACATCTGGCGCGTCGCGTTGACGCTGGCGGTCGTCGGAAGTCTCGAGACGCTGCTGAGCCTGGAAGCCGTCGAACAGATCGATCCGAAGCGCCGCCCGACTCTGCCAGACCGGGAGCTGAAAGCGCAAGGCGTGGGCAATCTGATTGCAGGAGCAATAGGCGGCCTGCCGATCACGTCAGTAATCGTGCGCAGCTCGGCGAACGTCAATGCAGGTGCACCGAGCCGCGTGTCCGCCATCGTGCACGGCATACTGCTGCTAGTCAGCGTGTTTGCACTCACCGGCCTGATTAACCAGATCCCCCTGGCAAGTCTTGCCGCGATCCTCATCCATACCGGCATCAAGCTCGCCAAACCGAGTTTGTTCCTGTCCGTTGCGAAACAGGGACCAGGTGCATTCGCACCGTTCATCGCGGCGATAATCGGCGTGCTCGCCGTGGATCTCCTGTTCGGCATCGCGCTCGGACTCGCGGTCGTTGTCCTCATGGTCGCGTGTGCGAATTTGCGTGGTCCCGTTATGTTTGCGCAGCAAGACGACCACTACCTGCTGTCTTTCCGCAAGGATGTGTCATTTGTCGGCAAGGTGAAGGTCAAGCACTACCTGTGGCAGATTCCTGACCAATCGGCCGTTATCATCGACACGACCCGTGCCGACTACATCGATCACGATGTGCGCGACCTGATCGACGCGTTCATCGTCGATGCACGGGGCCGCGGTATCACGGTCGAGATCAGGCAGCAGCCACATCACGCGAAAGAACGGAATGGACGCTGGCTGTTCCGCAACCAGACCGCGCGATAAGCGTTAAATAGTGGAGCAGACACAGGGACGGGTTGTGCCACGATAAGGACCACTCATCTGCCCGACAGGTAGGAATGTTGGGCGGGTGTCTGTGCAACGCCGCCATCGCCACAACCGGATTCACCGCCTGCTCCGTCAATCGCCGGCATACGAAATGGCGGCCGTGGCAGCGTGTTGTGTTGCGGGGCGTGGGCTGTTGGGTATCGCAGCCCCGATCGGGGCAAGCGACAGATGTACGGAATGATGGTCAGCAGGGGGATAGTGGAGGCACCTTGACGATCCGATCAGCTATTCCCGCCCGGCACGTTGCAACCTCGCTGCCTGCGTAGCAGATACAACAGAACCGACGATGCCCTACGCCGAAACGTGATGAGTCTCGACGCGTTTGGGCACTTAAGTAGCCCGCGAAAAGGTTGACGACTTTCTTGAGATGTTGGCGGAGTGGACGGGACTCGAACCCGCGACCCCCGGCGTGACAGGCCGGTATTCTAACCAACTGAACTACCACTCCTTTTCGAAGTTAACCTTAGCATGTCTGCCCGCGTTTTTCCAGCAAGAACCTTGCTCAAAAAGCACGAATCCGGATTGCGTCGCTACATGGAATATGATCCCAACAAATGTCAATATGACCAGTATTACTAATCGTGCCAACGAGTAGCATGACTGCACGAATGTTTGTGCGACGCACACCGTCTTTTATCCTGGCCCCGCGCGATGCAATAACCGGCGAGAGCGGCCTGCGTGCAGGCTTAAGGCGGCTGCGGCATCAGGAATACACGGATGAAGAAGCTGTGCAGCGCGCCGACAATGAAGGCCTTGAACTTCAAGTGGATCAAGTCAGGATAGTGGCACTCAACTGGCTATCGAAAGCATCAATCATGTCCTGCGCCGCCCCGACACCCTCCTTCGATATCGCGACTTCCATTTGAGCGCACTGCTCTGCAAGCGTGCGGTATCCAAACACATTTAGCGCGCCCCGCAACGAATGCAACTCGGCGAGTATCCGGGCCGCGTCGCCGGCATCGTACGCGGCATGGATCGCCGCCAGCGCCTCTTCGCACGATTTCAGGAATGTAGCCCGCACGTGGGCTGGCATTGCACGGCCGCCCAGCATCCCATCACGTTTCCTTTCCTGTTCCTGTTCCTCCGCCTGCACCGCCACACCCGGCACGCCGTTCACCTCCGACAGCGTTGCCGACAGCTCGTCCAACTGCAGTGGCTTGGCCACTACCCGCATTACCCCGGCCGCCTCGCAACGCGCTCGCTCCTCCTGCGACACGCTCGCCGTCGCCACCACGATCGGCATTTCTGGCCAGCGTGCCTGTGCCTCTCGCACGAGCCCATAACCGTCCAGCACCGGCATCGCCAGATCGGTCACCAGCACATCGAAGCGCTCCCGTGAGAGACGTTCCAGCGCCTGCAGCCCGTCTTCCGCCACCTGCGGCTCACACCCGAGCATCTTCAACTGCTCGCTGAACAGTTCCCGGTTCACCGCGTTGTCTTCCGCCACCAGCACCTTCAGCCGGCGCGACAATACCCGCTGTGTCTCTTTGCCCGCCTCCAGCGGCATGCCCCGCAAGGTATGGCGTAGCGCCGCCGCCAGCCCTTTCAGACCATAGCTTGAGACCTTCACCGCCCGTCCCGTCGCTACGGGATACGCCGGTCCTTCCGCGCTGCAGTCAATCATCCAGGACGACGCTTCCAGCAGACGACGGACGTCGTCCGCATGCCAGGTGTCGTGCTCGCCGCAGACAATCAGGGTATCCGCCTCCTCCAGCGCCTCCAGATCGAGTTGCGCAGGATGACGATACGCCTGTACCTTCAGCCCCCAGGCCTCCAGTGCCGGCACCGCATACGCGTGCCAGGTGTCCGCCGCCGCGACGAACAGCACCTGCTCGCCCTCGAAGTGCGGCATATCCAGCCCAGGCTCGCCGTGACAGTCGCCCAGCGGCACCCGCACCGTAAAGAGGCTGCCCTCGCCGGGCACGCTGTGCACTGCGATCGTGCCTCCCATCGCATCCGTCAGCCGCGCGCATAATGCCAGCCCCAGACCGGTGCCACCGAAGCGACGGTTGATCGTCGTATCCGCCTGGCTGAACGCGCGGAACAGCATCGCCTGCTGCTCCGGCGATATCCCGATCCCGCTGTCTTCAACTTCGATCACAAGCTCTGGCTGATTATCACCGCCCGCTTCCGCCGACAGTCTCAATGTCACCTCTCCGTGCCCGGAAAACTTGATGGCGTTCGACAGCAAATTGTTCATCACCTGGCCAAGCCTCGTCGGATCGCCCTGCATCGGTTGAGTGGTCGATGTGCCAAATTCGCCCGACAACCTCACGCCCTTCGCCCGCGCCACCGGCCCGAACATCGTCAGAGCCCGCGAGGCCACCTCCTGCGCGTCGAACACGATCCGCTCGAGCGTCATCTCACCGGCCTCGATCTTCGAGAAATCCAGCACGTCGCTCACGATTGCAAGCAGTCCGTCCGATGAACTCCGGATCGTTTTCAGCCGGTCACGCTGCAGCGCATCGAGCTGCGAGTGCGACAGCAGCTCGAGATTCCCCAGGATCGCGTTGAGCGGTGTGCGGATCTCATGGCTCATCGCCGCCAGGAAAGCGGATTTCGCGGCATTGGCCGAGTCCGCCGCCTGCTTTGCTTCACGCAGTTGCCGATTGAGGCGCTTTTCCACCGTCACGTCCGTGAACGCCGTCACCAGCACGTCCTCGCCCTGGTAGCGCGCCGGCACGACACTCACCGAGAGATCCATCGTCCCACCCTCGCGTGTCGGCAGCGACCACGCCTCGTGCGCCATGCTGTTTGTACCGGTTACACCGCTTACATCTGCGCGTTGCCGGTGACGGTGAACCAGTTCTGCCGAAAGTGTCCGTGCCGCCGGCAGGACCACCCGCGCCGCGGCCTCGATCATCGTCGGACTGCGCAACAACGGCTTACCGCTCTCCACGGCAATCAGCCCCAGCCCTACCGGTGCCGTCTCGATCAGCGCGCGGCTCAGGTGCTCGCTCTCGAACACGCGTCGAGAGCGCTCAAGAACAGGCAGGAACACGCGCCGGTTGAACAGTAGAATCAGCGACCACACCACGAGGAGGATCACTCCAGTCGTCGCGGCCGACGTTCCAATCTGACCAGTCAGTGCCCGGGCAATCGAGCGCCACGACTGCACAAACACGAGCGTTGCGCCAGTCTCGCCGATTGGCCAGCCAAACAGCATGTGGCCGTCACGAAAGATCCTGCCTGTCGGCTCGACAATTCCTGCGACACCTAAAGCACGCGCGGTATCCGACGCCTTCGGGTCGACCGGTTGACGCGAAAATGAAGCGATAACCTGTCCATTGCGCGCGAAGAGCATAAGAGAGCCGTCAAGCCCACTCTCCCCTAGAGCGGCAGTGATAATGGTGACCGGTAACTCGTAAACAGCGACGGCGAACGGCTTCCGCTCCTTGTCAAACAGGGTCGCTGCAACTCGAACTGATCGCCTGCCGCTTAACGGACTATCGTAGGGAGGGAGCCACCGAAATGCACGCCCCCCGGTGCGGGGATCGAGCAAGGGCACGTCTCGCGGAACAAGGAGATTGCCGCCAGATCCCGCGAGTGCAGAAAAAAAAGCAGCACGATCGGCAAGCAACGTCGCCATCCGGGCATCGCCAGGCGATGGTACCAGGATGAGCAGTGGACGGTCAGGCCTGTACAACCAGAATGTCAACAGGCCTCCGTTTCGTTCGGAAGCTGCCGTCGCCGCCTGACTTATCTGTTTAGCAAGCCGAATGTACCGGGTTGCCAACAAATCGGGAGGCGTTGCAGACGAGGCACCCACCACGAGCACCGGCAGATGATCTGGGGCCTGCTGAAGACGAAGCATCTGGCCATTGCCTGTGAACTGTTCGATAAGGCGTGGCTCGGCCTGTTCGCCGGCCCTCCAGGCGACCTCGATGAGCCGTACGCCGTTTTGCATAAGCACGACGTTGCGCGAGTTAAGGTCGGTGAGCCGGTTCACGCCGGACATCAGTTCTTGATGCTCGAGCGCAACATAGGTACGTACAGTGGCCACCGTGTTCAGGACGAACGCAACCAGCACCACCGCCGTTACCACTGCCCCGCCGCCGAACATCAACAAATGCTGATAGCGGCGAAAGCGGTCCAATACATTGCGTTGTGCGTATGGAGTCATAGGTGCCAGCGGAGTTGACGCTTTCGCCGGGTGCCCCCTCGAAGGAAGGTTCACGTAACAGGTAACAACCTGATTATCCACCGCGCGGCGCAACAGCGAAACGCTTCTTTACACGCGTGCTGACGGCCTGGGGGGTGTCCGGAATTTTGTGTAAACGGGTTGAGGTTTAACCCGGCACCAGCCGCTCTTCGAACTGGATCGTGAAACGGTTCAGTGCGGCCTTCCAGTCGCGGATCGGCATCGTCCACTTCTTGCTGATGTTGTTCAGGGCCAGGTAAAACAGCTTGGTGACGGCCTCATCGGTCGGGACTGCGATTGCCCCACAGCCCTTACCCAGCAGGGCGCCGACGCCGGGACCGGATTGACGAACTCTGCTACACCCCTCGGCGAGGTCAATCCTTCAGCGTGAGCGACAATACCCTCACAACCAGTTCCTGATAGCTGATACCAACCGCGCGAGCAGCCTTCGGCAACAGCGAGTGATCGGTCATTCCTGGTGATGTGTTCACTTCGAGGAAGTACGGCTTGCCCTCGCCATCCATCATGAAGTCGACACGCCCCCAGTCCCAGCAACCGAGCACGTCAAACGCGCGGCGCGCGAGTTGCTTCAGGCGCATCTCTTCCTGGGATGCCAGTCCGCATGGAATCAGGTACTGCGTCGAATCGTGAACGTACTTCGCGTCATAGTCGTAGAACTCGCCCGCTGGCACAATTTGGATGACCGGCAGATCGAGGTCGCCCGCAATGCACGCAGTGTATTCACCGCCGCCTTCGATACTCTTCTCGACCAGCACGATAGCGTCGAACTTTGCTGCTTCCGCGATCGCTGAGGGTAGCGCCTCGGCCGCTTTTACCTTGATCACGGCGACGCTTGAGCCTTCGCTCGCCGCCTTCACAAATAGCGGCAACCCGAGTTGCGCGACGATCTCCTGCGCACGCGCATCGTAATCGTCGCCGCGCATCACGGCCTCGAACGGCGGCGTCGGAATACCCAGTTGCTGCCACACAAGTTTCGCGCGGAACTTGTCCAGCCCGAGCGCCGAACCAAGCACGCCGCTGCCCGTATATCGGATCCCATAAAAATCGAGCGCACCCTGAATCTGTCCATTTTCGCCGTAGCCGCCGTGCAGCACGTTGAACGCGCGCACAAAGCCCTCGTCCTTTAACGCTGACAACGGCCGCGTGGATGGATCGAAGGGGTGTGCGTCGACGCCTGCATCGCGCAGTCTCTGCAACACGAGACAACCAGAATTGAGCGACACGTCACGCTCGGCGGACACTCCACCAAACAACACTGCCACCTTGCCGAATCGCTTCGGATCGATACTGTCCATCGAGTTCCCTATTTATGCGCAAGGCACCTTTATCTTCTCGTCCGCTCATCGAGACTTTGACCAGCGAGGCCGGTATCTGGGGGTGCCCCTAACGCGCGACGAAAGACATAGCCCCCTGCTCAAACCCACGACCATCGTTTCGCGATCATCCCATCGCAGGCAACTTCGGCACGAGCCCGGTTTCGAAGCGTCATACAGCCAAATCGGAACAAAAATTGAGGCGGCAACTTTCAACCACAAATCTCACTGTCGAAGCCAGGGACGCAGCGAATAACAAGCAACCAGCCGTGAACAAGTTTAGGAAAAATACCGTCAGGTGTCCATCGACAGTGGATGCTGTTCCGGGCTAGCGTAACGACGGAAACTTCCGGGCTAGCGTAACGACGGAAACAACTACCCAAACGAAAGCGCGCGGTCTGTCCGATCGGCTGCCGCAGGCTGACGGCGACAACGACACAACGAGCTTTCGGACCACTACGAATCGGCTGCATGGGTCGCTTGACGGCATCACGTCAGCCTCCCACGCCCGGCCCGATTTGCTGACCAATGCTCCTCACCATGACAACGCCAGTCAGTGCTCCCTGGAGATCGCATCTTTTCGTGGCTTACTTAACCTGCGACAGGTCAAGTTCTGCAAGCGCCATGTGGATTTCCTTCGCTGATTTCCCTTGAGCAAAAAGCGTTGCAGCGCGTTTCGCGTGTCCGGCGAGCAGGTGATGTTGCGGCCCGGGAGCATGGGCGTAGATGTGATGCGACTGGAGGCCGGCGGCACGCAGACGGCGGACATAATACAGCTGGCTGTAAAAGGGAACCACACGATCCTCCGGATCAGAAATCACATAGATTTCCGGTCGTGGATCCCGGCGAATGCGCCCGATTTCGTCGACAGGATCGTAATAGCTCCGGGCATCGTAAAGCAGTCGACCGGGGATTTCCCGCTTGTATTCCCAGTACGCCGCGACCTGTTTGGCGGAAACAAGGGCAGAAGAAACCACCGATGCCGCGACGTCTGCGCGTCTGTTCAGGAGCGCAGCGGCGATCTGGCCTCCCGCGGAATGTCCGGTCAGAATGAATGATGCAATGTTGTAACGCTCCTTGAGCATGTCCAGTGCGCGATCCATCAGTTCGATCTCGCGATGCGTGCGGCGCATGTTATGGTCGCCAGAGGAGCCATAGATACCCGGCCGGGCAAGATAGAGCGTGGGACGGCCGGAATCAGCCGACCATTTAGCCATGTCTTTCCCAATCTCCATGGGCGAAACAGACAGGTAGGATTGTGTAACGTACCTGACTCCCTTCGTCGTTCTCAGCATGACATCCCCGCTGAAATAAACCAGCACAGTGGGGCTTTCGCTGCCGGACAATCCATGCGCGTAGTATCGAATGCAATCTCCCTTGCCGTTGACTTCGACCCACAGGCTATCGGGCACTCGCGCGCAGTGTTCCGGTGAACTGAATGAACCGTTCAGGGCTTGTGCGGCATCGAATGGCTCGCTTCCCACAGGGATATTAAGCTCCCCAGGCCGTGGAGTCTCAAACGGCCCCAGTGTGGGTCGGTCCGCCAGACTGGGTTCGGTAACGCCCAAGACGCCAAAGACAACGAACAGGAAGCGCCGGAGTCTCCAGCGCAGAAGGTGCGATAAACGCCGACAATGTCGGCCAAACCATTTCATAAATAAGGTTCCGTGAGGTTATGCAGAAAAGACAGAAATGATCAACGATGGCCATGCGCGCGGGCAACGAACTCGCCTGCACCAGACGCAGGCGAGCACCTTGGGTAGTACGGCTGATTTGGCATTCGGGTCCCGTGCTGCGCGCAGACTACCCCGCGCGGCTTACCGCCATCGGGGGTGAGCGCTGGAAGCTTTCGGGTCGTTCAGGCACGCCTGAAGATCCATTGCTCGCAGGGCCAGAGGTCAATGCTACTTTTGCGCGCCAGCCCTCAGCCACGCTACGACCTCATGGAGACGCGTACTGTTCGAGCCCTTGAGCAGCACTACGTCCTTGTCGACAAGCTCTTCTTGAAGTGCAAGCTTCAATTCGTCAAGCGAATTCGTGTAGCGCCCACGGCGTGCAGCCGGCAACCGTTCCCAGAAGTCGGTATAGAGCTTGCCCATGACATAGACGCGATCGATCCCGCAACGCTCGACCACTGCAGCCAGGTCGGTATGAAGCAGCGACGCCTGGGGACCGAGCTCCGCCATCTCGCCCAGCACAGCGACTCGTCTGGCTGCATTCTTCATGTCCCGCAAATGTTCCAGAGCGGCCTGCATCGAGCCGGGATTGGCATTGTAGGCATGGTCGACAATGGTCACGTGCCGTCCGTCGAGCGTCAGCTCAAACTCCTCGCCGCGGCCGGACAGGGCAGCAAAGCGTGCGATCCGTTCGAGCGCAGGTTCGAACGGATAGTTGAGCGCCGAGACAGCGGCAAGTACTGCCAAGCTGTTCAACGCCATGTGCAAGCCTGCGGCCCCAATCGGATAGGTGATATCGCGCCCTCTAATACGCGCATCGACCCGCTGCCCCGACGCGTCATGATCCACGAGTTGAAACTCGCTCTCGGCAGTCGTGCCGTAAGTAAAGATTTTCAGATCCCGTTCGATGGCCGCCTGGTAGACGGTATCCCATTCCAGCATGTCACGATTGAGCACCACGACACTTCCCGCAGACATGCCAAGAAAAAGCATGCTTTTGGTCCGGGCAATATCAGTGATTGTGCTGTTTTTCCCGAGGTGAGCAGGCTGGATGTTGGTGAAAATGCCGACGTCCGGGCGGGCAATGGCCGCGCTCTGTCTCATTTTGCCCACGGCAACTTCCAGGACGACATGAGGGGTGTCCCACTTGATTGACGCAAGATTCCAGCTCACACCTTGGGGAAGGTTTGCGTTGAACGCGCTCGCCGCTGTCGGACCGTAAGCATTGAGGGCGTCAGCCAGCATGGCCACGAGCGTGGTCTTGCCAGCGCTTCCGGTCACCGCCAGGACAGTGCCGCTCATCTGGCTGCGTGCATAGGCTCCCATCGCAAGAATTGCCGTGGCCGTATCTGCGACATGCAGGACCGGCAAATCGGCAAGTTGAGCCTGCACATCAGAATGGCTCGAGATAACACCCGCCGGGCGCGGCTGCATCTGTCGAATGACAGGAACAGGGATCCCCCGGCTTACCTCACCGGTTCGGGCAACCACGACGTTTCCAGGCTGCATGGCAGGCGCGTAAATGCAAAGGCCGCTCGCCGTCCACCCCAATGGCGGCTGCTTGAGCCACGTCCCCTGCGTGGCCGCCTCGATCAGGGAGGCGTTCCATTCCCGCGCCAGCGTTGAGGATACTGAATGCCGCTGCGACTCCAGATAGTTCAGATAGGCGACAAAACCCGATAGATAGTGCTCGACATCGTCAATGCGGACCCGGAAGGCATGGTGGCGAATGAAGAAGCTGCCGGTGATCCTGCCCGGATTGGCAAAGTACATGGCAAGTTCCGGCCAGAAATGGCCATCTAACAGGCGCTGCGCCCGCGCATGCAGTGCATGGAAGAACTTATCCAGATCGACCTCGGCAAGCAGGTGCTCCAGGCCGGGCTGCTGCTGCATGCGGCTAATCATCTGCTCGGCAGCCGTCATCAATTCAAGCAGGGTTGGAAACGTCGTCACCCTTTCAGCCACGAAATCAAGATAGGTGGCGAAGTTCTGGATTCCAAATTTGTAATACGCTTCCAGTGGCCTGTGACGGGTCAGTTCGTTCACACAATAACTGAGCCAGTGGTCATGCGCCTTCCAGTGTTTTGCCTCGATGAAATGGCCGAACGCCTTTTCTACTGCTGCGAGCCACCTCGCATCGCCAGTCAGACCATAGAGGCGCATCAGGCCGAAGGCCGCTTCGCCATCGTAATAGATGATCCGGAATGCCTGCTTAACCGACAGATCCGGATAGTTCAGCACATGGCTGAATCTGCCGGTGTCCGCATCCTGCATGAAGAGGATCCCTGTTGCGAGCTGTTCTAGCAGAGTCAGATATTCTTGAGGTTTGTTCGATGCCTGCCCATGTCCGTGGACTCGGGGTGCGCGCCGGCGCGTGCGGGCAGGCGTTGAATAAACCTGAAGGGAGGAAACCGCGGAGTGCTCTGATGCAATGGAGTCTTCGGGGCTATGGCGATTGATTGCCCGGGATGGCGAGCGGTGTTGCGGGATGCGTGGTCAGGCGGGAGGCCGGTTGAGGGCTGAGGTTGTGCCGAAGCGGTGCAGTGGCGCCATCGTGATGGCGGAACGGACGTGCAAGGGCCTGTGCGAAGCGACAGACGCAAAGGTCTGCTCGTGGGCCGCGTTGCCGCAAAGCCGAGGGTCGGGTTGTTCGTCCTGGAACAGTGGCGCTCATATCTCGCCCCGGCGCGTGGGTGGTGCGCGGATCGGTGCAATGCGCGCAAGGATATCGATGACGATCATCGGCGCGCCGCAGTGCCGGCAGATGAAGGCGGGGCGCGTTTCGATGACGGTTTCGTGAGCTGATGTGTTGACGTCGGTCGCGACGTGCAGCAGTTCGCGGACCTTCGCGAGACTGGCGCGGCGCACCGGGTTGGCGAGCAGTCCGTAGTGACGGATACGATGGAAGCCACCGGGCAGCACATGGAGCAGGAAGCGGCGCATGAACTCGCCGGCTTCGAGGGTCATGGTCTTGTAGCGGGTGTGCCCCTTCGCACGGTAGTCCTTCCAGCGGAAGGTCACGCCGCGTTCATCGAATGCAAGCAGGCGCTGGCTGGAGATCGCGACGCGGTGCGTATAGCGCGACAGGTACGCGAGCACTGCTTCGGGTCCTGCAAAGGGACGCTTTGCGTAGACGACCCATTCGCAGGCACGCAGCGGCGCAAGCCACACGTCAAAGACAGCTGGGTCGGCAAGTTCAGCGTACTGGCCGAAGAACTGCAGGTGGCCGTGCCGGTGCGCGTCCGTGAGCGCTTCGAGCAAGCGCCTGCGGAACAGGCGCGATAGCACACGTACCGGCAGGAAGAAGCCGGGCCGGCATCCGATCCACCGCTGACCATCGGGCGACAGCCCACCACCGGGGACGATACCGTGTACGTGCGGATGATGCGTGAGTGCCGAGCCCCAGGTGTGCAGCACGAGCGTCGCGCCGATCTGGGCGCCGAGGTGCTTCGGATCAGCGGCAATGGTGCGTAGCGTTTCGGCGGCGATATCGAACAGCAGCCCGTAGATGACGGCCTTGTTGTACCAGGCGATGGCACTGATGGGCGCGGGCAGCGTGAAGACGACATGGTAGTACCCGACCGGAAGCAGATCGGCCTGGCGTGCCTGGAGCCAGCGATGCGCAGCACTGCCCTGGCACTTCGGGCAATGACGGTTGCGGCAGGAGTTGTAGGCAACCTCGATGCGGTCGCAGCCGGCGCAGCGCAGCACATGCCCCCCGAGTGCCGCACTGCGGCACTGTTCGATGGCCGACATGACCTTCAGCTGCCCCAGGCTCAGCGCTACCGTGCGCCGCCACGCCGGCCCGCAGGCGCGGAAGATATCCGCGACCTCCAGCACGGGGTGCTCCGCGTGCGGCCGGGCTAGCCGGCGGGCAGGCGGTCCAGCGGACTGACCACCTTGCGCAGGAGGTCAGTGGCAACCTGGGTATAGAGCGTGGTGGTCTCGATCTGCCTGTGTCCAAGGAGCACCTGGATCACGCGGATATCCTCCTTCTGTTCCAGCAGGTGCGTGGCAAAGGAATGCCTCAGCGTGTGCATGGATACGCGCTTGTCGATGTTTGCGGTCTCGGCGGCCGCATGGATGGCGCGGGTCAGTTGCCGCGTGCTGAGCGGGTCGATCGGATCGAGGCCCGGAAAGAGCCACCCGCCATCGAGCATGCAGCCCTGGGCACGGGCAACGCGCCACCAGACGCGCAGACGTTCGAGCAGGACCGGCGAGAGCATCGCGTAGCGGTCACGGCGGCCCTTGCCCTGCTCGATGCGCAGGGTCATGCGCTGGCTGTCGATGTCGCTGACCCTGAGGGCGACCACTTCGCTCGCACGCAGCCCGGCGCCATAGGCGACCGACAGCGCGGTCTGATGCTTGAGGTTTCCGGCTGCCGCGATGAGCCGGCGCACCTCCTCGGGGCTGAGCACAACCGGGAGCGTGCGAGGCACGCGTACCGGCTGCATCCGCGCCATCAGCTCAGGCCGGCCGAGCGTGACTTCGAAGAAGAACTTCAGACCGCTGATCGCGGCGTTCAGCGACACCGGCGACGCGCCGTGATCGACCAGATGCAGCTGGTAGTCCCGGAGGTCCTCGACAGTGGCGGTATCGGGTAAACGCCCGAGGTATCGGGCGAACTGACGTACGGCACGTAGGTAGGCGGCCTGGGTCTTGGGTGCGAACTTGCGCATGCGCAAGTCCTCAAGCATACGGCGGCGCAGCGGGCTGATGCCCGGATCGGAGGAGGTCATGATGGGGCTCCTGCTGGAGGACGAGGCGGATTGCCTCAACCACCAACATAAGCGCCGGCGCCACTGGCCTCCCATTCGCCGCCAGAGACGGGCCGCAGCCCCCTACCGCGCGAGCGGTTTAGTCCATTCGTCAGAGCCGGTCAGTTGGCTGTATTTGACCAGCGCCAGAAGGCACACGCCGTTGCCACCCAGTTTGACTTCGCCCTGCCGGTCAACCAGAAACGCCGCGCGGGCACCGGACGGCAATTCCGCCGGCATGATGAGTTCATTGACGAGATAATGCAGCGCCGCGTCGATTGCTGTCTTCAGGTCGTTGTCCTGGGTCACTTCCCAAGCTTCGAGCATCGCATAGATCGAACTTGCATGACGCAGGGTATTGTAAGTGCCGATTTCGCGGTCGAAACAGGGATGCCAGCCATAGTGGAAACGCCCGCCAGGCTGTACCTGGCCGGCCAGATAACGGCTGCCGGATGCGACGAGCGCCCTGACGTCTGCCGGCCGGAGATGTTCGATTATGCGGCGGCCCGCGTTCAGACCCGTCCCGTGCAGAAGGTGTACCTCCGGCGCTTGCAGGCTTGCGAACGCCCCGCGGGTCGAGAACACATTAACGTTTTGCTGATCCTCGAAATTCACGCTGGCAAGCTGGTGCCGAATGGCGGCATACCGTTCGAAGTTCTTTGTGTTCACAACCGCATGCGTCTGTGCCGGGCCGCCATACAGCATGGCATTGCCATTCAGTTCGGTCTCCAGAAAGGCATGCCTGAAATTACTGTCCAGCGACAGGCCGCACCGAAAATAACTGCGCCGGGTCTGTTCGAGGCGGCCCCGCAGTGCCTCCCAGGTCATGCCTTCAACGCTGGTAACCCAGTCCACCCGAAGCCACTGGACGACCAGTCCGGCCGCGCCGGCAGCCTGCGTCACCTGCTCCATGCCTGCGTCCCAGGCCTCGGCAAATGTCGCCGCCGTTGCGGTCACGACGTCGGCCCGCCGCTGCCCGTCGCTCCATGAAAAGAACAGGACAAAGGGTGGCCAGGACGCCGCAAGGGGATTGACCTGCGGTTCAACGACGGAGCGCAATCGCGCGAACAATGCGGCGAAGCCTGTGGGGTTGGGATGCGCGTGCTCAGACGGGGTAGATGTCATGTGGTTTTACCCTTGGGTAGAGGCAGCCAGCACACCTGCGGCCAGATACCTGGCGACGATGTCTCGTCTGGCCGCAGCCATTAAAATCTTACCGAACACGATTTCGCCCTTCAGTATATACATTTGTTGTTCGAGATTTTTGCAGGGGCACGATCCGCGTGGATCGAAAGACTCATGCTCTGCACTCCGGCAAATTCTCCAGCCGCCAGGATCTGCATTTCAGCAACTGCAACTAATCCGTTGCAGCCTGGAGATCTGACTGCACCTGACAGTGCCCTTCATTTTGAATGATTCGTGTCTATCGGCGTTGTTCCGGTAGCCGCGAGCGCTCGCTGCCACTGTTCGATGAACTCACGTTTGCTCGATCGGGACGCAAACACGAACTCATTGAGCTTCCCGTTAAAAAATACCTGATCCCTGTCGCGCAACTCTGCATAGGCGAGCAGCACATTGATTGCAGGAACCTCTGTTTGTCTGGTCATCGCGACACTCCCGTTCTCGGAAGGCCCTCACCGTTTGCCTGGGCATGCGGTAAAGGCCGGTAGGTACGCGATCTTCCCGATTCAGGAAGATCGCGCCTCAGGGCTCAGCATCCCCCATGCCTTTATCGGGCCGGGCCCGACAGACTCAGTTGCACCACCACCCGGCGGTTGGGCTCATTGCAGGCAATCTTCTGCTGCATCGTGCCGCTGCAGTCGGCGACCACCGGATCGGAATAGCCCGCACTTTCCGCGGTGATCTTCTGCGCCGGAATACCCTGCTCGATCAGCATCCGGCGAACCGTCATCGCACGCTGCTCGCCAAGCTTCTGTGCCGCCGCCGCCGAGCCGATCAGGTCCGCGTGGCCGATCACCGTCACGGCTTGCAGCGAGGTGTTTTCCGCGCGAATCTGCTCAGCCAGATGTGCAATTGCTGCATGGCCTTTGACGGTCATGTCGCGATTGCCAGACTTGCCGAAGGCGAACAGCGTGTCGCCCTTGAGCGTGTATTCTTTCGCCGCGACACGCTGCGCCACCGGGGCTGACGTCACCGGGATCGACGCAGGGCCACACGCCTCCACTGCCGATGCGCGGGAAAGAACGTGCATCTGGGCGCGCATGCCTTGCAACTGGGCTTCGGCTTCGTTGCGCGGCACCATGATCGGTGCGTCATTGCTAGCCGGCCCGACCTTCACGAAGTAGGTCATGCCGCCCTTCAGTTCTGCGCCGGATCGCCCGGTGGTCTTGCCTTTGTACAGCGGCGCATCCTGAATGTAGGCGCCCAGCATGTGTTGGCCCGGCTTGACGCAGAAGATGCTGTAGCCATTGGGCAGCAATGCGGTCTGCAGTTCGCCATCAACGTAGACGTCGGCAGCGGCCGACCGGCCCGCACCCGCGGATGGATCACGGTAGTAGACGATCTGCGCCTGCTGGGGGCCGACCTGGCCAACCGGCGCGTAGCTCTGGCCGAATACCTTGCCGGGCTGCGTACCGGCACGGGCCGTCGGCGCGGTGCCGGGTGCGGCTGCCTGGGTGACCGGCGGTTGCGGGTTAGAGAAAGTCTGTTGTGCGATGGCGGGCAAGGTACCCGCCGTCACGAGCAATGCGCCTGCGAGCGCACGCATCAGGGTTTGATTGAAAGTCATGATCAGTTCGTCAAAAACGGTCCCCCGGGCAACGCGATGCTGCTCAGGGAGCCTGATTAAATGGGTGGTGATTCCGGGTCCGCGACGCAGGTCATGCGTCGCGGACCATCCGGAGGTCAGTGGTTGTTCAGCACTGTCTCGACACCGTGCTGCACCAGCAGTTCGGCGTTCAGACCCGAGTGGTAGAAGACGTCATACTCGATGCCACCCACAGTCGTGTTGCCAGACAGTTGCGTCCAGTCGCCGACATCCCCACCGTCCGGCAGCAGATCGGACAGTTCGACCTTGTCGCCCGCATCACCCTTGACCATCAACTGCGTATGGCCATCGGCAATGAACAGGTCCTTGCCGCCCAGGTCAAGCACATCGCCCAACGCAAGCTTCAGCGTGTCGATACCGCCGTTGCCCTCGATGGATGTACTGCCGGCGTTGAAGTTGCTCAAGTCACCCATCGCGAAGATGTCACCTCCATCGGTGCCGAGGTAGCTTTCCAATCCAACATTCGACTGCGTCGCATCGAAGCCGGCCGGAACTGTCTCCGTCCCGTAAGCAAAGTCATAAAGCATACAGCCGTTCGGTTCAAGAAACACCAACTTGACTGTGGCGATCAACTCGCCGTTTGGTGAATCAAAGAAATAATCCGTATGCCCGATAGGGCCATAATCGAACTGGGTTCTTCCAAGCTCATTTCCTTCCGCATCCTGGTAGACGGCGTAACACCCTTCATAATCGACCGCTCCCAAACGGAACGAGACGAAGGTTGCGGCGTCGGTGAGCGAAATTACTGCTTCGTATCGGGTTATTCCCGGCCCCCCAAGCCAAAGGCCCCTGTCCCGTCCTTCCGTGTAATAGCCATTCGTGCTAGTCGCCGATAATGTAAAGCCGTTGAAGCTTGTGAGCGAGTTCGTTGTTTCAAAGTCCTCATGATTCGAGTAAATGTTTGTCTCGGGGACGTCAACATCCGCGTCAGCATCCGCATCCGCATCGGCATCGGCATCGGCATCAGCGTCCGCATCGTCAGCGTCGGCATCAGCGTCCGCATCGGAATCGGCATCCGCATCGGCATCCGCATCGGCATCGGCATCCGCATCGGCATCCGCATCGGCATCGGCATCCGCATCGGCATCCGCATCCGCATCCGCATCCGCATCCGCATCCGCATCCGCATCCGCATCCGCATCCGCATCCGCATCCGCATCCGCATCCGCATCCGCATCCGCATCCGCATCCGCATCCGCATCCGCATCCGCATCGGCGTCAGCATCCGCGTCAGCATCAGCGTCCGCGTCAGTATCGGCGTCGGCATCCGCATCCGCATCCGCATCCGCATCTGAGTCGGCGTCAGCATCGGCATCGGCATCCGCGTCAGCGTCAGCATCAGCATCGGCATCCGCGTCAGCATCCGCATCCGCATCCGCATCCGCATCCGCATCAGCATCAGCATCCGCATCCGCATCTGCGTCCGCATCGGCGTCAGCATCAGCGTCCGCATCGGAATCGGCATCCGCATCCGCATCCGCATCCGCGTCAGCATCCGCATCGGCATCAGCATCGGCATCAGCATCGGCATCAGCATCGGCATCAGCATCGGCATCAGCATCGGCATCAGCATCGGCATCAGCATCGGCATCAGCATCCGCGTCCGCATCGGCGTCAGCGTCCGCGTCCGCGTCCGCATCCGCATCCGCATCCGCATCCGCATCCGCATCCGCATCCGCATCGGCATCCGCATCGGCATCCGCATCAGCGTCCGCATCGGCATCTGCATCTGCATCTGCATCTGCATCTGCATCTGCATCTGCATCAGCATCCGAGTCGGCATCAGCGTCAGCATCCGCGTCCGCATCCGCATCCGCATCCGCATCCGCGTCAGCATCGGCATCGGCATCAGCATCCGCATCCGCATCCGCGTCGGCATCCGCATCGGCGTCAGCATCCGCATCGGCGTCAGCATCCGCATCGGCGTCAGCATCCGCATCTGCATCCGAGTCGGCGTCAGCATCGGCGTCAGCGTCAGCGTCAGCATCCGCATCCGCATCCGCATCCGCATCCGCATCCGCATCCGCATCCGCGTCAGCATCGGCATCCGCGTCAGCATCGGCATCCGCGTCAGCATCGGCATCGGCATCGGCATCGGCATCGGCATCGGCATCGGCATCGGCATCGGCATCGGCATCAGCATCAGCATCCGCGTCAGCATCCGCGTCAGCATCCGCGTCAGCATCGGCGTCCGCATCGGCATCGGCATCCGCATCGGCGTCAGCATCCGCATCGGCATCCGCGTCAGCATCCGCATCCGCATCCGCATCCGCATCGGCATCGGCATCCGCGTCCGCATCGGCATCGGCATCGGCATCGGCATCGGCATCGGCATCCGCGTCAGCATCAGCATCAGCATCAGCATCAGCATCAGCATCAGCATCAGCATCAGCATCAGCATCAGCATCAGCATCAGCATCAGCATCAGCATCAGCGTCCGCATCGGCATCGGCATCCGCGTCCGCATCGGCATCAGCATCAGCATCCGCGTCGGCATCCGCGTCGGCATCCGCGTCGGCATCCGCGTCGGCATCAGCATCAGCATCAGCATCCGCATCCGCATCAGCGTCTGCATCCGCGTCCCCATCTGCATCTGCATCTGCATCAGCATCCGAGTCGGCATCAGCGTCAGCATCCGCATCCGCGTCCGCATCGGCGTCAGCATCCGCGTCCGCGTCCGCATCCGCATCCGCATCCGCATCGGCGTCAGCATCCGCATCCGCATCCGCATCGGCGTCAGCATCCGCATCCGCATCCGCATCCGCGTCGGCATCCGCATCCGCGTCAGCATCGGCGTCAGCATCGGCATCCGCGTCAGCATCGGCATCGGCATCGGCATCGGCATCGGCATCGGCATCGGCATCGGCATCGGCATCGGCGTCAGCATCGGCATCCGCGTCGGCATCCGCGTCGGCATCCGCATCGGCATCCGCATCGGCATCCGCATCCGCGTCAGCATCCGCGTCAGCATCCGCATCGGCATCAGCATCAGCATCAGCATCGGCATCGGCATCGGCATCAGCATCGGCATCGGCATCAGCATCGGCATCGGCATCAGCATCCGCGTCCGCGTCCGCATCGGCATCAGCATCAGCATCCGCGTCGGCATCAGCATCAGCATCAGCATCGGCATCGGCATCAGCATCGGCATCGGCATCAGCATCCGCGTCCGCATCGGCATCAGCATCAGCATCCGCATCGGCATCTGCATCTGCATCGGCGTCAGCATCTGCATCAGCGTCCGCATCCGCGTCCCCATCTGCATCGGCATCTGCATCAGCATCCGAGTCGGCATCAGCGTCAGCATCCGCATCCGCATCCGCATCGGCATCGGCATCGGCGTCAGCATCCGCATCCGCATCGGCATCGGCGTCAGCATCCGCATCCGCATCCGCATCCGCATCCGCATCCGCATCCGCATCCGCGTCAGCATCGGCATCGGCATCCGCGTCGGCATCCGCATCGGCGTCAGCATCCGCATCGGCGTCAGCATCCGCATCGGCGTCAGCATCCGCATCTGCATCCGAGTCGGCGTCAGCATCGGCGTCAGCGTCAGCGTCAGCGTCAGCGTCAGCGTCAGCATCCGCATCCGCATCCGCGTCGGCATCGGCATCGGCATCCGCGTCAGCATCAGCATCAGCATCAGCATCAGCGTCCGCATCGGCATCGGCATCCGCGTCCGCATCGGCATCAGCATCAGCATCCGCGTCGGCATCAGCATCGGCATCCGCGTCCGCATCGGCATCAGCATCAGCATCAGCATCAGCATCAGCATCAGCATCAGCATCAGCATCAGCATCAGCGTCTGCATCGGCATCCGCATCGGCATCTGCATCGGCGTCAGCATCTGCATCAGCGTCCGCATCCGCGTCCCCATCTGCATCTGCATCTGCATCTGCATCAGCATCCGAGTCGGCATCAGCGTCAGCATCCGCATCCGCGTCCGCATCGGCGTCAGCATCCGCGTCGGCATCAGCATCCGCATCCGCGTCCGCATCGGCATCAGCATCAGCATCCGCGTCGGCATCAGCATCAGCATCAGCATCAGCATCAGCATCAGCGTCAGCATCCGCATCCGCATCCGCATCCGCATCCGCGTCTGCATCGGCATCGGCATCCGCATCGGCATCTGCATCTGCATCGGCGTCAGCATCTGCATCAGCGTCCGCATCCGCGTCCCCATCTGCATCGGCATCTGCATCAGCATCCGAGTCGGCATCAGCGTCAGCATCCGCATCCGCATCCGCATCGGCATCGGCGTCAGCATCCGCATCCGCATCCGCATCCGCATCCGCATCCGCGTCAGCATCGGCATCGGCATCGGCATCCGCGTCGGCATCCGCATCGGCGTCAGCATCCGCATCGGCGTCAGCATCCGCATCGGCGTCAGCATCCGCATCTGCATCCGAGTCGGCGTCAGCATCGGCGTCAGCGTCAGCGTCAGCATCCGCATCCGCATCCGCGTCGGCATCCGCATCCGCATCCGCGTCAGCATCGGCATCCGCGTCAGCATCGGCATCGGCATCGGCATCGGCATCGGCATCGGCATCGGCATCGGCATCAGCATCAGCATCCGCGTCAGCATCCGCGTCCGCATCGGCATCGGCATCCGCATCGGCGTCAGCATCCGCATCGGCATCCGCATCCGCATCCGCATCCGCATCGGCATCGGCATCGGCATCGGCATCGGCATCCGCGTCAGCATCAGCATCAGCGTCCGCATCGGCATCCGCGTCCGCATCGGCATCCGCATCAGCATCCGCGTCGGCATCCGCGTCCGCATCAGCATCCGCATCAGCATCAGCATCAGCATCAGCATCAGCATCAGCATCAGCATCAGCATCAGCATCAGCATCAGCATCAGCATCAGCATCAGCATCAGCATCAGCATCAGCATCAGCATCAGCATCAGCATCAGCATCAGCATCAGCATCAGCATCAGCATCAGCATCAGCATCAGCATCAGCATCAGCATCAGCATCAGCATCAGCATCAGCATCAGCATCAGCGTCTGCATCGGCATCCGCATCCGCATCGGCATCTGCATCGGCGTCAGCATCTGCATCAGCGTCCGCATCCGCGTCCCCATCTGCATCTGCATCTGCATCAGCATCCGAGTCGGCATCAGCGTCAGCATCCGCATCCGCGTCCGCATCGGCGTCAGCATCCGCGTCGGCATCAGCATCCGCATCCGCATCCGCATCGGCGTCAGCATCGGCATCAGCATCCGCATCCGCGTCGGCATCCGCATCGGCGTCAGCATCCGCATCTGCATCCGAGTCGGCATCAGCATCCGCATCAGCATCAGCATCGGCATCCGCGTCAGCATCGGCATCCGCGTCAGCATCCGCGTCAGCATCCGCGTCAGCATCCGCGTCAGCATCCGCATCCGCATCCGCATCCGCATCCGCATCCGCATCCGCATCCGCATCAGCGTCCGCATCCGCATCGGCGTCCGCATCGGCGTCCGCATCGGCGTCCGCATCGGAATCGGCATCCGCATCCGCGTCAGCATCCGCGTCAGCATCCGCATCGGCATCAGCATCAGCATCAGCATCGGCATCGGCATCAGCATCGGCATCGGCATCAGCATCCGCGTCCGCGTCCGCGTCCGCGTCCGCATCGGCGTCAGCGTCCGCATCCGCATCCGCATCGGCATCCGCATCCGCATCCGCATCGGCATCCGCATCCGCATCCGCATCCGCATCCGCATCCGCATCCGCATCCGCATCCGCATCCGCATCGGCATCCGCATCCGCATCCGCATCCGCATCCGCATCCGCATCGGCGTCCGCATCGGCGTCCGCATCGGCATCCGCGTCGGCATCAGCATCAGCATCAGCATCCGCGTCTGCATCGGCATCGGCATCCGCATCGGCATCGGCATCCGCATCGGCGTCAGCATCTGCATCAGCGTCCGCATCCGCATCGGCGTCCGCATCCGCATCCGCATCCGCATCCGCGTCAGCATCCGCATCCGCATCAGCATCGGCATCCGCATCCGCATCCGCATCCGCATCCGCATCCGCATCCGCATCCGCATCCGCATCCGCATCCGCATCTGCATCCGCGTCCGCATCTGCATCCGCGTCCGCATCGGCGTCAGCATCCGCATCCGCGTCCGCATCCGCATCCGCATCCGCATCCGCATCCGCGTCAGCATCCGCATCCGCATCAGCATCGGCATCCGCATCCGCATCCGCATCCGCATCCGCATCGGCATCCGCGTCAGCATCGGCATCGGCATCGGCATCTGCATCGGCATCGGCATCTGCATCGGCATCTGCATCTGCATCTGCATCTGCATCGGAATCAGCGTCCGCATCCGTATCGTCGTCAACTGCACCCGGCGGCGTCTGTTCATCCACTACAGCAGGAGCGCTGCCGCCATTACCACCACCGCTCGCGGCAGCAATCCCCGCACCCAGCGCGGCAAGCGCACCCAGGCCCAGGAGGCCGAAGCCCACCAGACCGACACCCGGCGCGGCGACGAGATTCGCGCCGAAACCGTTCAGTTGCGCCGCACCCAGAACCAGAGGCGAGTCCGCGCCATCCACAAGAAAAGCGGCCTCACGATCATCCTCGCCGTCCGCAGCGATATATTCGTGATACGACCCGTCTTCACCCAGGCCGACCAGCTCGCCTTCATTGCCGTAGAAGTCCTCAATGATCAGTTGCGGCTGGTCGAGCTCCGCCCCTTCCAGGCTGACCAGAAGATTCTTGCCGGAGCGTCGCACGGTAATGTTTTCGGGGCCGTGGCCGGTCTTGCTCTCGGCCAGAATGAATTTGCCACCTTTGATGGCGCTTACACGAACGGGAGCGCCTTGCGCGGACCCGCGCAATTCAACAGTCTGCTTGATGGTGCTGCCGTCGACAACGGCCAGCTTCACTGAACTGGTACTCATAGTAGTGCCTCTTTGAGTGCGTATGTTGGCCCACCTGGCCAGCGTATAGATAGAAAATGGCGACATGGCAGTCGCAAGAGTGCTGCTCTACCCCTATTCTTGATGAGTGAGCAATAAAACGAAATATGACGAGTTCGAATTTGACGAGACAGGAACGAGGCATTTCCCGGCACGGGAATCGCGAGCAGCGGTGCCTATGCACGATTGCGTAAGGGCTAAACAGGCAGTTGTCCGACGTTTCTCGTCTGTGCGCCAGACGCAAAAAGGGCCGCCATCCAGAAAGGAAGGCAGCCCATCGCGAAGCCCTGTATCCGGTGCGGCTCTGATTCGCAACACCTAACCGCTGGAGCGCCCGGTCTCCAGCCAGTCAACCAGCGAACCCGCGGATGTGTGCTCCCGCAGTACCGCCGCGTAGCCATCGAACCGGTTCGTCACTTCGCTCACGCTGTTGCCGTAGTGATCGTTCTCCGCAAGGAGCACATCGAGCAGGGTTCGTTTGCCCAGGTGGTACCACTGTTCGAAGAAGGCCTTGCGCACCTGATCGGTTTCAGCGGAGAGGCGTTTGTACTGCTCCGCACGGCTGAGCATGGTGTGCGCATCCTGATCCGCGGTGCGAATGCCATACTCGAGGTCACGCCGCTGCTGGTCGAGGCGCTGCCACGAAGCCTGTGCCCGGTGCCCTGCCGCAGCCGTCGCCGCCTGCGTCGAACCGCCGCGGAATGCCGCCCAGTTGAGCGTCAACATGGTTTGCCATGGCGCACGTTGTCCCGCGCCCGTGCCTCCGATTCCGGCATTCGCATTGACAACCCAATTCACCGACGGCAGGCCCGACGCTTTCACCACTTTGGCATTCAGGTCGGCCGCATTTGCCTCGGACTGAATCTGATGCAAGCTCGGATGAGCATTCACCCGCTCCAGGAGTTGCGGCAGATTGCCCGGTTGGAGCGGCCAGTCGCGCGCGTGCGGAATCGGCGGTACGCTTTCGCCCAGCAGCTTTTGCAACGCCAGTTCCGCATCACGTGCCTTCGCTTGCGCTGAATCGCGCGCAGCTTCAGCCTGCAGCAGACGCGCCTTGGCCTGCGTGAGTTCGCTGCCGCGACCACGGTCGACAGCCACAATTTCGCTGAGCATCTTCACGAGCGTGGCCATACGCTCAACAAATTGCTGGCTCACGTCAACGATCGTGCGCTGCTTGCCCAGTTCAACGAGCGTGCTCGTCACCTCGAACGCATTCTGATTGCGGGCCGCTACATAACTACTGAGCGCGGCATCCGAGAGTTGTTCACGACTTCCGATTGTGTTCTTTGTGCGCCCCCAGTCGTACACCGTTGTCGTGACGTTCGCCGTCACTACGTTCCCGTTGTTGGAGCCATTTCGATTACCGGGACCAAATTGCACACCCTGTGTCTGCGAACCGATGTCAACTTGCGGCCACCGCAAGCCTTTCGCTTCGTCGACGTCTGATTTCGCGGCTTCGTAGGCGGCATACGCCTGCCCGACTTCGGGACTGCGCTTCTCCGCTTCCTCGACGGCGCTCAGGAAGATACGGCGCAGCGTGGCGGAATCCACCGGAGGCCCTCCCTCGCTACTGGACGGTTGCGTTTCGAGCCACTGTGAGAACGTCACCGGAGGAGCATGGCTTCCCGGGGTCGACGGCTGTTTAATCTCGACCGGAGTCGATCTGCTTGCAGTTGCTGCATCGCTCGCCAGCGCCAGATCAGACTTCGTTTGAGCGCCCGCAATGGCACTCGCCGGCAAGGCGAGCACGACCAGCAGCGACGAAACCAGCCATGACAGGGGGCGGAGCCGCAAACCGGAGAGGCCATCCCCGTTGGTGAGGGGCGCGGCAGCCTGTACGTCAGGAAAATCGTTTCGAGTCATGATCGTAACCGGTTAGATTGAAATATGTGGTGCGACACCCGAACCGCAATCCAGACTCAGAAAACAATGAAGCAATGCTCGTCGTTTAAAGGATCGATTCAGCTAATTCGGGTGACCTTGGTGAACGAAACACGAGATTTCGTACTGGCTCCAATTGTCCGGATATCGGTCACCCCGCGAAATCAGACAGCCGCGACAACATAGTGAGACTGGTACGAATTTTTCGTTCGCAGTCTTTCGCAAGCACTGATTTCCGCGCGCGATTGTCTGACCAGATAGGGCTGCCCGTATCGACAGTGGCCAACCCATTGCTCGCCTATTTTCATCGAACCGTTGGCGCGAGAGCGGCGTGTTGAACAGGCGTGCGGCGAGGTGCGGATAGGGCACGTTCATGGCTGTGCCGAACAGTGAAGTTGTCACACGATTTCCTGCCGCAGTCGAAATTCCTGGGAGCAGCATCATTTCTGACTGGTTCGATACAATGCAAAATGTTATTCCCGTACCATCTCATTTATGTTCTTGAGATTCGCACGGAGATAGCCATGAAGCCTTTCTCTCTGATTGAATTTTCGAACTCGCACAGCCATGCAAGCATCGCGAACCATGCCCATCCGTCTCGTTCCCGTGGGCATGCTGTCGGTGCTGCGAAATCTGTTTGGCGCGCGTCGTGAATTCGCGACGAGGAGTATTCTTCGGCAAGGTGCCGCAACACGTTGACGTCGCCCGGCCACTCGCCGCGGTCAGTCCCGTGCAGGCATTATCAGATAGGCATTGGTTGCTCCGGCAACGTACGGCCGTGCCTTGATTTCCATGCGCGCAATGCCTTGCAAATGCACTTCATCTGGACCGTCGGCAAAGCGCAGCGCGCGTGCCCAGGTCCAGTTGTCGGCCAATGGCGTATCAGGGCTCAGTCCCATCGCACCGAAAACCTGCATCGCTCGCTCGCAAACATTGGCGTACACCGTTGGCACGAGCGCCTTGATCATCGAGATCTCCTTGCGCGCTTCTTTGGCCCCAACCCGGTCGATCATCCAGGCCGCCTTCAGCACGAGCAGCCTCGCCTGCTCGATTTCGATGCGCGACTTCGCGATCCATTCGCCGACCGCGCCGTGCTCATGCAGCGCCTTGCCGAACGTCGTGCGCGACTGAGCGCGCTCGACCATCAATTCGAGAGCAAGCTCGGCCGCGCCGATCGAGCGCATGCAGTGGTGGATGCGCCCCGGTCCAAGACGCGCCTGAGCCAGCGCGAAACCGCTGCCCTCTTCACCGAGCAGATTGGCTGCCGGTACCCGAACATCGCGGAACACGATCTCGCAGTGCCCTTCCGGCGCAACGTGATTGACCACCGTTATGTTGCGCACGATCTCGACACCTGCGGTGTCCCTGGGGACGAGAATCATGCTCTGCTGCCGGTGCGCCGGTGCCTGCTGGTCGGTCTTGCCCATCACGATGAACAACTTGCAATGAGGATGCGCGGCGTTCGTGATGAACCATTTGTGGCCGTTGATCACATAGTCGTCGCCGTCCCGGCGAATCGAGGTCGTAATGTTGGTCGCATCCGAAGACGCGACCTCAGGTTCCGTCATCGCGAAAGCCGAGCGAATCCTGCCATCGAGCAACGGCGTCAGCCACTGGTCACGCTGGGCAGGCGTAGCGAACATGTGCAGCAGTTCCATGTTGCCGGTGTCGGGCGCGTTGCAGTTGAAGACTTCCGACGCCCACGACACCCGCCCCATGATTTCCGCGAGCGGCGCGTATTCCAGATTGGTCAGCCGCGTGCCCGGCTCGTCGTCCCGCAGATGCGGCAGGAACAGGTTCCACAGGCCCTCGGCACGAGCCTGCTCCTTGAGCGACTCCATGAACGACACAGGGTACTGCCCCTGGTTCACCTCATCGTGCCACTGCCGGATGCGCGGGACGATGTGTTTATCCATGAAGGCGCGCAACTGCTCGCACAACGCTTCGACCTTGGGGCTATAGCCAAAATCCATGATGATTCTTCCTTGCAAAATGTCCGCTTGAAACGACTGAGACCGTGCCTGCCGCCAATGGCTAGATCGTCAAACCGCCGTCGACGACAATGCATTCGCCGTTCGTATAACTGGCCGCATCAGAAACCAGATACAGCACCGTTCCCGCCATTTCGCGGGGCTCCGCGTGGCGGCGCAGTGGAATCTTCGAGAGCCAACGATCATAAGTTTCCTGATCCTCGAACAGGGCGCCGGCGAAACGGGTCTTCGTCAACCCTGGCAGCAGCGCGTTCACGCGGATACCCAGCGGGCCGCACTCCTTCGCGAACGCACGCGTCATATTGACGACGGCGGCTTTCGTGATCGAGTAGATGGCCTGTTTGTCGCCCGGTTGCAGCGCGTTGACCGACGCCGTATTGACGATAGCCCCGCCGCCGTTATCGCGCATCAGCTTGCCTGCCTCGACAGACATGAAGAAGTAGCCGCGCAGGTTCACCTCGACTGTCTTTTCGAACGCCGCCAGATCGGTATCGAGCACATGCCCAAAATACGGATTTGCGGCGGCGTTATTGACCAGAATATCCAGGCGCCCGTGCTGGCTGCGGATGGTCTGGAATGCAAGAAGAATGTCGTCAACCCGGCCGACGTGGCATGCAAGCGCCTGCGCGCTCCCGCCGGCCGACCGGATCCCGCCGACCACACCTTCACAGTCCTCCAGCTTGCGGCTCGAGACAATCACATGCGCGCCCTGCTCGGCGAGCAGCTTCGCAATTTCCTCGCCAATGCCGCGGCTCGCACCGGTCACGAGCGCAATCTTTCCCATCAGATCAAATAAATTCGTCGTCACAACTGTCTCCAATATTCGGCGTCACCTGAATCCTGCCGATTCCTCACACACGCCACCAACGCGTGCACGTCCCGTCCGCATCAAAGGTCAACGAAGATCAACGCCCATCTGCGCGAGCGTACCGGCCATCTCACCAACCTGGCGCGCCTTGTCGCTCGACGCATTGCCGTCCAGCGCCCGCTTCTTGACGCCCTGCGCGATCGCTGCGAGCCGGAAGAAGCTGAACGCCAGGTAGAAGTTCCAGTCTGCGATTGACGAAATCCCGCGACGCCGGCAGTAGCGCTCAACCAGGGCAGGTTCGTCGGGAATGCCCAGTGAGTTGCGATTCAGCCCGCTGAGCCCGGTGATATACCCCTCAGGGGGCAGCCGCAGGCACATGCAGAAGTACGCTAGGTCTGCCAGCGGGTTGCCGAGCGTTGACAATTCCCAGTCGAGAATCGCGCGGACTGTTGGCGCGTTTTGCTCGAATATGAGGTTATCGAGGCGAAAATCGCCGTGCACCAGCGACGGTCGATCCGATTCGGCAGGACAATGCGCGGGCAGCCACTCGATCAACGCGTCCACCGCCGGCAGCGTCCCGGTCTCCGCGGCGCGATACTGCTTGGTCCATACACCGATCTGACGCTCGAAATAGTTGCCGCTGCGGCCATAGTCCGACAGCCCGACCGCATCAACGTCCACGTCATGCAGGACTGCCATCGTTTCGATCAGCGATTCATAAAGCGAGCCGCGGTCGCTGGCCGCCATTTCTGGCAGTGCCGGATTCCAGAAAATGCGCCCTTCCTTGTAGCTCATCACGTAGAACAGGCTGCCGATCACATCGCGATCTTCGCAAAGATGCAACGCTCGGGCGACCGGCACCGGTGTATTTGCAAGTGCGGCCAGCACGCGGAATTCACGGTCGACGGCATGCGCCGATTTCATTAGCGTTCCCGGCGGCTGCCGGCGTAGCACGTAGCGGCCGCTGCGCGCGTGCAGCAGGAACGTCGGATTCGACTGCCCACCGGCGAATTTCTCCACGGTCATGGGGCCTTCGAAACCCGGCACGTGCGACGCGAGGTAGTGGGAGAGTTTGTCGGCGTCGAAATAAAGGTTATCGTTCATGAGGTGCAAAACATCCTGAAACGGGGTCAACCATAGGTGACGAATTCGCGGCGCTCGGGGCGATCGAGGTGAGGCACGCAATTGAAGCTGGCTAGCGACATCGCATCAGCGTTGAAGAAATACTGGCAGACGCTGCTGTTTCGCATCTGCATGTTGAGCGCGATGGCGGTGGCGTCCGGCGCCTGCAACACCTGCTGTGCGACAACCGCGATCGGGCCGCCCGAACTGACCAGCAGCACGCGTTGACCACCGCCGCGCTGGATCGCTAGCCGCGCATCCCGAACGTGCCCCTGAAACTGCTGCCACGTCTCCGGGACGGGACCGGGAAGCCGGTCTTCCGACCACAGGTGGAGCACCTGCTTGAGACCGACGTAGAAGTCTCGCTTAGTGCCTTGCGCGAGCGCGCTCAATGCCGGGTTGTCGTCACCCGCCGCCCGATAGAGCGCATCGAAGTCGTATTCATTCAGTCCGGCATGTTGCGTCATCTCGACGACAGGACTGCCCAATCCTTCAAGAATCGCATCCGCCGTCTGCCGATGGCGCCGCATCGTGCCAATGACGACGCGATCGAAACACAGTTTGGAATCGGCAAAGTATTCGCCAAGCCAACGCGCCTGGCGCGTTCCGATGTCTGAGAGCCGGTCATAGTTCTCGGCGCCGAAGGACGCCTGGCCATGCCGTATCAAATGGAGTTCTGCCATGCGATCCCTCATAAGTCCTGATCGACAGCATACGCAGCTCGATATCATTCCAAAAATTTATTATTGTGATTACGCGTCATAAAATATGGTGATAACACTACCCCGCTATGCGCTCGTCTCTCCCATCAGGCGGGTGACCTGTTCTCGCAACCAGCGATGCGCCGGATCTTCAGCGGCACTGCGGTGCCAGTAACAGCGCGACTCCATCTCGGGCAGGTCGAACGGCAGCTCGAGGATGCGGGCATCGTAGCGTTGCAGCAGCATGAGCGGTGCGGTCAGCACGAGGTCCGTACGCATTGCGATCAACGGTGCAACCAGGTAGTGCTGCACGCGCGTCAGGATCGTTCGCCTGACGCCGAGCTTGTTGAGTTCGGCGTCGACGAGCCCCAGGCCTTGCCGCCGGCTCGAGACGTGGATATGGCCGAGCCTGAGGTAATCGTCCATCGACAGTTTCTTGCGTGCGAACGGTTGATCGTGGCGCAGCATGCACGCATATCGATCCCGGCCCAGCGGCGCCTGTTCGAGGTGAGGGTCATCGATCAGAGGGGCGTCGATGGCGAGATTCACGGCGCCGTTGGCCAGCGCATCCGGAATGTTGCTTCGGGGAGTGAAGTAGCTTTCAATACGGATGCCCGGGGCCAGCCGCTGCAACACCTCTTCCAGCCCGGGCAGCAACAGCGCTTCGGTCAGGTCTGTCATGCTGAGCCGGAACACGCGTTCAGAAGCCGCCGGGTCGAACTGCTCGCCCGCGTGCGCGCTCGAGTCAAGCAGCTGCAGCGCTTCGCGCACCCGCCCAATGATGTTCTCCGTGAGGGGCGTCGGCGCCATGCCGGTCGAGGTGCTGACAAATAGCGGATCGTTGAGCGATTTGCGCATGCGCGCCAGCGCATTGCTGACGGCGGGTTGCGTGATGAAGAGCATCTCCGCGGCGCGCGTGAGATTGCGCGTCCTGTAGATCGCCTCGAAAACGACGAACAGATTCAGATCGATCTTTGACAAAGGCACGATGGCATTTCCTGATCGACGCTGCCGGACCCTGGTGGCGCGGTTCGCGACCACCTTTCTCTTGCAGTCCTTGCGCCGGCGCGGCATCGCCGCGCCGCATGGCGCCTTAGCTCGTTTCCGCGTGCAGCATCTCGGAACAGGCTTCGCTGGCGACCAGCTCGCGAATGTTGTTGGCAAAGCGCTGCAAAGCATGCAGGGATCCGTACACGCTCTTGTACTCTTCACGGCCGATCCGGCCTTCGAGCACGAGCAGCATACCCGAGTCGTTCGCAATCTTTTCGATATCCATCGCAACCTCCACTCAAATGTCGACGCATGCGCCGGCTTTCCTTACCCGGGCTACAGAGAAGCTCGCATTGCCGGCCGCCGCGGCTCGGGAGGAAACACGCACCACGATCCGTCGTCGTGGCGGAAAAAGAAAATCGCCAGGGCTCCCGACGCCCGAAGCGACTCCACACGTACACATCGCATAGACCGCGACTTCGCGTAATTCATCCGGGTCAAACTGATCGGCGAAGCCGGCGTGGGGGCAAGCCATTTCTCGATCAGGCTTCGCAAAGACTCTACGTTGCTGCTCATTTCCTACTCCTTTACCTTCAGCACCCACGGCCGGCGATCTAGCGGGCTCCTGCCATCAGCGTCCGTGCCCGACACACCGCCTATATGAAACGTTACTAAACATAGGTCATGATACAAAATAATGGCGAACAAAATAGACAGGGGATACCCTGTCTTTTCTGGCCGCCGTGGTGGCATTCCGGTTGCTAGCCGTTTCTTACGTCCGACGATTCCTCCAGCACGAGGAAGATGGCGGTCTCCATGAAACTCGCGTCGAGCGCCTTGGCATTATCAGCGCCCGAAACCCTGGTCGCCCAAGCTCAGGTCGCTGTGCCGCATGCCTGCGAGCGGACCTCGAAGACTGCAATCGCACACCGCTGGGCGGCGACCTGGTCCTCCAGCGAGAGCGCCGCTTGCGCGGCCTGCTCGACCACGGCAGCATTGTTGCGAAGCACCTGATCCATGCGATTCACCGCATCGTTCACCTGCCCGATCCCGCTGCGCTGTTCTTCTGAAGCTTCGAAGATGCTGTCGTTGATTTCGACCACGCGCTGGATCGCACGCCGAACGTCCTCCATGGCACGTGCCACCCGGTCGGCATGTGCGGCCCCGCCTGAGATGGACTCGACCGAGTTGCTGACCAACACCTTGATTTCCTTCGCCGCATTAGCCGCCCGTTGCGCGAGGCTGCGCACCTCCCCTGCGACGACAGCGAACCCCCTGCCGTGCTCACCGGCACGCGCCGCCTCGACGGCGGCGTTCAGCGCAAGAATATTGGTCTGAAACGCGATCCCTTCGATCAGCGCGGTGATTTCCACGATCTTCGCCGAGCTGGCCGAAATCGTGCCCATCGTGCCGCGCATCTGCTCGACCGCCGCCGCGCTCGTATCGGCCGCGAGCGACGCCGCGTTGGCACACTCCGCAGCCTGGCGAACATGATCCGCATTGCGTTGAACCGACAGGATCAGGTCGCCCATGCTCGCCGCAGTTTCCTCAAGCGAGGAAGCCTGCCGCCTCGAGCCAGACGATAGGTCCGCGCTGCCTTCCGCTATCTGGCTCGATGCACGCTGGATCGCATCACTCGACCCCTTGATCGTATGCACAACGGTGCGACCGATTGCGTCGGACAACGCGTCGCCGGTTTCAGTCAGTTCGTCGATCGAGAAGGCCGCCATGTCCAGATTGCCGGAGCGAAGCACCTCGACAATGTCGTCGGATTGCGTCCGGAAGGCGGCCAGGACCTTCGCTACCCGGTCGGCCAGTCTGCGCTCATCCATCGTCGCGATCTTTGCCGGATAGTAGTCACGCCAAGCCACATCGAGCTTCTTCTGCTCCTTGCCGATATCTGCCACGAGATCCGCCGCCCTCTCCTGTTCGTGCAACGCCTGGATGTAACGCATCTGCAGGCGGATCTTCAGCGCCGCCGCTTGCATCGCGGCGAGATCTTCGATCGGCACGGTACTCGCCGAACACATGCTGCCCATGTCGGTGCTGAGCCTTGCGAGACCGCGCAGACCCATGAGACCGATAACCACCATCAGCGCCACGCAGACGCTGAGCGTCAGCATGACCTTGAACCGGATTGTCCCCGCGAAAGCTCCCATACGGCCAGCCTTTGACTTTCGTATTACGAACTATCTATTTTGCCGTCCTGCTGCCGCGCCTCTTACTGGCGTTGCCAAGTGACGCTTCAGAGACCGCCGATACGGTCGGCTACGTCAGGCTTTCCTGCTATAGGCACTGCACCAGCCCTTGCCCTCGACCTGCTTGCCTCCGAACATCGGGCAAGCCGCGAACGCGTCGCTCGGCTTGCCCTGATAGAAGGTGCAATTCCCGCAGATCTGACCGGCCGCGTACTTCGCGTACCTCGCCTTGTCGACCTTGGTCGCGTCGGACTTGTAGCCGAGTGCCTGAGCCGTGGAGTCAGTGTCCGATAACTTCGGCGAATCGGCGAATGCAAGGCTCGAAAGTGCCAGACTCGAAGCGACACCGGCGGTCGTGATCATAAAAGTACGGCGAGATGTTTTCATGCAGGTCGTTACGCCGCCTTAACCATATCCTCGATCACCTTCTTCGCATCACCGAACACCATCATCGTCTTGTCCATGTAGAACAGGTCGTTGTCGAGTCCGGCATAGCCCGCGGCCATCGAACGCTTGTTGACGATCA
This sequence comes from Paraburkholderia sp. Clong3, assembly GCF_050436485.1. Classification (NCBI taxonomy): domain Bacteria; kingdom Pseudomonadati; phylum Pseudomonadota; class Betaproteobacteria; order Burkholderiales; family Burkholderiaceae; genus Paraburkholderia; species Paraburkholderia sp. Clong3. The sequence continues at coordinate 1,037,993 of NZ_JBNDMH010000003.1, read as the reverse complement.
CCGTGCGCGCCTTGTACGCCTCAATGATCGGCATGCCCGCGATCGGCGACTTCGGATCGTTCTTCGCCGCCGGATTCACCACGTCGTTCGCGCCGAGCACCAGCACCACGTCGACCTGGCCGAACTCGCCGTTGATATCGTCCATTTCATAGACCATGTCGTAGGCGACTTCGGCTTCGGCGAGCAGCACGTTCATGTGTCCCGGCATCCGGCCGGCCACCGGGTGAATCGCGTACTTCACCTCGATACCCTTCTCGACGAGCTTGTCGGTCAACTCCTTCAATGCATGCTGCGCGCGCGCCACGGCCAGCCCGTAACCCGGCACGATCACCACGGTTTCGGCATTGCCGAGCATGAAGGCCGCATCGTCGGCCGAACCGGATTTCACCGGACGCTGCTCGGCCGAACCACCTGCGGCCGCCGCGCCCGCCTCGTTGCCGAAGCCGCCCAGAATCACGTTGAAGAACGAGCGGTTCATCGCCCGGCACATAGACATGATGTACGACAGGATCGCACCGGATGAGCCGACCAGCGAACCCGCGATGATCAGCATCGGATTGTTCAGCGAGAAGCCGATGCCCGCCGCCGCCCAGCCCGAGTACGAGTTGAGCATGGACACCACCACCGGCATATCCGCACCGCCGATCGGAATAATGATCAGCACGCCCAGCACGAACGCGATCAGCGTCATGATGATGAACGGCAGCCACGACTGCGTGAGGAAGAACAGAATGCCGAAGCCGAGCATCGCCAGTGCCAGCATCAGGTTGATCAGATGCTGGCCGCCGTACACGACCGGCGCGCCCTGAAACAGCCGGAACCTGTACTTGCCCGACAGCTTGCCGAACGCGATCACCGAACCCGAGAACGTGATCGCGCCGACGAACGTGCCGATGAACAGCTCGATACGGTTACCGTACGGCAGGAAACCCGGCGCCGTATTCTCCGGATCGACGAGGCCGAACGCGGCCGGCTCCGACACCACCGCATACGCGATACACACGGCCGCGAGACCGATCAGCGAGTGCATGGCCGCGACCAGTTCCGGCATCTTGGTCATCTCGACGCGCGCGGCGACGAACGCGCCCACCGCGCCGCCGACCACCAGCGCGACCAGCAGCAAACCGAGACCCAGAACGAGGTTCGAGCCGAGCCCGTTCGCCTGCTTGATGATCAGCGCGATGGTGGTGAGGATCGCGATCGCCATCCCGGCCATGCCGAAGGTATTGCCGATGCGCGCCGTCTTCGGATTCGACAGCCCTTTAAGCGCCTGGATGAAGCAGACCGACGCGACCAGATAAAGCAGCGTGACGACGTTCAGACTCATTACGCGTTCTCCCTGGTCGTGGATTGTGCCTTGTCAGCGGGGAGCTTCTTCGGCTCTTTCTTGCGGAACATCTCCAGCATTCGTCGTGTGACGAGAAAGCCGCCGAATACGTTGACCGCCGACAGCGCGACCGCGAGCGTGCCGAAGAACTTGCCGGGCGTGCCCAAAGTCAGGCCCGCGGCGAGCATTGCGCCGACGATCACGATCGCCGAAATCGCGTTGGTCACGGCCATCAGCGGCGTGTGCAGCGCGGGCGTGACGTTCCAGACCACGTGGTAGCCGACGTAAATCGCCAGCACGAAAATGATCAGATTGATGACGGTGTGGTTGACGACTTCCATCGCCGTTCTCCTTTAGTGGTTGCTCAGGCCTTGCGCGTGACTTCGCCGTCACGGGCCAGCAGCGTGGCCGCGACGATGTCGTCCGCGAGATCGATGGTGAGTGTCCCTTCCTTCGTGATGATCAGCTTGAGGAAGTCGAGCAGATTGCGCGCGTATAAAGACGACGCGTCGGCGGGCACCATCGAGGCCAGATTCGTATAGCCGACGATGATCACACCATGTTTCGTGACGACCTGGTCCGCTTCGGTCAGCGGACAGTTGCCGCCGCGCCGGCCTTCATACTCCGCGCCGCGTCCGGCGGCGAGATCCACCAGTACGGAGCCGGGTTTCATCGCCTGCATGGTTTTCACTGAAATCAAGGTCGGCGCGGCGCGGCCCGGAATCAACGCGGTGGAGATCACCACGTCCGCCTGTTTGGCGCGCTCGTGGACCAGCGCCGACTGGCGTTGCAGCCATGAAGGCGGCATCGGCCGCGCATAGCCGCCGACGCCTTGCGCGGCTTCGCGCTCCTCGTCGGTTTCGTAGGGCACGTCGAGAAACTTCGCGCCGAGCGACTCGATCTGCTCTTTCACGGCCGGCCGCACGTCCGACGCCTCGATCACCGCACCCAGACGCTTGGCGGTCGCGATCGCCTGCAAGCCCGCGACGCCAGCGCCGAGAATCAGCACGCGCGCGGCCTTCACGGTGCCGGCCGCGGTCATCAGCATCGGCATGAAGCGCGGATAGAGCGTGGCGGCCAATAAAACCGCCTTGTAGCCCGCAATGTTCGCCTGCGACGACAGCACGTCGAGACTTTGTGCCCGCGTGGTGCGTGGCGCGGCTTCGAGCGCGAAGGCGGTGACACCCGCGGAGGCGAGCTTCGATGAGTTTTCGGTATTGAACGGATCGAGCATGCCGACCAGCACCGCGCCGCGTTTGAGCAACGGCAATTCGGCGTCGGTGGGCGACTGGACCTTCAGGACGAGATCGGCGCCGAACGCGGTCGCCGCGTCGACGATCTCCGCGCCGGCGGCCGTAAAGGCATCGTCAGGAAAGCTGGCGCCGGTGCCGGCGCCGCTCTGGATCGTGACCCGGTGGCCCTGGGTCACATACTTCCTGACCGTTTCGGGCGTCGCGGCGACGCGGGTTTCGTGCGCGCGCGTCTCGGCTGGCACTCCGATGTGCATATACCCTCTTTCGACGTCGTGGGAACGTTTTATTAAATGAAACGAGCCAGATTTGCCGTCACGCGAGACGGCAAATCCGCATCACAGGGACAAGTTGACAATGTCCGCATACGAACTAGCGAGCAGCTACTCTGCGAGCACCGTTTCCGACGAACAACTGACGTGGACGACCAATCTTCTGTTCCGGATCGGCGATCATTTCGTTCCACTGCGCAATCCAGCCGACCGTACGTGCCATCGCGAAGATACACGTGAACATCGCCGTCGGGATGCCCAGTGCACGTTGCACGATGCCCGAGTAGAAGTCGACGTTCGGGTACAGCTTGTGCGACACGAAATATTCGTCTTCGAGCGCGATCTTTTCCAGCGCCATCGCGAGCTTGAACAGCGGGTCGTCGTGCAGGCCCAGCTCTTCGAGCACTTCGTGGCAGGTTTCGCGCATCAGCTTCGCGCGCGGATCGTAGTTCTTGTACACGCGGTGGCCGAAGCCCATCAGCTTCACGCCCGAATTCTTGTCCTTCACCTTCGCGATGAAGTCGGGAATGTTATCGACCGAGCCGATTTCTTCCAGCATGTTCAGCGCGGCTTCGTTCGCGCCGCCGTGCGCCGGGCCCCACAGACACGCGATACCCGCCGCGATACACGCGAACGGATTCGCGCCCGACGAACCGGCGAGCCGCACGGTCGACGTCGACGCGTTCTGCTCGTGGTCCGCGTGCAGGATCAGGATACGGTCGAGCGCGCGCACCAGCACGTCGTTGACCTCGTACTCTTCGCACGGGTTCGAGAACATCATGCGCATGAAGTTCGCGCTGTACGGCAGGTCGTTCTTCGGATACACGAACGGCTGGCCGATGCTGTACTTGTACGCCATCGCGACCAGCGTGGGCAGCTTCGCGATCATACGGATCGCCGACACTTCGCGGTGACGCGGGTTATTGATGTCGAGCGAGTCGTGATAGAACGCGGACAGCGCGCCGACCGCGGCGACCAGAATTGCCATCGGATGCGCGTCGCGGCGGAAGCCGCGGAAGAAGAACTGCATCTGCTCGTGCACCATCGTGTGGTTCGTGACCGTCTTCACGAATTCGGCCTTCTGCTGCGCGTTCGGCAGTTCGCCCTTCAGCAGCAGGTAGCAGGTTTCGAGGAAGTCGGCGTTCTGCGCGAGGTTGTCGATCGGGTAGCCGCGGTACAGCAGTTCGCCCTTGTCGCCGTCGATGTAGGTAATCGCCGAATTGCAAGCCGCCGTCGACATGAAGCCCGGGTCGTACGTGAACTTGCCGGTCTGGCCGTACAGTTTGCGAATGTCGATCACATCCGGGCCAAGCGTGCCCTTGTAAATCGGCATTTCGACACTCGGCGAATTGTCACTGAAGGACAACGTCGCCTTGATCGCTAAGTGTTCCATATCTATTTGGTTTTCCAAAATAATAAGGTCGAGTTCCAGTACCTGTCGGACGATCGAAAACGACAAGCCACGGCCGGGTCCTCTTCGACAACCCCGCCACATATCGCGCAGCCTGCCAGGCTGGCGGCCCACAATAAGTGCAGTTCGCTCGTCGACACGCTGCTCAGTCGTAGCCGTAGACACCTTGTCCGGTCTTTCGACCAAGCCGGCCGGCGGCCACGAATTCGCGCAGCAGCGGGCACGCGCGGTACTTCGGGTCACCGAAATCCTTCGCGAATACATCTAGCACGGACAGGCAGACATCGAGCCCCACGAGGTCTGCGAGAGCTAGCGGGCCGATCGGGTGGTTCGCGCCAAGACGCATGCCGGCGTCGATCTCTTCCGCCGTCGCGACGCCCTCTGCAAGCACGAAGAACGCTTCGTTGATCATCGGCACCAGAATCCGGTTGACCACAAAACCTGGGGCGTTCCTGACGCAGATCGGCGACTTGCCAAACCGCGTCGTCAGTTCGCGGATCGCCTGCACAGTGGCATCGTTCGTCTGCAAGCCACGGATGATCTCCACCAGCGGCATCAGCGGTACCGGGTTAAAGAAATGCATACCAACGAAGCGGGAAGCATCTGACAGCGTAGATGCAAGCGCCGTGATGGAGATCGACGAGGTGTTCGATGCGATGATCGAGTCGGCACGAGCTGAGGCTTCGATCTGTTTCAGGATGCGCACCTTCAGTTCGGTGCTTTCCGTGGCAGCCTCGATCACGAGATCGACGTTCGCAAGGCGCTGATAGTCGGTCGAGGTCTCGATGCGGGCGAGCGCCGCGTCGCGCGTGGCTGCATCGATTTTTTCTTTCGCGACGAGCCGCTCGAGGCTGGACGTAAGCGTCGCCATTCCCTTCACCAACGCCGCCTCGGCAAGATCGATCATCATGACCTTCAGTCCGGACACCGCGGCAGTCTGGGCAATGCCATTGCCCATGGTGCCCGCGCCGACGATTCCTACCGTTTCAATTGCCATATCTGTCGTCTCCTGCAAGTTCTCGTGTGCCGTTCACTGAAGGTTCTCGAAGATGGCGGCGATGCCCTGGCCGCCGCCGATGCACATCGTCACGAGCGCGTAGCGCCCATGGATGCGCTGCAGTTCGTAAAGCGCCTTGACCGTGATCAGCGCGCCTGTCGCGCCGATCGGATGGCCGAGCGAGATGCCCGAGCCGTTCGGATTGACTTTAGCTGCATCGAGCTGCAACTCCTGCGCCACCGCACACGCCTGCGCGGCAAACGCCTCGTTCGCCTCGATGACATCAACGTCACCGATAGTGAGGCCGGCCCGCTCCAGCGCGATGCGCGTGGCAGGCACCGGGCCGATGCCCATATAACTCGGATCGACTCCCGCATGCGCGTACGACACCAGGCGTGCCATCGGTTTGCGTCCGAGCGCTTCAGCCTCCTTGCGCTCCATCATCAGGACCGCTGCCGCCGCGTCGTTGATCCCGGAGGCGTTGCCAGCCGTCACCGTGCCGCTCTCTTTCTGGAACACCGGGCGCAGCCCGGTGAGTTCCGCCAGATCGACGTCCTGACGCACATGCTCGTCGGTATCGAACACGACCTCCTTGCCTTTGACTTTCCGCGTTATCGGGAGGATCTGTTCCTTGAAGCGTCCCTCGGCGATCGCGCGGGTGGCCCGGCGGTGCGATTCCAGCGCCAGTGCGTCTTGCTGGTCACGGGTGATGCCGTACTTCTGCGCGACGTTCTCCGCGGTAACCCCCATCGGCACCGCATGGAATGGATCGTTCAGCGCGCCGAGCATCATGTCGATCAGACGGGCGTCGCCCATGCGCGCACCGAAGCGCGCATCGGGCGTCACATACGGGGCGCGGCTCATGTTCTCCGCGCCGCCGCCGATCGCTACATCCGCATCGCCGAGCAGAATGGTTTGCGCGGCAGAGACGATCGCCTGCAGGCCCGACCCGCAAAGCCGGTTGACGGTAAAGGCCGGCGTCGCTTCGGAGACGCCGCCGTTAAGCGCGGCGACCCGCGCCAGATAGAGGTCTTTGGGCTCGGTCGCGATCACGTTTCCGAACACGACGTGGCCGACCTGGTCGCCTGCGAGCTGCGCGCGCGCCAGCACCTCGCGCACGACGATCGCGCCGAGCTCAATCGGTGGCAGATCCTTCAGACTGCCGCCGAATTTCCCGACGGCCGTGCGGACACCACTGACAACAACGACTTCCCTCTGCATCACTTGCTCCTTGAATTGGTTGCTGTGCCCTTCTTGAAACGAAGCGCTGTCGGCCGATCACATATTCGGATAATTCGGACCGCCGCCGCCTTCAGGCGTCACCCACACGATGTTCTGCGTCGGGTCCTTGATATCGCACGTCTTGCAGTGCACGCAGTTCTGCGCGTTGATCACGAGGCGTTCGCTGCCGTCGTCGTTCCTGACGAACTCGTAGACGGCAGCCGGGCAGTAGCGTGACTCGGGGCCGGCATAGGTCTGCCAGTTCACATTCACCGGCACTGAAGGGTCTTTCAGCGTCAGGTGAGCCGGCTGATTCTCTTCGTGGTTGGTGTTCGAAATGAACACGGAAGACAATCGGTCGAAGGTCAGCTTGCCATCTGGCTTCGGATACGTGATCTGCTTGCACTGCGATGCGGGCTTCAGCATCTCGTGATCGGAATGCTGGTGATGCAGTGTCCAAGGCACATTGCCGCCCAGCAGCTTCTGCTCGATGCCGACCATCAGCGTGCCGAGGTACAGGCCCTTGCTCATCCACTGCTTGAAGTTGCGCGCACGATGCAATTCCGTGTGAAGCCACGAGGTCTTGAACGACTCCGGATAGGCCGTCAGTTCATCGCTGGTGCGGCCTGCCTGCACGGCTTCAAAAGCAGCCTCAGCCGCCAGCATGCCGGTCTTGATCGCCGCATGCGAGCCCTTGATCCGCGATGCGTTCAGGAAACCCGCATCGTCGCCCACCAGCGCGCCGCCCGGGAACACCAGCTTCGGCAGCGACAGCAGGCCACCCGCGGTGATCGCCCGCGCGCCGTACGACACCCGCTTGCCGCCTTCCAGAATCGCGCGGATCGCCGGATGGGTCTTGTAGCGCTGGAATTCCTCGAACGGCGACAGATACGGATTCGAATAGCCGAGGCCGACCACGAAGCCCACCACCACCTGGTTGTTGTCCATGTGATAGAGGAACGAGCCGCCATACGTGTCGTTTTCGAGCGGCCAGCCGGCCGTGTGCATCACCAGACCCGGCTTGTGCCTGGCGGGATCGATCTCCCACAGTTCCTTGATGCCGATGCCGTACACCTGCGGATCGACGCCGTCGCGCAGCTTGAACTTCTCGTTCAGCTGGCGGCCGAGGTGGCCGCGCGCGCCTTCGCAGAACAGCGTGTACTTCGCGTGCAGCTCCATGCCGAGCTGGAAGTTCCCGGTCGGTTCGCCGTCCTTGCCGATGCCGAGGTTGCCGGTCGCGACGCCTTTGACCGAACCATCGTCGTTGTACAGCACTTCGGCCGCCGGAAAGCCCGGGAATATCTCGACGCCGAGCGCCTCGGCCTGCTGACCCAGCCAGCGCGTCACGTTCGCGAGGCTGATCACGTAGTTGCCGTGGTTCTTGAAATTGTCCGGCAGCGCCCAGGTCGGCACGCTCTTCGAACCGGTTTCCGTCAGGAACAGGAATCTGTCTTCGGTCACGTCCACCGTCAGCGGCGCGCCTTTTTCCTTCCAGTCCGGAATCAGTTCGGTGATCGCACGCGGGTCCATCACCGCGCCCGAGAGGATATGCGCCCCGATCTCCGAGCCTTTTTCCAGTACGCACACGCCAAGCTCGACGCCCTTCTCCGCGGCCAGCTGCTTCAGCCGGATCGCCGCGGACAGCCCAGCCGGGCCGCCGCCGACGACCACGACGTCGTATTCCATCGACTCGCGTGGACCGTATTGCTCGATGAGGCGAGCTTCAGTCATGATCCCCCCTTGCATCAGAACTGGTCTTCCGTCAGCGCCAGCACGCCCACGTCATCCTGCGCGCCGACGATGGCCGCTTCCAACGCGAGTGCCTGCGGCAGGACCTGCGTCGCGAAACAGTGTGCCGTCGCGATCTTCGCGTCGTAGAACGACGGATCGTCGCTGCGCTTCTCCGTGGCCACCAGTAGCGCCCGGGCGAACTGCCAGCCAGCCAGCACGATGCCGGCCAGCTTCAGATACGACACACTGCCGGCAAACACCACGTTCGGTTCCTGCTGGGCTCGGGCGAGCACAAACTCGACGACGTTCGCCAGCGCAACGCGACCCGCCGCAAGATGACGGTAAAGCACCTGGAACGCTGGGCTGGACTCGTACGAGGCATGCTCCCACAACGCCGCAAGCGTTTCGTCAATCTGCTCAATCAACACCTTGGCGACCGCGCCGCCGTCGCGGAGCGTCTTGCGTCCGACCAGGTCGTTCGCCTGGATCGCGGTCGTACCTTCGTAGATCGTCAGAATGCGTGCGTCGCGGTAGTACTGCGCGGCGCCAGTCTCTTCGATGAAACCCATCCCGCCATGCACCTGTACGCCCAGGCTCGCGACGTCGATCGACAGCTCCGTACTCCAACCCTTCACGACTGGCACCAGATATTCGTAGATCGCCTGATGGTCGGCTCGCACCGCCTCGTCGGCGTGACGATGCGCGATGTCGCTGTGCGCAGCAGCGACGTAGGCGAGCGCACGGGCTCCTTCCGTCAACGCGCGCATCGTCGCGAGCATGCGGCGCACGTCGGGATGCTGAATAATCGCCACTGACTGTTTAGCCGAACCGTCAACCGGCCGGCTCTGCACGCGCTCCTTCGCATAGGCAACGGCTTTCTGGTACGCGCGATCGGCAACAGCGATGCCCTGCACGCCGACACCGAAGCGCGCCGCGTTCATCATGATGAACATGTACTCGAGCCCGCGGTTGGCCTCGCCGATCAGGTAACCGATTGCGCCTCCGTGATCACCAAATTGCAACACCGCAGTGGGGCTCGCCTTGATGCCCAGCTTGTGTTCGATCGACACGCACTGCACGTCGTTGCGCGCGCCAGGCATGCCGTCGTCGTTGATCATGAACTTCGGGACGATAAAGAGCGAAATACCCCTCACACCTTCCGGCGCGTCCGGTATCCGCGCGAGCACAAGGTGCACGATGTTCCCCGCCATATCGTGCTCGCCCCAGGTGATGAAGATCTTCGTTCCGAAAATGCGGTATGTGCCGTCGTTGTAGGGTTCAGCGCGTGTGCGCACGAGCGCGAGATCGGAACCGGCCTGCGGTTCAGTGAGGTTCATCGTACCGGTCCACTCGCCAGAGATCAGCTTCGGCACGTAGCGTTGCTTCTGCTCCTCGCTGCCCGCGGTCAATAGCGCCTCGATCGCGCCGTCGGTCAACAACGGACACAGCGCAAGCGACAGGTTCGCGGCATTCAGCATTTCGATGCACGGTGTGGCAAGCAGTTTCGGCAACCCTTGGCCGCCATATTCGATGGGGTGAACGACACCCTGCCAGCCGCCCTCGGCGAACTGCTGAAATGCTTCCTTGAAGCCTGGCGAGGCGGTGACCGCCCCATCCGTCCAGCTGCTCGGGTTCCTGTCTCCTTCGACATTCAGTGGCGCCAGCACGTCCGCATTAAAGCGGGCGGCTTCTTCGAGGACTGCCTGCGCAGTTTCAACTGTCGCGTCCTCGAAGCCGGGCAGCGTCGACACGTGTTCGAGACCTGCAAGTTCATTAATGGCGAACAGCATGTCCTTGACGGGCGCGGAATAGCTCATCCTGTGTCTTCCCAATGGTGGAATTTAAAGGGGTGCCATGACACTGGAACGCCAGGTCCTGCACGGCAACGATTGACGGACATCGTAGCCTCGAACATGGCGAATCCGGCTGACCGAACCGGACCATCTATTGACAAAGTCGGCCACGGAATACGAGCAATCCGGTCGTGTAGCCGTGGAGCGGCGCGTTTTTCACGGCCGATGCGCGACAACACCGGCCCTTCGTGCAGGCCCGGTGTTGTCAATGGAATCAGGTGCCGCGGCGGTACGCGCCAGGTGTGCTGCCCGTCCAGTGCCGAAAGGCCCGATGGAAGGCGGTCGGATCATCGAAGCCGATATCCCCGGCAATCGCAGCGATCGCGTCCTCGGTTCCCGTGAGACGTTGAATCGCGATATCCCGTCGCAATTCGTTCTTCAGCGTCTGAAACGCCGCACCCTCGGCCGCAAGATGGCGGCACAACGTCCGCACCGAGCAGTGCAGGCCTCGCGCGGCTTCCTCGATTGACGGCATGTCGGGTAACCGGGAGGCCAGATATTCCCTGACGCGGTGGCTCGTGAGCTGTTCGTCGAACGCCACAAAGATCCAGTCTTCGGGCGCCCGCGCGAGAAACTTACGCAGGTTCGCCTTGCGCTGACGAATCGGCATGTCGAAGAAAGACGCGCTGAACTGCATCAACGTCTGTTCACAGTCGAACTGGACAGGTCCAGGAAAGAGGTAGAGATATTCATGCGCATGCGGTGGACGCGGAAACGCAAAGCGGACTTGCAGCAGCGGAATCTTCTGGCCGACGAGCCAGGACGCCACGCCGTGCGCGAGTTTCAGCATCAGTTCCTGACCAAGGACGCTGACGGCCGGTACGGTAGCGCCAGGTGGATGCATAGCCGTGATCGAACAGGACTCTTAAAAAGCAGTGAAGGTAACAAATGGCACTATCAACTGTTCATTAGCAGAATGCAATGGCAAGCGACTTCGGCCGCGTCTCGGCATCCGACGCACTCTGTGCATTGATAGTCTAGCTGCGAGATGAGGTGAATTGCGCAGCGAAGACTTCGTTGCCAGCTTGACTGTTTCTTCACGAAATTCCTTCGCATACGACCTCGGGCATTCGGTTCATCAATGCCTCCATTGCTCAATTCTACGGAATGTTGGCGTCCACTTTATTCAGCCAACCTCTCGGAGTTACCACCTCGTAGACCAACATCCTGCCTATCCTTCGCCGACGGATTCCAGGCCCCCGCAACGTGAACCCGGCTCGCACGCGCCGATCAATTGTGCGTGGGGGCGCGCAATAATGTGCGGCATGCGCGCCCTTTTCATGAGCACTGCCTCCAAGCAATCAAGCCTTTTGCTATAGCCACGACATCAACCCATGGCCGCTGCGCGATCCGTCAGTCGTCCGCGTGGAAAACCGTCGGTATGATATCGGTGAAGTTTTTCACGTCGCCGATCACTTCGGCAGCTTTGGCGGAGGAAAGGGCCATATCGATCCCGATCTGATCGCTGAAACTATCGGGATTGCTTACATCGCTGGGAAATGCTTTGGCGTCGCTCTGGGCTGAACCCGAGCGATGCCTTAGGTGGTTGCGCCAACGCCATGCAAGCGTGCCGGTAACGTCCGTGCGCGGCGGAGCAACTGCCAGCCGAACAACAACATCCACAGCGGCAGAACCAGCACGACGACCATTTCACTGGCATTCGAAAGCGCGTCGAGATCCGGAAAAAAGCCGAACACGAAAAACAAGCCGAAAGCCCAGCCGACGATCTTCAACAGAATCGCTCCCTTCCAGCCCGCGTTCTTGAGCAGTTTGGCCGCAATCAACGTCCAGAAGAGCACGAGGGGGCCTTCGATCCACCAGAGCCCGTTTTGCGTCCCATTGGCTATCGCTGTCCATACTGCCGCCGCTGCGCCTCTCGTGGCATCGTCCCCGCCCGCATACAGATGTGCCAGCGGGTGAAGGATTGCAAACTGCATAACTGCGCCTGTCACGCCCACCATGACATACAGCACGACTGCCATTGCCACCATGTTGCCGAGCGCGCCCAACTCCTCACGAAATACGTGCACGAAGTATCCGCCGATGACGAGGAACGGCAGGTAGAAGCCAAGCGTGTCCGCAACCATGCACCAGCGGAACAGGTCGCGGATATCCGGTGGCAATGCCAGCATCGATGCACCATGCAGCACCATGTCCGCATCCGGGCCCGTCACCACGACAGACAATCCAACATTCGCGTACGCCAGAATGCCGCCGATGATGGCACTCCAAGCCGTAAAGCGCATTACCTTGCGCGAGGTCTGATTCATCATAGTCTCCAGGATAAAACCTTCAGCGCCGCCCGCGCATAACTCCCGGTTGTCGCGGACCGCGGCAACAGCAACGTTTTTCATTCAATTGCAATGGGGAGTAGCGTTCTTCGAAGCCACGCTCCCGCTTCGAACACGCTCAAGGGCGCAGTAGCCGTAATAGATCGCCGGCATGAAGTAGGCCCACGTACACAGCGCAAGCGTGTAAAAATTGAGCACGACGTTGGTTTCCTCACCAGGAATCTTGTAGAAATCGTAGATGCCGGCAATCGCGAGCGACGTCACCAGCGCCACTGCCACGCCCAGCGCCTCAAGCATCGCGCCGACGTTCAGCAATCGCACGATGAAATAAGCGAGATAGATCGACAGCCAGATCCACATCGCCAGATAGTAATAGGGCAAAACGCCAGCGATGAAATCCGCTCCCACAAGGACGAATGTGAGCGCAAACGAGGCGACGAATGCCGCGACGTCCTGGCGAATTGACGGCTTGTAGCCATGCGTAATCGCCATCATGCCCGCGACGGCGATGATGGGCATGCCGAATCCGCGAGAGAACGCATCCAAGAAGTGCGCTACCTCATAGGAAACTGCATTGCCAGTGGCAAAGAATCCGATGGCGTTCGTCGCGGAGATACCGACAATCCACATCTCCAGCCCGAGAAGATAGTTTCGTTTCTTAACGATCTTCCAGCCGTAGAAAGATGAGCTCAATGCCAGCAAAGCACTAGAGAGCATAAGAACTAAAGATCTGAGGTCCATGACTAAACTCCTAACTCAGGTTGCATCTGATTGGTCATTTTTTCTTCGGATCGAGACTTGCCAGATAGCTCGCGATAGCCTTGCGGTCTTCCGGTGAAAAACCTTGCGACAGGCCTTTCATTACGCCGGTGGGTTCGCTTCGGGTGCCGGAAGCGAACTCGTCGAACTGCGCGAGCAGATAGTCATATCCCTGACCAGCCAAACGCGGAAACTGCTCGTGGCCCATCAATTGGGAACCGTGACATGCGACACAGTTGCCCGCAGCCACCAGGCGCTGTCCCTTCTCGCGCAGTTGCTGATCCGGCTTGAAGTAGCGATTCGCGACAGGGGTCGCACCGGCGAAATACTCAGCGAGGGATTTGATCTGCGGATCGCTCATCGTCATCGCGAGAGGTCCCATGTTCGGATTGCGCCGCGCCTCACTGGCGAAATTGTGGAGCTGGGTTTCCAGGTAGGGGGCCGGTTGGCCCGCCAGGCTCGGATAGCCCTGATGAAGCGAATTGCCCTTGACGCCGTGACACACAGTGCAGGTGTCGGTCACGTGCGGCCAGGGGCCGCCGTCGGCGAGATAGGCTGCTGTCGAAGTAGTGATATAGCCCTGAAGCCTGTAGAGATCTAGCAGATCAGAACCGAAAACGGCCAGCAGCAGGACGATAACCAGAGGAATGCCTATCAATAGGTATTTTTTCATCGCTGCCCTCTTACGCCCGACGCAGGGCATTCAGTGCCTGAAGCGCGCCATGATGGCCGGAGCGCACGGCGCCATCCATGTAGCCGGCCCAGATATTCGCCGTCTCCGTCCCCGACCAGATCAGCTTGCCGCACGACGGGTGCAGCGCTTCTCCGTGGGCGCTCCAGAAGCCCGGCGGAATGGCGGAAATACAGGTAATGGTCCAGGGATCGACCCGGCTCCAGTCCTGATCGTGGTAGGCGATGGGAGACAGCGCATCGTCGCCCCATGCCTGCGCGTAGAGTTGCTTGTGCATGGCCATTGCCGCGTCCCGCTCCGAGGGGACCATCCCATTCTCGACGAACGCGTTGATCACCCCGATCTCCCCAGCGGGCGGGGAGTTGTCGAAGGCCCACAGGATGGGGCCATTGACCTGGAAGATGCTGCCGTTCATGCCCTTGTCGCGCCAGAACGGGCGGCGATAGACCATGGCCGTCTTCCGTGCAGGGGAATGCGCGGGCCATGCGCGCTGCAAGGCCGCGCGCTTGTCGGGCAGAGGCGGATCGAACTGCACCTGATGACACAAAGCCGGATGGATGGCCACGACGACGGTCCGTGCCCGCACTTCTCCATGGTCGGTATGCAGGGTGACAACGTCGCCGTCCCATCCGGAAATCTGGCGGACCGGCGTAGACAGTCGCACCTTGTCGCCCAGTTGCTCGGCCATCTTGATGCTGAGGATTTGCGAGCCGCCGACGAAGCGGGTTTCCTGGGCGCTGTGCTTGATGCTGTCGAGCTGCGAATAATCGCAATCCGCCGAATTGATCATCGAAAGGAAATGCAGCAATCCCATCTTCGCCGGCGCCGCGCCGCCCGAAAGAATGCTGCTGGCATTCCATGCCACCTGGTCTTCAGGCTTGATGTCCTGCCTCGCCAGCCAATCGCCGACCGAGAGCTTGTCCAGGTCGCCGACCTTCGAGGACGTCCACGGCGCACCACAAGGTACGTCGCGTGACAGCCTGCCGAGCCTTGCTCCGACCGCCTCGTCGGTGCCGAACGTGCCCTTCAGATCGACTGTCACACGCCCCGCACCGCCCAGAATGACCGTATTGCCGTCGTAGTAGGTTGGGAAAGTCCCGACGCACAGTTCACGCGCGAGATCAGCGACGGCGGTCTGGCCGGGCCCCATCCATTGCCCGCCGACTTCCGAAACGAAGCCACCGCGGATGTTGTAGTTGAGTGTTCGTCCCCCCACACGATCCCGGGCTTCCAGCACCAGAAAGGACTCGCAGCCCGCCTGACGCAGGTCTCGCGCGGCGGTCAGTCCGGCCAGCCCCGCTCCAATGATGGCGACGTCGAGAATGCCGTCCGCGCCTGGCGCGGCCTTGGTAACCGCGGCATGCGACTGTCGGGCACCCATGGCGAGCGTGCCAACGGCAGCCGAGGCACTGGCATATTTGAGCCATTGCCTGCGCTGCAGGTTTGCAGCGCCGTCAGGGGAAGATTTTTTTGCCATAGTGCCTCTGTCTACGTGATGAAGGTTCCCGCTCCTTGCGCTCACCGAAGCCGCTCTGCTCAGGCGCCAGGTTCCAGGTTCCGGGTTTCATATCCGATCGCTACACCCTGCTGCCAGAATCATTCGGAATCCTTTCACATTCATTCGCGCGCCTGGCCGGGAACCGCGAAGTCTGCTGCTCCGTTTATCTGTGTTAGTACAATCAACCAAAAATAGGTCATAATACACACAAACAAAACAGAAAAAATACAGAGTATTCCCCTGTATCTCGAAGGCTGCTCGCGACATCCCACCTTTTATGCGCTCAGATTAACGACACCAACTCCGGCACCACCTGGAAAAGGTCGCCGACGAGACCGTAATCAGCCACGCTGAAGATGGGCGCTTCTCCGTCCTTGTTGACCGCCACGATTACCTTTGAGTCCTTCATGCCCGCGAGATGCCGGATCGCGCCCGAGATACCCACCGCGATGTACAACTGCGGCGCGACGATCTTGCCGGTCTGGCCGACCTGGAAGTCGTTCGGCACGTAGCCCGCGTCCACGGCTGCGCGCGAGGCGCCCAGCGCGGCGTTGAGCTTGTCGGCGAGCGGCTCCAGCTCATTCGACTCGATGAAGATCGCGCGATCGGCGCCGTGCGCAGCGTTTCCTGCGCTTGCGCGACACCGGCGGATACCGCGATGACTTCCGTCGCCACGCCTGCTTCCTTCAGGCGAACCGCCTCTTCAACGGCGATCTCATCGAACGGGTTCATCGGCATCTTCACGTTGGAGTTAGCACAGCCGCGAGAGCCGCGTGGCTCAATGAGACAGCAGCATTCATGTCGTGCTCCTAATGTAATAATGGATTCGGCGCTTGATTTACGGCAGTGCTCCCACGCGCTAGTCGCGATCCGATAACCCGATCCGGGTGCCATGAAGCCCTGACGCCACGCCGCGACATCGGGTCGACGACATATTTACTCCTTCGTCCACCCGCCCTGGTAGAGCTTTCCTGCCAGCACGCCGAGGCGCAACGTGAGGTGGTAGTTCTCTCCATCTTCGATCAGTGCGGACCGCACATCGCGGAACAGTTTCTCGATCGGGAATTCGCGGGTGGTGCCGTTGCCGCCGAAAAGCTGGAAGGCCTCGTGCGTGATCTTCATCGCTTCCTCGGTCACGCTGACTTTGGCCTGGGCCGTCGCGTAGGGATGGCTCTTCGGAGACAGGCGCGAGAACGCGAGGCTGCGTCGCGCAATGGCCCGCGCCATCTCCAGCCGACGCAGCATCTCGCCCACGCGCAATTGCGTCATCTGGTGATCGATCAACAGCGCCCCGCCCTGCTTACGTTCGTGGCAATACGCCAGTGCGAGTTCGAACGCGGCGCGGGCCACACCCACGAACACCTGGCACATGTGCGTGCCGGCGAACGACCAGGTCGAGGCCAGATTGCCGAGATAATCGTCCTGCAATGCAACGGCGAAACGCTTGGGCACCTTCACGTCGTCGAAGTAGATCTCGCCCTGCGGCAGCGAGCGCTGGCCAATCTTGTCGAGCGGCTTGCCGCGCGAGATACCCGGCAGATCGAGCGGAATGATCATGCCCACGCCGTTGGTGAACATGCCATGTTCGCCGGTACCGTAGAAGCCGTCACCGTAGTCTGCAGCCATATACGCAAGAGCCACCTGCGCGACCGAGCCGTTCGAGATCCACGCCGAACTCTGCCCGTTGATGACAATCTCGTCCGTGCCCACCTTCGCCGTGAGGTTGCCGACCGGCTGCTTGCCGCCCGCGCTGATCTCGTCGCGGTAGAGAATCGCGGCATCGGAGCCGCGGTCGGGCTGGGTGTTCATCCAGCAGCCGATCTTGCCGGTGCACATGTCGATCAGCTCCTGATTGCCAACCGACTGCGCCATCATCAACGGAGCGGGCGCCACGCCGATCGAAACGGCAAGCCCAGCATCACCCCAGCCGAGCTCTTCGCCGATCAGCGATTCGATGCGCACCGCCATGTCTGGGGGAAGCTGCGTGAGAAGTTGCGGATCGAGGCCCAGTTTCGCGCTTTCCATCATGGCGGCCCAGTAAGGCGAACCGGGCGCGATCACTTCCTCCGGCGTCAGGCGGTCGAGCTCGCGCCCGACGGGCTTCAGTACATCGCGTGCGAAACGGTGAACCGTGTCCTGGATCGCACGCTCCTCCTCGCTCATCGGCGTTTCGAAACCGGTCAATCCTGCCAGCGGCAACCCTACGGACTTGTGCAGTCGAATCATTTCGGTACTCCTCCTCTCCTGGATGCATGTCGACCGGACTGCCCGACAACCCGGCCATCTCACTTATAGAACACAAATATAAACATAGGTAACAATACAAAACACTAGCCGAAAAAAAAAGACAGGGTATTCCCCCGTCTTCTTTCTTCGCCCGCATGGCGCTGTGGCTGCTAGGCCGTCTCGGCGTATACCGTCTTCCCCCACACCAGGTTATGCGCGGTCTTGATGAACATAGCCTCAAACCCTCGCATGTATGCGCGCTTGCTGCGCGTGGTGCCCAGATGGAGTGTCATTCCGTCCACCATTGAAATGAGCAATATGGCGATATGTGCGCTCTCGGCCGCCCCACGCTCCGGATTCACGGCGCGAATGAGCTGGGCAAATTCGCTTGTCAAGGTGTCGTACCATTCGTCTCGCATCTGTGCGCACTCGGGGTCTGTAGACGCAAACGAAAAGAAATGCCACCACAGCGGGATGTTCTTCGAGTCCTTCGCGTCCCGCAACGACTGATCGAGAATGATGTCGATTTTCGCACGTGGCGAGGCATTGTTCTGGAGCGCCTGTTTCAGAACATCGAGATACGTGTCGATCACCGGCGCCATCACCGCCCGCACGACGTCAGGCCGCGTCGGGAAGTAGTATTGGAGGTTGCTGACACTGATTCCCGCTTTCAGCGCAACGGCACGCAGCGAGAAGTCCATGGGACCATTCTCGAGCAGGAGCTTCCTCGCCACACGAATAATGGCATTGCGCGTACGTATGCCCTGGGCCCGCAGTCCGTCGGGTGCGGTTCCCGTGGAAGGTGCTGCGCTCGACGGGCGCCGCTTACGGGTGCTGGGTTCTTTTGGCACTGTCATCGCTTTCCGTCCTGAGTGAAGTATGGGTCACACGAACCGTTCTCTAGGTAAACATGACTATACCTTACACCAGGTTGAACATCCATCCTCATGGCGGGCGCGTGATGCAGCGTTCGTCCTCGCCCAATATCACCTCAATTCGCAGTAGTCGAACATCAAGCGACTCTCCGAATGCCCCAATCGGGGCCTCGAGCGACATGGTCTCCGAAAGCATTCTGTGGCGCTAATCGCATTACGCCCGCTGCGCTTGCGCGGCACGCGCCTTGCCGTTCACACGGTCGTCGAGCACGTTCACCACGCCCAGCGCCCCATTCATGACGCACCATCGCAACGGCTCGGGCAGTGTCGACGGCGTCTTGTGATCCAGCGCCGAAAGGAGCGGACTTTCGGTGCCGCGAATCCGCCCGGCGATCATGTTTCCCACCATGGACTGGGCGGCCACGCCATGCCCGGAGCACCCAGCGCTGTAGAAAATGTTCTGATGCGCGCCCGTTGCCCCGACGACCGGCAGCGCGTCATTGGCAAAGCTGATATAGCCGCTCCAGCATGCCCGCAGCGCGATGCCTTTGAGGGTCGGGAAGCGGTCATGCAGAGCCGTGCGCAGCTCGCGATACGAATCATAGTCGGGTACGTTCGGTGTTTTGGAGCCGTATGGATAGTGGAGGCGCTTGGTCGTCACCACGAGCGTGTTGTTGACGGTCAGGCGATGGCTCTCCATGGTCCAGTGCGCCGTCACGATGCCTTCGCGTCGCAGCCAACCCAACGCCTTGCGCTGAGCATCGGAAAGCGGCTCGGTCTCGATCGCCGAGACCCGTAACGGCACGACCTTGTCTGCAAGCAGGCCGAGTTGCGGCGTATAGGCGTTGGTGGCCAGCATCAGAGCCGGGGCACTCGCACTGCCTCGCGGAGTTTGCACCATGATGACCGGCCCTTCCGTGTAAGACAGCAGCGGCGTGTTCTCGTATATCTTCACGCCTGCCCGCAGAGCCGCGCGCCTGAGCCCCATCACGTACTTGCCGGGATGGAGCGTGCCCCCGCGCGGCACGTAGTTGCCAAACAGGAACGCAGGCGGAATGCCACGCGCACGCATCTCGGCCTGATCGAGAAACTCCGACTGAAAGCCCAGTCCGGCGCCGGTTCGCATGTCCTCGCGCACCTTGTCTTCCTGCGCGGGATCGATGCCCGCGCGGATAATGCCCGTCTGGTTATAGTCGCAGTCGATCTCGTGCTCCTTGAGCTTTCCCTCCACGAAGGGGACTGCCTCCTCGTAGTAGCGAACGATCTCCCTCCCTTTCTGGTTGCCTATGTCCTTGAGAAAAAGATCGTACTCGAGCGCGAGTGCGCCGGCCAGATAGCCAGCGTTGCGTCCACTTGCACCAAAGCCGGCAAACTCGCGCTCGAGCACGATCACTTTCGCTCCGTGCCCGACCAGTTCCAGCGCAGCCGACAGCCCGGCAAACCCGGCGCCGACGATGATCACATCCGCACTCGTGTCGCCCACGAGTTCCGGCTGTATGTCGGCCGGCCTTTCCACCCAGCCGCCAAGCGCGCGGTACTTCTCCATGTCAGCGGTCATTTTGGCCTCCTCCACTGGCCCAGCCGATTCGACGCGCGCGCATTGCGTGGCCGCCACTGCCGGCACCACTACGGCTACTGCCGCCGCGCCCTTGAGGAAAGTGCGGCGGTTCACTCCGGAGCGCGAGTCGCCTTGCTGTCCTGCCTGGGTTTCCGTTGTCTCGCTCATGCACGCTCCTTCAAGTCTTGCTCAGAATGTGGACGGCGAGCGCCGCCTCTTCGATACCCTGAAATCCGCCGCCGTTTTCCTGAATTGCGTGCCGCGCACGGGATACCTGACGCGCGCCCGCTTCGCCGCGCAGTTGAGTCACCAGTTCGTATAGCTGAGCGATTCCCGTCGCACCCAGTGGATGGCCTTTCGATTCGAGGCCGCCGGATGTATTGATTGGAATACGCCCGCCGAGGGTGAACTCGCCGCGCTCGGCTGCGGGGCCGCCCTGGCCGATCGGGACCAGTTGCAGATTTTCAGCCTGGATGATTTCCCCCATTGCCGACGCGTCGTGCACTTCTGCGACATCTATGTCCTCGGGGCCGAGGCCTGCCTGTTGATAGGCCTGCAGCGCGGCGAGCCGGCCGATGTTCTTTTCCGGCTCGTCGGCGCTTCGATGCGTGAAGCTGCGGATCACGCTCGCCGCAATCCGGATGCAACGCTTGGGGTCGGCGCCGATGCGCCGCAGCCCCTCCCTGGTGCAGAGGATCGCCGCTGCCGCACCGTCCGTAACCGGCGCGCACATCGGCAGCGTGATCGGATACGTGATCGGCGGTGCCGCAAGCACCTCGTCGATCGTGAACGGCTGGCGGAACTGCGAATACGGGTTGTGCACCGAATGCCGATGGTTCTTCGACGACACGGCGGCGATCTGGCGTTGCGTGGTGCCGTAGGTCTTCATGTGATACCGGCACAGCGCGGCGTAGACCGACATGAAGCGGCTATAGGGCCGATCGGACTCCGCTCCGGGCGGCGGCTCGATGCCTTCGCCGAGCTTCATCAGCCTGGCGAAGTTTTCGTCGACGCGCGACACGTCCCAGCCCGCCTCGAACAGGGCGAATGACTTCGCCTTGTCCGCGACGTTCATCTTCTCCGCGCCGAGCGCGAGCGCCACATCGCAGGCGCCCGACCGAAGTGCCTGCGCTGCGAGATGCACCGCGGTGCTGCCCGATGCGCAGGCGTTTTCGACGTTGTAGACCGGAATGCCTTCAATCCCGATCTTGCTGAACACGACCTGCCCCGGAATTGACAGCTGGCCCTGCAGCGGCCCATTGGTGATGCCGGCATAGAAAGCCGCGCCGATCGCCCCAGCATCGCAACCCGCATCCTTCAATGCTCCGCGTAGCGCTTCGCCCGCGAGATCGTCGATGCTGCGCTCGAAGTGCCGGCCGAACACGGTCATTGCAATGCCGGCGATGTAAA
Organism: Paraburkholderia sp. Clong3; assembly: GCF_050436485.1. NCBI lineage: Bacteria > Pseudomonadati > Pseudomonadota > Betaproteobacteria > Burkholderiales > Burkholderiaceae > Paraburkholderia > Paraburkholderia sp. Clong3. The sequence continues at coordinate 1,016,623 of NZ_JBNDMH010000003.1, read as the reverse complement.
TGTCGATCATGGTGTTTTATCTCAACGTTGCTGACTCAGATCCGGCGGGTTTGACCCTGCCAGTACTGCTCGCGCAGATCCTTCTTCAGCACCTTGCCGGCCGTACTGCGAGGCAGTGCCGCGACGAAGTCCACAGTCTTCGGTGCCTTGATCGAGCCGAGCTTCTCCTTGCACAACGCCACGAGATCTTCGGCATTGACGCTCTGACCCGCGTTGAGCTCCACCACCGCCTTCACGGCCTCCCCCCACTTTTCGTCGGGCACACCGATCACCGCGCAATCCTGCACCGCCGGATGAGCCCAGATCACCTGCTCGACTTCGCTCGGATACACGTTGAAGCCGCCGCTGATGATCATGTCCTTCTTGCGGTCGGTGATGTGCAGATACCCTTCGGAATCCAGATGACCGACGTCGCCCGTGTGCAGCCAGCCGTCGATGATCGTTTCCCCAGTCTTCTCCGGCGCCTTGTAGTAGCCCTTCATGACAAGGTCGCCGCGCACGCAGATTTCGCCGGTCTCGCCCTGCGGCAGGATCTCGCCGCGATCGTTCATGATTTCGACGCGGATCAGCGGGTTGGGCCTGCCGACCGACGAGAGCCGGCTGTCCGGCGCAGGCTTGCCGTCGACGAAGTGCTCGGCAGGCGTGAGATAGGAGATGGACGCGGGGGCTTCCGTCTGTCCGTAGCCGCCCGCCATAACCGGACCGAACACCACGATCGCGCGCCTGAGCTTCTCCACCGACATCGGCGCGGCGCCATACAGGAAGCACTTGAGCGACGAAAAATCCTGGTCCTCGATGCCGGGGATATCGAGCAGGCGATAGATGACCGTCGGCGGCAGGAAGAACTCCGTGACCCGATGCTTCGCGATCGCCGCGAGAAGAAGCGCCGGCTTCGGCTTGGGCAACACGACCACCGTGCCGCCGCGCGCGGTGCACGGCAGCGAGAGCATTCCCGCAGTATGCGTCATGGGCGCGGCGGCGAGATTCACCGGCCGCTCCACGCCATACGGAAACGCCATCATGAACTGCGCGAAGTAGGTTTGAAACGCGCGATGCGTGTTCATCACACCCTTCGGCAAACCCGTCGTTCCACCCGTGGCCGAAAGGGTCACGATGTCGTCCATGTCGTAATCGACGCGCGGCTCTGTCGCAGGTTGCGCCGCGCTCCACTTCTCGAGCGACGGCGCCCACGGCAGATCGGCATCGATACAGACCCAGAGCCTGACCTTGGGCAGACTGGGACGCAGCGCTTCGATCGCCGGTGCGAACGTCTGGTGGAAAAACAGCGCTTCGCAATCGAACGCGTCGAGGAGGTACTGGTTCTCCTGCGGCGCGTTGCGCCCGTTCACCGGGATCCACACCACACCCGCACGCCACAGCGCCAGCGTGCAGGTCCATGCCGTGACGTCGTTGTCGGCCCAGACCGCTGCCTTCGCTTCCTTTTCGAAGCCGGCAGCGAGCAGGCCGTTAGCGATGCGGCACGACAGCGTGTGCACCTCATCGAACGAATAGCTACGCTCGTCCTGGATGTAGGCGATGCCGTTGGGGTTGATGCGCCAACCGCGGTCGAAGAAGTCAATGATTGCCATATCCCGTGTTTCCCTGTCTGTCCTGAATCTGTACCGAAACTGCGCGCTCGCGGCGCTTACAGCTGAGCGACGGTCGCGCGCGCGAGCCCACGCTGCTCGAGGAAGCCGAGCAGATAGCGATGCCCGAATGCCTGGGAACCCGAGGCGAAGCCCACCTTCGCGGTCTCGCCGTCGAGCAGCTTGATGGCCGCGGCCGTCTGGATCGCGCCGGTCGCGATGTATGGCGTGATGCCGTGCACGGTCGCGCGAACGGCGGAGAGCTGGCCGCGACCGATCGCGAAGTCGACAGTGCGATGAAGCGACGTGCGTTCGCGCGGCGGCATGGCCGGCGCGGTCGAGTCGACGAGTTGCTTGAGCACCGCATCCTGCTGCTCGCGCGGCAAGTTCGCGTACTCGGCTTCCCACTTCTGTCCAAGCGCGTGCACCATCTGCATCGCATTGTTGTCGTAGAAGCCCACGCAGGAAACGCAGCTGCGCACGCGCGGATCGTGCTCGAAGTAGACCGGCAGCGACGTCCCGCCCCACGGCAGGGCGAACACGGGCTGAAGGAAGTCGGGAGAGGCGATGTTGAACGAAGCGTGGCTGTCATGCGGCACCAGCTTCTTTTCCCACAGATAGCATGCTTCCTGACGATAGCCTTCGAAGATGGTCGCAGTGGAGCCCACGCTCACACCGGCGCCAGCGCCGCGCGGGCCGCGCGTGAGCGTGGCGGTCTCCAGCGCATCGATGCCGGGCGTTTCAAGCGCCAGTTCGGCGGCGATTTCCGCGAACGTGTACATGTAGGCATTCGAGGGCGATACCAGCAGCCCCGCCTGCCGGAACTTCTCGCCGAACTGTTCGCGAACCTGGCGGATATAGTGCTGCTCGCCAGTGGTGTCGAGGTAATGGCAGCCTGCCTTGAGCGCCGCTTCCACGGCGGTAAGGCCGAAATTGAAGAACGGCCCGACCGTGTTGCACACGACCTTTGCACCGCGAAAGGCATTCACGAGCGAATCCACGTTGTGCTCGGCTTCGATGACTTCGTAGTTCGCCGATTCGAGGCGCACGACACGCTGGGCCATCATGTCCTGCGTGCGCTTCGCGTTACGCGCGACCGCCGTAAAGGGAATGTCCTGGTCGATGAGCCAGTCCATGATCAACATGCCGGTGTAACCACTTGCGCCATAAACGACGACGGGATGCTTTGCCATGCTTGTCTCCTGAAACGTGATTGGTTAAATGTTGCGTCTGTCAAATGCGGGGATGTCGCCGGCGGCTGACAAACAGCACCGTCAGTCAGTGTTGCGATGAAGCACGTTTCATTAATAGAACACAATAACCAACTTAGGTCATATTGACAACTTAACGAAACTGAAAAAATACAGGGTGTTCCCCTGTCACCCCACTGTTCCTGCCCGTTACGCCATGGCAGCTATTGCGCGCCTGCGGCGCTGCCACCCGGCGTCAGGCTCGCCAGATAGCTGGCCACCGCCTGGATGTCTTCACCGGACAACGTGGCCGCCATCCCGTTCATTGCGCCGCTCGGGTCACGACGCTCGCCCGTCTTGAACGCAGCAAGCTGCTTCGCGAGATAGGCTTCGCCCTGGCCCGCCAGTCGTGGCACCAGGTTGCGGCCCATGAACGACGCCCCGTGGCAGGCCTGACAGCTTTTCGCCGCTACGAGCGCCATCCCGCGCTTTTCGAGCGCCGCCTGGACGTGCACCGCTTCGCTTTGGGCCGGCGTCTGCCGCGCGAAATAGACAGCCAACGACTTGATCTGCTCGTCCGTCAGCTCCCTCGCAATCGCCCCCATGTGGGGGTTAGGTCGCAGGTCGCCGGCAAACGCGTGCAACTGGGCGACGAGATAAGCTTCTGGCTGTCCGGACAGCGCCGGATACCAGGCGTTGACGGACTGCCCGTGCGCACCGTGGCAGAAGTAGCAGGTCTCCTGCGGTTGCGGCCATGGGCCACCGTTGGCCACTGCCGTCTTGTCGATCTCGCTCATCGCCTTTTCGAAATGCATACCGTCGAGGTAATCGCGTCCGTAGAGCGCTCCCACGCCTGCGACGCCTGCCAGCACAACGGCTGCGCTTACGATCCATGCCCGTTTCATTCACGCCTCCTCGCCGCGTCGAGTGAAGCCGGCCAGCGCCTGCAAGGCAGCGCGGTGGCCCGAACGCACGGCACCGTCCATCGCGCCGGCCCAGATGTCGGCGGTTTCAGTCCCTGACCAGATCAGGCGCCCCACTTCGGGATGCAGATACTTGCCCCACCTGGTCCAGAAGCCCGGCGGCATGGGATTGATGCAATGCAGGGTCCACGGATCGACCCGGCCCCAGTCGTAGTCGTGGAACTGCGTCGGATGCAGCGCGCGGTCGCCGAATGCCTTGGCAAAAGTGGCCGACAGCGTCTTTTCGGCCATCGCGGAATCGTCCGGCAACATCCCCGGCGCGACGAATGCGGCGATCACGCCGAGCGATGCATCGGGAGGCGAGTTGTCGTACGCCATGAAGACCGGGCCACCGACCTGGAAGATCGTTCCGCAATAACCGGCGTCGCGCCAGAACGGTTTGTCGTAGACGTGGACCGTCTTGCGCATGGGGGCGTTCGTGGGCCAGTTCTGCTGGAGTTGCGCCCGCCCGCCGGGCAACGGCGGATCGAAAACAACCTGATTGCACAGGGCCGGATTCATCGCGACAATCGCACGACGCGCCTTAACCACGCCCTGATCGGTGTGCACCTCCACAACGCCACGATCCCAGCCGGTGACCTTGCGCACGGGCGAGGACAGCCTGACCTTGTCGCCGAGTTGCTCGGCCATCTTGATGCTCAGACGCTGCGAACCGCCGACGATGCGCGTTTCCTGCGCGCCGCCCTTGAACGCTTCGAGCTGCGTGTAGTTGCAGCTTGCACTGTTGATCATCGATAAGTAGTGCAGCAGACCCAGCTGCGCCGGCGCACCGCCCGTGGTCAGCTTCGCGGCTAGCGCGAGAAAGTAGCCGTCCTCGTATTTCACGCCCTGCTGCAAGAGCCACTCGCCGTAAGAGAGCTTGTCCAGTTCCGCCAGATGCGGCGCTTTCCACGGCGCGCCGGACGGCACGCCGCGCGACAGTTCGGCAAGCCGGTTGCCGATCGTGTCGTCACCCCCAGTGCCGCCATGAAAATCCTGCGCCACCGTAGCGCCCTGCGCCATCACGATGGTCTTACCCGTGTACCAGCTCGGAAACGTATCGATCTCGAGTTGACGTGCCAGATCGAAGATCGCGGTCTGGCCGGGACCGATCCACTGCCCTCCGGCTTCGGAAACGACACCGTGTCCGAGGTCGTGGTTATAGGTGCGTCCACCGACGCGGTTGCGTGCCTCGAGCACGACGAACGAATCGCATCCGGCCAGTTTGAGGTCACGGCCCGCGGTCAATCCAGCGAGACCCGCGCCGATGATCGCGACGTCCAGAATGTCGCCGTTCATGGGCTTCGTTACGGCGGCCTGTGCCAGCGACATGCCGCCGGCCGCGAGTGACGCCGCGCCCATCGCCGTAACGCGTAGCAGCTGGCGCCGGGTCTGTGTATCCGGCTTACGTTTCCGATCCATCTTTCATGCCCAATTCAGTTTCATTGTTTCTCCCCTTTCCTTCTCTGCTCTTAAGGAAAACGTTCTAACAAGGTAGCGACTGGCGCTTCTCAATGGACCGTCAGCACCCCCTCCTGCGAAAACAACACCGGTTTGCCGGCGCCATCAATCAATGCGGCGGTGAGCGTTGCGCGATCGTCGCGCTGATGAACCTCGAACGACGTGCTGCCCTCGCGTTGCCGGAACACAAGGCCATCGAGCCCGACGCCCATCAGTCCGTTTCGAGTCGCTACGAGATCGGTGATCGAACTCTTCGTGCCCACGTTCAGCGCCGCCCACGTCGCCCCGCCGTCGCTGCTCTGGTACAGGCTGCCCAGCAGCCCGCCCACCACGATCCGCCCGTCGGGCAGCGCCACGCCCGTCCACAGCGTGCCCTTGCCGCCCGTTGCCTGATAGCTCCAGTTCGCGCCACCATCCGTGGACTTCAGCACCATCCCCTGTTCCGAATCGATATAGAGCGCGCCCTTGCTGTCGGCAAAAATGTGGTACAGGTTGCGGTCCGCCCTCGTGCCACCCGGCGGCTTCGGCACAGTCACCTTCGTCCACGTCTTGCCGCCGTCGTGCGTGGCGAGCATCAGCGACCACAGGCCTACGGCCACGCCATCTCTCTGGCTCGTGAACAGCACTGAGAAGAGCGGCTGGTCCACCGAGAGGTCCATGCGCTGCTTCTGCCAGGTCTCGCCGCCGTCGCCCGTTGCGAGAATCACGCCCCACTGGCCGACCGCCCAGCCGTGCTGCGCGTCGGTAAAGGTGACGGCCGAGAGCGTCGCCGAAACAGCCGCTCGTTTCGCCTGGCGCCACGTCTTTCCTTCGTCATCCGATATGACGATGACGCCGTGCTCGCCCACCGCCACGATGCGCTTACCCGCACGCGTGGCGTCCAGCAGCATCATGTGGGACGGGGCCGCCCACGCGTGTGCGGGCATCGCCGCGCACTCCGCAATGGCTCCCGGCGGCAGAGCCCAGACTGCCGCACTCGCGCACAGCGCGGCACAAGCAACAAGTATCTTGATCATGACTGCGTCTCCCCTGTTCAATGGCTGAAGAGTCCAGGCGCACGCGCCGGTTTGCGCCTCGGGAACCACCGTTCCAGCACAGAGGCCAGCGCCGGCAGTGCCGTCATCGCCATCAGCAGGTTCACCAGGAACATGAACGCCAGCAGCTTGCCCATGTCGGCCTGGAACTTCAGCGCCGAGAAGCTCCATGTCGCCACGCCAATGGCCAGCGTGATAGCCGTAAAGATCGTCGCCACACCCACTTCCAGCATTGCGTGCTGCACAGCCTTCACGATGTTCTGCCCGCCCGCCAGATGCACCTGCAGCCGGTTGTAGATATAGAACGCGTAATCCACGCCAATACCCACCGCCAGCACCATGACGGGCAGCGTCGCCACCGTGAGCCCGATCTGCAGTTCCTTCATGAACCAGTAGCCGATGAAAGTCGCCACCGAGAGCGGCAGGCAGCACGCGAGCATCGCGCGCCAGTCGCGGTAGGCGAGGAACACCAGTATCAGGATCGCTGCATACACGTAGAGCATCATAGGCAACTCGCTCGCTGCCACTTCCTCGTTGGTCGCGGCGAGTACGCCCGCATTGCCCGCCGCGAGACGCACGGTGATGCCCGGGAACGGATGCGTAGCGCGATACGTCTTCACGTCGTCCAGGATCCGGCTGATCGTCTTGGCCTTGTGGTCGGTGAGAAACAGGTGCACGGCCGTCATGCTGCAATCCGCCTTCATGAAGCCCTTCACCCGGCCCACATCCACCGAGACCGCGCCGTAGTTCCCAGGGTCGATCGGCACGACATTCATCTTCGGGTAGTCCTCGTTGTAGCCCTGGTTGTAGCGGCGCAGCATCGCCGAGTAGGACTCGACCGACACCACGCCTGGCTCGGTGCGCATCGCGCTCGTGAGGTCGTCCTCGTACAGGCCGACTGCCGGGTTGTCGCAGCCCTTTTGCGCCGACTCGATCGCGACAGTGAGCCAGTCGAGGCCGATGTCGTAGCTCGAAGCGATCGACGTGGCATCGCTGTTGAAACGCGCATCCGCACGCAGTTCTGGCGCGCCCGGCTGCAGTGTGCCGATCACACGGTCGCGGCTTTGCCACGCGGCAAGTGCGAACACCACCAGCGTCAATGCAACGGTCACGCCTGCATAACGCGGCTCGGCGATGCGCGCGAGCCCGCGCAACCACGCCGAGCGCCGCTCGCTGCGCTTGAGCGCGCTGTCCGCGTAGCTCTTCGCGAAGTTGAAGCATGACGCCGCCACCGGCAGCAGGATCAGATTCGTCACGATCTTGTATGCGACGCCGAGCGACGCCGTGATCGCCAGTTCCCGCACCATCGGTATCGGAATCAGCAGCAGCGTGATGAACGATACGAATGCGGTGACGAGTGCCAGTACGCCCGGAATCAGCAAACCACTGAAGCTGTGCCGCGCCGCATCGAACGAGCTGTTGCCGTGCGCAATCTCCCGCACGATGAAATTGACCTGCTGTACGCCGTGCGAGACGCCAATCGCAAAGACCAGGAATGGCACCAGCACCGCGAGCGGGTCCAGTCCAAAGCCCAACAGCTTCAGCGTGCCGAACTGCCAGACGAGCGATGTCAGCGAGCATGAAATCAGCAGCACCGTGAAGCGCACCGAATGGCAGTACCAGTAGACCGCAAGCGCCGTGAGCAGCAACGCGATGCCGCAGAAGCCGAGCACGGCGGTCGCGCCATCGGCGATATCGCCGATCTGCTTCGCGAAGCCAATGATCTGGATTTCATAGCCCGCATCTTCAAACGGTTTGCGGATCTGGGCTTCGAGCAGGCGGTTGAACGCCACGTAATCGAGCACCTTGCCATTGCGGTCCCGCTCGTTGAGCTCGGCCGTAATCATGGCGCTGTCTTCGTTGTGCGAAACGAGCGTGCCGATATAGCCGCCGAGTGTCGTCGCACGGCGCACCTTCGCGACAACGTCGGGCGTGAGCTGGTCGGGCGTGATCGTGCCGGAGATGATTGGCTCCGCGCGGAAGCCCTCGTCGGTGATCTCGTTCACGTAGGCGTTCGGCGTCCACAGCGACTGCACGCCAATGCGGTCCACGTTCGGCAGGTACGTCACCGCCTGGGTCACCTTGTACAGTCGCGTAAGCCCTTCCTTCGTCCAGATCGAGCCCTTGCGTGCACGCACGACCACGGTGATCCGGTTCGCGCCGAGCAGGTCGGAGCGGTACTTCTGGAAGGTCTGAATGTATTCGTGGCCGATCGGCATCTGCTTCTCGAAGCCCGCATCCATCCGCAACTGCACGGCAAAAAATGCCATGACCACGGTGAACAGGCCAATGCTCACCAGCACCGCCATGCGGTGACCGAAGAACACCCTTTCCAGCGTTTTGACAAGGCGATTTAACACGGCATTTTCCCTTCAAATGTTTCGGCAGCTCCGGCGACAAGCGGCATCGGACCCCACGCCGGCGTTTCGGCCATCAGAAGTTCCGGGTGACGAACATGCCGACGAAGTTGCGGTCTGCGTAGGGATTGCCTACGGTGTTGTGCCCGCCCCAGAACAGCGTGTAATTGATGCCCGCCTGCCAGACCGTCGGGTTCTGGTTGAACAGCACGTAGAGGTTCAGCGACTTCGAGCCCTGCAGGTAGTTCGCAGTAAGCGTCGGCGTATAGCCGTAGAGTCCGTCGGCGAACGTCACGCCCGGCGTCACCTGCCAGCCATGAATCAGCGTGCCGTCGTAGGTCCAGTTGAAATCGATGGTTGCGCCCACGGAGCTCGACGTGCCCTGCGCCATGCCGATCGGGTAGCCCAGGCTGGATCCGTTGTTCAGCCAGGGCAGGTAGCCCGCCTGAGGCACCTGCGTGACCGTCTGGCCATCCACCGAGCGCGTGACGCCGCGCTGGCTCAGGCCAGGGTAGTAGATCCATGTGAGCTCCCAGGTCAGCGTCGCTACATCCGCACCGAGCAGCTTGAGGAACGGATACTCGCTGCGCGTTAGCGCCAGCAGCCCGTTGATGTCGTACTGGAGCTTCTTCATGTCGGCCCATTGCTGGCAATTCACGCCGGCCACGCCGTTGGTGTTCAGGTCCAATGGGCCACCTGCGCCATAGCAGCTCGACAGTGCGACGGCATCGTGCGGCCGGTACGAGAGCTCGGTGCCGATCGCCCAGTTGCCGATCCCGAAGTTAGCGCTGGCGCCGAAGAGCTGACGGTTCTGCAGATACGACCAGTCCAACGTCCCATTGGCCAGAGACGAAAGCACCGGCGACTTGTCGGTGTAGTTCTCGTAATAGACAGCAAAGTTCGCATCGAAGGAGCGCGGCGAATAGTTGAACTTCATGCCGAACTGCGGATGGTACTTCGATGGCGCCTGCCAGTTGACGGGCAGGCCGACAACGTTAAAGGGAGGCCCCGCAAACGCACCGCTGACGAGGCCGTTATTGATGCCGTCGAGCACGTTCTGGTTGCCGCTGCTGGCCCCCGCGATGGTGCCGGCGCTGGGGCCGGCCACGTTCAGATTAGTGGTGCTCACCGTATACGGGTTGGTTCCCCGGCCCAGGCTGTTCGATACCGACCAGAACGAGCCCACCGGCGGATAGCGGTTGCCGTTCCACGAAAACTGGTAGTAATCCTCAGTACTAAAGCCATGAGAAAGGTCCGCTGCAAAGCTGATCATCGGCGCGGGCAGCAGCGCCTGCTTCAGCTGCGAGCCGGGAATCAGCAGCTTCTGCACGTCGAGAGAGTTGGTGGCGTTGATACCGCCCTGCGCGAACATGCTCTCGCCCCAGTTGACCACCTGGTTGCCGAGGCGCACGTGCGCGCTCTGCCCGTTGATCGTGAAATCCTTCTCGCCCCAGAGGTCGAGCAGTTGCACGTTGTAGACGACCTGCGCCGCAGCGGTGCTCGACAGCGGCGTGCGGTTCGTGTCGCCGGCGAGGAAGTCGTACATACCCGTGCCACGGATCATGAACTTTAGGCCCTCGCTGGGCATCTTGAAGAGCAGTTCGCTCGTCGCGCTGACGTAGGTGCTGAAGGGCTGACCCTTGCGGTAGTTCAGATTACCGTCGTCACCCACGCCCCATTGATTGGTGTTGGCTGCCGCGCCGCAACCGAACGAGTTCGGGTCGCCGGTAAGCGAGCAGCTCGGGTTTTTTGTGCGGATGCCCGCGCCCCCCGTGAGGTTGGTCACCCATGAACCCGTGAGATCACCAAGACCCGTCGTGAACTCATAACCGTACGCGCTGGTCGCAGCCGTACCGAACATGGCCAGCGACGCCGCAATATATCTTCCGATGATCTTCGTTTTCATGGATCTCCCCTGCCGTCACCCTCGATCCCGGCGCACGTCACCGATGCACGCCGGTCCCTGGTCCTTCGCCGAACTTCAGCGCTCGCTCACCGATCGCAAGGATTCAGCCGTGAAGAAGTCCGTCTTGAAACGCGGGTCGTTGACCTGCTGGTACCAGCGAATGTCCTTACCCTGGCCAATCGACGAGGCGTCGAACACGTAGCGCCCGTTGTTGACGTCGTACTGCACGAACGGCTCGTTATCGCAGGCGCCGCCCAGTTCCCACACCGGGATCGGGTAGCTCTCGCGCACCTTCCAGAGCTTGCCCTGCGCGTCATAGTCCTCGCCCACGAGCGCAAGCCAGCTATCCTCGTCCAGGTAGAACACCTTCTTCGACGCAACGTGGCGCGCCGTGGGCTTGAGCGTCGCCTCCACGACCCAGACGCGGTGCACCTCGTAGCGGCGATGATCGGACGAGATGCCATTGGGCGTGGCGACGTCATGCAGTTTGTCCTTGAAGGTGTACATGCCGAAATCGTTATACGGGACGATCATTTCCTTCTTGCCTACGAGCTTCCAGTTGAAGCGGTCGATTGAGCCGTTCAACATGTTGGATTCGTCGATCAGATACTGATTCTCGAAGCCGATCAGTGGCGCATCGTGCGTATAGGCCGGCATGCGTCTCACCCGGCGTTGGCCGGGGAAGTAGTAATACGTTTCCGAATCCTTATCGAAGTACTGCCGCTGCACGAAGGCCTGCCCGGCCAGTGCTGCCGGCGAATCGACGGAAAAGTAGGCACCGAGACTGAGTTGGTCAACATCCTGCGGCGTGCTGCTGCCATCCTTGCCCCCCGGGAAATAGAACACCTGGGGACCGATTGCGTCGATCCAGTCGCTGCCGCCCGGGCGCGGTGAAATGGACGTGACAACCGGCGACCACTCGACCCCCTCGCCGCGGTACCGTGTTTCATAGTTGAGGATCGCCTCGGCGCCGTTCTTCGGCTGCGGAAACGCCACGCCTGGTAGCGCCGCCGCCTGCAGCGTCTCGCCATCCGAAGCGAGTTTCGCCGTCGTGAGATTTGCCTTCGAATTCTGCTCGGCGAAATCCGGCAGCTGGCATTCGCGGTGGGACGGATAGACGTCCATGCGGTAGCCCTTCAACTGCTTGACGAGCTGAATCTCCCCCGGTGACAGCTTTTCGGCGTATTTGTCGACGTTCGACGCATCGATCGTGTACAGGGGTTTTTCGTTCTTGTACTTCCAGAAGTCACCGCGGACCTTGCCCCACTCCCAGCCGGCCGGCGTGGCTTCCCTGCCGGCAAACGCCGGCACGAGTCCGTCCTTGCTGGCCGCGCGCTCGGCGCCTGACGGCGTGAGGTCGTCGGCAACTGCCACTCCGGCCACGAGCAATAAAGTAGCCGTGATGGCGGACATGGTTCCGATGGTGTGCTTTCTCATCATGACTCTCCTTCCGATCCAATTTTCATTCGTAGTACGCATCGTTAGAATCAAACCCTACACATCGGGGCCGAACCGCTCAGTCCTCGCCGCAGCCTGCCACGGCCACAGCCCGAATCTCGATGCACAACTCTGGCAGCGCCAATTGTGTTACGCCAACCGCAGTCCACGACGGATAGCGCGCCGGGAAGTACGCGTCCTTGACCGCCGAAAAGGCCTCCATTTCACCGCGTAAGTCCGTGTGAAAGGTGGTCAGCTCCACCACGTCGGAGAGGCTCGCGCCCGCCGTCTCGAGCACGGCTTTGAGGGACTCGAAGGCGATGCGGGCCTGCGCCGGCATGCCCTCGCCGGCTTTCATATCCGTGCCGATGCCGACCTGGCCGGAGACCCAGATCGTGTTCCCCACGCGGGTCGCGGGCGAAAAATGGTAAGCGTCGTAGAACGCCTGGAACGGCGGCGGGATGATCGATTGCCGCGTAGTGGACATTGTCATGATGGTGGCCCCTATGGTCAGACGAGTTGACGGAAACACGGTGCGCGAAACGGATCCCCTTCTTTCAACGCGGCAAGTTCTTCGATGAGCAAGACACCGGACGACGTGAAGCCCGAGACGCTCGGTTGCGGCAGCGGACTGAAAACCGCGCCGTCGCCGAAGAAGCGCAGCACGAGCGTGTGGCGCTCTGGAAACGCGCTGTCCACCGCGCCGCCGCCGTGCAGCACGCCCGGATGCAGCAGCAGGACGTCACCGGGCTCCGTCGCCCACGAAATGATGTCGTAAGCAGCCGGGTTATCGCGGCGCTCAGCTTCGATATTCGGCAGGCGCGGCCAGACATCGCCGCCATGGAGAGGATCAGTCGGATCTTCAGCATTTTGAAAGGTCGTGCCATCGTGACGCGGACCTCGATGGGATCCCCGCACAATCTCAAGCGCATTCTGTTTGGGGACGGCCTCAAAGCTGATCCACGCATTCCCGAGGTGCATCCCCTCCCATGGCAGGTAGGACGTGTCCTGATGCCACGGCGAGCGACCGCTCCTGCCCCCACTTTTGAGGAACAGCTCCTCTGCGAAATACCAGACGTGATCCGAGGCCCACAGGTCCGCGAACAGTCGGCCGAACGGCAGTTGGCCAACCAGTTCGTCCAGACGCCCCTTCGCATACGGATTGGCGTTGTCGTTGTGGGTCTTGTGTACCGTGCCTTCGAACAGGCTGCAAGCCATAGGCCCGGGGTTCTCTATGCCCCAGTCGAAGACCTCCCTGCACCGCGCCAACTGCTGCTCGCTGAGAAGACCTTTGACGAGAACGGCGCCGTCCTCGGCGAACGCCTCGCGCGTGGCTTCATCCATGTCTGAACTCCTGAATCGTCAATCGGCAGCCCGGTTCAAAACGCTTCTCGCGGCGCCTTCGTAGAAAATACCACCAAAGTTAGGTCATGATACAAAACCAAAAAAAAGAAAAAAGAGAGGGAATTCCCTGCCTTCACAAGGTTGAGCACAAGATGCCAAGCCACGGTTAGAAGCAGAACGCGGCTCCCGTTCCTGCAAGCAGCTCGGGCGCCCGAGGTCCCACCTTCGAGGACGATAGCGATGAGCGGGCTGTCCGAACCCCCTTGCTTTATTTTGTAAACATACCTATCTTAGTCTTTATGTACAGTATTTGTGGCCGTCTGGCATATCCGCACTTTTGGTAGTCGTGGCACAAGAGCGGTGTCGCGTCGAAAGCGTTCTTCTGCACACATCCACGACGCGGATACCGGTCGCAAGGACCAGCTTTGAGCCGCCTTCGAGCGAAATGGGGCATTGATGCAGTGCCCGGTCTTGCCTTTTGGTAACGACATACTGCAGTCGATCGAGTAGCAGCCCGGTGCCGCGGCATCGAAAGGCGTGAGAACGTGGCTGGGAGCGGCTTTTGCCGCGAAGCCGGAGCGGTGCCCGTTAGCGACGGAAGGAGTGGGAGATGGTGATGTCCAACATACTCAGCAATTGGATTTATATGGGCAGCAACGCGTACGACGAATACACGTTCGTGCCTTGGCTGAACAGGAACGTCTACCGTCGGACTGTAGACGTTAGGCAAGTCTGCATGCAGTAACGTTCGTTCAGTGTATTTTCAACGGGACCTCGGAGCGTGAGGTTCGAGCGCGCTCCTCGTCAATGAGAATCTAGACAGATCAAACTGAAGCGCTGATAACCGTCAATTTCTCAAGAGAGCACGACCACGCATTGAGTCAATGGTACAAATGCGCCCATATGACCTGGCACGTCAGCAGCTTCCGTTTGATACACGTCGCCTGCACTTCCAAGACGAGCCGCGGCATCGCTCACAAAAGCAAATCTATGGGCAGTACCTCAACGAATCGCATTTGACAGAAACCGCGACAGTGATAACGAAATAGGAAACCGCCATTGCGCGAAGCGCTCGACGCACTGCAGCGCGCGGTCGCGCCAACCATTCCATTCGATCCCGCCGCGGCGACGCAAACCTGGCGCATCGCCGCAACGGACTACGCGGAGTCGACGATCATCCTGCCCATGCTCGCGGGCTTGCGCGCGGTGGCGCCCGGCACGCGTCTCGCGATCGTCGAGGCGGTGCCGCCGCGGCTCGCTCGCCAGACTGAACAGGGCGATATCGATATCGGCTTTCATACGAGCGAAGGCGCGCCCGAAGGCTTGCGCCGTCGCGTGCTGTTTGCCGAGCGCTACGTGCTGGTCGGCCGCGCGGGTCATCCGAAGCTGAAGCGCCGGCCCACCCTCGCGCAGTTCTGCAAGCTCGAACACGTGATCGTGTCGCCCGATGGCGGCGGCTTTTTCGGCGTCACCGACGAGACGCTCGCGAAGGTGGGTCTCGCGCGCAAGGTCGTGCTGTCGGTGCCGCACTTTCTGTTCATGCAGTCGGTGCTCGCGAGCACGGATCTCGTGGGGATGCTGCCCGCGCGTCTCGTGTGCGTCTCGTGCGCGGCACGGACGCGCTGCGGATGGGTCGAGCCGCCCGTCGAGGTGCCGGGCTACGAGATGGCGATGCTATGGCACGAGCGGGTGCATCGCGATCCCGCGCATCAATGGTTGCGGGAGTTCATCGCGGCATCGGTGTAATCAGCCCTTTTCAGCGCCGATCGCATTCAGTTGATCGAGCACCTCGTCGCTGAGCTTCAACTGTGCCGACTGCAGGTTTTCACGCAGATGAGTCACCGAAGACGTGCCCGGAATCAGCAGAATGTTAGGTGCCCGATGCAATAGCCAGGCAAGCGCGACCTGCATCGGCGTTGCCTCGAGCTTGCGCGCAAGCTCCGACAGCTCGGACGATTGAATCGGCGTGAAGCCACCCAGCGGGAAAAACGGCACGTAGGCGATGCCCTGCTCCGCGAGCGCATCGATCAACGCATCGTCGTCGCGATGCACGAGGTTGTAGTGGTTCTGCACGCACACGACCTTCGTGATGCGCTGAGCCTCGGCAATCTGCGCGGCCGTCACGTTGCTCAGGCCGACATGACGCACGAGCCCGCGCTGCTGCAGTTCGGCGAGCGCCGTGACCTGCTTTTCGATCGAGCCCTCGCTCGGCTCGTGCACGTTGCCCATGACGCGCATGTTGACCACGTCGAGCGCGTCGAGCCCGAGGTTGCGCAGATTGTCATGCACCGCGCGCTCGAGGTCGGCGGGCTCCTGCGCCGGCAGCCAGGCGCCGGCGCCATCGCGCACCGCGCCCACCTTCGTCACGATCGTCAGATCGCGTGGATACGGGTGGAGCGCCTCGCGGATCAACTGATTGGTCACGTGCGGCCCGTAAAAATCGCTGGTATCGATGTGGTCGACGCCCGATGCGACCGCCTCACGCAGCACCGCGAGCGCCGCGTCGCGGTCTATCGGCGGCCCGAACACGCCGGGGCCGGCCAGCTGCATCGCGCCATAGCCCATGCGCCGCACCGGGCGGCCGGCTAGTGCGAAAGTGTCGATGGAGCTGAAGTTCGGCATGACGATCTCCTTGTGAAGTGATGAGCGGCAGTATCGCCGCAATTGCGTTGTTGAATAAAGCGGTCTAACGTGTACGGGTTGTTCAAAATTCTGCACAATCAATCGTCATGGAACTGAATGATCTGGCCGCCTTCGTTTCCGTCGCCCGCGCCGGCGGCTTTCGCGACGCGGCGCGCGTGAGCGGCGTGTCGGCGTCGAGTCTGAGCGTCGCGGTGCGGCGCCTCGAAACGAAACTCGGGCTGCGGCTCCTGAACCGCACCACGCGCAGCGTCGCGCCGACCGAAGCCGGGCTGCGTCTGATCGAGAAGCTGACGCCGCTGTTCGGCGAAATGGAAGCGGCGCTCGACGTGCTGAACGGCTTTCGCGACAAGCCGACCGGCACATTGAAGCTCAACGTGCCGTCGAGCGTCGCGCGCATCGTGCTGCCCGACGTGCTTGCGCGCTTTCTGAAGCAGTACCCGGATATTCGCGTCGAAGTGGTGGTCGAGGATGGTTTCGTCGATGTGCTATCGATCGGGTGCGATGCGGGCATTCGCTACGATGAACGCCTCGAGCAGGACATGATCGCGGTGCCGATCGGCGCGCGCGTGCAGCGCTTCGCGACCGCCGCGGCGCCCGCGTATCTCGACGCGCACGGCCGTCCGCAACATCCCGGCGAATTGCTCGCGCATGCCTGCCTGCGCGGGCAATTCGCCAGCGGCGCGATGCCGACCTGGTACTTCGAGCGCGACGGCGAGCTGCTGCAATTGAATCCGACAGGACCGCTGCTGGTGCGGCCCGGCGCCGCGATCGACCTCGCGGTCAGCGGCGCGGTCGCGGGCCTCGGCATCATTCACCTGTTCGAAGACATGCTGCGCCCGCATCTGGACAGCGGCGCGCTCGAAGCGATTCTCGAACCGTGGTGGCAGCGCTTTTCAGGGCCTTTTCTTTACTATCCGGGTCATCGTCATGTGCCCGCGCCGCTGCGCGCGTTCGTCGATTTCCTGAAGGCCGACTCAGCAGGCGTCCCGGACGATGACGTGGCACGGCGTTGACTTCATCACACGACGGTGAACGCGGCGACGCGTGCCATATCAGCAACGTGGCGCGCAGAGCTGCGCGATCGTGGTCAGAAAGAGATCCGCGCCGATCGGCTTCAGCAGACATGCGCTGCAGTAATGCGCATCGCTGTCCGAAGGCGGCACCGCGGTATGGACCAGAATCGGTACGTTGACGGATAACGGCATCGATTTCAAACGGCGGCATAACTCCGCGCCGTCCATGACCGGCATCATCCAGTCCGTAACAATCAGGTCGGGAACGTGAGCGACGACACAAGCGAGTGCTTCGGCGCCGTTGCTCGCGCAACTCACCTCATACCCTTCGCTCTCCAGAATCAACCGCCATGCGGCTAGAATTTCCGGTTCGTCGTCGACCAGCAATATCGAATACATCATGTTTTGCGGACGAAATTTGCCTTCTTGTCTGATCAGAGTCTCGCAAGAGATGTTCCACGAACGGCAATTGCGCGGATAATGACGCGGTTGCCGGCGCGCATCGGGTCGCCTGGCCGATCGGCAGCGAAACAGGTTTGCGGTGCCCGCGCAAATCGAGGCGTTCGAACCGTTCGCGCGTTGTATGTTGTAGAAACTCCACTCCGGTATCCATCATGACCGACAGACGCGTGAGCCCGCTGCGCAACTTCGCCAACTTCATCCGCGCGGAACGGGGCGGCCTGACGCGGCAATGGATGCATGCCGTCTCCGCCGACGCCGATCTCGTCGAAGCGGACAAGCTCACTTATCGGCAACTGGCCGACCATCTGCCGGATATTCTCGACGAGCTGTGCCGGGGGCTCGATGCAGAAGATCTCGAGCGCGTCGAAACGTCGATCGAACGCGACGCGAAGAAGCACGGCAAGGTCCGTTGGCAGCAGGGCTACCGGATCGAAGAGCTGGTGCGCGAACTGGACCTCTTTCAGCAGGTGCTCTTCGAAGCGCTCGAAGAGTTCGTCGAACGCGACCGGACGTGCACGCGCCGTCACGAGAGCCGCGCGCGCCGCCTGATCGCCGAAGCATTCAGCGTGGTCAGGTATGAGTCGATCAAGGAAGCGGTCGCCGAACGCGATCGCAAGATCGACGAATACACGGGACGGCTCGAACGCGCGAATCACGAATTGACGCTCGAGCAACGGCTGGTCGGCGATCTATATGCATCGCGGATGCAGATTACGCGCAGCGTCGTGCACGATCTGCGCAATTTCCTCAACGCGTTTTCGGTCGCGCTGCAACTGATCGAGCGAGCGCCGTCGAAAGCCGATACTGCATTGACGCTCGCGAACCGTCAGGCTGCCGACATGAAGCAACTGGTCGACCAGATGGTCGAGTACTCGGTCGTGCTCGGAGACTCCGCGCCGCTCGTGCTCGAAGACGTCGATTTGCGCGAACTCTTCGACGAACTCGTCGCGTCGACGCGACCGTCGATCGAGGCAAAAGGGCTTGCGTTGCGCAGCGCGTTCGACGCGGCGCTGCCGGTCGTCACGTCGAATCGGCTGAAGCTCAAGCAGATCGCGGTCAATCTGTTGACCAACGCGATCAAGTACACGAAGTCGGGGCAAGTCGAAATCCGGTTCGCGATGCATGGCGCCGAACACTGGGCGATTCGCGTCTCCGACACCGGCGTCGGCATTGCGCCCGCCGACGCGGAGCGCGTATTCGATGAGTTCGAGCGCGCGGCCTGCGACGAGATTCCGGGCACGGGGCTCGGGCTCGCGATCGTCAGGGAGCTATGCCGCGTGCTCGATGGGCAGATCGAGTTTGCGTCGCGCGAGGGCGTGGGGACCACCTTCGAGATCCGGTTTCCGCTGCGTCGAACCTTGGCCGCAATGTGATGCGTGGACGAGCGCTTCAACCAAGTCCGAATGTATTCCTCAAGCTTGAATCGACGGGACCAGCGGGCATAAAGCGGCGTAACTTGCTCAGCAACGACGCCTGTCCGGCAGGCGTGCGACGCATCCGCCAGGCGCCAAGCGCCGCTTCGACAATAGTGTTCGCCACGCCCTCGGGCTCAGGGGCACCTTTGACACTGTTCACGACTGCGCTCGTTGCAAGGGCACGCTCGCGGTCATAGTCAGCGATTTTCGAACCCGCCTGAGGCGCATTGATGTCGAGATTGGTCCTGGTAAAAGTCGGTTCGACCAGCGTTGCGCGTATGCCGAACTGGCGCACCTCATGATCCAGGGATTCGGTCAGCCCTTCCACAGCGTGCTTGGACGCCGAATAGAGTCCCATGTAGGGCGCCGGGAGAAACCCGAGCACAGAACTGACATTGACGATCCGTCCACCGCGTTGTGCCCGCATGTGGGGGAGTACAGCCTGTGTCGCGCGCAGAATGCTGAATACATTGGTATCGAACAGAGACGAGGCCTCGGCAGTCGACGTTTCCTCGACCGCGCCAATCATGCTCGTTCCTGCATTGTTGACGAGCACGTCGATTCGCCTCGCGCGATCGATGATGGACTGGATTCCAGCCTGGACCGAAGCATCGTTGCGAACATCCATCTCGACAAGCTCGACTCCCGAGATAGGCGTCGCTTTTGCGATGCTGCGCACGGTGCCAAATTCGCGGCACCCCCGCCTGGCAAACTTCTCGGCGGCGGCGCGTCCGATACCCGATGACACGCCGGTAACAACGACAACAGTGGAATTCGACATGAACAGCTCCCTTCAGGTGAATTGATGGTGTTTTTTTAACTGTCCGCGTCGAGCGCGTCCTGCAGCGTTTGCTCGGAAGGCTGCACCTGCTCATGCCGATCTTTGCGCAAGCCGGCGATACGCTCGGGTCGAATCTTGAACCAGATCGAATACATCGCCGGCAGGAAGACCAGGGTCAGAATCGTCCCGGCGAACGTACCGCCGATCAGCGTGTACGCGAGGGTTCCCCAGAACACCGAATGGGTCAGCGGGATGAAAGCGAGGATCGCCGCCATGGCCGTCAGGATCACCGGTCTGGCACGCTGCACGGTGGCTTCGACGACCGCATGGAACGGATCCAGCCCCGCCTGCTCGTTCTGGTGAATCTGTCCGATCAGGATCAGCGTGTTGCGCATCAGGATGCCCGATAGCGCGATGAGACCGACCAGCGCATTGATGCCGAACGGCTGCCTGAACAGGATCAACGTCGGCACCACCCCGATCAAGCCCAGCGGGCTGGTCAGGAACACCATCACCATTGCGGAGATCGAGCGCACCTGGAAGATGATGATGATGAGCGTAACCGCCAGCATGATCGGGAAGAGCGGCAACATGGCTTTCGTCGCTTTAGCCGATTCCTCGATGGAGCCCGCCTCTTCGATACGGTAGCCGGTCGGAAGCCTGGCGATGATGGGTTGGAGCTGCCTGGTGATCGCCGTCGATACGTCCGGCGGCTGAAGGTTGTCGGCGATGTCGCCCCGTACCGTGATCGTCGGCACCCGGTCCCGCCAGCGCATGATTGGTTCCTCCATGCGCACGTCGACCTTGCCCACCTGCGACAGCGGAATGCGTTGCCCGCTCGCGCCAGCCAGCGTGAAGTCGCCGAGCCGCGCCGGGTCGAGACGAACATCGCCGGCCGAACGCGCGATGACCTGCACGGTTCGAATATCCTCACGCACGGCGGTGACAGGCACGCCGGTCAGCAGGAATTGCAGTTGTTGCGCCACGGCGCTGGATGTCAGCCCCACCGCCTGCAGACGGTCCTGCTGCAACGTGAAGTGCAGCGTGGGCGTGCGCGTACCCCAGTCAGCGTTGACCGTACGCATCATCGGACTGGCCTCCATCCCCTGCTCGACTTCTCCCGCAATACCGCGCAGCTTGTCCGGGTCCGGGCCAGAGATACGGTAGGCGACCGGGAACGGCGAATAAGGACCGAACACGAGTTGCGTGACCCGCACGCGCGCCTCGGAGGCGAGACCGTTGGCGACTGCCTGACGCAGTCGCTGCTTCAATGCGTCGCGCTCATCCTGGCTGTCCGTGCGCACCACGATCTTGGCAAACGACGGATCGGGCAGTTCCGGCCCCATCGCCAGGTAAAAGCGTGGCGCGCCTTGCCCGATGTATGCGGTGACGATCCTGGCTTCCTTCTGCTTCGCGAGCCACGCTTCGACCTTCGTCGTCGCGGCGCTGGTTTGCGAGATCGACGTGCCATAGGGCATCTGCACCTCGACCAGCACTTCGGGACGGTCGGAGATCGGGAAAAACTGTTTTTTGACCACGCCCATGCCGAGGATGGCCAGCACGAAGAGGCCCACGACCGAACCGGCGACCAGCCATTTGCGCGCGATGACGCGCGTGAGCAGCTGACGGAAGCGGTTGTAGCGCGGCGTGTCGTAGATCGCGTCGTGACCGCCTTCGACCTTTTTGAAGTCGGGCAGCATCTTCACACCCAGGTAGGGCGTGAAGACCACGGCGACGACCCACGATGCGATCAGTGCGATGCCGACGATCCAGAACATGTTGCTGGTGTATTCGCCGGCCGTGGAGCGCGCGAAGCCATTGGGCATGAAGCCGACGGCGGTCACCAGCGTGCCCGCCAGCATCGGCGCGGCCGTATGGCTCCACGCGTAGGCGGAGGCGGCGATGCGGCCGTAGCCTTCCTCCATCTTTACCACCATCATTTCGATCGCGATGATCGCGTCGTCCACGAGCAGGCCGAGCGCGAGGATCAGCGATCCGAGCGTGATGCGATCGAAGTTCTTGCCGGTCGCGGCCATCACCACGAACACCACCGCGAGTGTCAGCGGTACGGCCGCGGCAACGACGAGGCCCACGCGCCAGCCCATGCTGACGAAACTCACCAGCATGACCACCAGCAGCGCGACGAAAAACTTGAGCATGAACTCGTCGACCGCCGAATGAATGTTGACGGCCTGATCGGTGACTTTGGTCAGGCTCATGCCCAGCGGCAGCCCGGCGTTGATTGCGCCGACCTCGCTGTCCAGCGCCTTGCCGAGGTCGAGCCCGTTCCAACCGTCGCGCATGACGATGCCCAGCAGCAGTGCGGGTTCGCCGTTGTTGCGGATCATGAACGTCGCCGGATCTTCATAACCACGCGTAACGGTGGCAATGTCCGACAGCTTCAGCGTGCGGCCCTGCGCTACGACCGGCGTGTCGCGGATCTTCTGCAGGTTGTCGAAGGCACCGTCCAGGCGAATGAACACCTCCGGACCTTTGGTCTCCACGGAGCCGGCCGGCGTCAGGGCGTTCTGACCGTTGAGCGCGGCGAACACGTCCTGGGGGCTCACGCCCAGCGTTGCCAGACGGTCATGTGAGAGCTCGACATAGATCCGCTCCGCCTGCTCGCCGATGATGTTGACCTTCTTCACGCCCGGCACGTGCAGCAGCCGTTGGCGCAGCGTCTCGGCATCGCGAACGAGCAGGCGCTGCGGTTCACCCTTCGCCTTCAACGCAAACAGCGCGAAGGTAACATCCGCGTATTCGTCATTGACCATCGGCCCGATCACGCCAGCCGGAAGGTTATTTGCCTCGTCGCTGATTTTTTTCCGGGCCTGGTAGAACTGCTCCTGCACTTCCGACGGCGGCGTGCTGTCGAGCAAGGTCAAGGTCGTGAAGGCCAGCCCAGGCCGTGTGTAGGTCTCGCTCCGGTCGTACCAGCGCAGCTCCTGCATGCGCTTTTCGATCTTCTCGGCGACCTGATCGTGCATTTCCTGCGCCGTGGCTCCCGGCCAGGCGGTGATGATGGTCATCACCTTGACCGTGAACGCGGGGTCTTCCGCCCGGCCCAGCTTGAAGAACGAAACGAGCCCGGCCAGTGAAATCAGGCAGATCAGGAACAGGGTGATGGAGCGCTCGCGCACGGCGAGCGCCGACAGGTTGAAACGGCCTTCGCTCACGGACGGGCTCCCTCGGCCGTCACGGCGACGGCTTGACTTGTCACCCGGACCTGCTCGCCTTCGCGCAGCAGCTGCGCGCCGAGCGCGACGATCCGGTCGCCTTGCTTGATCTCACCGGCGACGCGAGCACTATCGTCGTCCAGATGTTCGACAGTAACCGGCCGCCAGGCAACCTTTGCCGGCTCGCCGTTGATGACCCACACCCCCGGCCCCTTGCCCGCGTCAAACAGCGCGCCGATCGGCACCTGCAAACCGCCTTGCACCGCGGAACGCGCGTCCGGAATCTGGACCGTGACGGTGGCGCCCAGTGGGGCGTCGGCCAGCTCTCCCTGCAGCACATACCGCGCTTCAAAGGTCCGGGTACGAGGATCCGCCGTATCCGAAAGCTGGCGCAGCGTCGCCGGCACGCTAACACCGCCGTTGCCGAACAGCGTGGCCTGGGCGACCGAACCGATCGCGGGGCGCAGGGTTTCGGGTAGCTGGATGACAGCCTCGCGGCGCCCGGCGTGCGCCAGGCGCACCACGGGCTGCCCGGCGCTGACGACCTGGCCCGGTTCGGCCAGCGTTTCCATCACGACGCCATCGCCGTCCGCCAACAGTTCGGCATAACCCGTCGCGTTGCGCGCAACGTCGGCGTCAGCCTCGGCCGCACTGAGCTGCGCTTTGGCGGCGTCGGCCGCCGCCTTGATCTGGTCGTAGGCCGATGCCGATATCGCGCCGGTGCCGCGCAGGTCGCGGTAGCGCTCTTCGTCCTGCGCGGTCTGCTGCGCCCGTGCTCGCGCGGCGGTGACCGCGTCCTGCCGGGCCTGCGCGGCAAGCCTCAGATCGATGGGGTCGAGGCGCATCAGCAGCTGGCCGCGTTTGACGGTTTGCCCGGCATCCACCAGCCGCTCGAGCACCTTGCCGGAGACGCGAAATCCCAGGTCGCTCTGCACACGCGCGGCGACGGTTCCGGTAAACGAACGGGAGGCGGGGATCGCCGCCCGAGCGATGGCGGTGCGCACCAGGGGCGCTTCGGTGCGCGGATCGGACGGTGCTTTTGCGCCGCAGGCGGCTAGCGCAAGTGCCAGTGCACAGACGACTGTAGAGGTAGCAAGGCGACGCCGGAGCATGAAAGACCCATTGACGGAGTGATCGGGGCTTTCATTATGATTCTGGTGACCAATTTAGTCAATAGTCACAAACGAGATTTCCATCAAGGCGACAGACTGCGGAGCACGAGACCGGACAGTTGTGCAGGCGCGACCTTGGTGTAATCGAAGCTGTACTGCAGGAGCATTGGGTTGAGGTAGGGGCGCAACACCAGATAGATCGCCATCGCAGTCTCATCGAGGGGGGTTTTGCGCTCGAAGTCCCCGCTTTGCCGACCCTCCTGGAGGACGTCCCGAAGCAACTTCTGGACGCGCTCTTCATACGCAAGCACCGCCTGCCAGTTCTCCGTGGCCGCCGATGCGGCAATCTCGTAAAGTTTGCGGTCCTGGAAAAACAGACGGAGGCTCGCTTCCGTGAAGACGTTGAACATCCGCCGCAGCTTCTCCGGTGGCAGATCGGTCTGTGCGACGGCCGACCTGACCTCGGTTTCGATCTCGTGCAGGCAGTTCGCGCAAATCATCTCGCCAATGGCCTGCTTGGACTCGAAGAACTTGTAGATGTAGGCCTTGGAAAACCCGATCGCCTTGGCGAGGTCTGAGACTGTCGTTTTCTCGTAGCCATACCGGCTGAAGTGCTCGGTGGCGGCGACAACGATCTGATCCCGTACCTCGTGGTCAGCGGGGCCGCGCGCCGGGATGGGGGAACTGGTGGCTTTTTTCATGGGTATAGCATACAGGAATGGACAACCAGTGACTATTTGGTATTATAGTCACCACCGGAATCTTGCGAAGACGCTCATGCTACCCAAACCCATCCTTGCCGCGGTTATTGCCGCCAGTCTCTCGGCTGGCTGCGCTGTAGGCCCCGATTATGTCCGGCCCAATGTAGCCATGCCCGAGCAGTTCCAGGGCCAGGCCGCGGTGGATCACCGGCACGCGGCGGCCAGTGCCGACCTTGTCACGTGGTGGACGGGTTTCGATGATCCGCAACTGACACGATTCGTCACGCTCGCACTGGATCAGAACCTGGACCTCGCGCAGGCCGCCGCTCGCGTCTCGCAGGCGCGCGCGGGACTTGGCGCGGCGAATGCCGCGCTGCTGCCGTCCGGCACTGTCAGCGGCCAGGCGGCGCGAGTCTACCAGTCGGTCGAAACCCCCTTGGGGCGAGTTCAGAATTCGACGCCCGGTTTCGATCGCTACGGCAACGATTACGAAGCTAATTTCAACGCGAGCTGGGAACTGGATGTGTTTGGTGGCCTGCGTCGCGGGCGGGAAGCCGCACTTGCCGAATACCAGGCTTCGGAAGCCGGTGCGGTGGCCACGCGCCTGGCAGTGGCGGCGCAGACTGGCGATATTTACATCACGATTCGTGGATTGCAGGCCCGTCTGAAGGTTGCCCGGCGGCAGGTGCAGACGCAGCAGGATCTGCTTTCGACCATCAACCTCCTGTATAGCAAAGGATTGGCGGCCGACCTTCAGGTGAGCCAGGCCGAAGGTGCGCTGTCCCAGGTTCAGGCATCCGTCCCGGTCCTCGAGGCGGGTCTGGATGCAGCGATGAACGCGCTGGATGTAATGCTGGGTTCACAGCCCGGCACGCATCGAGCCGAACTGGTCGAAGCTGGTGACATCCCGGTCGCCCCGCGGATCGCGGACACAGGATCGCCGGGTGAGTTACTCAGGCGCCGGCCCGACCTGATCGTGGCCGAGCGTCGCCTCGCCGCATCGAACGCGCGCATCGGCGTGGCCATCGCCGAGTATTACCCCAAGGTGTCGCTCAGTGGACTGCTCGGCAGCGCCACCTCGGCGGCCAGCGGCAACCTGTTCAGTACCGGCGCCAATCAGGCCGCCGGCGTGCTGGGGCTGCGCTGGCGTCTGTTCGATTTCGGCCGCATCAATGCGCAGATCGGGCAGGCCAAGGGGCAGCAGGCGGAAATGCTGGCCGCGTATCGGCTCGCCGCGCTTCATGCAACCGAAGACGTCGAGAACTCATTCTCGGCACTCGTGAAGCGCGAGCAAGAGGCCGCGGTGCTCGCCCAGGGAGTGAACTCGCTCGGCCGGGCGCGAGCCGCCTCGTTCGCAGCCTATCAAAAAGGCGTCGTCAGCCTGATCGAAGTCTTGCAGGCCGACGACAACCTGCTACGCGCCTCGGACGAGCGGGTGCAGGCGCAAACGGAATCCGCACGCGCAGCCGTTGCTGCCTTCAAGGCGCTCGGTGGCGGATGGCAACCTCGCGAATCCGAAGCGGTCGCCATCAAATAGCAACCCTATGCACCCAACGATTTGCCAGGAGCGTGGATTTTGGCCATCGTTCTTTGCCATATGAGCGCTTTGCCGCATGCCACACAAACGAATGACGCGAGCAGAAAGCCGCGAGCGAACCCGGCGGCGCTTGCTCGACGCAGCAGCGTCGAGCATCGCCGAAAGAGGGTTTGCTGCGACTAGCGTGGAGGATATCTCAGCCCAGGCCGGCTATACCCGCGGGGCGTTTTACTCGAACTTCAGCAGCAAAAGCGATCTATTCGTCGAACTGCTCCGTCTCGATCACCAGAACATGCAAGAAAACTTCAGAAGCTGCGAGAGGCCGCACCGTCCAGCGAAAACCTGCAAGTGCAGCTCACCTTGTTGTACGCGCAGTGCTATCGCGACGACAACAACTACATCATCTGGGCTGAGGCACGTTTGCATGCCATGCGTGACGCGAAATTCCGACAACATGTGAATGCCTTATGCCTGCAAAAGCGCGACATGATCGCGTACTTCATTGAGCAGTTATGCGAGCGCCTCAACATACAGTTGCCGGGCCCTTTCGCCGACCACGCGCTCGCCGTTATCGCATTGCTCGACGGCATCCTCTACTTCAACATGACGATGCCCAATGATCTGTCGAACGCTTCGGCCGAAGCGATCTTGAGCAACGTTTTGACAAAGATGTTCTGCAATGCACCAGTCCTGACTGAAACATAGTTTGATCTTGCGCCTCCTCCGCAAATACCCGGTCAAGCGATTCAATCCATTAGTTGGTATCAGCCAAGTCTCCTGGTTGTCGCGCGCGCGGAGGCGGCCAAAGAGTCAACGGAGAATGGCTGATAGAGTGTCCGTTCGGATTTCTTACCGGCCGTGTTGACCTGCGGAAGCGTCAAATGACCGGAGAGGGGACTGGCCGCCACTGCCGCCGCTGCACGATGTTGAAATTAGCTGGATGGGGCCTAACGGCTTCGTGCTCACCGGCATCGAGTTCATCGGCGATGTCGCGTATGCCCAGTCGCGGTGGTGCCGCTTGCCAGCATGACCTGCCTTTAAATGGCCCCGTCGAAACGGGTCGTTCAACCCGCTTTTATTGGATAGAGGTCGACACAAATTCATTGCGTCACTCTCGCAATCCTTTCTACTGACTTCTTCGAAGTAATTTATTGATCGCAGCACATTTTGGAATTTTTGATGTTTCCATATCTCCAGGACAAGCCAGCCACTTATAGAATTCCATTTCCTGCGACGCGATCTTCAACCGGCATTCCGCAATCTGAAAACCAGTATCAGGAGCATAGCGATCACTCCATTCGTTAAACGAATAAGCGATTAAAGTACAGTCCGATGATATTTTTTCATTCCATACCTCAAAATTCTTGTCTAGAGCAATTTGTTTATCTCCCGTCGTGATCTTCCTGATGCCTCGATACAGCTTCTCTGCGTCAGCGAGAATTTTTTCTGTGTCGGCGTTAGTGCAGGCAAGAAAATCGTTTCGCGTTTTTGCCTTTTCTTCACATGACGTATCCGCAAACACGGAAATAGATGCCGATACAATTAATACGGCCACGATGGCTTTAATGGCTGTGGTCATAATTTCCGTCTTTGAAAAGACTACCTTCTGAGCGACGTCGCTTGATCAGTCCACGCGGACGTACACCACCGGCCATCGTGTACTCTAAAAATTTGGCCGGTACGCGGTCATAATGACCCGAGTTAACAAGATTCAGCAAGCCAGCATTACCACTTGGAAGATTATATACAAAGCAAACGAGTGTGTCGTACTCGAACTGATATAGTGGCACGTGAATTTTTTTATTTACAATGCGCTCCGGGTATTCAAGATCAAGCAGCAATAATTCTCGCGCCTGCGCAATTGTTATGCCATTACGAAACGGCGCTTCAGACGCCGCACCAGATATTGGCCCCATATGAACCAGATGCCCATATCCAACAGTTGCATTACCTCCTTTACCAGCCCCGTCATTGTCATATATATGCGGCATGAAAGCTTCCCAGCCTGCAATGAAAGTTATCCCTTGTTGCGATATCTTCCAGGGTTTGACTAGTCGTCTGGATTGGACCACCAGATTCGAATCCGGATTTGTATTCGTTACCGCTGTTCCAAGTGCGTCAGGCATTACGCCTCCTCTCTGTGACCAAGATAAATATGTATGGATTGAGCGCCGTTTGTTTCGTAGCGTTTAGTGCGCCCCAGACGATCCGTTACGCCGTGGACGAGCGAACCGGACGGCAGACGAACCGTGTAATACGTGTCGGGCATAACGTGCCCGTCACTATCTTTGAGTGTGTATTGTTCGTCGTGAATGCGATCCTTCGACGTTAGCGCTGGCGCTGCCTTCCCGCGACAGTCGCACGCCCATGCGTAACCCAGGGCTTCGGCCATGTCGTAACCGTTTGAATACGACTTCAGCCTATCGAACGGAAACCATTCGCCGGTTTCGGCGTTCAGCGCCATGGCGGACGGCATTGGCGGGAAATTTGAGTAGATTGAATAGGTGATACGGCAAAGCTGGCACTCTTCCTTTCCGCCGGTTTCATCCTGTTTCTGCTGTCCCATTTGACCTCTGCTGATTTTCCAGAACACAGGCAAAGAATTAACCATCTAACACACGACACGGTCAACGACTTTAATTTGAGATAAAACCATTTTGACAAATATTTGCGATTTTGATGATTCCGGGCATCTCATTCAGTGCATTTTTCCGATATCACGGCCCAACAAAAATGGCGGCATTGAGCCCTAATGCCGTTCAGTTAAGCGACTGAACGGCGTTTTTGTTTCCTGCGCAAAGTAGTTGTAAACGGGGCGTGGCGATGTTAATTTGCATCGCCATGCTGGTTGATGATCTGCGCCTTCTTGTCAAATCACAGCCGCCCCTCGCATGGGGACGGCTGGGCCAGCATCTGCCGTACGAATGGATCGAGTCTGAAGTGCAGGCCAGTGGCAGTGCCAGCGTGCGTCGGCGTCGACTTCCCGCGCAACAGGTCGTATGGCTGGTGATCGCGCTCGCGCTGTACCGACACCAGTCAATCAGCGAGGTCGTCGATGAACTGGACCTTGCGTTACCTGTGGCCGATGCGTCGTTTGTCAGCAGGAGTGCCATCACCCAGGCGCGGTAGCGCGTCAGCGTGACGCCACTGGCGTGGCTGTTTCACGAATCAGCCAGAAACTGGGTTGCGCAGGATCAGGACCGATACCTCTTCAAGGGATTCTCGCTGTTCGCGATGGATGGCACCACGCTGCGCCCCGCCGACAGTGCCGCCAACCGCAGACATTTCGGCGCCTCTGCCGCCGCTCATGGCCGCAGTGGTAGCTACCCCCAACTGCGCGCGGTTACGCTCACCGCGCTTGCCACGCATCTGGTGCCGGGCTATCGCCGCATGCGTCTCGACACGCTGCCGACGATGCAAGCGGCGCTCGGCCTCTACGCATCGCTGGGATTCGAGCCCATCGACGCCTACGTGTTCAATCCGATCCCCACCGCGATTTTTCTGGAACGCGATCTGACGCGGCCGCGTTCAATGTAATGGCGGTGCAGGCCTGACGCGGACTGCAGGTATGCACTCGCTCATTGCCCCGTTCTGCTGGCTCAAGCCATGCACGACCACCTCGGACGATTTGCCGTCACGCCGCGCGAGTTCGGCCAGATCGAGCAACGCGGCGTAGCGCGCGGAACAGTCGCTCGCCGCGCCGGCGTCGGGGTTCGCGCGAAGGTCGTCGTTGGCGTCGCTGGCGTCGATGACTGCGTTGATCGCCAGCAACGTCGCCACGACGATCGTCGCGAGCGCGACCGTTTTGCGGAGCGCGCCCCGCGCAGCCCTTTGCGCTCGCGAGTGACGCCCCGCCTCAGCAGATGGTGGACACGAGCCCGCCATTTCGCACATCGCGTCGCACCGCGCGGCGCGACGTGAGCGCCACGATTCTACGCAGGTTCTGATTCTCATCGCCGCGCTCATCGTCAGGCCCAATGCGCCGGCACCCACACGCGCCCGACCCAATGGCCCGGCACCCAGACCGCAACCCGCGGCGGGACATACACGGGACGCGCCGCGACGTAGACGACCGACGGCGGGGGCGGCGCCACGACCACCACCGGCTTCGGCGCAACGACCACGGTCGTACCGGTCGCCGTCGTGGTCCCGCCCGCGACCACCACCCCGCCTGTTACCACCGTACCGCTCGACGTCACCGTGTGGCCTTGCGTGCCGGTCACGCTCGTCGAAGTCGTCACGACGCCGGGCGCGACCCGCGTCGCGGTGCCTGAGTGATAGACGTTGTTGTTGTCCGGACCCGTCACCGTGCCCGAGCGCGCGCAGGTCGAACCCGCGCAATTCGTCGACGCAGAATGATTGACCGTATTGCCGTTCGACCCGGTGATCGAGCCCGACGACGAATACTGGCCCGGCGCGGTGCGCGTCACGTCGCCGGACGTCGTCGCCGTTTTGCCGTCGGGACCGGTCAGCGTGCCGCTATGCGAGCAGGAGCCGCCCGCGCAGCTGGTGTCGCCCGAGTGCTGCACCGAGTTGCCGTAGCGGCCCGTCGCGGTACCCGAGTTCGAGAACTGGCCGGGCGCCGTGCGCGTGACCGTGCCAGTGTTGCTTGCGAAGCCGCCATAGGGGCCGGCCACGCTGCCCGCATGCGAGCAGCTACCGCCGCCGCACGAGCCGTAGTGCGCACCGTTATAGACGCCGCGCGATGTGTACGCGGTGCCGTGACCCGACCACGCGAACGCCGATGCGCTGCCGAGCGCGAGCACGGCGGCGGCCGCGCCGAACACCACCTTGCGCAGCGCGCCCCGCGCCATGCCGGCGCAGACCCTCTCGGAACCTGCGAATGAACGATTTTTCACGGTATGTCCTTGCTGGATTCGGGCCACTTGCGTCACTGCCGCGTGGCGACGAACGGACTATAGAAGGACACTCCGCGGAAATCATCACGGAACATATGTCGCGCTGTTTCACCGCGACGCGGGCCCGCCAGGCAAGGTTTTGCGGGCATTCGGCGGGAGCCGCGACATATTTCGACATAGTTTGCGAAACAGATGCGGCCGCCGGAATCGACTGCGGCCCCAGCCGCTCACTGCCCGACCGGCGTCACCTGCAGCGCGGCGGCCGACACGAACACCGCATGCACGGTGTCGCCGACCTTCACGTCGCTCAAATCGACGTCGGGCGCGGCTTCGAAGGTCTGGGTCTGATACGCGCCGCGCAGCGTCACGAGGCGCTGCTTGCGATCGATCTTCAGCACGGTCGCGAGCACCTCGGTCTGCCGCGCCGACTCGTACCCGCCCGACGCCGGCGCGTAGCTCCGCCGGTCGACCCGCTCGCGAATCCCCTTGCCCGCGCTGCTTGCCTTGTCGACCTTGGTGAGCAACGCATTCTTGTACAGCACGTCGACGCGATCGCCGATCTTCATCTGATCGAAACCGGCGACCTGCTGGCTGACGAGCACGATCGCGACGTCGCCATGCGGGCCCTTCAATGTCAGCGAGCGGTTGCCCGCATCGATGGCGACGATCTCCGCCGTCATATGCACCGGCTGCGCCGCGCTGAGCACCGCTTGCGCGGTGCTCGCCATGTCGTCCTGCGCTCGCGCCGGCGGGGCCGCGGCCACCACCGCGATGACCAATGCTGCAGCTATCGTCGCTGTTTTCATCCGCGTTCTCCTCCTGCAAGGGATCAATACGGCTCGACGGTCGGTCATGCGCGTCGAGCGCGATCGCTTCGTGCTACGCAGCATTCGTGCCCGGCGTCATGAACTCCGCGTCTACAGGACGACCACGGCCAACAGTATGACGCGAACGATTTGCCGACGTATGCGTCGGCATGGCCTCCGACAGCCATCAGAAACGCCACCTCGGTACCGTGCTATCCTATATACCTATAGGGGGTATATGTATGGCACATCTGAGCACACACAAAGACGGCTTATTGAAGCGCGTTCGTCGCATCGCGGGCCAGGTTCAGGCTATCGAGCGTTCACTGGAGTCGGACGCCGATTGCGAAAAAGTCCTGCACCTGGTGGCCGCGACCCGCGGCGCAATGAACGGCCTGCTCGACGAGATCGTCGAGGCGCACGCGCGCGAGCATGTCGCGCATCCGGACCTGACGGCCAGCCAGCGCAAGAAGGGAGTTGATGCATTGATCGGCGCAATCCGCCGCTATTCGAAGTAAGTTTGTATGACTGACCATCTGATCCGCAAACACGAGCACTCGTTTCTCGGCAGCTCGCACGACGACAACGCGCGCCGGACCCGCTTGGTCGTCGCGCTCACCGTTGTCATGATGATCGGCGAAATCGCGGCCGGTTACGTGACCGGTTCGATGGCGCTGCTCGCCGATGGCTTCCACATGGCGACGCATGCCGGCGCGCTCGGCATTGCCGCGCTCGCGTATGCGTTCGCGAGACGCAACTCGGCAAACCGCGCGTTCAGTTTCGGAACGGGAAAAGTGGGCGAGCTTGCCGGCTTCGCTTCGGCGCTGCTTCTCGCGCTGGTGTCGCTTGGCATCGGCATCGAATCGGCGATCCGGCTCGTTCATCCCACCGGTGTCGCGTTCGGGCAGGCCGCGGTGATTGCGGCGATCGGGCTGGTCGTGAACATCGTCAGCGCGCTGCTGTTGTCGGGCGGCCATGCGCACCATGGGCATCACGATCATCACCATCATCACGACCATGCGCATGGGTCCGACAACAACCTGCGCTCGGCCTATGTGCACGTGCTCGCCGATGCGCTGACCTCGGTGCTGGCGATCGTGGCCATGCTGGCCGGCCGCTATCTCCGGTGGGTCTGGATGGACCCGCTGATGGGCATCGTCGGATCAATCGTCATCGCGCGCTGGGCATGGACGCTGATGCGCGACACGGCCGGCGTGCTGCTCGACAGAACCGACGAGCACGTGGCCGGCGAAATCCGCGAAATCCTGGATTCGCACGGCGACGCCGAGATCGCCGACCTGCACGTCTGGCAGATCGGCCCGGAGGCGCGAGCGGCGATCGTCAGTGTGCGCACGCATGGCGGCGTTACGGCCGAGACGATCCGCGCGCGGCTCGCGCCGGTGCATGAGGTCATGCATCTGACCGTCGAAGCGGCGTCATAACGCCTGCGCCCGGCGCAACAAGGCGCGATAAAAACAAAGGGCCGGCGTGTCTCGACGCCGGCCCTTCTGCTTTTTACTATTCAGCTTGCGCGGAGACCCGCATAGCGCGGGGACCGAAGTCTCGCGCTAAACCAGTTCACGCATCACACGCGCTCGATCGCGATCGCGATGCCTTGGCCGACGCCGATACACATCGTGCACAGCGCGAAGCGGCCCTGCGTGCGCTGCAGCTGATACGTCGCGGTCGTCACCAGACGCGCGCCGCTCATGCCGAGCGGGTGGCCGAGCGCAATCGCGCCGCCGTTCGGGTTCACGCGGGGATCGTCGTCGGCGACGCCGAGGGCGCGCAGCACCGCGATACCTTGCGAGGCGAACGCTTCGTTCAGTTCGATCACGTCGAACTGATCGATCGTCATGCCCAGACGCGCGAGCAGCTTCTGCGTGGCGGGTGCCGGGCCGATGCCCATCACGCGCGGCTCGACGCCGGCGGTGGCCACGCCGAGCACGCGGGCGCGCGGCGTGAGGCCGAAGCGCTTCGCGGTCTCTTCATTGGCAAGCAGCAACGCCGCCGCGCCGTCGTTCACGCCCGATGCGTTACCGGCCGTAACCGTGCCGTCCGGACGCACGACGCCCTTCAGCTTCGCGAGCGTTTCGAGGCTCGTTTCGCGCGGATGCTCGTCCTGCATGACCGTGGTCGGATCGCCCTTCTTCTGCGCGATCGTCACCCCGACGATCTCCTGCGCAAGCGTGCCGTCGCGTTGCGCGCGCGCCGCCTTCTGCTGGCTGCGCAGCGCGAATGCGTCCTGGTCGGCGCGGCTGATGTTGTAGTCGGTCGCGACGTTTTCGCCGGTTTCCGGCATCGAGTCGACGCCGTACAGCTTCTTCATCAGCGGATTCACGAAACGCCAGCCGATCGTCGTGTCGTAGACCTCGTTCTGACGCGAGAACGCGCTGGTCGCCTTGGGCATCACGAACGGCGCGCGGCTCATGCTTTCGACGCCACCGGCAATCATCAGCGCGGCCTCGCCCGACTTGATCGCGCGCGCGGCGATGCCGACCGCATCCATGCCCGAGCCGCACAGACGGTTGACCGTCGAGCCCGGCACGTCCTTCGGCAGACCCGCGAGCAGCAGCGACATGCGCGCGACGTTGCGGTTGTCGTCACCGGCCTGGTTGGCGCAGCCGTAGATGAGGTCGTCGATCGCGGTCCAGTCGACGTTCGTGTTGCGCTCCATCAGCGCCTTGAGCGGCACCGCGCCCAGGTCGTCGGCGCGCACCGACGACAGCGAACCCGCATAGCGGCCAATGGGGGTGCGAATCGCGTCGCACAGGAATGCTTCGGTCATGGGATGTCTCCAGTTGAGATGCTGCGTGCGCTGCGCCTCGGCCGGCCTTGCACCGATGACGCCGGTTCGATGCGCCGAGGCATCGGCCCGAGGGCCAACGGCCGCGGACGGGAGGCTGCAAAACGGCGGCGGCGCGGCGGCCGTCACGTCGGACCAGCTTAGCGCAGGATCGTGAACGATGGGCTTGGGATTGACGACCGATGCGGCTGCCGCCCCTTCTTCGCCCTGCCTCATGTTCTATACACGAACACAAGGTCATATATCGAACAAAACAGCCTCGATAATAGGCGGGGGCGCGAAAGCATGTCAAGCACGGCCGCAGCCGTGCCAAGCGACACCAGGGAATACGCGGAGGGGGTGATCTTCAGCGAACTTCGATTCCTTCATCGGCGATGTAGCCGCGAATCACGTCCGCGAAACTGTGCTCGGTCGCGAGCCCGAGCCGTTCGGCGCGCGACGTATCCCACGCGCCAGGCCAGCTGCCGACGATCTTCTCGATGCGCTCGTCGGGCTGCCGCACAATGCGGTTCGCGACCGCCTCGCCCGCGACCTCGCGCAGTGCCGCGATCATCTCGTCGACGCTGACCGACAAGCCAGGCAGGTTCAGCACGCGTTGCTTGCCAAGCGCGGCGCCATCGAGTTCGAGGCCGGCGATAAGACTCTCGATCGCCTTGCGCGGCGACAGCAACCACAGCCGCGTCGAACCGGCGACCGGACACACGGCCTCCTCGCCATTGAGCGGCTCGCGGACGATGCCGCTTGCGAACGACGACGCCGCCGCATTCGGCCGCCCCGGCCGCACGCTGATGGTCGGCAGCCGCAGCACGCGGCCGTCGACGAAACCGCGCCGCGAATAATCGTTGAGCAGCAGCTCCGCGATCGCCTTCTGCGCGCCGTACGACGACTGCGGATTGAGCGCGGTGTCGTCCTGCACGACCGCAGGCAGATCGCCACCGTAGACCGCGACCGAACTGGTGAACACGACGCGCGGTTGGTGCCCGCGCTGCCGGCAGATTTCGAGCAGCAGCCGCGACGCATCGAGATTGATGCGCATGCCGAGATCGAAGTCCGCCTCGGCCTGGCCGCTGACGATCGCAGCGAGATGAAAGATCGCCGAGGTTTGATCGTCGATCACGCGTTCGAGCACGCTGCGCTCCCCGATATCGCCGACTTCGGTGCGCACGCGCGCATCGCCGAAATCGTGTGCGCGCACGACGTCGAGCAACACGAGCCCGGTAATCGCTTCCGGCGTGCCGTGCGCAGCTTTCAGTGCGCCGCGCGCGAGCAGCTCGCGCGCGAGACGCTGGCCGAGAAAACCGGCACCGCCGGTGATCAGTACTTTCATGGTTACGTGTGCGTCAGTGGTTGTCGGAAAGAGTCAACGCCCCGCATCGAGATAAGGCTTCAGCCAGCCAAGCCCCGCCGAGGTTCCCGCGCGCGGCCGGTATTCGCAGCCGATGTAGCCGTCGTAGCCGAGCGCATCGATCAGATCGAACAGGTACGGGTAGTTCAGCTCACCGATGTCGGGCTCGTGCCGCTCGGGCACACCCGCAACCTGGATGTGACCGATGCCGGCCATATCGCGTTTGAGCTTCATCGCGAGATCGCCCTCGACGATCTGGCAGTGATAGCAATCGAACTGCACCTTCAGATTCGGCGCGCCGACTTCGGCGCAGATCGCTTGCGCGTCGTCCTGTCGATTGAGGAAATAGCCGGGCATGTCGCGCGTATTGATCGGCTCGATGACGACCGTGATCTGTTCGGCTTGCGCGGTCCGCGCGGCATAGGCGAGGTTGTTCAGGTACACGTCGCGTTGTGTTTTGCGCTGCGTTTCGCCCGCTTGATCGCCGGCGATCAACCCCGCCATCACATGCAGCTTGCGATTGCCGAGCACGCGCGCGTACTCGAGTGCCGTGTCGATGCCGCGGCGGAACTCGTCCTCACGGCCCGGCAACGACGCAAGGCCGCGCTCGCCGCCGCTCCAGTCGCCGGGTGGCGCATTGAACAGCGCCTGCGTAAGGCCATGCGCGTCGAGCCGCGCCTTCAGCTCGCCCGGGCGGAACTCGTAGGGAAACAGGAATTCGACCGCGTTGAAGCCGTCGCGCGCGGCGGCGGCGAAACGATCGAGGAACGCGTGCTCGTTGTACATCATCGACAGATTGGCGGCGAAGCGAGGCATGGTGGCAACTCCTTCAAGACAGTGCGATACGGTGCGCGGCGTTCATCGGCAATGCGCGCTGCTACCAGCGCGCGCCGAACGCGGTACGGAGTTCTTCGATCGCGGCGGCGTCGAGCGGCGCGGGCCGCGGATTCGTCATCAGCCACAGGCGCGCGGTCTCCTCGAGTTCTTCGAGCGCATACGACGCGTGCGCGACCGAGCGCTCCCACACTACCGGCCCCAGACGTTCGAGCAACACCGCGCGCACCCGATCGGCCAGCGCAGCGATCTGCGCGGCCACTCGGGGATCACCCGGGCGTTCGTAGCGAATCAGCGGTACGTGGCCCACTTTCATCACGTAGTACGGTGTGATCGGCGGCAGCACGTCCGCTTCGCTCCACACGCCCGCGAGCGTCAACGCGACCAGATGCGTCGAATGGGTATGGACGATGCCGCGCGCCTCGCCGTTGCGCGCATAGATACCGCGATGCAGCGCCAGCGTTTTCGACGGTTTGCCGCCCGACACCGCGTGGCCGTTTGCGTCGACCTTCGCGATGTCGGCGGGATCGAGGCGGCCGAGGCACGCGTCGGTCGGGGTGATCAGCCAGCCGTCGTCGAGCCGCGCGCTGATGTTGCCGGCGCTGCCGACCGTATAGCCGCGCTGATACAGGCTCGCGCCGACCGCGCAGATTTCCTCGCGAACGCGCGCTTCGGCGCAGGTGTGAAGTGCCGGTGCGTCGCTCATTGCGCGGCTCCGTCGAGATGGCGCAGGGCCTTGTCGAAGAAGTCCGTGGCGCCGAAATTGCCGGATTTCAGCGCGAGTGCGAGCGGCTCGGCGCCGGTCGTCGCCGTGGCCGGCACGCCCGGATCGATCTGCGCGCCGATGCGCAGCATGCGCACGTCGAGCGCCTGCACGACGGCGCCCGAAGTCTCGCCGCCCGCGACGACGAACTTGCGCACACCCCGTTCGCGCAGACCGCGCGCAATCGCCGCCAACGTCTTCTCGACCAGCTGCCCGGCCTCGTTGACGCCGAGTTCGCGCTGCACGGCCTGCACTTCGTCGGGCGATGCGGTCGCATAGACCAGCACCGGTTCCGCGTGCACGAAGCGCTGTTGTGCGAACGCGAGCGCCTCGCCGACGACGTCCTCGCCGCGCGCCGCCGCGAGCGGATCGATGCGGAACGCGGGCCGTGTCGCGCACCAGGCGGCGACCTGCGCGTTGGTCGCCGTCGACGCACTGCCCGCGAGCACCGCCGACAAACCTTCTATACGCGGCAATTGCGCGGCATGGGTTTGCTCGCCGAGCAGACCCGCGCGCCGGAAGTTGGCGGGCAAACCAAGCGCGACGCCGGAGCCGCCGGTGATCAGCGCGAGATCCGCGCAGGCCGCGCCGAGCGTGTGCAGATCGGCGTCGGACACCGCATCGGCAATCGCGATGCGCACGCCGTCGGCGCGCAACGCGGCGAACGCGGCACGCACGGCCGCATCGCCTTGCGCGAGCTGGTCGTAACGCACGAGCCCGACCTTCGATTGCGTTTGCCGCCGCAGCACGCGCACGAGGTTCGCGTCGCGCATCGGCGTCAGCGGATGGTTTTCCATGCCCGACTCGTTGAGCAGCGCATCGCCGACGAACAGATGACCGCGAAAAATCGTGCGGCCGTTCTCGGGAAACGCGGGACACGCGATCGTGAACGACGCGCGCTCAACGAACTCGGTGGACAGCGCATTCAGCAACGCATCGGTCACCGGGCCGAGGTTGCCCGCATCGGTCGAATCGAAGGTCGAGCAGTACTTGAAGAAGAATTGCCGGCACCCTTGCGCGCGCAGCCAGGCGAGCGCGGCCAGCGATTGCGCGACCGCGTCGGCGGCCGGGATAGTGCGCGACTTCAGCGCGACGACGAGCGCGTCGGCGCCAAGCGCTGCGTTGGAGGTGGGCACGCCGATCGTCTGCACCGTGCGCATGCCACCGCGCACGAGCATGTTGGCGAGATCGGTGGCGCCGGTGAAGTCGTCGGCGATGCAGCCGAGCAGCGCGGGTTTCGTTTGAGCCGTCATGATCTCTCCCTCGCCTATTGCTTCGTCGGCAATTCGATGGCTGGGAAAATCTTCACGACCGCCGAGTCGTCTTCGCCACCGTGGCCCGCCGTCGACGCCATCATGAACATCTGATGCGCTGCCGCCGACAGCGGCAGCGGAAACTTCGTGCGACGCGCGGTATCG
This sequence comes from Paraburkholderia sp. Clong3, assembly GCF_050436485.1. Taxonomy (NCBI): domain Bacteria; kingdom Pseudomonadati; phylum Pseudomonadota; class Betaproteobacteria; order Burkholderiales; family Burkholderiaceae; genus Paraburkholderia; species Paraburkholderia sp. Clong3. The sequence goes on along the minus strand of NZ_JBNDMH010000003.1, from coordinate 977,675 downwards.
AGCACGAGGCCGAGGTCCTTGACGAAAATATCGACCGCCGACAGCGGCGTGTAGTCGCCCGCGAGAATATGCGGCACGCGGTTCTCGAACATCCACGAATTGCCCGCGCTGTGTGTGATCACGTCGTACAGCGCGTGCGGGTCGACACCTTCGCGCAGGCCGAGCGCCATTGCCTCGGCGGCCACCGCGATATGCACGCCGGCCAGCAGCTGGTTGATGATCTTCACCTTCGAGCCTGCGCCATGCGTGGCGCCAAGCCGATACACGTTGCCGGCGATCGCGGCGAGCACGTCTTCGCACGCGGCATAAGCGGCCGCGGGACCGGACGTCATCATCGTCATCTCGCCCGACGCCGCGCGCGCCGCGCCGCCCGACACCGGCGCGTCGAGCATCTGCAGACCGGCCGCCTCGACGCGCTTGCCGAGATCGCTCGCGAACTCCGGCGCGACCGTGGCACTCGCGATCACGACGCCGCCCGGCTTCATGGCCGCGAGCGCGCCGTGCTCACCGAACAGCACGGTCTCGGTTTGCGCCGCATTCACGACCAGCGTGATCACGACCTCGCACTGCGCGCCGAGCTCCGCGGGCGTCGCACAGCCGATGCCCCCTTCATCGACGAACGCCTGCAGCGCGTCGCGCCGCAAGTCGCACGCGTGGACCCTGAAGCCCGCGCGCAACAGCGAGCGCGCGACGCCGAGCCCCATGGCCCCCAAGCCAATGACACCGACATTTCTCGACATGCATGACCTCTATGGATGGGTGCCGCATTCGTGGGTTCGCGCGCGTCGGAATCACCGCGCGCCTTCAGCGCGTCAGACGATGCCCGCCTCGGCAAGCCGCCGCGCCGCGTTGTACAGATGCGTCTGCGCGGCATTGCGCGCCGCCATCGGATCGCCGGCGCGAATCGCCGCGGCGATCGCCGCATGCTCCTCGCGCACCTGCCGCGAGAAGTCCTCGCGCAGCGCCTCGTTGCGGCGCGTGACGACCGTGCCCGCTTCGAGGTACTGATTGAGGAACGTCAGCGTCTTCAGGAAATATGGATTGCCCGTAGCCGCCGCGATCGCGCGATGAAACGCGACGTCTTCGGCGACGCCGTCTTCGCCGTTGCCGACCGCGCGCTCGATGCGCGCGAGCGCGGCGTCGATCGCGGCCATGTCGGCATCGCTGCGGCGCATCGCGGCTTCCGACGCGACCTCCGCCTCGATCGCGCGACGCAGCGCGAGGATTTGCACGACCGAGCCCGGCTCCACGGCTTCCGCGTAGTCGATTCGCAGCGGGCGAATCGCGCCGTGCCCGGCGACGAACACGCCACTGCCCTGGCGCGGCTCGACCACCCCCTCGTTCTTCAGTCGCGACAGCGCCTCGCGAATCACCGTGCGGCTTACGCCGAACTGTTGCGCGAGCACGGCTTCGGTCGGCAGCCTGGCGCCGCGCGCGAAGGTGCCCTTGTCGATCTGCTTCAGCAGTTGCTGCGCGACTGTGTCGCTCAAAGCGCGCGCGGGAATCTTGTCGAACATGGCGGATCGGTTGGACAGGGTGTCGCGAATTAGTCAGGTTATCGGGTCATCATACAAATTTGGAGTGGGAATCGCATTCACGCAAACCCTGGGGTTTTTGCACAAATCGGCGTTATTTGGCGAAATAGAAGGCTTAAGCTATCGTCTCGCCTTTGCGCCGCAACGCAAAACGCGGCGCCGCATCGAAACGAACGCGCGTCGCGCGTCCTTCGCGCGCACTCTTCCGAACCCACGATCAAGGTCCATGAGCAAAGCCCTGCCGCCGTCTTCCGTCGCGCCCGCCAACGCCGAACCGGCCCCGGAGAAACCGGGCGACTCGTACGTGCAGTCGTTCGCGCGCGGCCTCGCGGTCATCCGCGCGTTTGACGCGACGCGGCCTGAACAGACGCTCACCGACGTCGCCGCGGCGACTGGCCTCACGCGCGCCGGCGCGCGCCGGATCCTGCTGACGCTGCAAACACTCGGCTATGTGGAAGCCGAGGGACGCCTGTTTCGTCTGACGCCGAAGATTCTCGACCTCGGCTTCGCGTATCTGACCTCGATGCCGTTCTGGAATCTCGCCGAACCGGTGATGGAAAGCCTGTCGGCGCAGGTGCACGAAAGCTGCTCCGCGGCCGTGCTCGATCGCACCGAGATCGTCTACGTGCTGCGCGTGCCGACTCACAAGATCATGACGATCAACCTGTCGATCGGCAGCCGCCTGCCCGCGTACTGCACGTCGATGGGCCGCGTGCTGCTTGCCTCGCTCGACGACGAGACGCTCGACGCGACGCTGAACTCGACGCCGCTCTACGCGCACACGCCGCGCACCGTCACCGACAAGCAAGAGTTGAAGAAGCTGATCGAGCAGGTGCGTCGCCAAGGGTGGGCGATCGTCGATCAGGAGCTCGAAGGCGGCTTGATTTCGCTGTCCGCGCCGATTCGCAATCGCCAGGGCCGCGTGATCGCCGCGATGAACATCAGCGGCAACGCACAGCGCAATTCGGCCAAACAGATGGTGAAGGCGTTCCTGGAACCGCTGCAGCGAGCCGCGCAGACAGTCTCGGAGATGGTCGCGCGGCGCGGCTAATGAACGTTTCGCGGCTCCGGCCGCGCGGTGATGAGCTTCCGGGCGCGCACGCCTCGTGCGCGCCGCGGCGTGTGCATCAAGCGCTCACTGCGCGAGATAGCGCTCCACCAGCCGTGCCCAGAACGCCGCGCCGATCGGCAGACTGCGGTCGTTGAAGTCGTAGTGCGGGTTGTGCACCATGCAACCGTCCTCGCCGACGCCATTGCCGATGCGCAGGAACGTGCCCGGCCGCTTCTGCAGCATGAATGCGAAGTCCTCGCTGCCCATCAGGATGTCGGTCTGCTCGACCACCTTGTCGTCGCCCACCAGTTCGCGCGCGACCTGCACCGCGAAATCCGTTTCGGCATCCGTATTGATGACGACCGGATAGCCTTCGATGTACTCGACGTGCGCTTTGCCGCCATAGCTCGCGGCCTGCGACTCGGCCAGTTCGGTGATGCGCTTCTTCAGCAACGCGCGCACCTCGGGGCTGAACGAGCGCACGCTGAGCTCGAGCCGCGCGCTGCTGGAAATCACGTTGTTCGCGGTGCCCGCGTGGATCGAGCCGACCGTCACCACGGCCGGCTGCGACGGATCGACGTTGCGTGCGACGATCGTTTGCAGCGCCATCACGATGCTCGCGGCGACCACGACCGGATCGACGGTCAGATGCGGACGCGCCGCATGGCCGCCGACGCCTTCGATCGTGATGATCGCCTTGTCGCCCGCCGACATGAACGGTCCCTTGCGGAACAGCAACACGCCCGGCTCGGCTCCCGGATGGTTGTGCAGGCCGAACACGGCGTCGCACGGGAAGCGCTCGAACAGGCCGTCGTCGATCATCTTCAGCGCACCGCTGTCGATGCCGCTTTCCTCGGCCGGCTGGAAATACAAATGCACGGTGCCCGAGAAATTGCGCGTCGCCGCGAGACGTTGCGCGGCGCCGAGCAGGATCGTGGTGTGACCGTCGTGGCCGCACGCGTGCATCTTGCCGTGGGTGCCGCTCGCGTACGGCAGGCCGGTCTGTTCGATGATCGGCAACGCGTCCATGTCTGCGCGAATGCCGATGCTGCGCTTGCCGTCACCCTCTTGCAGCGTGCCGACCACGCCGGTCTTGCCGACCCCACGCGTGACCTGCCAGCCCCACTGTTCGAGTTTTTCCGCGACGAGCGCCGCGGTCTGCACTTCCTCGTACGCGAGTTCCGGTTGGTGGTGAATGTGATGGCGAATCTCGCGCAGGCTCGCGGCGGCGGGTTCCAGATCGGACACTTCGGTCAAACGCGGGGTCTCGTTCATAGTTTGTATGGCTCCAGTGAGTAGCCTCGCACTATAGCCACGCCGTTTTGTTCGAATAAGATGCTATTTTTTTCACCCTGATTAACAGGTCTTATATACGGGGTTACCCTTATGAAGCTGCAGCAGTTGCAGGCCTTCGTCGCCGCCGCGCATCACCGCAGTCTGCGCGCCGCCGCGCGTGAGCTTGGCGTCACGCAGCCGGCCGTCACGCATACGATTCGCGAGCTGGAAAGCGCGCTCAACGCCGAGCTGATGGTGCGCAGCGTGCGCGGCATCGAGCTGACCGCGTGCGGGCTCGCGCTGTTGCCGCGCGCCGAGCAGTTGCTCGGCGACATGCGCCGCACGGTCGAGGCCGTCGAGCAGGTCAAGGGCGAACTGGCCGGCAAGGTCAGCGTCGGCACGATGCCATCGCTGGCGCTGACGGTACTGCCGCATGCGGTGTCGAGCTTTCGCGAGCGGATGCCGCTCGTGAGTCTGCATCTGGAGGAAGTGACGGTGCCCGACGCGCTCGCGCGTCTGCGCAACGGCGCGCTCGATCTCGCGGCGATCCATCACGTTCTGGCATTGGATAACGATCTGGTGCAGGTGCCGCTGTACTCGACGCAGTTCGTCGTCACGATGCGCGCTGGCCATCCGCTCGCGAACGTCACGCGTCTGTCCGAGCTGCTCGACGCCGAGTGGATCGTCACGGTGGGCGCCGACCACTTCCCGCACAGCGTGATGATGGCGATGTTCAGCGCGCACGGCTTGCCGGTACCGAAGCGCTTGCTGCGCGCGCCGTCGTCGTTTGCAGTCACGCTCGGGCTCGTGTCGCAGACCGACGTGATCAGTTGCTTCACGCGGCCGCTTGCGCAGAGGGTCGCGCCGCTCGGCATTCGCGTCGCACAGATCGAAGACGCGCTGCCGAACTACGATCTGAGCATCATCTCGCGACGCGATCTGCTGCCGACGCCGGCCGTGCAGCAGTTCGTCGCATGTTTGCGGCAGGTGACGCGGGAGCGGATGGGAGCCGTGCAGTAAGGCCGCGTGCTTGCGCTACGCGCTCACCTGCTCCTTGAGCACCGTGATCAATGCGTGCCCCGCTTCTTCGAGCGCGCCGGAGTTGTCGATCGTCGTGCAGCGCACGCCGGCCGGCAACGCAAACGGCGCGCGCCGCGCGAGCCGCGCCGCGACCTGCTCCGACGATTCGCGCGCCCGCGCGCCGAGCCGTGCTTCGAGAATATGCGGCGCGGCGCTCACGTGCACCACTTCCGCGCGTGGATAGCGCGCGAGCGCATGCTGCAGGTACTGCCGCGAGCCGTTGACGACCACCGTGCAGCCGCGCGCGAGCCACGCATCGAGTTCGATGCCGATGCCATAGCGCAGCGAATGGCTCGACCATTCGAGCGCGAACAGGCCAAGCACCGAGCGCGCGGCGAACTCCTCGACGCTTAGTGCAACATGCACCTCGCCATTGCCGCTCGGCCGCGTGATGTAACGATGCGCGAATACGAGCGGCTCCCCGGCGAGCCGCATGCGCGCGAACTGCAGCAGCGAATCCTTGCCCGCGCCCGACGGCCCCATCACATAGATCAAACGCCCAGTCATTGGCTGCTCACCTCGTCTTGCTGCTTGTTCGTGCGATCGCCAGGTTGCGCGCCGTGGCTGAACGGCAGCGGCTGCCAAAGCACGAACGGCTCGCCCGGCGCCGGCTCGACGAACAGCGCGGCCTGATCGACAGCGAGCGGCCCGAGCGCGGGCGTGCGCTCCCGCCACCATGCGAGCAGCGTCGCGCGCTCGTCGGCATCGGCGAGCGAACTGGACAACGTCATGTGAAAACGGAACTCGTCGAACACGTACGGATAGCCCCATTGCAACAGCAACGCACGTTGGCGTTCGCTGAGCGGCGCGGCGAGCCGTCGCTCGAGATCGGCCGCCGACGGCCGCGCGCACAGCCCGTCGAGCGACTGCAGCGCGTTCGACGCGAGTTCGCGAATGCGCGTCTCGCCATCTGCATCGGCCGGTCGCAACGCGACGAAGTCGCCCAGCGTGGCCGCTTCTACCGGCAACGTGAACGGCCGCTGCGCGAGCGCCCAGGCTCGCGCGGCCGCGAGCACGTCGGGCTGCGTGACGCCGGCGCCGAGCCGGAACGGGGCGACCAGCGTGCCATGCCAGCCGTAGCGGCGCGGCGCGTCGGTCAACGCGGCGAGCGGGCGCGTCAGGCTTGGCGGCTGCGGCTGCGCGCGGCGCTCGCCGCTGTGCGCATCGCGGCCGAGCCATGTCGAGCCGGCCTGCCACCACGCCGATTCAACCGACGGCGCGTAGTACAGCGCAAAGCGCGCTTCGGCACTCCATGCGGGGCCGCTCACAGGTCATGCTCCACGAGCAGTTGCACGCGATCGGCCGCGAAATGCGTGAAGCCGTATTTGACCGGCGTGCCCTGCAGATCGACGTCGACGTTCTCGACCCACAGCACCGGCTGCTGACGGTTGATGTTGAGCCGCCGCGCGACTTCCGGCTCGGGCAGCACGCTGCCGATGCGGCTCCACTTGCGCAGATAATCGTCCACGCCGAATTCGGCCAGCGCTTTCGTCGTGCCGCCGAGGCGTTGCACGACCTCCGGCAAATCCGGAAAACGCGCGGCCGGATACCAGCTGCGCGCGTACGTGAGCGGCACGCCGTCCGACGCGTTCAGCGATTCGATGCGATAGACCGCCGCGCCCGCGCGCAGACCCAACGCCTTCGCGACACTGGGCTCGGCCTTCACGCGCGCGGCCGACAGCATCGTGCCCGCGGGCGAGTGATGTTGTTGACGCAGGTTCTCGGTGAAACGCGTACGGCGGCCGATCGAATAGTCGATCGCGCCGGGCTGCACGAACGTGCCACGCCCCTGCTCGACGCTGACGAGGCCGAGCGCGGCGAGGCCGAGCATCGCGCGGCGCACCGTGTGACGGTTGACGTCGAAGCGCTTCGCCAGCTCACCCTCGCTCGGCAGCCGCCCTTCTTCCCCGAACCCGCTTGCCGTGATCTCTGCGGCGAGAATCTGTTCGATCTGTCTCCAGACGGCCACGCCCGCGCCGCGTTCGAGCGTCGTGGCCGGCGCCGCGCTGTCGTTCGATGTCATGGTGCTGTCATTCCCTTCGGTTCAAATGATCGCCATGACGTGCATTGTAGTGCGCGAGCCGTGATGAAAATATGAACGTCCGCCGCGCACAACAGTCCAGACAACTATGCTTATAAACGTCTAGACGTTTAGATGAATAGATGCTTCAATATCCACTCGCTGGATCGACAGGAAATCCGATGAGCCCGAGTTCCGTTCCACCCCATCCACCGTCTTCGCCGTTGCCGGCCGTGTCTTCGGCGGCGCGGCGCGCCTGGATGGCCGTGCTGGCGCGCACGCCGCGCGCCGACCTCGAAGCCGCGCTGCAGCGCGCGCTGCAAGGCCGCCCCACCACCCCCGCCTACGACTGGCTGCGCCCCCCTGAAATCGGCCTCGCGATGGTGCGCGGGCGCATCGGCGGCAGCGGCGATCCGTTCAATCTCGGCGAAGCCACGGTTACGCGCGCCACGCTGCGTCTGCATGCCAGCGGCGACGCCGAAGCCACCGTCGGCGTCGCCTGCCATCTGGGACGCGACCGCCGTCGCGCCGAACTTGCCGCGCTCGCCGATGCCTTGCTGCAGATGCCCGAGCATCACGACAGCCTGCATCGTCAATTGATCGAGCCATTCGCCGCGCAACAGCAGGCCCGGGGCGCGCAACAGCAACAGGACGTCGCGGCGACGCGCGTCGAATTCTTCACGATGGTGCGAGGCGACTGATGGAACGTTCACCGATTGCGTTGTCCACGCTGACGCCGGGTTTCGCGGACCCGGTCCACGACACCCAGACCGTGTTTCGCACGCTGCTCGACGCGTTGTCGCGGCCCGGCACGATCGGCGTGATCCGCGACGTGCTGCCCGAGTTGCGCAACACGCCGGTCGAACCCGCCGCGTTTGCCGCACTGCTGACGCTCTGCGACTACGCGACGCCGGTGTGGCTCGCGCAGCCTGATCCCGCGCTCGCGTCGGCATTGCGTTTTCATACCGGCGCGCCGCTCGTCGATGCGCCCGGCAACGCCGCGTTCGTGTATGTGCACGATGCCGACGCGTTGCCATCGCTCGAAAGCTTCGCGCCCGGCAGCGCCGAGTCACCGGAACAATCGGCCACGTTGCTGATCCGCGTCGACGCGCTGACGGGCGGCGCAGCGGTCACGCTGAGCGGCCCCGGCATTCTGGATGCCGAAACGATTTCGCCGGTCGGTCTTCCCGCGCGGTTCTGGCAAGAACGCGCAATGCTCGCGCCGCTGTTTCCGTGCGGCATCGACTGTTATCTGGTTTGCGGCCCGCGCGTGATCGGCCTGCCGCGCACAACCGAAGCGAAGGTGAACTGATGTACGTTGCCGTCAAAGGTGGAGAACGCGCGATCGAAGCGTCGTGGCGCCTGCTCGACAAAGCGCGCCGCGGCGATACGCGAATCGCCGAGCTGAGCGTCGCGCAGATTCGCGAGCAGTTGCGGCTCGCGGTCGCACGCGTGATGACCGAAGGCTCGGTCTACGACGAGCAGCTTGCGGCGCTCGCAATCAAGCAGGCGGCCGGCGATCTGGTCGAGGCGATTTTCCTGCTGCGCGCGTATCGCACCACGTTGCCGCGCTTCGGCTATACGCGCGCCATCGATACCGAAACGATGCAGGTCGAGCGGCGCATCTCGGCGACCTTCAAGGACCTGCCCGGCGGCCAGCTGCTCGGCGCGACCTATGACTACACGCAGCGTCTGCTCGATTTCGCGTTGCTGGCCGATGGTGATGGCGCGCGGCAGGACGTGACGCGCGGCAACGCGCCCGTTCCGCAAGAACCGCCAGCGTCAGAATCGATGCCGCGAGTCGTGTCGCTGCTCGACAAGGAAGGCCTGATCGAACAGGAGCGCCCGACACCCGACGGCGCGGAACCCGGCGACCTGTCGCGTGAACCGCTCGCGTTTCCGGCGAGCCGCGCGACGCGTCTGCAAAATCTCGCGCGCGGCGACGAAGGCTTTCTGCTCGCGATGGGCTATGCGACGCAACGCGGCTACGCGCACTCGCATCCGTTCGCGGGCGAGATCCGTTTCGGCACGATCGCGGTCGAGATGGACCTCGACGAACTCGGCGAAGCGGTCGACATCGGCGATATCGACATCACCGAATGCCAGATGATCAACCAGTTCGCGGGCAGCGGCACGGTGCCGCCGACCTTCACGCAGGGCTACGGCCTCGCGTTCGGCCACTCGGAGCGCAAGGCGATGGCGATGGCGCTCGTCGATCGCGCGTTGCGCGCCGAAGAACTCGGCGAGACGCTCGCGTCACCGACGCAGGACATCGAGTTCATGCTGTCGCATAGCGACAACGTCGAGGCGTCGGGCTTCGTGCAGCACCTGAAGCTGCCGCATTACGTCGACTTCCAGGCGGAGCTGGAGCTGGTGCGGCGTTTGCGCGCGCAGCATCGCAGCAACGATGAAACAAGCCACGCCACCGACAAGGAGCAGGCAGCATGAACGCGCCCGACACCGCTGTTGCCAACACCTCATGCGACACCGCCGCGCACGGCTACAACTTCGCGTATCTCGACGAGCAGACCAAGCGCATGCTGCGCCGCGCGCTGCTGAAGGCAGTCGCCGTGCCGGGCTACCAGGTGCCGTTCGCGTCGCGCGAAATGCCGCTGCCGTATGGCTGGGGCACCGGCGGCATCCAGGTGACGGCCGCGATCATCGGCAGGACGGACACGCTGAAGGTCATCGATCAGGGCTCCGACGAAACCACCAACGCCGTCAACATCCGCCGCTTCTTCGCGCGCACCACGGGTGTGGCGACCACGCGGCACACGAGCGAAGCGACGATCATCCAGACGCGGCACCGGATTCCCGAAACGCCGTTGACCGAGCAGCAGATCCTCGTCTATCAGGTGCCGATGCCCGAGCCGCTGTACCGGCTCGAGCCGCGCGTCGCCGAATGCAAGACGCTGCATGCGCTCGCCGATTACGGGCTGATCAGCGTGAAACTGTACGAGGACATCGTGCATCACGGCAGCATCGCGACCACGTACGACTACCCCGTGATCGTCAATCATCGCTATCTGAGCTCGCCGTCGCCGATCCCGAAGTTCGACAATCCGAAGATGCATATGAACGCCGCGCTGCAACTGTTCGGCGCGGGCCGCGAGCGCCGCATTCACGCGATTCCGCCCTATACGCCGGTGCGCAGCCTCGACTTCGACGATCATCCGTTCGAAGTGCAGAAGTGGCAGCACGCGTGTGCGCTGTGCGGATCGAAGGAAAGCTTTCTCGACGAGATGATCGTCGACGATGCGGGCACGCGCATGTTCGTGTGCTCGGACAGCGACTACTGTCACGGGCGGCGCGGCGACGGCGACGGCGCTATCGAAGCGCAAGCGCCGCTGCCCCACGCCACGCGCGAAGGAGAATCCGCATGACGCCGCTTCTGAGCGCACGCGCGCTCACCAAACAATATGGCGGCCGCAACGGTTGCCGCAACGTGAGTTTCGATCTGTATCCGGGCGAAGTGCTGTGCATCGTCGGTGAATCGGGTTCGGGCAAGACCACGCTGCTCAACACGCTGGCGCTGAAGACCGAGGCCGATAGCGGCTCGCTGCACTACACCGCGTCGCATGGCGACTCGCTCGATCTGCGCGCGCTGTCCGAGCCGCGCCGCCGTCTGCTGACGCGCACCGAGTGGGGCTTCGTGCAGCAGAATCCGCGCGACGGCCTGCGCAGCGGCGTATCGGCCGGCGCCAACATCGGCGAGCCATTGATGGCGGTCGGCGCGCGCCACTACGGCGAAATTCGCCGCACAGCCACGCAATGGATGGAGCACGTCGAGCTCGACCCCACGCGCATCGACGAATTCCCCGCCGCGTTTTCGGGCGGTATGCAGCAACGTCTGCAGATCGCGCGCAATCTCGTCACCGGTCCGCGTCTGGTGTTCATGGACGAACCGACCGCCGGTCTCGACGTGTCCGTGCAGGCGCGTCTGCTCGATTTGCTGCGCACGCTGAGCTCGACGCTGCATCTGTCGGTGCTGATCGTCACGCACGATATCGGCGTCGCGCGTCTGCTCGCGCATCGGCTGATGGTGATGCAGGGGGGCGAAGTCGTCGAGGCGGGTCTGACCGATCAGGTGCTCGACGATCCGCAGCACCCGTATACGCAAACGCTGGTTTCCTCGGTTCTGCCGGTTTGAGGCTCACGATGCAATCCACTGAGGTAGTCAATGAAGCAGGCAGCGATGCACGCCACGGCGAGCGCGCTTTCGCCGACAACGCGGCGCTGATGCTGCGCGCCATCGGCATCGGCAAGACTTTCACGCTGCACGGCCAGGGCGGTGTGCGGATCGACGCGCTCGCGAACGTGTCGCTAGAGGTCGAGCGCGGTGAATGCGTGGTGCTGGTCGGGCCGTCGGGTGCGGGCAAGAGCACGCTGCTGCGCTGTCTGTACGGCAACTATCTGGCGAGCACCGGCTCGATTGCGATTCGCGACACCAGCGATCACGGTCGGCCCATTGCAATCACCGGTGCCGAAGCGCGTGACGTGCTGCGGCTGCGCCGTCGCGTGGTCGGCTATGTGAGCCAGTTTTTGCGCGTGATCCCGCGCGTGCCGACGCTTGCGCTGGTCGCCGAGCCGCTGGTCTTGCACGGCGTCGCCGAACCTGAAGCAAACGCGCGCGCCGCTGAATTGCTCGCGCGGCTGAACGTGCCGGAACGTCTGTGGTCCCTCGCGCCCGCGACATTTTCGGGCGGCGAACAGCAACGCGTGAACATCGCGCGAGGTTTGATCGCCGAACATCCGCTGCTGCTGCTCGACGAACCGACCGCTTCGCTCGATGCGGAAAACCGCGACGTTGTGGCCGATCTGATCGTCGAGGCGCGCGAGCGCGGCGCGGCGATCGTTGGTATCTTTCACGACGAAGAGACCCGCAACAAGGTCGCGACGCGCCGCCTGGAACTGCGGCCGCCGCTGCGGCACTAAATTGACACCAGTCCCGACTGACTACGGAGCAAGTCGATGTTGATCAGCAACGCTCGCATCGTGACGCGAGACGAAGAATTCATTGGCACCGTGCGCGTGGAAGACGGCGTGATTCGCGACGTCGAACGCGGCGCGGGTTTGGCGCGCGACGCCGAAGACTGGGACGGCGATTATCTGCTGCCCGGTCTGATCGAACTGCATACGGACAACCTCGAGAAGCACCTCGTGCCGCGTCCCGGCGTCGAATGGAATACCGACGCGGCCTTCGTGATTCACGACGCGCAGGTCGCCGCAGCCGGCATCACGACGGTATTCGACGCGCTCGCCATCGGCTCGCGCTCGAGCGTTGGGCTGCGTAACCGCGATGTGCAAACGCAATGCGCCGATTCGCTGCTGCGGCTGTCCACACGTCGACTGCTGCGCGCCGAGCACTTTCTGCATCTGCGCTGCGAGATCGCGACCGCCGACGTGCTCGAGGTATTCGATTCGCTGTGCGCGCATCCGCTGCTGCGGCTCGCGTCGGTGATGGACCATACGCCGGGCCAGCGCCAATGGCACGACCCCGAGCAATGGCGCCGCTTCCAGGAGCGCAACGGCAAGATGAGCGACGAGCGTGTCGCGAGCACGCTCGCCGAACTCGCGGTCGAACAGGAGCGTTACGCGGATGAGCACCGCCGCGAGATCGTCGCGCGTTGCCGGCGGCTCGGCATTCCGGTCGCGAGCCACGACGACACGCTGATCGAGCACGTCGAACAGGCGAAGGCCGAGGGCATCGTGCTCGCCGAATTCCCGACCACGCGCATCGCCGCGCAAGCCGCGCGCGAGCATGGCATCGCGACGATCATGGGCGCGCCGAACATCGTGCGTGGCGGCTCGCATTCGGGCAACGTGTCGGCGCTGGAACTCGCGCGCGCGGACCTGCTCGACATTCTGTCGTCGGATTACGTGCCGTCGAGCTTGCTGACCGCGGTGTTCGATCTCGTCGAAAAAGCGGGCTGGTCGCTGCCGCGCGCGATGGCAACGGTCTCGGCCGAGCCGGCGCGCACCGCCGGTCTCACGGACCGCGGCGCGATCGAGCCCGGCCTGCGCGCGGATCTCGTGCGCGTGACGATGCTCGACAAGCTGCCGGTGCCGCGCGCGACTTATCGCGCAGGGGTGCGGATCGTTTGAGTGGGCTGGTTGAGCGCGCCTGCGTCTCAGGTCGACAACGGCACACGCTCCGGCTCATTCGCGGCGCGATCGCGGCGTGGCAATAGAAAACCCTCAGCGGCGCGGGTAAAACCGCGTCACGCGGTGGGCTCCGCCTCGCGCCCCTCGGTCGCATCGCGCGCGGCGTGCGCCTGGGCCAGCTGGGCCTGGGCAGACCTCGCCTGCCCAGCCTGTTCGTCGAGTCGCATGGCGAGCAGATCCTGATAGCGCAGATACGCGCAACGGCCACCCGATTTCGCCGCATACATCGCGGCATCGGCGTTCAGCAGCAGTTCCTCGGCATTGCCGCTGTCGTGCGGGAACTCGCTGATGCCGATGCTCGCGCCGACCGTCATGCTATTGCCGTCGACGGTCAGCGTTTCGTTCAGCGCGTCCATGATGCGCTCGGCGATTTCTGGCGTGACCTCGGCCGCGCGCTGCCCTTCGATCAGCACGATGAATTCGTCGCCGCCCAGCCGCGCGACCACGTCCCCGGCATACAGCACGTCCTTCAGACGGCGTGCGACCGCGACCAGCACCTTGTCGCCGACCGAGTGACCGAACTGATCGTTGATCTGCTTGAAGCGGTCGAGGTCGACGAACAGCACGGCGAGGCCTTCGCGGCGGAAGCTTGCCTCCTCGATCGCGTTCTCGAGCTTCTGCATGAACAGCATGCGGTTCGGCAAACCGGTCAGCACGTCGTGCGAGGCCAGATGCACGAGCTCGCTCTGCTTGCTGTGCAGCGTATCCATCTGCGCGCGGATTTCGCAACGCAAACGCTCGAAGCAGCGCGCGAGCACGCCGATTTCGTCGGTGCGTTTGAGCGGTAAGGTGTGCATCGCGTGGTCGGCGAACAGGTGCGTCGCCGCATACGCGAGCAGATGCAGCGGCTTGGTCAGCGCTCGCGCGAACAGGATCGCCAGCAGTACCGACAATGCGCTGAACACCAGCACCATGCGAATGATCCGCGTACCGAGCTGATTGGCGCCGGTCAGCACGTCCTCGAGCGGCTTCGCGAGACCGAGCACGATGAAGCGGTTGCCCTCGGAACCGCCGAACGGCCGCCGCACGAACGCGAGCACACGGCCGGCCGCCTCGCCGGGTCTCGCGAGACCGTTGATGAGCACCTCGCTTTGGCGTTGCTCGAACAGCTGCTTCGTGGCCGGGAAGCTGTCCTGCATCAGCACGCGCCGGCCGCGGTCGAAGCCGAAGGTTTTCGACGCGTCGGGATGGATCAGGAAGTCGCCCCACTCGTTCGCCAGATAGACCTGATAGTCGCTCGGCAGATCGCTCTGCAAACGCCGCAGCATGCCGGCCAGATCGACGTCGATTACGACGACGCCGACCACCGTGCCGCGCGCATCCGCGATCGGCGTGCCGAGACGCAGCGTCGGCTTGCCTTGCGCCGCATGCGTGCCGGATTCGTGATTGACCGAAATCGGCGACGTGTAGATGCGGCCCGGCGAAAACGCGAGCGTTTCGAATACGTAGGGAAACTGAGCTTTTTCCTGCAAATCGTCACCCTCTACGCGCACGAGGCCATCGCTGTCGCGATCGAAACGGATCAGTTCGAGACCGTGATGCTGCCGCGTGATCAGCCGCACCTGCAGATACTCCGGGTGGTGCAGCATGAAGCTCGAATACACCTGCGCGAGCCGCTCGCGGCCGAGGTTCGGGCCGATACCGTCGTCGGTCTGCGCGACGCTCACCGACGACGGCATCGTCGCGAGCACGAGCGCGTCCGCCGCGACGTCGTCGATCGATACCGCGATGCGCTGGCCGAGCAGCTCCGTCGACGTCTGCAGGCTGTGCTCCGCTTCGTTGACCAGCATCGTGCGATTCGCGCGATACGCGTAATAGCCGGTCGCGCCCGACGCCAGCACGCCGATGCACGCGAGCAGCACGGATAGCTTGAAGGTCAGGCCGCGATGCAGCATCAGAAGCGCTCCGAACGGTCGCCCGACACGATGCGCGTCCACAGTTGCTCGCGGCGCTCGATATCTTCCACCGGACTGATCCAGACGATGTGCGCGTTGGCGCTGCCTTCGGCCGGCTCGGTCAGCGTGTTCGCGAGCCCCTGGCGCTGTGTCAGCAACGCGCTCACGCTCGGCTCGAGCATGTAGTTGATCCATGCGAGCGCGAGCGGCTGGTCGCTCGCCGCGCGCGTCATCGACCAGCAATCGAGCCACGCGAGCGCGCCTTCGTCCGGAATCACGTAGCCGACGTCGGCGCCCGCGCGCCGCAGCAACTGCACCTGCTGCGTGCCGTAGTTGCCGAACATCAACGCGACCTTGTGCTGGATGAAGAATGCGGTCGCCTCCTCGGGCAGCGTGTAGTAGGTCAGCAGGTTGCGGCGCAGATCGACGAGCTTGTGCGCGATCGTACGCATCTGCGCGGGGTCGAGTTGAAACGGATGCGGATAGCCGAGCGCAAGCGCGGTGAACGAGAAGTTGTGCTGCGCGCTATTGAAGTCGAGCACCTTGCCACGATAGCGCGGGTTCCACAGTTCGAGCATCGAATGCGGCGCAACCGGAATCTGCTTGCGATCGTAGATGAGTCCCATCGACGAATACGTGAACGGAATCGCGTATACCTTGCCCGCCGAGGTCAGGCCGTCGATCGAGCCGAGCGCCTGGAAACGCGGCAACTGCTTCTTCGTATTCGGCAGACTCGCGAGATCGAGCGGCGCGAGCAGATTCGCCTGCGTATAGCGGCGGATTTCGGCGGTGTTGGCGGCGAGTACGTCGAACGGCGGCGCGCCCTTGCTGTGCATCTGCGCCCACAGCGCCTCATCGGAATCGACGAGCGTGACCTCGACCTTCGCGCCGTAGCGCGCTTCGAACGCCTTCACGACGTCCGGGTCCGCATAGCCGGGCCATGCGAGAACGTGCAGCACTTTCTCGGCGGCCGCTGCGGGCGTCGCCGCGCCGAAACCCGCGCACAGCAATGCGCCTATCAGAACGCGCGACACGCGGGGTAAAAACCCGGAAAAAACGTCGCACGAAAATCCGGATGCGCCAATCGATGAAAATTCCGATGTAACGCTCGACAAAAAACTGTCAAAAAAACGGCGTTGCAATAATGCCGCGCGAGCCCGCACGCCGGCGCTCGTGATTCGTCGCTTAAAAGTCTGTTTACGACAGCCTGTTCGATCCGCCGTGAACAACATCGTGTGCATGCATAACACCGTTGAGCAGAAAGGCCATGTGAGCGAGCGCAAACGCGCGGAATTTGAATCTTGACGGCCGTCCGACGACCTGCGCCCGAGCGATCCCCGCCTGCGCGGGCGGCCGGCGTCCAACGCAGGGAGCATCGATGATAGCGCCAAAGCCTTTGTTTTTGCACCGGTTCGAAACGGCGGGGCAAAAATATCGGTGCTGGTAATAACGTGCAAGGCAATAGCCTCGAGGCTGTTCTTAATTAACGGCAAATTCAGCCGCGAGCTTTAACGATCCGTCCACGTTTCAAACTCGCGTTTCAAACCGGTCTTCGGTGAACTCGCGAGAAAACCGGCGTAAATCCCAGTCGATTACGCTCGCCGGCCCTTCGTATTACCGCTCGTGCATTGCATCCGCGTTACGCAAACCCTACCAACGGTGTACGATCCGGCCACACCGGCTGGGGCGCAAGCGTTGCTCTAGAGGGCCTCCTCCGCGCCATCCGGTGTTTTACTAGCTTCCCAATATTTTTGAACTGATAAGCTTGGCGCGCGTTGCAGGCCACCCCGGCTTGCATCCTGACCAGAAGCCCGTTTGCGAGTCGCGCCGGGCGTCCCGAGGCGGCACAACCGCCGAGGGCGTAATTGAACTACACCGAGGAGTAAAAACAGTGAAAAAACTGCTAGCGGCTTTGACGGTTGCTCTGCTTGCCACCGTCTCGATTGGCGCGCACGCTAAAGATTGGTCGACGATCCGTTTTGGTGTTGATGCCAGCTATCCCCCGTTCGAGTCGAAAGGCGCGGACGGCAAGCTCGTTGGCTTCGATATCGACCTCGGCAACGAAATCTGCAAGCGCGTCGGTGCGAAGTGCGTGTGGGTGGAAAACGACTTCGACGGCATGATCCCGGCACTGAAGGCGAAGAAGTTCGACGGCGGTGCTGTCGTCGATGTCGATGACGCCGCAACGCGCCGAACAGATCGCTTTCTCGTCGAAGCTGTTCAACACGCCGACGCGCCTCGTCGCGAAGCAGGGCTCGGGCATCCTGCCGACCGCTGAATCGCTGAAGGGCAAGACGGTGGGCGTCGAACAGGGCACCATCCAGGAAACCTACGCGAAGACCTACTGGGAACCGGCGGGCGCGAAAGTCGTGGCGTATCAGAACCAGGACCAGGTCTATGCCGACCTGATCTCGGGCCGTCTGGACGCAGCGCTGCAAGACGCGGTGCAGGCTGACCAGGGCTTCCTGAAGACGCCGCGCGGCAAGGGCTTCGCGTTCGTCGGCAAGGACCTCGACGATCCGAAGATCCTCGGCAATGGCGCCGGCATCGGCATGCGCAAGGAAGACACCGATCTGAAGGTGAAGGTCGACAAGGCGATCGCCGACATGATCAAGGACGGCACCTACAAGAAGATCGAGAAGAAGTACTTCGACTTCGACGTGTACGGCAGCTAAATTGCCCACGCGCGCCGTACGGCGCGCCGGCAGCGTGTCCGAAACGGGCTCCGCGACGCGGAGCCCGTTTTGTTTTTGCGGCTCCACATCTAGCCACATCAAGCCACATCGTGTGGCATATCGGCTAAGATCGTGCGAGACGCGGCTCCCCTGAGACAGGTTGCCGCAGTCCGCGCATGCGGACCACGCGCGCTGCCGGCGCGCATCTTTCCCCTTGCAATCAACCACCTAGCGCGGCTGCTCCGACCGGGCCGCGAAGCCAAAACCATGCAAACCCTGACCCATCCGCTGATCGCCCCGTCGCTTGGCACCGCCCGTGAACTGACGAGTTTCCACTACGGTCCCGGCGGCGGCCAGAAAATCTATATCCAGTCGTCGCTGCATGCGGACGAACTGCCCGGGATGCTGGTGTCGTGGTCGCTGCGCCGCAAGCTGGCCGCGCTCGAAGCCGCGGGCAAGCTGCGTGGCGAAGTCGTGGTCGTGCCGGTGCCGAATCCGATCGGCCTTAATCAGCATCTGCTCGGCCAGATGCTCGGCCGCTTCGAAACCGGCAGCGCGCAGAACTTCAACCGCAACTTCTACGACCTCGCGGAACTCGTGCAGCCGTTCATCGAATCGCGTCTGACCAGCGACATCGACGCGAACCGCGCCGCCATCCGCACGGCGATGCGCGAAGCGCTCGACGCGCAGCAGCCGACCACCGAACTCGGCTCGCAACGCCTCGCGCTGCAAAAGCTCTCGTACGACGCCGACGTCGTGCTCGATCTGCATTGCGACTGGGAAGCCGCGATGCACCTGTACACCAATCCGGACCTGTGGCCCGAAGTCGAGCCGCTCGCGCGCTACCTGGACGCGAAGGCGTCGCTGCTCGCGCTGAATTCGGTCGGCAATCCGTTCGACGAGATCCACAGCTTCTGCTGGTCGGATCTGCGCGGCCGTTTCGGCGAGCGCTTCCCGATCCCGAACGGCGGCATCTCGGTCACGATCGAGCTGCGCGGCCAGCGCGATGTGTCGTACGAACTCGCGGAAAAAGACGCGCAGGCGATCATCGAGTATCTGACCTCGCGCGGCGTAGTCGACGGCGAGCCGGCGCCGATGCCGGCGCTCGAATTCGCGGCGACGCCGCTCGCAGGCGCCGAGCCGCTCGTCGCGCCGATCAGCGGCGTGCTCGTCTACCGCTGCGCGGTCGGCACGTGGGTGGACGTGGGCCAGGAAATCGCGGACATCGTCGATCCGTTGACGGACCGCGTCGTCACGATCAAAAACACCGTGGCCGGCGTGCTGTACGCGCGGCATCTGGCGCGGTTCGCGACGGCCGGCCTCGAATTCGCGCGCATCGCCGGCCAGACGCCGTTCCGCAGCGGCTCGTTGCTGAGCAACTGACGCCAGAGCCGCTGCGACCGTCGCTGCTGTCGCGGCCGGCCATGTAACTGAATTTTCACGCACCAGCTGAAATCACCCATCGCCCGCCGCCAGGCGGGCGATTCGCTGCCACGCGTCCAGCCTCGCTCCAGGGTCGACCGACCCGCCCCGCCACCGATACATCCGCTGCTGGCGCACACGCAAAGTGTCGCGCCGACACGACACCGTGAAAGATATCTTTCAGTGTCACATACCTTACTCAGCGTTCCCTTAAATTGCCGGCCATCGCGCGACGTTGCCGCAGAGCAGCGCGTCGCGATCGCCAAAATTTGCTAACTCGGAGAAGTATGTTGAACAAGAAAATCCTGACCGCCGCTACGTTTGCCGTCTTCGCCTCCGCCGCTCACGCACAAAGCAGCGTCACGCTGTACGGCCTGATCGATGCCGGTATCAGCTACGTGAACAACTCGAAAACGGCCACCGGCCACAGCAGCCTGACCAAGTACGACGACGGCGTCGCGAACGGCAGCCGTTGGGGCCTGCGTGGCACGGAAGACCTCGGTAACGGCCTGAAGGCGCTGTTCGTGTTGGAAAACGGCTTCAACAGCGGGAACGGCACCGCCGGCCAGGGCGGCGCGATGTTCGGGCGCCAGGCGTACGTCGGCGTGTCGCAGAACAACGTCGGCTCGCTGACGTTCGGTCGCCAGTACTCGTTCTCGACCGACTACCTCGGCTCCAACTACGCGACCGGCGGCCAGACCGTCGCGGGCAACTACGCTTACCACATCAACGACGTCGACCAGCTCACGTCGAGCCGTATCAACAACTCGGTCAAGTTCAGCAGCGCGAACTTCTCCGGCCTGACCTTCGGCGCGATGTACGGCTTCTCGAACACGGCAGGCGGCTTTGCCGGCACGCCGGGTACGGGCACGTCCGCTGCCCCGGTGGCAGGTTCGTCGCGCGCTTACAGCTTCGGCGCGAACTACGCGAACGGCCCGTTCGGTATCGGCGCGGCGTACACGGACATCCGTTATCCGGGCCAGGCATCGCCGGCCTTCTCGACTTCGCTGGCAAACGTCACCTTCCCGACGATCGGCAACGGCCAGATCCAGGATCTGCGCACGTTCGGCGTTGGCGGCCGCTACGCATTCGGCCCGGCGACGCTGTGGGCCCTGTACACGAACACGCGCCTCGCACCGATCTCGGGTGGGTCGACCACGTTCGCCGCCTACGAAGCAGGCGCGAAGTACGCAATCACGCCGGCTATCACGGCAGGCGCGGGCTACACGTACATGCACCTGAGCGGCGCGAACGTCGGTCACTGGAACCAGGTGAACCTGAGCGGCGACTACGCGCTGTCGAAGCGCACGGACGTGTACGTGCTGGGCATCTATCAGATCGCGTCGGGCCGCAACGGCACGCAGGATCTGCAGGCACAGATCGGTTCGAGCTCGAGCTACTTCAGCACGTCGGGCGTCGGCGCCGACAACCAGCTGGCGTTCCGTCTCGGTCTGCGTCACAAGTTCTAAGCAGACGGTTCGCGGTGGGGAACATCTGTGTTCCCTGCCTGATCGAATCGATGGAAAGCGCCCTACGGGGCGCTTTTTCTTTTGCGGCGCGAAGTCGGTCGGGCAACGCCGGATTCTCGATCGCGCCCGTCAGCAATTCGACGAACGCCGGATCGAACGCGAGGCCTTCGAGACTGCATGCGATATCGAATAGCTGGGTCATCTCGATTCTGCTTTGCCGTTTCGGCAACGATATCTGCCAAATATTGTAATTGTCTATAAATATCGTCCACCCCAACATCGGGTCACACGCTTCGATCCCGCGCCCGCGCCGCTCACGCGACACTGCCGGCGCGCCTCCCAATGCCGCCAGAGGACTTCGTCATGAGCATGGACTCCGTCACCACCGCCGACGCGCTCGCGCGGCACACTTCGCGCTCGAGCGTATCGCGGCTGATTCTCGCGACCTCGATCGGCAACGCACTGGAGTTCTACGATCTGGTCGTGTACGGCTACTTCGCGGCCGTGCTGTCGCGCACGTTTTTTCCGGTGCACGACCGCACCGTGTCGCTGCTGCTCACGCTCGGCACCTTCGCGCTGTCGTATCTCGCGCGACCGATCGGCGCGCTCGCGCTCGGCTCGTTCAGCGACCGCAAAGGCCGCAAGGCATCGTTGACGCTATCGATTGCGATGATGACGCTCGGCACCAGCATGATCGCGTTGATGCCGTCGTATGCGGCGATCGGCGTGCTCGCGCCGATCGGCGTATTCGCGTCGCGGCTGTTGCAGGGATTCTCGGCGGGCGGCGAGTTCGGCAGTTCGACCGCGTTTCTGATCGAACATGCGCCGGAGCGCAAAGGCTTCATGGCGAGCTGGCAGTTCTCGAGCCAGGGCGCGAGCACGGTGCTGGCGTCGCTGTTCGGCGCGGTGTTGACGAGCACGCTGACGACCGCGCAACTCGAAGGCTGGGGCTGGCGCATTCCGTTCCTGTTCGGCATGCTGATCGGTCCGGTCGGGCTCTACATTCGCCGCCGCATCGACGAAACGCCGGAGTTCGAGCGCGCGGAAAAATCCGCCGCGCCGGTGCGAGAACTGCTCGCGACGCAAAAGGAACGGGTGCTCGTGTCGATCGGCGTGCTCGTGCTGACCACCACGGCCAACTACATGCTGCTCTACATGCCGACCTACGCGGCGCGGCAGCTCGGACTCGCACCGTCGTCGGGCTTCATCGCGACGCTCGCGGCCGGTCTGATCATGATGATGCTCACGCCGGTGGTCGGTCATCTGTCGGACAAGGTGGGCCGCGTGCGCATCATGCTCGGCGCCGGCGTGCTGTTCTTCGCGACCGTGTATCCCGCCTTCGTGCTGATGAACGCGCGCCCGTCGCTCGGCTCGTTGCTTGCCGCGGTCACGTGGGTCGCGTTGCTGAAGGCGACCTACTTCGCGCCGATTCCGGCCTTGATGTCCGAGTTGTTCCCGACCCGCACGCGCACGACCGGCATGGCGTTCGGCTACAACATCGGCACCACCGTGTTCGGGGGCTTCACGCCGCTCGCCGTTGCCGCGCTGATCGCGGCGACCGGCAATAATCTCGCGCCCGGACTCTATCTGATGCTCGCGGCCGTGCTCAGCCTTTTCACCGTGATGTGGGCACGCGTGCGACTGCACGCACGCTGAGTTTCTGCCTCGCGGGCTTCGTTGAACCGACAGGACCTTATCCATGCAAGACCGTTTGCAGCAAGCCGTGCAGTTCGCGGTGGATCATGAATCGCTTTGGGACCGCCATGTGGGCGGCGCATGGGGTGTGCACGTGAACGACCCGCCGCCGTGGAACAGGCTGCTCGGTCCCGTGCATGATCGCGGGCCGGTGTCGGGCGCGATCGCGGTCGACGGCCGCGTGCTGACGAGCTGGGGCGAACCGGATCGCGCCGACCTGACCTTCAGTGTCGCGAAGATGTACCTCGCGCTGCTGGCCGGCGTCGCTCACGATCGCGGCCTGTTGCCCGACGTCGACGAACCGGTGCGCGTGCGCGTACCCGACATCGGCTTCGACGACGAACACAACGCGCCGATCAGCTGGGCGCATCTGCTGCAGCAAACGAGCGAATGGCGCGGCACGTACTTCGGTTTGTCGGATCAGGCGGATCACTACCGTGCAGTCAATTTCGCCGCGCCGCCCGATGGCAAAAAAGGCGATCTGCGTCCGCCGCAACGGCCGGGCACGTACTGGGAATACAACGACGTCCGCATCAACCAGTTCTCGCTCGCGCTGCTGCATCTGTTCCGTCAGCCGCTGCCCGAGGTGTTTCGCGAAGCGATCATGCGGCCTTCGGGCGCGAGCGAAAACTGGCAATGGGTCGGCTACGATAATGCGTGGGTCGAAATCGACGGGCGACGCATGCAGTCGGTGCCGGGCGGCACGCACTGGGGCGGCGGCATATCGGTCAGCGCGAACGATCAGTTGAAGGTCGCACAGATGCTGCTCGACGACGGCGTCGCGAACGGCCAGCGCGTGCTGTCGTCCGAATGGATCGCGCGCATGCGCACGCCGTGCGCGATCGCGCCGTTCTATGGCTACCTCGTGTGGCTCAACACCGGGCGCAAGGTGTTCCCGAACGTGCCGGAGTCGAGCTATTTCGGTGTCGGCGCAGGCAGTTCGTTCACGTGGGTCGAACCGGAGCGGCGCATGACGGTGGTCGTGCGCTGGCTGAATCCGGCCGCGGCGAACGAGTTCTTCGGGCTCGTGCTCGACGCGGTCGACAACCTCGGCCAATAGCCGTTAGCGGCGCACCTTCCAAGGCAGCTGCGCCGCGAACGCCAACGACAGATCAAAAAAATGCGGGCGATGCACGAATGCATCGCCCGCACGGTCATGGGCCGAGCCGTTGCCGTTGCAACGGCGCGTCAGTGCGAATGCCGCGGCACCGCGGAACCTCGACACCCCACGAGGAAGTCGAGGTCGCAACCCTCATCGGCCTGCAGCACGTGATCGATATACAGGCGCCGGTAGCCGCCACCTTCCGGCGGCGGGGGCGGCACATGCTGCGCGAGACGGCGCTCGAGTTCCGCGTCGCTGACATCGAGGTGCAGCGTGCCCGCGTCGCAATCGAGCTCGATCCAGTCGCCGTCCTGCACCGCGGCGAGCGGGCCGCCGGCCGCCGCTTCCGGCGTCACGTGCAGCACCACGGTGCCGTAGGCGGTGCCGCTCATGCGCGCATCGGAAATGCGCACCATGTCCTTCACGCCCTGCCTCAGCAGCTTCGGCGGCAGGCCCATGTTGCCGACTTCGGCCATGCCCGGATAACCCTTCGGCCCGCAGTTCTTCATCACCAACACCGAATTCGCGTCGACGTCGAGCGTCTCGTCGACGATGCGCGCCTTGTAGTGCTCCAGGTTCTCGAACACGACCGCGCGTCCGCGATGCTTGAGCAACCCGGGTGTCGCCGCCGACGGCTTCAGCACCGCGCCGCGCGGCGCGAGATTGCCGCGCAGCACGCGGATGCCGCCATCGGCGACGAGCGGCTTGTCGAGCGGACGGATCACTTCGTCGTTGGTGTTGGGTGCATCCTTCACGTTGTCCCACAGCGACTTGCCGTTGACCGTCAACGCGTCCGGATGCGGCAGCAGGTTCGCTTCGCCGAGCCGGCGCAGCACGGCCGGCAGGCCGCCCGCGTAATAAAACTCTTCCATCAGGAAACGGCCCGACGGCATCAGGTCGACGATCGTCGGCGTGTCGCGGCCGATGCGCACCCAGTCGTCGAGTTCGAGATCGATACCGATGCGCCCCGCGATCGCCTTCAGATGAATCACCGCGTTGGTCGAGCCGCCGATCGCCGCATTGACGCGAATCGCGTTGACGAACGCCTCGCGCGTGAGGATCTTCGACAGCTTCAGGTCTTCGAGCGCCATGTCGACGATCCGGATTCCCGACATATGCGCAAGCACGTAGCGGCGCGAGTCGACCGCGGGAATCGCCGCGTTGTGCGGCAGCGACGTGCCGAGCGCCTCGGCCATGCAGGCCATCGTCGACGCGGTGCCCATCGTGTTGCAGGTGCCCGCCGAGCGCGACATGCCCGCCTCGGCCGACAGGAACTGATGCAGATCGATCTCGCCGGCCTTCAGCGATTCGTGCAGCTGCCACACCGCGGTGCCAGAGCCGATGTTCTTGCCGTCGAGCTTGCCGTTCAGCATCGGGCCGCCGGTCACGACGATCGCCGGCACGTCGCAGCTCGCCGCGCCCATCAGCAGCGCGGGGGTCGTCTTGTCGCAGCCGGTCAGCAGCACGACCGCGTCGATCGGATTGCCGCGGATTGCCTCCTCGACATCCATCGCCGCGAGATTGCGCGTGAGCATCGCGGTCGGACGCAGATTCGATTCGCCGTTGGAAAACACCGGGAACTCGACCGGGAAGCCGCCCGCTTCATAGACGCCGCGCTTCACGTGCTCGGCGAGCTTGCGAAAGTGCGCGTTGCACGGCGTCAGCTCGGACCACGTGTTGCAGATACCGATCACGGGACGCCCGTCGAACTCATGATCGGGAATGCCCTGATTCTTCATCCAGCTTCGATACATGAAGCCGTTCTTGTCAGCCGTGCCGAACCACTCGGCCGAGCGCAATTTCCGCTTTTTTTCCGACATGCTAGGTCCTTGATGCATGTGCCGGGACCCTCACCGGCCAATTTGACTGAAGCGGCCCGCCCGGCGCTACGGCGCAAGGTTGCCGCTCAGGGTCCAGGGATGGTGAAGTGTACGGAGCGAGTCGATATCTTTCCAATTATATTTTTGGCGATATCGATATCAATTCTGGTATCGACTCACCGGGGTTCGCGGCGGGGCTGGCGAGCAAACTGTGCCGGCCTCAGGCGTCGCCGGACGCCCGCTTACGGCCGGCTTTCGGCAGTGCACCGCGCATGTTCTTCTTGAGATGATTCTGGTTATAGTCGATTGCGGCGCGCACCAGCGCTTTCAGTGCGCGCTCGTCGACCCCGTCGCTCTCGAAGAAGTCGATCGCGCGCCGCGCGTTGCCTTCGAGGCCTGCGTTGAACAAGCCGTCCGGGTCGGCCAGGCCCGCCCCATGCGCGAAGGTCAGCTTGACCTTACCCTTGTGCGCGTTGGCGACCGCGATCATGCCGTCGCGCGACCAGACCGGGCTACCCATCCACTTGAATTCCTCGACGATCGCCGGGTCCGCCGCGAGCACGCATCGACGGATGCGAGCGAAGGTTACGCCGCGCCAGTCGGTGAGTCCCGCGATCAGTTCGTCGATACGTTCGGATGCGTTCATTGGAGTGAGGTCAAAACGGCAGGATGCCGTAACAATCTGGCCATTGTAATCTCCGGTCGTGTTCGCGGTTGGCCCGCACGCGTATTGACTTCGATAAGCTCGCGGCCGGCCATTCCGCAGAAAAATTCGCGTCGTCGCTCGCAATGTCCAAGCCGGGGCGCTTCTGGAACCACCTCGCACCGCTACATTGCGGCGCGCCCCTCGCCAACGCCAAAACCCAGGACGCTCTGCACGGCTTCGATGCGCGAACTCACGTTGAGCTTTTCGAAAATGTTCTTCAGATGCCATTTGACGGTCTCGGGCGCCAGTTTCAACGATCGCCCGATTTCCTTGTTGGAAAGTCCGAGCGCAACGCAGTTGAGGATCTCCAACTCCCTGACACTCAGGATATCTGACGATGTTGTCATGACCCTGACAGACCTCGGGGGAACGGATTGGGAACCATCGCGTGCGTCGAACGCCGCGAGCAATCTGTCGGCATAGGCCATTTCCGCGGTCACCATGCTGCCCGATCCTCGGCGAAACCGTTGCAATAGTGCGCGCACGGGCTGCCCTTCATCGACGAAGCTGTTGACGATACCGATCGCACCCCCAATGCTCAGCGCGCGGCCGAGTATAGCGAGCGCCCTGTCGGTTTCCCCGCATTGTTCAAGCGCACGGGCAAGCAGAAGCGAAACGAGCGCCTCGGAGCCACGCCAGCCCATTGCGGCGACCGTATCGAGCGAGCGCTCGAGAAGCACGACAGCTTTGGCAGCGAGGCCTTCGGCCATCTGAACGCGGGCCTGCAGAATGCAATAGTACGTCCAGCTCTCGATAGCCGATCCATTCCGCCCTTCACATAGTGCTGGGACGCTCCCGCTCAGCTCGTCGGCGATCCGCTTCGCTTGCGCCAGGTTGCCGGCTTCGATCAGCAATCGCACCGCTTCGGCATCGCAGGTAAGCTTCAGACGCAACCATTGCCGGGTCAACGCGACCTGACGGCCGTCTTCGAGAACGGCCAGCGCCGAACCCGTCTCCCCGTCACGCCACAGCAGGCGTGCCGCGGCAAGTATGTGTCGCACCAGCGCACCCATCGGAGCGCTCTCCAATACGATGTTCGTGCGGCCGGCAACCATCTCCCGCGCTTTCGGCAGTTCATTGCACTCGTAGCAGATGTATGCAACACAACCGGCGATGCTCGCCACGCCAGCCGCCGAAGCCCCCAGAGCACGCTCGGCGCGCCGCAACGTCGCTTCGAACGTTCGTCTCGCCTCGGCCAGCTCGCCATGCACCAGCGCGGCGATACCATACATCGAGTCTCGCAGCAGGTCCGAGTGGTGCGGCTCGGGATTGGCTTCCGTGCGGTCTTTGACGAGGTCCCATATACGAAGGATCTGGTCGAATCTGCCCCGATAGATCAACCCGAAGAATTGCACTGTTTGCGAGTAATGCTTGACCCACGGTGCAACTGCCACACCGCACGCGTCCACCGCGCATCCCAGTTCAAGCGCACGCTCGCTGTCGTCACCGATACCGGCGACCAGTGCAGCAACCACGTTGACCTCGGCCAGCATCGCTTCGTCGATCACGCCACCATCCGCGCGATGCTTCCGGTTGAATTCGTCGACAATCGTGCCGATTTCCTTCGACGCTCGGGTGATCTGAAGCGAGAACGCAAGCGCCCATGCTTTGGCAAGGCGCAAACGCAACCGTCCACGAACGGCATCGGGCGGAAGCTTGTTGATCCAACCGAGCAGCGCGTAGGGGTCGCCGCGCTCCAGCATGTCTATTGCGCAGTTCTCCGCCCACTGCGTCGCCAGTTCGAAATCGCCGGCGGCCAGAGCATGACGGACCGCTTCGGGCCACAGACGTTGCGCCGCAAACCATTGGCATGCGCGACGATGCAGCACCGGAATCTGTTGCGGCATCTGGCGCATGAGACGCCGTCGCAGCGCATCGGATAGCACTGCGTGATAGCGAAACCAGTCTTGCCTTTCGTCCAGTGATCGGATGAAGACGTTGTGCCGTTCAAGCCAGTCGAGCTTTTCTCCGCTTTCGCCGTCTTCATCCCCCATGATCGCATCGCATACACCGGGGCTGAGCCGCTCGAGAATCGATGTGTGCAGCAGGAACGTCAGAATCGGCGGCGGCAAATGCGCGAGGACCGTATCGTTCAGGTAGCGGTCGATTCCTGAACCCGGGCCCGCCAGATTGTCGGCGAGCCTGGACGTGTCACGCATCTGACCTAACGCAAGCGAGGCCAGCTGGAGACCCGCGACCCATCCTTCGGTCGTTTCGTTCAACAGCTCGATGTGGCTTCGTTCGAGCCGCACCGTACCTGTCCGGTCGAAAAACGACTGTGCATCGTCGATCGAAAAGCGCAGATCCTCGGCGCCGATGCGCATCAGCTTCTCCGGCGTTCGAAGTTGCCCGAGCGTCAACGCGGGTTCGGCGCGCGCGCCAAGCATGACGTGCATGTTCTCAGGCGCATAGCGCAGCAGACGAGAGATCACCGCCAGCACCGGTTTCGCGGTCACACGATCGACGTCATCGAGTACGAGGAAAACGCTGCGGCCGCATCCGGCAATGCCATTCAACAGCACCGAAATGACTGTTCTGATCGGCGTCAGTGAATCGAGTTTCAGCAATTGCTGCGCTTGCCACGCGATGTCCTCCGCCACGCGGGACAGCGCCGCCACCAGATAGGCGACGAACAGTTGCGGGTCATCGTCTTCTCCGTCGAGGCTGAGCCACGCGACCGGGTGCTTTTCCTCCGACAGCGCTTCGCTCCATCCGGTCAGCAACGTGGTCTTGCCAAAGCCCGCCGGCGCCGTCACGACGACGACGCTGCCTGGTCGTCGCTCATCGAGCCTGTTGAGTAAAGCAAGCCGTTGCACGCAGCCGGACGGAATACGCGGCGCGATCATTTTGGTCTGGATCAATGACACGCTCCACTCGCGATCGGCACTGTTTGAAGAGGCTTCCATGACTATTCCCCATCCCGCCGAACCACCGCCCAAAAGGACGTCTCCATTGTCTGCACGGGGGACGTTTTATGCATACGTTGAATTGCTTTAGTACTAGACACGAATTGCTCGCTATCTTAAGTATGTGCTCGACGTATTGCGGAGTTTGCGGTTGAGCTAGCGGGCTGTGTTACGTCGCCGACGCTTTCCGCCTCTCCTGCTCCTTGCGATAAAGCACGAACTCTTCCGCCAACGCTTTTGCAACGGAAGCCCTACGCGTGATTCGAGGCGGTGTCGCGGCGTATTCAATACTCAGGTCTCGATCAGATGCAGAAACTGCCTTACCCGTGGACTGCTGCCTTCACCAAAGAAGGCTTGCGGTGTCGTGTCTTCGGCAACCACGCCGCCGTCCATAAAAACAACCCGATCCGCTACATCTCGCGCAAACCGCACTTCGTGCGTGACGATCAGCATCGTCATGCCCGCTTTGGCAACGTCGCGCATGACGGTCAGGACATCCTCCCGCAGCGCTGGATCGAGAGCAGACGTGGGCTCGTCGAAGAAGATGACCTCCGGATCCATCGCGAGCGCCCGCGCGATCGCTACGCGCTGCTTCTGACCGCCGGACAGCCGTGCCGGATATTCGTTGGCTTTTGCGGCCAGGCCAACCTGTGTCAGCAGGTGAATTGCGCGCTCCGACGCTTGCGCACGAGGGACACCCTTGACGCTGACCGGACCTTCCATCACGTTTTCCAGTGCTGTCCTGTGCGGAAAGAGGTTAAACGACTGGAACACCATCGCGGTGCGCTGGCGGATCGCGCGGATCTTCTTCTGATTCTGGCGTGACGGTTTTGACAAACCGTTGCATTCGACATCAATGCCGCATACTGTCACGCTGCCGGCATCCGGTACCTCGAGGAAGTTCAGCGAGCGCAGCAGCGTGGTCTTGCCCGACCCGGAGGGACCCATTACAACGACAACCTCGCCTTTCGATACGCTGAAATCGACGCCGCGCAAGACCTGGTTGTCGCCAAATGCCTTCGAAAGTCCACGGACTTCAATCGTCCTGATATCAGTATTCATACAAAACGCCTCGAAATGCGATTCTCGAGGACGGTCTGGACTATCGTGAGAATCTGGTTGATGCCCCAGTAGATCAGGCCGACCATCAGGAACATTTCCATGTAGCGGAAGGTGGAGGCACCGACCTGGTCGGCGACGCGGGTCAGTTCTACCACCGTAATTGTCGAAGCGAGGGATGTATCTTTGATGAGTGCAATCATGCGGCTGCCGACAGGCGGAATGGCGATGCGTAGTCCTTGGGGAAGAATAACCCGCGACATGGCTTTCCAGTAACCCATGCCCAGCGACATCGCAGCTTCCCACTGGCCCTTGTCCACCGCGTTGATGCCGGAACGGAAGTTCTCGCTCAGATACGCGGCCGAAAACAGCGTGAGCGCGAGGAGCGCGGCGGGAACCGGGTCAAGTGTCAGACCGTACCGGGGCAAACCGAAATAGATCAGCAGTATCTGCACGAGCAGCGGCGTGCCACGGAAGATGGATACATATGCAAATGCGAACGCGCGTAGTGCACCTATGCTGGAGATACGAGCCAGGGCGACCAGTAACCCTAGCGTCGAACCGAGCACAAACGACAACAAACCGAGAAAGAGTGTCATCAGCACCGCACTCTTTAACAGCGGAAGCGAGCGCATGAAAAGCTCGATCATGACTACTCCTTGTGCGCCTTCGCTTTGGTGATCGTGCCGGCCATATCGTAATCTTGCCCAACCCACTTCCTGGCAATGGCCTCGATCGTCCCGTCAGCCATCATGTCTGCAATCGCCTTATCGACCGCTGCGAGCAGGGCCGGTTGGCCTTTCTGCAAAGCCGGCGCTGATAGCTGGTAGATCAAGGGTTCGCCCACTTCCTTGACCGGTAAATGGTTGACGTTGGCGTACTTCATGCCGCCGAAGTGCGAGATGATGACTGCGTCGATACGTCCATTGCCCAGAT
The DNA here is from genome assembly GCF_050436485.1 of Paraburkholderia sp. Clong3. Classification (NCBI taxonomy): domain Bacteria; kingdom Pseudomonadati; phylum Pseudomonadota; class Betaproteobacteria; order Burkholderiales; family Burkholderiaceae; genus Paraburkholderia; species Paraburkholderia sp. Clong3. The sequence continues at coordinate 946,864 of NZ_JBNDMH010000003.1, read as the reverse complement.
CGCTGAAGACGAGTCCCCCGTTATCGTACGAACGGATGTCGGAGTCATGCAGGTGTGCTCGTGCCCATGTTTCATTGCTCGAGCCAGTGACCACTCCCACTCGCTTGCCTTTAAGGGTTTCCTTGCCCTTGATGTCTGTGTTGCCGGCGGGTACGAAAATGCGGAAATCCTCCACGCCGTATGGAACGCCGAAATCAACCTGTTGTTCCCTTTCAGGTGTAGGTGTGAGATCGTTCATCACAAGGTCGTACTTGCCCGTCTTCAACCCTTCCACGAAGTTCTTGAACGAATCGGCGACGAATACTACGTTCGGCACGCCAATGCGCTTGCCGACTTCCTTTGCAATTGCAACGTCATAGCCGACAGGTTGATTGTTTTCGTCAAGCATGCTCCATGGGGGACTACTCTGGGTGTTGGCCACGCGCAATGTGCCATTCGCCTTCACCTGCGCGAGAAGATCCGCTGCCTGCACAGTAGCGGGTGAACTGAATGCCGCGGAAAGCGTCACGAAACTCGCTACCGTGGCAAAGCGTCTCCATCCCTTGATTGATTTCATCTCGTACTCGCTCCTCCAGGTAAATTGAATTAAAAATCTACGCAGCGGTTGCCCGGGCGCGTCCGAATGCGTCAAGACCGGCATTCAGATCCGCAAGCAGCATCGCCGGGTCCTCCAGCCCGATCGAAAGGCGCACGACAGGCTGGTCGGTAAGCGGGAACGCACGCTCGGCCTGCAACGGGGCCGGGTAGTAGGCAGCGAGGCTATGCACGCCTCCCCAGCTCGCCCCGATGGGGAAATACTGGAGCGTATCGAAGAATGCGTTGAACGCGTCCTCCGCCGCGGGCTGGAGGATCAGGGAGAAGAGACACCCGCTGCTCGCAAAATCCCGCTTCCAGATGGCATGACCGGCATCGGACGGCAGTGCCGGGAACAGCACCTTGCTCACTTCCGGGTGACGTTCGAGTTCCCTCGCAATCTGCAGCGTTGAGGCGCTCTGGGCAGCGAAGCGGACCTTCAGGGTTTGCAGGCCGCGCATGACGAGGAAGCAGTCATCAGGGCTGGTCTGCTGGCCGAGAACGCTCTGCGTCTCGCGCAAGGTCGCGTAGTAATCCGCGTCGTTCATGCTGATGCAGCCCGCCAGTAGATCCGAATGACCACCAAAAAATTTCGTCGCGGCTTCGACGCTGAAATCCACACCATGTTCGAGCGGTTTGAAAGCGAGCGGGCTTGCCCAGGTGTTGTCCATCATCGTCAATACGCCGTGACGTTTCGCGACTTCGACGATCGCCGGAATGTCGGGCATCTCCATCGTCACCGTCCCCGGCGACTCCATGCAGATCATGCGGGTGTTGGGCTTGATGTACTTTTGAATCGCAGCCCCGATTGCCGGCGGATACAGTTCGACCTCGACGTCGAAGTGCGCCAGCCACTTATGCGCGAATGTCTTGAGCGCGCCGTAGCAGGCAGCGGACACCAGCAGGTGATCGCCGCCGCGCACGAAGCCCATCACGGTCGTCATCAGCGCGGATTGACCGGAAGGCGTCACCACGCAATGCGCGCCACCTTCGAGCTCGGCGATGCGGTGCTCCAGTTCACGAGCCGTTGGCGTTCCGGTGATGCCATAGCTGTAACCGTCCGGTTGCCGCTCCTTGCGGCGCGAAAACTCGGCCAGAGAATCGAATACAACCGTCGATGCCCGCATGACGGATGGGGACAGGCTGCGGAACGGCTGCGGCGCTTTCTGGGGATTGCTTGTCATCTTGCTCCCGGCGATGCCTCGTGGTGGATTGATGATCGAAGTTTACTTTCACCCGGGATTGCATCAACATCGGAAATAATTAGCTCGATAAGTCTAGGTTATGCGAATCAGGGATATTGAAGTGTTCAGGGCGGTCATGAACGCAGGAAGCACGAGCAAGGCGGCGGCCCTGCTCGGCATTTCGCAACCGGCTGTTAATATCCAGAAACACCCAATCTGCGGAAATCGTAGAAACGATTCGCGAAGTTGCTACGGCGCGACATCGCGTCTGACGGCGAAGGTCACCGTGCCCACGTGCATGGAAAAATTAACGACAGCACCGAAGTGCAAGCGACAGCCCTGTGACGGCGCCAATCGCAACGGAAGCGGGCAACAGAAGTGGATCGGGAAATGGAAGCGGAATAATCGCGAATGATGTCGACGGCGGCCTCAAATCTGAAGTGCAACACCGTTTCGTATAAGGTGTTGCGATGGACTCATCTCGAGCCAGAACACCTGTTATTCGAAGGCTCGCGAAATCTGCGGCAAGAACCCCGTGCGTCCGATGCAGGAGATTGCACCGCTTGCGGCCGCTGGAAGTCATCGCGACGTGCGCACGCTGACATTCCAGTGCGGAGCGGCGCCTGTCGCGCAGACAGCTCCGGTCGCAGCCCCTTCACCGATGCCTGCTGCTCCCCCCGTCGCGCGGGTTGCCGCTCCAGCACGCGTGCCGCCTCAGAAGCTGTCGTTGAACGGCGATGCAACTTTCGAACTCAATAAGGCGACGCTCACGACCGCAGCTCGTCTTCGTCTCGACGCGCTGATCAAAACTGCGGCAGGTGCGAGGTTCGACACCGTCACGGTGAATGGCTATACCGACGCGACGGCATCCAGCTCCTACAATCAGAAATTATCGACGCAGCGCGCGCAAAGCGTCGCGCAGTATCTGCAGAGCCACGGATTGAAGGCGCAGCAATTCGTTGTCAACGGACACGGCAGTGCCAATCCCGTTTCGCCGAATACGACGGCAGACGGACGCGCAAAAAACCGGCGCGTGGAGATCGTATTGAACTAATACATGAGGCAGACCTCGTCCAGTGCACACGAGATTCACTGGCGGCCTGTTGGCGCGGGCTCCGGCATCGAAAATGCAAAAAAGCCCTTGGATTGACACGTTTCTCCGATAATCATCACCAGCAACCAGGAGGTGACGATGAACACGATCCACGAGGTCTACCCCTATCTGCGCGTGCGCAACGCCGCACGGGCTATCGAGTTCTACGCGCAGGCATTCGGCGGCGTCGAGCAGTTTCGCCTGACCGAGCCAGGCGGCCGCATCGGTCATGCCGAAGTGAAGATCGGTCCCGCCACTGTGATGCTGTCCGATGAATATCCCGAGCACGACATGCTCGGACCGACCGGCGACAGCCGGCCGAGTGTGCTGCTGCATATCCACTGCGACGACGTCGACGAGCTGTTCGCACGAGCGGTTGCAGCGGGCGCAACCGTGGTCCGCCCGCTAACCGATCATTTTTATGGCGAGCGCTCGGCGACCGTGCGCGATCCATTCGGCCACGAATGGATGCTCGGCGCGCAGATCGAAGCGCTCACGCCTGAAGAGATGCAGCGCCGTTACACGGCGCTGTTCGACAGCTAGTGGATTGTTATATTGGGCTCCTCGCGCTTAATCCCCCGATGCGTGAGCTCTTTTTACATCCCGCCGAACGGCTTTTGCACCGTGAGCTTGTTGGTCACCGAAGTCACCCCCGGAACACCCTTCGCGATCTCCGCGACCTGATTGATCTGGGAAACGTCGGTGACCGTGCCGTTCAGCGTCACCGCGCCGCCTTTTGCGATGACGCTTATATTGCCGGCACTGATCTCCTTATGCTTGCCGATCGCGGCATACACCTGCCGACGCAGCGCGCGATTGGCTTTCCTCGAGCTGACGGGAGCGGCTGCGCTAGCTGACATCGCGGGTGCGCCCGAAGCTGCACTAGCCGTCTGGCCCGACTGCGACCATGCGCTGCTCGACGCGGCCAGAATCAATATGGCAATCGCCAACGCGCGTGCCTGAATGCTTTTCATCGAATACTCCAGTTGTTATAGGAGACGTAATCAGAAGTTATGGCGGATGCCGACCATGGCCGCCGTGGTGGACACGCCAGGCGCAACCGGGGCGCCATAGACGATGGTCTGGTTCATGGTCCCCCTGTTGTTGACATAACCCACCTGCGCGTAAGCCTTGGTGCGCTGCGACAGGTTGTATTCCGCGCCCACGGCGAACTCGCCCGAATGGTTCGCCGAGTTGTTCTTGTCTTTCAGGTAGTAGTACCCGGACGTGATCTTGAAACGCGTATTGAACTGGTAGCCGAGGCCCCCCGAGATCATTTCGAAGTCCGCGGTGTTGGTATGGGCCGGGTTCTTGCCGGCGCCGTACGAGGCCGACACCGAAAATCCGGCGATCGTGTACATCGCACCGAAATAGTAGAAACGGTTGTTCGCAAGCCCGGTCGCGGGGATAGCGGGCGCCGCCGGGTAGGTGATCGGGTACGGGTTGGTATCGTGGCCGTTGTAATACAACGCGGACAGATTCAGACCGTAGTTCGAATACTTGAGCACGGCCGACTCGCGCGTACCGCCCTGGAACTGACCGGCGACGCCGCCCGGCGCATACTCGAGCGCGAGCGACGCGCCATGGAATTTCGGCGAGTTGTAGACGAGCGCGTTACTGTCGTACAGCGCGCCGATCGGCGCGTTCGTGCTCGTGCCAGGCCAGCCGGCCGCCTGATTGATGCCCAGCCACGCGGTCAGAATACTGCCGAAATACTGCGCGCCGCGGACGTCGGTTTCCGCCATCGCGTAGATCATCGGAATGATCTGCCGGCCGGCGTCGAAGGTACCGAACGGCCCCGATGCGCCGACCGTCGCGAATTGGTTGAAGATCGCCGTGACGCCCGGCGTGTCGGACAGACCGAACTTGCCGTTCGTGGTGTTGAACGCACCCTGCAGCTTGAAGTTGATCTTGTAGCCGCCGCCGATGTCTTCGCTTCCCTTCATACCCCAGAAGCTCGAATAGATACCGCCGTCCTTCAGCTGATAAATTTTGCCCGTGTTCGGCGCGTGCGGCCAGAAACGTAGCGGCCGATGTGCTCTGATACAGCAGCCCCGTATCGACTACGCCATAAAGCGTCACTGACGACTGCGCATGAGCCGCGGTGGCGAAAATGGCCAACACGACAGCGCTGCTTGACTTCAACTTCATTGTGTCTCCTTCGCGTACCGGCGGTGGCGCAAAAGCCGATGCTGCGGTCGCTTCAAGTGGTTGGTGGTTTTGTGTGCGCCGGGCGTACCCGGTCGCGTTGTTGCGTGAATCGAACTACGTTGCTGCGAAAGCCGTGCGTCAGGGCAGGTAGTAGTTGCCGAATTGATCGCGTAACTGGTTCTTCAGGACCTTGCCTGTTGCGCCGATAGGCACCGTGTCGACGAACACCACTGCATCGGGAGTCCACCAGCGCGCGACCCGCCCGTTGAAGAAGGACAGCAGTTCGTCGCTGGCCAGCTCGCTGCCCGGCTTTTTCACGACCAGCAGCAGCGGCCGTTCGTCCCACTTCGGATGCCGTGCGGCGATACACACTGCCGTCGAGACTTCCGGATGCAGATAAGCGACGTTTTCGATCGCCGCCGAACTGATCCATTCGCCGCCCGACTTGATCACGTCCTTGCTGCGATCGGTGATCTGCATGAAGCCGTGCCGGTCGATCGTCGCGATGTCGCCGGTCGGAAACCAGCCGTCGCACAATGGCGACTCGACGTCGGCGCCGAAGTACTGCTGCGTGACCCAGTGACCGCGCACCTGCAGATCGCCAGCGTTCTCGCCGCCCCACGGCAATTCATTACCGTTGGAGTCGACGATCCGCATGTCGATGCCGAACAGCGCGCGTCCCTGCTTCGCCTGAACCTTGTACTGATCCTCCATCGGCAGCGACTGCTGATGCGCCTTGAAGCTGCAGACCGTGCCGATCGGGCTCAATTCGGTCATGCCCCACGCGTGCAGTACCTCCACCCGGTGGCGCTTCTGGAACGCCTCGGTCATCGCGGTCGGACACGGCGCGCCGCCGATCACCGTGCGTCGCATCGACGAGAAGGTCCCGCCCATCGCATCGACATGCGTGAGCAGTCCCTGCCACACCGTCGGCACGCCGGCCGACAGCGTCACGTGTTCCGTTTCGATCAGTTCATAGAGCGACTTGCCGTCGAGCGCCGGCCCCGGAAACACCAGCTTCGCGCCGACCATGCAGGCGATATAGGGCAGTCCCCACGCGTTCACATGAAACATCGGCACGACCGGCAGGATCACGTCGCGCGCGGAACAGTTCAGCGAATCGGGCAGCGCCGCCGCGTAGGTGTGCAGCACGGTCGAACGATGGCTATACAGCACGCCCTTCGGATTGCCGGTGGTGCCCGACGTGTAGCACAGCGACGACGCGCTGTTTTCATCGAGCAGCGGCCACTCGAAAACGTCGTCGTGCAGCTCGAGCAGATCCTCGTAGCACATCAGCATGCCGGTCAGGTCGTTCGCTTGCGGCATGTGCGCGCGATCGGTCATCGCCACGAATACTTTCGGGCTCTTCACCCGGGGCGCGACGCTCTCGATCAACGGCAGAAAGGTCAGGTCGAAGAACACGACACGATCTTCCGCATGCTCGATGATGTACGCGAGCTGGTCGACGTGCAGTCGTGGGTTCAGCGTATGCAGCACGGACCCGGAGCCCGACACCGCGAAATAGAGCTCCATGTGGCGATAGCCGTTCCACGCGAGCGTCGCGACGCGCTCGCCCTGGCCGACGCCGAGCGTCGACAGCGCGTTGGCCATACGGCGCGCGCGCTGCGCGAGGTGCCGATACGAATAACGATGGATGTCTCCTTCCACGCGTCGCGACACGATTTCCTGTTCGCCGTGATGGCGCTCCGCGTGCGTGAGCAGCGCGGAAACCAGCAGCGACTGCTGCATCATCAAGCCTTGCATCTTTCCGTCTCCTGATTGGTTGTGGCGTCTCGGGCCCGGCCTACCGGCCTTACGTTGCCGCGCTGCCGACTCGCACATGCGAGGGCGTCGCGTTCGCCTCGTCGAGACTCACCACCACCTTTGAATCCACTATTTCGACCGGGAAGGTCGTCACGCTCAATCCGCCTGTTCCCGCCATGCAGCCCGTGCGCACGTCGAAGCGCAGACCGTGCGCCGGACAGCGCAACATGCAGCCTTCCAGCTGGCCGCTCGACAGCGCGGCGCCGTTGTGCGGACATGTGTTGTCGATGGCGTGAAGCGTGCCTTCGACGTTGAACAGCACGATGCTGCGGCCGTCGATGAAGGCCAGCTTGCGCTGGCCCGGCGCGAGTTCGCCGGCAACACCCACCACGATCCGACGCGACATCCCAGACTCCTTCTGATCCGACGCGGGCCGCGTCACATCAGTACCAGGCGGCGAATCAACGTCTCCGCCATCGGCCATTCGCCAAAGCCCGAAGCAGGGTTGAGGTGCCCCACTTCGCCGAGATCGACGAGGCGGCTGCCCCAGTCCTGCGCCATCTCCTGCACCTTCTCGAACCGCGCGAGCGGATCGTTGCGGCTCGCGCCGACGATGCTCGGAAACGGCAGCGGCTTGCGCGGAATCGGCAGCCAGCCGTTCTGCTCGAGCGTATCCAGCTCCGGATAGCCCGCCGGCATCGGCGTCTCGAGGTCCGCGGGCGCCGCGAGCAGCGCACCGTGAATCTCGCGCTTGTGCTGCGCCGCCCAATGCACGGTGATCATCACGCCAGCGCTATGCGCGACCAGAATGACCGGGCCGTCGATCCGCGCGAGCGTGGCATCGAGCGCCGCGACGCGTGCCGCGCAACTGAGCTTGTCGTGTTCGAGCGGCGGCACCGACAGCGCTTTCGGCAGCCGTTGCTGCAACAGGGTTTGCCAATGCTCCGCGACGTGGTCGCGCAGACCCGGGACCATCAGAATGGTCGGTTTCAATTCGTAATTCATGGGAAGCTACCTGCTAGTTCAGTACGGCTTGTCGCCGACGATGCCGGCGCGTTCCATCTTGCGGTGGCACGGCGGGTAGTCCATCACCGCATAGTGCTGCGTGCTGCGGTTGTCCCAGATCGCGATGCTGTTCTTCTGCCAGCGCCAGCGCACCTGGTACTCGGGGATGTACGCCTGGCTGATCAGATAGCGCAGCAGATCGCCCGCGCCCGGATTCGCGTCCTGCCCGAAGCGCACTCGCTCCGGCGTATGAAAGTTCGTGAAATGGCTCGTGAAAGCGCTCACGAACAGCACCTTCTCCTCCGTTTCCGGATGCGTGCGCACGACCGGATGCTCCGCGTCCGGAAATTGCGCCTTCAGCGCGAGGCGCTTTTCGATCGGCATCGCGGCACCGAAGCTCGCCTCGATGCTGTGGCGCGCGCGCAGGTCCGCGATCTGAGCCTTTACGTACGCCGGCAGATTCTCGTAGGCGAGGACCATGTTCGCCCACATCGTGTCGCCGCCGACGGGCGGACACTCGACGCAGCGCAGCACGGCACCGAACTGCGGCGCTTCGCGCCAGGTGGCGTCGGCATGCCACGCGTTTTCGTAGCGGTCGTTGGGCTGATCCGGGGTCTTGTAGATCCGCACGAGGCCCGGATTTTCCGGATCGCTGCCCGCGACCGGATGGTCTTCCAGTTCGCCGAAGCGGCGCGCGAACGCCACGTGTTCGGCACGCGTGATGTCCTGGTCGCGCAGGAACAGCACCCGGTGCTTCAGCAGCGCCGAGCGGATTTGGGCAAACAGGCCATCGTCATGGATGGCGTGGGCGAGATTCACCCCTATCAGTTCGGCGCCGATCGAGTACGTCAGTTGTTCGACTCGCATGGCCAGCTCCTTAGATGACGAAGATCGACGAACCCGTCGTCTTGCGCGACTCCAGATCACGATGGGCCTGCGCCGCATCTTCGAGCGCATAGCGCTGATTCAACTCGATCTTGATGCGTCCCGAGGCGATGAGCCCGAAGATTTCGCCGGCAAGCTCGTCCTTCTCGGCCGGGTCGGCGATGTAGTCAGCCAGCGCCGGGCGGGTCAGATAGAGCGAGCCTTTCATAGCCAGCAGTTGCGGATTGAACGGCGGGATCGGGCCGGAGGCCGTGCCGACGCAAACCAGCAGACCGCGGCGCTTCAGCGAATCGAGCGAGGCCTCGAAGGTGTCTTTGCCGACGCTGTCGAACACGACGTTCACGCCGACGCCATCGGTCAGTTCGCGCACGCGCCTGGCGACGTCTTCGTGGCTGTAGTTGATGATGTGGTCGCAGCCGTGCGCGCGGGCCACCTCGCCCTTGGCCTCGTTCGAAACCGTGCCGATCACGGTCAGACCCAGCAGCTTCGCCCATTGCGAAACGATCAGGCCGACACCGCCGGCGGCGGCATGCAGAAGGATCGTGTCGCCCGCCTTGAAGTCGTGAATGCGGCGCATCAGATACGCGCAGGTCAACCCGCGCATGGTCATGCCGGCAGCCGTTTCGCAGTCGATCGCATCGGGCAGCCGGATCAGCGGCGCGGCCGGAATCAGGCGTTCGGTGCTGTACGCGCCGAGCGTGTTGAGGAAGCCCGTGTAAGTCACACGATCGCCCACCGCGACGTTCGTGACGTCCGGGCCAACGGCCTCGACCACGCCCGCGGCCTCCACGCCCATCCCCGCGGGCAGCGGGACCGGATACAGGCCGCTGCGAAAGTAGGTGTCGGCGAAATTGAGGCCCACTGCCTGATGGCGCAGGCGAACCTGACCGGGACCGGGGTTGCCCACTTCGACGTCCTCGTAGCGCAGCACGTCGGGACCACCGGTTTCATGAAAGCGAACTGCCTTTGCCATGTTGACTCTCCAATTCTTTACTTGATCTGCACTTTGCAGAATTCGTTGCGCCAGCGGCGCAGTTACAGGTTCCGTGCTCCGCGCCGTCCGCGCGGCACCATGCGATGTCAGCGTGCGGCCTGCTCGCGCAGCGTGTTCAGCCGATCCAGATCGCCCGAGTAGTTGCGTTTGCCGATCATGAATGCGGCGGCCGCGACGAGCGGTGCGAACGGCACCAGTTGCAACGCGCCCAGCAGTCCGATCCGATCGGCGATGATTCCCGTGAGAACAGCCGCCGGCGCGAGGCCCAGCAGGTTGTTCGCGAGCGTCAGGGTCGCAAACGCCGAGGCATGAATCGTCGGCGGCGTGAGGTTCGCCACCATCGCACCCGACGGGCCGCTCGCACCGGCGCAGAAGAACATGCCGGCGCCGATCACGACCAGTTGCCATGGCCCCGCGGGCATCCGCAAGCCGATCGCGAGCAGAACGAAACAGGCGAGGCAGAAGGCGATCGCGGCGCTCCACTTGCGTTCCCGCATGTTCTTGCTGAGCCGGTCGGCGAGGTTTCCGCACACCACCATGCCCACCCCGGTCACCAGCACGAACACCGCCGCGCACATCGCAGCCTTGCCGGTGGCCATGCCGTAATAGCGATTCAGGAAGCTCGGCATCCATGCCCACACAGCGGCGGGAACCAGCAGATGGAGGCCGCTGCCCACATAGGCGCACACCACGGACTTCGTCGAAAACAACCCCTTCATCAGCGCGCGCAGGCTCATGCACATGCCGCGCGATTGCGCCTGCCTCGTCACGCTCGCCGGCTGCAGCGGCACAAGACGCTTTTCGGTGACGACGAGGCGGTAGATCACGACCAGCACGACCCCCATCGCCGCCATGGCGCCGAATGCCGAACGCCAGCCGAGGTGAGCCGCCACCGCGCCGCCGAGCGCCATGCCCAGCACCGAGCCGAACGCGCCGCCCGCCATGAAGGTGCCGGTCAGCGTGGAGCGCAGCCGGACCGGAAAGATGCTCAGAACAACTGCGATACCGACACTGCCATAGGCCGCTTCGCCGATTCCGACAAAGGCACGTGCCAGCAGCAACTGCCCATAGTTCGCCGAGATCGCGCAGCCCACCGTCGCGAGACTCCACATCGCCGCCATCAGCACGATGCTCTTCACGCGGCCCCAGCGGTCGGCCAGAACCGACAGCGGGAACGTGAGCACACCGACCATCAGCGCGACCACGCTGCTGAGCGAACCCAGCTGCGCGTCGGACAGATGCCATGCCGCCTTGAGCGGCGGAAACACGGCATTCAACACTTGCCGCGACATATAGTCGGAAAGCAGCAATCCGACCGTCAACGCAAACACTACCCACGCATAAGCGCGCACGTCCGTCTGAGCTGCCGAAACTTCGCCCGTCGCGGGCGCTGCATGCTGAACGAGCATATTTTGTCTCCTTCCACGCTGACTCCCTGGCGGCCGCCTTGCCCGCGTGGGCCGACGACCTGTTATGGATTCAGCTATCTGCTCCCCGCTATGCACCGGAAGCGTTAGCCATGAAGCCCGGCCTCGGCCAATGCGCCGGCCCGGGCTCCTGGTGATCACGCCGCGCGAAGCGGCAGGTTCCTGACACCGGCCTGGCGGTTCGGCGCCATGCCGTTGGCGACCAGCGTCTCTTCGACCGTCTCGTACTGCACACCAATACGATAGATCTCGCGCGCTTCTTTGCCAGTGGCAATTTCGCGCCCCAGTTCGCGCGCGACGCGCACGCACTGCTCGATCTGCTGCACCGACGTGAAGCGCTTGCCGTGCTGATCGATGATCGTGTCCTCGATGCCGCAGCGCGGATGCAGTCCCATCGACATCGCCATCATGTTGAACGGCAGCACGTTCTTCAGCAGCGACTCGGCGGTGAGCGTGCAGCCATCCGGCGCGCGATGCACGAAGTTGAAGAAGTTGAATGGATTGGGGCCGTCGAAGCCGCCACCGATACCGATCCACGTCAGATTCAGCGGGCCCTTGTAGACGCCCTTGCGCACGAGGCGCTCGAGCGTTTCGAGCGCGTGAATGCCGGTGAGCTGGAAGTGCGGCTGGATGCCCGAAGCCTGCAGGCGGCGCAGGTGTTCCTCGACCCATGCGGGGCCAGCCGGTACCGTCATTTCACTATAGGCGGCCATGAACCCGGGGTTGGAAAGCGAGGTGCCTGCCAGATACTCCGGATAGAGCAGCTCCATGATGTTCATTTGCGTGGTGTTGATCGCGACCGTCACCTGATCGGGCTTCGGATCGAGATCGGCCAGCATATGACGCGTGTCGTCGGACAGCCACTTCGCGGCTTGTCCGTCATCTTCCGGTGCAAACGAGATCGAGCCACCGACCTGAATGATCATGTCGGGCACTGCCGCGCGCACACCCGCGATCAGTTCGTTGAACTTCGACAGGCGCTTCGAGCCCTTGCCGTCCAGTTCACGCACGTGCAGGTGCAGTACCGTGGCGCCGGCGTTGTAGCAATCGACGGCCTTCTGGATCTGCTCGTCCATCGTCACGGGGATGTCTTCCGGGAAGTCCTCCGGCATCCATTCCGGGCCGTAAGGGGCGGTGGTGATGACTACCTTGTCCTGATTCTCAGGATGCAACGAATCGTCGAGAAATTGCATTTGTTTGCCTCCATCCAGTTTTGAAGTGACGGTGTTCCGCTATCGCGAGGTCGCATGAAAATTTGCTGGAACACATCGAACGACATGTGCCCACAATACGGCAATCGCGCGCTACACTTTTATGATTGGACGCCATCCTTTTAGCGATTCGTGCCACTGCGCGTTAACACCAATAATTGCGCGAAGGAAGTGTTTAATGACTAGAAAAATACTCAGCGTATGAATCGTCCGGAGAAACTACGATGGAAACGATGGTGACGTCGGTAGCCATGAGCGGTTATTTCGAAGTGACGCGACGGCTTGGACTGAATCCGGTCGAGCTCGCGAAACAGGCCGGCATCGACGCCGGCGCGCTCGCGAATCCGGACGATCGCGTATCGGCCACCGCCTGTTGCCGGCTACTGGAAATGACGGCCGAAAAGGCGTCGTGCCCGACCCTCGCGCTGCAAATGGCGGAAACGCGGCAGACCTTCGGCAGCGGCGTGATCAATGTCCTGCTCGCGCACAAACGCACGCTGCGCGAAGTGTTGCTGGCCGCGGCCGAATACCGCCATCTGCTCAACGAAGCGCTGGCGGTGTACGTCGAGGACGCGGACAATACGGTCACCATTCGGGAGGAACTCGTCGTCGAACGGGGTACCCCGACAAGGCAGGCGATCGAACTGGCGCTCGGCGTCCTCGCGCGGCACTCCGGTGCCCTGCTCGGCCAGTTCTGGAAACCGCGCGAGGTCCACTTCACGCATCCGGCGCCCGCAGACCTGACGTTTCATCGACGCTTCTTCGGCTGTCCGCTGGTGTTCGGCAGCGACTTCAACGGGTTCGTCTGCGCAAGCGCCGATCTCGACTACCCGAATCCACTGGCCGATCCTGAACTCGTGCGCTATGCGGAAAGCCTCGCCTCTCCGCTGAACGCGAGCACCGCGGAATCGGCCGCGCTGGAAGTGCGCAAGGCGATCTACCTGCTGCTGCCGCTCGAGCAGGCGAACGTCGAGCTGGTTGCACGTTATTTGCGTCTGAGCGTACGCACCATGCAACGGCAGTTGAATTCGGCCGGCACCAGTTTTTCGGATCAGGTCGAGGAAGTCCGCGGCGAACTCGCCGTGCGTTACATGAGCAATCCCACCTATCCGATCGGACGCGTCTCGGCGCTTCTCGGCTACGCGCAACAGGGATCGTTCACGAACTGGTTCGTGTCGCGCTTCCACATGACGCCGCGCGACTGGCGCGCGAGCCATGCGAAGTGACGGCCGGTGGCAGTGAAGACAAAAAAACGGAGGGTGATGCACTGAGCATCACCCCCCGTTGTTGCCGCACCCGCTATCGCCATCCGGTCACTCGGCGCGAAGCTTCACATAGCGGCCCGGTGCGCTCTCGATTGCCTTGTACTTCCTGTTGCCGAGCTTCGTGCGCGCCTCGACCTGCTCGCCGGAATGCTGCTTGACCCAGTCGATCCAGTGATTCCACCAGCTGCCGCGCTGCTGAACCGACGTTGCGAGCCACTCGTCGGCGTTCTCGTCGCAGGCATCGTTGATTCGGTAGCTGCGCTTGTTCTTCGAGGCCGGATTGATCACACCCGCGATATGGCCGCTTGCCCCCAGCACGAACTCGGTTTGACCGCCCAGTAGTTGCGTCGACTGATAGGCGGACCGCCACGGCACGATGTGATCTTCCTCGGCCGCCATCAGATAGCTCGGAATATCGATGTTGCCGAGATCCACCGGCGTGTCGCAGAACTTCAGTTTGTTCGGCACGCGCAGACTGTTTTCGAGGTACATGTTGCGCAGATAGAAGCTGTACATCGGACCGGGCAGATTGGTCGTGTCCGCGTTCCAGTACAGCAGATCGAACGCGGCCGGGGTTTTGCCTTTCAGGTAATTGTTCACGACATACGGCCAGATCAGATCGTTGGCACGCAGCGACTGGAATACGAAGCCGAGTTCGCGTCCGGGATAGAGCCCACCGCCACCGATCGCATGCTCGCGCATCGCCACGCCCTGCTCGTCGATGAACACGCCGAGATCGCCCGGGTCGGTGAAGTCGAGCAACGCCGTCAGCAGCGTCAGGCTGGCCACGGAGTCGTCGCCGTTGGCACGCATGACCGCCAGCGCCGACGACAGCATCGTGCCGCCCACGCACCAGCCCAATGCATTGACCTGGTCGGCCCGGCTAATCGCACGCGCGACGCTGATCGCCTGCATCACGCCGTCCTCGAGGTAGGCGTCCCACGTGGTCTGCGCCATGTCCTGCTGCGGGTTGCGCCACGACACGACGAACACCGTCAGGCCCTGCTCGCAGGCGAAGCGCACGAAGGAATTCTCCGGCTGCAGATCCAGGATGTAGAACTTGTTGATGCACGGAGGAACGATCACGAGCGGCCGCGCGGCGACCTTCGGTGTCAGCGGCTCGTACTGGATCAGCTGAAACAGATCGTTCTCATAGACCACCGCGCCACTGGACGTGGCAACGCTGCGGCCCACTTCGAACGCGCTTTGATCGGTGATCGAAATCGAGCCGCTGCCCAGATCGTCGAGCAGATGCGTGACGCCCGCGAGCAGGCTCGATCCGCCCGATTCCACCGCCGCCCGAATGACTTCGGGATTCGTCGCGACGAAATTCGCGGGGCTGGCGAAGTCGATGAACTGGCGCATGAAAAAGCGCAGCTTGTGCTTGCCCTTTTCGTCGAGCGCGCTCGCCTCGACGAACTCCGCGAGTGCCCGGGCATTGATCAGATAGCTCTGTTTAAGAAGGCTATACCAGCCGTTGCTGGACCAGTCGTCGGCGTGAAAGCGCCGGTCTCCCTGCTCGGGCTCGGCGACCGCCTTCAACTCCGTGCGCCCGCCGACCAATCCGGCGACGGCGTCGCTCCACAGTTGCGCCTGCTGTTGCAGGTAGTGGGCGCTCGTATGGGTCACGGAGCCTCGCGCAAACGGCCCGTTGAAATCGAAGTCCGAGCCGTCGGTGTCGGGCACCGTCGTAGCGTATTCATCCTTGACCGGCAAAAAACGCCAGAAATCGAAGCCGGCATTGACCCAGCCCGTGGAAAACTCGTGTGGCATGCTGAATGGCATTCTCATGGCGGGGCTCGCTATCATGCTTTGCTGACGGCGCAAGCCGCGTCCTCGACGACACGGTCGCGGCAGGTTGTCGGCATGACCACGGCGTCGCCTTCGATCACCACCTTGCCGCCGACCGTGCAAACGGTGGACAGCACCACGCGGCGCTTGTCGTGAATCAGTTCCTTGACGGTCACTTCGGCCTGCACGGTGTCGCCGGGTCGAACCGGCGCCTTGAAGCGCAGGTTCTGGCCGAGGTAGATCGTGCCCGGGCCGGGCAGCCGCCCCGCGATCGCCGCGGAGATGATGCTGGCGGTCAACATGCCGTGAGCGATGCGCCCCTTGAAGGGTGTGGTTTGCGCAAACTGCTCGTTGATGTGAACCGCGTTGATGTCTCCCGACGCGCCCGCGAAAAGCAGAATGTCCGCCTCCGTGATGGTCTTGGCGAACCGGGCACTCATGCCCGGTCGCAGGTCTTCGAAATCGTATCCGTTAAGCTCATTCATGATTATTCCGCTTGCTGGGCGCGCATTTGCCCTCTTCTGACGCGTACTGCGCGTTGTGCCGGACGCGAACCGCTGGATGCGGTCAGCCGAGCGCCTGCTCGAGTTCCGGCACGAGGGTGAACAGATCGCCAACGAGGCCGTAATCGGCGACACCGAAGATCGGCGCTTCTTCATCCTTGTTGATCGCGATGATGACCTTCGAGTCCTTCATGCCGGCCAGATGCTGGATCGCACCAGAGATGCCGACCGCGACGTACAGTTGCGGCGCGACGATCTTGCCGGTCTGGCCGACCTGATAGTCGTTCGGCACGAACCCCGCGTCGACCGCCGCGCGCGATGCGCCCAGTGCCGCGCCGAGTTTGTCGGCCAGCGGTTCGAGCACCTTCATGTAGTTCTCGCCATTGCCGAGACCCCGGCCACCCGACACGATGATCTTTGCGCTCGTCAGTTCCGGACGATCGAGCTTCGTCACTTCGCGGCTCACGAACTGCGAGAGGCCTGCGTCGGCTGCCGCTTCGATCTTCTCGACCGCTGCGCTGCCGCCTTCGGCCGCGACGGCATCAAAACCGGTCGAGCGCACGGTGATGACCTTGATCGGATCAGCCGATTGCACGATCGCGATTGCGTTGCCCGCGTAGATCGGGCGCTCGAACGTGTCGGCGCTATCCACTGCCGTGATGTCGCTGATCTGGGCGACGTCGAGCTTCGCGGCGATACGCGGCGCGACATTCTTGCCGTAGGCGGTAGCCGGCGCGAGGATGTGCGTGTAATGCTTCGCCGCATCTTGCACAAGCGTCAGGACCGTCGCTTCGACGTTTTCCGCGAGGCCTTCGGCCAGTTGCGGTGCATCGGCGAGCAGCACCTTGCTGACACCCGCGATCTTCGCGGCGGCATCGGCCGCGCCCTGCGCGTTATGTCCCGCGACCAGCACGTGAATATCACCGCCGATCTTCTGTGCCGCTGCGATCGTGTTCAGCGTCGCGGCCTTGATCGACGCATTGTCGTGTTCTGCAATTACCAGGTTCGTCATTTCTCGGGTCTCCTCACAGCACCTTCGCTTCGGTCTTCAGCTTCTCGACCAGTGTCTTCACGTCCGGCACCTTCACACCGGCGGAGCGCCTGGGCGGCTCGACGACTTTCAGCGTCTTCAGACGCGGCGTGACATCGACGCCGAGGTCTTCGGGCTTGACCGTTTCCAGCGGCTTTTTCTTCGCCTTCATGATGTTCGGCAGCGTTACGTAACGCGGCTCGTTCAGGCGCAGATCGGTCGTGACCACGGCGGGCAGCGTCAGCGACAGCGTTTCCGCGCCGCCGTCCACTTCACGCGACACCGTCGCCTTGCCGTCCGCCACGACAAGCTTCGACGCGAACGTCGCCTGCGGCAGATTCGCAAGCGCGGCGAGCATCTGGCCGGTCTGGTTGGAGTCGTCGTCGATGGCCTGCTTGCCGAGGATCACCAGTTGCGGCTGCTCCTTGTCGACGAGCGCCTTGAGCAGCTTCGCGACGGCGAGCGGCTGCAGGTCTTCACCAGATTCGATCAGGATCGCGCGATCCGCGCCGATGGCGAGCGCGGTGCGCAGCGTTTCCTGCGCCTGCGCAACACCGGCCGACACAGCGATCACTTCGGTCGCGACGCCCGCTTCCTTCAGACGCACCGCTTCTTCAACCGCGATTTCGTCGAACGGGTTCATCGACATTTTCACGTTCGCGATATCGACGCCCGTACCGTCCGATTTCACGCGGACCTTCACGTTGTAGTCGACCACTCGCTTGACTGCTACCAGAACTCTCACAACACTCTCCTTCCCACACCGATAGGGCCGAGCCCTACCGCTTTGAATGACACATTACGTCCGTCGATCGATCAGAACTGGTCTTCGCGCAGCGCCAGCGCGCCTTCGCCATCGCGAGCACCGCGAACCGCCGCTTCGAGCGCGATTGCACGAGGCAGCACCTGCGTCGCGTAGCTATGCGCGGTCGCGATCTTCGCGTCATGGAAGGACGGATCTTCGTCGCGCTTGTCGGCCGCCAGCACGAGCGACCGTGCGACTTGCCAACCCGCGAGCACGATACCCGCGAGCATCAGATAGGACACACTGCCGGCGAACACCGCATTCGGATCGCTTTTGACGTTCTCGACCACGTAGCGCACCGCGCTGTACAACGCTTCGCGGCCGGCGGACAGATGACGATGCATCGCCTGAAAAGCCGCGCTCGAACCATACGAGGGGTGCGCTTGCACCGCGGCCAGGGTCGCGTCGATCTGCGCGAGCAGCATCCCGGCCACCTCGCCGTTGTCGCGCATGGTCTTGCGGCCGACGAGGTCGTTGGCCTGGATCGCCGTCGTGCCTTCGTAGATCGGCAGAATGCGCGCATCGCGGTAGTACTGCGCGGCGCCGGTTTCCTCGATGAAGCCCATGCCGCCGTGCACCTGCACGCCGAGACTCGTCACCTCCAGCGACATCTCCGTGCTCCAGCCCTTCACGATCGGCACCAGGTATTCGTAGATCGCCTGATGATTCGCGCGCGTCGCGCCGTCCGGATGACGATGCGCGAGATCGCAATGTGACGCCGACACATAGGCCAGAGCGCGTGCGCCTTCGGTCAGCGCGCGCATCGTCGAGAGCATGCGCCGCACGTCGGGATGCTGGATGATGGCGACCGACTGCTTCGCGGAGCCATCCACGGGACGGCTCTGCACGCGCTCCTTCGCATACGCGACGGCCTGCTGGTACGCGCGATCCGAGATCGCCACGCCCTGTACCCCCACGGCGAAGCGCGCGGCGTTCATCATGATGAACATGTACTCCAGACCGCGGTTCTCCTCGCCGACGAGCTGCCCGATCGCGCCGCCGTGATCGCCGAACTGCAGCACGGCGGTCGGGCTCGCCTTGATGCCGAGCTTGTGTTCGATCGATACGCAGTGAACGTCGTTGCGCTCGCCGAGCGAGCCGTCTTCGTTGACGAGGACCTTCGGCACGACGAACAGCGAAATGCCTCTCACGCCTTCAGGCGCGCCCGGCGTGCGTGCGAGCACCAGATGCACGATGTTTTCCGTCATGTCGTGCTCGCCCCAGGTGATGAAAATCTTCGTGCCGAAGATCCGGTACGAGCCGTCGCCCTGCGGCTCGGCGCGGCTGCGCACGAGCGAGAGGTCGGAGCCGGCTTGCGGCTCGGTCAGATTCATCGTGCCGGTCCAAACACCTGCGATCATCTTCGGCACGTAGCGCTGCTTCAGCTCCTCGCTACCTGCCGTCAGCAGCGCTTCGATCGCGCCGTCGGTCAGGAGCGGGCACAGCCCCAGCGACAGGTTGGCGGCGTTGAGCATTTCGATGCAGGGCGTCGACAGCAGCTTGGGCAGATCCTGACCGCCGTATTCAGTCGGATGTTGCAAACCCTGCCAGCCGCCTTCGCTGAACTGGCGAAACGCGTCCTTGAAACCGGCCGTGGCGGTCACCACGCCGTCCTTCCAGGTGCTCGGGCTGCGGTCGCCGTCGACGTTCAGCGGCGCGAGCACGCCTTCGTGCAGCCGCGCGGCCTCTTCGAGCACCGCGCGAGCGGTGTCGGCGGTTGCGTCCTCGCAGCCGGGCAAGCCCGCCAGTTGGTCGATTCCGGCCAGTTCCGTGAGTGCAAACAACATCTCTTTGAGAGGCGCGACGTAGCTCATTACCATTCTTCCGATCAGATAGTCCGTAGGGAAAGTCACCCGTCTGGCACCGATGCGGCCGGGGTAACGTATGGCTGAATCGTAGCGTCGGACAGGCCCTGCCCGGTTGTCCAAACCGGACGATCTATTGACATCTCTGGCCACGTCGGAGGGAGTAAGCGCCCCGTGGGAACTGCGTCGGCGGGTGTTGCCGACGCATCGATATGACGCGATCAGCCACCCCGGCGATAGGCCGCCGGGGTGCTGCCGGTCCAGTGACGGAACGCTCTGTGGAATGCGGTGGGGTCGCCGAAGCCGACGTCGCCCGCGATGATGGCGATGGGCTCGTGCGTGCCCGTCAGGCGCTGGATCGCGATGTCGCGGCGCAATTCGTCCTTGAGCACCTGGAACGCCGTGCCCTCGGCGGCAAGATGACGGCACAGCGTTCTGACCGAGCAGTGCAGGGCTTCCGCCGCCTCTTCGATGGACGGGACGTCGGGCAACCGGGACGCGAGATGTTCCCGCACGCGATGACTGAACAGCTGCTCGTTGAACGAAACGAAGATCCAGTCTTCCGGCGCGCGAGCGAGAAACCTGCGCAGGTTCGCCTTGCGCTGACGCACGGGCAGGTCGAAATAGCTACTGCTGAACTGCATCGAGGTCTGATTGCAGTCGAACTTCGCCGGTCCGGGAAACAGATAAAGATACTCGAGCGCGTGAGCGGGACGGGGAAAGGCGAACTGCACCTGCAACAACGCAATCCGTTGACCGATCAGCCAGGACGCGATCCCATGCGCGAGCTTCAGCATCAGTTCCTGGCCCAGCATGCCGGGTAGCGCTCCCGTGCTTCCCGGACGCAGCGCCAGGCTCGTGACGAGGTCGCCGCGGCGCGACTCGAAGCGGAAGTCGTCCAGCACGAGATGGAAGAACTGGCCGAACCGGTGCATCGCGGATTCGAGATTCGGCGCATCCAGCAGGCTCAGGCAGAGAAACTTGAGCGCGCCGCTGCGCAGCGGGCGCGAGAAAACGCCGGGCATCTCATCGTCGAGTTCGATCGCGAGCGAGCGGTAGAGCGTGGAGAACTGTTCCTCGGTGACGCGCGCTCCAGGCTGGTCCAGAAGCGCGCGCGGAATGTTCGCGCCCGACAGATGCCGGTCGACGATATCCGGCCGCGTCCCGACGCTGCCGAGGAACCCGTTGACGAGCGAGATCGGTACGGTTGCGCCAGGAGCTTGCATGAGAAGGTTCCGCGAGGCGAAGAGGCATCAGCATAGCGCCTCCCGCCGCATCGTGGCGAGGGTTCAGCGAATCGCTCCGCGAGTGCCGCGTTCGGGGCCCGGTGGTTCCGGTAGCTTGCCGCCTATTGCGCCGATGCGTGCGAGCGCAGATATGGCACGTAGCCGTTCTGAATCTTCAGGATCTTCTCGGCGCACTCGTCATAGTCGTCGCCCTTCGCGTTGTCGGGCCCATACATGCCGCGGCACTGCGCGAACAGCGACAGCGTCGCGCCGCCCGTGCTCTTGTTCGCGCGGGTCGCTGAGAAAGCGGCTTTGCCCGAATCGTCGGGCACGTCGGTATCGATCGCGACCGCGTCCGCGCGGATCACGTGCGTGTCGGAATGCTGCTCGATATAGCGTTTCGTCGCCGCCCACGCGGCATCGCAATTCGCCGGTGTGCAGTCGATCACCGCGTCGCGTTGCGCGGCGCGAAGGTTCGGCTCGCTATGAAGGATCTCCTGCTGGGCGCGCTGCGCCTGCTTTTCCGGAGACGAGCAGGCGGCGAGTGCGCATGCGACGAGTGCGAAAGCAGCGATCTTTTTCATGAGTAGACTTCGGAGGCCATGGTCGAGCGCGATTATAGCGGTGCGGGGAAAGCGATTGCGTATTCACGACTCACATGCCGGGTTGGTAACTTCGGTTGGCGTCATCGCCCATAGGTGTTCGCCACCAGCAATTCCTCCGCATTGCCCGGCGGTCGCAGCCCATCCGTCCGAGCCGCGAAGTAGCGCTGCGTCAGATCGGCCGCGGACACGTGCCGCGCGTCGTCAAAACCCGCTTCGTGCGCCATGGCGATCATCTGCTGCGGCATGAAGAAGCTGATGAACGGTGTACCGCTCGCACGCGCGCCCTTCTCTGCCATTTCGAGTCCGGGGCGCACGTCCGGGTCCGCCATCTCCAGCGGCAACAGGAACGTCATCGCGAACGTCGAGCCGCGCGCCAGCCCGGCCACTTCGCGCAGCGTCGCCGCATTCGCCTCTTTCGTCAGATACATGCTGACGCCGGTCGACACGACGACGGCCGGCCTGCTTTCGTCGAAGCCTTCGGCGACGAGACGCTGCCGCCAGCTATCGCCCGCTTCGAAGTCGACCGGCACGAATCGCAGCCAGTCCGGCAGGCCGAAACCAAGCTCGCCGAGCCGCTGACGCTTCCACGTTTGCGGTCCCGGCGGGTCGACCTCGAACACGGTGAGCCGCGACGCAATGTCGGGCCGGCGTTGGGCGAAGCTGTCGAGACCGGCGCCCAGAATCACGTATTGATCCACACCGCGCCCGGTCTGCTCGACGACCAGATCCTCGATAAAGCGTGCGCGCGCGACGATCGACGCGCGAAACGGCCGCGTGAACCGCGGATCCATATCGCCACGGCTGCGCCAGTCTTCGGCGGGTGCCAGCAACTGCAAGCCGACTTCGTCTTCGAGCACGTGCGGCGGCGCGTCGGCCTGCACGTGCAGCGCACGCCATAACGCGACGCGCGCGGCGGTACTGTCGGGTGCGATGTGTCGTGGATCGCTCATGGTATTTGCCCGCTTGGGTTGATGTGCCAATGCCACCGCTGCTCAATGGAAAAACGGCAGCGCGAGAAACAGTTTGATGACGATCGCGTTGACGATGTCCATGAAAAACGCGCCCGTCAAGGGCACGATCAGGAACGCGAGATGAGAATGGCCGAAGCGGTTCGTGATCGCCTGCATGTTCGCGATCGCGGTCGGCGTGGCGCCAAGTCCGAGGCCGCATTGCGCCGCGCACAACACGACCGCGTCGTAGTTGCGGCCCATCGCGGGGAACGTGATGAATACCACGTAGAGCGCCATCAGCAGCGTCTGTGCCGCGAGGATCGAGATGATCGGCACCGCGAGCGCGGCAAGCCCCCATAGGTCGAGCCGCATCAGCGCCATCGCGAGAAAGAGCGCGAGCGCGACGTTGCCGACAAGCGCGACCGCGTGCTGGTCGATCCGCACACGCACGAGCGCGAGCACGTTGTTCAGGATCACGCCGATGAACAGCGTGCAGACGAACGTCGGCAATTCGAACGCGGTGTCCGCGATCCGGTCGGCAAACATTTCGCCGCCCGCGAGGCAGATCGAGATCAGCGCGAGCGTCGTGATGATCGCGGCGGGCGTGGTGGCCTGCTGCGCCTTCGGTTCTTCGAAGACCAGCGTTTTGTCCTCTAGCTGTTTGACGCGCAGCAACTCGTCGGTGCTGATCCGCCGCATCAGCAGCCGTGCGACCGGACCGCCGAGCACGCCGCCCATCACGAGTCCAAACGTCGCGCAGCCGATCGCGATCTCGGTCGCCGACTCCAGTCCGTGACGCTCGGCAAAGATCTGGCTCCACGCGGCGCCAGTACCGTGGCCGCCCGACAACGTGACCGAGCCGCCGAGAATCCCAAGCAGCGGATCGACGCCGAGGGCGAACGCGAGCAGCAAGCCGACCACGTTCTGCAGGATCAGCAGCCCGCAGACCAGCGCGAGAAAGCGGATCAACACCGGGCCGCCCGCCTTCAAACTTGATAGCTGCGCATTCAGACCGATCGTCGAGAAGAACGCGAGCATCAGCGGCGCCTGCATCGTCGAATCGAACCTGACCTGCACGTGGGTGGTGAGGCGCGTGATCAGCACGCAGATCGCGACGATGAGCCCGCCTGCCACCGGCGCCGGAATCGAATAGGTCCTTAGCACGCCGATCCACTGCACGAGCTTTTCGCCGAGCAGCAGCACGAGCGACGTCGCGACCAGCGTGGCATATACGCCAATAGTCATGAATGGCCTCCGAGCGGGAGCGTGACAACGTTTTCTGTTTTCCCGGCGCGACGCCGCGGCGCATCGGGATGCGGCAAGGCTTTGTCGTCATCCGGAGCGCGCGCGAACCTCCGACATCTTAGCCAATCCGTCCAGGCAAAGTATGATTTTCCTTGACGAAATGCAATCGGCCCATGACGTCGCGCCGCTGCCTGGCGACGAAGTCGTCGGTTTCCTAAAATTGTGGGATTTTTTGCCAAATCTCTGGATTTTTTTCGTCATGGGGACCCTACTCTCGAACCATTATGGAGTGGGACCGCGACGCAGACCTCTATCCACCGTATCTGCGTTCGCGAATCCGGCGTGGGTTGGGCGTGGGGTCGCGCACTGCTTACAGACCTTGGCGTAACATTCAGAACGCCGTTGCGCTTCGACCTTAAAACCGCCATCAGCCCGAACAACAGGATTCCCGTCATCGTCGATCCACAGGGCCCGGACGGGCGGCCCATCAGCGTATTCGAGTCTGGCGCGGTCCTGCTCTATCTTGGAGAGAAGACCGGCAAATTCCTCCCGGCAAGCCTGCGCGACCGGGTGCCGGCGATTGAATGGCTGATGTGGCAGATGGGTGGATTCGGTCCGATGCCCGGGCAGGTGCATCACTTCGCCGCGCTCGCTTCAGAAGTCGACAAACGCTATGGACTGAAGCGCTTCTCCGATGAAACGCGCCGGCTCTATTCGGTGCTGGACAAAAGGCTCGCAAACCATGTGTACGTTGCCGGCGAGCTTTCTGTCGCGGACCTCGCGATCCTCGGCTGGGCGTGGCGACACGAGCGGCACAAAGTCGATCTTGCCGACTACCCGAACGTGAAGCGATGGTACGAGGCCTTGTTCGAGCGCCCCGCGGTGAGACGGGGCTTCGAGATCAAGCTTGACGGAAGTTGAGCGGTGAGCGCTGCATGAGTGCAGCGCCACCTGCAGTCTTGCCGGTTGTGTTCCTGGACCGCAGTCCGCTAACCGAATGTCCCTTTTGCCCCCTCTAACTCGCCACTCCCGCGCAATCTCAGACCGCCGTTACAGCATCTCCAGCGCGAGCGCGATACCCTGACCGCCGCCGATGCACAGCGTGACGATGCCGCGCTTCAGGCCGTCGCGGCGCATCGAATGGACCAGACGCGTGGTCAGGACCGCGCCCGTTGCTCCGATCGGATGACCGTGCGCGATCGCGCCGCCTTCGACATTGACGATGTCGTGCGCGAGTCCGAGCTGCTGGGCAACCGCGAGTGGCACGGCGGCGAATGCCTCGTTGATCTCGATGCGTTCGACATCGGTGAGCTTCCAGCCCGCTCGCTCCAACGCGATATGCACGGCCGGCACGGGACCGAGACCGAACATGCCGGGCTCGACGGCGGCGATGCCGAAAGCCGCAAGACGCGCACTCGGTTCGATGCCCCTGGCGTCGGCATAACTGCGCTCGGCCACGACCATTGCCGCCGCACCGCTGTTCAGGCCGGGCGCATTGCCCGCCGTGATCGTGCCATCGGGACGGAACGCGGGACGCAGCTTTGCCAGCGTTTCCACGGTCGTTTCCGGACGCGGCTGCTCGTCGCGCGTGAACTGGATGCTGCCCTTGCGCCCTTCTATTTCGACGGCGACGAGTTCGGCATCGAATGCGCCGCGTTCCTGCGCAGCCGCGAACCGCTGCTGCGAACGCGCCGCCCACTCGTCCTGGGCACGCCGCGTCAGGTCGGCTTTCGTCACCAGATCTTCCGTGTGCCAGCCCGAGTGCTCACCCGAGAATGCATCTACAAGACCATCGCGTAGCATGCTGTCGTGCATTTGCGCATTACCCATGCGGCTGCCCCACCGTGCCGTGTCCAGCAGATACGGCGCGCGCTCCATGCTTTCCATGCCGCCGGCAACCGCCACCTCACCGTAGCCAAGCGCGATTTCCTGAGCCGCCGAGACGATCGCCTGCGCGCCCGAGCCGCAGACACGGTTGACGGTGAGCGCGGGTACCGATACGGGCACGCCGCCGCCGATGGCGGCCTGTCGTGCCGGATTCATCCTGTTGCCGGCCTGGACGACGTTGCCCATTACAACGGACGACAGCGCTTTCGGATCGAGCGCGGCGCGCCGCAACGTTTCCCTCACAGCGAGCGCGCCGAGTGCAGTTGCGGGGACGTCCTTCAACGATCCGCCGAATGCGCCGATCGGCGTGCGAACGGCATGGGCAATGACAACTTCACGGGTATTCATCGCTATTCCTTTGAATGATGTGCTGCACGGATGTGCCTCCGTCGGAGGCAAGTGGAGTTTCGGTAGTCGAAATTCGCGGCGAGCCAGCCGACTCCGCCGCCGATGAGGAAGTCGTCGCGTCCTGTCGATTTCACGAGCACCGATCCACGATCAATGATCGACCGCCTTCATGGGCAAGAGACCCGTCTGGCCATAGAACTCCTGCATGGCGAAAGCTTCGCGCTCCCGCTGGGCGCCCGCGCCGCGATCCAGCATCGAGAAGATCCATATGCCCGCGAACGCAAGCGGCACTGAAATCACCGCCGGGTTGTCGAGCGGCACGAGCGCATGCGCCTGATGCAGCACGTCGACCCATACCGACCTGGAAAACAGCGTCAGAAACACCGCGGACACGAGTCCGAGGCCGCCGCCCACGACAGCACCGCGAGTCGTCATGCCGCGCCAGAAAATAGACGATACCAGCACCGGAAAATCCGCGCTGGCCGCGACCGCGGCGACCAGACCGACGAGAAACGCCACGTTGACATGCTCGAAGAGAATGCCGAATCCGATCGCGACGACGCTCAGCATCAACGTTGCCGCGCGCAAACGGCCGGCGATCGGGAAGTGCGCGCGGACGCGATCGCCATGGCCCTGCGGCGCGAGAAGATCGCCGTTTCGACCGCGCATCCGTTCGCCGCGTCGGCGCACGTACCGCACGCGATCCGGCTCGCGCTCGGCTCGGTCAGCTTGACGACGCTCGAGCAGTCGCTGCAAACGGTCGCGCGGGTCATTGCCGACCAGACCTACCGATCGAAGACTGCGCTGGGCCGCCCCCATCATCCCGGCGCGGCCCAGCGCGCATTGCGACGTATCGCCTGTGGCGGTTGTCCAAACGCTCGAGTGAACGCATCGCGCATGCGGCGCGGGTCGGAAAATCCGGTCTGCTGGGCGATCTGTTCGACCGTATGGCGGCTCCTTTCCAGCATGAGTCGCGCGGCTTCGAGACGCAGTCTCTCGACGGCCTTGGCGGGCGATTGCCCCGTCTCCGCCCGGAACGCGCGGCTGAACTGACGCGGGCTGAGCCGCGCCACTTCGGCCAGTTGTTCCACCAGCAGCGGTTGCGCGAGATTCTTCCGCGCGTACGTCAGCGCGGACTGAATGCGATCCGATTTCGCATCGAGTTCCAGCAACGCCGAATGCTGGGACTGACCACCGGCGCGTCGATGAGAAACGACGAGCGTTTGCGCGACCGATCTCGCAACGTCCACCCCCAGATCGGCCTCGACCAGCGCCAACGCGAGATCGATTCCCGCCGTCATGCCCGCCGACGTCCAAATCGAACCGTCGACCGCGTAAATCCGGTCTTCCTCCACACGGATGCGCGGAAACTGCTTCCGCAGCGCGGACGCATAGACCCAGTGCGTGGTGGCGCGCTTGCCGTCGAGAAGGCCCGCTTCGGCCAGCACGAAGGCGCCCGTGCAAATAGCGGCGACGCGCCGGGCCGTCGCCGCGCTGTGACGTGCGTAGGCGAGCAGCCCATGGGACGGCCGCGCCGCGCCCGGATCGCCGCCCGTGAAAAGGACCGTGTCGAACGTTCGCTCTTCGAAGGGTTCGGTCATCACCGTGGGACCACCGATCGGTCTGACCGGCGCGCCATGTTCCGACAGCGTGAGTACTTCGTAGAACGATTCACCGAATTTCTGATTGGCAAACGAAAACACCGGCTGCGCGGCGAGCGACATGGCGTGAAACCCGTCGAACACGACGAACGCGACTGACGGCACGGCGATTCCTTTGAGTGGTGTCCTGAAACCGTAGTTTCTACGTCCTTTGCGATCTCGGCGGCCGCCCATATAAATGCGCTATGGATGCGCGGATTTGATTGAACGCGAATAAGCGGCCCTCGACGATCCTTCCGCACCAGCGGTTCGTCCGCGACGATCCGCAACGCTCAGCAGTCGGTGCTCGCTGTCGACGTCATCGCGCTGATGGACGCGTTAAAGATCCAGCACGCGATTCTCGGCGGCTTCGACTGGGGAGCGCGCACGGCAAATATCGTCGCGGCGCTGTGGCCGCAACGGTGCACGGCGCTGGTGTCGGTGAGCGGGTATCTGATCGGCAGCCAGGGCGTCGGCACCCAGCCGTTGGCGCCGAAGGCGGAGCTCGCGTGGTGGTATCAGTTCTACTTCGCCACCGAGCGCGGCAGGAAAGGCTATGAAGCGAACCGGAATGACTTTGCGAAGCTGATCTGGCAACTCGCGTCGCCGAAATGGAGCTTCGACAATGCAACGTTCGAGCGCTCGGCGAGCGCGTTCGACAACCCGGACCACGTTGCCGTCGTGATCGACAATTACCGTTGGTGTCTAGGTCTGTCGAATGGGGAGCCCCAATACGAGGCGCTGGAGAAGCGTCTCGCGGCAGCGCCTGTCATCAATGTGCCGACGATCGCGCTGGAAGGCGACGCGAACGGCGCCCCTCATCCGGATCCCGCGTCGTATGCGAAGAAATTCGTCGGCAGATACACGCAACGTACGATCGGAAGCGGGATCGGTCACAATTTGCCGCAAGAAGCACCGCAGGCGTTTGCGGAGGCGATAATCGAAGTGGCGCGCTACTAGCGTCGAAGCCAATGTGCATGTTCGCGCACCTCAGTATGCGGCGCACGAACATGCACTCGATCGAACTCATTTTCCCAGGGACTTGCACCCGGCGACGCCGAGCGAGCATGAACAAGCAAAGCCCATTCGCCGCAAGGATGTCTACCGCCGGATAAAGCCGCAGCCACGCTCCATTTCGCCACCGCATGAAGCCAATGGCTCCCAGGGCGCGCTGCGTGGCGGGTGAGTCGTGCAGGGCAAGCAGATCTGCACCGCTTCCTGGTCGTTGTCGGCGTCAAGCGCGCGGGGCAATCCAACCGCAGCCCGCATGATTTTCGCCCGCCTCCTTTCGAAGTGCCGACATGCCTGATATGCACTAAGGTATCAGTTGAGCGGCGAGCTGGTGCCTGCGTGGCCCGAGCATGTGTGAGGCAGGCGTTTGAGCCTCGGCGGTAGCGCCGCGAGTCGCACGAACCGATGGAACTGCATTCCGACGCGCCGCTAACCGCCTTCTTGCACGTTACGGCTGGCCACAGCCCGGCTTGGCGGGTGCCGGCATTCCTTTTTCAGTGAGGAGTTGACCATGGCAAAGCAGACGATCGCTGAATATCTGGCAAAAACGCTCGAGGCCGCAGCGGTCGAGCGCATCTGGGGCGTGACGGGCGACAGTCTGAATGGACTGGCGTTTAGCCTGAGCCGACTCGGCTCGATCCGCTGGATGCACACACGTCATGAGGAGAGTGCCGCTTTTGCGGCCGGTGCCGATGCTGCATCGACAGGGCGGCTCGCCGTGTGCGCGGGCAGCTGCGGTCCGGGCAATCTTCACCTGATTAATGGACTGTTCGACTGTCATCGCAATCACCAGCCCGTGCTCGCGATTGCAGCGCATATTCCGTCGACGGAAATCGGCCTCGGCTACTTTCAGGAGACACATCCTCAGGAGTTGTTCAGGGAATGCAGCTATTTCGCCGAGTTGGTGTCGAACGCGCAGCAGTTTCCTCGCGTCCTCGCGCGCGCAATGCACACTGCCGTCGAGCAGCGCGGAGTCGCCGTCATCGTGTTACCGGGCGACGTAGCGTTGAGCGATGGGCCCGTGGAAACCGCGAGTTGGACCGAATCGGCTCCGCCGTCCATCGTTCCGGCAGATAACGACCTCGACCGACTGGCGGATCTTCTCAACACGTCCGCGGCTGTGACGTTGCTCTGCGGCAGCGGCACGCAAGGCGCCCATGACGAAGTCGTAGCATTGGCGGACACGCTGGCTGCGCCCGTGGTTCACGCTTTGCGCGGCAAGCAGTTTGTCGAATGGGACAATCCTTTCGACGTGGGCATGACGGGCCTGATTGGTTTCAGCTCGGGCTATCACGCGATGCAATCATGCGACACGCTGCTCATGTTGGGCACGGATTTTCCGTATCGCCCGTTTTATCCGAGCAACGCAAAGGTTGTCCAGATCGATTGGAAGGGCTCGCAACTCGGCCATCGTGCGCCGCTTGCACTTGGACTGGTGGGAACGGTCAAGGATACGATCAAGGCAGTACTGCCGCGTTTGCCCAGAAAGACCGATCGTGGGTTTCTCGAGAACGCGCGCAAGCACTACGCTTCGGCAAGAAAAGGGCTGGACGACCTCGCTGTCGCGTCCGCTCCAGGCAGGCCAATTCATCCGCAATACCTGACCAGGCTCATCGACGAAGCGGCCGACGAAGATGCCATTTTTACCGCGGATGTCGGCACGCCGACACTCTGGGCGGCCCGCTATCTGACGATGAACGGCAAGCGGCAGTTGCATGGCTCGTTCAATCACGGATCGATGGCGAATGCCATGCCGCAGGCGCTCGGCGCGCAGGGCGCGAATCCCGGGCGCCAGGTCGTCTCGCTTTCCGGAGACGGCGGATTGTCGATGCTACTCGGCGATCTTCTATCGGCGCGACAATTGGATCTGCCGATCAAGGTTGTCGTGTTCAACAACAGTCTGCTTGGCTTCGTTTCGATGGAGTTGAAGGCTGCCGGATTCGTGGATACCAACGTGGATCTGAGCAAGACCGATTTTGCGGCGATTGCGAAAGGCGCCGAGATTTTCAGTATCAGGGTTGAGGAGTCGGAAAGTCTTCCGGACGCGCTGAAAGCGGCTTTTTCACATTCGGGGCCGGCGCTCGTCGATGTGGTGACATCGAAGTACGAACTTGCGATGCCGCCCAAGGTCGAGCTCGCGCATGCGAAGGGGTTTAGCCTGTTCATGCTGCGCGCGATCCTCAGCGGGCGAGGCGATGAAATCATCGAGCTTGCCAAAACGAACTTGCGCTAGTGCACGCGCATCGCAGAAAGCACGCCGCGGAGATGACCGATCAGAGTGGTCGACCGTTTTTACGGGCAGGTCGAAGGCGCTGCGCGGCGATTCAACAGAATAGGCCAGTTTTGGTCCCTTCCTCGATCGCGCGAATGGCAGCCGACGCGGGACCAACGGCCTCGCGGCATCAGCTAGCGAGGGTCTCTTCACGATCGACATGAACCTGACTCATCCGGCAGCACGCGGCGGCTGGCGCTGCCGTACAGCGCCTCTTCACAGGCGAAGTCGGCCAGATTGAACCATTGCTGCACGAAGTGGATCCGCAGCATGCGCTCAAGACCAATAGGCGGGAGGCCATTGCCGCGCTTCGGATAATGCGGCTCGATCACCGCGCACAGTTGCGCCCATGGCACGATCGCGTTCATGGTGTCGAGAAACTCGTCGCGCCGCGTGCGTTTGCGGTGCGTCTCGAAACCCGTTCCTTGATCGGCTGCCATCGCCAGCGTCTGCTGCTTCATCCTGTTTCGCCTTCCTCGTTCGATCCGATCTCTGACGCCTGACGTACCGGTTCGGTGGACTTAATTAGCGTTGCCCTACACGGGTCTGGCTTGGGTAGTCCCACATAGCATCTCTGCCTTGGCCAACGGACGGACAGCAGCGCGAGGAAGTTCTCGTGCTGCTCGCAGTTACGATGAAGCGTCTGGATGGGCGGGCACCGTGAATTGAAAGATCGCGCCGTGCGGCACGTTCGCGCTTGCCCACAATCGGCCGCCGTGTGCCTCGACGATCGAACGGCAGATCGGCAGCCCCATCCCCAAACCGGTCGGCTTGGTGGTGTAGAAAGGAGCGAAAAGGCGCTCGGCACTGTCCGCGGCAAAGCCAGGCCCCGAATCGAGCACCGTCACGAGTACACAGCCCGAGTCGGCTCTTGCCGTGCTGATGAGCAATTCCCGCACGCCATCGCTGACACCGCTCATCACCTCCATCGCGTTGATGAGCAAGTTAAGGAGGACTTGTTGCAACTGGACTCGATCTCCTTCAACTAGCGGTAACCGGTCCGCGAGATGCGTCTGCACCGAGGCGCCGTGCTTCCACGCTTCGCCACGGGTGAGCTCAATCACCTCGCGGATTGCCTCGTTGATGTCCACCGGTTCCTTCCGTGGCGGCGTCTTCCTGATCAGTTCATGGATGCGGCCGATTACGTTCCCCGCTCGGTTACCGTCGTCGACGATCCGGCCGAGCGCCTGCCGGGCCTTCTCGACTTCGGGAGGCTGGCCGGCGAGCCATCGCAGCGCCGCCTGGGCGTTGGTGACCGTCGCGGCGATCGGCTGGTTGACTTCATGAGCGATCGAGGCCGTGAGTTGGCCCATGGTTGCGACACGATTCGCGTGCGCCAGCTCCCTTTGCACCTCCTGGTAACGCCGATCGCTCTCGTGGGCTTCGGTTTCGGCACGCTTGCGCTCGGTCAGATCCACGACGAATGCCACACCTTCCGTCCCGCTTGCGTCAAACGTGGCCAAACCGACCATAACGGGCACACGGCTACCGTCCCTCCTGATGTACTCCTTCTCGTAAGGCTGGGCGCGCCCCGTCTGCCCGGCCTCCACCAGGGCCCGTTCGCTGCGCGGGAGCCATTCCTGCGGCGTCAGATCCCTCCAGCCTACGCGACCTAAGCCTATATCTTCACGCTCGTATCCCACGATGCGCAGAAATGCGTCATTGGCCTCGAGAATCTCACCATCGAAATTCCAGACGATGATCCCGATGATGTTGGCATCCACGAGGCGCCGGATCTTCGACTCGCGTTCGAGCAGTGTTTGTTCGGTGCGTTTGCGCTCGGTGATATCCATTACCGCGCCCACGAAACGGAAGCGATCCGGACCACAGCCGCTCACGCCATGCGCCACAGCTCGAACATACTTGATAGAAGCATCAGCCATCAGCAGACGATGCTCGACCGTAAATGCCTTCCTTTCGCTTGCGGCGCGGTCAATGATTTGCTGCAGACGGACACGATCGTCTGGATGCGTCCGGTCGATGATGGCCTGCACGGTGGGCTTGATGGCAGCGTCGAGCTCGAATATTCGATAAGTCTCATCTGACCAATAGATCTCGCCGCTCGATAGGTACCAGCCAAAACTCCCTGTGTGGCTCAGTCGTTGGGCTTCCGCCAGATACATCTCGCTCCGGTGTAGCGCCTGCTCGACGTTCTTGCGTTCGGCTCGCTCACCTGCTTCGCGCAGCGCGCGCCGCACTGCGGGCACGAGCCTCGACAGCCGCGTCTTCAGAACAAAATCGGTAGCGCCACTCTTTAGTGTGAATGGCGGTCGGAATCCGACATTGGATGGCGGCGTCGGACAGCCGGGCGACGCGATTGCTGTTCAGCCCGGCGACTCTGGGACGTTTCATGAGGCTCACATTCGGGTGCGTCGGAGGGAGCCCGTAGGGCGAGCGCAGACGCACCGGGGATGTTCGGTTCGGCAGGGGGATGACGCGGGAATCGGGATGCGGTAGAAGAACGACTACAACTGACCGCCGAAGAAACAGGCCCGACACCGGTCCTAACCGCCAAGTTCATTCCAGTGTCGAGCCCCACACGCGCACAACGGGGTACGGGTGCCGGGCCAGTATGGCACGGCTGATCCGCCTCGTCGATTCCGCTTCGGCATTGACGGGGACTGCCGATGCCGGCCACTGGCCGCCTCTTTCTGTGCGCCCGCTGCCGGGCGCAGGTCGTCGTGTGCCGCCGTTGCGATCGCGGCCAGATTTACTGCGGTGGCGACTGCTCACAGGCCTCGCGCCGCGCCCGCCTGCGCGAGGCTGGCCAACGCTATCAACTCAGTCGTCGTGGCCGCTTTGCACATGCCGAACGGATGCGTCGCTATCGTCAGCGCCTCAATAAAGTGACGCATCAGCGTTCCCCGACACCCGTCGCCAATGCTCTACTGCCACTGACTTCGACGACGACGGCCACCGCATCGACATCCACTGTCGCCGCGCCCGGATCGACGCCTTGCTGCTTCTGTCGCCGCATCTGTTCGGGCCTTGTACGCATCGGGCCACTGCGCCGTCGGGTCTTCCGTGATGTTCGTACTACTACTGACAGAACAGGAAACGACCCATGACCATTGGAGCTGAACTCGAGGCGCAGATCCTGCGCTATTACCACGTGGAGAAGTGGCGTTGCGGCACCATCGCGCGCCAGTTGCGCGTGCACCGCGGCACCGTCCAGCGCGTGCTGGCCCAGGCCGGCCTGCCCAGGATTGGCGCCGTGCAGCGAGCCTCACAGATCGATGCTTACCTGCCGTTCATCCACGAGACGCTAAAGAAGTTTCCCTCGCTCACGGCCAGTCGCCTGTATGCGATGGTGTATGAGCGCGGCTACCGGGGCAGTCACCACCACTTCCGGCACCTGATCTCGCTGCACCGGCCACGCCCGGTACCTGAGGCTTACCTGCGCCTGCGCACGCTGCCCGGGGAACAGGCGCAGGTCGATTGGGCCAGCTTCGGTCACCTGCAGATCGGTCGGGCACGACGACCGCTGATGGCCTTCGTGATGGTGCTGTCGTGGTCACGGCAGATCTATCTGCGCTTCTTCCTCGATGCCCGTATGGACAGTTTCCTGGCAGGACATGCCGGCGCCTTCGAAGCATGGTCCGGGGTCCCCAGGGTTCTGCTTTACGATAACCTGCGTAGCGCCGTGCTTGAGCGTCAGGGCGATGCGATCCGCTTCCACCCGACATTGCTCGCGTTCGCCGCGCATCATCGTTATGAGCCTCGTCCGGTGGCTGTCGCACGGGGCAACGAGAAGGGGCGCGTTGAACGGGCAATCCGCTTTGTACGCGAGAGCTTCTTTGCCGCTCGCAGATTCACGGACCTCGACGATCTCAACGCCCAGGCGGCAATCTGGTGCGCGGGACCCGCTGCTGAGCGGCCCTGCCGCGAAGAACCCATGATCACCGTGCGCGAGGCCTTCGGGCGCGAACAGCCCAGCCTGCTCACGTTGCCGGAGAATCCGTACCCGTGTGAGCTGCTTCTCGCCGTGAAGGTCGGCAAGACGCCCTACGTGCGCTTCGACCTGAACGACTATACGATCCCGTATACCCATGTGCGACGCACGCTCACGGTACGAGCTGATCCCCGGCGCGTACGCATTCTCGACGGCGCCGATCTGCTCGCCACCCATGAACGCAGTTACGATCGCGGCGCGCAGATCGAGATTGCCGCACACATCGATGCGCTCGTCGCAAGGAAGCACGAGGCCCGTCACCATCGCGGTCTTGATCATCTGGCCCGGGCTGCGCCGGCCAGCCGGACCCTGATGCTGCACGCCGCTGAGCGTGGCGGCAATCTGGGCAATATCACCACGCACCTGCTGCGACTGCTCGACCGCTATGGCCCGGCCGAACTGCAGGCCGCGATCGAGGAAACCCTTGCCAGCGACGCGGCGCCTCATCCCAATCCGGTACGTCTGGCGCTTGAGCGCCGGCGCGAGGCACGGCAGGCCCCGCCGCCAGTCACCCTCATCCTGCCCGAACACGTGCGCAACAAGGACACGCTGGTGACACCACACCGGCTCGACATCTACGACCAGCTTGCGGGAGGCGCCGATGAACACGCCTGAGAACCTTCATGGGCGCGCGAACGCCCTGCGTCTGTACGGACTGCTCGCGCATTGGACCGATGTGGCCGCCGAACAGTGGGTCGCGCCGCTGTTGCAGTGGGAAGAGGATGAGCGCGCCCGCCGATCACTGGAGCGACGTATCCGCGATGCCCGCCTGGGCAACTTCAAGCCGCTGTGCGACTTCGACTGGAGCTGGCCCACGCGCTGCGACCGGCTTGCCGTTGAAGAGTTGATGTCGCTCGGGTTCGTCAGGGATACCGCCAACGTCGTGTTGATCGGCCCGAATGGTGTCGGCAAGTCAACCCTCGCGCTCAATCTCGCCTATCAGGCGCTCGTGCACGGTCACACCGCGCTGTTCACTACCGCCGGTCAGATGCTCGGCGAACTGGCCGCACTGGACAGCGATTCGGCGCTGCGTCGACGCCTGCGCCGCTATGCATCCCCTGACGTCCTGGTGATTGATGAGGTCGGTTACCTCTCGTACTCAAACCGCCACGCCGATCTGCTGTTCGAACTGGTCAGCCGCAGGTACGGATCGGCAAGTACCGTGGTCACAACCAACAGACCGTTCTCCGAATGGCACGAGGTGTTCCCGAACGCCGCCTGTGTCGTCTCGCTCGTTGACCGGCTGGTCCATCGCGCCGAAGTCATTGCCATCGAGGGCGAGTCCTACCGGGTCAAGGAAGCGCGCGAGAGGGCCGAGCAACGCGCCAGCAGACGCAGTAGCGCGCGTGCGGAGAAGAAATCATGAAGCGCCTGGCACACCTGCCTTCGGGCATCACCCGTGGGCTCGACTTCCTGATACCGGACAACTGGTCGCCGGAACAGGCGCTCGCCGTCGTCGAACTCATCGGGGATCTGCGTGCCCGGATCTGCATGCACTATGACCTCGCCCTGCATGACCTGCTGCACGAACAGCATTCCCCTCCCGAGGATCCCAATCTCAACGACATCGGCGATCCATTCTGATTGGGACCGGCCACCCCGACCGAGGCCGTCAACGGCGCTTCATTGTTGACGGTCCTGGTGAACCTTGTGCCGCCATTTATGTGCGGATTTACGCCGCCGTCAACATTTAGCGCCTCTACCGCCAGTTCTTCGCCAAGCGTGCCGGAAACCAGGATAAAGGGCACCTCGGGACGTTCGCGCAGAGTGACCTCCAATGCCGAGAGGCCGTCGAACGCCGGAAGTTTGTAATCCGCGAGAATCAGGTCGATTCCAACGGCTTTCAACGCGGCCTCGAACTCCGCACGCGATTGCACGCGAACGATTTCGCAGCAGAGATGATCGGCTTGAAGGAGCTCTTGAATGAGTTCGGCGTCATTCGCGTTATCTTCCAGCAACACAATGCGAAGCCCCGACATTATTGCCCCTTCCTCATGCTGCCTGGTGGCGGCTCATTGACCAGTGCCCAGAATACGCCTAGCTCCTTGATGGCATTTATAAATTCATGAAAGTCGATCGGTTTTACTACGTACGCGTTTACCCCGAGTTTATAGCTTCGCATCATATCTTTCTCTTCGTGCGACGATGTGAGCACCACCACGGGAATGAGCTTCAAACGTTCGTCCGACTTCACTGTGTCCAGGACTTCCAAGCCATCTACCTTGGGGAGTTTCAGATCCAGTAACATGACTGAAGGGTTCTCGTCGTAGCGATCGACAAATTCCTCCCTGCAATAGAGGTAATCCAAGGCTTGCTGTCCGTCTCTGGCAACCACTACCTCGTTTGCCAAGTTACAGTCTGACAGCGCGGCCAGAGTGAGTTCGACGTCTCTCGGGTCATCCTCGACGAGCAGAATACGTCCTAGTTGGTCCATGGTGTCCTCGGAGTCTTTGCCGTTGCACCGTGTGCCTTAGGCACTGAGAAATAGAAAGTAGCGCCCTGATCCACCCCCCCCTCTGCACGGACCTTGCCTCCGTGGCGGACGATGATGCGTTGAACGATAGCCAGTCCGATGCCGGTACCTTCAAACTGCTCCGGGAGATGCAGACGTTGAAAAACGCCGAACAGTTTATGCGCATACCGCATGTCAAAGCCTGCACCATTATCTTTCACAAACACCTCCACCACGTCTTTATTCGGGTCCACGCAACCAATCTCGATTTCGGCCCGCGTTCGCATGCGTGTGAATTTGACCGCATTGGCGACGAGGTTGGCGATAACCAGTCGGAGCATGGGACGAT
Source organism: Paraburkholderia sp. Clong3 (assembly GCF_050436485.1). NCBI lineage: Bacteria > Pseudomonadati > Pseudomonadota > Betaproteobacteria > Burkholderiales > Burkholderiaceae > Paraburkholderia > Paraburkholderia sp. Clong3. The sequence continues at coordinate 909,441 of NZ_JBNDMH010000003.1, read as the reverse complement.
CCCCGTAGCAGACCGGAAGAGCGTTGATTGTCCATACAATGTCTCGCCCGCTCGTTTCTTGCCCGATCTCCGCGACGACCTCCTTGACGAGCTGATCGAGGCTCACCGGCGTCTTTGTGGTTTCCACCTGTCCGACCCTGGAAAAGGCCAGCAAATCGTCGATCAGGTTACTCATTCTTTTTGCCGCGTCGACAATCGTTTGTATGTAGCGACGACTTTTATCATCGAGCGAAGAAGCCGCCTGTTTTTGTAGTAGCTCGGAGTATCCGATCACATGGCGAAGTGGCGCGCGTAGATCGTGCGAGACGGAATAGGCGAAGGATTGCAGTTCCTTGTTACTCGTTTCAAGCTGCTCGGCCCGCGCGGTGACTTCCTGATTGAGCCTGTGAATCTCGCTTTCTTTATGCTGACTCTGTTGCAATTCGGCCTGAAGGCGATCGCTGGTGTGACGAAGCTCAGTTTCGATTCGCCGTCGAGCAGCGACGAAACCGGCAAAGATCAAGCCCCATGCCGTGAAAACTAAAAAACGCGGAAAATCTTTGCTTTGAAGACCGAGGGTGTACAGCGGCGCAGAAAGAAAATAATCGTAGGATGCCGCCGATAGCACGACTGCCAGCACGGAAGGTCCTACCCCTCCGTACCAGCAAGCAACCCCGATGGCGAAGTTAAAAGGGGACCCGTAGATGTCGTGGATCCCGAAAAACCGGAACACGAGCGCCAGCCCAAGTGCAGCCCCAACGCAGACGACGGATAAGCCGTAGCGCAGAATCGGTGAGCGACTTTGCAAGTCCAGGTGCAAGTGCGCCAAGCTTCGCCTCGTTGCCAATGGTGCGGATCCCCTGAACTAAAAATTATAGTCGTCCCAGTTCCGATCGTTGAGCAGGCGGGGACGCCCCAACGCGGATGCGTTGGCGAGCCGGCTCATGCTTGTGCCCGTTTGTCCGCCTCGATCATCGCGATGGTGCGGGTGTAGTCCACCAACGATTCGTCTGTCCAATAGACCGCCAGAAGTCTTCCGTTAAACCGATCAACACCGCTTGACAAACTTGGGTGAGCAAATCGGCGAACGGCAGGTCAGGGGTTCAATAGCTGCCGCAGATGGGATGCCGGGTTCAATGGGTCGGAGGTCCCCATTCGGCTCTCTGGAGAAGCGCTCATTGGCAGGCTCCCAGCCTGACTTCGGCGCCGAAGAGGCGTGGCAGGCAGGAAGCCTTGCACCCTGGGGGTACGGACGTCGCACGTCAAGACGGGCTGCAGACCACCGCGGTCAGCAACAACGGAATCACCACGCGCACGGTAGCGTTGCTGCCAGCATCGCGCACGCGCGATTCGACCGCGTCGCTGGGAGCGGACAGCACAGCGCCGTACAGCGGGCCCGCGAACGCATTGCCGCGGCCCTTCTTGAACGTCCCGTCGTCCTGCTCGTACCCAAGCACGGCGTAGACACGAAAGCCGAAGGCCGTTATGTCGCTGCCTTGCGCTGGGCGAAACGCGTTGACCGAATTCGCCTCAACGTGCATCGGATTCGGGTCGATGTACTGGTTGTTGATGAGCTGCCCGATAAACGCGTGTGGACTCGCCCTGCAGTCGAATTGCCCATCAAGCGCGTACGCGTGCGCCGCGACTGGGCAGAAGCCTGCGCCTGACACCAGCAGCATGACGAATACTTTTAGAAGACGGATTGCCATGGTGAACTTGCCCGAACCGCGAGGGTCGACAGGCAAAACACGAGCCAGCCTGTAGTCTCGCGGATTTTCGCCGTCCGCGTGTGCGTGTAGCAGCCCGGTGCCATGCATCCCTTTCAGGCTCGCACCGCAGCGCGAACAGCTGGCAACCTGCCCTTTCAGACGCGTAGGTTTGCGAAATAGCAGATCGCATTCGTGGCAGGCAATCAGTTTCTGATGCTCCATACGGACCGACCAGGATGAATTTTCTGGTGTCATTCGACGCGGCAGAAATGCCGGCTCATTTATGTTGTGGGTGCCTAACTAGCGCCTGGCACCACAGCTACTCTCGATGGATGGCGACCCGGTCAAGGGCCGCTCATCCCGAACTCATCGAGGGACGATCATTCTCTTGACGCGGCTACCGACTGACCGGCCGGCAGTTCGCCCATCGACTGGAACAGCGCCGCAGTATCGCTCATACGCTGGCTTGCTGCGCGAATCGAGGTGAGCTGTGCACTTAGAAACCGCTGCTCACTGGCATACTGTGCCGTAGAAGGCAGGGAGCCCATGCGATGGCGCGACGCCGTATCATCGAATGCCGCCCTCGCGGCCTCCGCCGCCGCTTCCGTCGACGCGAGTGTCTGTGCGTCGTTATCCATCGCGGCAAGCGAATCCGCGACATTCTGGAACGCCGACAGAACGGTGGACTTGTAGTTCAGCACGGCCGCATCGTAAGCATCGATCGACGCCTTGCGGTGCGCGAACAGCGCGCCGCCATGGAAAATCGGTTGCGTCAGGCTCGCACCAATGGCCCAGAGTCCGCCCGCTCCCGAGAGAAGCGCGGGCCAGCTAAAGCCGCCACGGCCCATCGAGCCCGTCAGTGACAGGCTCGGAAAGAGCTGCGCGGTCGCAGCGCCGACATCGGCGGCTGCGGCCTTCAGGGCGGCGTCGGCTGCCTGAACGTCGGGGCGCGAACGCAGCAGGACCGACGGCACCTCGACAGGCACGTGTTCGGGCAACACCAGGCTGTCGAGATCGGGAACGGCCGGGGCGTTGTCCGGCGTGCGGCCCATCAGCACCGCGAGCGCATGGATGGCTGTGGCGCGCTGCTGGCGCAATGCAGGAAGACTCGCCGCAGCCGTAGCCGCATCCTGCGTCGATGCGAGCGCCTGCGCACGGGAAACTGACCCGAGTGCGTACCGCTGCTGGTCCTCGTTCGCGACCGTCCTGGCCACGGCGACGAGCCGTTCGGTGAGCGCGATCTGGCGATCGAGTGCCGCCACGCTGATCGTCGTACCGACGATGTTTGCCGCCAGCGCGCGCCGCGCCGCCTCCAGTTGATACGCCTGCACGTCTACGCGAGCGGCGCTGGCCGCGTTCGCCGAACGCGTCGCACCGAACAGGTCAAAGGTGTAGGACGCGAGAACCTGTCCGGCAAAAAAGTTATAGCGAACCTCGCTGGGGCCAATGCCGGGCACAAGCGGTGAACGCCCGCGATCGACTTGTGCGGCAGCATCGATTGAAGGCAGCGTCGATGCGCCGACCTGGGCGCGCAGCTCCTGCTGCGCGGCTGCGAGCGTCCGCTGCGCAGCCCCGAGCGTGGGGCTGTTGCGCAAGCCTTCCTCGACCAGTGCACTCAGCGCGTCCGACCGATAAAGGTGCCACCATTGCGGAACGCCCACTGCGCCGATATCGAACTGCTGCGCCACGCCGCCCGCTGCGACGGTCTTCGCCGGCTGTGCCTCGGCACCGTAGTGCACGGGCGAAGGCATCGCCGGGGGTGCGCCGTTCGGGCCGAACGTGCAGGCCGTCAGTGCGATGGCCACAGCCACGGCCATCACGGATGTCTTGTAGGCGACGCTCATCATCAAACCTCCGTCTGCTCGTCCACGACCTGTTGCATCCCGCGGTCGTCGTGCCGGACCCTGAAGCACGCCGCGTACAGCGCGGGCAGGAAGAACACGGTCAGTACTGTGGCGATCGTGATGCCGCCCATCAGTGCGGTCGCCATCGGGCCGAAGAAGCCCGAGCGCAGCAGCGGAATCAGCGCAAGGACGGCGGCGGCGGCCGTCAGCATGATCGGCCTGAAACGCCTCACCGTTGCACCGATAATCGCGTCGAAGCGTCCATGCCCCGCCGCGATGTCCTGATCGATCTGGTCGACCAGAATCACGGAGTTGCGCATGATGATGCCGAACATGGCAATCACGCCCAGCAACGCGACGAAGCCGAAGGGCTTGCCGAACAGCAGCAGCGCGGCCACGACGCCAATCAGGCCGAGCGGCGCCGTCAGCACGACGATGAAGGTCCGCGCGAAGTTCTTGAGCTGGATCATCAACAACAGCAGCACGGCGATGATCATCAACGGCATTTCGGCATTGATCGAAGTCTGGCCTTTCACGCTTTCTTCGACCGCGCCGCCCACCTCAATGCGATAGCCGACCGGCAGCTTGGCGCGTTGCGTGGCAAGCGCATGTTCGATGTCGTGGGTCACGTCCATCCCCTGCGCGTCGCCGCGCACGTCCGCCTGCACCGTGATGGTCGGCTGACGGTCGCGTTGCCAGATGACGCCGTACTCTTGCGTATCGCGCACGTGTCCGAGCGAACCGAGCGGCACCGGGCCGTGGGGCGTCGGAATCGCGAGGCTCATAAGCTGCGCCGGATTGACACGTTCGCTCTTTGGCGCACGCAGATCGACGTTGATCAGCTTGTCGCGCTCGCGGTACTGCGTCACCGTGTAGCCCGATAGCGTCATCGCGAGGAAGTTCGACACGTCCTCCGAGGTGACACCAAGCTGGCGCGCCCTGTTTTGATCGATCTCGAACGAGATCGAGCGCTCCGCCGGCTCGTCCCAGTTGAACTGGACGTTGCGCGTGCGGGGATCGGCGCGGACCTTGTCCGACACTTCTTGAGCAAGCGATCGCACGGTCGCGATATCGTCGCCGCTCACGCGGAACTGGATCGGGAACCCGACAGGCGGACCATTCTCGAGCCGGGAGACACGCGTGCGCATGCCGGAGAAGTCCTTCTCGAGCATGCCGTCGAGCCAACGCATCAGTTCCTCGCGCTTCTCAACGCTTTTAGCCGCAATCACGAACTGCGCGAAATTCGGCTGTTGAAGCTGCTGGTCGAGCGTCAGGTAAAAACGCGGCGCGCCGGTGCCGACGAAGTCGACGAAGTGGTCGATCCCGGCTTTGCCGTCGAGCACCTTTTCAAGGCGCTTCGCTTCACGCAGCGTCGCTTCGAACGAGGCGCCTTCCGGCAACCGCAGATCGACCAGCAGTTCCGGCCGTTCCGAGTTCGGGAAGAACTGCTGCGGCACGCGCGTGAAGGCCAGCATGGAAATCGCGAAAAGCACGACGGTGACGCCGAGCACGACCCATCGACGCTCGACGCACCACGCAACCCATCCCGACAGGTGCCGGTAGAAGCCGGTGTTGCCGATTTCATGCGGATCATGGTGTGCACCGCCGGGTTGAGGCTTGCGTTCCGGCAGCAGGTGATAACCCAGCAACGGCACCAGCACGACGGCCGCGAACCACGAAACGATCAGCGCGATGGCCGACACTTCGAAGATCGAACGCGTGTATTCGCCCGTGCTCGATTTGGCGAGCGCAATCGGCAGGAAGCCGCATACGGTGACGAGCGTGCCCGTCAGCATCGGGAATGCCGTGCTGGTATACGCGAACGCTGCCGAGCGCGCCCGGCTCCAGCCTTGCTCCAGCTTCACCGCCATCATTTCGACGGCGATGATCGCGTCGTCGACGAGCAGACCCAGCGCGAGCACGAGTGTGCCGAGCGAGACCTTGTCCAGGCCGATATTGAAGATGTGCATGCACAGCGCGGTTGCCGCCAGCACGATCGGAATCGTGATCACGACGACCATGCCGGTGCGCAGACCGAGCGAGACGAGGCTCACGACCAGCACGATCGCCACCGCTTCGCCAACCGATTTCACGAACTCATCCACCGATTGCTTGACCGCGTGCGGCATGCTCAAAACCGGAGCGAGTTTCAGACCCGCCGGCAGCGTGGCCTGCAGTTCGGCGGCTTTTGCATCGAGCGCCTTGCCGAGGTCGATCACGTCGCCGCCCTTTTGCATCGTCACGCCGATGCCGAGCACCGCCTGGCCGCCGACGCGCATCTGGGTCACCGGTGGATCGTCATAACCGCGTGTGATCTTCGCGATGTCGCCCAGCCGGAACGTGCGCTTGTTGATGGTGATCATCATGTCCGCGAGTGCCTGCACGTCCTTGAACGCGCCGCTCGGACGCACGAACACGCGGTCGTCCGCGGTCGTGATGGTGCCGACGGGCGCCACGGCATTCTGTGCGTCGATCGCCTGAGCGAGCTGTTGCGGCGTGATCGAAAGCCGCGTGAGCTGCGCATTCGATATCTCGACGAAGATGTGCTGATCGGGGTCGCCAAAATAGTCGACCTTCGCCACACCGGGTATGCGCAGCAGGACTGTGCGCAGCTTGTCAGCGTAGTCGTGCAGTTGCGCCGGCGAAAAGCCGTCGCCTTCGAGCGCATAGATGTTGGTGTAGACGTCGCCGAATTCATCGTTGAAAAACGGGCCGACGGTGCCCTTCGGCAGCGTCGCGGCAATGTCGCCGACCTTCTTGCGCACCTGATACCAGGTTTCCGGCACTTCCTTGACGGGCGCGGAGTCCTTCATGGCGAAGAAGATCATCGACTCGCCGGGGCGCGAGTAGCTCTTGATGTAGTCGATATACGGCGCCGCTTGCAGCTGGCGGCCGATCCGGTCCGTGATCTGTTCCTGCACCTCGCGCGCAGTCGCACCAGGCCAGTAGGTCTTGATCACCATCGTCCGGAAGGTGAACGGCGGATCTTCCGACTGCGCGAGTTGCGTATAACCGATCACGCCGAAAAGCGTGGCGAGCCCGATCAGAAAGATCACGAGCTGCTGATGACGTAGCGCCCAGGCGGAAAGATTGAAGCCGCCTTCGCCAGATTTGTCTGCCCCGGAAGACGGGACGGGCGCGCTGTTGCCTGCGGATTCACTGTCGCGCGCCCTCATGACGGGAAGTCCTCGGGATGAAGCGGGGGCACCACCTGCACATGCTGGCCCGCGCTCACGGCGTGTGCGCCCTGGAGCATGACGCGGTCGCCGTCGCGTAGGCCCGATCTGATCGAGACGGTGCGCTCGTCATATCGCTGGATAGTGACCGGGCGCAGTTCGAGTGTGTCGCTGCCGGCGCGCACCACCCAGACAGCGGGGTGCTCACCCTCGTGAAAGAGCGCCGTCACAGGCAGCGTAAAAATCTGCCCCACGGGCGCGTCGCCGACGACATCGAACCCCACAATCGCCGTCATGCCGAGGCGCACGTCGCGGCTCGGGGCGGCCAGCGTCAGCTTGACGCGCCAGGTGCGGCTTTCTCGATCGGCAGCAGCCGATACCTCGCGCACGCGCGCCTCGAAGGTCTTGCCGGGTAGCGCCGGCAGCGTTACGCGCGCCATGCTGCCGACTGTCAGCGAGCTCAGCGTGCGCTCGGGCGCGTCGCAGACGATGTCTACGTCGCCCGTCCAGTCGAGGTGATAGATCGATTGGGTTCCCTGAACGTTCTGGCCCGTGTCGGCGTCCTCCGAGGCAATCACGCCGTCGTGGTCCGCTGTCAGCGTCGCATAGCGCAGATTGTCCGAGGCGAGCGCCATCTGGGCGAGCGCCGAGTCGCGCTGGGCGAGCGCGGAGGCGTAGGCGTCCTGCGTCTGTTCAAGTTGCGCCGGCGCGATCAGGTTCGCCTGCGCCTGCGCCTGATCGCGGTCGAGCTGCTGCTTCGCGTAGACAAGTCGATGTTCGGCGGCATCGAGCTGGGCTCGTGCGTTGGCCAGGTTATTGCGCAGGTCGGTCGGGTCGAGCAGTGCAACAACCTGTCCCGCCTTGACGGCATCGCCGAGATGAACCCGCCGTTCGATGATTTTGCCGCCCACCCGGAACGAAAGCACCGTCGAGTAGCGCGCCTGCACCTGAGCCGGCAGCGACGCACCTACCGCGCGCCCGTCGGCGTGAACGGCCAGGGCGACCACGGGCTTCGGCTCAGGAGCGGCGGCTTCGCGCGACTGGCATGCCGACAGCAGGATTGCGCTGCAAGCCGCGACCATCACGTGCGTCCGCTTGGGCGATCGTATGAACAAAGATAAGAAGATACGTGCAATTTTAGGCGCGACAGGAACGGAATGTTTCACGATGTTCACAAGGCAGAGGATTGATCCAGGTAAAAAATTTCCCGATGCTGTAGACCCGCCATGCAATGAAGCACGGTTCGCCGTCAGCATGGGTTCGCAAACAATCTCTATCAATACGCTGGACTCCTACGTATTGCCATGGCATGCCGGTGACATGTGCCCTCCCGATGGGACGCGCGCACTCAGCGTCTGATTCGCGCGCTTACATGCACACTTGCCTCACGGGTCTTTTGCTCTCACCCCGGCATCGACAAAACTACCGATAAATCGCCTGCGCCAGCGCGCAGGGCCCGGTCGAGTTCCTCCTCGGCTATCAGCTGCCGGTGCAGCACCGCCTCTCTTAGCATGCTGTATCTGGAATGCGCACCGGGTATGCGAGCACTCTTGCCGCCAATATAGGAATTTGCCGCAGGCGCCATCGCGCGACGACACTCGGGCATCTCCCGGATCTGTTCAGAATTGGCCGCGATCTCCCTGATGCAATGCTCGGCCAGCGTCTTGCATGGATGCACCTGAACCGATTCAGCCGCGAACGTGACCGCGACGTCGCTCGCCAAAATCCGGAGTGCCATCTGACGGACGACATCGGAAATCACCGCATTCGGTCTGCCAGGCGTGACAAAGGAGTCGGTCCGCATCCACGCGAGATCGATTTCGGGCACGTCGAATAGTGCCCGGATGGATATCAGATGGAGGTCACTGCACGCGTTTGAAAGCTCGACGGCGATGTCGGTCAAAATGCCGGAAATCCGCAAATACGCGGCACACTCTTGGGTTCTTTCAATCGGAGTTGACGCCATAGGCAAACCGAGCGCGGTCATTGCGTTTACCGCATCAACCGCTTCAACTTCAACCGCTTCGACTTCATATCCGGAATGGGCCGTAGCGCCCACGTCAATCGTCGCGCGAAGATAGATTTCACGAAGCTGCGCGGATGACTCTCGCAACCTGACCATCTGTTCGTCCAGCATAAGCGCATGCGTCAAAAACTTGAAACCCAGCGTGGAGTGAACTGCATCGTATAACTGGGTGGTTCGGTCGAGTTGCAGCAAATCGCGGAATTCCTCCGCCTTTCTGACGAAGGCGGACCGCAACGCATCGCACCCGTCACATAGGTGTTCAATCGCAACGCAGATCGAGATCCTAAGTGCGGTCGAATAGACATTGCCGCCTCCGGGACACATGCGCGCACCTGGATCCAGATGAACATAGTCGCCGCGCGGACGACCCAGAAGTTCAAGAGCGCGGTTGCATATCACCTCGTTGGCGTTCATGTCGTTCTCAGTGTCAGCGCGGCCCTGAGTCACATCGACGAAGCACTGGTCACACAAGCGTCCTTTCTGCGCCTCCACGCAAGAGGCGACGATTGCGTCACCAAGTGGGGGTTCGAGTCGATGCAACTCGGCATTCACTTCTGCGACAGCCTGCTTGACTGCCGCCAGCGCATTCCGCAGGTTTGGGTATGCGCCTACCGGCGTCCCCGATATGGGACAGTTCTCGACGGCGCCAGGCGTGTGAATGCCATATCGCGCTTCCTCGGGTATTTCCCGCTCGCCCAGCGAATCGTATTCGACCCGGAAACCTGGTCTGCCGATCTCCATATTCACTCCTGCCAAGGATGAGTGCTTGCATAACACACGCAATAGCCAATAGCGGCCGCTCTGCTTATCAAAGGCAGAGCTGGTTCGGACGGGGTTCGTCGGTATGCATTCCGGTCGAACGAGGCGAGAAGTTATGTTCGCGGTAGGCATTGGTGCCTACATGGAGCCCGTTACGCAAAATGTTTGACATGTCACTTCCTTAGCAGCCGTTGGTGAGACCACGATCTCGTGAAGCCGGTGTATAGCCGCATGTTGATTTCCGGCGCCCAATGCGGGTAATTTCTGACGGCTAATCGGAGTGCACCGACTCGGCGCAGAAACGGGCCGAGGAAATACCCCGGTTTCGCAGTCGATGACTATCGCGAAGCCAAGGCGCGCGGACGCTAAAGCGCCATTGGGGTCGATAGGGCAACGCAAAAAAGACTCATCGCGCACAGGAACGAGAAAACTTTAGCGGCATGGCGAGCGCCGAGTAGCGCTGCAATGCCTGGGCCAACAACACCGGTCTTGTCGACACCGCCGAGGTGAACGCAGCGTCACCGATGTTCAACAGGAAGTCAGATACTGTCTGGATGAGCGTTCGCCAGGAGACGACATGCGTCGCAGCGGTGACAGCGAATCCGGTATTTCGCCGTTTGACGTCCCGACGCCAAGGATGTGCTTGCGCAACTGCAATGCCTTCACTCGTGCTCGTTCGTCAAACATGGATTACTTCTCCAGGAGGGTGTGACGGGATCTCCATTATCAGTATGCGTATCGAGGTCTGGCTCGCACGCTACCGTGCATCCGAGCCGCGCGAATGCCACTGGACGATCACGTTTCGGACGCCGCCGGATGAATCAGACTCCGTCGATCGCCCCTGTGCAAAGGCGCTGTCCACATTTCCCACGATAGACGCTAGCGACCCAGGAAGATATCGTACCGTCGGTTATCGCGCTTCTACCTGCCCGTCTAAAGCCTATACGGCGGTATAGCGCAGGCGGCGACAGGGATAAGACCAATCCGCTCAGGTGTAGGGTCCAATACCGTCGTTCAGCAGCGTGCGGAAAGCCGGCGTGTACCCATGCGTGTTGTTCCGGTGGCCGCGATAAAGCGATTCGTTTTTTCGCCATCTCATCGCTCGCGCCTGCACCGCAGCAGCTATCGTTTTACCGAGATATCGGTGACGAGCCAAACGTTTGTCGCGTCCGTCGAGGTATCAACATATACCGTCACCAATACACTGGAGCGAAGCGGCCGCGACTGCCTCCTGGAAGTGCGCGACGACGGTCGTGGCGAAAACGGACGTCGGTTTTCCTCGCAAACGACGGAACCTGGTCGCGACGCACGCTTCACTATCCTGTGGCTGATCAATCAGCATGCCACCGGCCGCTACGACTCGCGAACCCTCGCATCAGACGAACCCGTACCGCTTACCGAGAGCGGCGAGAAGATCTGGCCACTGATCGACGCTGGCGCCGTCGTGAATCTCCTCAAGTTCGCACAGCAGATCGACAATGCCCGGATCGTAGGCATCGACGTTGGATGCATACAGCGCCTGCAGTAGCTTGCCGTCCCGGGCGTGCCGATAGTACGAAATGCCGATCCCTTCGATGTCCGGGTGATAAAACTCGTCGCTAACGAGCGATCCGACTGCGCACTCGCGGTCGTTGTCGCCGCGCAGCCGGCATGAGCCGTTCTCGTCCTCCGAGACGGCCCCCTGGTTAAGCAGATGAGCGCTGACGCGCTCGTATATCTTTCTTGCGCACTGCATCGCGACACCTGCGACCCTCAAGCAGCGGCTTTCAGAAACGTGGCCGACAGGGCAAATTGTCGAGCAATTGATGCCAGCCGCTCACTCCATTCCCATGTGCCAAATACATCGTGGACGTTCTGCAGACAACTAAGCAATTCGACAGTCACCGGATCGGACACATCGATGCGCGAGCGAAGCAGCGCGCGCTTGAGCGCCGCGACACCGATATCCATATAAGCCGGCACGTCCTTTGGCGGTTTTGCGACGTAGCGGATGGGCACGCCTTCCATTGCCGTCATATAGTCGCGCGGCTTAATGAAGCTGCCGACCGGACAGCTGCCGCAGTAGCCTCGATAGGCGCCGCCGCCGCGAGGCAGCAGGGAGGCTCGCGCCTGGCCGAATAAATGCTCTACAGCGTCGTTGAAAATCTCCTGACGTGTCAGGAAGCTCCGGCTTTTCATGTCCACCTCTTTGCGTCTTTCGCATCGGTCAGTCGTTGACAACGGGCAGCCTGCGCTCTAAGTATCAAACGTCGCCGCCGGGGCAAAGGGGCTGCTGCGAATACAAGCGACGCGAAGTTTTGACGAAACCTCGATTTGGCTCGAAGCTGCCTGCGCTAGTCAGACCGGAGGCCGTTGTAGGCGCAAAGCGCGGCTGCATCGGGCATGGGTTTACGGTACAGCCGCGACCGAAATTGGGCTATCACACGGAAGGAAGGAACGCCTCTACGTTGGGATGCACCGGCACAGTGCTCAGTGTTGCGTGAACATACGGGCGTATAGGCTCTGCCTCCGAGATTTCGATAACGATTGCGTACGCGACGCGAGTGGGCGACTGTGGGGCCGTAGCCGAATGCTGCTCGAGCAGCTCTTCCGGGTCACCGCGCCAAAGCGGGGGCTCTACGCCGCGATATGGTGAGCGTGATCGTTGCCCGCGAGCGCCGGATACCATCGCTCGAAGCATGAGACACCGGCGTGGGGCTGTGCGACGGAGAGCTGGAACACCTTTTTGAATCGTTTTATACGACGAAAGCGGGAGGCAAGGGCATGGGCCTTGCCATTTGCAGGTCCATTGCCGAGAGTCATGGCGAGCGCATCGACGCAGGCGCCGAACAAGCCTGGCAGTGCGGTGTTTCGCTTCGCCATCCCTGTCGAACGGCACGATTGTCCGCGTGCAGCAACTCAGCGCGCCTAAGACCGCAGGTTTAAAGCCCGCGGCGGCAGGGGCGGTTTGCGGCTGCGTTTGTGCTGCCGGGGCGTGCAGCGGCCAACAGCAGCTGTTTTCCGGTATCTCCTGCTTTTGTGCGGCCCCCGCGTCAAGCGGGGCCGGGTGGCTGCGCTTGCCAAGGCGCGCAGAGGTAAATCTGCAGCACGCCTCTGGCATCGACGACATAGTAAGCTCCGAACAGAGGGTGTATCCCTCGCCCCATGCCGCGGTTCATGTTCTAGCCGCTTCGTGCGACGCATTGCAGACGTAGATGCAAGGGTAGCGGGCCGCTTGGGCGGCGGCAAACCTCCATTCGGACATTTACCCTACTCCCGTTTTACCGTGTCATACTTGAAACGCGTCTTACGGGCGCAAAACGGCGCGGATGCGTCTCTGTCAAGCGGGCGAAATGTCTCGTCAGTCCGCCGCATTCTGGCGTGTTGAGGACTCGTTTATGGCTACCGATCGGCATGTACCGTCGTCTACGGGTGGAATCCGCGGCTCGACAGTCTTCGTCGTCGACGACGAAGAGTCCATCCGCCTCGCGCTGTGCGATCTACTGGAGTCCGTCGGGTATTCCGTCGAGACGTTCTGTTCCGTGCAGGAATTCGTGACGTTTCGCAAACCCGCCGGCCCGAGCTGTCTCATCCTCGATGTCAGGCTCAAAGGCGAAAGCGGTCTGGCGTTCCAGCAGGCGATGGCACGCGAGGGACTGCAAATGCCGGTTCTCTTCATGACGGGACACGGCGACATGGAAATGTCGGTGCGAGCAATGAGAGCTGGTGCATTCCATTTTTTCCCGAAGCCGTTTCGTGACCAGGATATGCTCGACGCGATTTCCGAGGCAATTTCGAAAGACTCGCAACGCCTCGAAAAGGAACACAGCCTCGCGGCTGTACGCGCCGCGTACGCCTCGCTGACGCCGCGCGAACGCGAGATCCTGGCGCTGGTGGTCAGCGGAATGCTGAACAAGCAGATCGCCGCGCAACTCAACCTGAGCGAAATCACGGTGAAAATCCATCGCGGCCAGTTGATGAAAAAAATGGGCGCGCGCTCACTCCCGGATCTCGTCTTCAAGGCCGCCGCACTCGAAATTGGGCGGCAACAAACAAAGCCGCGCCCTTAGGCTCGCGCCAGCCGCCATTGACGGAAAGAGGTCCGAACACGCTGTTTTGAGCGCCCCTGCCTAAATCCCGACGTTGCCGAGTGCTCGTTTCAGGAGCGCCGCATCCACGGGCTTGTCGAGCAGCGTGATGGCTGTGCTGGACTGCACCTGCATTCGCAGCGCGTCGCTGGGAAACGCGCTCACGAAGATCGTCGGCGGCGCGGCGCCCAGTGCGACAAGACGGTCAAGCAACTCCAGTCCTGACATGCCGGGCATGCGGACGTCGGAAAGCAGGACTCCGTTTTCGGTGCGAAGGTGCGACGCCCGCGCCGCCAGATAGTCGGAAGGCAGCGAGTAAGTTTCGGTCGAATAGCCAAGCGATTGCACCAGGCTTTCGAGCGCCAGGCGGGATGATTCGTCGTCGTCGACAATCCAGACGATCCCGGAAACGGAAGCCCGCGGCTGTCGTTGCGAGGGGCTTCGGGAGGACATAAGGTCGCTTGCCAATGATTGCTAATTCAATCTAGACCCTTGAGCGTCGACTTGTCCATCATACCGGCGTATGTCTGACTATCCCTTCCGGAATGATGAGACGCAGTGCGTCGGCCCCCGCATCGAGACTTGCCGGGCGCGCCCTCGCTCAAGGTTTCATCGTACGAACGCCGTCCAAGGAACCTTGAGTACGCCTCTCGTGGCTAATCTTACCGCCGCGGTGCTGCCTCGGAATGTTGCCCCCGAACCTCTTCTGACTGTCCCCATATCTTTTCCTTACGGTTGCTAGAGTCTTCTGCAGAGCGAGACGCGCAGTCCGGCAAGTTCCATTACCGATTATCGCGACTGAACTGCTCCACGGCGGCCCGCGTCGACGTTGTCTTCAAACGCAAAAACCTACGCTTCGGATCTTTCAGAGCGACGGTAAGCCGAGCCATACCGACGTATGAGCTCGACAAACAACGGTGGGCGAAAGTCCAAACGCTCGCAGAATGGATTCGATACCACCCGGCCGTCTATCTTGGCAATCATAGGCGGTGCTGCTTACAAGTCGACTCCCTTTAAAGGCACGACAGGTCCCGCCCCCGCCTATCGGTGAGCGTTGACCTGCAAGTCGTTCTGTGCGTCGACAGGCTCAGATGCGTTACGTGTTGGAGACACACGTTTTCGTCTCGGCATGCCCGTCAAAGGTTAACCATGTTTAGCAAACGCACAGGTCATCGCTGTTTTCCGCGGGCGGAAACAAAGGTGTCCAACGGCAACAGCATCGGCGGATCGGCCGGGCTCGCAGTCACCATTTCGGCGCTTGTTGTCTGCTGGTGGGAATTGATCAAGATATCTTTGGACTTCGCATTGACCGACAGCGACGCGGCACTCGGCGCGACAGTAGGCACAAGACTGATCGTGGTGGTGTCTGGACTCGCGGTCGTAGGCGACGCCCCCTTCGCGCGGCCCGTTTTCTGTTTTCTGTGCGCGATGAGCGTGCTTGCAGTCGGTCCGGCCATCCCGCTTGAGCTCACAGACTCGCTCCTGATACCAGCCGTCTCGTTCGTCGACTGCGTAACGAAAACATTGTTTCTCGCTTGCGCGTTCTCCTCGTCTGGCAGGAATGGTCGTGACAAGCGCAACCACAGTCACGTTTTTGAAGTAGCCGTACTGCCGCCACGCGACTGACGCGCCGACAACGCTTTTTCCCCAACCTTCATTTTGAGGTGACTTTCATGTCCAACTGTTTGCATAACTGGATCTACGTCGGCGCAAACGCTTACGACGAATACACCTATGTCCCGTGGCTTAAGCGGAACGTCTACCGGAGAACCGTCGACCTTTGCAGAGTTTGTATCCAATAGTAGTCAATACACTTCTATCCGACTTCCCTCATTTCACCGGTAGCACTCGACGTCAAGTCGGCGTTTCTGAGGTCCGAGGGCTCGTCTTGTTCAGTTTGCGCAGGAGTGTTTAGTTCCCAATAAACGACCTGGTGGGAACTAAAGTGGACGAGATATTGAGTCGTAGCCCGAAGAGCAAACAACCGAACTTTCCTGTCGAAACGACGCGGCACCTGGTCGAGCAGACCTTATAACGGGGAGCTTCGGTATCGCTGATTGCCCGCCCGAACAGCACAAATCTGCTATTCAGGTGACGACGCCCGCATCTTCAAGGCATATTCGACACACCACGTCCTGAGCATGGGGCTGCAGCCTCAAATCCCGAGACCGGTGCGCCGGTACTACTGCCGTTGAGCATTGTGGCCGAAGTGTAGACGTCTGAGCGCCCGGTCAATGTCCGCGGGAAGTGTTTTGCGGGGCGGTTTCTGCGTCGTGGCCATCGTGTCCGGCATCGGCGTCGGGCCGCAGAATTTACCGGAGCGCCTTATTGCGACACAGCATCGCCAAGGGGCAGATGAAAGACGCAGGCAAACCAAGCCATCGGTATGGCGGACGATTGTCGGCAAGCGCGAACCCGCCCCGCGGAGCCATGTGCTTCGATGATCGAACGGGAGATCGACAGCCCCATCCCCAAGCCGGTGGATTTCGTCGTGTAGAAGGGGGCGAAAAGGCGCTCGGCGCTTTCCGGGGAAAAGCCTGGCCCCGAATCGCACACTGCCACAAGCACGCAGCCAGCGTCGGCCTTCTCCGTGCTGACCAGCACTTCCCGCGCGCCGTCGCTAGCGCCGCTGATGGCCTCGATCGCGTTGATCACCAGGTGAAGGAGGACCTGTTGCAATTCGATACGGTTTCCCTCGATGAAGGGCAAGCCGTCGGCCAGTTGTGTCTTTACCAGAGCGATTCCTCGCCGTCGTGGTCAGTTGCGCGGCGCGTTGGTACTATCGACTCCAGTTAAGCCTGCGCGACATCGAGGAGTTGCGGTTCTGTTGCAATAGCAGAGGCCGGTATGCTACGGGACCCCGTTTTACCAAAGTTATCCCCCTTCATTGCCGGCCTGCGATAAGCATCATCGTTGCGTCACGTGTGTGGCAGACTTGTCTTCATGACTGGCGGCCTTTGCGCCGGACAGCGCCAGCGACTCGGCTATCCCGGCATCGGCAGATGGTCCGCGGTCGTCAATGCACTGCACAAGTGGTGATACGCCACCGCGCGGGGTCCTTGCGGCGATCCGCAAGTCCGCTGCCCCAGCGCGACGATGACTTGCGGCGGCTTGGGCTGTATCTTGTTTGGATGGCACTCCGAGCGGCATTTGGGTACGCCTCCAATTGGGTCGATCGACCCCGAGCGGACCGTTAGGGAGCAGCATGAGGGCGTTGATTCTGGCATGCGTATGCATACCGTCGGTTATCGCGGCGCAGGGTTTGTTGACTCCCCCCGTGTCCACCGCCTCTTCCGCCACGGTCACCGCGATTGTCGCCGCCGCGAGTAACTACCTGGCCGAAGCGAAGCGTGTGGTCGATGCCGCGGCGCAACCCGCTCCACCCTGGAACGGGCCGCGCAACGGGCCGCGCGCGCAACCCGGGAAACGCGTCGCCATCGTCGCCGAAGATTTGCGCAACGGCGGCATCGTCGGCGTGGTCGACGGTGTGCTGGAGGCGGCCAAGGTCATCGGCTGGAGCGTACAGATATTCGACTCCGGCGGCTCGCCGGACCTGCGGCTGAAGATGCTTGCGAATGCGCTGGCAAGTCGTCCAGACGGTCTGATCATCGTCGGAGGCGACGCACGCGCGCTGCTGCCCGGGCTGCGGCCGTTTGCCGAGCGGAGCATTCCGATCGTCGGCTGGCATGTCGCGGCCCGGGCCGGACCGGTGCCTGGCACGCCCGTGGCGATGAACGTAGCGACGGATCCGCTCGAGGTCGCGCGCGTGACCGCGCTGGCGGCCATCGTGCAGTCCGGCGGGCATGCGGGAGTCGTCATCTTCACCGACTCCAATTTCCGGATTGCGCAAGGCAAGGCGGATGAAATGGCTGCCGTCGTGCGCTCGTGCAGCGGCTGCACCTTGCTCGATGTGCGCGACGTGCCGATCTCGCGCAGCCAGGAACTGATGCCGGGCGTGACACGCGCCTTGCTCGCGCGGTATGGCAAGCGCTGGACGTATGCGCTGGCCGTCAACGACATCTACTTCGACTACGCCGCCCCGGTGCTGACCCAGGCCGGAATGCCGAACGCCGCGATGGCCATGCTGTCGGCTGGCGACGGCAGCGAGTCCGCCTTCCTGCGTATCCGGACGGGCACCTTCCAGACGGGCACTGTGGCCGAACCCTTGAATCTGCACGGCTGGCAGTTGGTCGACGAGATGAACCGGCTTTTCGCCGGCGGAGGCGTCACGGGTTACGTGTTTCCGGTGCATCTCGTGACGGCGGACAACATCGCCGCGGACGGCGGCGATCGTCTGATCTACGACCCCGCCAACGGCTACCGCGATATTTATCGCCGCATCTGGCAACGCCCATGAAACTACCGCTCCCCCAGTCGCTCACCGCGCAGTTTGCGCTCGTCGCTTCGTGCCTGGCCGCCCTGGTGGTCGCGGTCGGTGTCACGACCATTTACTCGTTGGCCGGTTCGGCCCACGCGATCCGCCAGTTGGCCGAAGAGCGGCTGGCGCGCCAGGAAGATGCACACGACCTGGCGCAGCGCACGCTGATGATCGAACGCCTGGCATTGCAGTTGTCCAGTGACGATACGGTGGACGCTGTGCGCGAGACGCATCGGCATGTCATCGAACAGCTGGCCTCCTTTGACCGCCTGGTAGACCGTCTGGCATCCGCGGCGAGCGACGCCGTCACTGTCGATGCGCTGGCGCTGCATCGGTCCAGCCAGCGCTTCCGCAACACGGTCAACATCGAGGCGCAGGTGCGCGAAACCGCGCTGCGCGCCGCAGCCGCGCCGGCGTCCGCGCCGCGGCCCGGCGCGTCATTGGCCAGCCTGGACGACGATCTGCGCCGCCAGGCCGACGCCTTGGCGGCCGCGGCGCGCCAGCAGTCGGATTATTTCACGCGCGACTACCGCAAAGCGGTCCAGTCTCTGGCCGAAGACTCGGACCGCACGCGCAGGTGGGTCATCGGCGAAGTTGCGGTGAGCCTGCTGCTTGCCTGGCTGATCGCCCGCGCATTCCTCGGTCGCCACGTCGTGGCACGGCTGCGCCGAGTCAGCCACTTCCTGCGGCACGGTGACGTCGACAGCGTGCAAGCCGGCGTCCCTGTTCACGGCGGCGACGAGATCGCCGATATGGCGCGCGCAGTCGAGCAGTTCCTCGAAGACCGGCGCCAGCGCAGCCGGGCCGAGGACGCGCTGAAGGAGCTCAACGCCGAACTGGAGACCCGCGTCACGCAGCGCACGGCCGAACTCAGCACGGCGCTTGCGGGCCAGACGGCCGAGATCGCCGAACGACAGCGCGCCGAAGAGACAGCGCGAGCGAGTGAACATTTCCTGGACAGCATCATCGAAAACATCCCGGATGTAGTCTTCGTCAAGGATGCAGTGACCCTGCAGTTCGTGCGCTTTAACAAGGCAGGAGAGCAACTGCTCGGCTACCGGCGCGAGGAACTCATCGGCAAATCCGTCCATGACCTGTTTCCGGTCCAGGAGGCCGATTTCTTTGCGCTGAAGGATCGTGCCGTGCTGGAGTCGCGGCGGATGGTCGAGGTGCCGGAGGAACGGGTTCTAACGCGTAATGGGCCGCGCCTTGTACACACGATGAAGATCCCGATCTTCGATGCGCGCGGCGAGCCGCAGTTCCTGCTCGGCATCTCACGCGACATCACGGAGCAAAAGCGCGCGGAAGCCGAGCTACGGGAGAGCGAGCGGCGCTACCGCGAAGTTCAGACGGCGCTGGCGCACGCGAATCGCGTGACGACGATGGAGCACCTCGCGGCCTCGATCAGCCATGAAATCAAGCAGCCGGTCGCGGCGACCGTCGCCAATGCTCAGGCCGGGCTGCTTTGGTTAGGTGCCAATCCGCCGGTTCTCGAGCAAGCCCGGCAAGCGTTCGATCGAATCATCAAGGACGCGAAGCGCGCCAGCGAGGTCACGAACCGGGTTCACGGTCTCGTCCGGAACGTCCCGCCGTTCAAGCAAAGCCTGCAGATGAACGAGGTGATCCATGAGGTCATTGCCCTCACGTCCAGTGAGGTTGCGAAAAACGGCGTATCCACGCGGATGCAGCTTGCGAAGGACTTGCCGCCCGTTGAAGGCGATCGCGTCGAACTCCAACAGGTCATGCTGAACCTCATCATCAACGCCGTGGAGGCGATGAGCGTCGTTGAAGACGGCCGGCGGGAACTGATCATCAGCACCGCCAACGACAAATCGGGCCGCGTCCTCGTTTCCGTGCGCGATTCGGGACCGGGGTTGGCGGTCGACAACGTGGAGCGTCTCTTTGAGCCGTTTTACACGACGAAGGCTGGCGGCATGGGGATGGGGCTCTCGATTTGTCGTTCGATTATAGAAGCGCACGGAGGACGTCTGTCGGCGAGCTCGAACGAGCCCCGCGGCGCCGTGTTTCAGTTCACCCTGGCCGTGGCGCCATGCCCGTCCGGTGTCACGACGGGTGCAGACGTTCGTTCAAGCGGTGCAATCGACTGAAATGGGTGTGCGCCGTGAAAAGGCGGCGCTTTCTAGCGGGTGCAAGCGCCGCCCGACAACCGCTCCCGCCGGAAGCAAACGGCGCAGCTATGGAGGCAACGAAGTCCTTCGCGACCATCACCCACAGCATGCGGGCATGCTTGTTGGCAATGGCGGTCAGCGTTTTGTGATAGCCGTTGCGTTCACGGATCTGCCTGATCCACCGTTGCCGGCTAGAGGCTGATCGACTCACGGTGCGCATCGAAGAATGCGCTGAGCGCGGCGCGGCGTTCTGCGACGCAGAGGCCGTCGTACAGCCGCGACGCGACGTGCTGCATCGGCGCGAACCAGAACGTCGCGGGCTCGAAGCTGAGACGCGATGTGACCGTATCGAGCGGCGCCGCGAACGCCGTTGCCACTTGATCGTCGCCGAAGAATTCGAGCGCATCCGGAAGCGCGACGCGCAACCGTTCAGGTGGCCACCCTCGCGGCGCAACGTACGCGGCGTATCCGTCGAGCGCGTCGAACGCGGCCATCGGTTCGAGCACCCGCCAGGCGTCGACCACGTCGTGTGCGAAGATCGACAGGCGATCCAGACTCGGGCATGCAGGCACCACGCCGCGCTTGCTGCAAGCCCAACAAAGGCTAGAGTCCGCCGAGTTCGTTGAAGCCAGCCGGCACGCGGCCTGAACCCGCTGTATCGGTGCCTTAGCTGGTAGCTAACGACCTACCGCGGTGCACAAGTCACCAACAGGTGCAGCCATCGCGACGTGCACCAGGTCGCGGTCTTTTGGCCACTGTGGACGACCAGACTACTGCCGACGGATTAATTATGCGCCTCGTTACAAGCTGCCATTACCGGCAGATGCGATGTTCTCCGCGCTGTCGGCGACCGTTGTCTTTGCGGCGCAAAGCGATCCGCGGAAACACGGAGCGAGCGACCGTGACCTATCCGGTCACATGCCGCGCGATCTATACTGTCGCGACAAGACAGATTCATTCGTGCGCCCTCCTGAACCGTCGATTGAGCGGTGAACTAACGCGGCTTTACGTCCGTCGGTGCTTCGCGCGTCCATCAGAGACCAGACGAAAATGAATGTCCTTCGTTTCCCTAACGGACGGGCGATGATCGCGATGTCGATACTGGCGTTGCTGATCTTCTTCGCCGATACCGTCACGGTTCTCGACATCGCCGTCGCCACGTTGTACGTGCTTGTTGTGCTGCTGTCGGCGAGATTCGGATCGACGCGCACGGTCATGCTGGTGGGCGCAGGGTGCATCGCGCTCGCGGTGATCAGTTGGGGGCTCACGCGCCCTGCCGGCCCCATCCTGGAGGGCATCGTAAATGAGGTGATCAGCAATCTCACGATTGCACTGGTGACCGTTCTCACTATCCGCAGCCTTCGCACAGAACAGCGGCACCGATATCAGGCCAGCCTGCTCGAACTGACGCGCGATGCTTTCTTTACGTGGGACATGAGCGGGAAGGTCCTCTACTGGAACCGTGGCGCCGAAGCACTGAACGGCTTCGACCGGGCAGCGGCCATAGGCAAGGTCGTGCACACATTGCTCAACACTCAATTCGTCGTACCGCTCGAGCAGATCGTTGACCGGCTTCATCAGCACGATAGCTGGGAAGGCCAGTTCGCCAGGCGTCGCGCCGACGGCGCCCCGCGCATCGTGAGTTGCCGTCTCACTTTGCAGCGGGATGCGGCCGGGCGCGCTTCCATGGTCCTCGAGACCAACAATGACATCACCGAGCGCGTACGGCTCGAGGACGCGCTGGAGCAGGCGCGGTCCGACCTGGTTCGAATGAATCGGGTGCTCGTCCTGGGCGAGTTGACGGCGTCGATCGCGCATATGGCTTGCCCCCCCACGCGGTCAAGGGTTTCCCCCAAACACTTCTACTGCCGAATCCATCGTACGCAAGCCGCGGACACGCTATCCACGCCGCGCGGCCAAAATTGCAGCAGGCATCGTTCGCTGCGGCAAAAAACGATGTGCGCGGTTCAGAGAGTCGCCGCGTCGTGCACCACGCAGGCCAGGATCATCGCTTCCGCATTGATGGGCGTTGGGCGTGAGATCGGCTTGTAGACGGCGTCGCCGGGATTGATCGCTTGCCCGCTCATCGCGCAGAAGCCCGGCATGCGGGCGCGCGCCATGCGCCAGGCCTGGTCGCCGAAACAGCCGCGCGTCGCATCGCGCCAGGCAATCGTGGCCGTCGACGACGTCGGCCGGTCGATCAGCGTCACTGCGGCGGTAAAGCATCCATCGGCACAGTGCGCCTTCTGACGGCGCTGCTCGGCCCCTTCCACAGCGGCCAACCGGCGCGAAGGCGTCCCCAGCAGACAGATGGTCTGCTCCCACGGATCCATCACGTTTGCGTTTGCCAGCATGTCGAAACTCCTTGCGAAAGCGATCGGGTTAGCATTGCTTCTGGACTTTGGGACGCGGCGAAGGGCAGCGCGCCGTTCTCCTCCCGCGACGGGCATGCTGGCGACTTATCCACCATTCACAGTCCGCGTCTCGTCAGTCGGTAACAGCGGCTGGCCGCGGCCTTCGTGATGCCAAGCATGCATCGGCCAGGCGCGAAGGTTGTTCTGCATCGTCTGCTGCGCGCCATTGCGCGCGCCAGGTCGGGCCGTGCGGGCCGCGCCTGGCCGCGGGCATAGAGATATGGTCTGAAGCACTCCTGCGATGCGAACGACATATTTCTCTCCATATGTTGCAAGCCAGTCCGGTTTTTATGCTCAACCGCTCGTGCGACTCTTCCGACGTCGATTCCAGCATACGGATGCCCGCAGGCGGCTGCAAAGCTGCGTTTGGACATTCACCTCATACCTGGGGCTATGCCGTGTCATACTTCCTGGCGTCTCGTTGCCTGGATCGGCCGCGACGCGTCCCGATCGGGCAAGCGAAGTGTCTGAACCTTCGGGCGCGCTCTTCAAGGAATCTGTTATGGCTATCGATAGGCATGCGCCGCCGTCCACGAGCGGAATCCCCGGCTCCACAGTTTTCGTTGTGGACGACGAAGAGTCCATGCGTCTGGCGTTGCGTGACTTGCTGGAATCAGGGGGGTATTGCGTCGAGCCGTTCGGTTCCGTCCGCGAATTCCTGGAGTTTCGCAAACCCGGCGGTCCTAGCTGTCTCATCCTCGATGTCAGGCTGAAAGGCGAGAGCGGGCTGGCCTTCCAGCAGGCGATGGCGCGCGAGGCATTACATATGCCGGTGCTTTTTATGACCGGTCACGGGGACATGGAAATGTCGGTGCGTGCAATGAAAGCCGGCGCGTTCCATTTTTTCCCGAAGCCTTTCCGCGACCAGGACATGCTCAATGCGATCTCCGAGGCAATATCGAAAGACGCGCAGCGCCTCGAAAAGGAACTCCGCCTGAATGTTCTACGCGAGGCCCATAAGTCGCTCACGCCGCGCGAGCGCGACATCCTGGCGCTAGTCGTCAGCGGAATGCTGAACAAGCAGATTGCCGTCCAGCTCAACGTAAGCGAAATCACCGTCAAGATCCATCGCGGTCAGTTGATGAAGAAGATGGGCGCGCACTCACTCGCGGACCTCGTGTTCAAGGCCGCCGCACTCGACATCGGCCCCCAGCAGGGAGGTCCGCGCCCCTGAGCACTATCTGGAGACCGTGACCGAAGAGTTCGGCACAGCTCCGGCCTTGCGCGTCACCATTCAGATCCGGATATTGGCGAGCTCGCGCTTCAAGGCTGCCGCGTCCACCGGTTTGTCGAGGAGCGCGACAGCCGGGCTCGCCTGCCCCCGCAAATGCAACCGTCGCTGGGGAACGCGCTCACAAAGATTGTCGGCGGCGCCGCGCCCAGCGCGACAAGACGATCGAGCAACTCCAGGCCCGACATCCCGGGCATGCGGATGTCGGAAATCAGAACTCCGTTCTGAGTGCGCAGGTGAGAGGTGCGCGCCGCCAGGTAGTCGGTCGCCAGCGGAAAAACCTGCGTCGAATAGCCAATCGACTGCACAAGGCTTTCGATTGCGAGGCGCGACGATTCATCGTCGTCGATGATCCAGACCGTCCCAAAGACGGGAGTCGGCAGCTGCTGTCTGGATGGACTTCGTGAGGGCAAGCATCGACCTGTCCATGTACCGGCGTATGTTCCGCTATCCCTTCCGGAATGTATAGCCCGAAGCTCGGCACGACATTGCGGCTTGTGGTGCGCGCCATCGCTCGAAACGCTGCCCATGTCCGTTCGAGGTTGTAGCCGCCCTATGCCGGGCGGCCCGCGTCGTCCTCAATCCCGAAACGCCACCGTTGCTGACCAACAAGCAGTCATGTCGTGGACATGCCATCGGGCCGTATGACGCCACCCCACGTCTGTAGCGACTGGGAAAGAACCCTGCACCTGCGGCACCTCTCCTCGAGACCGCCGGTAGCGCGAGCAATACCGGCGTATAGCTGCGGCAAACAACGGTTGGCAGAAGTCGAAACATTCGGAGAATGGATTCGATACCAATCTTCGTCCTATCTTGGCAACCATAGGCGGTGCGGCTGGAACAGTGACTACTTCGAAGTTATGACAGGTCCCCCGTCCCGTCTGTCGGAAGCAATGCGTCGCAAGCTGTTCACGCGTCGACAGCAATTCGCAAATTGCTTTCGAACGCGCATTCTCGTCTCAGCATGCCCGCGCGAAGGTTGAACCATGCTCAGCAAACATACAGGTCATCGCTTTTCTCCGCAGGCGGAACCGCACGCGAGCGCCTGCAGTCAGCCGACCGGGCGCGCGGTGATCATTGCAGCGCTCGTCGTCTGCTGGTGGGCACTGATCGAGACAGCTCTGGACTTCGCAATGACAGACGGCGACACCGCGCTCGCCACGACGATAGGCACACGGTTGATCGTGACCGTGTCCGGGCTCGCGGTCGTACTCGAAGCACGAATCGCACGTCCCTTTTTCTGCTTTCTCTGCGCGATGAGCATACTGGCGGTCGCACCGACGATTGCCCTCCAGTTCAACGACTCGCTGCTCCAACCGGCCGTGTCTTTCATCGGCTGCGCAACAAAAGCGCTCTTTCTCACCTGCGCCTTTGTGTCCGCGGAGAGAAGCCATGGCCGCGGCCACCGCACCGGTAATCACGCGTGCCCCACTATCCGTGCTGTCACCGCGCATCCCAAGCGTAGACAACACTTTTCGCCAGACTTCATGCCAAGGTGACTGACATGGCCAACTCCTTACACCACTGGATCTACATCGGCGCAAACGCATATGACGAATATACGTTTGTCCCTTGGCTTAACCGCAACGTTTACCGGAGAACGGTCGACCTGTGTCGAGTCTGCATCCAGTAACCGCTTATCTGTTTTCTCTCCGGCTGTCTGATCTCACTAGCTGCACATGGTTCGGAGATCGTCGTGCCGCATGTCCGGCCGCCTGTCTTTGCCATGTTGCGACGGAAACTGCTGTTCATCTGTTCAAGCAGTCCTCCACCCACCGTGGATCGGTACCGCCGCGGCGCCAGGTCGCAGGCTGCAGAAGCAGCGATGGCTTCTTTGGCCGGTAGCCTGGAGTTTCCCGCTTGGCTTCATTGAGATCCTGGCAGGCTGGTTTACTGCTGAGGTTGGCCGGCAACCGTGGGCCGTATGGGGCGTTCTGCGTACCGCGAACGCATTGACGCCCGGCCTCTCCGCGCACTTCGCAGCTGCGACGCTGACGCTTTATGTTGCGGTCTACGGGTTTATCTTCTGCTTCGGCATCTACTACATCCTTCGGATCGTGATGAGCGGTGTGACGACAGGTGAGGTGATCGGCTTCTGACTAGGGGAACAATCATGCTTGAATGGCTCTGGTTACTAGCATTCATCTTCGCGCTTGTCGCCTATGTCTCACTTGACGGCTTCGATCTCGGGGTCGGCGTATTGAGCGGGTTCGCAAAAAAACGGGCGTTGAGAGACCAGATGCTCGCGTCCATCGCCCCGGTATGGGACGGCAATGGGACGTGGCTCGTTATTGCCGGCACGACCCTGTTCGGCGCGTTTCCAGCCGTGTATTCCATCATGCTACCGGCGCTGTATGGTCCTCTGGCCGGCATGCTCACTGGCCTGATCATGCGCGGCGTGGCGATCGAGTTCAGTCACAAAGCAGAACGATCGCGATGGGTCTGTGATGTGATGCTGTTTGCGGGTTCGCTACTTGCGGCGTTCATGCAGGGCGTCTCTGTCGGAACGTACGCTCAGGGTATTCCTGTTATGAACCTGCGATACACAGGCAGTAGTTTGGAGTGGTGCGATGCGTTCCCGTTGTGGTGCGGTGTGGCGCTCAGCCTTGGATATGCCACGCTCGGCGCGGGTTGGCTCGTGCTCAAGGGTGACCGCACGTTGCAGGAGTTCGGCCGCGCTGCGGCGCGTCGGCTCATGCCGCTTGTTATCGTCGCGGCCACTTCGGTGGTCGTGCTGACGCTTGTAATGCACGGCGGTGTGCGCGCACGGTGGTTTGCTCACCCGGTGCTTTTCTTCTTGCCAGTACTCGCATTGCTGGCTTTCTGTGCGGCGGGTTGGGCTGCGCGGCATGGCTCACCGAAGCTTCCTTATCTTTACACAGCAGCAAGCTTCGTACTGCTGCTTCTCGCTTTGGTGGGGTCCTACCTGCCCTACATCATTCCTTTTCAGGTCACGTTGTCTGATGCCGCTGCGCCGCCGGCGTCGCAGGCATTCATGTTCTGGGGCGCAGGGCTCTTCGTGCTACCGCTCATCGTGCTGTACACGTGTGTCGCGTATTCGGTGTTCCGGGGCGAGGTCTCGAAAGACCAGGCCTATCACTGACGTGCCCGCTCCCCACTCAACTTGTTCAAGGGCTGACCATGAAAGTCGCACTCTTCATTCCCTGTTTCATTGACGCGTTCTTTCCTGATGTGGGCATTGCGACACTGCAATTGCTGGAACGCCTCGGCTGCGACGTCGACTATCCACTGGATCAGACGTGCTGCGGGCAGCCGATGGGCAACAGCGGCTGCGAGAAGGAAGCCGTCGCCACCGAAAACCTCTTCGTGCGCAACTTCACCGGCTACGACTACATCGTCGCGCCCAGCGGCAGTTGCGTGCACCACGTGCGTGACCATTTGAGCGCGGCAGACCAGACGCCCGATGCGCTGGCAGTGCGGTCCAACACCTACGAACTGGTGGAGTTCCTGCACGACGTGCTGCAGGTACGAGAGTTCCCGTGGGCCGAATTTCCGCACAAGGTCGGCCTGCACAACAGTTGCGGCACGCTGCGTTCGCTGCGCACCGCGAAGATGTCAGAGATCGATGAGCCGTTTTTCTCGAAGCCATTGACCCTGCTCAGGGGTGTCAGGGGCATCGAGTTCATCCAGCCTGACCGTCCCGACGAGTGCTGCGGGTTCGGCGGCACGTTCTGCGTGTCGGAGGAGCCGGTGTCGGCGCGCATGGGCGCCGACAAGGTCCGCGATCACAAGCGCAATGGCGCCGAGTACATCGTGTCGGCCGATTCGTCGTGCCTCATGCACCAGAAAGGTTGCTCGGACCGTCTCGAGCTGGGCCTGAAGTTCATCCATATCGCGCAGATTCTCAATGGAGCACAAGCATGACAGGTGTTGACCATGTCGGCTTTTCGGAGAAGTTCATCGCTGACGAAAAGCACATCCAGTTCCACGACAAACGCCTGTGGGAGCTGCGCACCGGACGCGACGCAGAGGTGCATGGCATCGCCGAGTGGGAGGAGTTGCGCTCGCTCGCCTCGGGGATCAAGGAGCATACGCTCACGCACCTCGCGGACTATCTGGAGCAGTTCGAGCGTAATGCGACGGCCAACGGCGTGACTGTGCACTGGGCCAAAGATGCCGAAGAGCACAACCGCATCGTCTACGAGATCCTGAGTCAGCGTCACGCGAGGCTGCTCGTCAAGAGCAAGTCGATGCTGACCGAAGAGTGCGACATGCGCCCGTACCTTGAGGAGCGCGGCATCACCGTCGTGGAAACGGATCTGGGTGAACAAATCCAGCAGTTCGATGACGAGCTTCCCTCGCATATCGTGGTCCCGGCCGTGCACAAGCTCGCCACGGACGTAGCGAAGATCTTCTCGGAGAAGATTGGCACCGACCCGAACGAGAGCAACATCCCTAAGCTTGCCGAAGCGCAGAGAAAAGCCACGCGTCCGCTTATCCTCAACGCCGATGCGGGCATGACCGGCTGCAACTTCGCGGTTGCGGAAACGGGCGGCATTACCGTCTGTACCAACGAGGGCACCGCAGACCTGAGCGCGAACGTGCCGCCGCTGCATATAGCGTCGATCGGCATCGAGAAGCTGATTCCGAAGCTCGAACATCTCGGCGTCTTTATCCGCATGCTCTCGCGCAACGCCATCGGCTCGCCGATCACCCAGTACACGTCGCACTTTCGCGGTCCACGCAAGGATAGCGAAATGCATTTCGTGCTGGTCGACAACGGCCGTTCAGAACGGCTCGGCATGGACGACTTCTGGTATTCGCTCAAGTGCATCCGCTGCGGAGCGTGCATGAACACATGCCCTGTCTACCGGCGCAGCAGCGGCCTGAGCTATGGCGGTGTCTATTCGGGTCCGATCGGCGCGATCATCAATCCGACTTTCAACCTGAAGAAGTACAGCTCGTTGCCCTTTGCCTCGACGATGAACGGCAGCTGCACGAGCGTGTGCCCCGTCAGGATCAACATACACGAGCAGATCTACAAGTGGCGGCAGATCGTCGCCGAGCAGCACGAGCTTCCGTTCGTCAAGCAGGAGGCCATGAAGGTGGCCGGCCAGGTGCTGTCGCACCCGGCGCTGTACCGGGCGGCCGTCAAGACAGCCGGGACGGCCGTTTCCGTGTTGCCGCGCGCCGTGCTCTACAACCCGCTTAATGCGTGGGGCAGGCACCGTGAGGTGCCTGATGCGCCCAAGGAAACATTTCGCGATTGGTATCTCAAGAGGAGCAGTAAATGAACAGCCGCAATATGATTTTGTCCCGTTTGCGCGAGGTCTCACCCGTGCCGCGCCGCTTGCCGGAGGTGCCGATGTTCGATAGCGCATTGCCACCGGTGGTGACGAGCTTCCGCAAATCGCTCGACCGGCTTGGCGGCGTCTGGTGCCTACTGCCCGAGGACACCAGCCTCGAGCAATTTGTCCGCTCGCGTTTCCGCGATGCCACGGTGTTCTGTTCAGCGACGCCCGAGTTCACGGGCACGCGTGACATCGCGTTGGTTGACGATCCCCGTGCGCTCAATGACGTGGATGTCGGGATCGTGCGCCCGGCGTTTGCTGTCGCCGAGACAGGGTCCATCTGGCTGAGCGAAGCGCAATACAACGTCAATGCACTCGGCTACCTGTCGCAGCATCTGATCGCGTTGCTGGATCCCGCGGATATCGTGGGCAATCTGCATCAGGCGTATCACCGCAAGGAGTTCTTCGAGGCCAACTACGCGGTGCTGATGAGCGGCCCGTCGGCGACCGCGGACATCGAGGGCGTACTGGTTCGCGGTGCGCAGGGTATCCGGTCGCTGACGGTCATACCGGTCGCGAGGCCGGCTACCGCGCGCTAGGGCCGGAGACCTCCACGAACGGTTTAGCCGCCAGCCGCAACGCGATGATACGGTTCCTGGGCCATGGACGGCATCGCCTGCCCTGTCCGAGGCCTTCAAGGCCGGCCTCCGTTGCTGGTGGACGATGGCATTGCGATGAACCACGGCATCACGTCGAGCGATTCGGATAGCGGCGAAACCGCGCTCGGCGGGGGCGAGTTTATCGACCGCTATGTGTTCCCGGACGGCGAGTTGCCCACGTCGGCCTCGGGCTCGAAGCGATGCAGCGCGGCGGGCTCGAAGCGGTTGACGTCGAAAGCCTGCGCCGTCACTATGCGCACACGCTGGATCTTTGGGCGGAAAATTTCGAGGCGCGCGCGCACGAAGCCCAATGGATTCGCTCTCCCTTGCAACACGGGCCCGAGAGGGGATAGAAAAGTCCGTAACTTTAGGAATTTGAAGGAAGTCTGCTACGCTGCGCGCTTCACCACCCTCGCATTGAAACGATGGAAAGCCCTTTCAACGATCGCGGCGTGTCGGTCACGCGCAACGCCCTCTCATCCGCAGGTCAGGTCTTCCCGCTGCGCGATATCGTCGACGTGCAGGTCGTGACCGTGCAGAAGAACAAGGTCGTGCCGCTCGTGATCTCGGTGGCCGGGCTGATCGGCGCAATCGTCGGGGGCGTGCTCCACTCGGCGTCGGGACTCGTATGCGGGGTGATGCTGATCGTGGTCGGTTGGCTTACCTGGGTGACCCAGGACATCACGCATCGGCTGATGGTCAAGACGGCCGACGGCGAGCGCGAAGCGCTGATGAGTACGGATCGCGAGTTCGTCGAACGCGTCGGCGAGGCAGTGCATCGGGCGAAGGCCGCGGCTGCCGCGCCGAAGGCTTGACGCGGGGCGACGATCGAACATGACGAAGCCGTGCGCGACGGATCAGCACCAGCCTCGCACGGCTTTCGATCTGCTTGCCCGCAAGCAACGACTACGTTGCCGTCATCTCGCGCTCAGTCGAGACTGAGCGGACTCACGCGCCAGATATTGCGCGCATACTCGCCGATCGTTCGATCCGACGAGAACTGCCCCATCCCCGCGACGTTCTCGATCGCGCTTTCGGCCCACGCGTGCTTGTCGACGAAACGCGCATCCACTTCGTTCTGCGCCTTCGCGAACGCGTCGAAATCGGCGAGCACCATATAGTGATCGCCCCAGTCGACCAGCGTGTGAAAGATATCCGAGAAGCGCAGCGGATCGTCCGGCGAAAAGAAGCCCGTGCGAATCTGATCGAGCGCGGTGCGCAGTGCTTCGTTTTCCTCGTAAATCTGCCGCGGCCGATAGCCGCTTGCGCGCAAGTCGTCCACCTCGTCGGCGGAGTGACCGAAGATGAAGATGTTCTCGCGCCCCACCGCGTCGCAGATCTCGATGTTCGCGCCGTCCATCGTGCCGATCGTCAATGCGCCATTGAGCGCGAGCTTCATGTTGCCGGTGCCCGACGCCTCGGTGCCGGCCATCGAGATCTGCTCCGACAGATCGGCCGCCGGAATGATCAGCTCGGCCACGCTGACGCCGTAGTTCGGCACGAACACGACCTTCAGCCTGTCGCCGATCAGCGGATCATGATTGACCTTCTCGCTGACGTCGCCGATCAGCTTGATGATCGTCTTGGCCATCCGGTACGCGGACGCGGCTTTGCCCGCGAACAGCACGACGCGCGGCACCCAGTCGCGCTCCGGATTCGCGCGAATCTCGTTGTAGCGTACGATCACGTGCAGCAAGTTCAGCAACTGGCGCTTATATTCGTGAATGCGCTTGACCTGCAGATCGAACAGCGCGTCCGGATCGAAGTGCAGCTTCGTGTGATGTGCGAGCCGGTGCACGAGCCGCAGCTTGCTCTGTCGTTTGGCCTCGCGGAACGCTTCGACGAACTCGTCGTCCTTGCGCAGATTACGCAGCTGCTCGAGCTCGAACAGATTGCTGCGCCAGTGTGTGCCGATGCGCGCGTCGATCAGCGACGACAGCGACGGACTCGCCTGCGCGAGCCAGCGGCGCGGCGTGATGCCGTTGGTCACGTTGGTGAAGCGGTCCGGATAGATGCGCGCGAAGTCGGCGAAGATGTCGCGCGTCATCAGCTGCGAATGCAGCTTCGACACGCCGTTCACCTTGTGACTCGCGACAATCGCCAGATACGCCATGCGCACGCGCCGCTGCCCATATTCGTCGACGAGCGAAATGCGGCGGATCATCTCGGCGTCGTGGCCCGAGTGCTCGCTGACGTGCTTCAGAAACTGTGCGTTGATTTCGAAGATGATCTCGAGATGCCGCGGCAGCAGGCGTGACAACATTTCGACATCCCATGTTTCGAGCGCCTCGGGCATCAGCGTGTGATTCGTGTACGAGAAGATCTGCGTCAAGTGTTTCCACGCCTTGTCCCACGGCACATGATGCTCGTCGACGAGCAGGCGCATCAGCTCGGGAATCGCGAGCACCGGGTGCGTGTCGTTCAGATGCACCGCGACCTTCTCCGAGAAGCGTCCGAACGTGCTGTGCGTGCGCTGATAGCGGCGGATCAGATCCTGCATCGTCGCCGACACGAAGAAGTACTCCTGGCGCAGCCGCAACTCGCGGCCGGCCGGCGTCGAATCGTCCGGATAGAGCAGCCGCGACACGTTCTCCGACATGTTCTTGGTGTCGACCGCGTTGCGGTAGTCGCCACGATTGAATGCGCCGAGGTCGAGTTCCTCGGTCGCGCGCGCGGACCATAGGCGCAGCGTGTTGGTCGCGTCGGTCGCGTAGCCGGGGATCACGGTGTCGTACGCGGTCGCGTTCACATGCTCGGTGTCGATCCATTCGGTCTTGTCGCCACGCTGCACGGTGCGGCCGCCGAAGTGCACCATGTACTTGATTTCGGGTCGCGGAAATTCCCATGGGTTGCCGGCGCGCAGCCAATAGTCGGGCGCCTCGACCTGCTCGCCGTTGACGATTTCCTGACGGAACATGCCGTACTGGTAACGGATGCCGTAGCCGAAGCCCGGAATGCCGAGCGTCGCCATCGAGTCGAGAAAGCACGCCGCGAGCCGGCCGAGACCGCCGTTGCCGAGCGCTGCGTCGGGTTCGAGATCGATCAGTGCGTCCATGTCGACGCCGAGGCTCGCGAGCGCCTCTTTCATCTGATCGTGAATGCCGAGCGCGAGTAGCGCGTTGGTAAAGGTCCTGCCGATCAGAAACTCCATCGACAGGTAGTAGACCCGCTTCACGTCCTGCTCGTATTGCAGGCGGGTGGTCTTCATCCAGCGCGCGACGAGCCTGTCGCGCACGGCCAGCGCGGCCGCGTGCAGCCAGTCGTGCGGGTGAGCGGTGACAGCGTCCTTGCCGACGCCGTACATCATGCGATTCGAAATTGAGCGCCGTAGCGCGTCGACGGTACTGTTGAGCTGGTCGAATTCCAGATCGACGGCTGTCATCGAAGCCTCCGGGAAGGTCAACATGGCAAACGCGAACCGCACGAGAGACGGACGGGAGGCGCGTGCCTGTCGGAGCGGTTTAAAAAAACAGAGTAGGACATTTTAGGGATCGCGCATACTGGCGCGCGAGCGGACGGTGGCGCATACGGCGTGCCCGGCGAACTCGCCCGCTGCCACGCGACCGAGCCGCGGCGGGCGCCCCGACGCGGTGCAAACCGCGTGGCAGCGGCACTCGGGGTGGGCATCGGCGCGCGTGAGTCGGGTGACGAAAGCGGGTTGGGGAAGGCAAACGCCCGAAGCATCTGCGAGCCGCACATCGATTATTTTTCCGATGCGTGACGAGCGGATGAAGCTCCGAATAGCCTGATTTTGTGATCGAATCGGGCGGCCCGTTCTGCCGGGCGGTTTTGTCGTATGTGTGTTGGATTTGACGCGGGGCGCGCGCCGATTTGGAAATGGCGGGCGGGATTGGCGGTTAGTTGCGTTTCATTGAGATCAAAGCGCCTCATCTTCTAGCCGCCTTCCGGTCCCTGCCCGCCTCCCGGCACGATCGTGCCGTCTCTGCAACAATCGCGACGTTGCGCCGCACAAGCCGCCACGCCGATCCGCCGTGGACCGACAGCGCGCGCCACACCCTCGACGAAACCGCCGCCCGAGCGCGTCGCCTCTCCGGAAGCGACCGACACCGGCATGCCCAACCCCGCGAGCCACACCTTGTCCGATAAGCTCAGCCCCGCCGTCGGCGTCCCCACGCCGACTCTCCCCGCCGACGGCCCGATGTCGGCCGCCAACCGCCGCGCGATGGCCGCGATCATGCTCGCCGTCGCGCTCGCCACGCTGGATACCGCGATCGCCAACACCGCGCTGCCCGCGATCGCCGCCGACCTGCACGCGGCGCCGGCCGCCTCGGTCTGGATCATCAACGCATATCAGCTCGCGATGGTCGCGACGCTGCTGCCGCTCGCCGCGCTCGGCGATATCGTCGGGCATCGGCGCATCTATATCGGCGGCATCGCGCTGTTCACGCTGAGTTCGCTCGGCTGCGCGATGGCGCCGACGCTGCCGCTGCTCGCCGCCGCGCGCATCGTGCAGGGCTTGGGCGCCAGCGCGATCATGAGCGTCAACACCGCGCTGATCCGCTATCTGTACCCGCCGCATCGGCTCGGTCGCGGGCTTGGCACCAATGCGCTGATCGTCGGCGTGTCGTTCGCGGTCGGGCCGACGGTGGCGTCGTTGATTCTGTCGGTCGCGACCTGGCCGTGGCTGTTCGCGGTCAACGTGCCGCTCGGCGTACTCGCGCTGAGCTTCGCGATGCCGGCGCTGCCGCATACCGCGCAGAGCCGGCACCCGCTCGATCCAGTGGCGGCGCTGCTCAACGTGGTCACGTTCGCCGCGCTGATCTTCGCGCTCGGCGAGGCGGCGCAACGCGCGTCGCTGCAGATCGTGCTCAGCGCCGCGGCGCTCGCCGGCGTGTTCGGGCTGCTGCTGATCCGCCGCGAGGCGGGCCACCCCGCGCCGATGCTGCCTGTCGATCTGTTCAAGCGGCCGGTGTTCGCGCTGTCGGCGGTGACGGCCGTGTGCTCGTTCGCCGCGCAGGGCCTCGCGTTCGTGTCGCTGCCGTTCTATTTCGAGGACGTGCTGCTGCGCAGCCAGGTCGAAACCGGCTTCCTGATGACGCCGTGGCCCGTCGTGGTCGCGCTCGCCGCGCCGCTCGCGGGCGGCCTGTCGGACCGCTACCCGCCGGGGCTGCTCGGCGCGATCGGGCTCGCGGTGCTGTCGGCGGGGATGGCCTCGCTGGCGATGCTGCCCGCCCATCCGCACGTGCTCGACATCGGCATCCGTATGGCGATCTGCGGCGCGGGTTTCGGCTTTTTCCAGTCGCCGAACCTGAAGGCGCTGATGGCGAGCGCGCCGCCGGAGCGCAGCGGCGGCGCGAGCGGCATCGTGGCGACCGCGCGGCTGCTCGGACAGGCGACCGGCGCGGCGCTGGTCGCGCTCTGCTTCGGCATTGCCGGCCGCCAGCATGGGCCGACGCTCGCGCTCGGCCTCGGCGCGTTCTTCGCCGGCGCGGCGAGCCTGGCGAGCGGCTTGCGGCTGCTCGCGCCGTCGCATCGCGCGGGCGTGCAGGCGAAGGCGGCGGTCAAGTGAGATATGCGCCGGACGGCGCGTGAGGCGGGGATGAAGCCTGAATGAAGCGCGCCTCGAACGAGCGCGCACGAGTCGGGGCCAGTGCGGGAAGACGAGGCGGCAACCACGCGAGCCGCCTCGCTTGCGACCCATGCGGCGCGATCAACGTGCCGCGAAATACCCCTTCACCGCGGCAATGAACGTGTCGATATCGTCGCGCGACACATCCATGTGCGTGACGAAGCGCGACGCATACAGCATCTGCGTGAGGATGCCGCGCTCCTTGAGCCACGCCTCGAGCGGCGCGCAATGCTGCTGCGGAAACTGCGCGAACACCATGTTCGTCGCGACCGACTGCACCTTCACCTGCTCGATCGTCTCCAGCCCCGCCGCCAGATGCGCGGCATTTGCGTGGTCGTCGGCGAGCCGCTCGACGTTGTGATCGAGCGCGTACAGGCACGCCGCCGCGAGCACGCCAGCCTGGCGCATGCCGCCGCCGAGCACCTTGCGCCAGCGATGCGCGACGTCGATCAGCGCGCGGCTGCCGACCAGCACCGAGCCGACCGGCGCGCCCAGTCCCTTCGAAAAACAGATCGACACCGAATCGAACGGCTCGGCGAGCGCCGCGACCGGCTTGCCCGCCGCGACCGCCGCGTTGAACACGCGCGCGCCGTCGAGGTGGGTCGCGAGGCCGCGCTCGCGCGCGAGCCGCGTCGCATCGGCGACGTACTGCACCGGCAGCACCTTGCCGCCGATCGTGTTTTCCAGCGCGAGCAACCGCGTGCGCGCGAAGTGATCGTCGA
This sequence comes from Paraburkholderia sp. Clong3, assembly GCF_050436485.1. NCBI lineage: Bacteria > Pseudomonadati > Pseudomonadota > Betaproteobacteria > Burkholderiales > Burkholderiaceae > Paraburkholderia > Paraburkholderia sp. Clong3. Next base: position 873,506 of record NZ_JBNDMH010000003.1, on the reverse strand, counting down.
TCGGCTTGATTGCGGCGGCGATCTTGTCGAGCGGGATCGAGCCGTCGGCGGCGTTTTCGAGCGGTTGGGGCTGGATGCTGCCGAGCACGGCCGCGCCGCCGCCCTCGTATTTATAGGTGTGCGCGAGCTGGCCGACGATGTATTCGTCGCCGCGCGCGCAGTGCGCCATCAACGCGGCGAGGTTGCTTTGCGTGCCGCTCGGGAAGAACAGCCCCGCTTCCTTGCCGGTGCGCTCGGCCAGCGTGGCCTGCAGACGCAGGACGGTGGGGTCGTCGCCCCAGACGTCGTCGCCGACTTCGGCCGCCGACATCGCCGCGAGCATCGGCGGAGTCGGACGGGTAACGGTATCGCTGCGTAAATCGATCATTGTGTGTCCCTGTGCGTCCATGAATGACAGCCTACGGCAACCGGCCGCCCGTGCATTCCGGAAGGAACGCGCGCGCCGGCAAACGAGCCATACAGTGTATTCAATTCAGACGACGCTGAAAATCGGCGCATCCCCGAGAAGCGCGCCGATCCGGCTGCGATGAGCCAACAGTCGCGACGGGGACGCTCAGCCGCCAGGCTTCGGCAACCACTGGAGCGGATCGACCGGCTGGCCGTTCTCGCGCACTTCGAACTGGATCGACGCGACGCCGCGGCTATCGACACCGACCTCGCCGATCGTCTGCCCTTGCGCCACCGCATCGCCTTCCTTGACGAGTAGCTGGCTGTTCTGGCCGTACGCGGTGATCAGCGAATCGTTGTGCTTGATGATGATGAGCGGGCCGTAGGCTTCGATGCCGGTGCCCGCGTAAACCACGCGGCCGGTCGCCGCGGCCTTGACCGGATCACCGGGTTGGCCGCCGATCACGATGCCGTTGGATTTGCCCGGCGCGAACGCGCGCAGGATCGGTCCGCGCAACGGCCATTGCAGCACGCCCTGCTGGGGCACGGCGGCAGGGGCCGGCGCACCGGGTACGGCGCCCGGCGGCACGTTCGCCGTCGCGCCCGGCGCGGCTGGCGCACCCGGCGCCACCGCGACCGGCGGCGTGACCACGCTGCCCGAGGCCATCGGCGGTGAAACGCGCAGCACCTGGCCGGGCGCGACCGCCGCGTTGACCGGCAAGCCGTTCCAGGCCGCGATTTCCTGCGGCCTTCGTCCATAGGCCGAAGCGATGCCGGACAGCGTATCGCCCGGATTGACGCGATAGTAGCCGGCGGGCACCGGGACGGTCGCGAGGCTGGTCGTGCTCGACGGCGCGTTGCTGTAGAACGGCGTACTTTCCCACGGCATCGTCGTGCAGCCGGCGATCGCCACGCCGAGCGCCGCCGCCATCAGCAGGCGGATCGCCGTCGGTTGCCATTGTCGTGTCATCTGATTTTCCTCGACGTGTGTCTCAATCCAATTCAATCGACGCCGTAGCAATTGCCGTGCCGTCACGCTTGCACACGGTCGCGGCTGTCCGCTGCCGCCTCGATATTGTGCGCGACCGCCACACGCGGGCCGCGCTAGCGCGCACCGTCAAACTGCCGTGTTCTTCAGACGCTGCCCTGCTTTTCGACGACGAGCACGCATGCCGCGCCGAGCGGATGCGCGACATGCTCGGTGCCGACCGACGCATGGAACACGTCGCCGGTTTCGAGCACTGTCGTGCGTTCGACGCCGTCTTCGCGATAGCGCATTTCGACGCGGCCGTCGAGCACGGCGAATACCTCCTCGCCGTCGTTCACGTGCCACTTGTACGGCTGGTCGGTCCAATGCAGACGCGTGGTGACGCCGTTCATGTTCGCGATGTCGAGCGCGCCCCAGGCACGCGACGCGGTGAAGCTTCTGCTGCGGATGATCTTCATGGTCGATGAGCAATTGGCAAGCGCGCAAGCCCGGCGGGCGGCGCCGTGCGCCCACGGCGTCGGCGCTCGCGCGGCTGGCCCTATTATAGGTCGCGTGGCCCGCGCGTCTGGGCGAGCAAGCCGCCACGGTCGTTCCGTCCGATCATTGCAGGTGATCGACCATCGCCTATACTCAGTCAAGCCGCGCGGAGCAGCTCACGACAACGTTGGGATTCTGGGAGGAATCGAGGATGAACAAAGCCACCTTTCTGGCCGTGCAACTCAACGTCGACGATGTGGCGGCGTCTGCCGGCCTCGTCGAACTGCTGAACACGCATCTGATCTTCGCCGCCGACGTCGCCGAGGCCGCCGATGCGCTCGTGCAACTGGCGAGCATCGCGGGACTGTCGAGCGGGGTCGAGGCGAGCGTCGAGCTGCCTGCGGTGGCGCTCGAACGGCTGCGCGAGGCGCTCGACAACCTGAGCGACTACGACGAATCGTGGCTGCTCGCGCTGGAGCCGAGCCGCGCGCTGTTCGATGACATCGGCCGGCGGCAGCGAACGCTGCATTGACGGGAACCGTCGCAGCACGGCGCCGTAAACGACAAAACGCCATCCGATCGAACTGGATGGCGTTTTTTCTTGCCCGCCGCGTTCGCGCTATTCCACGAAGCGGCGTCTACAGCGCACTACAACTACCCACTACATCTGCGGACTTCTACTGCGATCAGTTGCCGAAGTACACCGAGTCACGGTTGGCCTTCGCCGGGATGACAGCGTGGCCAGCTTGCGACGTGCCGGGAGCCGGAGCGCCGTAGCCGCTGGTGTCTGCGGAGTTGGCCGCGATGGCCGTGCCGCGTTGCGCATCGACGCGTGCTTGCGCTGCCTGGATGTCGGCCGGGTAGTTCACGTCGCTGGCGCTCGGGTTGTAGCCGGCCTTTTCGAGTTGAATCAGTTCAGCGCGAACCTGAGCACGGGTCGCCGGCTGACTCGCTTGAGCGAACGACGCGACCGGAACAAAGAGGGCGGTGGCGATAGCAACAGCGGAAATCAGGGTCTTCATGATTAACCTCCAAAGGACTTGTTGTGTGGTGCGCTTCGGGTTTCTGCTTATCCCTCAGCGATTGAAAACAAGTCTAGAGGTGTCTCGATCTAGGGCAAACCCTTAAACCAGTGAAACTCTATTGCTGCCGTCGCAATAATCATTTGGGCATTCTTTGAGTCCGCGTTTAACCCGCAAGACATTTGGTAATAATGCGGCGTTTCCTTGCCGATCCAAACGGAGCAACGGCCCCGCGCGCCCTGTCACCATGGCGCGTCGGGCCGTTTTTTCAACCGCTCAGCTCCACTGCGCGTGGAAGCTGCCCGGCTTGTCGATGCGTTCGAACGTATGCGCGCCGAAGAAGTCGCGCTGCGCTTGCACGAGGTTCGCGGGCAGACGCTCCGAGCGGTAGGCGTCGAAATACGCGATCGCCGACGCGAAGGCCGGCACCGGCACACCCGCGTTGACCGCGGCCACCACGACTTCGCGCAGCCCCGCCTGGTAGTTCTTCGCGATGTCGCGGAAGTACGGGTCGAGCAGCAGGTTCGCGAGCGCCTTGTCCTTCGAATAGGCGTCGGTGATCTTCTGCAGGAAGCGCGCGCGGATGATGCAGCCCGCGCGGAAAATCTTCGCGATCGTCCCGTAGTCGAGATCCCAGTTGTACTCTTCCGACGCGGCGCGCAACTGCGCGAAGCCCTGCGCGTACGAGATCACCTTGCTGAAGTACAACGCGCGACGCACCGATTCGATGAACGCGTCCTTCGCGCCTTCGAGCGGCCTCGCCTGCGGACCTTCCAGCACCTTGCTCGCGGCCACGCGCTGCGTCTTCAGCGACGACAGCACGCGCGCGAACACCGCCTCGGTGATCAGCGGCAACGGCGCGCCGAGATCGAGCGCGTTCTGGCTGGTCCACTTGCCGGTGCCCTTCTGCGCGGCACGGTCGAGAATCACGTCGACGAGGTCCTTGCCGGTTTCGTCGTCCTTCTTGCCGAAGATCTTCGACGTGATTTCGATCAGATAGCTGTCGAGCTCGCCCTGGTTCCACTCGGTGTAGACCTTGCCGAGTTCCTCGTTCGACAATCCGACGACCTGCTTCAACACCGCGTAGCTTTCGGCGATCAGCTGCATGTCGCCGTACTCGATGCCGTTGTGCACCATCTTCACGAAGTGGCCCGCGCCGTCCGGTCCCATGTACGCGACGCAGGGCTCGCCGTCCGGCGCCTTCGCGGCGATCTCGGTGAGGATCGGCGCGACGAGGTCGTACGCGTCGCGCGGACCGCCCGGCATGATCGACGGGCCTTTCAGCGCGCCTTCCTCGCCGCCCGACACGCCGGTGCCGATGAAATGCAGACCCGCCTTCGCGAGTTCCTGGTTGCGGCGGATCGTGTCGGTGAAAGGCGTGTTGCCGCCGTCGATCAGGATGTCGCCTTTTTCGAGCAGCGGCTTGAGCGAGGCAATGGTCGCGTCGGTCGGCTCGCCGGCCTTGACCATCATCAGAATGCGGCGCGGCTTTTCGAGCGAGTCGACGAACTCTTCCAGCGTGAAAGCCGGCACCAGTTTGCGGTCCGGAAATTCGGCGATGAGTTCGTCGGTTTTCGCGCGGCTACGGTTGTAGACCGACACCGCGTGGCCGCGGCTCTCGATGTTGAGCGCCAGATTGCGGCCCATGACCGCCAGCCCCACCACGCCGATTGCCTGTTTGCCCATTTGAATTCTCCAGAGTCCAAAAAAATGTCGTGGCGCCGCGCCATGAGAACGGCGGCGCGGCGTCGAGGGTAAAAGGATAAAAGAAATGCGCGCTTGCCGCTTGGGAGGGGGCAAGCACGCCAGTTGCTCGTGCTCCTGTCGTGCTCATGTTTGCGCGTGACGACAGGTATTGTGCGCGCGTCGGCGTTTGCGCGGCGGGTTCGGTTTGGGATCGGACCGAGGTTTGGCGCAAGGCGTGGACGAATGCCCGGCCCGTCGGTGCACCCGCTACCCTGCCCGCTTCGTGAACACCAGGCTGAAGTTGTTCGCGGGCATCGCGACCACCCGTTCGCAGGTGAGCCCCGCCGTGTCGCCGAGCGCGACGACCGCTTCCATATCGCGCACGCCCCATTCGGGATCGCGGCTCTTCAACCATTGATCGAACGCTGCGTTGCTCGGCGCCGTGTGCGCGCCGCCGCGCCGGTAAGGACCATATAGATAGAGCACGCCGCCGTCGACGAGGCGCCGCCCCGCGCCGTCGAAAAGTGCCTGCGCCGCGCTCCACGGCGAGATGTGGATCATGTTGATGCAGACGACGGCGTCGAGCGCATCGACGCCCCAGTCCGGCTGATGCACGTCGAGCGCAAGCGGCGCGCGCACGTTCGCGAGCCCCGCGTGCGCGGTCCACGCCGCAATCGACTCGCGCGCCTCCTCATCGGCATCGCTCGGCTGCCAGTCGAGACCGGGCAGCGCGCCGGCGAAGCAGATCGCGTGCTCACCGGTGCCGCTCGCGATTTCGAGCACGCGGCCGCTCGCCGGCAGCGCCTCGCGCAGCACGGCGAGGATTGGTGCGCGATTGCGTTCGGCGGATGGCGAATGTTGCCGGGAGTCGGTCATGGTCGGCTCTGGGTGTTCCTCAGGTTTTGACGGTGATCCACGGGATCCATTCATTCTCAATCGCCAGCCAGCAGACCGGCGAGCGCGCTCAAGGTATCGCCGCACGGCGCGGCCACCTTCAGCGACAGCAGCGGATCGGCGCGCGTGCGGCCGAGGTTGATCGCCGCGATCGGCTTGCCCTGGCGCTGCGCCCACACGCAGAAGCGGTAGCCGGAATACACCATCAGCGACGAGCCGGCCACGAGCACGGCGTCGGCCGCATCGAGCGCATGCGACGCCGCTTCGACGCGCGCCTTCGGCACGTTCTCGCCGAAGAACACCACCGACGGCTTCAGCAACCCGCCGCAGTTCACGCATGCCGGCACGCGAAAACCGCCGAGATCGTGCCACTCGAGATGCGCGTCGCCATCGGCGGCGGCTTCGGCCGTGACGTCGAGCAGAGCGGGGTTGTCGGCTTCGAGCGTCTGCTGGATCGCCGCGCGCGAGTGCTGCATGCCGCAGTCGAGACAACTGACGCCGTCGATGCCGCCATGCAGCTCGATCACGTCGCGGCTGCCCGCGCGCTGATGCAAGCCGTCGACGTTCTGCGTGACCAGCGTCGGCACGTGACCGGCCGCTTCGAGCCGCGCGAGCGCGACATGCGCGGCATTCGGCTGCGCGCGCGCGACGAGCGGCCAGCCGACCATGCTGCGCGCCCAGTAGCGCTGACGCATCGCCGGCGTGCCAAGGAACTCCTGCAGCGTGATCGGCGGCGAGCGCTTCCATGCGCCGTTGTCGTCCCGGTAGCCGGGGATGCCGGAGTCAGTGCTGATGCCCGCGCCGGTCAGCACGAACAGGCGCGGATGACGCTGCACGAAGCGATGCAGATCGTCGAGCGTGTGCGGATCGGTGAGAGATTCGGTCGGCGTGAGCTGAAGGTCGGTCATAACGGAGACGGTGGACGATCGGGCGCGAATTCGTGCGCGAATCAGCGGCGAGGGCTCGGTTTGCCGCGCGTGGGTGTCGAGCGACGCGCGTCGGCTTGCGGTTTCGACTTCGCGCCCTGCGTGTCCGGTCGCCGCGCTGGCCGCGCCTTCTGCGCCTGCCGCTTGTGCCACGCAGCCAGCGCGAGCTCGTAGCGCTCCAGCGCTTCATCGTAGAGATCGAACACACACTGCGTGCAGCCGCTATGACAGCAGTCGTCGAGATCGGGCCGCACGGGCGGCTGCGGCGGCGGGTCGTCGCTGGGTGTGGCGCGGGGCACGGCGGCTTGCTTTGCGTGGAAAGACGGCTAAGCGCCCAGTATAAGTTGAACGCGCGCGCCCCGCTCCCCGCCCCGGCGTTGTGAGCCGGTGCTGCGCGCCGCTCAGCCGCGCCCGACGAACGGCATCTTGCTCGCCATGATCGTCATGAACTGCACGTTCGCCGACAGCGGCAGGCTCGCCATATGCAGCACCGCGTCGGCGACGTGCTGCACGTCCATCAGCGGCTCGACCGCGATCTCGCCGTTCGCTTGCGGCACGCCGCGCGCCATTCGCGCGGCCATCTCGGTCCCCGCGTTGCCGATGTCGATCTGCCCGCACACGATGTCGTATTTGCGGCCGTCGAGCGACACCGCCTTCGTGAGTCCGGTAATCGCGTGCTTGGTCGCCGTGTACGCGGCGCTGTTCGGGCGCGGCGCATGCGCGGAGATCGAGCCGTTGTTGATGATGCGGCCACCGCGCGGATTCTGCGTCTTCATCAGGCCGAACGCCGCGCGCGTGCACAGGAACACGCCGTTCAGATTGGTATCGACGATGGAACGCCATTCGTCGATGCTCACTTCGTCGAGATCGACGGGCGAGCCGTTGCGTCCCGCGTTGTTGAACAGCACGTCGAGCCGGCCGAAGCGCGCGCGGATCGTGTCGAAAAGCGCGGCGACGCTGTCGGCGTCGGTCACGTCACACGCAACCGCGAGCGCGTCGCCGCGCAGCGCCCGCGCTTCCTGCGCGACCGCATCGAGCGCGGCCTGGCGGCGGCCGGCGAGCACCACGCTATAGCCGTGCTGCGCGAGCGTCAGTGCGCACGCGCTGCCGATGCCGCTGCCCGCGCCCGTCACCAGCGCCACTTTTCCGTTTCCTGTTTCCGACATCACGCATCTCCTGTTGTATTGGGTAGCGACGCGAGCTTGTTGCGGCGATCGGTCCGATCGCCATCGACACGCGCGACTCTTTTCGCCCCGCACCATACAACAGCGAATCCGCGATCGCAAACCGCGCGACGTCTTTCAGGGCGCTTTCACCGGGGTACGTGGCCGCCGAACGCGGCACGTCGACGAGCGCAACAGTGGTATCGTTCGCGGTTGCGCAGCGCGCAAGATTCACGGCCTTCCCGGGACGGAGGAAGGCGTACTGGAAGCACGTTCGATGAATGAATGCCCGAACCCGCCGCGCCGCTGGCCGCGTAGCCGCAACTCCGCACTGCTGAACGGCACGATCGGCTGGCACGTGATCGTGCTGATCGGCGTGGCTGTCGCACCGGCCGCGTGGCCATGGTGGCTCGCCACGATCGTCGCGAACCACGCGCTGTTCACGATCGCCGGACTATTGCCGCGCACCACCCTGCTCGGGCCCAACTGGACCCGCCTGCCGGCGAACCCGCGCAACGCGGATGCAATCGCGCTGACCATCGACGACGGTCCCGATCCCGCCGTCACGCCGCAAGTGCTCGATCTGCTCGACGCGTTCGACGTGCGCGCGACGTTCTTCTGCATCGGCGCGAAGGTCGAGCGCTATCCGCAACTCGCGCGCGAGATCGTCGCGCGTGGGCATGGGCTCGAAAATCACTCGCAGGTGCACGTGCATACGTTTTCGGTCACGTTTCCGCGCGCGTTGACGCGCGAGATCGCCGCCGCGCAACGCACGCTCGAAACCGTCAGCGGCGCGCGGCCGATGTTTTTCCGCGCGCCCGCCGGCCTGCGCAACCTCTTCCTGGAGCCGGTGCTGCGCAAGCTCGACCTGCGTCTCGCGGCCTGGACACGGCGCGGCTACGATACGCGCGAGCGTGATCCTCACGTGGTTGCGCGGCGGCTGCTCGATGGTCTCGCCGCGCGCGACATCCTGTTGCTGCACGATGGCAACGCCGCGCTGACGATCGAAGGCCAGCCGCTGATTCTCGCGGTGCTGCCGAGCGTGATCGAAGCGGCGCGCGAGCGCCATCTGCGTTTCGTCACGCTGCGCGAAGCGCGCGCCGATGCGTGACGGTGCGCGTGAAGTGACACCACGCGCACGCAGCGCTACACACGGAAATCCGCCGCCATGTCCTCGTCGGTGCGCGCTTCGAGCTTGCCGTCGCGGCACGCTTTGATGAACACGTCGTAGTCGCGCTCGACCTGATCCGCGTAGGCGCTCGCGTAACCGCTCAGCGCTTCGCCGAACTGATCGCCGCGGCCGATGTACGCGCTGATCTCGATCGCCTCGCCGCTCGCCTTCGCATGCGCGCGCGCCATGATCCAGCCGCATAGCCGCGCATAGCCGTCGAGCAGATCGCTGTCGAACAGCTCGATATTCGCGGACAGCTTCATGTCGCGCAGTTGGCGGAAATAGAAATGCCGCCCGAGCGGCCCGGTCCCCCAGCCGAGGAAGACGTCGCTCGCGGCCTGCAGCAGCCGCTGTCCTTGCACGACGCGCTCGCCCTGATGCTTGACCGCCGGCGACCTGTAGAACTGCGCGATGACCGACGGCCGCGCCTGCTTCAATTGCAGGAACAACGGCTTGCCCATGTGATCGACGAGCAGCACGACCAGACAACGCGTGCCGACGCTGCCGACGCCGACCGCCTTGAACACGACGTCGTGCCTCGTGAACTGATCCAGCAGTTCGCGCCGATCGTGCGACATCGTCTTGCGGTACTCGTCCCACACTTGCTCGACCATCTTGTCGACGTTGCCGGTCCGGTAGGTTTCGGTTTCCTCGGCCGTCAACAACGTGTTCGCACCGTGCACGTGAAACAGCGCGGGCGGCGCATCGTGGATGGTCCAACGATTGCCGTCGAACGAGGCCATTTTTTCGAGCAGGCTTTCATGCGTGCGGCTCGCGGCCTTCTCCATGCCGCGCCGCACCGCGCGCCGACGCTCGGGCGTCAGTGCGATCTCGGCCATGCGGTCGAACGTGATGCGGTCGTACCACAGGTCGAGCGCGCCGAACTGCGCATATTGCGCGACACGATCGCGATACGAGCCGACCGCGGTCATCACCAGACTCTCGGCGGTGCCGCGGCTCAGGCGCATCTGGCGCGCGGCCACGACGAGGCTCGCGCACAGGCGTTTCAGGTCCCATTCGAACGGGCCGATCGAGACTTCGTCGAAGTCGCTCAGGTCGAAGACCAGTTGCCGCTCGGGCGTTGCGAAGCCGCCGAAATTCATCAGATGGCCGTCGCCGCAGATCGGCATGGTGAGGCCGGTGTCGTGCACCTTGCTCAGATCGTGCGCCTGCAGAATCGCGCTGCCTCGAAAGAACGAGAACGGCGAGGCAGCCATGCGCCCATAGCGCAGCGGCACCAGATTCTCGACGCGCTCCGCGCTGCTCTGTTTCAGCAGCTCGATCGGATCGCGGTGCAACTCGCCGACCGCCCGGTGACTCGAGCGTTTCGAATGCTCGCGCGCGGCGCGGCCGCGCGCTTCCCGTTCGGCAATGGGGCTGGCTTTCATGCTTTCTCTCCGTTTGGCGAGTCTTGAGCCGGCGCTGACAGAGACTGCTTGCCGCGCACGGCGTCGTTAACATCGAGGGCTGCAGCCGCGATCATAACGGGTCGAAACACACGATGAATCGCCGCCAGTGAGCGCGGCGCTTGCAGCCGTGGCGGCGAGCTTGCAACCGGCTTTACAGCCAGCCAGTAGCTCGCGTAGTACGCCGTAGTATTTTGCCAACGCCGGCGCGCGTGGGCGCGAAAGCCCATGCAGCCGCGCGCGCACCGCGCGTAGAATCGAGCGCATGCGCCCTACCCTCGCTCCGCAGCGCGAGCCCGAGCTGCCGCTGCATACGCCCAGTGTGTCGTCGCTGACGTTGGCGGCGGTCATTGCGCTGATCGCGTGGATGGCGATCCTCGCGCAAGCCGACCTCACGATCGATCGCTCGCTCGCGCGCGGGCTCACCGTGTTCGACGCGCTCGCGCGCATGAGCAGCTACCTGACCAATCTGACGGTGCTCGCCAGTGCGCTCTGCTTCACCTGCATCGTGCTGTGGAAGCATCGCTCGCCACTCGTGCGCTTTTTCCGGCAGCCCACGGTCGTGACCGCGGTGGTCGCGTACATCGTGTTCGTCGGCCTCGCGTACAACCTGCTGTTGCGCGGACTGTGGCCGCTGTCGCCGTACCGGCGCCTGCTCAACGAGTCGCTGCACAGCGTGCTGCCGATGCTCGCCGCGCTCTACTGGGTGCTGTTCGTGCCGCGTTTTCATCTGCGGTTGCGCCACGCTCCGCTGTGGCTCGTCTATCCGCTCGCCTATCTCGGCATCACGTTCTGGCGCGGCAGCCTGTCGGATTTTTATCCGTATCCGTTCATCGACGTCGAAACGCTCGGGCTGCGCCAGGTGCTCGTCAATGCCGCGCTGCTGTTCGGCGGTTTTCTGATGCTGCTGGCCGTGTTCGTCGGCATCAATTTCGGGCGTCGACGATGATGTTCGAGCACGTCCCGTTTGGCCGGATGCATGGCGTCCCGTCGCCGGGCGCACTTCTTGCGCGCCTTTCGTCACTGACGCAGGCTCACGCCGCACTGGCACGGCTTGCGCGGCGCCCTTGTGCGAGCGCGTTGCAATTGCAGCGGGTCCGCACGTAAATATGACAACAGGAGCGATGCATATGGATACGAATTCAGCGGCAGGCGCGGTAAAGGAAGTCGCGGGCAAGGTGCAAAGCGCGGTCGGCGATGCCGTCGGCGACACCAGCGCGCAGGTGGCGGGCAAGGCGCGCGAATTGAGCGGCAAGGCGCAGCAGTTATGCGCGAATACGACGAGCCTCGTGCGCGATACGACGGCCGAAAACCCGTTCACGACGCTGGCCGTGGTTGCTCTCGCCGGGTTCGTGATGGGCGCGCTGTGGTCGCGCGGCGGTCGCGACTACGACTGAAGCAGGCACGGCGCCGGATCATAGGCGCCGATCAACAGGGCGCAGCAGTCGCGCCAAAGCGGGCGATCCGCCGCAAGCGGATCGCCCGCCGCTTCACTAGCCGCTCTTCTTCTTGCGGCCGGCGCCCATTTCCAGTTCGATCCACGTCGGCGCGTGGTCGCTGGCATGCGGTTCGCCGCGCACCCAACGGTCGACGCCCGCATCGCGCAGGCGCGGCGCGAGGTCGGCGCTCAGCAGCAGATGATCGATGCGCAGCCCCGAATTCGTATCCCAATGACGGCGGAAATAATCCCAGAACGTGTACACGCGTTCGTCGCCGAAATGCGTGCGCAGCGCATCGGTCCAGCCTTGCGCGAGCAGCCTGCGATAACGCTCGCGGCTCTCCGGCTGCAGCAGCGCGTCCTTTAGCCACGAGCGCGGGTTGTAGATGTCTTCGTCGGTCGGCACGACGTTGAAGTCCCCAGCGATCACGACCGGGTGGCCGCTCTGGTAGAGCTGCGCCGCATGCGCGATCAGATGATCGAACCACGCGAGCTTGTAGTCGAACTTGGGGCCGGGCTGCGGATTGCCGTTCGGCAGGTACAAACACACGATCAGCACGCCGCCGACCGCGGCCTCGATGTAACGGCTATGCGTGTCGTCTTCGAAACCGGGCAGACCGCGCCGACGTTCGAGCGGTGCGTCGCCTTTGGCCAGAATCGCCACACCGTTCCATGCGCTCTGGCCTTGCCACACGGCGCCATAACCGGCGTCGCGCAATGCGTCGACTGGAAATGCGCTATCCACCGCCTTCAGTTCCTGCAGGCACACGACGTCCGGCGCCTCGCGCTCGAGCCAGTGCAATAGCGCCGCCTGCCGCGAGCGGATACCGTTGATGTTGAACGTCGCAATGCGCAGCTTCGTCATGATCATCCCTCCCTCGCCTATTGCTCCGCGACGTCGCGATACTCGGTCGCCCGCGAACGCGCGCGGCAATCAGGGTGTTATCCCCGATCGGTTTTGCTCATAGCACCGACTCCATTTCGGCCCGGTTGGCCAGTTCCAAATTTATCACCCGCAAAGCGGACATTTTCCGTCCAGTTCAAACCTGTCGACATCCGCGGCGAAGCTGCCCGTAAGTCTGACGATCCCCGGATGTCCGCCGCCGCCGATCGATTTGCTGCGAGGCATCCTCGCAGCCTGCCGGGCGCGTTGAGCCCGGAGGTCGATTTCGCATTTTCCCCGTTGCAACGTGCAACTGTTGCCCGTGTTTGCGTGGCTCCAGCCGGGCTCCATCGCGGTCATTGCGCATATTGGCCTGCCTTTATTGCGCAGATCGGCTTTGCGCTTGCAGCGAGTTTTTAATACCGTGTTAGCTGCAACGGCATTCAAATTGCTGCGCAATAGTTTTGTTTCAACGCGATGCGTTGGACATCGACGCGTCGTCGGCCTGCATTGACCTTTCAGTGGAGTCAACAGTCGTCATGACCACGCCTGCAGAATGTCAGCATTGCGGGGACGCCCCCGCATCAGAGTCCACCGCCGAGCCCACCACCACGCCTTCCCAACCGTCACGACGTCGCTTCCTGCAATCGGCGGCGGCCGCCGCGACGATCGGTGCGGCGCCGCATCTGCGCGCGCAAACGCAAGCGCCGGCGCCCGCCTCACCCGCGCCGCCAGGCAACCCCGTGGTGCCGCCGCGCCCCGTCACGTTGACCGTCAACGGCCGCGCGTACACGCTGCAGCTCGAACCGCGCGTGACGCTGCTCGACGCGTTGCGCGAATACGCGGGTCTGATGGGCATGAAGAAAGGCTGCGACCGCGGTCAATGCGGCGCCTGCACGGTGCTCGTCGACGGCCGCCGCATCAACTCGTGTCTGACGCTCGCGGTCATGCACGAAGGCGAGAACATCACGACCGTCGAAGGACTCGCGAGCAACGGCGCGTTGAGTCCGGTGCAGGCCGCGTTCATCGAACACGATGCGTTCCAGTGCGGCTACTGTACGCCCGGGCAGTTGTGCTCGGCGACCGCCCTGCTCGGCGAATTCCGCAACGGCACGGCGAGCACCGTGACCGCCGACGTGCGCGCGCGTCCCGCCGCGCTCACCGACGACGAAATCCGCGAACGCATGAGCGGCAACATCTGCCGCTGCGGGGCGTACGTGAACATCGTCGCCGCGGTCCGCGCCGCGCACGACAACGCCTGACGGAGACCGACATGGATGCGATCTCCTACGAACGCGCCGGCGACATCGCCAGCGCGGTGCGCGCCGTGCAACAGCCGGGCGCGGTATTCATCGGCGGCGGCACGAATCTGCTTGATCTGATGAAGGGCGGCGTCGCGCGGCCGGTGCGGCTCATCGATATCACGCACATCGGCGGCCTCGACTCGGTGACGACGCTGCCCGGCGGCGGCATCCGCATCGGCGCGCTGGTGCGCAACAGCGACGCGGCCAATCACGCGCTGGTGCGCGAGCAGTACCCGCTGCTGTCGCAAGCGCTGCTCGCGGGCGCGTCGGCGCAGTTGCGCAACATGGCGACGGTCGGCGGCAATCTGCTGCAACGCACCCGCTGCGGCTACTTCTACGACACCGCGTTCACGCAGTGCAACAAGCGCCTGCCCGGCAGCGGCTGCGCGGCGCTCGACGGCCATAACCGCGCGCATGCGATCCTCGGCGCGAGCCCGCAATGCATTGCGGTCAACCCGTCGGATATGAGCGTCGCGCTGGCCGCGCTCGATGCGCTGGTGCGCGTGAGCGGTCCCAAGGGCGAGCGCACGATCGCGTTCGCCGATTTCCATCGGCTGCCGGGCGACCGGCCCGATGTCGATACCACCTTGCAGCCCGGCGAGCTGATCACCGCGGTCGATCTGCCGCCGCCGCTCTTCAGCGCGCATTCGCACTATCTGAAGGTGCGTGACCGCGCCAGCTACGCGTTCGCGCTCGTATCGGTCGCGGCCGCGTTGCAGATGGACGGCGAGCGTGTTCAGAGCGCGCGCATCGCGCTCGGCGGCGTCGCGCACAAACCATGGCGCGTGAACGTGGCCGAGCAGATGCTGAACGGCCAGCCGCTCAGCCGGGCCACGCTGAAGAACGCCGCCGCGGCCGCGTTGAGCGGCGCGCAGCCGCGCCACGACAACGCCTTCAAGGTGCAGCTCGCGCAGCGCGCGATCGTGCGTGCGGTCAATCAGGCAGCCGGCAACGCCGGAGGTATCGCATGAATCTGATCGGACAACCGCTCGATCGCGTCGACGGACTGCTGAAGGTGACCGGCGACGCGCGTTATGCAGCCGAATTCCCCGGGGCGCGCCTCGCGCATGCGGTGCTCGTGACGAGCACGATCGCGGCCGGCACGATCGCGTCGATCGATGCCAGCCGCGCCGAGGCCGTGCCCGGCGTGCTGCTCGTGATGACCTACCAGAACGCGCCGCGCCTGCCGAATGGCGGCCGGCCCGCGCTCGCGCCGCCGGCCGGCCGGCATCTGTCGCTTCTGCAGGATAACAAAGTGCACTACAGCAACGAGCCGGTCGCGGTGGTCGTCGCCGATACGCTCGAACATGCGGCCGATGCCGCTCGCCAGCTGCGCATCGCCTATCAGCCGGGCGCCGCGGCGCTCGACTTCGAGCAGGCGAAGGCGCACGCGCATGCGCCGGACAAGCCGCAGGGCCGCCAGACCGACACGCAGCGCGGCAGCTTCGAGGACGGCATGCAAAGCGGCGACGTGCATATCGAAGCGACCTATACGACGCCGATCGAGCACCACAACCCGATGGAGCCCCACGCGACGATGGCGCAATGGGACGGCCCGCAGTTGACGGTCTACGACTCGACGCAGGGCGTGAGCGGCGCCGCGCAGGTGCTCGCGAAGACGTTCGCCATCCCTGTGTCCGACGTGCGCGTGATCTCGCCGCTGATCGGCGGCGGCTTCGGCTGCAAGGGCTCGTCGTGGTCGCACGTGTCGCTGTGCGCGATGGCCGCGCGGCAAACCGGGCGGCCCGTGCGGCTCGCGCTCGAACGCCCGCAGATGTTCGGCCCGGTCGGCGCGCGGCCGCGCACCGAGCAGCACTTCGTGATCGCCGCGCGACATGACGGCACGCTGAGCGCGATGCGTCACGACAGCATCTCGAACACGTCGATGATCGAAGACTGGACCGAGACCTGCTGCATGGTCACGCGCATGCTGTACGCGGTGCCCAACCAGATAACGACGCACCGGCTCGTGCAACTCAATGTCGGCACGCCGACCTTCATGCGCGCACCCGGAGAAACCACCGGCTCGTTCGCGCTCGAATCGGCGATGGACGAACTCGCCGTCGCGCTGAAGATGGACCCGCTCGCGCTGCGCCTGAAGAACTACGCGGACAGCGATCCGCAGGAGCACAAGCCGTGGTCGGGCAAGTCGCTGCGCGAGTGCTACCAGGTCGGCGCCGAGAAGTTCGGCTGGTCGCGCCGCCCGCACGCGCCATGTTCGAGACGCGACGGCAACACGCTGATCGGCATGGGCATGGCGACCGCGACCTATCCGGCCAACCGCAGCGAGGCGTCGGCGCTTGCGCAGATTCTGCCGGACGGCACCGCGGTGGTCGCATCGGGCACGCAGGACATCGGCACCGGCACCTACACGGTGATGACCCAGGTCGCCGCCGATGCGCTCGGCTTCACGCCCGAGCAGATCCGCTTCGCGCTCGGCGATTCGTCGCTGCCGCGCGCGCCGGGCTCGGGCGGTTCGCAGTCGGCGGCGAGCGTATCGCCTGCGGTGCGCGACGCGGCGAGCCAGGCGCGCAGCCAGCTGATCGCGCTGGCGCTTGCCGATGCGGCGTCGCCCGTGCATGCCCTGCCGCTCGATGACGTCACCGTCGCAAGCGGCTGGGTCGTGAGCCGCTCGCAACCGGGCAAGCGCGATCCGGCCGCGGCGATCATCGCGCGCGCGGGTGGCAAGCCGATCGAGGCGAGCGCGACCGTGAAGCCCGGCGACGAGAAGCAGAAGTACTCGTTCCACTCGTTCGGCGCGGTGTTCGTCGAGGTCCACGTCGATGCCGAGCTCGGCACGATCCGCGTGCCGCGCGTGGTCGCGGTGTACGACGTCGGCCGCGTGCTGAACCAGAAGACCGCGCGCAGCCAGATGATGGGCGGCATCGTATGGGGCATCGGCGCGGCGCTGCAGGAGGAAAGCACGCTCGATGCGCGCTTCGGACGCTTCACGAACGCGAACCTCGCCGAGTATCACGTGCCGGTGAATGCCGATATCGGCACGCTCGACATCACCTTCATCGACCGGCCCGATCCTTATATCAACTCGCTCGGCGTGCGCGGTATCGGCGAGATCGGCATCACGGCCGTGGTGGCCGCGATCGCGAACGCGGTGTACAACGCGACCGGCGTGCGGGTGCGCGATCTGCCGATCACGCTGGACAAGGTGGTGCGGACCTGAACCGGCGGCAGTGCCGGAATTGGAGTGAAAGCGAAAGCGGCGGGCGGCTTGCATCGGGCGTGCCTTGCCGCTTGCTTCGCGCCCCGTTGCATCGCACAATCGGGGGCATTCCTGTCTACCGGTATCCGCCGATGGCCTACGCCTCGCTCGCCACTGGTGTGTTGCTCGCCGCCGGTTTCGGCTCGCGCTTCGATCCGCACGGGCTGCACAACAAACTGCTCGCACGTATGCCCGACGGCAAGCCGGTTGCGCATGAAGCCGCGCATCGGCTGCTGCGGGTCGTGACGCGGGTGCTCGCTGTCGTGCGGCCGGGCTCCGACGCGCTCGCCCGCGCGCTGAACGATGCCGGCTGTGATGTCGTGTTTGCGGCGAGCGCCGAGCGCGGCATGGGCGCGAGCCTCGCCGCCGGTATCGAAGCGAGCGACGACGCCGAGGGCTGGATCGTCGCGCTCGCCGATATGCCGCGCATTGCGGTTCCGACGATCGAAGCGGTAGCCCGCGCGCTCGACAACGGCGCGCTGCTCGTCGCGCCGTTCTACGACGGCCAGCGCGGCCATCCGGTCGGCTTCGGCAGCGAGCATCGCGACGCGCTACTCGCGCTGGACGGCGACACCGGCGCGAAAGCGCTGCTCAGGTCACACGCGCTGACGCGCATCGACGTCGACGATCCCGGCATTCTGCGCGACGTGGACACGCCGGACGATTTGCGCACGCTCTAGCCGCCAACATCAGCCTCGCCGAGACTGGCTGCCCGCAGCCGGTCGACATCGAGAATCTTGCCGGACAAGGAAAGGAACACTGATACGGCATGAAGCCCCTGGATCTGACGCGTTTCGATCTCAATCTTCTGGTTGTACTTGAGGCACTTTGGACCGAAAGGCACGTCGGCCGCGCCGCCGAACGACTGCATTTGTCCCAGTCCGCCACCAGCCACGCCTTATCGAGGCTGCGTACTGCCTTTGCTGATCAGCTGTTCATTCGTCACCCCCGCGGGATCGAGCCGACGCCGCTGGCCATCGAATTAATGCCGCGAGTGGCGGCGGTGCTCGAGTCGGTCAGGCTCGTCGCCAGTCCACGTGGCCCGTTCGATCCAGCTCGCGTGCAGGCGATGCTCTCGGTGGCGGCCACTGATCACGCCATATTGACCGTCATCGCCCCCGTTCTGGCCGGAATCCAGGCCGCTGCGCCGGGTGTCGTGCTGAGGCTCAGGCCGGCCGATAGCGAATCCGCGCTGCGCATGTTGGACGCCGGCGATCTCGACATCGTGCTAGGGTCCGGCTCCTTTGCCCAGATCCCGCAGCGTTTCGATTGCCAGCTTGTCCACAAGGAGCGTTTCGTCGGCATTGCGCGCAAGGGGCACCCGGCTCTGGTCAAGCGAGGCAAGAAGCTGCACATGGAACTGGATGACTTCGCCCGGCTGCCGCACATTCTGGTCTCGCCGCGCGGCGATACGCGAGGCGCTGTCGACGATGCGCTGGAGGCCGTCGGTCGTACCCGCAAGGTGAGCGCGACCTGCCCCAGCTTTCTGGCTGCTCCTTTCATGGTCGGCGCTTCGCAATCGATTGCGGTTATCGCCGAGCGGGTCGCACTCCGGATGCAGGATCCCGCGCAACTGAGTCTTTTCGAGCTCCCCCTGGCGTTACCGAGCTGGGAGGTGCTTGTGATTCGAGCCCGAGGGCGCGCCAACGAACCCGCCGTTCAGTGGATTACCAACATGATGATCGCCCACTGAACATCGGCAGGGGCTTGCCGCGGTTGCAGCGACATGGAGGCCATGAATCTCGTGCATCGACATGCTGTGTAAATGCCATTGGATCGAATACCTCGGGCCACATAGAGTTCGGTTATCGATTGTTCAACCCGCTCGGAGTACCCCATGAGAACAGACCCCACCCTGGTCATGATCCCTTGCTTCGCAGGAGCTCCGTGGCAGCTCAACCAGTTGACCTGCTTGCAGGGTCGCCCGATGCGTACACTTCGTTTGCCGGACGACGTGTGCGAGCTGGAAACGTTGGCTGACTTCATCGCTGACCAGGTGAAGGACCTCGATAGCTATGTGTTGGTTGGCGATTCGTATGGCGCGGTCTGCTCGATCGCGGTTGCGACGCGGCAGCCGAAGGGCCTGAAAGGCCTCGTGCTCTCTGGTGGTTTTGCCAGGAGCCCGATCGCTTCGCCCTTGCTCAAGACGCTGGCGGCGCTTGCACCGTTCTTCCCCGGGCCCTTTTATCGACAGCTAACTCTTTCGTTCCACGCAGCGCAGTTGGCTTCGTCGTTTGACGCGGAGGGAGAGATACCCTGGTCAACCAGAAAGAGCCGCGACTTCTTCATCAGGGAGACGTCGCATAAGGCCTACGTCAATCGCATCCGCTCGATCGAGAAGACGGACTATACGGCCTTGCTGAAGAGGATCGACGTCCCCACGCTGATCCTGACTCCCGAGGAAGACAAGCTGATCGGCAAAGAAGCCGCGGGGGTCCTGCTGAACGGCATCAAGGGTTCGCAGGAAGTCGTCATGCCGCGCACCGGTCACATGTTCAGGTTTTCGCACCCTGGCGCCTACTCTCTCGAGATCAGAAAGTTTCTGGAGCGAGCGTCGCTATAAGGACTCGTGTTCGGAGAATTCGCGAAGTACACAAAAAACGTGCGCTTCAAGGGCTCCTGACGGCGGCGCGCGACGAGCCGGAAAGCCACGACCGTCACTGGATGGACGGATCGAAAGTTCGATCCGCGGTCTTTCAGGCACGCGCTTTGCGCCCCGCAAGTTTCGCGCGCAAGCCGCGCCAATTGCGCCTAAGCTGAGGTGACGTCACGTTTTTTGCGCACGCGGCGCCTTGACGACCGGCAGCTCGATGCCTCATCCGTCACGCCTCGAATCCCCACACGCAAGCCCATGAGCGAAACCACTCCACGCCTTTTCATCGTCTCGCCCCATTTCGACGACGCCGTCTTCAGTTGCGGCGCCTTGCTCGCCGCCCATCCCGATGCCGCTGTCTGCACCGTGTTCGCCGCGCCGCCCGAACACGACATGCACACGGAGTGGGACGAAAAAGCGGGCTTCGCGAACGCCCATGAAGCGGTCCGCGAACGCACGATCGAAGACAACCGTGCGCTCGAAGTGCTCGACGCGATCCCGCTGCGCATGCCGTTTCGCGACAGCCAGTACGCCGACTCGCCGTCGATCAGCCAGATGGCCGCGGCGCTGGAGGAAACGATTTACCGCACGACCGTGAACACGCTGCTGATGCCGCTTGGCCTGCATCACGACGATCACGCGCGGGTATTCGAAGCGTGCTGCGAGATCCTGCCGCGGCTCACGCATCTGGACTGGTTCGGTTACGAAGAAGCGATTCACCGGCTCACGCCGGGCGCGGTGCAGGCGCGGCTCGCCGATCTCGTGCAGCGCGGCATCGTCGCGACGCCGGCAACGCCGAGCGCGGGCCACACGATCGACATGCAGCGCCGCGCGCATCTGAAACGCGAAGCGGTCAACGCGTACGCGAGCCAGTTGCGGGCGTTCGGCGCCGGCAACTACGACGACGTGTTCGCGACCGAGCGCTACTGGCAGCTCAGCGTCGGCCGCAAACGCGCGAAGAAATAGCAAAAAGGAGCGAGCAGGAAGCGCGGCGAGCGCCTACGCTTGAAGACAGATAGCCGACGCGGCGGCACACATCGGCGGTATCAAGCCGCTTGCGCCGGACCCGCGCATTTCAACCGCAAGGGTGACGCAATGAGCGACGACATGCACACCAGCCCGATTCCCGACCCGAACGCCGATCCGAACCGCGACCCGGAAGCCGACCCGCTCGTGCCGCCGTCGCCGGGGCATCATGTCGAGGAGCCGCAGCGGCCTGACGGGCCGCCGGACAAGGATCCGGTGTAAGGGAGCCGCGAGCGGCGCGGTCGCGGCGCGCCGCTCGGCGCAGCGTCAGCGCATCAAGTCGCTGAAGCCCTGCAGCAGGCGGTCGATATCGGCCGCGTGAATGTTGCCCATCGTCGAGATGCGGAACAGCTCCGCCGACAGCCCGCCCTGCCCCGCATAGATCACGAAGCCGCGCGCCTTCAGCGCGTCGTGCAGTTGCGGATACGCGATACCGTTGGGCAAGCGGTACGCGCGCAACACCACCGACGACTGCCCGGCCGGCAACACACTGTCGATGCCGCGCGCCGCCAGCCCGGCGCGCACCTGCTCGGCAAGCGCCGCATAGCGCGCGTGACGCGCGCGCCAGCCGCCTTCGTCGGCGAGCTCACGCAGCGCCTCGACCAGCGCGTAATACGCGTGCACCGACGGCGTAAACGGCGTGTTGCGCTGATCCTGCAAACGCGCGAGCCGCGCGAGATCGAGGTAGTAGGTGCGGCTCGCCGCGCGTGCGAGCGCCGCGCGCCGCACCAGCACGAACGACGCGCCCGGCACGCCATGCAGGCACTTGTTGGCGGTCGCGGCGAGCGCGTCGAGGCTCGCGTCCGCGAAATCGATCGTTTCGGCGCCGAAGCTGCTGACACCGTCCACCAGCAGACGCAGGCCGCGCTCGTGACACAAGGCGCCGAGCGCCGCGATGTCGTTCAGGCGGCCCGTGGTCGTTTCATGATGAATCACCGCGACGTGCGTGAACGACTTGTCGGCGTCGAGCCGTTCGGCGATCTTCGCCAGATCGGGCGCGTCCATCCAGTCGTGCTTCAGCGCTTCGTGCGCGATGCCGTATTGCGCGGCGATCTGCGCGATACGCTCGCCGTACACACCGTTTTCGACGACCAGCAGTTTGCCGTTGTGCGGCACCAGCGCGGCCGTCATGCTTTCGACGGCGGCCGTGCCGGAGCCGGTCATCAGTACTGCCTGCCATTCGTTCGGGTCGAGCCCGTACACGTCGACGAGACGCGTGCGCGCCTCTTCCTGGAGATCGAAAAACTCGCTCTCGCGATGGCACAGATCCGTCTGCAACAGGCTGTTGCGGACACGTTCGGTGAGCGTCACCGGGCCGGGGTTGAGCAGCAGCATGGGCGCTCCTGTTGGCGTTGGGTTCAGATCGCGCCGATGTGGCGCATCAGGCGCGTCTTCACATCGGGCGGCGTAATGGTCGGGCGCGGCAGGCCGTCGGGCGTGCCGCGGCGGATCGTCAGGCGCGCGAAGCGCGGCCCGTCGAGCGGCGGCGCCGCGAACAGCTCGTCGATGATCGCAGGATCGTCGCTCTCGAGCGCCGACGCGTAACCGCACGCGGCCGCCACGCCCGCGAACGACACCTGCGACGATACCGTCGCCTGACCGCCGGTCGAGTCGTGCGCGCCGTTATCGAGCAGCACGTGCGTGAGGTTCGACGGGCCGTACGCGCCGAGCGTCGCGAACACGCCCATGCGCATCAGTGCGGCGCCGTCGCCGTCGAGCGCGACCACGCGCAGATCGGGGCGCGCGAGCGCGAGGCCGAGCGCGAACGGCGTCACGCAGCCCATCGAGCCGACCATGTATAGCTGGTTCGCGCGATCGTCGATCGCATAGAGTTCGCGGCCGCAAAAGCCGGTCGACGCGAGCACCACCGTGGAGTCGAGCGGCGTATGCGCGATCACCTTTTGCAGCGCGTCGTGGCGCGTCGCGAGTTCGTTCGCGGCGCTGTCGCGAAACCGCGCGCGAGGCTCGACCGGCGTGCGCCGCCTGGGCGCGCCGCCGTCCCTCAGTTCATACGGCGCAACGCTGCCCTTCTGCATCACGAGCGCGTACGGGCGGCCGGTTGCGTCCATGTGCGCGATCGCGCGATCGAGCGCCGGACCGATCGCGTCGGCCTCGGTCGGGAACGTCTCCCACGGAATTTCCATCGTGTCGAGCATCGCCGGCGTGATCGGGCCCATCAGCGCGTGCTGCGGCTCGTCGGCGACGCCGGGCTGGCCGCGCCACGTGACGATCAGCAGTTGCGGCAGGCGGAAGGTCCACGTCAGCGACGTCAGCGGGCTTACCGCGTTGCCGAGCCCGGAGTTCTGCATCATCGTGATGCCGCGCCGGCCGTTTTTCGCGCCGAGCGTAACGCCGGCGATCAGCGCGACCGCGTCGCCCTCGTTGGCCGCCGACACGTAGTGCAGCGATTCGTCCTGCAGCACGTAGTTGATGAACGGCGTCAGATACGAGCACGGCACGCCCGCGTACCAGTCGAAACCGCGCTCGCGCGCCGCCTCGACGAACTGTGCTGCTTCGATCATTGCGCGCCTCCGTGTGCATCGTTCGTCGTCGCCCCGCCGCCGACGGCCGTCGCGAACGGCGCCTGCGCGTGCGCGAAGTCGCCCGCGAGGCGGAAATCGTCGAGATCGTTGACGCCGCGCCAGTGGCCGTGCACGTATTGCACCTCGATCGACTCGCCCGCTTCGATCAACGCGTTCAGCAGCGCGGGCATGTCGAGCGACGCGAAATCGTCGCGCGTGCGCAACTCGCGCATGACCGCCCGCAGGCGCTCGCGACCCGCGCCGCGCACGTTCAGCAGACCCACCCAGCGGCCATGCGGCACTGGGGCGACGCCCGCCGCCGACGACTGCTCCCGCCCGCTCGCGACATGCCGCAGCACGATCTTGTTGCCGAACAGACCGCGGTCGTCGGCGGCCGAGCACCACGCGAAATCGCGCACGCTCGCGTTCTCCGCATCGGTCAGCGACGAATCGACGACCACGCTGAACGCGGCCTCGCTTTCCACCAGATCGCGCAGGATGTAGCTGCGAAACAGCAGGTCGCCGTACGAAATGACCGTGTCGCCGGTCAGGTGGTCGAGTGCGCACGCGAGCGAGGCAAGCTCGCCGGTCTGCGCGTGCTGCTGGTTGACCACGAGGCGGATGCCCGCGGTATCGATCGCGTCGGCGCGATAGCCGCCGACCACGGTGATGTCGTTGACGCCCTGCTTCTTGAACGCGTCGACGAGCCAGCGCAGCAGCGGTTTGCCGGCGATCGGCAGCATCACCTTCGGACGGTCCCCGGTCACCGCTTCAAGGCCTTTGCCGCGGCTCGCGGCGAGCACGACAGCCGAGCCGGCCGCGCGGCCGCTCGACAGATAGCGGTCTTCGGCTTCCGAATATTCGTCGGCGTTCTGCAAACGGAAGATTTCGTTGACGGCCGCGATGCTGTCCTCGACGTTGACGAGCGTCTCGCTCGAATGGATTTCCTTCGCGACGGCCTGCATCGCCGAGGTCGCCGCGCGGATCAGATGGTTCGCCCAGATCACGGTGCTGATGCCCGCTTCGCGGAACACCTCGGTCGGCGTGCTGTAGTACTTGGTCGGCACGATCACGAGCGGCGCGCGCCCGGCCCATGCGCGCGAGAATTCGAGAATCTCGTCGGGGCGCGACAGCTTGCTGTGAATCAGGATCGCATCGGCACCAGCTTGGGCGTACGCTTGCGCGCGGCACAGCGCTTCGTCCATGCCCCAGCCCGCGATCAGCGCCTCGACGCGCGCGACGATCGAGAAATGCTCGTCGTTCTGCGAGTCCTTGCCCGCCTTGATCTTGCCGCAGAATTCGTCGATATCGGCAAGCGGCTGCGCCTCGCCGTTGATGAAGCTGTTGGTCTTCGGAAACTGCTTGTCCTCGATGCACACGCCGGCGATGCCGCGCTGTTCGAGCTTGCGCACGAGGCGGCGCACGTTGTTGAAGTTGCCGTAGCCGGTGTCGCCGTCGAGCAGGATCGGCAGATCGCTCGCGTCGGCCATGAATTCGAGCGTATCGACCACCTGCGTCCAGCTCGCCTCGTTGTTGTCGCGCACGCCGAACTGCGCGGAGATCGCGAGGCCCGAGCCCCAGATCGCCTTGAACCCAGCTTCGCGAACGATGCGCGCGGACAGGCCGTTATGCGCCTCCATCATGAATTCGAGTTCGCTGCTGACGAGCATCTGGCGCAGGCGCGCGCTGCGGGACTGGGAAACGAAAGCGGGATCGCGTGCATTCACTCTTCGGGACTCCTGGTGGCGGGCTTATTGGCGTTCTTCGATGCCGGGCTGGCAATCGGAAAACGGCGACTATAGCGGAATTTTTTATGACGAGTCTTTGAAGGTCTCAGCGGTCTTTCGTGGTTGCGCTTAAGTGGAAAAATGTGTTGTTTTTTGCATGTGTGATCATTTAACGGGATTTTTGGATTTGATTGGCGTTTTGTGGGATGTTGGTGCGAGCCTTCCTGGATTGGGCTCAGCAGGTTTTACGCAGACCAGCGCCGGCATTTTTTCATGTCGATTTTCTCGCGCATTCTTCAATCGCTGCGATTTACGATAATCGTCGGTTAATTCAGATTCGCGAATGATGCACAAAAGTCTTTTTCGAATTGCACGTATGAACGCCGCTTAAAACGATCAATAAATTCGCCTATTAATCGGACGAATAGCGATGTCGAACAGCGGGTTTTCCCTGTCTCGATCAATGCCATTTCGCGCCGTAAACACAGCGAGCGGCATCCGACCGCAATTCAATGGACCTTACTGGCCAAAACGCCCATTCCCATCGCTATGACTCTGAACCGAAAACTGGCGTCCATGATCGCCGTTCTGTGGGTCGGCCTGATCCTGATCGGCGCGTTCGGCGCGTGGCAGAACCGCGCATCGATGATCTCGGACCGACGCGAGCAATTGCGCTCGTTGATCGAAGAGGCAAACCACGTCGTCGGCCACTACTACTCGCTCGCCCAGCAGCATGCGCTGTCCGAGGACGACGCGAAAAAGCAGGCGCTCGCGACGCTCGGCGCGATGCGCTACGGCAAGGACGGCTATTTGTCGATCAACGACTCGCAGCCGGTCATGCTGATGCATCCGATCAAGCCCGAACTGATCGGCAAGAACCTCGCGCAGTTCACCGATCCGGCCGGCAATCATCTGTTCGTCGATATCGTCAACTCGGGCAATCACGACGGCGGCGGCTTCGTCGATTATTTGTGGGCCAAGCCCGGCAGCGAGCAGCCCGTCGCGAAGACCAGCTACTCGATGCACTTCGCGCCGTGGGACTGGTACCTCGTGACCGGCATGTACATGGACGACGTGCAAAGCGCGTTCTACCGCAGCCTGCTGCGCTGGCTCGCGATCACGGTCACGCTCGGTGCGCTCTCAACGGCCGTGATGCTGATCGTGCTGCGCAGCATCCGCCGCTCGCTCGGCGGCGAACTCGAAGTGGCCGTCGAGCACGCACGGTTGATGGCGCAAGGCAACCTCGCGACGCCGGTGCCGATCGAGCCGCACGACAGCGGCAGCCTGCTGCATGCGCTGCGCACGATGCAGGCGGGACTCGTCGACACGGTCTCGCGCGTGCGCCAGGGCATCGAGAACATCAACGTCGGCGCGAACGAAATCGCAGCGGGCAACACCGACCTGTCGCAGCGCACCGAGGAGCAGGCGGCGGCGCTCGTGCAAACCGCGTCGAGCATGGATCAGATGACGGTGAACGTGAAGCAGAACGCGGACAGCGCGACCCAGGCCGCGCAACTCGCGAGCGACGCAGCGAACGTCGCGACGCGCGGCAGCCGCGTGGTCGACGACGTGGTGCGCACGATGGGCGAGATCACCGCGAGCTCGCGGCAGATCGGCGACATCATCGGCGTGATCGACGGCATCGCGTTCCAAACCAATATCCTCGCGCTGAATGCCGCCGTCGAGGCGGCTCGCGCCGGCGAACAGGGCCGTGGCTTCGCGGTGGTCGCGGCCGAAGTGCGCAGCCTCGCGCAGCGCTCGGCGACGGCCGCCAAGGAGATCAAGGCGCTGATCGAAACCTCGACCGATACCGTCGAGACCGGCTCGTCACTGGTCGCCAACGCGGGCGCGACGATGGGCGAGATCGTGCAGTCGGTGCGGCGGGTCAACGAGATCCTCGAAGAAATCAGCCACGCGTCGCGCGAGCAGAGCGCGGGCATCGAACAGGTCAATCGCGCGGTCGGCGAGATGGATCAGGTCACGCAGCAGAATGCGGCACTGGTCGAACAGGCCGCGGCCGCCGCGCATTCGCTGAAGGACCAGGTCGGCGTGTTGCGCGACGCGATTGCGAGTTTCGCGTTGCCGGCTTGAGCTTGCCCCGCCGCGCCCGCAACGGGCGCGAAAAAAGAAGGCGCCCCACAGGCAGGGAGCGCCTATTCAACACGCCGCGTCGGAGTCGACGCATCAATCGAACGAATCAGCCGCGCGGATTTTGCAAGTTCGCGCGGCTTTTCGTTATCAAGCTTCGGCTCGGCTCGCCTTTGCTCCAGCTCGAACACGTCTCCTTTCACACTCCTCGCATTTAAATTACGTTTTATTTACAATCGGCCCGGCGACAGTCCTTGCCGCCAAGCCTCATGGCTTTGGCGGCCTCGTTCAATCGAAAGTACGTGAGGTCCGCTGCCCGCCGCCATGAACCGCCAGAAAAAACCACCGTCGCCCGATCCCTATGCCTTAGCCGCGAAGAACCCGCTGCTCGATGCGCGACTACCCGCGTGGCGCTCGAAGTTCGTCGTGCTGCTCGTGTCCGGCGCGTTCGCGACGCTCGCGCTCCGCGCGTTCTGGGTGCAGGTCGTGAATCAGGACTTCTACGTCGACCAAGGGCAGAAGCGCTATCAGCGCCTGCTCGAACTCGACGCGACGCGCGGCCGGATCGTCGATCGCAATGGTTCGATGCTCGCGGTCAGTCTCGCGACCTACGAAATCTGGGCCACGCCGAAGCTCGTCGACGAAAGCGCGTTCGCGCCGCTGGCAAAGCTGCTCGATCTGCCGCTCGCGGTACTGCGTCGGCGTCTGAACGGCGAGCGCAGCTTCGTGCTGCTCAAGCGCCAGGTCGATGCCGACACTGCCGGGCATCTGTCGCGCCTCGGGCTCGCCGGGATCACGCAGATCGCCGACACCAAACGCTTTTATCCCGAGGGCGAGTCGGCCGCGCACGTGGTCGGCTTCACCGACATCGAGGACAACGGCCAGGAAGGCGTCGAACTCGCCGCCAATGCGCAGTTGCAAGGCGTGCCCGGCCACCGCGAGGTGATCCGCGACCGGCTCGGCCGCGTGATCTCGGAGACGCGGCCGCTCGTGCCCGCGCGCAACGGCGCCACGATCCAGCTGACGATCGACCGGCGCATCCAGCAACTCGCGTACACACAGCTCAAAGCGGCGATCGCGCAGCACCGCGCCGAAGCGGGCAGCGTGGTCGTGCTCGATGCGCGCAACGGCGAGATCCTCGCGCTCTCCAACTACCCGAGCTTCGATCCGAACGACCGCACGCACCTGTCCGGCCGGCAGTTGCGCAACCGCGCGGTGATCGACACGTTCGAACCGGGTTCGACGATCAAGCCGCTGGTCGTCGCACTGTCGATCGACGAAGGCAAGGTGCGGCCGCAGAGCATCATCGATACCGCGCCCGGCTGGTATCGGATCGGCCCGGCCGTGATTCACGACACGTCGAATCATGGCGCGATGACGGTCGCCGAGGCGGTGCAGAAGTCGAGCAATATCGCGCTGGCAAAGCTCGCGCTGAATCTGCCGGCCGAGACGATCTGGACCAAGTATCGGCAATACGGGCTCGGTCTGAAGCCCGAGCTGCCCTTCCCTGGCGTGGCCGCCGGCAAGCTGCGGCCATATAAGCGCTGGCGCCCGATCGAACAGGCCACGATGGCGTATGGCTACGGGCTGTCGGTATCGCTGCTGCAAATCGCGCAGGTCTACACCGCCTATGCGGGCGACGGCGCGCTGAGGCGCGTGAGCCTGCTGCGCGAGCCGCTCGACGCGGAGGGCCCCGCGTCGTTCGCCGACCGCGGCGAATCGGTCACGACGCCCGGCACCGCGCGCGCGATTCGCAACATGCTCGAAATGGCCACGGGCGACGGCGGCACCGGACGCGCCGCGACCGTGGCGGGTTATCGCATCGGCGGCAAGACCGGCACCGCGCGCAAGCAGATCGGCGCGGGCTACGCGAAGAACCGCTACCGCGCGCTGTTCGTCGGCATGGCGCCGATGAGCGATCCGCGCCTGATCGTCGCCGTGATGATCGACGATCCGGCTGGCAAGGCGTTCTATGGCGGCACGGTCGCTGGACCGGTGTTCAGCGGCGTGATGGGCGGCGCGTTGCAGCTGCTCGGGGTGCCGCCGGATGCGGCAGGAGTGTGACGCGTAGTTAGTGTTAGTTGCGATCGATCAGCCCTGCTCATCGAGCGCATCGACCTGCGCCTCGATACGATTGCGGCCGTTGCGCTTGGCCTGATACATCGCGCGATCGGCCTCGTCCATCAACGCCTGACCGAGCGACATCGCCTCGGCCGGGCTGCCGGCGACCACGCGCCCGGCCACGCCGATCGACACGGTCAATGCAATGAGCTCGCCGTGCTCGTCGCGCACGTCGAGATTCTCGACCGCACGCCGCACGCGTTCCGCGACGGTCAACGCGTCGCTGCGATCGCCTTGCAGCAGCGCGGCGAACTCCTCGCCGCCATAGCGCGCGACGGTGTCGCCAAGCCGTACCTGCTGTCGCACGCAGGCGGCCACCGCCGCGAGCGCGCGGTCGCCGGTCTGATGGCCGTGGCTATCGTTGATGCGCTTGAAACGGTCGATATCGATGAAAAGACACGCGACCGGCACGCGATAACGGGCCGCGCGCATCAACTCCTCGCGCAGCCGTTCGTCGAAATAGCGGCGATTCGCGAGGCCGGTCAGCGAGTCGGTCATGCCGAGCTGCTTGAGCCGCTCGCGATGCGCGACGTTGTCGAGACTCGCGGTGACGATGCTCGCGAAGCGCTCGAGAATGTCGGTGGCCATGCCCGCGCCGAAGCGCGCGGGGTCGTCGCTGCCGAGGCATAGATAGCCGCTGACGCTCGTGCCTGCGGCGAGCGGCAGCAGGATCGCGCTGGCCGGCACGTGAGCTGGCGCGGCACCGAAGAACGCGCGACGCGTGTCGTCGTCGAGTTCGACAGGGCGGCCGAGCCACGGCCGATCGCCTTCGCACAAGGATTGCGCGACGAGACCGCCCTCGCGCGACGTCTTCAGCTGCGCATGATCGAGCGCGCGCAGGTTGCCCGGCTCGAGCAGTTCGAGCAGCATTGGCGCGCGCTCGTCGAGCCACAGCACCACGCTCGCGAGCGAGAACTCCCGCGGCAGATGGCTGAACAACGTATCGAGAAACGATCCGAAATCCTGCGCGCCGATCAACCGCAACTCGACGTTCTGGAAGCGGCGCAACGTGCGCTCGTTGTGCTGCACGGTGTCGACGAGCGAGCGAAGGCGCTCGGAAAGCGGCGTTTGGGCGAGATTCGTCACGGTATCAGTAGGGCGGCCCTGAAGGCGAAGCGGGGTCGACGCCCCAACTCTACTGATAACGGCCGATCCGCCGGGGTCTTGAGGGCAGGCTCGCGACGTGTCGGCCGGCCTGCGGGCGTTCGTGCCCACTGTTGTCAGCTCTGGCTTGCATTCACTTGCATTCGCTTACACGCAGTGAGATCCGTTTGCGTAATGATTGCGGTTCTTAAGTTTCGCTTAATTGTTCCCTGCAAGTATGTGGCACATCCCCTGTTGAGCCGCCAGAACATCGGCGGCGCTTTTTCTTGAGGGGTGCCAGAAGCGCGACCGAAAACGGTTACGCGCACAAGAAGGAGGTAAATCATGGTTGAAGAGATGGTAGTCGAACACCTGCGTGCGATGCCCGGCCATCAATGGACTCGCCAGATTCATTCCTGCAAGGTCTCCGATCCGCTGCAACCGCCCTGGGGCCGTTCATACCGGCTCGTCGAATGGACGATGAAGCACGCGCCCGAACCGAGCCGTCGCGTCGTTCCCGCCGAAAGTACTCCGCTCGAAATCGCCCAGGCCGTGGTCTCTCACGTGCCGGGTCGGCGCTTCTGCCAGCAGGCTGATTAAGCGCTCCCGCTGACGTTCAATGACGCGCCGCGATCGCGTCGCAGTGGTCCAACGCGTCCTCCAGCCTGTCATTGCCCCAGAACATCTCCCCGCCGACAAAAAACGTCGGCGCACCGAAAATCCCCTTATTGATGGCCCGTTCGGTCTGCTCGCGCAAGCGGAGCTTGTTCGCGTCGCTTTGCGCGGCGTCGATCACGCTCTGCGCCGGTAAGCCAAGCGAGTCGAGCGCGTGACTGACGACATCGATTGAACCGATGTCGCGGTCGTCGACGAAATTCAACTGCATGATCTTGCGGCACCAGGCACCGATCCACGGCTCGTTCGCACCCAGCAGCGCAACACGCATCGCGAGAAGCGCCGCGCGCGGAAAACTGCTGGGGCGCGTGAGCGCAATGCCGTATTTGCGGCATTGACGCTCCATGTCTTTCCACACGTACGCGCCTTTTTCTTTCTGCAGTACGAAGGGCGAGTTGTCGAAACCGAGCTGGCGAAATACCGGACCGAGCAGAAACGGCCGCCAGACGATCGTCACGTTGCGCGCGGCCGCCAACGCTTCGATCCGCATCATGCTCAGATAGCTGTAGTTGCTGCCGAAGTCGAACCAGAACTCGATCGCGCGCGCCGTCGAAGTTGCGTCTTCATTCATCGCTGTCTCCTGAATCGCGCGTGCCATGGCATCGTGGCCTTGCAATGCTTAACCGTCGCGTCGTTGGGTGGCTGATCCTGCAGGCGTCGTCCTGAACTCGCGCTTCCGGACTCAGCGTGTTTGCACTGCCACGCGCAGGCCGAGCGAAATGAACAGCACACCGATGAGCTTGTTCCGCCAGCGCGTCAACCACGTCAAACGCTTCACGAGTTTGCCCAGCGGCCGCATCGTCAGGACGATCAGCGTCGTGTAAAGCGCGCTCATGGCAACGAAAATCAGCCCGAGTGTCGCGAACTGCAGAAACGTCGAGCCATGTTCGGGGCGCACGAATTGCGGCAGAAACGCAAGGAAAAACAGCGCGGTCTTCGGGTTCAGCACTTCGGCGGGAATCGCCTGCAAGAACGCCTTCGAACCCGACACCGGCGCGACGACCGGCAGGTGCGCACTCGCCTGCTTTTCGCGCAACGCGCGAATGCCCAGATAGACGAGATACGCGGCACCGACGAATTTCACCGCATTGAAGGCCAGCGCGGACGTCATCAGCAGCGCGGAGAGGCCAACCGCGGCGCCCAGCGTATGCACGAAATCACCAGTTGCGATACCGAGACCGGTCAGAATGCCGGCTTTACGTCCGCCGTGCATGGTGCGCGTCAAAACTAGCAGCACGGCCGGGCCTGGAATCAGAAAGAGCCCGAGCACGACGGCAACGAACGTCCCCAACGTGGATAGGTCAAGCATGTCGTCTCCTTGCGACGCGCGGGGTCGAAATGACGGGCGCGCGTTCAGCGGACCATTGTAGACGAACCCGCGAAGCGGCCCTTGCGCCTCGCTGGCACCGACGATCCGTTACCATGACGGACATCGCGCCGCCTACCGCGTGCTTCATTTCATCCACCGACGTTTCCGCCTTGCCCACCTATACCCTGCCCGCGCCGCTGAGCGCGGAACTCGAGATTCGCAAGAGCCGCTTCATCGCGCATGCGATCCCGGTCGCCGATCGCGATGCCGCGATGGCCGAATTGCAGCGTCTGCGCGACGAACATCCTGCCGCGACGCATGTGTGCTGGGCGCTGCTGGCGGGCGGCCAGTCCGGCATGTCCGACGACGGCGAACCGTCCGGTACCGCCGGTCGGCCGATTCTCGAAGTACTGCGGCATCACGATCTGGATGGCGTGCTTGCGGCGGTCGTGCGCTATTACGGCGGTGTGAAGCTCGGCGCGGGCGGTCTGGTGCGCGCGTACACCGATGCGATCGCGTCCGCGCTGCTCGACGCGCCGCGCGTCGAGAGGATCGCCCAGGTGTTGCTGGGCGTCGAAGTGAGTTATGCCGACGAAGCCAAAGTCCGTCGATGGATGGACGCCGAAGGCTATGCGCTCGTGGACAGCGCCTACGGCATGCTGGTGAAGATGACGATGCGCGTGCCCGCCAACGCACTCGACGACGCCAAGGCAACGCTGATCGATATCACGCAAGGAAAGGCGGGCTTTTTCTGAACGGCTCAGGTCCGGGCCTGACGCGGGCAATTCCGAAAACATCTCGAAAGCGCTTCGGGCGTGGCCTCGACGTCCATCGCTAACGCGGCCCGTTATGATGGGCGGGCTGCCAGCCCCGATGCGAGGCTTGCTGCCCGGATCGGCAAGGAGCGCCCGGAGCCCGTTTTAAGGTTCGACGGTCCGGTTCGCTGCTACCATGCTGTTCTTCACCGGGATGACTCCACTGAAAAGGGCAACTCCTCTGACTTCGATCGCCGCTTTCTCCCGCATGGCTGCTGCGCGTTCGCCGTTGAGAGCCGTCGTGCTCAAGGGCTGCGGCGCCATACTGCTGCCCACGCTGCTGTCCGCGTGCTCGTGGTCATGGTTCGGCCTGAACAGCAGCGCCAGCGCAACGCACACGAAGACCCACGGCACCGGCTCGCTCAGCGTCGCCCCTGCACGCGACTTCGCGTATCAGCCCGCGCACGACGGTCATATCTCGCCGAACCGCATCGAAAATACCGGGATGACCGGGCTCGTGCTGAAGGACGACGTCAGCCTCGTGGTGCGCAATGGCGTAGCGAATAGTCTGCGAGTGGCCGGTTTTCGTATCGACGACAACAAACGCGTGCTCAGCGGCAGCATCGAAACCTTCACGGTGGACGATACGCGCTCGCCGGCGCTGTGGACGCTGAAGATGCACTACGTGGTTATCGATGCGGCGACCAAAAAAGTCATGTACACGACCACGCGCACCGTGAAGCAGAAGTCGCCGAAATTCACCAGCAACACGATCGCGATCGAAGACACGGTCAAGCTCAGCGTCGATACATTGATTGGCGATCCAGGCTTTATCAAGGCGGTGAACTGAGCACGCGGCCAGCCGAGGCGCGGCGCGGTTTCGCTACAATCCCGGTAACGCATCGCGCGCGGTGCATCGTGATCTCCCGTTCGGAATGCAAGCCGTCATGTCCCTTACCGCCTGGCTATTCTTTTTACCCGCCTGCTTCGCCATTAACCTCGCACCCGGGCCCAACAACCTGCTTTCGATCAACGTGGCCGCGCGTCATGGCTTCATGAAAGCGTTCGTCGGCGGTAGCGGCCGGCTGCTCGCCTTCGCGATGATGCTCGCACTCGCCGCGACCGGTCTCGCGGTCGTGCTGCATGCGTCCGAGTGGATCTTTCTGGCGATCAAACTCGCGGGCGCCGCTTATCTGATCTGGCTCGCGATCCAGTTGTGGCGCAGCGACGCACCCGCAATCGATACATCGCAACCCCAGGAGGCCGCGCTCTCGCGCATCGCCCGGCACGAGTTTTTCGTGGCGGCGGGCAATCCGAAGGCGATTCTGGTTTTTACCGCGTTCCTGCCGCAATTCGTCGACGTCGCGCAGCCGATACTGCCGCAATTCGCCGCGCTCGGCGCGAGCTTTCTGGTACTCGAATGGGTGGCGATTGCATTGTATTCGTGGGCCGGCATGTATCTCGGCAAATGGCTGATGCGCGCGCAGATCCGCCGCTGGTTCAATCGCTGCTGCGGCGGATTTCTCGCGGCAATCGGCGTGAGTTTTCTGCTGGTTCGGCGCGGCTGAGGTATCTAGGGCCTGTTCACGCTAATAACGGGCTTGCGCTGGCCGCCAGAAGGTTTTTTTAAAACAGGGGAGCGTGAACAGGCCCTAGGCTCTCCGACAGTCGAAGCAGCATTCACGTCGCGGTCTTTTCATAACGAATAACTAATACATCGACGGAGAAACTTTAACTATCAGCATTCGTCGCGCCACCTTATGCTCGAACCGTGACCGGCCGCGAATGACTGCAATGCGGCATTGGGCGAACGGCTTTTTCATCGTCACGGAGCGACATCATGAAGATCTGCATCTTCGGAGCGGGAGCGATTGGCGGTTTGATGGGCGTGCAATTGGCACGCGCCGGCGCGGACGTCAGCTTCATTGCGCGCGGCCCGCATCTGGCCGCGATGCGTGAACACGGCGCGCGCCTCATCATGGATGGCGAAACGTTCAGCGCGCCGGTGCGCTGCACGTCCGATCCACGCGAACTCGGCGTCCAGGACTTCGTCATCGTGACGCTGAAGGCGCATTCGCTGCCTGGCGTGGTCGATTCCATGCAACCGCTACTCGGCAAGCACACGGCGATCGTTACCGGCGTCAACGGCATTCCATATTGGTACTTCTATCAGCACGGCGGGCGCTTTGCCGGCACTCGGCTGACGAGCGTCGACCCCGACGGTTCGCAATGGACCAGGCTCGGACCCGAGCGCGCGATTGGCTGCGTACTCTATCCGGCGGCGGAGATCGTCGAACCGGGGGTGATCAAACACGTGTACGGGAAGAAGTTTCCCATCGGCGAACCCAGTGGCGAGCGCACCCCGCGCATTCAGCAATTGCACGAGATCATGCAGGCGGCCGGCTTCGAAGCGCCGATTCGCGACAACATTCGTGACGAAATCTGGCTCAAGCTATGGGGTAATCTGTGCTTCAACCCGATTAGCGCATTGACGCATGCAACGCTCGATGTGCTCACGAGTGACCCGGGCACGCGCGCGGTCTCACGCACGATGATGCTCGAAGCGAAGCGAATCGCGGATCAGTTCGGGGTGCACTTTCGCGTCGATGTGGAAAGGCGTATTGATGGCGCGGGTGCGGTCGGTGCGCACAAGACATCAACGCTCGTCGATCTCGAGCACCGCAGGCCGATGGAAATCGATCCTTTATTGACCGTCGTGCAGGAAATGGGGCGACTCGTTGCCGAACCGACACCCACTATCGACGTCGTGCTCGCACTGATCAAATTGCGCGAGAAGATGGCTTTACAGGGCAATTGACCGAGTACTCGTCAATTCCTTTTCGTCTTGCAACACGACCTGAAGGATCGGATGCCATGCATCCGATCCTTTTTCGCATTTGCCGCTATTGATCGATCGCCACCCACACCGCTTTCGGTTCCGTGAAGTTCTCGATCGCGACATCGCCATGCTCGCGACCGAAGCCCGAATCGCCAGCACCGCCCCACGGCAAACGCACGTCCGTATAACCGTAGGTGTTGATCCACACCGTGCCCGCCTTCAGGTCGCGCGCCACGCGATGCACGCGGCTCAAGTCAGCGCTCCACACGCCTGCCGCGAGACTGTACGACGTGCCATTGGCGATTCGGATCGCGTCCGCTTCGTCGTTGAAACGGATCACGCTCGCCACGGGCCCGAAGATTTCTTCCTGCGAAATGCGCATTTCGTGCTCGACATTCGCGAACACGGTTGGCTCGACGAAAAATCCGCGATTGCCGACGCGCGCGCCACCCGTCACGAGCGATGCGCCTTCCGAGCGTCCCGTGTCGACATAGCTCAATACGGTCTTCATCTGCGCGGCCGAAATCAGCGGTCCCATCGACGTTTCGCGCAGCGACGGGTCGCCGACCTTGATCGACTTCGCGCGCGTGGCCAGACGCTCGACCACTTCGTCATACACGTCGCGATGCGCGAGTATCCGCGACCCGGCGGAGCACACTTGCCCCGTATTGAAGAACACGCCCGACGCCGCGGCTCGCACCGCATTGTCGAGATTCGCGTCGGCAAAAATCACGTTGGCCGACTTGCCGCCGAGTTCCAGCGTCACGCGTTTGAAGTTGCCCGCCGCGCCCTGCAGGATGCCTCGTCCGACCGAAGGCGAACCGGTGAACGTGACCTTGTCGATACCGGGATGCGAGACCATCGCGTCGCCCACCACGCTGCCTTTGCCGGTGACGATGTTGAGCACGCCCGGCGGCACGCCCGCTTCGAGCGCCAGCTCGCCGATGCGCAACGCGGTGAGCGGCGTGATCTCGGCGGGCTTGACGATCAGCGTGCAACCGCATGCGAGCGCGGGCGCGATCTTCCACATGCCGATCATCAGCGGAAAATTCCACGGCACGATTGCGGCGACCACGCCGACAGGTTCGCGCAGCGTATAGGTCAATGCATCGGGACGCGTCGGCACCACCTGGCCGTTGATCTTGTCGCACCAGCCTGCGTAGTATTCGACGGTATCGATCGCGGCGGGCACGTCCTGACGCATCACCGCGGCAATCGGCTTGCCGCCGTCGAGACTTTCGAGCGCGGCGAGTTCTTCCATGTTCTCTCGCATCAGGCCCGCGAGACGTTGCAGGATGCGCCCGCGTTCGGCGGCCCGAATCGAATTCCATACTTTCAATGCGCCGCGCGCGGCGCGCACCGCGGCATCGACGTCGGCGGCGCT
Organism: Paraburkholderia sp. Clong3; assembly: GCF_050436485.1. Lineage (NCBI taxonomy): Bacteria > Pseudomonadati > Pseudomonadota > Betaproteobacteria > Burkholderiales > Burkholderiaceae > Paraburkholderia > Paraburkholderia sp. Clong3. The sequence continues at coordinate 836,419 of NZ_JBNDMH010000003.1, read as the reverse complement.
GCCTTGCGCCACCAGTGCGATCGGCTCTTCGGTCGCGGGGTTGATGTCGACGGAATATTCCCCGCTGCCCGGCGGCATGCGCTTGCCGTCGATGAGCAGATCATGGTGCCTGAGATCGGTCTGGATTTCCATCATGAAGCTCCTTGAGTAGGACGTTATGTGGTTGACTGACGGCGCATCGATCGAATGCCGCGCGTCGCGCAAGCTTTTTGGTCGACCCCTGTCTAAGGTTCCGGCAACAGGCTTTGCCGCACAAACCGCCAGTTGAAGCTTTGCGTCGCGGCTGCGGCAGGCGCTTCGTTCGCGATCGGCGAATGATCAGTCGTCGACGCGACAAACTGCGCCCACGCAGCAGCCGCATTGGGACGAAGCGAGCGATTTCTGCGGTGCACGAGTACCGTCGTCAATGCCGTTTCGGGGACCAGCGGACGACTCACCAACGAAGCGCCCGGCGAAGGCCAATGCGCATCGACAGGCAATACGCCGACACCCAGTCCCAATTCGACCATGCGCGCTACCGTCGCAACGTGTCCGAGTTCCTGCAACGGCCGGCGCTTCGATCCGTTCGCGGCGAGAACCGGTGCGAGCGCGGCGCGCACGCCAGTATCGGCATTCAGCGTTATCAGCGGACATTCGCGCAACGCGTGCCATCCGATGCTGTCTTGCCGCGCTAGCGGATGCGCGGATGGAAGCACCGCATGCAGTGGCGTAGTGAAAAGTACCTGCGCGTGCAGTAGAGGACTATCGACAGGTGCAGTCACACAGACCGCGCCGAAATCCACCTCGCCCTGCTCGACACCGGCCAGTACGCTGCTTTGAGGCTGATCCTTGACCGATACGACCAGCTCGGGAAAAACCGACGCGCACTGCGCCAAAGCCTGCGGCACCCAGCCCGATGACAACACCGGATTACTCGCGAATAAGACGACGCCCGTGTGTCCGTCATAAGCAGCGCGCTCTTCGAGCAGCGTCAACTCGATTTCGTCGAGCAGCCGGCCAATTCTTCTCTCGAGACTCGCACCCGCATTCGTCAGTTCGACCTGGCGTGTCGTGCGATCGAACAGCTTCAATTCGACCGCGTCTTCCAGTTCACGGACGCAACGGCTCACGGCCGACTGCGTCAGATCGAACTCGCGCGCCGCCCGCGTGAAACTGCGCTCGCGCGCGACCGCGACGAATACCTTGAGCTGCTGCAGCGAAACATTCATGGCATCGGTTCCGGGCGCGCGACGCTCACGTTATTCGCCAGACTGTTCGGGCCAGTGACTCATTCGCGACGCATTGCCATTGCCATGACCCGCGACGGCCAGCGCGCCCTGAGGTGGTTCGTTGTGCGATTCGATCCAACGCGTGCGCATCGGCTCGAGGATGAACTTCGCGGAAATGCCGGCTGCGATCGTGATGACGGCGGCAAAGACGAAGACAAGGCTCCAGCCGCCCGTCGCCGCGAGTATGGACGCGATCGGCACCAGCAACGAGGCCGTGCCCTTCGCGGTGTACAACGTGCCGGCATTGGCGGCCGCGTACTTGCTGCCGAACGTATCGGCGCAAGTCGCCGGGAAGATCGAGAAGATCTCGCCCCAGAACAGGAAGATCAGCGCGGCAAAGACCATGAACGCATACGGATTGCTGCCGAACTGCATCATGCCGAGCAACGCGAGCCCCTCGCCGATGAAGATCACGAACATCGTGTTTTCACGGCCGATCTTGTCGGAGATGAAGCCGGACAGCGGACGCGTCAAGCCGTTGAAGATATTGTCGATCGACAGCGTGAGGGTCAGCAGCGGCAACGTCGCGCCGAAGACCGTCATCGGAATGCGCGCTATGCCCCAGTCTTTCGCGATCGGGCCGATCTGCGCGGTCGCCATCAAGCCGCCCGCCGCGACCGCGACGAACGACGCGTAGATCACCCAGAACACTGGCGTTCTGATCATCTGGCGCGAGGTGAAATCGACCTTCGACACCGCGAAGCGGCTCTTGCGTACCCCTGGCTGACGCAAGATCGGCCGCGTCAGGAGCATCGCGAGCAGCAGAATGCTGACGCCTTGCACGATGCCGAAGAACAGGAACGTCTCTTCATAGCCGCGGCGCGTAATCATGTTCGCAATCGGAATCACCGTCAGCGCCGCGCCTGCGCCAAAGCCCGCTGCCGTCAAACCCGCGGCGAGACCGCGCCGGTCGGGAAACCATTTGAGCGCATTGCCGACGCATGTTCCATACACACCGCCCGCGCCTATCCCGCCAATCACCGCCGCGAAATACAACATGCCGAGCGTGGTCGCATGCGAATTGAGAATCCACGACAAACCCGCGCATACCGCGCCGGCTGCCACCACCGGGCGCGGCCCGAATCGATCGACGAGCCAACCCTCGAACGGCACGAGCCACGTCTCGGTCAGAATGAAGATCGAGAACGCGAGCTGGATCGACGCCTCGCTCCAGTGATGCCGCGCATGCATAGGGGCCACGAATAACGTCCACGCATATTGCAGATTCGCCACCAGCGCCATGCATACCATGCCGATGACGAGTTGCCACCATCGGTTACGCCAGGACATACGGGTCGTCGCTTGCTGGGTGATATCGTTCATGAGCCTTGTCTCCACTATTTATTTAGTGCAGCCGGCTTACGCGCCGCGCTGGATGTGTCCCGCCTTATCGTTATGGCCCGAGAACTCCGCTATTCGGGAAAAATCTCAATTGACGCTTTTGTGTTTCCGCAGATCCCCGAACTCGTCTTCTATAATTCTTGCTTTATTCCGACCAGAACCACGCTTCACCCGGTAAGCATTACAGCTTATTCCCCGCTATTGAGTCCGCCACACCACATATCTATGCGTTAACCCGCGTATTACAGCGGCTATTCGGCTTGTTATAGATTTCATGCTAGGGTCATTGCTGAATTACTCATAATTAAAGTTTGTTATTATGTTGATTCACGTTTCCTTATACATCGACCATGACGATGCGCAATGCAACTCTGCGGCAACTGAAGGTCTTTGAAACGGTAGCGCGGCACCTGAGTTTTTCCCGCGCCGCGGAAGAATTGCATCTGACTCAGCCGGCCGTTTCCACCCAGGTCCGGCAACTCGAGGAACATGCGGGGCTGCCCCTGTTCGAGCAACTCGGCAAGAAGATCTATCTGACGCCGGCCGGCACGGAAATGCTCCACTACAGCCGCGCGATCATGCAGCAGTTCCATGAAGTCGACGAAGCGATGAGCCAGTTGAAGGGCGTCTCCGGCGGCAAACTGAATGTTGCGGTGATTAGCGCGGGCGACTATTTCTTTCCGCGCCTTCTCGCCGAATTCACGCGTCGCTATTCGGGTGTGGATCTCAATCTCGCGGTACACAACCGCGAAGAACTGCTTCATCAACTGGCGACCAATCAGACCGACCTCGCGGTCATGGTGCGTCCGCCGCACGAAACCGACGCGACCAATGAACCGTTCGCGCCGCACCCGTACGTGATCGTCGCGGCGCCCACTCATCCGCTTGCGCACAAGCGCAATATCCGCTTCAGTCAACTCGCGAACGAAGCGTTCATCGTGCGCGAACGCGGCTCGGACACGTGGAATTCGATGGAAGAAGGTTTTGCCGGCCGGCTGTCCAATCTGAAGATTGCGATGGAGATCAAGAGCACCGAGACGATCAAGCAGGCGGTCATCGCCGGCATGGGCATCGCGTTTCTGTCCGCCCATACGATCAGCCTCGAATTGCAACTGGGTCATCTGGTCGTGCTCGACGTCGAAACCTTTCCGGTCATGCTCAATTGGTATGTCGTGCATCGGAAGAACAAGCGTCTGCCACCGGTTGCCGTCGCCTTCAAACGCTTCCTGATGGAGGAAGGCGCCAATCTGATCGAAAAGATCACCCGCGTGAAGGAACTGAGCGTGCATAAGCCGTAGGCTATGGAAAGCCAATTAAAACTTTAACTATTGCAAATCGATCGCGACTTCTATGCTGCAAGCGAGTTCTTTCACTTGCGAGCCGAGGAGGCCGATCATGAACCACGCTCCGGTTGAATCCCGTATCAGTACACGCAACGCTCGCACAGCGGCGGCGGATCACGAAGACCAACCCGACGATGCGCATCTGAGCGCCTACAATGCCGCGTTCAGCGATCTTGGGCTGCGGTTTCGCTGGGACCGTGCGACGCTCGACATGCTGAAAGAGTTCAATGGCGAGCTGGCGCGAATCACCGCTTATATCGAGCGCTATCACGGCCACCTGCATCGGGCGTACGATGCCGACTTTCTCGCGCAACTGATTCTGCATAGGAAGACGCAGTACTACAGCGAATTCGCCGCGGCCGTGGGCGACTAGAAGCATCGAAAAAGACTCGGGCGGCGGGATCATCGTCCCGCCGTCTTCGCTATTGGCAATCAGGTCTCCTGGCGGCGCATGCATCATTGATCAGCGACGTGTAGTGAAATGAACCGGCCGCTCGTGCACGCATTGGCGTGCACAGTCGCGCTGGCGGCCGTTGCCGCGTCTGCCATCACGCCCATCCCGACTATCTGCACAGGCGCTCACGCGCATCATCGCCGGCGTGACATCGCGAAGCGCCCACGTCTGCTCTTCCCCGCCATGCCACTCGATGTTCGCGAGCAGGCCCGGCTTGCCGATCGCCAGGCCATCGCTGCGCGCGGCGAAGGCATACATGCGCGCTGCGCAACTGACGCGATTCGCCGCGTGAGCGGGATCGGCCGAGTACTCGCGGCTCAGCATCAGATGCACGCCCATTGCCAACGCCAGCGCGCCCGTCGCGAGCAATGCCGCGAGTCCGAATGGCTGTGCCTGTTCAGTGACGAAGCCGTAACCGAGCCATCCGCATAAAAACAGCGCAAACAGATTGACGACGTGATGTCCCGGCCGCGCGACCGCCTCGAGTTGCAATGCGCCGCGCAGCTTGCAGAACGCAATCGCCGAGATCGCAAAGAGCAGCGCGCCGATCAACACGGCTGCAAACAGTTCGATGCGTTCGCTGTTCTCGCGCGCCGCTGCCAACAGGTAGCACGTAAAGCCTGTCGACGCGACCGCCAAACCGATCCCGCTGCCAAGCAATGCAAGCATCCGGGGCCTGCGTGTCAGATCGCGTTCGCGCACGCATGAATGCCGCTGCGCCGAACGTCGGCCGAACTGTCGTCGCGAGAGCGCGGCCAACGCCACCATCAGCACCGCAACCAACGCAGCGATGACAGTCACGGCGAGCAGCAGCAACAGGTCCATCCACACGGCACTTCCACAGGCTTGCGGCATGCGTGATCCTCCGTGATGCGATGAAAAGGCAAGAGCCGCGAGGTCCGGCCCTCGTCAATTGACGTTCGCGGTATCGCCCGATCGCCGTGGCTCGTCGCGCTGCGCCGCGCTCAAGGTATTGGTCAGCGTGCCTATCCCATCGATCGTGATCGAGACCGTTGCGCCGTCCTTGATCGACCCCACGCCCACCGAGGTGCCGCACGCAATCACGTCGCCGGGTTCGAGCGTCAGATCCTGCGATATCAGACTCACCTGCTCGGCCGGCGAAAAGACCATATCGGCGAGCGGATAGTTCTGACGCTCGGCGCCGTCGAGCGTGGTCAGGAGGCGCGCCGCCCGCCAGTCGAAACCGGAGACGATGGCCGGACCCAGGCAACAGAAGGTATCGAAGCTCTTCGCGCGACACCACTGCGGAAAATGCGGATTCTCGTTAAGCAGATCGGCGGCGGTGACGTCGTTGACGAGCGTGTAGCCGAAGATCGCCGCCTCCGCCTGCTGCGCATCCACGTCGCGGCAACGCTGGCCGATCACGATGCCGAGTTCGCCTTCGTAGACGATCTTGCCCGCGTAGTGACGCGGCCGGCGGATCGGCTCGCCCGCGCCGATCACCGACGCCGCCGGCTTCAGCAGAAACAGCGGATGCGTGGGCACGGGTTTGTCGAGCTTCGCCGCGAGCGCGTGATAGTTATTCCACAGCGCGACGATCTTGCCGGGCGAGCACGGCGCCAACGGCGTCAATGCGCGCAGCGACAGTACTGCGCCGGTCGGCACCGGCTGCGCGAGACTTTCGTACTCGTGCAGATAGGCGCCTTCGACACGGCCGAACACGATGCCGCTGTCGCCCGACATGAACCGCATCCACGTCTGCATGCCTCGCTCCTAGATTGCGCCCGCCGTGCGCAGCGCCGTGATCTGCTCGGCCGAATAACCGAGCTCGGCCATCACTTCATCGGTATGTTCGCCAAGCAGCGGCGAGCGTTCGACGTCGGTCGGGCTGTCGGACAGCTTGATGGGATTGCCCACTGTCAGATACTTGCCGCGCTTCGGATGATCGACTTCGACGATCGTGCCGGTTTTGCGCAGCGACGGCTCCTCGGCAATTTCCTTCATCGACAGGATCGGGCCGCACGGAATGTCGTATTCGTTCAGGATCTGCATCGCCTCGAACTTGGTCTTCGTCATCGTCCAGCGTTCGATTTCGGCGAAGATCTCCTTCAAGCGCGGCAGGCGCGCGGGCGCCGTCGCGTAGTCGGGGTCCGTGGCCCACTCCTCCTTGCCGATCACGTTGCAGATCTTCGCCCACACGGGCGCCTGCGTGATGAAGTAGATATAGGCGTTGGGGTCGGTCTCCCACCCTTTGCATTTCAGAATCCAGCCCGGCTGGCCGCCGCCCGACGCATTGCCCGCGCGCGGCACCGCTTCGCCGAACGTGCCGTTCGGATATTGCGGATACTCCTTCATCACGCCGGTACGATCGAGCCGCTGCTGGTCTCGCAGTTTGACGCGGCACAGATTGAGCACGCCGTCCTGCATGGCCGCGAGCACGCGCTGGCCGCGTCCGGTATGCGTGCGTTGATAGAGCGCAGTGACGATGCCGAGCGCGAGATGCAGCCCCGTGCCGCTGTCGCCGATCTGCGCGCCGGTCACGACCGGCGGCCCGTCGTCGAAGCCGGTGGTCGACGCAGCGCCGCCCGCGCATTGCGCGACGTTTTCATAGACTTTGCAGTCCTCGTAAGGACCGGGACCGAAGCCCTTCACCGAGGCGACGATCATGCGCGGATTCAATTCCTGAATCCGCTCCCACGTAAAGCCCATCCGGTCGAGCGCGCCCGGTGCGAAGTTTTCGACCAGTACGTCGCATTTCTGGATCAGCGCTTCGAGCACCTGCTTGCCTTCCGGATGCTTGGTGTCGATCGTGACCGAGCGCTTGTTGTGATTGAGCATCGTGAAGTACAGGCTATCCACGTCGGGAATATCGCGCAGCTGCTCGCGCGTGATGTCGCCCGCGCCTGCCCGTTCCACCTTGATCACGTCCGCGCCGAACCATGCTAGCAATTGCGTGCAGGTCGGCCCCGATTGCACATGCGTGAAATCGAGGATGCGCACACCGTCGAGTGCCTTGGCCATGTCGTATCTCCTGAACGATGAGGGTTATTTGTACATGGTCTGGTTCTTCGTGCCCGGTGCGTACTCGCGCGGGTCGACCCAGATGTTGACCACCGCCGAGCGGCCGGTGCGATGAATCGCTTCGCGCGCACGCTGTAGCGCGCTCGCGATCTGCGCGGGATCGCGCACTTCCTCGCCATAGCCGCCGAGCATTTCGGCGAATTTGCTGAACGGCACGTCGCCGAGCAGATTGCCGACGTTGCCGCGTTCTTCGCCGTATTTGGCAAGCTGGCCGTAGCGGATCTGGTTCATCGCCGAGTTGTTGCCGATCACCGCGAGATACGGTGCGCCGAAGCGGTTCGCGGTTTCCATGTCGAACGCGGTCATGCCGAACGAGCCGTCGCCGTAATAGCAGAGCACTTCCTTGTGCGGGTGCGCGAGCTTCGCCGCGAGCGCGAAGCCGGTGCCGACGCCGAGCGAGCCGAGCGCGCCGGGGTCCATCCACTGGCCGGGGCGGCGCGGGCGCACCGCTTGCGCGGAGATCGTCACGACGTCGCCGCCGTCGCCGATATAGACGGTGTCGTCGGACAGGAACTCGTTGAGTTCGTACGCGACGCGATACGGATGAATCGGCGTGCTGTTCGAGCGGAACAGCGGCATCAGTTTTTCGGTTGCGCTCGCTTCGGCGTCGCGCAACTGCGCCATCCATTTGCGGCGCGCCTGACGCTTGTCGTCCTTGATACGACCGCTCGCGGCCTGCAGCACCGCGGCGAGGATCGCGCCCGGATCGCCGACGAGCCCCAGATCGATATCGCGATTCTTGCCGACGGTTCGATAGTCCATATCGATCTGCACCAGCGTCAATTCCTTGCTGATGCGTCGGCCGTAACCCATGCGGAAATCGAACGGCGTGCCGACCACGATCAGCACGTCGGCATTCGCGAACGCCTGCGAACGCGTGCGATCGAAATGATGCGGATCGCCCGGCGGCAGCAGCCCGCGGCTCGCGCCATTGAAATAGCCGGGAATCTCGATGCCGCGCAGCAGCGCGATCGCTTCCTCGTGACCGCGCGCGGTCCACACCTGCTGGCCGTACAGGATCGCGGGGCGTTCCGCATCGACGAGAATGTCCGCCAGTTTCTCGATGTCGCGCGGGTCACCGATCGATTTCGTCGACGCGCGATAGCGGCCCGGCCGCGGCACGATCGCGCGCGACACGTCGACTTCGCGGTCGAGCACGTCGCGTGGAATTTCCAGGTAGGCGGGACCGGGCGCGCCGTTGAAGCATTCGCGCGCGGCCATCGAGATCATGTCCGCGACGCGCTCGGTGCTCGACACGCTCGCGGCGAACTTCGTGATCGGCGCCATGATGTCGACGTGCGGCAGGTCCTGCAGCGAGCCCATCTTGTGCTGCGTCAGCGCGCCCTGCCCGCCGATGTGCAGGATCGGGCTTTCCGAGCGGAACGCGGTCGCGATGCCGGTCACCGCGTTCGTGCAGCCGGGGCCGGCGGTCGTCACCACGCAGCCGAGCTTGCCGGTCTGGCGCGCGTAGCCGTCGGCCGCGTGTGCGGCGACCTGCTCGTGGCGCACGTCGATGATGCGGATGCCTTCGTCGACGCAGCCGTCGTAGATATCGATGATGTGGCCGCCGCACAGCGTGAAGATCGTGTCGACCCCCTCGTTTTTCAGCGCCTTTGCGACCAGATGGCCGCCCGACACGACGCCCGCGTCGCGGGTCTTCTGCTTGAGCGTGTCGTCGGCGGTCGTGGTGGCCGTGGCCGGACTCAGGGATGAAACAACTGCAGACATGGTCATCTCCTCATCAATCGGATGTGCAACGGTTATCGACGGACGCGTCCGCTTCGATATACGTCCGGTTGCACCGACGTCTCACGGCTTCGAAGATACCGTATGTGATATATCACATTCCTTCAAGGCCAATTTCGAGACATAGACGGCGCGAAGTTTGTGCTGCTCGAGCTTGCCAGCCGCAGCTTTGCGCCGAATCTACAAGGCTCTGCGGCAGTCATTTCAAGGGAAAACACCAGGCCGTGCGTCACACCGGTCATTGTTGATATATCACATACCATATTTTTAAGACCGTCAAGCAAGGTTATCCCGCAGCGCGGCGGCGACCTCGTTTTGTTTGCCGTTCGCCGCCGCGCGACCTGCGCATCGCTCGAAGTGCGCGCACGCAAAAAAGCCCGCGGTGCTTGCACACGCGGGCTTTTCGCAATCAGCAGCCAGGCAGCGTCTAGGCCGCCATCAATCGAGGAAATCGCAATTGGCTTCGACGAACGCCGCGAGATCGAGCGAATGCTGGCGCGTGAGCCGCTCGGCGAGTTCGGTGTCGCGCTTTTCGAGCGCCTCGATGATGCGCAGATGATCGACGATAGAGCGCGCGGCCCGGTCGCTCTGCGAGATGGTCATGCGCCGGATCGCGCGCACGTGGATGAAGATGTTCTTGATCGTGTCGAGAATGATCTGCGACTTCGACAGCTCGACAATCGCCTGATGAAACGCGATGTTCGCGTCCGAATACTCGGCGATATGCTCGGCCGGCGTCGTGTCGCGGAAATTGTCGAACATATGGCGCAAGCGGCCGATTTCCTCGTCGGTCGCATGCAGCGTGGCGAGCCGCGCGGCCATGCTTTCGAGCGCGGCCCACATCTGGATCATCTCGACGATTTCGCGTTTGCTCTTGCGCACGATGTAGATGCCACGCCGCGGCACCATGCGCAGGAAGCCTTCCTGCTCGAGCAGCGTCATCGCTTCGCGCACCGGCGTGCGGCTCACGCCGAGCGATTCGCTGAGCACGCGCTCGTCGAGACGGATTTCTTCGCGATTCTGGTAGATATCCGCGTCGGCGATTGCCTGACGCAGCATCGCATAGGCCTGATCGCGCAAGCTCGCACTCGCGCCGATTGGCTGCAACGACAGGGTCAACGGGGTGGCCACTGTTTCAGTTGGAAGTTCTGACGACATTCATCGCCTCTGCTTGAACACGCGCGCGATTCGGCGCCGCCGTTTTGCCGCGCTGCTCGCCCAGACCCACGAAGCGGCCATGTTGCGATGCAGGTGCAGCGACCGATTCGGGAATCCAGTCGGTCAGCAGAACGGTGGCGGCACAGCCCAACCCCACGACGGCCATGGCGAACAGCGCAAGAGGCACGAATTCCACGTGTAACTCCGGATGATTGAGAAGATTGATCCCTCAATCATATGCTGCAACGCCGCATTTTTCAATATTCGGTATGTAGTATATCAATGACTGTTGTTTTTAAGATTACTTTCACGTTAGCACGCCGCGCGCTGCGTGGGTTCGCCCACATCGTTCCCCGCGACGGTTCTCCGTGGCGCTTGGTGTAAACACGCAAAACGCGCGCTATTCGCGCAGCCGCGAGCGATGATCGCGCATTTTCTCCCTCACGCGGATTGTGAATTCCGGGTCGCGTCATTAACCTTCCGGACATTCCCTGCGCGGATCGATCGCGTCGAAAGCCTTGCCCGGGCGGCGCGATCGATTAAAGCACATATCACATTGAAGGAGACTCGATGAGCACCGCCCACCCGCAGGCCACAGTGGCCACTCACCGCAATGCGCGCAGTCAGGCTCGCAAGGCCGCGCTCGGCAGCTTTATCGGCGCCGTGGTCGACTGGTACGACTTCCTGTTGTACGGCATCGTCGCCGCGCTCGTGTTCAACGCTGAGTTCTTCCCGAACGTCGCCCCGGCGATGGGCACGCTTGCCGCGTTCGCGACCTTCGGCGTCGGCTTTCTGTTCCGGCCGCTCGGCGGCTTCGTGTTCGGCCATTACGGCGACCGGCTCGGACGCAAGCGCATGCTCGTGCTCACCGTGATGATGATGGGTCTGTCGACGGCCGCGATCGGTCTGCTGCCGGGGTTCTCGACGATCGGCTGGTTGGCGCCGGTGCTGCTCGTCACGCTGCGCGCAATCCAGGGCTTTGCGGTCGGCGGCGAATGGGGCGGCGCGGCGTTGATGGCCGTCGAAAGCGCGCCCGAGAAAAAGAAGGCCTTCTACAGTAGCGGCGTGCAGGTCGGCTACGGCGTCGGGCTCGTGCTGTCGACGGGACTCGTCGCGCTGATCAGCCGCTCGATGGACAACGCCGCATTCCTCAACTGGGGCTGGCGTCTGCCGTTTCTGTTCAGCGTCGTACTGGTGCTGATCGCGCTGTGGATCCGCTCGAGCATGGAGGAATCTCAGGAGTTCGTCGAGAAAGTCGGCCAGCATGGCGAGCGCCGTGTGCGCCTGCCGATCGTCGAAGCGCTGCTGCGCCATCCGAAAGCCTTCCTGCTGATCATCGCGCTGCGGCTCGCCGAGCTGTTCACGATGTACATCGTGACCGCGTTCGCGCTGAGCTACTCGACCACGAACCTGCACATGCCGCGCGAGTTTTTCCTGACGATCGGCTTCGTCGTCGGCGCGCTCAGCTGCGTGACGATTCCGTGCTTCGCCTGGCTCGCGGATCGCTTCGGCCGCCGTCGCATCTATATGATCGGCGCGCTGGTCGGCGTGTTCAGCGCGGTGCCGTTCTTCCTCGCGCTCGAAGCGCGTTCGACAGTATGGATTGTCGTGTTCGCGGTGATGCTTGCCAACATCGCGCACGACATGGTCGTCAGCGTCCAGCAGCCGATGTTCACCGAGCTGTTCGGCACCGAGTACCGCTATAGCGGCGCGGGTGTCGGCTATCAGGTGGCGAGCGTGGTCGGCGGCGGATTCACGCCGTTCATCGCGGTCGCGCTGGTCAGCTTCGCGGGCGGCTCGTGGCATCCGGTGGCCGCGTATCTGGCGATCGGCTGTCTGATCTCGGTACTCGTTGCAGCACGCATGAAGACCGGGCGCAAGATCGACTGACACCGGCGGAACTCGCTCTCGATACACGACGGGCCGGCGCGGCGAAGAAGCCGCGCCGGCCCGTTTCTTTTTGTGCCGCGCGTCGTGCGCGGCTCGCTTATTGGCGAATTTGCATAATGGCTCTAGTCGGAAATACCAAGGAACCCGCTCGGAGCGTCCCACGATTTGCACGATCGCGTGAAGAATACCCGCGTTTCACCAGGTTCACACCTTATGTCCGCGCGCTTCATATTGCGAAGCCATCGACCACGTCCTATTGTCGAGCCAAACACGATTTTGGGTACGTGGATCCAGGTCATATGAAATAAAAGTACATATAGCGATGACGCGACGGCGTGCGCAAGTTACACTCCGCCGCCTCAAGGTATATGCACGAAGCGCCGATAAACAGAACAACTGTAAGGAGACCCACTTATGAGTAGCATCAGCGAGCCGGGCGGCCAACGAGGCTCAGCCCCATTTTTTTCCAAACAGGCCACCGTCGCACAGCCCGGCTTTTCGCGCTGGATGGTGCCCCCCGCGGCGCTCGCCGTGCATCTGTGCATCGGTCAGGCCTATGCGTTCTCGGTATTCAACGGACCGCTGACCAAAGTGATCGGCATCACGCAGTCCGCGCCCGATGACTGGTCGCTGACCGCGCTCGGCTGGATCTTTTCGCTCGCGATCGTGTTCCTCGGTTTGTCGGCCGCATTCGCGGGCAAATGGCTCGAACACGTCGGTCCGCGCCGCACCATGTTCACGGCAGCATGCTGTTTCGGCGGCGGGTTCCTGGTGTCCGCGCTCGGCGTCTATCTGCATCAGATCGTGCTGCTATATCTCGGTTACGGCGTGATCGGCGGGATCGGGCTGGGGCTCGGTTATGTGTCGCCGGTGTCGACGCTGATCCGCTGGTTCCCGGACCGCCGCGGCATGGCGACCGGCATGGCGATCATGGGCTTCGGTGGCGGCGCGATGATCGCGGCGCCGTTGTCGGTCGCGCTGATGAACCACTTTCATAGCGCAACGAGCGTGGGCGTCGCGCAGACCTTCGTCGTGCTCGGCATCGTCTACTTCATCTCGATGACGATCGGCGCGCTCGCGATCCGCGTGCCGCCCGCCGACTGGAAGCCGGCCGGCTGGACGCCGTCCGAAGTCACGCAGCACCGGCTGATCTCGCGCAACCACGTGCATATCGATCAGGCGTTTAAAACACCGCAGTTCTATCTGATCTGGTTCGTGCTGTTCCTGAACGTGACGGCCGGGATCGGCGTTCTCGGCCAGGCCTCGGTGATGATCCAGGAGAGCTTCAAGAACACCGTGACGGCGTCCGCTGCGGCCGGCTTCGTCGGATTGCTGTCGCTGTTCAACATGGGTGGACGTTTCGTGTGGTCGTCGGCATCGGATTGGATCGGTCGCAAGAACACCTACGCCATCTTCTTCGTGCTCGGCGCGGTGCTCTACTACTTCGTGCCCAGCTTTGCCGCGAACGGACAGATCGCGCTGTTCGTGCTGACGTACTGCATCATCCTGTCCATGTACGGCGGCGGCTTCGCGACGGTGCCGGCCTATCTCGCCGACATGTTCGGTACGGCGTTCGTCGGCGGCATTCATGGACGGCTCCTGACCGCGTGGGCGGCGGCGGGTGTAGCGGGTCCGGTGCTCGTCAATTACATCCGCGCATATGAAGTCGCGAACGGTGTCGCCAAAGCAGACGCGTACACGATGACCGTGCACATCATGGCCGTGCTGCTCGTGATCGGCTTTATCTGCAACCTGCTGGTCAAGCGTGTGGATGAGAAGCACCACATGACCGATGCACAAGTCGCCAAGGGCGCGTGAGGAGATCCGTATGTCGACCGTTCAAACCGTACACCCGACCAACAAGGTGATGCTCGCGGTGTTCTGGCTGTATGCGATGATTCCGCTTGCCTGGGGAGTGATCAATACGCTGACGCAGGCGATGAAGTTGTTCAAGTGATGACCACCTGATGGGGTGCGCACCCCGGCCTGGTTGAGGGGCCGGGTGCCGATAGCGCGCCCCGCCGCAGTATCCCCCCTCACCGCCCCAACCCACTATGCGCGATCTGCTGCTCGACGAACTGCGCAAACAACGCATGCATGTGCGTCGTCGGATGCAAATCATCGGCGAACATGTAAGTCTGATCCGCATTGGCGCTCACATAGGTTGCCGGCGAACATAGCAGCGCGGTGTCATCGGGCGTTTTCTTCGGATCGCAGGCCTGCCCCGTATTCGACACGGTAAAGCCGTTCGCCTGAAAGCTTCCGATGAGCTGATTCGTCCACGTGTACGAATCGACCTCGATCACCTTCGACTGCAGCCCGTCGGTTTGCAACGCGGTGTTCAACGTATCGTTGAAAAGCTGCGACAACTGCGTGAGGTTCGCGCCACCATCGGCCGAAGCGAGCCCCTTCGGCGACAGCCCGATATTCGGCAGATTGATCACCACCACATGCGCGCCGCCGTTCTGCACGATCTGCCCGACGAGCTGGGCGAGCGTCGTGGCCGCCGCCTGCACGATCGGCGCCGCGGCGGGCAGGTTGCCGGCGCGGAGCACATCGTTCGCGCCCGCCCACACGAGCACGAGCTGATTGGCGTTGAAGCTGCCGTGAGCGCTCAGATAACTCGACAGTTGCTGATTGACAGGCATTTCGATGTTGCCGATGACGTCGCTCAGATAGTCGTACTGGTTCGCCGGCGTCGCCACCGTCGAGCCGCCTTCCGCATAACCGAGGCCGCTCTGCGCACTCAGCTTATGCGTGAAATCGATCGTGAACGCGGCGCTGAGCGTATCGCCGTAGTATTGCGCGACGTCCTGGGCCCACACCTGGCCGGGATTGGTCGTGAAACGCCCGCCTCCCACCGCGCTCGCGAGCGGCGCATAAGTCCCGACGTCCGACAGGCTGTCGCCGAACGACACGACCTGCAGCTTGACGCCGCCAGCCGGCTCGGCCGCCGTGCTGCCGCCGCTACTCGACCCGCTGCTGCCGTTACCGCCCCCGCCGCAAGCCGAGAGCAGCACGATCGACATGGCAAAAACTACAGCGCGGACCTTGTCATTTATGCCTCGCATTTGCTCCTCCTCGCCGGGCGGGCCAGCGGTGTCGAGTACCTCACGTGCGTGGTCGGTGCCGGAACGGTACCTGACCGCACGCGGCTCTTCAAACAAGCATCGCGTATGCCCAGCGAGGAAATGCGGCCCGCTCAAAGCCTCTCGAACACCGCCTCCTGCGCGCCTTCCCACAGCACCTTCGTGCCGAGCTCGCGCAGCTTTTCCTTGCCTTCGACGATCGTCAGAAAATGATTGCCCGCGAGTTGCCCCATCTTGCTCGCGAAGCAGCATGAGCCATATGCGAGGATGATCTCGGTCTCGCTATAGCCGCCCGGATAGAACAGGATGTCGCCGACCGATGGATGGCTCGTGTGATTCTCGAAGCCGACCGCGACGCCGTCGTTCTCGAGCTTGAATTCGCCGAGCGGCACCCAGCAGCCCTCACCGCTCCAGCGCACATGGATCAGCTTCTGCCGGTACGGCAGAAGCTTCAGGAACGCGGCCACGGTCTGCGGCGCATCGGGATGGGTTTCGGCGATGAAGGCGTGGCCGCATGCAGTCATCTTGAGTCGGGTCGTGGCGCGTTATCCGGTATGTGGGGTTCAAAAGCGGTTCGATTCTGTCGTCCTATGCAAGGTTTCGACAGATACAGTTGTCGGCGCCGCGGTCAGTCCAGTTAGACCACGTCCGATCGCGGGCGGCCGGCCGAACCGCGAAGCCTTGCGCCACGTGCCATGCCAGTTTGCACCGCGCGCCGCCACGAAAGTTCGTAGTTTGCAAGCCGCGCAATGCAAAGCACACTGCGCAAGTGCGTGATTCCTACTGTAGAAAGGCGAGCCGTTACGGCGTGCGCAGGCAAGCATCGGCCGGCGTGCATCTCAAGCGCGCAGCCGGTAGGCGAGCGGCGTCGCACCATAGCCACGCTTGAACTGCACGGAGAAATGACTGGCATTCTCGAAGCCAACTTCGAGCGCGATTTGCAGCACGGTTCGATCCGTGGCGCGCAGCAGCCTCGCCGCTTCCTCGAGCCGCAAGCGCGTCACGAACTGATGCGGCGTCTCCCCGGTCTCGCGGCGAAACACCCGGGCAAAATGAAAACTGCTTAGGCCGGCCTGCTCGGCCAGTTCGGCGATCGCCAGATCTTCGGCGAGATTGGTGCGGATGTACTCGGTCACTCGGCGAATCCGGCGCGGCACCAGCCGTTCGGGCCGCGTCGCGCCGCCGCGTCGCGCGTCGTTGCCGCTCGAATAGTGCTGCAGCAGGTGCGCGGCGAGCGCGTGAGCCAGCGTATCGACATACAGACGCGAATCGGCCGGATCGCGGGCGGCGCGATGCAGCGCGGCAAGCATCGCGGCGATCAGCGGATCGTTGAAGCGCATCGCATCGCCGAGCGACAGTTCACGCGACGCGTCGAGCCCCATCTGTTGCGCGACGCTGTCGATCAAATCGCGCTCGATGTGCACGTGCAACGTAGACAACGGCTCGTCGCTGATCGAATGCCAGCGCCACGAGATCGGCGTGGGCGGCACGAACCACAGGTCGTTCACGCGCATATCGGCGCTTTCCCAAGCTCCGCCGAGGTTGCGTTCGAGATGCTCGGCGCCGCTCGCGAGCGTCATCAGCGTGAAGTCGCGCAAACCGGGCGCTTCGAGCAGGTCTTGCCGCACCGGCTCGAGATACGAGCGCAGCACCAGATGCCGCCACTCGCGATCCACGCTCGACACGAGTCGCTGGCCGGCCATGTAGCGGTCGTAGGCGAGCGTCGTCGTGAGCTTGGGAATTCGTGCCATCACATCCCCTCGAAGGAGGTGCCGTATGGAAGGAGAAACGCCGCCGTACCCGTATTGCCGGTCCACTGTCAGCGCAAGATCACGAAAATGATAGCAAGGAACCGGCTACCGACATTTCACGAAATCGCTAATCATTGAGGTTGTCGTCTTTCACGCGTTTAGAACGCCGGAGCTACCGTTTCATGGAACATGAATGCGATACGCTGCCGCAATGGCTGACCGGCTCGCCGCAAGGCGAAGCCGGGCACGCGTCGGCAGCACACCCGAGAGCGGCATCCGCCCAACCGGCTTACCCGGCCGGCGCGCGGCACGCCGTGCAATCAGCCCACGCGGCTGAAGCAGTGAAGATGTCTCCCCGCGCCGCGAATGGTGCGGGTCGCAGTGGCTTTCTGACTCTGTTCACCGAGGAAGAAATCGGCACGCCGTCGCCCGCGGCGCGGCGGGCCGCGCCGCTGATCGGTCCGCTCGGACGGTTCGGCAGCGCGCAGGACCGCATGGAGTTCGTGCGTCAGCGCATCAGGCAATTGGGCTTCGACTCGTTCAGCTATACCGCCACGCGCACGTCTTCGCATCACAAGACGATGTTCGTGTTGACGAGCTACGAGTCGCAGGCCTGGCTCACGCGCTATTTCCGCGAGCGCTATTTCGAGCTCGATCCGCGCGTCGCGCTCGCGTCGCCGACCGGCATGCCATTTCTGTGGAATATCGCCGACCTGCGCGCCGATCTGCCGCGCGCGCAGCTGCGCAGCGAGCGGCTCGGCGCGCTGATCGACATGCTGGAGGCGACCGGCCGCAAGAGCGGCATTCTCACGCAGATGCCGCTGCCGGAGCCGGAGCTGAGCGCGAGCCTGTGCTTCAATTCGGAGATCGGCAACCCGCGCTGGATGACCGAATCGATCGTCGCGGAAACGCTGATGTTCGCGCACTCGATTCATGAGTTCATCTGGATGCACGCGAAAAGCGTGATCGGCATCGCGCCCGCGCAGCAGCAGCGCGTCGCGCTGAGCAAGCTGCAGCACGCGGTGCTGAAGGCGGTCGTGCAGGGGCAGCGCGACAAGGAAATCGCGTATTTCCTCGGGCTGTCGCCGCATAACGTCGACTATCATCTGCGGCGCTTGCGGCAGCTGTTCAACGTGCGCAACCGCGTGCAGTTGATCAATGTCGCGCAGGCGTATCTGTTGTAGTTGTAGTCGGCGTCTGCGCGTATCGATGAAGAGGGCGCGACGGCTTTTCGCTGTCGCGCCCTCTGCCAATCGCGCGGTCCTATCAGCTTTTCAAGCGATAGCCGGTCCTGAAGATCCAGCCGACGATCACGAGGAACACCGCGAGGAACAGCAGTGTCATGCCGAGACTCAGGCCGACGCCGACGTCGCCCAACTCGTAGAAGCTCCAGCGAAATCCGCTGACCAGATAAACGATCGGATTGAACAGCGTGACGGCGCGCCAGAACGGCGGCAGCATGTCCACCGAATAGAAGGCGCCGCCGAGAAACGTGAGCGGCGTGACGATCAGGAGCGGCACCAGTTGCAGCTTCTCGAAGTTGTCCGCCCAGATGCCGATGATGAAGCCGAGCAGACTGAACGTGACGGCCGTCAGCACGAGAAACAGCACCATCCAGAATGGATGCATGATCTGCAACGGTACGAACAGCGCGGCGGTCGCGAGAATGATGAGCCCGAGCAGGATCGACTTGGTGGCCGCCGCGCCCACATAGCTGACGACGATCTCCAGATACGATACGGGCGCCGACAGCAGCTCGTAGATCGTGCCCGTGAAACGCGGGAAGTAAATCCCGAACGACGCGTTCGCGATGCTTTGCGACAGCAGCGACAACATGATCAGACCCGGCACGATGAACGCGCCGTAGCTGATGCCCTCCACTTCCTTGATACGCGAGCCGATCGCCGAGCCGAACACGACGAAGTACAGCGACGTGGAAATCACCGGCGCGATGATGCTTTGCATCAGCGTGCGCCACGTGCGCGCCATTTCGAACTTGTAGATCGCGCGCATTGCGTAGATGTTCATGGGTTCCCCCGCAGCAGACTGACGAAAATGTCTTCGAGCGAACTCTGCGTGGTGTGCAGATCCTTGAAGCGGATACCGGCGTCGTCGAGCGATTTCAGCAGCGCGATGATGTCGGTGCGCCCGCCCTCGCCTTCATAGGTGTAGGTCAGTTCGTTGCCGCCGTTCGCGACCGCGAGCCCGTAGCCGGCGAGCGAAGCCGGCACCGTGTCGAGGGGGCTCTCCAGTTGCAGCGTCAACTGCTTCGTGCCGAGCTTGCGCATCAGCTCGGTCTTCTCTTCGACCAGCATGATTTCGCCCGCGTTGATCACGCCGATGCGGTCGGCCATCTCCTCGGCTTCGTCGATGTAATGCGTGGTCAGGATGATCGTCACGCCGCTCGCCGCGAGCGAGCGCACGAGCTTCCACATGTCGCGCCGCAGCTCGACGTCGACACCGGCGGTCGGCTCGTCGAGAAACAGCACGCGCGGCTCGTGCGACAGCGCCTTCGCGATCAACACGCGCCGCTTCATGCCGCCCGACAGCGTGATGATCTTGTTGTCGCGCTTCTCCCAGAGCGACAGGTCGCGCAGCACTTTCTCGATGTAAGCGGGGTTCTTCGGCTTGCCGAACAGGCCGCGGCTGAACGACACGGTGGCCCAGACGGTTTCGAACGCGTCCGTGGTCAACTCCTGCGGCACGAGGCCGATCAGCGAGCGAGCCGCGCGATAGTTGGAGCCGATGTCGTGGCCGTCCACCGTCACGCCGCCTTCGCTCGCGTTGACGATGCCGCAGACGATGCTGATCAGCGTGGTCTTGCCCGCGCCGTTCGGCCCGAGCAGCGCGAAGATTTCTCCACGGTGGATCGCCAGATTGATGTTCTTCAGTGCCTGAAAACCGCTGGCATAGGTTTTCGACAGATTCTTGACCGAAACGATTGGCTGCATGGACTCGATGATGGCCGACACCGCTGTTGAATGACAGGAAACGGCGCGAAGGAACGCGCCGCATCCGCAATGTAATGGAAAGTGCGAAAGCGTGCAGCGCACGCGAGCGGACGAACAGATCGTGCGGTTGCGGCGCTACGTGCGCGAAAAGGCGGTGGCGCTCGGGCTGTCGGCTCGTCGGGCGTGGGCCCCGGCTCGGTCCGCACGCTTTGTTGCGCGGCTCGCCGGTCAAACAGGTGCTGCGACGACTCAGACCTCAGGGCTGCGCACAGACAAAACTACTCGCCAGATTTACATTGCCTCGGCCGAGATAGCGCGGAAACCCGGGATAGCGGCACAGCGGCCGCGAGCGTCCATTCGTCGCCGCGGCGAGATCTGTGGCCATCAGCGTTTCGGGTGCGACGCCGCGCGTGACCCACGCGTCGAGCGCGCCGAGCAGATCGACCGATGGAATGAACACGCCGTTGCCATGCTGAAACCCCGGCACCATGTACAGCCGCATGAAGCGATCGACCTCGTCCTTGCCGAAACGCGCGACTAGCGCGTCGTGATACGCGATCGTCTGGTTCGGGCTGATCACTTCGTCGGCGAGACCCTGCAGCGTGATCAGCTTGCCGCCGTGCGCGATGTAACGCGACAGGTCGGGGTTCATCGCGCCGATCGTGGCCGACAGCGCGATCAGTTGCGCGCGATATTTGCCGGGGCGTTGCGGATCAAACGTCAACGAATCGAAGTCCGCATCGCGCGCGACGAAGTAGCGCAGATAGCCGTCGCCTTGCGCGAACAGATAACCGTTTGCATAGAACGTCGGTACCGGTTGACGCCGCGGCTGATGCGCGAGCCCGAGCGCGCCGGTCAGTTGCGTGCCCTGGAACACGTTGTAGCCGCGATAGCCGCTCACGTCCCACGCGAGCCGAAACGGCAGCGACAGCCCGTCGCGCATCGCCAGCAAGGTGGCCAGTTGCGCGTCGGTCAGACACGCATCGTCAGATGAAGGGCGCAGCGCGCAACGCAGCGAATCGACAATTTGCGCTTCGTGCGCGCGACATGCTTCGACGTCGCTGACGATGCCGTCCGCCATGCCGTCGAGCCGGTCGCATACCTCGAGCGTGCGTTGATAGACGCGTTCGAGCAGCGCCGGCGGCACGAAGCCGCCCGGCGTACCGTACTCGGCCTGGCCGAGCTTCACGCCGATCAGCCGCACGCCGGAAAAATTCAGCGCGGGCGCATTGGCGATCACGCCGTCGTAGTCGTCGGGGAAGCGCTGCATCACCGTGTAGCCTTCGCGGCCCCCCGTCGAGCCGCCGGCAAAATACATGCGCTGCGGCGGCCTGCCGTAAGCGTACGCGATCAACGCGAGCGCGACGTCATGGGTTTTCTTCAGATGCGCGTAGCCGAAGTTCGTCACCGCTTCATCGACGAGACCAAACTCCGCGAGCGACGAATCGCCGACATGCCCCGAGTCGTCACCGAACGTCGCGTAGCCTTGCGCGAGCGGCGCGCGATCCGGCCAGAACGGCATCACGCCGGTGCCGCTGACAACCACGCCGTTGTACCCGCCGCCGCCGATCTGCAACGCACGGCCATTCCAGCGACTCGGCAGATTCAGATCGAAGCGGATGTCGGGCGTCGTCCGAATCAGCGCCTTGATGCGGCCCGTGATGCGGCAATACTCGCCGCCTTGCTGATTGCCCGGCGCGGTCGCACCGATCATCGCCGCGCTTTCGATCAGCGCGCCGGCCGTCGGCATCTCGATCAATTCGGGCGACAGCACCGCACCCGCGAACTCCGAGCAGTGCATCGCGAACGGTGTCTCTTTGGCCTGCGCGGCCGTGCGATGCATCGCGAGCCACGCGAGCACGACGACGCTCATCACGGTCGCGAGTCCAACGAGCTTGCGCGTAGTGCGCATCGTGGTCGTGATGCGCCCGCGGCGCTCGCGTCGTGTCATTCGCAACCCGCGCCATTCGCCTGTACGCCCGACTGCTGCCCTTTCCAGCCGCTCCAGCCGCGCGCGATCATCAGCAGCGCGCCGATCGCCGCGAAGTCGCCGCCGAGCCCGACCAGCACCGCGCGAAAGCCGTGAAACGTGTGCGGTGTCGCCGTGTCGATGAGCAACGACACCAGCGTGCCGGTGACGAAGCACACGAGTCCGGTGCGCCCCACCGTCACGACGGCGGGCAGCCGCCTCGCGAGCCACGCGATACTGCCCATCCGCACGAACTGGGCGGCGAGCCACGCGATGACGATGAAATTGATCACACGTTCCACTGAAAGATTCTGCTTGTGCGTGCCGGACAAAGGCTGCGTCAGCACGAAAAGTTTGACCATCGCGAAGCCAAGCACCGCGACCACCGCGACGCGCGTGAGCCACTGTGCGGTATAGCTCGCATGAAAACGTTCGCTGATCGGCTGCACGCGGCACAGCATACCGAGCACGAACATCAGTTGCCACGCAAACGGATTAAAAGCCCAGTCGGCGACAGCGTCAATGCTGAATAACGCGGCGAGCGGCCGCGCGACGGCCCACACCGCGACGCTCACCGCGAGCGCGAGCGATGCAGAGCGGCGCGCGAGCGGCACCATCACGGGCACGCATAGCGCGAACAGCACGTACATCGGCAGCACGCTGGACAGATACGGTTGCCGGCGCAACAGCGCGATATCGAATGCCTGACGCCATGGCTGCAACGCGAACGGCGGCCAGCCGGTCATTTCTACCATCGGCCGATTCAGATCGAGCAGCGCGAGAATCGCGCCGGACACGAGCGTCAGCATCGCCGTCAACAGATACGCGCGATAGATCTCCCCGCAGCGTTTGAGGAAGCGCAGCTGCGCCGCGTGTTCGCCGCGATGCGCAAGCACCGCCGTATACGCCGCCGCCGATGCGTAGCCGCCGAGAAACACGAACACCTCGGCCGAATCGCACAACGCGTACGCGTGCAGCATCAGATGCGATAGCGTGCTGCCGGGAATGTGATCGAGCACGATGACGATCAGCACGATACCGCGAAAAAAATCGACTTCGACCGATCGTCCAAGGCCACGGCCTGGGGTTTCCATTCGTCTTCTCGAAGAATGCGCGCTGGCGGCACGCAAGAACGTCAATGGCCACGCATCAGCGGGTGCGATCCTGAACGCACGCAGGCTTTCTTATCGAGCTTCGGTCCGATCCGTCAGCACTTCGCGCTCAAGCGAAGGCCGGCATGACCAGCCGGATGGCGGGCCGTTCGCTAAAGGGATCGGTGGCTGGCGGAAACCATGTCGCACTCCTGTCCTCACCTAACCGCTTGACCACAGTTGGGGCTCTGCGGCGTGCACGGCAGAAGTATTTGTGACGTTGCGCGGCGAGCCTTACCTGCTGTGGCGCGCTGTTGATCAACACGAGACTGAACTCGATATCTTCATGGAGGATGGCGACTCTCAGCGTTCTTTCCCGCTCGAGAAACTCCAGCTGCAGGCGAGTCTGCCGGAGAGCGAATCGGTATAGCGATCCTCGACGTAGTCCGTGACCGTCGATTTCAGCACAACGCCGGTCAACAGCACCAGGACAAACGAGACCGCGACGCCCGCGCCCATGACGAGCGTCCGCTGATAGCGGTTCAGCCTGCTCGGCTCATCAACGCGTGAGTCGCCGTTGAGCGTGTGAACCACGCGTTCATGCCCACTGGAGCTTGTGCTCGGTGATGGCATGGCGGACCTGAATCAGTGACGCAAGACTTGAATCAGTGACGCAAGGATTGGTTTCAGCATCATACGGCGATTCCGACTCGTTGCGTGATTGATATCGATCGAGGCGCCTGCATCGGCGACGGATTTCGCTGAACCGCCGACGCTTGCTCAAGCATATAAACCGGCTCTTTCCGCTATCCGTCGCCGGTCACGATTGCTGACGGTGCCACGCTTTCCGCAATAGCCGACAGTACCGTCATCCCAAGGCGCTTCAGCGCTCGAATTCGGGGCAGAGCCGATTCGGACAGGTCCTATTTTCGTTCAATCTCAAAAATATAGACTGAACCCAGCTAGAGAGATTTAGCGCAAGCCAGTCCCCAAGTGCCTCAGCAAAATCCGGCCGATTCTTACGGCGGCCATGAGATCACGGGAATCTGATCGCCCCAGTTTTTGCATCTGAAATTCAACAGCAAAAAATGGCAATGGCGATTTGGAATTAGTTCGCATAACTCAATTCTTTTCATAGCCTTTAAAAGGAATCATGTCATGAACAAGTCCTATCGCACCATCTGGAATGAAGCCCTTGGGTCGTGGGTGGCAGCCTCCGAAAACGCGGTTGCGCGCGGCAAGCGCAACAAGGCTAAGGTTTGTGCAGTTGTGGCGACTGCGGTTGTGGCCGCAGCCTCGTGGGCGCCGGCAGCGCACGCCCAGTACAACGCGGGCGGAGGTGTCGCCAAGGGATTACATTCGATTGCAATTGGCTCAGGGGCAAAGACTGATGGTACGAATATCAACAGCATAGCTATGGGGTATAACGCTTTCGCAACTTCTGGTACGTCGGCAGGTGCATATAGTGCTACGGCTATCGGCACGAATGCGAACGCAGTCGGCGATGGTGCTGCGGCACTCGGTGATAACGCCAGGGCCACTGCGGACAAGACGACTGCAATTGGTCGCGATGCAATCGCCAACGCGGTACAGTCAAGCGCAATCGGCGCAGGCGCCGCGGCTAGTGGGGAGGGCTCCACAGCAGTCGGCGCAGAATCCAATGCGAGCGGGGACGGGGCGACAGCACTCGGCCTTCAGGCGAGCGCATCGGCTAGGAACTCAGTCGCTTTGGGGTTTGGCGCACTTAGCACAGGCGACGCTGGCATTGCAATTGGTCAGCTAGCTACTTCGGAAGGGACTGCCTCCATGGCGATGGGTGCATACGCCACTTCGACAGGGAACTACTCAGTTGCGATGGGTCTGCTCGCTGATTCGGCAGGGGATAACTCAGTGGCACTGGGTTATGGCGCCTCTGCATCGGCGGCTAACTCGGTGGCCTTGGGTGCGGGTTCGACCACGACGGCCGACCTTGGCGCAGCAGCTTACAACCCGGGTACGACTGCACTGTCGGGCACGACCAGCGGCGAAGTGTCGATGGGTTCGTCGGGCAAGGAACGTCGCCTGACGAATGTGGCGGCCGGTTCGGCTGCGACGGATGCGGTGAACGTCGGCCAGTTGCAGTCGGAGGCGGCGAAGTCGAACCAGATCGGTGCGGATACCGCGACAGCACTCGGTGGTGGCTCGACCTACAACCCGACCAACGGTGCGATCAGTGCGCCGAGCTACAGCGTGGGGGGCACGGCGGTGAGCAATGTGGGTGATGCAATTACCAACATCGACGGGCGTACGGCGCTGAACGCGACGAACATCGCGACCAACACGACGAACATCGCGGCCAACCAGACGGCGATCACCGGCATCGACGGCCGCGTGAGCAACGTGGAAGGCTCGGTCACGAACCTGACGCAGCAACTGGACGGCGGCAGCGTCGGCCTGGTGCAGCAGGACGTCGCCAGCAAGGCCATCACGGTGGCCAAAGACCTGGACGGCACGATGGTGGACTTCAGCGGCATCGACGGCGCGCGCACGCTGGGCGGCGTGAAGGCCGGTGCGCTGAGCGACACCAGCACCGAAGCGGTGAACGGTTCGCAGCTGCACGCGACCAACCAGAACGTGACGGCCAACGCGACCAACATCGCGGCCAACACGACGAACATTGCCGACAACGCGACGAACGTTGCGGCCAACAAGACGGCGATCACCGGCATCGACGGCCGCGTGACCAACGTGGAAGGCTCGGTCACGAACCTGACGCAGCAACTGGACGGCGGCAGCGTCGGCCTGGTGCAGCAGGACGCGACCAGCAAGGCCATCACGGTGGCCAGGGACCTGGACGGCACGACAGTGGACTTCGGTGGCACCGATGGCGCGCGCACGCTGGGCGGCGTGAAGGCCGGTGCGCTGGGCGACACCAGCACCGAAGCGGTGAATGGTTCGCAACTGCACGCGACCAACCAGAACGTGACGGCCAACACGGCCGGCATCGCCGACAACGCGACGAACGTTGCGGCCAACACGACGGCGATCACCAGCATCGACGGCCGCGTGACCAACGTGGAAGGCTCGGTCACGAACCTGACGCAGCAACTGGACGGCGGCAGCGTCGGCCTGGTGCAGCAGGACGCGACCAGCAAGGCCATCACGGTGGCCAGGGACCTGGACGGCACGACAGTGGACTTCGGTGGCACCGATGGCGCGCGCACGCTGGGCGGCGTGAAGGCCGGTGCGCTGGGCGACACCAGCACCGAAGCGGTGAATGGTTCGCAACTGCACGCGACCAACCAGAACGTGACGGCCAACACGGCCGGCATCGCCGACAACGCGACGAACATCGCGGCCAACACGACGAACATCGCCGACAACGCGACGAACGTTGCGGCCAACACGACGGCGATCACCAGCATCGACGGCCGCGTGACCAACGTGGAAGGCTCGGTCACGAACCTGACGCAGCAACTGGACGGCGGCAGCGTCGGCCTGGTGCAGCAGGACGCGACCAGCAAGGCCATCACGGTGGCCAGGGACCTGGACGGCACGACAGTGGACTTCGGTGGCACCGATGGCGCGCGCACGCTGGGCGGCGTGAAGGCCGGTGCGCTGGGCGACACCAGCAACGAAGCGGTGAACGGCTCGCAGCTGCACGCGACCAACCAGAACGTGACGACCAACACGGCCGGCATCGCGGCCAACGCGACGAACATCGCGGCCAACACGACGAACATCGCCGCCAACGCGACGGACGTTGCGGCCAACAAGACGGCGATCACCAGCATCGACGGCCGCGTGACCAATGTGGAAGGTTCGGTCACGAATCTGACGCAGCAACTGGACGGCGGCAGCGTCGGCCTGGTGCAGCAGGACGCGACCAGCAAGGCCATCACGGTGGCCAGGGACCTGGACGGCACGACGGTGGACTTCAGTGGCACCGATGGCGCGCGCACGCTGGGCGGCGTGAAGGCCGGTGCGCTGGGCGACACCAGCACCGAAGCGGTGAACGGTTCGCAGCTGCACGCGACCAACCAGAACGTGACGACCAACACGGCCGGCATCGCCGACAACGCGACGAACGTTGCGGCCAACAAGACGGCGATCACCAGCATCGACGGCCGCGTGACCAACGTGGAAGGCTCGGTCACGAACCTGACGCAGCAACTGGACGGCGGCAGCGTCGGCCTGGTGCAGCAGGACGCGACCAGCAAGGCCATCACGGTGGCCAGGGACCTGGACGGCACGACAGTGGACTTCAGCGGCACCGATGGCGCGCGCACGCTGGGCGGCGTGAAGGCCGGTGCGCTGGGCGACACCAGCACCGAAGCGGTGAATGGTTCGCAACTGCACGCGACCAACCAGAACGTGACGACCAACACGGCCGGCATTGCGGCCAACACGACGAACATTGCCGACAACGCGACGAACGTTGCGGCCAACAAGACGGCGATCACCAGCATCGACGGCCGCGTGACCAACGTGGAAGGCTCGGTCACGAACCTGACGCAGCAACTGGACGGCGGCAGCGTCGGCCTGGTGCAGCAGGACGTCGCCAGCAAGGCCATCACGGTGGCCAGGGACCTGGACGGCACGACAGTGGACTTCGGTGGCACCGATGGCGCGCGCACGCTGGGCGGCGTGAAGGCCGGTGCGCTGAGCGACACCAGCAACGAAGCGGTGAACGGCTCGCAGCTGCACGCGACCAACCAGAACGTGACGACCAACACGGCCGGCATCGCGGCCAACGCGACGAACATCGCGGCCAACACGACGAACATCGCCGCCAACGCGACGGACGTTGCGGCCAACAAGACGGCGATCACCAGCATCGACGGCCGCGTGACCAATGTGGAAGGTTCGGTCACGAATCTGACGCAGCAACTGGACGGCGGCAGCGTCGGCCTGGTGCAGCAGGACGCGACCAGCAAGGCCATCACGGTGGCCAGGGACCTGGACGGCACGACGGTGGACTTCAGTGGCACCGACGGCGCGCGCACGCTGGGCGGCGTGAAGGCCGGTGCGCTGGGCGACACCAGCACCGAAGCGGTGAACGGTTCGCAGCTGCACGCGACCAACCAGAACGTGACGACCAACACGGCCGGCATCGCCGACAACGCGACGAACGTTGCGGCCAACAAGACGGCGATCACCAGCATCGACGGCCGCGTGACCAACGTGGAAGGCTCGGTCACGAACCTGACGCAGCAACTGGACGGCGGCAGCGTCGGCCTGGTGCAGCAGGACGTCGCCAGCAAGGCCATCACGGTGGCCAAAGACCTGGACGGCACGATGGTGGACTTCAGCGGCATCGACGGCGCGCGCACGCTGGGCGGCGTGAAGGCCGGTGCGCTGGGCGACACCAGCACCGAAGCGGTGAACGGTTCGCAGCTGCACGCGACCAACCAGAACGTGACGACCAACACGGCCGGCATTGCGGCCAACACGACGAACATTGCCGACAACGCGACGAACGTTGCGGCCAACAAGACGGCGATCACCAGCATCGACGGCCGCGTGACCAACGTGGAAGGCTCGGTCACGAACCTGACGCAGCAACTGGACGGCGGCAGCGTCGGCCTGGTGCAGCAGGACGTCGCCAGCAAGGCCATCACGGTGGCCAGGGACCTGGACGGCACGACAGTGGACTTCGGTGGCACCGATGGCGCGCGCACGCTGGGCGGCGTTGCCGACGGTGCGATTGCAGCGGGCAGCAAGGAAGCCGTCAACGGCAGCCAGCTGTATGCGAACTCGGCGAGCGTGGCCGCTGGTCTGGGTGGCGGTTCGACTGTGAACGCGGACGGCACGATCAGCGCGCCGAGCTACAGCGTGGGTGGTACGACCGTGCATAGCGTAGGCGATGCCGTCACCAACCTGGATGACCGGGTCACGCAGAACACCACGGACATCACGAAGCTGCAGAACCAGGTGGGCGATGTCGGCACGCAACTGTCGGGCGCGGTGCAGTACGACCGTAACGTTGACGGTTCGGTGAACTTCGGTTCCGTGACGCTGGGTGGAGGCCAGAGCGCAGGTCCGGTGATCCTGACCAATGTGGCGAACGGCACGAGCCAGTATGACGCGGTGAACTACGGCCAGCTGTCGGCGTTGCAGGACCGGGTGACGGATCTCAACGGCCAGGTGATGGATCTCGGTTCCCAGGTGTCGAACATCCAGCCGGTCACCGCGGATGTTTCGTCGTCGGACCGCAACAGTGAAGCAGTGGCTAACGCGGCGATGCCGGGTACCGGTGCGGGCAGCACGGTGGTTGGGGCAAACGCCAGCGCCGCAGCGGAGAACGCGGTGGCAGTGGGCACCAATGCGGCGGCGACCGGCGTCAACTCGACGGCGATCGGCACGGGCTCGCAGGCTGGCAATGCGAACTCGGTGGCGTTGGGTCAGGGCTCGGTGACGGATCGCGATAACTCGGTATCGGTGGGTTCAGCGGGTCACGAACGCCAGATCACCAACGTCGCAGCGGGTACGGCGGACACGGATGCAGTCAATGTCGGTCAGATGAACAGCTCGGTCGCACAAGGCGTTCAGCAGGCCAACAACTACACCGATCAGCGTATCAACGCGACCAACCAGGCGGTCAACAATCTCGCCAGGAACGCCTACTCGGGAATCGCCGCCGCTACCGCGCTGACGATGATTCCAGAAGTCGATCAAGGCAAGAAACTGTCGTTCGGTATCGCGGCAGCGACTTACAACGGTTATCAGGCGATCGCACTGGGCGGTACGGCTCGTATCAAGGACAACATCAAGGTGAAAGCGGGTGTTGGGATGTCCGCGGGTGGCACGACTGCCGGGATTGGTGCCTCGTATCAGTGGTAAGCGGTCGGCGGGAAAGGGTGCGTGTGCCCTCTCCCGCTTTTTCACGATCCCCAGACTTCTGCCTCTTTTGAAACCCGAGTGGGTGATTTGGCGGGTCAAGGGCGGGCGTGAGCCCGGCGCAGCGAACCCTTGAGGCGCCCTGAACCGACAAGCTGGTGCATGGCTGGTTGCGGCAGAATGCGGCAACCAGCCATGCGAGACGAAGCGAACATGACGAATCAACTCTTTGAAGCCGCCTTGGGAATCAAGGCCCCGTGGTACGTGCAAGGCGTCGACTTCGACACGGCCAAACGGCAGCTCACGATTGCCGTGGACTTTGTCGCTGGCAGCCGCTTCGCCTACCCCGGGGTCGCCGGTGAGCACCCAGTGCATGACACGCAAATCAAGCGACTGCGCCACCTGAATTTCTTCCAGCACGAGTGCTATCTGGAAGTGCGGGTACCGCGAGTGCGCTTGCCGGATGGCGCGGTACGGCTGGTGGAACCCGACTGGGTCGGCCAACTCGACGGCTTCACGTTGCTGTTCGAAGCGCTGGTGCTGATGCTGGCGCAGCAGATGCCGTTTGCCGCGGTGGCACGCATCGTCAATCTGTCGTGGCACCGCGTGCACGCCATCTGTTCGCGCTATGTGGAACTCGCGCTCGCGTCGGCGAACCTGTCGGACGTGAGCACGGTAGCTATTGACGAAACCTCGTACCGGCGCGGCCACGAGTATCTGACGCTGGTCGCCGACATGCAGGCGCGACGGGTCGTGTTCGTCACGCCCGGGCGTGACGCGAAGACGATTGAAGGCTTCGCGGCATATCTGAGCCGACACCACGGCACGCCCGAGCAGGTCACCTCGGTGAGCATCGACATGTCGCCCGCCTTCATCAAAGGCGTGGGCGAACATCTGCCCAATGCGCGGCTGACGTTCGACAAGTTTCACGTCGTCGCCCACGCGTCCAAGGCGCTTGATACGGTGCGCCGCCAACAACAGAAAGCCGACCCACAACTTAAAGGGATGCGCTGGACGCTGCTCAAGGACGCCAACAAACTGAATCTGGCGCAATTGACCGACCTCGAGGCGCTGCTCAGGCAGTACGCCACCAAGCGCACCGCGCGCGCATGGCTGTATCGCGAGCAACTGCGCGAGATTCTCGAGCGCAAGCAAATCCATGTCGTCTCCGAGATGTTGCGGCAGTGGTGCACCAACGTCATGCGCTCGAAAGTCGAGCCGATGAAGGACGTCGCGCGTCTGATTCGTCGGCACTTCGACGGCATCGTCGCCTGGACTCAGACGCGCCAGACCAACGGCTTCATCGAAGCAATCAACGGCTTGTTTCAAGCGGCCAAGCGAAAGGCTCGCGGCTACACGCGCTTCGCGACGATGCGCACGGTCCTCTTTCTCGTTGCTGGCAAGCTCGATTTCTCCGGCTTCAACCCGCATGCCTCGTGAGCCCCGTTACCCACTGCATTTTCAAAAGAGCCAGACTTCTTTCGTGGGAACAAAGTGGCAGTTGAACTGCCCTTCTAGTCTTACCGTGTCACATAATTAGTTGCACAGTCTATTGCCGTACAGGAAGAGTGCCATCGTTGCGTGAGTCGTAGTCCAAGCAGGGGTGCTGTCACGTCAAATTATTCGCGACGCAATAGCGGAGAGGACAGACGCCTGCTCAGAAAACGGACGGAGTTTGGGTGGCCTCAGTGAAACAATGCCAGGCGGCGAAGCGTGTGGCGAGCTGTTTGCGGTAGAGTGAGGCGCGTAGCAGGTGTCGTTTGAGCGCGAAGTGCTGACGGATCGGACCGAAGCTCGATAAGAAAGCCTGCGTGCGTTCAGGATCGCGGAAGCCACGCATGCGTCGCTCACGTTCGCGCGTCGGCTGATGACTGTTTTCAGCTCGGTTATTGATTCGCGCGCTGGCTTTGACGAAAACGTGCTTCACATGAGCGAGCTCGGGAATCTCGGCTTTCGCCGCCGGATAGCTGCGCAGCTGGTCGGTCACGATCTTGCGCGGTGCTTCAGCACACGAGGCAAGCACGCGCTTGAAAAACCGCTTCGCCGCTGCCTTGTCGCGGCGCTTCTGTAGCAGGATATCGAGTTCACTCCCGTGTTGATCAACAGCGCGCCACAGCAGGTAAGGCTCGCCGCGCAACGTCACAAATACTTCGTCAAGGTGCCATGTCGTGCCGGGCTTGCGACGCGCCGCTTTCACACGGTGGGCGAAACGGGCACCGAATTTATCGCACCAGCGTCGGACTGTTTCGTAGCTGACGATAACCCCCCCTCGAATAGCAGCTCTTCGATATCACGCAGGCTGAGCTGAAACCTGAAATACCAGCGGACCGCGGAACTGATGACCGCCGCTGGAAAGCGATGACCGTGTAAAGCGATTTTTCATTCTTCATCACGCGATCTTACTCGAACATCTCAGCAACGTGACACCCATTAGCCGGCCCAAGTCAAGGCGCGAATTCATCCATCGCCGGATTGCAGTGGCGATGGTATTTCCATCGGCACTGCAATCCGGCGATGCTTTTCCGTTGTCTGTCATGCTGCCTACGGAGCCTGATCACATCCGCTTTCTCTCAGCTGGTTGCGAACCGGGTCGCACCAGACACCCATCGGGATCAAGCATGCCGCAGGTCTGCAGCCGCCCTGGCGACTATTGCCGCCCCAGAGAAACGTTGGTGCCAGGCGACGTCCAATGGGTTGCATCGCAGAGCCGTGGCTGTCACTTTCGCGACGCCAGTCAATTGTGGCTCATCGCCTGGGCGATCCGGTTTTTCGCAGACAGTGGGGCCGGCGCAGGAGCACGTCCAATCAGTAGCCCTGGCTGCAGGCCAGTCACGTTACTGGCTCGCCTCCATGCGTCGACCCGTCAGGCAAAACATCGCTTCACGTCAAACGGCTGGTGCTCACGCAACATGTGATAGCACGCGCGTGCCAGCTTGTGCGCCAGCGCCTTGATTGCGAGGATTCCATTCCTTGCGCGCTTCTTGCGCTCATAAAAACGCCTCGCCTGCGGGCAGTAGCGAATGGCATAGTTCGCCGCCTCGACAAACGCCCAGGCGAGGTACTTGTTTCCATTCTTCGTGTTGCCTTCGCCTTTCTTGCGGTTGTTGCTCTCCCGTCGGCTATCGACACAGCGACAATATGAGCTGAAATTGCCAACGTCGGCAAAGCGCGTGATGGCGCCCGTCTCTAGCATGATCGTTGTCGCCAGTACGGGGCCGACACCGGGTATCGACTTCAGCAGCGCATAATCCGGGCGCAGTTGTACACGCTCCATGAGTCGCTTCTGCAAGATGGCGATTTCCTCCTGCAGCGTGCGCATCACCGCCAGATTGGCCTGCATGGCGAGCGTCACATCAGGCGCAAAACCGAGCGCATTTACCTGCTCGTCGCTCAGATGCTTGATCACTTCTCCGGTCATCCGCTGACCTGTCTGTCGGGAAAGCAGGTTTTCGATTGAGAGTATCTGTGCGGTCCGGCAGCGCACCAGTTGCATTCGTTTGCGCGAGAGGTCCCGTACTGGCCGCTCTTCTGCTGGATAAATGTAGCCTTCTGGCAATAGCCCCAGACGCAGGAGTTGCGCCAGATGGGCTGCATCGGTGAAGTCACCGCTGTATTTCAGGCCCTCGTACTGCCTGATTGCCGCTGGGTTCGCCAGATGGACCTGATAGCCATCCTCCATTAACTCATCCACCAGCCAGTACCAGTTGAACGTCGCTTCGATGACCACCCCGACCAGTTCGGGCCGGTACGGTGCCAGAGCGGCCCGAATCTGGAGCGCATCGTTCGGTAACCGCCGCTGGTAGACAACCCGGTCCGTTTCATCGCTGACCACGACCACACTGTTGTTCGAGTGCAGGTCGATTCCACTAAACTTGTTCATGCCGGCCTCCTGTGCGTCACGTCGGTGTTCGCACCTCCGACTCTACGCCAGCCGTTCGAGTCGAACGGAGGGGGCCGGCTATATGATTATCAGTGCCCATCAGCGTGCCGACCTGTGCGAACGACAAAAGACTCGATCGTTCAATGCATCACCTATGACGCAGGCGAAGGCGCTGACGATCCGCCTCTAATGTTCGCTTTCACAACGGCTTTCTGAAATGGAGGCGTTGGCGACTGGTAATACTCGGCGCGTCTTTAGCGAACACGCGGAAAGTTTTGCGGCTTTTCATGCACGAAACAGGGACACCCGTCTTCATGGATGGACGCGAGCCTCGAAAATAAATCATCGAACGCGCGCTGCGATTTTTTTCGCATTTTTTCCCCGTACGATGTTTTCGTGCTTTTCCGCCGCTTTGCGAATAGAGGTCTATGAAAAACAGAATTGCCGGATTCGATGGATTGCGCGCGATCGCTGTGCTGATGGTGTTTCTGCAGCATCGACTCTTCGGCGACATCGGCGAAATCGGGCATCTCGGCGTGTGGATCTTCTTTGCGCTGAGCGGCTTTCTGATCATCGGCATCCTGTCGTCGCGGCGCGCGCGCATCGAAGAGGGCGACAGCTGTTTCCGCACCGAACTCCGGCGCTTTCTGTTTCGTCGCACGGTGCGCATCTTTCCGATCTATTACCTGATGCTCGTCGTGATGTGCGTGCTGATGGCATTTGGCCTCGCGAATCCGGAACTGGCGAGCGGCATGCCGTTTCACTTCGCGTATCTGTCCAACTTCTGGATCGGCTCGGTGCTGCGTTACTGGCCGGGCCGCTATTCGCACTTGTGGAGCCTCGCGATCGAGGAGCAGTTCTATCTCGTCGTTGCGCCGTTTTTGCTGCTGCTCGCGACGCGGCGACATCGAGCGGCATGTTGGGCGATCGTGGCGCTCGGCCTTGCCGCGCTGTTCGCGATGCGCGCCGCGCATTGGGATGAGATCACGATCTATACGCACCCGTTGAGCAATGTCTGGTTGCTCGCGTTGGGCGGCATCGGTGGTCTGGTGATCGAGGACGATCGCGGCCGCGTGCGTGCCTGGCTCGGTCGTGGCCTGACGCTGTTCGCGCTGAGTCTGGTCGTGATCGGTTTGTGCGCGGCCGAGCCGAGGTGGAACATGCTCGACGATCCCTTGCTGTTTACCGCGATCAGCGCAACGTACGGGATCGGTATCGCGGCGCTGGTGGCTTCGATCGCGTGTTGCCGCAATGCTGCCGTGATGGGTCTGCTACAGACGCGTTGGCTCGCCGGTCTTGGGCGTATCAGTTACGGCTTCTATCTGTATCACAACCTGATCCCCGATCTGACGCGTAACCGTCACGCCGAGGCGTTGTTTGGCGGCACCGTGCCGATGTGGGCACATATGCTTGGCATCGTCGCGTCGTTTGCGATTTCGCTTGGCATTGCGGTGCTGTCGTGGCGGTTGATCGAGGCGCCGATTTTGCGAGTGAAGGCGCGCGGCGAATCGGTATTGAAAGCAGCGGAGAACGTCGCTTCCGACGTAGCCTGAAAGATCGAACCAGGTCGATGCGCGAGGCGCTTTCCCGCGATGCCGACCGACCCGGGATCGTCGGACTTCGCGTAGCGCATCATCAGGCCCGTCAAGCCGCCGCAGGCTCGTGCACGATCTTCAGCGTGCTCTTGTGCTCGGCGATGAACCGATAAACGGTGTCCCCGGGTACGGTCTCGTGCTCGAGCAACTGGTCCGAAATGTCGCGCAGTACCGGCTCGTACGCGTGCAGTAGCCCGTAGCAAAGTTCGTTGAGTTCCTTGAGCAGCACGTTCGCATGCTCGATTGCGCTCTTCATTTGCAGGCCCGCATACTGCGACGGCAGCGCCGCGAGACTGAACAGATCGCCGTCGCTGTTGAAGCCGAACTTCGACACCATGTCGAGGCTGATACGCGAGGCCTCCTGCAAGTCCGACGCGGCGCCGCTCGATGCTTCGGAGAACATCAGAATCTCCGCGTTGCGTCCGCCGAGCAGCACCTGGATCTCGTTGCGGATTTCCGTTTCGCGGTACAGGTGCTTGTCCTGCGCCTTCGTGATCAGCGCGACGCCAAGCGCGCCGCCACGCGGCAGAATCGTCACTTCCTCGAGCACGCCGGTGCCAAGCAGCGCCGCGACCAGACCATGACCCGCCTCATGCACCGCGATGCGCCTGCGCTCGTCCTCGGTGAGCGCGCGCTCGGCGCCGCTCACGTCGCCGATGCGCGCGATCTTGATCGCTTCCATGAAGTGCTTCGCGGCGATTTCGTTATCGCCCGCCTTGCGCGCGATCAGCCCCGCCTGATTCACGACCATCGCGACGGTGGCCGGCGACAGTCCGGTCGTCAAACGCGCGAGCTGGTCGTAGTCGATATCCGCCGCTTTCGACTTCAGCCGCTGCGCGTAGAAACGGAAAATCTTGGCGCGGTCTTCGCGATCCGGCAGACGCACCTGCACCGTGCGATCGAAACGGCCGGGGCGGCGCAATGCTTCGTCGAGATTGTCGGGATGGTTGGTCGCGGCCACGACGATCACGCCCTCGTTCGACTCGAAGCCGTCCATCTCCGCGAGCAGCTGGTTGATGATCCGGTTGCTTTCGGCTTCGACCGGACCACCGCCGGTGTCGGTTCGTTTCGCGAGACCGTCCGCTTCGTCGATGAAGATGACCGTCGGCGCGTTCTTGCGCGCGAGTTCGAACAGGTGCCGCACCTTCTGGATACCGACACCGTAGTACTTCGCGCTGAAATAGCTGCCCGTGATCGAAATGAAGTTCGCGCCGCATTCGCCGGCCAGCGCCTGAGCGAGCCGCGTCTTGCCGACGCCGGGCGCGCCGACCATCAGGATGCCGCACGGCGCGCGCACGCCCAGCGACGAGAACTGCTTCGGATCGGACAGGTAACCGCGAATGTCGGCGAGCGCGGCCTTCGCTTCGTTCGCGCCGATCACGTCGTCGAAACGCAGCGTCGGTGTTTCGCTGAGCAGCTTCGCGCCGCCCTTCATCTCGCGTCGCATGAACCACGCCATGCCGCCGATCAGCGCGAGCGGCAGGAGCACGCTCAGCGCGTCGCGGAACTGGTCGAACAGTTGGGTCCAGCGTGCGCCGTCGCTGTGGATGTCGACGTCGGGCAGCCACACGAGCTGATACGCGGCGGCGTCGGAGCGCTCGCCCAGCAGCAGCGCGTGCGAGAAGGTTGCGTTGTGATCGGTGACGAAGTACTTCGAGCCGTCACGCAGCGACACCAGAATCGCGTTGGGACTCACGCCGATCGCCGCGACGTTGGTGTCGTGAATGTCGCGCAGCATCGTCGACGCATCCTTCTCCGCATGCGTCCACGCGGATGCATCGTGACGCATCTGGCTCGCAATGCCGCTCAGCGCCGGCGCCTGCGGCTCGGCGCGATGCTGGATATACCAGACGCCCCAACCGACCAACACCGCGATCAGCACCGCCATAGCCGCCACCGCAATTTTGCGTGCGCGCTTTTTCCCAAGCGAATTATTTCCCGGCTTCATGAGTCATTTCCAAAATGCGGACTTGAACAAGCCCTTACTTAATCAAGCTGTCTGTCAAACTTACCTGTCGAAATCGGAAGGCGGAGTCTGCGGAAAATCGGCTGGGGGCGAAGCGCCACACGGCGAGGCTCAAAGGACAATTCAGAAGGACGACGATCTTTGCGTCCCGGTGAGCCGCGTTAGCCGAAGGCAGTATGCCGGCGGTACGCTTCCGTCAAAGTCGCGGAAAAGGCCTTTGTACCGTCTATCCGGCCATCGACACGCCGGAAGGGGACGCGGGAAGCGCGCGTAGGGCGTCGCCGCCTTGGCTCCGGCGCACAGTTTATCAGCGTAAAAAGCGGCGCGTGTTTTTAAATGTCTATATCTAACCGCACCCCAATTAAAATCAGTCAGAATTACTGACAAAGGCGCAATTTAGACAGACCTAAATGATCTGAAAATAGGCCACGATTAAGTCAGGATTTTGGAATCGGCTGGCAATACCGGCGGATGAGCGACGGGTCTCTGTGGACCCGTTCGCGTCATCGCCACTTTTCTCTCAGGTTCTGCTTCTTGGGCGCCGGCGCCGAGCGGCATCGACGGTTCTTTCTACGCTGCACTTCTTTCGGTCTTCGCGGACGACTCCGACATCTCAGGCCGCCGTGCGCCGCTGGCCCGAGCCTGCAAGCGCAACATGTCGCGCAGCTTCGCGATGCGCGCGCGCTGATTCTGGATCAGATGATGCGTGTCCTCGAGCGCGCGAATACGCCGCTCCCAATAGACGTGGTCGAGTTCACCGGATTGCGCGGCGCCCTTGCGCGCCACGAAGGCAAGCACACTCTCGAGATGCTGCAAGTGGCCATCCGCGAATCTGGCCGGAAGCCGCCCGCCGCATTGCGCGGCTGCTTGCCTGTTGATGAGGCTCATCTTCGCTCCCCCGCGTCCTGCCTGTTGGCCTGATGACTTGGCCGCATCGATCGCTAAAGTCGAAAGCGATCTGCAATCTGACCGTTTGACCATAGCGCAGTTTTTGGATGCGGCTTGACCGTGCGTCTCAAAATAGGGCGCGGGCGTGAGAAATGCCGACTGGTATGGCCTGTCTTTGCGTGCTGAAACAGCTCGTCGCGCGGGATTGCCGCACTCGCATCGCGGCGACCAGGCGCGATGCCGGGCTCAAGGTAGACACCACCCATCACCGATTTTTCGTTCTGCTGCCCGTTCTGACTCAGCGTGATGCCGTCGATCGCGCCGCTTGCATTCGTGCGCAACGCATCGAGCCGACAATAGGCAACACATGGCGCCCGCCATCGGGCACGATGCATAGGGGCACCCATTTCAGGAGATTCGACCATGCAGCCGGCTGAAACCCCTTCCTTCGCGGCGTCGCTCGACGCGGGTCTGAGCGGCGCGACGCGCGTGTATTTCATCGTCGGCGATCCGATTGCGCAGGTGCGCTCGCCGTCCGGCGTGACCGCCGCGTTGCGTTCGGCCGGCCGCGATGCGCTGGTGGTGCCCGCGCACGTCGCGCCAGCCGATCTGCCGGCTTTTTTCGCGGGCATCGCGCCGATGCGCAACGTCGACGGCGTGATCATCACGGTGCCGCACAAATTCAGCGCGGCGAGCTATTGCGCGACGCTCGCCGAAGAAGCCGCGTTCCTTGGCGCGGTCAACACGCTGCGCCGCAACGCCGATGGCGGCTGGCATGGCGGCATGTTCGACGGCACCGGCTTCGTTGCGGCGCTCGTCGCGGCGGGCTGCGAACTACAGGGCAAGCGCGCGCTGCTGGTCGGCGCGGGCGGCGCGGGCTCGGCGATCGGTCATGCGCTGATTCAGCGCGGCGTCGGCTCGCTCGACGTGCGCGACAACGACGTCGAACGCACCAGCTCGCTGACCGCACGGCTCAATGCGCTCGGCCGAGGCAAGGCGCGCGGTGCGGCGGCCGACCTCGACCCGAGTCCGTATGACGTGGTCGTCAACGCATCGCCGCTCGGCATGCGCGCGGGCGATTCCTTGCCGATCGACGTCGCGCGCTTGCCGGCCAAGACTTTTGTCGGCGATGTCGTAACGAAACCGCCACTTACGCCGCTGATCGAAGCGGCACGCGCGCGCGGTTGCCCGACCGTGACGGGCACGCAGATGTTCGAACGCGTGTGTGATCGGATGGTGGAATTCTTGCTGGAGACGCCGACGTCTACGTAACGGCGCGAAGCAACCAGGCGCGCGCTGCTACACTGGCGCGAAATTGCCGTGCCGAAGATCCCGCACGGCATGCACGAGGCGTGGCGCAATCCTGCGCCGCGTTCACATCGCCCTCTGCGCGCCAACCCATGCTTCGATTCGACAACCTCAGCAAGCGCTATAGCGACCGTGTCCTGTTCGAAGGACTGCACTTCGACGCGACGTCCGGCTGCGTCGCGTTGAACGATGAATCCGGCAGCGGCAAATCGACGTTGCTCGCCATCCTCGCCGGCGCGCTCGAACCCGACACCGGCGACGTATGGCTCGGCGGTCATTCGCTGCGCGCCGCGCCGCATGCCGCGCAAGCGCTGCTCACGTATGTGCCGGAAGACAGCATGAGCTGGCCCGATCAGACCGGCCGCGATTATCTGCGGCAGGTTGCGGCGGCGCGGCACACCGCGCTGACCGACGACGTGCTCGCGCTCGCCGAACGCTTCGGCCTCGCGCCGCATCTGGACAAACGTTTCGAGCAGATGTCGTATGGCAGCCGCAAAAAGGTGTTTCTGACGGCGGCCGCGCTCGGCGAAACCCGCGTGCTGATCGCCGACGAACCGGCCGGCGGACTCGACGCGTCGGCGCGCGCGGTGCTCGCCGAGCTGTTCAGAATGCTCGGCACGACGCGCACGGTGTTTTTCACGAGTTACGACGAAGGGTTCACGCAGGCCTGCGAGGCGACGGGTGTCAGTTTCGCGGACCTAGCGATCCCGCGGGTCATGCGGGCCGGGCGCGAGCGTTGAATCCTCAGATCGCCACACAAATCTTGCCGAAGTGCGCACCCGATGCCTCGTGCCGGAACGCGTCGGCGAGCTTGTCCAGCGCGAACGTGCTGTCGATCACCGGCTTGATGCCCGTGGTCTCGAGCGCGCGCACCATGTCGATCTGATCCTGCCGGCTGCCGACGATCAGCCCTTGCAGACGCTGTTGCCGCGCCATCAGATGCGCGGTCGGCACCTGACCCGCGCGGCCGGTCAGCACGCCGATCAGCGCGATGTGCCCGCCGATGCGGCATGCGGTGATCGACTGCGGCAACGTGCCGGGACCACCCACCTCGATCACGTGATCGACGCCGCGCCCGTTGGTGATGTGACGCACTTCTTTGCCCCACTCGGGATTGTCGCGATAGTTGATCGTATGGTCGGCACCCAGTTCGCGCAGCTTCGCGAGCTTCGCATTCGACGACGACGTCGCGATCACCGACGCCCCCATCGCCCTCGCCATCTGCAAGCCGAAGATCGACACGCCGCCGGTGCCGAGCACGAGCACGCTGCTGCCTGCCTTCAACTGACCATCGACGACCAGCGCGCGCCACGCGGTCAGCCCCGCCGTGGTCAACGTCGCCGCTTCGGCGTGGCTGTAGCCGGCCGGCGCGTGCGTGAAGTAGTGGCTCGGCAGCACGACGACTTCGCGCGCGTAGCCGTCGACGCCGTCGCCGGGGGTGGTCGCAAAATCGCCGATCGCGGGCGAACCGTTTTCCCAGTGTGGGAAGAAGCAGGACACGACGTGATCGCCGGCCTTGAATTCGCGCACGCCTGCGCCGACCGCTTCGACGACGCCCGCGCCATCGGCCATCGGGATGCGGCCCGCTTCGGCCGGCAGATTGCCGCAGACGACGCCGTAGTCGTGGTAGTTCAACGAACTAGCGCGAATGCGCACGCGAATCTGCCCGGCCTCGGGCTGACCGGGATCGGCGAGATCGACGACCTGCAGGCTATCGACTGTGGCGGGAGAACCGATTCTGACGGCTTTCATGTTTTCGATCCTTGGTGAGTGGTGCGCTGCCGTGAGCAGCTCGATGTCCACGCGCGATGCGCGTCGGATGTGCATGCGCCATGCCGGCGCGAATGCGAACCGGCATGCAGGCGCCGCGCGAGCACCGCGCTATTTGACGGTCTGGATGACTTCGAAGCCTTCGAATTCCGGGTGGCCGAGATACAGCACGCGGTTTTCGTTACCGGCACTGCGATGCGCGGCACGAAACGCGTCGGACTTCGTCCATGTCTCGAACGATCCATAGTCGCGCCAGATCGTATGGCTCGAATAGAGCACGTGATCGTCCTTGCGCGGTCCCTTCAGCAAATGAAATTCGACGAAGCCCGGCACCTCTTTCAGATGGGTGTCGCGCGTGGTCCACAGATGTTCGAAGGCGTCCTCGGAGCCGGGCGCCACCTTGAAGCGGTTCATCGCGATGTACATGCTGTCAGCCTCGTTGAGTGAGTGATGCTGCCAATGATGCTGGCTTGGTCATCCGGTCGCGTTTCATTATAGGCGTGCGTTGCTTTGCCTTCGCTTGACCTTACCACGGCAGGAAGCTCCACGATGTCCGACGTGACCGTTAGAATCGCGCGGATCACGTCGCCACTCTCTTCAACAACGGAAAACCAATATGAAAAACCTTCGCGCGTTGCGCGCTCTCTGTGTGTTCGGCGGTTTGGCATTCGCGGCGGCGGCTCTGCCCGCTCACGCGCAACATCAGGGCATGCCCGGCATGGACATGCCGGATTCGGCGCATACCGACGCGGGCGCATCGACGCATGCCTTCAAGGCCGCCGACGAGCGCATGATGCATGAGATGAGCGCCCCCGAATACACCGGCGACGCCGACCGGGATTTCGTCGCGCACATGATCCCGCATCACCAGGGCGCGATCGAGA
This sequence comes from Paraburkholderia sp. Clong3, assembly GCF_050436485.1. NCBI lineage: Bacteria > Pseudomonadati > Pseudomonadota > Betaproteobacteria > Burkholderiales > Burkholderiaceae > Paraburkholderia > Paraburkholderia sp. Clong3. The sequence continues at coordinate 794,216 of NZ_JBNDMH010000003.1, read as the reverse complement.
TGGCGCAGGCGGAGTTGAAATACGGCAAGGACCCGGAGATCAAGCGGCTCGCGCGCAACATCATCAAGGCGCAGCATGACGAGATCGCGTTCATGCAGCGCTGGCAGGAAAAGCACGACGGCAAGTAACGCAGCGCGAGCATCACCAGCGTGGCTGCTTGCGCAACAGCGGCGACATCGCGATCAGACCGATGATCGGCCCAGGCAGCAGCAGCCATGCGACGCGCACGTCGAGCGCGTGAAATACGCTGGTCGACCACAGGATCGAGCATGCGGACAGGAAAAAGCCGAAGCTGTTCTGCAGCGTCAGCGCGCCGCCGATCTTGTCGGCGGGACAGGCCTTCACGGACAGCGCCGAAAACTGCGGCGAATCCGCGATCACGCTGATGCCCCACACGAGTAGCAGCGCCAGTTGCGCGGCGGTGCCGAACCCGGTGGTCAGCGGATAAATCGCGCACAGCGTGCCGGATATCGTCAGCGCGAGAGCGGCGGTTCGCGCGCTGCCGACCACCTGGCTGAGTCTGCCGCCGAGCAGGCAGCCGAGCGCACCGATCGCGATGATCAGGAACGACCACAACGCGACGGTGCCCGGCGTCGCCGGCGCCCCGCTCGCGAACGCGCGCTGCACGAGCAGCGGCGTCAGCGTCCAGAACGCGTACAACTCCCACATGTGACCGAAATAGCCGAGCGCGGCCGAGCGAAACTCGCTGATGCGCACGACCTGCCCGACGCCCGCCGACAAACCGAAGCGTCGGCTGCCCGAGCGCCGCGCGTGCGGCCCTTCGCCGAGCACGAACACCAGCAGCGCGCCGATCACCGCGAGTCCGGACGAAGTGAGCACCACGGTTTGCCACGGCACGCTCGACAGCAACGCACGAATCGCATGCACCGACGCCGTGCCGAGCGTCAGCATCGCAACGAGCAACGCGAGCGTCTGCGCGGCGCGGGTCCCACGTAACGAGCAGCTTCATGCCGAGCGGATAGATGCCGGCAAGCGCGACGCCCACGCCGAAGCGAAACACGAGCGCCGACGCGAGCCCGCTGCTGCACAGCGCGAACAGCGCATTCAAGGTCGCGCCGAGCACGCCGCAGACGGCGAACACCTTGCTTGCCGACACGCGATCCGCGAGTCCGGTGGTCGCCGACAGCAAGGTCCCGACGATAAAGCCAGCCTGCACTGCATTCGTCAGCCAGCCGATACCGGACGCGCTCAGATGCCAGGCGATCTGCAGATCGCGCATCGCGCCGTTCGCGCTGAACCACAACGACGTACCGAGCAATTGCGCAATCGCGATCACGAGCACCGCGCGTCTCGCGCGCGCGATGTCGTGCGCCGCGTCGCCGGACTTCGTTGCGTCGGCGTCCAGCCTGTTCTGCATCGTGGCTCCTCTGCGTCGGGACTGAGTCGGCCGCTGGGGAGTGGTTATGAGTGCGCGGCCGGAGCGGCCATTGTAGACGACGCGAAGGTTTGCATCGGCGAAGGCGGCGGCGGTGGCGCGCCTGGATCGGGGGGTCAACGGAACACGAGTCGCGTCCACGTCACGCCGCTGTCGCGGTTGGCCTTCTGAACCGATGGCGTGCGCAACTCGCGTACGAGTCGCAGGCCTTGCTCGCTCGCCAGCCGGATCGTCTCATCGGGGGTAACGTCGAACATGCGACGGCCGGCGGGAACCGGTCCGTGCCGCAGCGACATGATCAACACGCCGCCGTCGCGCAGCAACGACGCAACGCGCGGCATCGCGCGTTCGCGCTGCCGCGCATCGAGATGCATCCAGACCGCGGTGAGCATGACTACGTCGAAAGTGATGCGCTTCGACTTCGCTAGCACGACAGCGAGATCAGGCAGGCTATCGTCGAGCCACTCGATGCGCGTCGACGCATGCAGCTCGCGCGCCGCGTTGCGCAATGCGTCGACCGGTTCGACCGCGAGCACCGTATGCCCCATCGCCGCGAGCGCGGCCGCGTCCGTGCCGATGCCCGCGCCGATATCGACGATGCGCGACGGCGCCTGCGGTATCCAGTCGAGAATCGGCCGATGCCGATCGCCGAACGACAGCGTGCGCCATCGCTCGATCAGCGCGGCGGCCTGCTCTACGTAGCCTTCCGTGCCGCTGACGTTGGCCGACATCGGCGCCGCCTCAGCCCTGCTGCGGCACCCTGACCCACCCCTCCATCAACACGCGCGCGCTGCGGCTCATGATCGCCTTCGTGACAACCCACTCGCCGTCCTTCTGACTCGCCTGCGCGCCGACGCGCAACGTGCCCGACGGATGCCCGAAGCGCACCGACTCACGCTCGCCGCCGCCCGCCGCCTGATTGACGAGCGTGCCCGCGATCGCCGCCGCGGTGCCGATCGCGACCGCCGCCGTGCCCATCATCGCGTGATGCAGCTTGCCCATCGACATCGCGCGCACCAACAGGTCGACGTCGCCCGCGCGCACCGGCTTGCCGCTCGACGCCACGTAATCAACCGGCTTCGCGACGAATGCGACCTTCGGCGTGTGCTGCCGCGTCGCGATCTCGTCGAGATGCTTGATGAGCCCCATGCGCAGCGCGCCATGCGCGCGAATCGTCTCGAACATCGCGAGCGCCTTCGCGTCGCTGTTGATCGCGTCCTGCAACTCCGTGCCCTTGTAGCCGATCGCCTCGGCGTCGACGAAGATCGTCGGGATGCCCGCGTTGATCATCGTCGCCTTCAACGTGCCGACGCCTGGCACTTCCAGGTCGTCGACGAGGTTGCCGGTCGGGAACATCGCGCCGCCCGCGCCTTCTTCGTCGGCGGCCGGGTCCATGAATTCGAGCGGCACTTCGGCGGCCGGAAAGGTCACGCCGTCGAGTTCGAAGTCGCCGGTTTCCTGCACCGCGCCATCGCTCATCGGCACGTGCGCGATGATCGTCTTGCCGATATTGGCCTGCCAGATGCGCACGATCGCGACGCCGTCGCGCGGCACGCGGCTCGCCTCGACGAGGCCCGCGCTGATCGCGAACGGCCCCACCGCGGCCGACAGGTTGCCGCAATTGCCGCTCCAGTCGACGAACGCCTTGTCGATCGACACCTGACCGAACAGATAATCGACGTCGTGATCGGGCCGGCCGCTGCGCGAAATGATCACGGTCTTGCTGGTGCTCGACGTCGCGCCGCCCATGCCGTCGATCTGCTTGCCGTACGGATCGGGACTGCCGATCACGCGCATCAGCAGCGCGTCGCGCGCGGCGCCCGGTCGCTGCGCGGCCTCGGGCAGATCCTGCAGACGGAAAAACACGCCCTTGCTGGTGCCGCCGCGCATATAAGTGGCCGGAATCTTGATCTGGGGAAGGTGGGCCATGAAGGTGTCCTGAGGTGACATGTTCTTTGATGAAGGGCGATGCGGCTCGTCAAGCCGCATCGCCCTGGTCTGTTGCGACGTTCACTGCAAACGCGCGTCTACCCGTCAAGCCGCTGCTCTGGTCGACTCGAGAAAGTCCTGCGCGAAACGCTGCAGCACGCCACCGGCCTCGTAGATCGACAGCTCTTCGGCCGTATCGAGCCGGCACGTCACCGGCACTTCGACGCGCTCGCCGTTGCGGCGATGAATCACCAGCGTCAGATCGGCGCGCGGCTTGCGCTCGCCGATCACGTCGAACGTCTCCGTGCCGTCGATGCCGAGCGTCAGGCGATTCACGCCGGGCTTGAATTCGAGCGGGAGCACGCCCATGCCGACGAGGTTCGTGCGGTGAATCCGCTCGAAGCCTTCCGCGACGATCGCTTCGGTGCCGGCCAGCCGCACGCCCTTCGCGGCCCAGTCGCGTGACGAACCCTGGCCATAGTCGGCGCCCGCGATCACGATCAGCGGCTGCTTGCGCTCCATATACGTTTCGATCGCTTCCCACATGCGCGTGACCTTGCCCTCGGGCTCGATGCGCGCGAGCGAACCGGCCTTCACCTGGCCATTCTCCAGCACCATCTCGTTCTTCAGCGTCGGGTTCGCGAAGGTCGCACGCTGCGCGGTCAAATGATCGCCGCGGTGCGTCGCGTACGAATTGAAGTCCTCTTCGGGCAGGCCCATTTTCGTCAGGTATTCGCCGGCCGCGCTGTCGGGCAGAATCGCGTTCGACGGCGACAGGTGGTCCGTCGTGATGTTGTCGCCGAGCACGGCCAACGCGCGCATGCCCTTCAGCGTGCGCTCGCCGGCGAGCGCGCCTTCCCAGTACGGCGGACGGCGAATATAGGTGCTTTCTTCGCGCCAGTCGTACAGCGGGTCGGCCTTCGCGCCGGTGTCGGGGGAGACCGCGAACATCGGTTCATACACTTTGCGGAATTGCTCGGGCTTCACGCTCGCGGCGACGATCGCATCGATCTCCGCATCCGACGGCCACAGATCTTTCAGCGTGACCGCATGACCGTGCGCATCGACGCCGAGCACCTCCTTCTCGATGTCGAAGCGAATCGTGCCCGCGATCGCATAGGCGACGACCAGCGGCGGCGACGCGAGAAAAGCCTGCTTCGCATACGGATGGATGCGGCCGTCGAAGTTGCGGTTGCCCGACAGCACGGCGGTCGCATACAGATCGCGCTCGATCACTTCCTTCTGGATCACCGGGTCCAACGCGCCGGACATGCCGTTGCACGACGTGCACGCATACGCGACCACGCCGAAGCCGAGCTGTTCGAGTTCAGGCAAGAGCCCTGCCTCTTCCAGATACAGCGTGACCGCCTTCGAGCCCGGCGCGAGCGAGCTCTTGACCCACGGCTTGCGCACGAGTCCACGCCGGTTCGCGTTGCGTGCGACCAGGCCCGCCGCGATCATGTTGCGCGGATTGTTCGTGTTGGTGCAGCTCGTGATCGCGGCGATGATCACCGCGCCGTCCGGCATCAGACCGGGCTCGTTCTCGACCTTGCCGCTGACGCCGCGCGCGGCCAGCTCCGACACCGGCAAGCGGCGATGCGGATTCGACGGCCCCGCGAGCGTGCGCACCACGCTCGACAGATCGAACTCGAGCACGCGCTCGTATTCGGCGTGCTTCAGCGTATCGGCCCACAAGCCGGTTTGCTTCGCATAGGTTTCCACGAGTTTGACGAGTTCGTCGTCGCGGCCGGTCAGCTTCAGGTAGCGGATCGTCTGCTCGTCGATGTAAAACATCGCGGCGGTCGCGCCGAACTCGGGCGCCATGTTCGCGATCGTCGCGCGATCGCCCAAGGTCAAATTCGCGGCGCCCTCGCCGTAAAACTCGAGGTACGCACCGACCACCTTCTCTTTGCGCAAGAACTCGGTCAACGACAGAACCACGTCGGTCGCGGTAATGCCCTCGCCCGGCTTGCCGCTCAGCTCCACGCCGACGATATCGGGCAGCCGCATGTACGACGCGCGGCCGAGCATCACGCTCTCCGCTTCGAGGCCGCCGACGCCGATCGCGATCACGCCGAGCGCATCGACCATCGGCGTATGCGAGTCGGTGCCGACCAGCGTGTCGGGAAACGCGACGCCGTCCTTCACCTGCACGACCGGGCTCATGCGTTCGAGGTTGATCTGATGCAGGATGCCGTTGCCCGGCGGAATCACGTCGACGTTGCGGAACGCGCGCTTGGTCCAGTTGATGAAATCGAAGCGGTCTTCGTTGCGGCGATCTTCGATCGCGCGATTCTTCGCGAACGCATCCGGATCGAAACCGCCGCACTCAACGGCCAGCGAGTGATCGACGACCAGTTGCGTCGGCACCACCGGGTTCACGAGCGCCGGATCGCCGCCTTGCGCGGCGATCGCATCGCGCAGACCCGCCAGATCGACGAGAGCGGTCTGGCCGAGAATGTCGTGGCACACGACGCGCGCCGGGAACCACGGAAAATCGAGCTCGCGCTTGCGCTCGATGATCTGTTTCAGCGAAGCGGTCAGCGTCACCGGGTCGCAGCGGCGCACCAGGTTTTCGGCGAGCACGCGTGACGTGTACGGCAGCTTGTCGTAAGCGCCGGGCTCGATCTTGTCGACCGCGGCACGCGTATCGAAGAAGTCGAGCTCGGTGCCCGGAAGGCGTTTGCGGTTGGCAGTATTCATGACGTAGGGACAGGACGGTTATCGGCCGCCGGACGGTATGCCGGCGGCGTCGGGCGGCGCTTCGCTCGCGCGCCGGCCGGACAGTGCGGGTAGTTTAGCTCGCGGCCTCAGCTCAAACGCGCTTCGCCAGCGGCACGAACGGCAGATCGTCCGGACCGGTGTAATTCGCGCTTGGCCGGATGATCTTGTTGTCGACGCGCTGCTCGATGATGTGCGCGCTCCATCCTGCCGTACGCGAGATCACGAACAGCGGCGTGAACATCGCGGTCGGCACGCCCATCATGTGATACGACACCGCGCTGAACCAGTCGAGGTTCGGGAACATCTTCTTCGCGTCCCACATCACCGATTCGAGCCGTTCGGCGATCGAGAACAGTTTCGTGTTGCCCGCTTCCTTCGACAGCTTCTTCGCGACTTCCTTGATGATCTTGTTGCGCGGGTCCGAGATCGTGTAGACCGGATGGCCAAAGCCGATCACGACTTCCTTGTTCTCGACGCGGCGGCGGATGTCGGCTTCGGCTTCGTCAGGCGTCTGGTAGCGCGACTGGATTTCGAACGCGGCTTCATTGGCGCCGCCGTGTTTCGGGCCGCGCAGCGCGCCGATCGCGCCGGTGACCGCCGAGTACATGTCCGAGCCCGTGCCCGCGATCACGCGGCCGGTGAACGTCGACGCGTTGAACTCGTGCTCCGCGTACAGGTTCAGCGAGACGTGCATCGCATCGACCCACGCCTTCGACGGCTCGACGCCATGCAGCAGATGCAGGAAGTGACCGCCGATCGAATCGTCGTCGGTCTCGACCTCGATGCGCTTGCCGTTGTGCGAGTAGTGATACCAGTACAGCAGCATCGAGCCGAGCGAGGCCATCAGTTTGTCGGCGATATCGCGCGCGCCGGGCAGGTTGTGATCGTCTTTCTCGGGCAGCACGGTGCCGAGCACCGACACGCCGGTGCGCATCACGTCCATCGGATGCGCGGCGGCCGGAATCCATTCGAGTGCGGCTTTTACGTTGGCCGGCAGGCCGCGCATCGACTTCAGCCTGGTCTTGTACGCGGTCAGTTCGGCCTGGGTCGGCAGCTTGCCGTGGACCAGCAGATAAGCGATCTCCTCGAATTCGCACGCCTCGGCGATGTCGAGAATGTCATAGCCGCGATAGTGCAGATCGTTGCCGGTCTTGCCGACCGTGCACAGCGCGCGGTATTACCCGCGGTCACGCCCGACAGCGCGACGGATTTTTTCGGTTTGAAAGCGCCTGCGTTCGGCGTGCTGTTGTCTGCTTCGCTCATCGATTGTCTCCAGAAAGGGTTGGAATTTGGCCATTGCTTCGACTGGGCTGCCTTGTACGCAAGGAACGGGCCAGCCCGCTCACCGCCAGCTAAGTGCCTGATTTGGCGGCAGTCCGGCGAAGCAATGACGCGACCCCGTCCGACGCTCGATTTCATTAATGAAACTCCGGATTTCAAATCGGCAATGAATGCTCGCATAATGGAGGTCCCGAACCATCCCGTTGCGAGCCGTCCGCCTTGAGCACGCCTCTTTATGAACCGCCGCAGCGTCCGCGCGTCTGGGCGCTCAGCATTAGCCGCCTGCGCGATCTGTTCTTCGACATCGCCGGCGAATACGTGGAACGCGCGGATGTTCGCATCGTGTCGCACGCCTTCGAAGACGCGGTGCGCGAAATCGAGGCCGCGGGCGCCGCGCGGCCCGACGTCGTGCTCGCGGGCGGCTCGAACGGCGCGTATCTGAAGACGCGCGTGTCGGTGCCGGTCGTGCGGATCAGTCCGACCGGCTACGACGTCATGCATGCGCTCGCCCGCGCGCGTCGGGAAGGCGCGCGTGTCGCGCTCGTCACGCACGGCGACACGCCCGACGAAGTGCGGCGGTTCGCCACCGCGTACGCGCTCGATGTCACGTTCGCGTCGTACCAGTCGGCGCAGGACGCGGAGAGCGTCGTGCTCGATCTCAGCGATCGTGGCATCGACGTCGTGGTCGGCCCAGGCATGGTCACCGACCTCGCCGCGAATGCCGGCATGGGCGCGGTGTTTCTGTACTCGCGCGCATCGGTGCGGGCCGGTTTCGACACCGCGCTCGAAGTCGCGCAGGCCACGCGCCGCGAAACCGTGCGACGCCAGCGGCTCGACACGCTGCTGCAGCACCTGCGCGACGGCGTGGTCGCGCTCGATGCGCAAGGCCGCGTCGAACTGATGAACCAGCGGCTCGCGGGCGTGCTCGGTATCGATGCGGCAAAGGCCGTCGGCCGCGCGCTGCTCGAACTCGCGCCCGACCTCGCGGGCAGTCTGCCGGACGCGGAGGGCGACAGCTTCTGCACGGTGCGCGGCGCCAGCTATGTCGTGCATCGCGGGCCGCTCGCAAGCAGCGGCGCGGCGCCGGGCACCGTGCTGACGTTTCAGGAATCGCGCGCGGTCGAACGGCTCGATCGGACGCTGCGCGCGCGTCAACGCGTGCAGCAGTTCACCGCGCGCTACCGGCTCGACGATATCGTCGGCGCGTCGGAATCGATCGAACGGGTGCGCGCGCTCGTCGTGCGTTATGCGAGGTCGGACGCGACCGTGCTGATTCTCGGCGAAAGCGGCACCGGCAAGGAAATGGTCGCGCAGAGCATGCATCAACTGAGCGCGCGACGCGACTTCGCGTTCGTCGCGATCAATTGCGGCGCGTTTCCGGAGGCGCTGCTCGAAAGCGAACTGTTCGGCTACGAGGAAGGCGCGTTCACCGGCGCGCGCAAGGGCGGCAAGGCGGGGCTGATCGAGGTCGCGCATCGCGGCACGCTGTTTCTCGACGAGATCGGCGAGATGCCGTTGCCGTTGCAGAGCCGCCTGTTGCGCGTGTTGCAGGAGCGCGAGGTGGTGCGGCTCGGATCGACGGAGCCGATGCGCGTCGATATCCGCATCGTCGCGGCGACGCATCGCGCGCTGACCGACGCCGTCGCAGAGGGCAGTTTCCGTGCCGATCTGTACTACCGGCTCAACATCCTCAGCATCGCGCTACCGCCGCTGCGCGAGCGGCCGAACGACCTGCTGCCGCTCGCCGCCGAACTGTTGCGCCAGGCGGCCGCGCGCGAGCCGAGGCTGGCGGCGCGCGTGCCCGACGCGCAGACCGCCGCTCGCATGCTGGAGGGTTTGGGCGCGGCGCTGCGGCGCTATGCGTGGCCGGGCAATGTGCGCGAGTTGCAGAACGTGATCGAGCGGATCGCGGTTGAACTCGCCGATGGCGATGCGGACACGGATGCGAGTGCGGCGCTCGTCACGCGCGACATGCTGCGCGCGATCGCGCCGGAAGTCGTCGAACCCATCGCGCGCGCGAAGCCGGCGGCGCTGACGCTGCGCGAGCGCAGCCGTCATGTCGAGGTCGATGAAATCCGCGCGGTGCTCGCGGTTCACGACGGTGATCGCGATGCGGCTTGCGCCGCGTTGGGCATCAGCAAGACGACGCTGTGGCGCAAGTTGAATGCGGGGCGGTAGAGAGGGTTACGGTTTCACTGCCCGCACGATCACGCCGTTCCAACCGAATACGACGCGATGCGCATCCATGCGGAATACGGCCGCGCAATTGTCGCTGTCCAGCAGTAGGGCCTTCGGGGGCAAGCCCGTATCTTCGAGGTTGATGCCGTAATAGTCTTTGAGCTTTGGCGCGGTCTCGACGGTGCGGACGTTGAAACCGCCGTGCGGACGACAGCGGTCGCCTGCGAATTCGATCTGCGCAGTCGATATGCTCAGCACCTTGCCGAGCAGTCGTTTTGCCTCAGGTATTCCGCCCGAGACATCGCTGTATCCGACCACATCGGTGACGGTCCATTTTCCGTTGAATGATGACGGGGTGGCCGTGACCCCGGTGGCAGAGCAGGTGGTCGCAATCAGGTAAATGATCAGCGCCGGGCACAGTGGTTTGAGCATCACGGTCGCTGCTTCCTGAAAGGCGCCGATTCCCGTACCCGCCGATTCGCCAGTCCCCGGCTTCTGCGGGGCGAGCCAATCGGGCGCCCCCGCCGATCGCGTGGGGTCACCTATTGAGCGACATGTGCTGCGCGACTCCTTCCATATCCCCCCGATTTGCAGGGTCCAGCGCTTCTCGTGTATTCCGAACCGTCGAGTTGTATGCGAAAGAGACTGCCGCGTCGAACTGCGCTTGTGTCAGTGCGTGCCCGGTGACCGTGGCCCTAACGAGCCGCTCGGCGTCGTGAACGCGCGCCGTTAAGACAGCGTTCACCTGCTCAGGTAAGACCGCGCGCTGCAACTCCGCGTGTGTACAGGGTCCGAGGTGCGCCAGTGTTCCGACTCCCCACGTACAGTTTCCGTTGATGGGCGCATCGTTGTAATAGCGCATGACCACGCCCTCATTGAACCTGAGTGCAGCGTAACCTTCCGCGCTCATCCTCATTGCGTCGTTTGCACCCGGCGTATTTGCCGCCATGTCATCTCCTCGAAGACAATTGCATAGGCGAGCGCTACGGACAACTTGCTCACTGCCCGTAACGCGAGCGGAAATTTACCATCGCTTGCCCTGCTTGAAGCGCTATGCAGTAAATTTTGGGCCGTCGCCCAAACAAACCGCATACCGTCGTCATCCGGCATGCCGCGCTGATAGTCGAACGGCTGCGCATTGCTGAGATTCTGTGGCACGCGGGGCTTTTGTAATAGCGCCCATAAAAACCGCCTCAATAGACGCAGTAACAGTAATGCAACAGGGGTACCAGGGGAAACAGGCAACCATCGACTCTGCTGCTGGCGACCCGATCATCATACGGACCCTTGACTGGTGGATCCGACTTCGCTGACGCGGTACGGCCTACGGAAACGGAAACTGATCCGGCTCCACGCGCAAACGTTGCTGCACTTCAGGGTGATATATCGAGAGAACGCCAAGCGCCATAGCGCCGAGACGCTTCGCGATGTTTTCACCTAATTTGCCGCCCGGAATCGCTGAAAGACGCCAAGGCGCGACAACGGCGTTTTCGCGTAGAGCGGCCAAGTCGGAATCCTTGAGTGAATACATTTCAAACTGTTGCAGCTCTTCGTTATACGAGACGACGAATGATTTTGACGGGACCATAGTTCAGTATCCTCGACATTGGTTATAGAACCGGAAAGCGTTGTCCTTGCACGCGCGCCCCGTTGCCGCAGCGACACCACCGCAGCCGGAGCAGTCGTGGCGGCGGTACTCGCAAGGACGGGCTGGCAGCGGGCAGACGTGATCGTCTATCGCGACAGCACTGGGTAGTTCGAGGGGCTGCTGGTGGACGACAACGACAGCTTTGCCGGCTTTCTCCCACTCGGCGGCGCACGTTCGCTAGCGGAAGCGCTCGCGCGACTTCCTGAAGCGCTCGCGGCCCTGCGCGCGCCGGACGCGCAACAGTAGGTTTGATAATTCCCGAATGCCCTTTGCACGCACAGCGCATAAGTGCGCGGGCGCGCAGGCTACGTCTGTGAAGGCTTGTCGATCGGCTCTTGCGTAACCGACATGTACTGCTTGATGTCAGGCTGACCGAGCGCAATCACGTTGAGTATTGCGACGCCGAGCCTCCGCGCAAATTCATCGTCGAGTTTGAAATCGTACTCATCGAGAAGGATCGGCATTTCGATTTTCCCAGCCAGCAACGGGGCAAGCCTGGTTGGGTCAACGGTTTGCACCGTGAGCCGTTGACGGTCCTCTGTATAGGTTAGAACCACAGAATACGGCGGATGAGTAGCCATCAATATCCTCTGCATTGTTGATAGTTCTGGAACGCCTGCGTTTTGCATAGCACCATGCCGCGTGTACCGCCATTGGGACAGCCAGTGCGTTGCACAGGTCTAGGTCCCGTTCGTACTCCGCGAAGCATTCGGCCTCGTGAAAATCGCTCACTCCGCGCGCCGCAATGTCCTGCACATCGTCACTCACGGCATCTGGCTGATAGTTGAACGCCTGAGCATTGCCGAGGTTCTGCGGCGCGCGCGGGCTGTTGCCATAGAGCGAACTTAACACTGGGTACAGTGTCTTTTAGCATCACGGCCACTGCTTCCCGAAAGGCGCCGATTCCCGTAGTCGGAGATTCACGAGTCGAATCGCCTACTCAGCGTCGATGTCGAGCGTCTCAAATTCCACAGCTAGCTCCGCGCCGGCCGTTGCGAGGACTAGCGCTACTTGAGACCCCGGCGTCTTCGAAAACCGCTCGCTTTTAGAGAGCATGGCGCGGGCGAGATCGTAATTCGTGTCCCCCGGCGTGAGGATCTTCATCTCAAAGACGATGTTATTGGACACGCTGAAATGTTCAACGGTGCAGCGACTGGTTCCGCTAAAAGTTGCCGTTGCCCGCTTCCCTTCATCCTCCAACATGACAATAAGTTTATGCTTATCCCGAACCACGAGAGCGTTGATATACCAGTCGTGGAAGTAACCAAATTCCTTGAGTTTGTCCATCAAACAAATCCTTTACCAAGGTAGCAGCGAAAATGCATTTCCCTTATCTCTAACGCCATTTTCCCAATTATGGGAGTGTGGAACGCCAAACCCGTGATCGTGACCGAAATCAATATCGACGGCCGCGTTACCGTCTCCGTCATATAAGCGCCATTGTTTCTTGCCCGATGTGTTTTCGACCCATTGGTTAGGTGACCCTCCTTCTGAGGGAAGCCATGCCGTTTGCATTTCACCGCCCGTGGGAATGTCCTCGCTGTACTCGAACGGCTGAGCTTCGCCTAACGAACCAACACGGGGAGAATACGACGGCGTACCGGCATTCTGCGGCACCCGGGGGCTGTTGCCATAGAGCGAACTTAGCATGTCCGCGTCGGCCGGTTGTTGCGCGCGCGCGGACGCTGTCCGGGACGCCTTTTCCCGCTGCTCCCGTATCGCCTGCACGCACTTGCGCATCTCGTCCCGCTCAGGGACGAAGATCAGGCTACCGTCCTTCACTTCGTTGTAGAGGGCTTTAGCAACCTCATCGTCTTTCATCCTGTACATATGAAAGCGGTTGTCACTCCGGCCGAGCATATCGCGTAACTCGTATGGCTGGTGCGACAGCAGCACGGATGGGCTATGTTGCAGCCACGCCGCGCGCGCTTCCTCCATGCCCTGCACAATGTCATCGTGCGCTTCGCGGGCTGTGCTCGCCGGCAATGCAAAATGGAACCACCGATCCACGTCAAACAACCAGCGAGACCTGATGTGAAGGTTGAACGATCTGTAAAGGCTGACCGAGAAGAAATGTCCGTGCCGCCTTTCACGGACCTCATGATGAGAACCCAGGGAAAGTGAAGTCATCGTGCCTCACAGTCAATAAAGGAGGCCAATTGTGCATCAAGGTACCATCCCAAAAAACCCCTGGTTAAGCCTTGCAGGAGGGGCACGCCGCGCCTGGCACGGCATGAACGAATGCACCACGAATAAAATGACCGCCACCACATCCCCAACCCAATTCTTCAAAGGAGAAGCCCAGCATGTCGAACAAATACCGGATTGCCGTCATCCCCGGCGACGGCATCGGCGTCGAGGTGATGCCCGAAGCGCTGCGCGTACTCGAAGTCGCGACGCAACGCTTCGGCATCGAGCTCGAATATCGGCACATCGAATGGGCAAGCTGCGACTACTACGCGAAGCACGGCAAGATGATGCCGGACGACTGGAAAGCGCAACTGCAATCGGCCGATGCGATCCTGTTCGGCGCGGTCGGCTGGCCCGACACCGTGCCCGATCACATCTCGCTGTGGGGGTCGCTGCTGAAGTTTCGCCGCGAGTTCGACCAGTATGTGAATCTGCGGCCCGCACGGCTCTTTGCGGGCGTTCCCTCGCCGCTCGCGGGACGCAAGGCCGGCGACATCGACTTCTGGATCGTGCGCGAGAACACCGAGGGCGAGTATTCGTCGGTGGGCGGCGTGATGTTCGAAGGCACCGAGCGCGAGTTCGTGCTGCAGGAGTCGGTGTTTACGCGGCATGGCAGCGAGCGCGTGCTGAAGTTCGCGTTCGATCTCGCGCAGCGCCGCGCGCGCAAGAAAATCACCGTCGCAACGAAGAGCAATGGCATCGCGATCAGCATGCCGTGGTGGGACAAATGCGCGGCCGGCATCGCCGCGCAGTATCCGGACGTCACGTGGGACAAGCAGCACATCGACATCCTGTGCGCGCGTTTCGTCCTGAACCCGGACCGTTTCGACGTGGTCGTCGCGACCAATCTGTTCGGCGACATCCTGTCCGATCTCGGCCCCGCGTGCACGGGCACGATCGGCCTCGCGCCGTCGGGCAACCTGAATCCGGACCGCAAGTTTCCGTCGCTGTTCGAGCCGGTGCACGGCTCGGCACCCGATATCGCCGGCAAGCACATCGCGAATCCGATCGCGATGATCTGGTCGGCCGCGATGATGCTCGACTTCCTCGGTCATTCGAGCGGCAAGGAGCGCGCAGCGCACGACGCGATCCTGAAGGCGATCGAGGCGACGCTGAGCGAGGGTCCGCACACCGGCGACCTTGGCGGCAAAGCAAGCACGAGCGAAGTCGGCGAGGCGATCGCGGCAAAACTCGCCTGATATGAACGGCGCGCCAGGCCCATCAAAGCGCGCTGCGAATGCCTGGCCGCCGATCGTTCGACATGAAGGGATGACGGCGCAACGCCGGATGCGCCGTTATCGACAGTTGCGCCGCTCGTAGAGCGACCATTCGCCCTCGTGCGTCACCAGGGCGACATCGCATTCGCTATTGGCGAAGAAATCTTTCGGCAACGGCCCCTCCTTGCGAACGAAGAAATAGCGGTACAGACGGCCATTGTCCTTATTCCATTCGAAACCCGCCGGATCGTGTTCGAGCGTCAGCGGGGCCATAGGCATCATGCCCGGCCTGAAGCGCGCGATCTGCGGCACGTAAGTCGCGAAGTTCGGATCGACGAAACCGTGTTTCTCCGCCTGATACCACAGCGACTGGTGCTCGTACGCGGCCGGGCTCCTGTACGCGGGACTCGCGCGATCGAATATCAGACTTAGCGCGCGTTGATCCGGTTCGGTCCGCGACAGCAGCGCGTCCAGCGGCGCGTTCTCGACGGCGAAACGATGCAGACGAACCGTCTGGTCCGCAAAGAAGATCCAGCATCCGGCGATGATCAACGCTTGTACGGCGACGCCGGGCAGCGCACCCCGGTTCGAACCGGACGACGCACGGCGAGCGCCGTTCGCCGACGTTTGCGGCGCGCAGAACATCAACGCATACGCGGGCAACAGAAACAGCGCGAAACGGTGATACAGGTACGCCGTCTTCAGCGCCGTGCCGGGTACGACGAACCACACGAACGCCACGGCGAGCATCGGCACGATGACCGAGCGATCGGGATTGATCCTGTTGCGCCACAGCCACGGCGCGGCGAACATCAGCGCGACGAGCGGCAAATACACGGCCGCGCTTTTGTTCATGCCCCACACGTAGACGGGCAGCGAAAGCACCCGCTGCAAGTCGAAGCCCCATTTGAATACGTCTACGCCGGGCACCGTCTGCCCGAGCAGCGGATCGGTCGCGCGGCTCCACAACATATACGCGATGCACAGCACACCGAGCGGCACGAACGGCGCGAGCGCGAGGATCTTGCGGACCAACGTCTTCTGTTTGAACAGCACGAAGCCGACGCCTACCGCCATCGCAAGCAGAAACACGAGCCCGTGACAGAAGAACAGCGCCGTGCCCGCAACGAACATCCATACCCCCTTCCTGACCGAAGTCGCCTTCGCATAGTCGTGCGAGAGCCACATGAACAGAATGCCCAACGGGGTCGCGACCAGAAACGTATAGAAGCCCCACATGAAGGCGAAGCCGAAAAATCCCGGCACGAACAGCCAGTCGAGCCGTGGATCGCCGCCCAGATACCTGCGAAAGCCCACGCATGACGCCACGAACGCGAAATACGCGAGCATCAGCACGCAATTGAGCGCGGCGCCGATCGGCATCAGATACGTGAGCGGCAGCGCGAGGCCGTAGCCGACGAGATACGGCGTCAGCAGATTGAGCTGCACGAGGTTTTGCCACGGCGACGTATGCTCGAGCAGATCGCGCAGCAACATCACCTGTCCCGCGTGTTGCGGCAGGTCCACCAGGGGCGGACGCGGCGCGATCCAGAACAACGCTCCGCCATACAGCACGGTGACGATGAAAAGCACGCGCGGAAGAATGGTGGTGAGCCGGCCGGAGCGCGAAAACAGCGCGTCTGCGGACACCGCGTCGGCGCCCGGGGTCGCCGGCGCCGAACGATCGACGGGAGAATTCATAACGTTTGCTCAATGATGAAACGAGGACGCTGCTTGGTTTCGGCGTACGTCTTCGAGATGTAGCCGCCGATCACACCGAGAAAGAGCAACTGGATACCGCCGAGAAAGTACATCGGGATTACCGTCGAAGCCCAGCCGGGCACCGTGAGGTTGGTGAAGATGCGCGCATAGGCGGCCCATGCGCCGAAGCACAGCGAGCCGATCGCCAGCAATGCGCCGATGCGCGTACTCCATTGCAAGGGAACGGCGGAGAACGACGTGATGCCGTCCAGCGCGAGGACGATCATTTTGCTGAGCGGGTATTTGCTCTCGCCCGCAAAGCGCGCGGCGCGCTCGTATTCGACGATCGCAGTCTTGAACCCGAGCAGCGGAATGATGCCGCGCAGGAAAAGATTGACCTCCTGAAACTGACGCAACGCTTCCACTGTCTTGCGGCTCATCAGGCGAAAATCCGCGTGGCCCGGCAGGATATCGACGCCGAACGTCCGGAGCAGCTTGTAGTAGTTGCGAGCGGTGAAGCGCTTGAAGAATGTGTCCGACGTACGTTTGTGACGCACGCCGAAGACGATTTCCGCACCCGACTGATATTCCGCGAGCATGCGTGGAATGGCTTCGATATCGTCCTGAAGATCCGCGTCGAGACTCACGAGTACATCGCCTTGAGCCGTCATCAGACCGGCGAGCAGCGCATTCTGATGGCCGCGATTGCGCGAGAGTTTGATGCCGCCGCAGCGGGCATTCTGCGCGTGCAGCACTTCGATGATCGACCAGGTACGGTCGCGGGAACCATCGTCAATGAAAGTGATGCGGCTTTCGTTGCTCACCTCGCCGGCTTCGATCAATCGCTCCAGAAGTGCGAGCAGCCGCTTGCCTGTCTCGGTGATAACCTCTTCTTCGTTGTAGCACGGTACGACGAGATTCATCGTCGTCATAGGCAACTCCCCATTCTGAAGCTGGCTCGACCCAGAGTCAGGCACAGAGTCCGGCGTTTAACCTAGTTGGACATTAGTACGCATCGCCGACCACAGGCAAGCATAAGGACCTCTTTGTCCGAAATGTGCTAAGGCATCGGAAAAAACGTCGAATTAGAGCCGCAACGGAATTACCACATCGGAATGCGAACAACCACTTTTTACTGGCACTGGTCTGCATCAGCATGCCGATACGCGCAAGGCCATGCGATTGTTCGCGTGGTCCCGTATGATTGGGTCGTGGAGACAATGGAGAATGCATGAACCGTCACGCCAGATCGCTTTCCAATTGCTTTTGGAACCGATGTTCACGGAAAGGATGAATAGCATGGACAAGGCCGAGTTCGACAGCTTTGCTGACGAGTATCTTTCGCTGCACGCCCGTAACATCGCGGCATCGGGAGAAGGTCCGGAGTTTTTCGCCGAGTACAAGATCCGCGACATCGCCGAGGAGATGACGCGACGCGATGCGCTGCCCGCGCGCATGCTCGATTTCGGATCGGGCGTGGGCACGTCGATTCCATGGGTGAAGCGCTATTTGCCGGACGCACAGCTCACGTGCGCGGATGTATCGGAGCGTTCACTGGAAGTCGCGCAAAGCCGCTTTCCCGATTCCTCGCGCTTCGTCCACTTCGACGGTCACACGCTGCCTTTCGAGCAGGGCGAATTCAATCTCGCCTATGCGATGTGCGTGTTCCATCATATCGATCACGCCGAGCATGTTCATTTGTTGGGCGAACTGAAGCGCGTCGTGGGTCCGCGGGGCACGGTCGTCATCTTCGAGCATAATCCGCTGAACCCGCTGACCGTCAGGGCGGTCAACACCTGCGAGTTCGATGTGAACGCCAAACTGATCACCGCGCGCAACATGAAGCGGGCGTGCCTCGATGCGGGCTTTTCCGACGTTGTCGTGCGCTTCCGGATTTTCTTTCCTCACATGCTGGCCAAACTGCGTCCACTCGAAAAATATCTGACCCATGTTCCGCTCGGCGCCCAATACGCCGTCTACGCGAGCGCCGCATGAAGGCGGCCATTCGATGAACAGTCTACGCACGACAGCATCGCGTACCGAACCTCTTCGCCAGTTCATCAAATATCTTCTGGTTGGCGGCCTCAATACGGTGATCTCGGCCGCCATCATCTTTATCGTGCAAGCGGCGGGCGCGATTCCTGTAGTTGCCAACATAGTCGGCTACGCGATGGGTGTGGGACTGAGCTTCGCGCTCAACAGCAGGTTCACGTTCAGGACGGAGGCCACGCGGCACACCGCCATCCGCTTTCTGATCGTCGTGCTGATCTCGTACCTGGCCAATCTCGCGACGATGGTTTCGGTGTTGCATCTCACGCACGCGCCCTATCTCGCGCAACTGTGCGGCATTCCCGTCTACGTGATCGTGGGCTTTCTCGGCAACCGGTATTGGGCGATGCGCGGGCGCGCACGCTGAAGATGCGCCTCGTATCCACACGTCATTGATATCCGTTCACGATTTTGTCGACGTGGCGGGATACGGTAAGCACATGTCTGAAGAACATTTACTATCTTTTGCGGAAGGCGCCAGGAATAACAACGTCTTACGAAAAGATTATCAATGCCATTCACCGAGGACGCCGCCATGAGCCGAGAAGCCTATCCGATCGAAGTCGAATTCCCCGATATCGCGCCGCACGAGCCATCGTCGTCGGGCGTTGCATACGTCCATACGTTCGATTCGGGCGTGCCCGGCCCGCACGTGATGATCAACGCGCTCACGCACGGCAACGAAGTGTGCGGCGCGATCGTCGTCGACGAACTGCTGCGCCGCGCGCTGCGGCCGCGACGCGGGCAGCTCACGCTGTCGTTCGCGAACGTCGCCGCGTACCGGCGCTTCGATCCGGCGAATCCGGACGCCGCGCGCTTCGTCGATCAGGACTTCAATCGCGTGTGGACGGCGGCGGTGCTCGACGACACGTCGCGCAGGTCGAGCGAGCTGCAGCGCGCGCGTGCGATGCGCCCGGTGATCGATACGGTCGACGCGCTGCTCGACCTGCATTCGATGCACGAGCGGTGCAAGCCGCTGATCGTCGCGGGACCGCTGCAAAAAGGCATCGACCTCGCGGTGCGGCTCGGTACGCCCGCCACGGTGATCTGCGACGAAGGGCATCCCGAAGGCCGCCGCATGCGCGACTACGAAGGGTTCGGCGATGCCGCGAGCCCGAAGAACGCGCTGCTGATCGAATGCGGCCAGCATTGGGAGCGCCGTGCGGTGGCCGTCGCGCGCGATACGACCGCGCGCTTCCTGCTGCTGGCCGGCGTGATCGACGAAGCGGATCTGCCGCCTGGATGGCTCGCGCCATTGCCGCCCGAGCAGAACATCGTGCGCGTGACACAGCCGGTCGTCGCAACCAGCATGGACTTCAGCTTCGCCGCGGCGTACACCGGCCTCGAGGTTTTCGCCGAAGCGGGCGCCGTGATCGGCTGGTCGAACGGCGAAGAGGTGCGCACCCCCTACGACAACTGCATGCTCGTGATGCCGTCGCTGCGGCAGTTACGCCCCGGTGTGACGGTGGTCCGGCTGGGGCGAATCGAGCGGACGGTGGCCAATCCCGGGGTGACGGCCTGACGGGCAGATGTCTCGACGCCGTTCGCCGGTTGCTTTGGCGCGTTGAGCTTGGCGCGCCTCGTCCTTTCTGCGGCCCTATTGCAGCGCGCCGCCTCCCACGCATCGGCGGGCACGTCCGCCACTGCGAAGCTCGGGTATTCCCCCGTTGACCGCATCGATTTCATTCCTTACAGTGGCGCGCGTTCGCATAGAGAATCACAGTTCTATATTCGAACAAATTCCCTCGCCCGGCGCGATTCCGTCAAACCGATCCGTCCGGGATGATTCATTGCCGATGAACGGCCAGTCGGCCCGCCGCAGGCATCGTACGCCGTTGCCAGACGGCGTACAGTCTTAGAGAAGAATAGCTCGTCGTGTCGGGCCTTTCGCTGCCAGGAGACCATCATGAACCGCAGCCCCGCTGTGAACGTTCAAACCTTCATCAACGAGCATCCGTTTTCGCCGTTCCAATGGCTGATCTTTTTCATGTGCTTCATCATCGTCCTGCTGGACGGTTTTGACACTGCTGCGATCGGCTTCATCGCGCCTTCACTGATCACCGAATGGGGTATCGACAAGCCCGCGCTCGCGCCGGTGCTGAGCGCCGCGCTGTTCGGCCTCGCGTGCGGCGCGCTCGGCTCGGGTCCGTTGTCCGACCGCCTCGGGCGTCGCTCGATGCTGGTCGGCTCGGTGCTGCTGTTCGGCGTCGCCTGCCTCGCGTCGGCGTTTTCGACCGGCATCGACCAACTGACCGTGCTGCGCTTCGTCACCGGCGTCGGCCTCGGCGCCGCGATGCCGAACGCGGTCACGATGATGGGCGAGTACTGCCCGGACAACCGCCGCGCCACCATGATCAACCTGATGTTCTGTGGCTTCCCGCTCGGCGCCGCGTTCGGCGGCTTCCTCGCCGCGTGGATGATTCCGCATCTGGGCTGGCGCAGCGTGCTGATCCTCGGCGGCGTCACGCCGCTGCTGCTGTTGCTGCTGTTGCTCGCGAAGATGCCTGAGTCGGTCCGCTACATGGTCGCGAATAACAAGCCGGCCGAGCGGATTCGCGCCGCTCTCGCGCGCATTTCCGGCGACGCGGTGCAGGCCGTCGGTTTCACGATGACCGAAACCGCGCCGCAAACCGGCGGCAAGGGGCTCGGCGTCGTGCTGTCGCGCTCGTACATCGTCGGTTCGGTGATGCTGTGGGTCGCGTACTTCATGGGCCTCGTGATCTTCTACGCATCGATCAACTGGATGCCGATCCTGCTGAAGGACGCCGGCCTCACGCCGCAACGCGCGACGCTGATCTCCGCGCTGTTCCCGCTCGGCGGCGTCGGCGCGGTACTGGCCGGCGTGCTGATGGACCGCTTCAACGCGAACCGCGTCATTGCGGTGTGCTATGCACTGACCGCCGTCAGCGTGTACTTCATCGGTCAGGCGGCCGGCAACGTCGGCGCGCTCGTGCTGATCGTGTTCATCGCCGGCGTGCTGATGAACACCGCGCAATCGTCGATGCCGGCGCTCGCCGCCGCGTTCTACCCGACCGTGGGCCGCGGCACGGGCGTCGCGTGGATGCTTGGCGTCGGCCGCTTCGGCGGCATTGCGGGTTCGTTCCTCGTAGCGGAGCTGGCGCGCCGCCACTTCTCGTTCGGCGGCATCTTCGCGACGATCGCGGTGGCGGGTCTGCTATCGTGCGTCGCGCTGCTGATCAAGCAGGCGGCACGGCCGCAGGCGGCGGAAGCGGGTGCGTCGAAGACGGAGTCGTTCGGCCATTGAGCGTGCAATGAAATGTGCGCACCAGCGGACCGGTAACGGGGTTCGACCGAGTGGTGACCCAGAAGCCGCCCTGCGAATCGCAGGGCGGCTTTTTATTTCGCTGAATGCCTGGAATCTCTCGCTTACCTGAACGCGAGCAGTTGCTCGACACACAGCAGCACGGCAATCAGAACCATCGCCGCGCCTGAAACCTGGCTAAAGGATCGGCCGCTGCCGCTGTGACGCATCGACGTCACACCCGTTCGCCTGCGGCATTGTGATCCACGGCGGCGAAAAGCGCCCCGGCCTACTTCCCGATACACTACGCAACAATTTTTCCGCGCGCGGCCAGGCGCGGCGATCACCGCCGCTGCCGCGCCGCCGCCGTCTCATGTCAGGACTCCGGTAATGAAACGCGTAGTCGTATCCGCGCTCGTCGCGCTGTGCATCGCGCAGCCGGCCGCTCAGGCCGTCGCGCAGACCGTCAGCGATCAATGTTTCGCGCTCGGCGATATCGCCGGCCAGGTCGCGTCGTGGCGCGCACACAAAAAGACCAAAGCTCAGGCGCTCGAGCAGGCCGCCCACTACTACAAAGACCCGTCCGACCGCGCGGCCGTCGACGCGATCATCGAAAAGATCTACAGCCCCGACGCGCCACACATGACGCCCGATCAGGCGAGCATGGCGATCACGTCGGACTGCGTGAACCGGCACAAGGGGCAGGCATCGCCGGCACAGTGATGCCGGCGTGTCACCCGCGATGCGCTAGCGCCGCCGGAACGCATCCAGCGACGACAGTGCATTGCCGCGGAAATCGAACAGCGTGTTGTTGTCCCACTGGTCGCACCGCGCCGAGAAACTGCGCCTGGCCGGCGGGCGTCCGCGGGTACGGCGAGGTGCCGACGTTGGTCATCGAGTCCGGTTCCGGATCGCCGTCGCTGGTCGTCCACGGATACGCGGTCTCGACGACGATCACGTCCTTGTCGTAGCGCGTCGCAAGATCGTTCACATTGCCCTGCAGGTCGCTGAACGAGCCCTGCCCGATCACGTCGAACGTGACGCCACGCTGCGTCATGTTGTCGAACCACCAGCGGCTCGTCGCGTTGTTGCCGCCGCTGTCGATATGCAGCATCACCTTGATGCGCCCGTCGACGGATTTGACCGCGTCGTGCCCGGCCTTCAGCAGCGCCGCGAGGTTATCGAGCTGATCGTACTTGCCGAGCGGCCACAGCATGCCACCGGTAATCTCATTGCCGATCTGCACCCGCTCGGTTGGCTTCCTGCCGTGACGTGACAACCACACCACGTCACGCGTCTTTCCACGCGCAGACGTCGCCGGTATTCAGGCGCGGCCCGCCGAGCACGAACGTCGCATTGCGCGGTGCTGGCGCCTGCACCGGTTGCGCGCCGAAATTGAATGCGAAGGTCAAGCCGCCGCGGCGGCGCAGCCTCAGTCCGTCGGCGAGTACCTGCGTATCGAGGCCCGCATCGCGCGCCGCCTGCCGCAACAGCGTGCGATGCAGTTCATGCGACAGCCAGCCGGCCACATAGCGCACGTTGCCGTGCGTCAGCAGCGCGGGCCAGGCATCGTCGAAGCGCGCGGCAATGCGTGTCTTGCCATTGGCGCGCACATGCTCGCGCCAGTGCAGCGCGTGACCCTCGGTGCCGTCGATCGACAGCGCGGGCGCGAGCGTCGGCCGCAGCGTTTCGACTTCGAGCACCTGGATCGGCAGCGCGCGCTGCAACGCGCCGGGCGGCAGATTGCCGGGAATCGCGAACGCGTCGGTTTTCGAGCCGCTGCGTGGGCCGAACACCCATTGCGCGTTCGAACGCGCGATCTGCTCGACGAGCGCGGCGTCGATCACCGCGAGGCTCGGCACCACGACTAGCTGGTAGCGCGAAAGATCTGCCCGGCTCGACACGATATCGACATCGAGCCCGAGTTCGCGCAGCGACTCGTAGTAGTCGAACGCGAGCGTCTGGTAGTCGAAGCCCTTGCCGTGACGCTGGATTTCGAACATCCACTGCGTCTCGTAGTCGAATACCAGCGCGGTGGCCGCGCGCGCGGGCGCGGCGAGCGTCGACAGCACCGTACTGCCCGCGATCTCACGCGCGGCCCGTTGCACCTCGAGACCGCCCGGCGACAGTTCGTCGTTCGGCAGATTGAGCCCGGAATGCATCTGCTCCTGCGCATACGGGCACTGACGCCAACGGAAATACGACACCAGCTCCGCGCCATGCGCGAACGCCTCGTACGCCCATAGCCGCACCATGCCCGGCGCCGGAATCGGATTGCACGACGCCCAGTTCACCGGACCGGCCTGCTGCTCCATCACCCAGAAGCGCCCGCCGCCAATGCCCCGGTAGCGGTCGTGATCGAACGCGGACACGTCGGGATGTCCGGTACGCGCGAAGCGCGCCTTCTGCTCCTCCGGCAACGCGATCGACTCAGTGCGAGCAATCGGATAGCTGTCCCATGCGGCGACGTCGATCGCGTCGTCGGCGGCGAAGCGATAGTGATCGAAGGTCGTGAAAAAGCCCATGAAGTTGTGCAGCAGATCCGCGTTCGGCGCATGCTCGCGCAACACCTCGATCTGCTCGCGATGGAAGCTCGCCACCTCGTCGGACATGAAGCGGCGGAAGTCGAGCAGATGGATCGGATTGGCGTCGGTGGGTGTCAGCGTCGGCAGCCCGATCGCGTCGAACGACGGGTACTCCATGCTCCAGAACACGTTGCCCCACGCGTCGTTCAACGCGCCGATCGTTGCGTAGCGCCGCTGCAGCCACGCGTGAAAGCGCTGCAACGCCGCAGCCGAATAGCTCGGCACCGTGTCGTGGCAGCCGAGTTCGTTATCGGTCTGCCATGCGACGATCGACGGATGCCGGCCATAGCGCTTCGCCATCGCGGTGACGATGCGCACGCATTCGCGCCGGTACGTGTCGCTCGAAATATCGTAGTGACGCCGCGAGCCGAAATTCCAGCGCGCGCCGTCCGCGCGCACCGGCAACACGTCCGGATGCGCGTCGACGAGCCACTTCGGCGGCGACGCGGTCGGCGTGCCGAGCACGAGTTTCAGGCCCGCTTTCGCGAGCGTTTCGACCGCTTCGTCGAGCCATTGCCAGTCGAATTCGCCGGCGCGCGGCTCCATACGGCTCCACGCGAATTCAGCGATCCGCACATGCGTGATGCCGAGTTCGACCATACGTTGCGCGTCGTCGGCCCACATCGCGCGCGGCCATTGTTCCGGGTAGTAGCAGACACCAAGTTGCATGTGAAAGTCTCGTGGTGAGTTGACGTCGAGCCGTCGTTTCAATCGTGTTTCAAGCGCCCTTTATCCCTTGCTCGCCCCGAAGGTCAGTCCGGCGACGAAGTGCCTTTGCATGCCGAAGAACATCAGCACCGAAGGCAACGCGGCCAGCACCGAGCCCGCCGCGACGAGGTTCCACGCAGTCGTCCACTGCCCTTTCAGCGCGGCGACGCCCACCGTGATCGGCGCGGCGTCGTCGCCTTGCGTGAGGCACAGCGCCCAGAAGTAGTCGTTCCACACGAACGTGAACACGAGGATCGCGAGCGCGGCGAGCGCGGGGCGGATCAGCGGCAGCACGATGCGCAGATAGATCGTCCACTCGCCCGCGCCTTCGACGCGCGCGGCCTCGATCATCTCGAACGGCAGTTGCTTGATGAAGTTGCGCAGAAACAAGGTGCAGAAGCCGGTCTGAAACGACACATGAAAGATCACCAGCGCCCACACGGTGTTGAACAGGCCGAACTTCAGCGCCATGTCGCGCACCGGAATCATCAGGATCTGGATCGGCACGAAATTGCCGGCGACGAACGCGAACAGCACGGCCGTGTTGCCCGGAAAGCGATACGTCGCCAACGCGAAGCCCGCCATCGACGCGAGCACGATCGCGCCGATCACCGACGGCACCGTGATCAGCACGCTATTGGCGAAGTAATGCAGCATCGGCGTTTGCGTGAGCGCGGTGCCATAGTTCTCCAGCAACGCGAAGTGTTTCGGCCACGTCCAGTAGTCGCCTTGCGACAATTCATCCGTCGAGCGGATCGAGGTCAGCAGCACGGCGAGCATCGGCAGCAGCCAGATAAACAGCGCCAGCGGCAGCGAGGCCTTGTAAAGCGTGCGATTCAGCGGTTTCCAGCGTTCGACGGGAAGCGGATACATGACCGGGTACTCCCGACGTTCAGAGAATCAGCGTTCCTCGCGCAACATGCGGCGCAGATGGAACACGATATAGACGAGCATGATCGCGAACAGCACGACTGCAATCGCGGCGGAATAGCCTTCGCGGTAGTACTTGATCGCCTGGTCGTACATGAAATAGGCGAGCACGGTGGAACTGTCGAACGGACCGCCGCCACTCATCACCGCGATCAGATCGAAGCTGCGCAGTGCGCCGATCACGGTCAGCACCACCGCCATGAAGGTGGCCGGCCGCAATTGCGGCAGGATCACGTGCCACAGCAGTCGCAGCCCTTGTGCGCCTTCCATGCGCGCGGCCTCGACCACCTCGGGATTGATGCCGGTGAGCCCGGTCAGATACAGGATCATGCAGAACGGCGCCTGCGGCCACAGCGCGGCGAAGATGATGCCGAACGTGACCGTGTGCGGATCGCCGAGCACCGGGATGCCACGGCCGACGATCAGCCGCAGCAGCCCGAACGTCGGATCGTAGAACCAGCTGAATACGAGGCCGACCACGACGCCCGACAGCACGAACGGCGCGAAAAACAGCGACTTCACGACGCGCATGCCGCGCACCTGCTGATTCAGATACAGCGCGAACAGCAGACCGAGAGGTGGCGCGAGCAGAAACAACGCGAGCCAGATCAGGTTGTTCTTCAGCGCCGTATAGAACGTATCGGACTGAAACAGCTCGACGTAATTGGCGAGACCGGCGAAGGTCTTCGGCGTCATGCCGTCCCAGTGGTAGAAGCTCAGCGAAATGCTGCTGATGATCGGATAGATCACGCACAGCGCGAACAACGCGCAGCCCGGCAGCAGAAAGAAAAACGCGGCGCGATGCTGATGACGGCGCGTCGTCGAGACGCGACGGTGCCGCGCCGCGGGCAGGCGGCGCGCTGCGGTATGAGACATGGAGCGGCCTCGTCGGAAATCGAAGGCGGAATTGGGACCCGCAAGCCGGCCGCGCTCAGGCGGCCGGCGCGGCGGGACTTACTTCTGGTAGATGCGCTTGCGCGTCGCTTCGAGATGAGCAAGCACGCTGTCGAGTTGCGACGGATCGCTGTAGAACTGCTGCATGGCCTTCATGCCTTCGTCGGCCATTTCCTTCTGCATATCGCGATCGTAGAACTGCGCGATGCCGCCCTTCGTGTTCGCGAGCGTCTGGAAGCCGACCTTCGAGATCGCGTCCTCAGGCGCCGCCGCCTGGCTGTTCGACGGCAACTGTCCCCAGCCCTTCGCGAGTTCGGCGTTGATCTTCGGCGTCTCCATGAACGCGAGCAGCTTGCGCGCGTCGGCCTTGTTCTTCGCCTTCGCCGGAATCAGCAGCACGTTGACGGGGCCGTCCTCGGCCATCGGCACGTTCGCGTCGAGCACCGGAAAGCGGAAGAAGCCGATCTGGTCCTTGATCGACGGCGGGAAGCTCGCCGAGAAGAACGTGCCCATCAGCATCATCGCGGCTTTGCCGTTGTTGAGGATCGGGCCGATCGAATCGACGTCGTACGACAGCGCATTGTCGATAAAGTCGTGATTGTCGAGCAGCGTCTTCCACGTCGTGTAGACCTTCTTCACGCGCGGATCGGTGTACGGAATTTCGCCGGCCATCAGCTTCTGATGGAACTCGTTGCCGTTGATGCGCAGATCGAGATAGTCGAACCAGGCAGCCAGCGTCCAGCTGTCGCGTGCAGCCACCGCGATCGGCGCGACGCCGATCGCCTTCAGCTTCTTGTTGGCTTCGAGCAGTTCGTCCCACGTTTTCGGCTCGCTCCTGATGCCGGCCTTCTCGAACAGATCCTTGCGATAGAAGAAGCCGTACGCGTCATAGCCGAGCGGTGCCGCATACTGCTTGCCCTTGTACGTCGACGCGTCCTTGACCGACGCATACTGCTGCGACCAGCCGTTCTTCGCCCAGTCCGAGCTCAGATCTTCGAGCAGACCACGTTGCGCGTAATAGGCCATCCGCTCGCCGTCGTGCCACGAGACGACGTCGGGTGGATCGGTGGCGAGCCAGCCGCCCATCTGCACCTTGTAGGCTTCCTCGGTCACGTAGGTGATTTTCAGGTCGATGTCGGGATTGGCTTTCTTGAACTGGTCGAACGCATCCTGCCAGGTCGAGCGCTGATTACCGCGCGCCGATACGTTGACGTTCAGCGTGGCCGCGTCGACCGCGGCGCTGCCGAGCGCGCCGGCCACCACGGCGGCGGCGATCGACACCTGTGCGAAACGGCGAAGGCGAAGAGCAATCATCTATGTCTCCTTGTCTACCTTGTTGACCGGCTACGCAGCGTGGCCGGCGATGTAACCCGCTCTATGGCGGAATTCAGTCCGACGAACCGTTGAAGCAGGTCCGCCGTCGACGATCGTTCAGGCGGCCGCGCGTTCCGGCTCGAACGTGCTACGCCGCAGCGCGAGTCCCTGTTCGTCGAACAGATGACAGGCAGCGGGCGGAACATGGACGCGGATGCGCTCGCCCGCGCCGAGCGGCGTATCGCCGGGCGCCTTCGCGATCAGCGTGCCTCCCGCGTGGTCCGCGTGGATATAGCTGTGCTCGCCGAGCCGTTCCGATAGCACGGTCGCGCACTGAATGAACTG
This sequence comes from Paraburkholderia sp. Clong3, assembly GCF_050436485.1. NCBI lineage: Bacteria > Pseudomonadati > Pseudomonadota > Betaproteobacteria > Burkholderiales > Burkholderiaceae > Paraburkholderia > Paraburkholderia sp. Clong3. The sequence goes on along the minus strand of NZ_JBNDMH010000003.1, from coordinate 765,865 downwards.
TTCGTCGCCATCGAGCCGCAGATGCTCGGGGCGCACGCCGAGCGTGACGCGCTGGCCGCGTTGCAGCCGTTTACCGTCGACGTGCGCGACCAGCTTTTCCGCGCCGGCCACGAACGCCACCGTCACACGCCCCGGTTCGATCGACTCGACGGTCGCATCGACGAAGTTCATACGTGGCGAGCCGATAAAGCCCGCGACGAAGCGCGACTTCGGGTGGTGATACAGCTCGAGTGGCGCACCGCTCTGGGCGATGCTGCCGAAGCGCTCGGCATCCGCGCCCGCATGCAGCAGCACGATGCGATCGGCAAGCGTCATCGCTTCGACCTGATCGTGCGTGACGTACACGACGCTCGCATTCGCGAAGCGCTGATGCAGACGCGCGATCTCGACGCGCGTCTGGCCGCGCAGCGCGGCATCGAGATTCGATAGCGGCTCGTCGAACAGAAACACGCCCGGCTCGCGCACGATCGCGCGGCCGATCGCGACGCGCTGCCGCTGGCCGCCCGACAGCGCTTTCGGATGTCGTTCGAGCAAGCCTTCCAGTTGCAGAATCCGCGCGGCTTCGCGCACCTTGCGCTCGATCACGTCCTTCGGCTGCTTCGCGAGCTTCAATCCGAACGCCATGTTGTCGAACACGGTCATGTGCGGAAACAGCGCGTAGCTTTGGAACACCATCGCGACGCCGCGCTCGGCGGCCGGCACGTCGTTGACGAGGCGGCCGCCGATATGCAGCTCGCCTTCGCTGAGGTCTTCGAGACCGGCGATCATCCGTAGTAAGGTCGACTTGCCGCAGCCCGAGGGGCCGAGAAATACGCAGAATTCATGCTGCGCGATCTCGAGATTCACGCGCCGGATCACCGGCGGATGGTCGCCGTAGGCCTTTTGCACATCGCTCAAACGAATCGTCGCCATGCTGTCTCCGCCGTGATTTAACCGCTTAAATTTTGGCCGAAATAAAACGCCCCGGCCTTGTGCCGGCGGCATTTAATCGCTTAAATTCGAGTTCGACGGATAAAGTCATGGTGGGTGTCTCCGTTACGTTTTTCAGAAAGTTAGCAATGTCGCAGGCCGTTTGCAACATTTGAATTGACCTCCCTAAATATGGGATAACCCGACATGGTCACGTTGTCCGAAGTCGCGAAACGCGCGCAGGTTACCGCCGCCACGGTCTCCAACGTGCTGCGCAATCGCGAGAAAGTCCGCCCTGAAACGGCTGAGCGCGTGCTGCAGGCGATCGCCGAACTCGGCTACCGGCCGAACCTGAATGCGCGCGCGCTCGCCGAAGGCCGTTCGTCGACGCTCGCGCTCATGCTGTCGAACATCTCGAACCCGTTTTACCCGGAGTTCGTGCTCGCCGCCGAGCGCGCGGCGCGCAAGACCGGCCACTTCCTGATGGTCTGCAATACCGACGACGATGCCGAAATCGGCCGCGCATATCTGAACCAGATCGCCGGCACGCTCGCCGACGGCGTGCTCGTAATGAACACGGACATCACGATCAACGACCTGTGCGCGTCTGCGACGCATAGCGCGCCGATTCTGCTCGCCATGTGGGAGCACCCCGAGTCGCCGCCCGAGCTACCGTGCATCGCAGTCGACTTCGCGCGTGCCGGCGAGCTGGCCGCGGGGCATCTGCTCGGACTCGGCCATCGCGAGATCGGCTTGCTGATCGGCGACGGCTGCGGCGGTTTGCAGGACGCGCGCTCGAACGGCTTTCGCGCCGCGATGCGCATGGCCGGCATCGAAGCCGATGCGGCCGCCGTGCTGCAGATTCGCGACTCGATCGACGCCGGCTTCGCCGCCTGCATGGAACTGATGGCGAACCGCCCGCAACTGAGCGCGATCTTCGCGACCAACGACCTGCTCGCGATCGGCGCGATCCAGGCGTTGATCACGCTCGGCCGCTCGGTGCCCGACGACGTGTCGGTGATCGGCATCACCGACATTCAGCTCGCGCATCAGGTGCATCCCGCGCTGACCACGGTCGCGATTCAAACCGCGGCCGTCGCGGAGCTTTCCATCAAGAGCCTGATCCGTTTGATCCAGACGCCGGAGCGGCAGCCGTCGATGGTGCTCGGGCCACCGCCCGAGCTCGTGGTGCGCGCCTCGACCGGGCCGCGCAGGAAACGCTGACGCGTTAGGGCCTGTTCACGCGCTCGGTCGCCATCCGCGTGACGATGTCGAACGCCTTCTGCGTCGCGCCGACGTCGGCCTTGCCCTGGCCGTGGATGTCGAACGCGGTGCCGTGCGCGGGCGTCGCGATCGGAACCGGCAAGCCGCCGTGCACGGTCACGCCGCGCCAGAAACCCATCAGCTTCATCGCGATCTGGCCTTGATCGTGGTACATCGTGACGACGCCGTCGAAGGCCTTCTGGTCGCGCGCGCGCACGAAGATCGTGTCGGCGGGAAACGGTCCCTGCGCGTCGTAGCCGAGCTTGCGCGCGGCCTCGACGGCCGGCACGATCACGTCGATCTCCTCGCGGCCGAACGCGCCGTTGTCGCCGTTGTGCGGATTGAAACCGCATACCGCGATACGCGGCTGCGGATGGCCGGCTCGCTTCAGGCCTTCGTGAATCAGCCGCACCGCGCCGACGATGCGCTCCTCCGACAGCTTCGCGCTGACGTCCTTCAACGCCATATGCGAGGTCACGCGCGAAGTCCATAGCTCGTCGAGCACGTTGAACTCGCAGAAGCTGCCCGTGTAGCCGAGCTGCTTCGCGAACCACTCCATCTCGTCGCCGGTTTCCATGCCGGCCAGATGCAGCGAGGTCTTGTTGACCGGCGCGAACAGCATGCCTTGGGTGACGTTGCTTTGCGTCAGCGCGAGCGCGTGCCTGAACGCGGCGAGACTATAGCGGCCGCCGTGTTCGGTCGCCACCGCACGCTCGAAAGCTTGATCGCCGGGCAGACGGAAATCGATCAGCGACGGCACGCCGTCGCGTTGAAACGCGGCATGCGCATCTTCGACCACGTCGTAATCGAAGCGCTGCTGCGCGATCTTCATGCCGGTTTCGAGCTCGCGCCGGTCGCCGATGACCAGCAGCTCCGCGCGCGCGCGGTTCGCCCGCTGCGCGAGCAGACGCGCGATCAGCTCGGGACCGATACCGGCGGGGTCGCCGAGAAGGACTGCGATGCGTGGCTTCATGTGCTTTCCTCGGATCGGTCCACTCATTCGACGATGTTGAAGTCGGCAAGATACTTGTCGCTCAACTTGATGCCAAGACCCGGCACGTCGTCCGACAGTTGCAGATAGCCATTTTCCGGCCGCGGCTCGCCTTCGAAGATGTAGTAGAACAATTCGTTGCCAACTTCGACATCGAACACCGGGAAGAACTCCGACATCGGGCTCGCGGTGCTCGACATCGTCAGATGATAGTTGTGCATCTGTCCCGCATGCGGAATCACCGGCACCGACCACGCTTCGGCCATCGCGTTGATCTTGCGCGCCGCCGTGATCCCGCCCACGCGATTCGTGTCGTACTGGATCACGTCGATCGCGCGGCGTTCGAGCAGATCCTTGAAGCCATAGCTCGTGAACTCATGCTCGCCACCCGACACCGGCATCAGGTTCATCTTCTTCAACTCCTGATAGCCTTCGACGTCGTCGCCGATCACCGGCTCCTCGATCCAGCGTGGATTGAATTCGGCGAGGCGCGGCAGCATTCTGCGCGCGTATTCGAGCGTCCAGCCCATATAGCATTCGAGCATGATGTCGACTTCGTCGCCGACCAGTTCACGCAACAGACGCACCTGTTCGATGTTCTTCGCCATGCCTTTCGGGCCGTCTTTCGGACCGTAGCCGAAGCGCATCTTCATCGCGGTGAAGCCGTTGTCCAGATAGCTTTCCGCTTCGCCGAGGAAAGCGTCGCGATCATCGTTGTTGTAAAGCTTCGATGCATAGCACCAGATCTTTTCTTTCGTGCGCCCGCCGAGCAGCTTGAACACCGGCTTTTTCACGGCCTTGCCCATGATGTCCCACAGCGCGATATCGATCGCGGAGATCGCCGCCATGCCGATGCCTTTGCGGCCCCACGCGAGCGTGCGGCGATACATCTTCTGCCAGATGTATTCGTTGTCGAACGGGTCTTCGCCGATCGCGATCGGCGCGAGGTATTCGTCGATGATCTGCTTCGCGATGCGCGGCGCGAGCGCGCAATTGCCGATGCCCACGGTGCCGTCGTCGCATTCGACTTCGACGACGAGCCAGCCGTGAAAGCGGAACGACCCCATCGCATCGCCACGCTCGTACAGAATATCGACCGCGTTCGTGCAGAAATGCGCTTGCGGCGGCACGACTTTGCCTTTCCACTCGAAAACACGCGTTCGGATATGCTTGATTTTCATGTTCGACGATTTCCTTCAGAGAATCAGAGAGTCAGTGGCCCGGGCGTTCGCCGAGCGGGCCGCTGCGATGAGAGACGGAATGGGAGGCGGCAGGGGCGAAGCGGAACGTCAGCAGCAGCAATGCGCCGATCAGTCCGACCACCGCGAGCGAGAACATACCCGCCTGCGAAGAGCCGATCGCGTGCTCGGCCAGCCCCTTCAGATTCGGCGCGACGAAGCCGCCCAGATTGCCGATCGAATTGATCAACGCGATGCCGCCCGCGGCCGCGGCGCCGCCCAGGTAACCGGTGGGCAGCGTCCAGAACAATGGCTGCACGCAGACGAAACCGATGGCGGCGAAACAGAAGGCGGCAATCGCAAGCGTGACCGACGACGTCATCGCCGACGCGGCAATGCCGAACGCCGCGAGCGCGAGCATCGCCGCGGCCCAGGTACGGTGATGACCGTGGCGGTCGGCGTAGCGCGTCACCCAGAACGTGCCGATGATCGCGGCGATCCACGGAATCGCTGTCAGCATTCCGACCTCGACGCCGACATGGCCGCCGCTTGCGAGCCCGGCGATGCGGGTTGGCAGATAGAACACGACGCCATACACGCTCATCTGCACCGCGAAGTAGATCAGGCCGCAGAACAGTACGCGCAAATCGCGCAGCGCCGCGAGCACCGAAGCCGGACCATGCGCGAGCTTCTGGCGGTCTTCCTGGCGCAACGCGTGATCGAGCGCGTCACGCTCTTCGGCATCGAGCCAGTGCGCCTGCACGGGCCGGTCGGTCAGATAGAAGTAAGCGACGACGCCCACCACCGACGCCGCCAGCCCCTCGACGACGAACAGCCATTGCCACGGATGCATGCCGAACGGATTGCCCGCATCGAGCAGCAGACCCGAGATCGGGCTGCCGAGCAGGAGCGCGAGCGGGAAGCCGAAATAGAACATGCCCATCGTCTGCGAGCGCGTTTTCGCGGGAAACCAGTTCGACAGGAACAGGATGATGCCGGGAAAGAAACCGGCTTCGGCGATGCCGAGCAGCGTGCGCAGCACATAGAAGCTCGTGGCGCTGTCGACGAAGGCGGTGCACGCGGACACGATGCCCCACGTGACCATGATGCGGCTCATCCAGATGCGCGCGCCGAAGCGGTACATCAGCAGGTTGCTCGGTACTTCGAACACCGCATAGCCGACGAAGAAAATGCCGGCGCCGAACGCGAACGCCGCGTCGCTCAAGCCCGTGTCGGCCTGCAGCACGTTCTTCGCGAAGCCGACGTTCGCTCGGTCGATGAACGCCAGTACGTACATCAGGATCAGAAAAGGCAGCAGCCTCGTGCGCGCTTTGGTAATCGCGCTGTCGAGCGCGGGGCTCGCGGTCATCGTCATGCGTCGTCTCCGGTTTTGTCCTGTCAACGCGAACGGCGTCGCGATTGCCGTCCTGCGATAACCGCCAGTGTGCGAAACTATCCGATAACTGACCACTGAATAATTCGAATCGGCCGATTCGCTAAAGTTATCGCTCATGATCCCGCCCGCCTCCACCATTCGCAAACGCTTGCGCCTGCGTCATCTGCAACTGATGGTCGCGCTGTCGGAAACGGAATCGCTGCGGCGTGCCGCCGACGATCTCGCGATGACCCAGCCCGCCGCGACCAAAGCCTTGCAGGAACTCGAAGACACGCTCGGCGTATCGCTGTTCGTACGCCATGCGCGCGGCATGGAGCCGACGATCTTCGGCGAGGCCGTGATGCGCTATGCGCGCGTCGTGTTCCAGGATCTCGACGAGCTGCGCGAGGAGTTGGCCGGCATCGAGGCCGGCGACATCGGCAAGGTGCGCATCGGCGCGGTGATGGCGCCGTCGCCCGAATTGCTGACGCACACGATCGTCAAGCTGAAGGCAGCGCACCCGCGCCTGCAGATGGCGGTCACGATCGACACCAGCGACGTGCTCGTGCAGTCGCTGCAACAGGATCAGCTCGATATCGTGATTGGCCGGATTCCCGATGGTTTTCCGGCGCTCGATCTGAGCTTCGAGACGTTGGCGGAAGAGGCGCTGTCGATCGTCGTGCGGCCCGATCATCCGGCCGTGAAAACAGGCAAACAAACGGGCATGCGGCCGAAGCTCACGGACCTCGCGCGCTATCCGTGGATCATCCAGCCGCATCCGAGCCCGATGCGCCAGGTCATCGATCAAACGTTTCGCGAGTCGCGCGTTGCGCCGCCGGTGAGCACGGTCGAGACCTCGTCGATTCTGACCACGCTGTCGTTGCTGCACGACTCGGACATGCTCGCCGTGCTGCCGAGTTCGGTCGCGCAGTACTACGTCGCGCTCGATGCGATCGCCGCGATCGCGACGCCGCTGCGCGGCCGGCTCGCACCGTATGGGCTGATTCTGCGCAGAAACCGGCGCGTCACGCCGGCGATGCAACTGGTCATCGATTCGATTCGCGCGGCGTGAGGTTTTCTGCGAAGCGCAATTCGCCGCCCGCATTGATGTCCGCGAGATCCGGGTGAGCGCGAGCCGCGTCGAGCGGAATATCCGGCCGCATGAAGAAGGTCGCGACGATGCCGAGCGCGAGCAGTCCGAGCGAGCCCGCGAACGGCAGCGTCCAGCTACCCGTGCGGTCCACGATCAGGCCGAACACGATCGGCGTGAAAATCCCCGCAACCGCCGAGCCCGCATTCACGAGCCCGCTCGCGACACCGACGTGCCGCGGGCTGATGTCCATCGGCACGGCCCAGATCGGCCCGATCGTCATTTCGAGGAAGAAGAACGACAGGCTCATGCACGCTGCCATGACCGGCAGCGACTTCACGACCATCACCGGCGCGAGGAATACCAATGCGCCGAGAAACGCGCAGATGATCACGTTGCGGCGCGCCGCGACGACGTTGCGCGTACGCTTCAACACGCGGTCGCTGAGCACGCCGCCCGCGGTATTGCCGACCACGCCGGACAGAAACACGCCCGCGGAGAACATCGCCGAGCTTTTCAGATCGAGGCCGCGACCGTGCATGAAGAACGTGGGCAGCCAGGTGAAGAACAGCCAGCCGGTCCAGCCGTAGCAGAAGTAGACGAGCATTGTTGGTGCGATGCGTTTGAGCAGACGCCGCCACGGCGTGGGCTCGCGCGTCGCTTCGACCGCGGATTGACGGACCGGCGGCAATTGCGTTTCCTGCTCCGCGGTCATATGGCGATGCTTGCGCGGGTCGTCGGTGAAATACCATGCGTAGACCACGACCCACACCAACGTCAGCGCGGCGACCGCGAGAAACGACACCCGCCACGACGAATACGCGACCAGCAGCGCGATCAGCGGCGGCGTAATCGCATTGCCGAGCCGCGAGAACGAATGCGTGAGGCCTTGCACGAAGCCGCGCCGGTTCGACGGGAACCAGTTGGTCAGCGCCCGCGCCTGCGCGGGCAGCGCCGCGCCTTCGCCGATGCCGAGCAAAAGCCGCGCGCCGAACAGCGACGCGAGCCCGCCCGCGAGACCGGTCGCGACCGTCGCGACGATCCAGATGCTTGCGCAGGTCACGAGCGTGAGCTTCGCGCCGAAGCGGTCGCTGACCCAGCCGCCGATCACCTGGCACAGCGCGTACGTGTATGCGAACGCGGCGAACACGAGGCCGACGTTGGTATTGCTCAGATGCAGATCGTCGCGGATCAGCCCCGCCGCCGCCGACAGGTTGACGCGATCGAGATACAAGATGAACGACATCGCGCACATGAGTGCGAGAACCGCCCGGCTGACCTTGGGTCGCAGCATCGTCTCCTCCGGATTGTCGCGTGAGCCCGCGCCGATGCTCCGACGGTGGCGTCCGCTATGGCTTGTTTTGTGCGCACATTATCAGAAGCCGGGTGATAGTTGACTAATGAATTGTTTGGATACAGCGATCACTGGGGGTTATCGCTTTCATCCTTCGCCCATAGCCGAGCGTTGACTGTCAGGTATAGATTTGGGGCTCCATGCGACCGACCCGCAGTACGGCGCAAAACTGATCAGCATCATTCGCTCACGCCATGTCGATCAATATGACGTCCGGTAGAACAGACAAAACCTTGAGGACACGATTGGTGACCTTCGCTCTGCTTCCCGCCAGCGTGCACGCAATGGCATCGGGGCAGACGATCGCCACAGCGGATCAGGCAGCGGACCGGGCAGCGAAAGTTACCCAGAGCCACCATCTATCCTCTAACCGCACCCAATGCCTGATGTTCGACGTATCCGATGAGAAGCGCTTTTTCGTGGTCGGGGTTCACGAGAAACATACGCCCGAATGCGGTGGCGATCCGGCTACCGCCCCGATACTCTTCTTCCTGAAGATACGCGAGCGAGATGGCTACGTCGTCACCAATCAACGTGACGGGGAACATTTCGCGCCGCTCGCACCGAAACCATGATCTCCGCACCCGCCACTACCACGGCGGGTTCGTCCTGTGTTGCCGCCCTCCCCGCACAAGTTATGCTCGATCTTCCCCAGCCAGGACCACCGACATAAACCTCAGGGCTCCACAGTGCTTCGTCGTTCTCGCGGAGGAACTGAACTTCTGCCGCGCCGCGGAGCGCCTGCATATCGCGCAACCCGCGCTGAGCCAGCAAATCTGCTCGCTGGAAGAACGACGCGGCACGCGACTGGTCGATCGTGCGCGGCGTTCGATGGCGTCATTGAATTCATCTTCGTGAAGGCGCAGCGGACAGGTGGAGGCGGTCACGGCGGCGCACAGCCAGTCGGAGCCGTACGGACGAGTGACGAAGATTACGGCTTTTCACCAGTCGGGTGCGACGGGCATGCCACCACTGCCCCCGCTGCACGATGTTGAAACTAGCTGGACAGGGCCAAATGGCTTTTTGCTCACGGCATCGCGTTAATCGGCGATGTCGCCTATGCTCAGTCGGGGTGGTGCCGGTTTGCGTGCCCTGGTCTTGCGGAGCCCAGCCGAACTGGGTCGTTCAACCCGTTTTAGATCGCGCAGGAATTCGTTTTGCTGTTTTCGGATCGAATAATGACAGCGCGCCTCCATGACGTCGCACATATCCACATGTGTTTTCGGCGGCTCTTCAATATTCCATATCATAGGCTAGTTTAGGGGCTAGACCGCGAGCCTTTGCCGATTCATCTTGTGCGCGCATGCACCGGTCAAGTTCAGCCTTGCTCGCCCTTTTGATGCCGCGTGCCGATTTAATTGAATTTGCCAGTTTCTTATTGTCAATTTCAAGGAATTTTGCATGATGTTCATAGCAATCAAAATCTCCAAATCCGCCACCGCCCAGGTACCGCATGCAATTTGAATCGTTGATCACCTCATCGGCAAATCGACCATTTGACCTCTGCTGGTTTTCCAGAACACACCCGACGAATTAGTCGGACCTGCAAAATTCATTTAGCGAGTTGAAGGAAGCCGCGTGCGGAGCGTGAAAGCAACGTTATCGACGTGAAGTCAACGAACAGGCGCAGAACCATGAGAACAAAAAAGGCAGGCTTGATGCCGAGCCGGGCGATGGCGCGCAGCAGCCAGCGCAGGTTATAGCCGACGGCGCACAGCACCGCATGCAGGGCGTCGCCAGTTTGCCCCTTCAGCCAGCAGCGTCGCATGCCGTGATCCTGCTTGACATGGCCGATGATCGGCTCGATGGCCTGTCGCCGTTTGAGCCAGCGGCGCTGGGGTGCCGACAACGTCCTGCTCTTGCCGCGATGCACGACCTGTACCGGCGCCACGTCTCTAGGCTGATTTGAAAGTAAATGAGTTACCATGCTAGCCAACTTCATGGCTGCGCTGTTACGATTGTTTCGCCCGCGATACATTCCAGAAATTCTTCAGGAAGGACGCGTTCCCAAACACCCAATGACGCGGTCACTAAAGCTAGGTACTGGTCCTCATCGCCTCCTTCGATTCGTCGCCACGCGCTTGGCATATATCGAACTAAAATCGAAAGGGCATACAGCGTTGTCGCCGCGATGGTCCGATATTCCCTCATACCACCGATGGTCGGAAAAAGGAGCGTCGTCCTATTGCGAAAGGGAGACGAGTGCGTCGGCAGCACGCTCCACAATGAGTCATGTCCAGAATGATCGACGCGCCCGCGGAACGCATTTCCATCTATGTTGGGACGCTCGACCTGCTGCACCTCGGTAATCGGCCACCCTGAATTTTCTAGTCGACCAACAGGAACCAAACCGGAGCGATCAACAAACAACGCGTACGTGCTGTCTACTTTCTTACCTGTCCCGTTTATGGCTGGCAAGCGGTTCTCGATCATGTCATAGACAGGAACAATCCACCCCGGAGTACCTCCAAAAACCTGCGCAAAGAGGTCGTCAATCTCGGGCATTGAAGCAAATAGACTCTGCAAGGTACAACTCATCCCTTTGGGAACAGCATCGAGGTCGCTTGCACTCCTAGGCTTTCGCTTGGGGAACGTCGAAGTGTCTAGACCCAGGAAGGCAAGCCACTGAGGTAGAAAACCCGTGGCCAGGACTCCTACGTGCACGTCCGCGAAACCGCCGTGCACCCCGGGCACTGCATACAACCCGTGCCCTTGTTTTGTCATTTCTTCCACACCATCTAGATCGGACGGTCCGCTCGGAGAGGCCAGCATTTCCGCAAAAGCGAATGCAATTGTTCCGTAATAGAGGCCGAGGATTCGTTTGTTCAACTTGTCAGTTGGTGAGAAACTGATGTAGTCCAAAGCGTTTCTCATGGCATACGCGATACCCGCAGCCTTCGTGGCTACTTGCTCTTGCGTCAGAATGACAGCCTCATGGTTGGCTCGCCGCTCCACTAGTCTGGCGGCTAGGTTCACGCTGGTGAATTGTTGCAAGCGGGCCAGGATTCCATTCAGAGGGTTCTCGTCCGTAATTCGCCGAACAGCTATTTTTGGCTTGGAAATTACCGCTGGAGTGCGGTCGGGCTCCAGTTGCTTGTTCAACGCGACAAGGAGAGGGAAAAAATCCCCCAACGGCTCCACAGGTACACTTATACCGTGGGCAAAACTGTCCAGCATGTAAGGCTGACCATTAAAAAAAATATGCCGGACTCGCTGCTCCAACCTTTTGTAAAACGCATTGTCCGTGGCGGTACTATAGAGAACCCCAAGGCGAACGGTTTTTCCCCCTTTCGTGACGACAACTTCAAGACTCGACTGATAGTCGTGCTCTTGATCGATCTCAGCAACCCAGCCATGTGAGCGAAAAGGTTGAAGAATTCCTCGCTCCACATCTGTTCGGAGGATAGCGATACGGGGATTAGTTTGATTGGTTCGCGACAATTGTGCCGTCTCCACTAGTGCGAGGCTTTTCGGAGCAATCCTAGAGGGCTCAATTGTCAAAAGCCGATGGATGTAACTGAATTTTGGCCGAAGCAATCTGCTTGGCTGAAAGACGCAGCTTCGCGCGTAGCCACGAACGAATGCCTTCCAGATAGGTTTTATCTTTCGGAGTCGTGCTTTGCTTGATGCGTCTGGTCAGCTTGGTTTCCGCCGTGTAGACATCAAGGAGATTAATTGTCCTCAGATTTGTAGGCGTTGTGGCTTTTCTTTCGATTGCCAGGATGTGGGTCACGTCAGCCGGATCAAGAATCCCGGTCTTTCGAAACTCCTGATAAATGGTTTGAAGAGGTTGATATCTAACCATTGGATTGATACCAGGGATGTTCGCAACTTTCTCCATTCTGAGCAGCAGATAGCGTTTTGCAATCGCAGCATCGCGCAGCGCAGCGTCCTGCGGGTCTGGGCCATCACTACCGCCCGTCCCTCCACCCGATTCACCACCTCCCAGCTGGTCAGATTCCCGAGCCGTAAAATCGGGAATGCCCTTCAGAGCCTCCCTGCCACCCAACGTCTCTGCAGCGCAATGCGGTCCATATGGATGTTCGGTTCCATCGTCATGTTTCAGGAAGAATGCAACGCCGGAACTCAGCGCCCTGTTATTTCCATTCATAACGCATCGATGACAACAGGTGTCTGGGTCAACAAAGTCCTTGCGGTCAGCAGTCAATGTCATTCGGGTACCTCTCGAACAGTTGAATTCACTTCTTTATGCCAAATCCCACAGGAGTATCCGACGAAGTTTGGCTACGATGTCATCAGCCGTCTGCTCCAGTCAAATCGGCAGTGTTGGTCGCAATGTAAGTCTCACGCGCGATTTCGGTACCGGCTACTTTCACCGAGAAATCGAGCGCCAGCCTCCCTGAGGGCAAGCGCCAAGGGTGGGACTGACATACCTAACAATCCAGCACGATATGGCTCTTCGCGACGCGAGGGCGCGCACGCTGCGAAAACGGACAAGCTCTCAAGTCTGCCCGCTCGGGGTAATCGACGATCTACTCTGCGCTGTCGAATGTACCAAACTAGCCGTACTGAGACCAACGACCTCACATCGTCTGACCAACCAGGTCCTACCTTCTACAGCTTCAACTGCCTACCCGGCAACGGCGATGTTGCGGCCGAACGGACAATCCGGCTAAGCCGCTCCCGCGATTCGAGCGCCCGAAGGCAGTTTCATGTCGCATTGCCGACGATACGCAGTTGGCCGTCACTGTCGACCAGCTCGCGTCGCATCGAGAACAGCCGGCCACACCCAACACACGACCAGCCGCGGTCATCAGTGCGTTGCGCGCTTCCCGAGCGACCGCAAAACGGACATGGTGTCGTCGCACCCGGTGCGACGCCCAGACTAATGCGCGACGAGAGGCCGCCGCTGGGTTCCAGCTGATCCGCGAATTCAGCGAACATGTTGCGCCATTTCCGGATCATTCCGGGACTGGTACCGACGATTTCCGACACCTGCATGACCGACAGCGGTAGCGACAGATACCGGATGCACTCCCGCATGCGCTCGAGTGTACCCATTTTCGTGTTCACGAACGGTGTACCGCGGCGCCGGGTGAATTTCAGTTTGCAGGCAGGGCATGAGAAGCGTGGAAAGCCGCCGTTCGGACGTTCGGAGAAGCGGGTTTTTCGGCTGCCGCAATCCGGGCACGGAGGTGGCCGGTGACTGATCAAATTCAGCTCGTCGAATTCGCGCATCAGGGCAGCGGGTCAGTTTCAGGTCTTCGCATACGCCGATCTCGTCGAATACGAGCGGCGCGGGATCGACCTCGGTCGGTCGCCCGCCAAGCCGGACACGGCGTTCCCACTCACCGCCCGGATCGAGTTCCCGCAGCCAGAGACGAAAGGCCGTGACGCGCTCCTTGATGTCATCCGGCAGACTGCCCATCCGGTGTCCGGCTTCGACGCACGAAACCGGTTGCGACAGCAGGGACACGAATACATCGAGCTTTTTGAGGTGTTTTTCGCACAGCGGTGTGCCGACGGTGCGGCTGAACTGACGTCCGCACGTCTGACAATCGAATACTGGCATCCGGCGGGTCTGCCGTGTCCTGAATCCCGCGCTGTTGATGTGGTCGCCTCCACAGCGCGGACAATCCGGTCGCGGGTCGTGCCGTGGGGACAGCAACGCGTTGATCCGCGCGCTCAGGAATGCCGTCAGTTCCTTGTCCTCCCCCGCGTTGTCTGCGGCGGCAGGCGCCCGTGTGCTGATAGATCTTGCTTTCATCGTTCAGAATTGTGCTGTCGCATGAAACCACGACCGTCGTCCGCGTCGTCGCGAAGCCGGGTGCTTATAGACAGACGACGCGGCAAACAGGTCAAGCAGGAGCGAGCCGGTCTTCGCCGATGCGAGGGCCATGATGCCGAGGACCGCGTTCACCAGCTGGTCACAGTCGAGATGGACGGCGTTTCGGTGATATCCAGCCCCTAGTGGAGGCCCGCATGGAGCTACTGACCCGGCGAGCCAGTTGGCCACTGAAGCTCGTCGCACCAGAAGAAGCCCATTTCGGCGGCGAGCATCGTCTCACTGTCGAAAGCGCGCGTGCCCCGTCCAGCGGGGCAAGATGGCAACCGGCGTGATCAGTCCGTGCCAGATTTCGGTGATCTCGGACCGTATAGCAGACCATTCGGCGGCCCCGCGTGCAGCAACCGGTAACTCGTCACGGCAGCAATGTCGTGACTTTTGTCCGTCAGGGAGTTTGAAATCTGCTTGACCGCCGCTGTCACGAGCATGCCGATCAGGCCGCCTCCGCTGTAGTTGTTCCCCTCGTTGCTGTTGGCACTTGCGCTGCCCTGCCACAGCACATCACCAGTCTTCAGGTCAACCAGCCTTGCCGACGCCGTGACGACAGTCGCGCTATCAACCACGTGGTACACGGTGCCGAATTGCGTGATCTTTGAATACAGCGCGGCGTCAGCACCGAAGATTTCGCGCAGCTTCGCCGGGGAGGTTGCCTGAATATTGGCCGGGACGGTCAGGCCGTTCTGACGGAATGTCTCATCCATCACCGCCACCGGCACCACGTAGTAACCCGATTCGGCGAGTGGCATCGTCATCTGCGAAAGCATGCTGTTCGTCGCCTGCACGTCGGTCGTCTCGTTTTCGGGCGGTAGAACGAGGATTGAGTGCGGCCGGCTGTTCCTGAAAGCGGTGTAATCGGCATGCTTGACGGGTTGCGCACACGCAGCTAACAACGCGAACGTCGAGAGGGCAAACCAAAGTCTGAAAGAAAGGAATCTGGACATGACGGCTCGCTTAAGGCTGTTTCGTTTTATGTTTCATCAGGAAATCCATGTAGGTCGAGGACTCCGGAAACAGGTCCTTCTCGGCCCCGAACTGTTCCATGGCCGGCCCGTCCTTGCCAACGCTCGCGTACAGCATCCCGAGTTGCGCATGAAAACCTGGCGGGGGCGTGGCGCCCTTTGCGCGGATTTCCTGCAGCGCTTTTTCCAGCGCATCGATCTGCTCCTGCGGAGCCTTTTCCGCCTTGAGATAGTCGTACACGGCCGGCTGGTAGCCGGTCCACTGGTAAAGAGGCTGGGGGCGGTTCGCCGCGCATCCCGTGAGGAGTATGGCTGTCGCCATTACTGGCAGACAGATTCCCCGCATCATGCGGCTATGTTTCATCGTGAATCGCATCATCACATTTATGGCAGGTGCGGTTGAAAGTGGATGGAACGCAATGGCCCGGCGTACTTACTGTGCGGCCTTCAGCGTGCCTGCATCGACCTGCTCGACCAGGTGATTGACGGCCTCCTGAATCGCCAGATCGAGCACCTTGCCGTTCAGTGTCGAGTCGTAGCCGGCGGTGCCGCCAAAGCCGATGACTTCACGGTTCGAAAGGCTGAACTCGCCCGCTCCCTGGCTCGAAGCCACGACTTCCGATGTCGTCGTGTCGACGACGTTCAGGCTGACCTTTGCGTAGGCCACCTGACTCTTGCCACGACCGAGGATGCCAAATAGCTGCCGGTCGCCAACCTCCTTGCGACCGAACTCCGTTACGTCCCCGGTGATGACGAAGCGCGCCCCCTTGATCGATTGTGCTTTTTTGAGGAAGCCTGCTTCCTGGCGGATTTCGTCGAGGTTGTCGCGATCGAGCACATTGAAGCGCCCAGTCTGCTGGAGCGCCGTGATCAGGATGGTTTTGGACTGACCACCGAGACGGTCAACGCCATCCGAGAAGATGCCGCGCATATAGCTCGACCGGTTGTCGAACTTGCCGACTGAAATGCCGATGGGTTGGCCCACTGCTGGCTTCTGCGCACTGGCGACGGGGGGCACCGGCAGCGAGCGCGACGATTCGGTTGCACATCCGCCCAGAACCACGACAACGGCAACAGCAACGGCTCCAAGCCCATTCGTTTTCGATGACTTCATTTTGTTTTCCTCTTTGTTGAAACGCCGAAAACCCGGATAGCGTCGGCAGGGTGATTATCAGAATTGAGCGGTCAACTGGAAACCGAGCGTCACGCGCGCAGTGGGAAAATCTGACGGCTTGTAGATCGGCGTCCCGGCGAACAGGTCATAGGCGAGCGCGCCAGCCTTTGCTGATGCACTACCGCGCACACCGAGCACCGCACCTGCCAGCTGTGTACCGGCGAGATATGCGGCGTTCGGTCCGAACACGTGCCCGTAGTCGATGCCTGCGTAAAGTGACTGTCCGGTCGATCCAACCGGTAGCTGAAACTCGTTGCGCCAGAAGAAACCGCGTTCGGCCGCGAGCATCGTTTCGCCGTCGAAGCCGCGCACCGTGTAACGGCTGCCGATGGTCAGGTCATCGATATAGTTCAGCGTGTTGTTAGTGAACTGCCCATGAACGCTCGTCACGTAACGCAATGGCTGGCTTGCTATCCTGAACGGCATTGACAGGTTCGCGTCGAGGATGGCCATGCGGAAGCGGTAAGTCGGGCCATTCTCGTAGAAGTCTGGTGTCGCCCCGAGTCCGTCCACACCCTGACGGTACGCGAGACTACCGTCGAACTGCGAACTGCCGAAGTAGTGGCGATCGGTAAGCCCCGCCTCGATGAACGTGTTGTTGCGCCGCTGCTGCGGGATAGCGGTGTCTTCAATGAAGCTTTCACCGAAGCGCTTCGTCAGCCGGAACTGCGCACCAAGTACGTTGTTCTGGCTGCGCATCAATACCCGCTGAAGTTTGAAATCGACAGTCTGCGCGTTGCCGCTCGACACGAACGTCTGGTTGACGCCCGCAATCTGCTGGTAGTAAGTGTTCGTGTAGGCCGATAGCGTGCCGGTCCAGTAGCCCCACGGAACCGAATAGAAGCCGTTCCAGCCGTGCGAACCGAGGCCTTTGTCGCCGAATTCGAGGTCCTGACTCACGCCGACGTTGAAAATGTCGTTCAGCCCGAGCGGATTGTCGATGCCAAGGCTCAGGTTGCCTTGCAGCTTGCCGGTGGCCCGCGTGCCCGAGTTGTCCACCGACGCAACCACCGTCCACGGCTTCGCGCGCTTTACCGTGACGATCACATCGCTTTCGCCCGGTACGTCGGTGGGTTCGATTTTCATGTCCACGTCCTGACTGCTAACGCGCTTCATCTGTTCGAGTCCCTGTTCGAGGTCGCGTAGATTCAGCACGTTGCCGTTTTGCGTCGGGAATGCCGACTTCCATGTGCCGCGCGTGGCAGGATCCGCAAAGCGAACCTTGCCGATGACACCCGGCACCAGTGCAAACTTCAGCGTGCCGGTTGACAGGTCCTGCGCGGGCAGCAATACGCGCGTCGTGATGTAGCCGCGACCGAGAATTGTCTGCTGCAATCCCTTGGTAAGCGTGTCGAGTCCTGCCTTGCCGACGCATTGCCCCCGGTAATGGTCGAGCCATTCGCGGGCGAACGCGAAGCGGTCGAGCGGCAACGCGGATGCGCCCTGTTTGCGTATGGCATCCGGCAGCGTCGCGGGCACATCAAGCACGAATGAGTTGATGCGGAAGCACGGCGTTTCGACCGGCAATTCGGGCCAGCCTGAAACGCGTGCAATGGTCGAAAGTACCGACGGCGCATTGACCGTCGCGTCACGTTCCTGCGCATTGCGTTGCTGCTCGACCTGCTGATTCTGTTCGGCGCTGGCGCGGGCTGCTGCTGCGGTATCCGCAGGCGTCGGAGTCTGCTGCGCATGGGCGAGCGTTATCAGGGCTGTGAGCGGCAATGCCTTCAGCCTCTTGCGGATTTTCATTCGAATTGCTTTTAGTTGATGACTGAACTGCTGCTTGATCGATACGCCATTTTTTCAAAAAGAACCTGCGATTCTCGACTCTTCTTCGCCCTTCGAAAAATTATCAGATAGATCACCTGACTCTCGGGGCTATTCCTTTTTCTTCGCTGACGCCGCACCGAGGAACGCGCAGAATGCCAGCGCCGCTGCGATTCCAACTGGCGCAAGTATTCCCGGCAATGTAGAAATCATTGCAACGATTCTTTTTGCCGAATCAGCAAGGCCAACTTTAGCTATTCCAATGAAAAACAATGAAGCATATATCCCTATCAGAAGAGCAATAAAAACCTTCCAGAATCTATACCGCCCAAGCCAACGCGAAATGGCTGGTCCAAGCAGGCCGCCAAAAACGCCGCTCCAGAAACCGTCGATCATTGTTAGCTCCTCATCACTTGCTTGATGATCCTTGAGGCGATTGAACAGCGGCTTGGGCAGCTTTACCCGCTGCCTGTCCCAAGACCAATTTGTTGACCTGAAGCACAAAGCCGGGGATTGTGGCAACATTCTTTATCGAATTCTCGACACCTGCCCAGCTAAACATCGACGTCGCGAACATGCCGTTTACCGCTCCCACACTCGCTGCTGCGCCCAGACCGACCGCAGAGAATTGCTGGTTGAGATAGAAACCCGACTGCAGTACATGGAATGCTAAGACTTATCTTCGCCCGCTTTTCGAATGGCATCTCGGCCCAAGAAAGCCACGAAGGTTGCGCAGGCGGATAGAGAAAGAAAAATCAGCATTGGGAGCGGTAAAAAAAGCTGTCCGAATCTCGCTATCGTGGTCTTAAATCCAACGACGACCAAGCCCAACACAAAGGCCGCCCCATACAAAAGGATGATCGAGACGACGAAAACTTTCCATAGTCGAAATTTACCAAGAAATTTTCCGATTAACGGCCCAAAAAGGCCACCGATAATGCCACTTACGATCTCATCTGACATAACCGCCCCTGTGCTAGTTTTTAGCGTCACCCGAGTTTGCAATCGCCTGTGCGGCCCTGCCCGCCGTCTGTCCGATTGCGAGCGCGTTCCCGCGGATCACCGCACCCGGAATCGTCCCCCAGTTCTTGATCGAATTGGGAATACCCGCCCACCCAAACATCGACACCGCAGCCATGTTGCTGTATGCGCCAAATACAGCAGCAGTGGCAAGCCCGGCGGAAGAGAAATTCTGATTGAACGTGTCATAAAAGCTGCCGCCTTTAAACACCGACACCAATGCACCTGCTCCGACTCCGGCAGTGTAGGTACCGCCGGAAACCGCTGCACCACTCAACGCGGCCGTCGCAAGAGAATACCCCGCCTGAGCAGCCTTATATGCGGCATAGGCTTCTGGAGCCAGAACACCGGCAGCAACGCTGCCGACAACGACACCCGCAGCGACGCCCGTGTCCCGCACGTTATTCTGGGCAGCATTGTAAAGATCGCCCTGCGCCTGGATCACAGCATTCAGCGTCTCATCACTGCACTGCGCACCCGCACCGCACACCTGTGATACCAGGTCCTTCTTTTTCTGGTGAAGCATCTGGTTGTACAACTCGACGTTCGACGCCGTGGCCGCGCCCGCCGTGCCGCCCACAAGCGCGCCACCTACGCCCGCCGCCACATTCGCAGCGAGGTTGCCGAGCAGTTCGGAGCCCGTATCTGATGCGACACCCTTGGACAGGCTCTCAAGCTGCCCCGCCAGCTTCGAAGACAGGCCCGCACCAGCCGCACCACCGATCGCCCCGAATGCGCTGCCCCCACCGAGGCCGCCGAT
The DNA here is from genome assembly GCF_050436485.1 of Paraburkholderia sp. Clong3. Lineage (NCBI taxonomy): Bacteria > Pseudomonadati > Pseudomonadota > Betaproteobacteria > Burkholderiales > Burkholderiaceae > Paraburkholderia > Paraburkholderia sp. Clong3. The sequence goes on along the minus strand of NZ_JBNDMH010000003.1, from coordinate 746,219 downwards.
CAGCGCACCACCCGCCAGATGCAGCAGTGCACGGTTGTCACCGCCTTCGGCCCACGCTGCGGCCGTGGCCGTGTCACCAGCCTTTTCGGCTGCCTCCTGTTTCGCCTCAGCATACGCACCAATCCCCTGCGCGACCACCTGGCCCGCCGCCTGCGCGGCCGCCATCGTGTCCGCCTGCTGCGAGAGCAGGGCGTTCACGTCAGGCGTGTTCGACACCGTACCGTTGGTATCCGTGGTATCGCGGCTCAGGCTCGCCACGTCCTGCGCCTGAGCTGGCTGATTCGTGATGTTGATCGCACCGGCGCCGACCGCACTACGTGTGGTGGCGCTGTCGTCACCGTTCTCGTTCTGCGAGATCATCGGCACAACGCCAGGTGCGCCACTCACCGATCCCGGCCCTGTCGCCTTGCCGGTATTGCCAACACCCACACCCGCGCTGATCCCGTTGCTCGACGCGCTGTAGTGCGACTGGTTCTGGATATCGCTGAACGTCAGCGTGCCCGTCGTCAGGCTGTTCTTCGACGCGTCTGCCGTGCTCGATATCACGCCGCCCGTCAGATCCGTGTTGCCGTTGACGTTGACGTTGAACCCGCCGTCGCCGGCATTGATCCCGGCCTGTTCGTTGACGCCTGCGTAGTTCGAATCGGCATGGCCGTTCTGCGCGCTGAAACTCGCGCTGCCGCCGCCCTGGCTGATCGTGAATCCGCCGCCTGTGCTGCTCTGGTGCGCGGCGCTGTTCGTCACGTCCTGCACACTGACAATGTTGAGGTTGCCGCCCACGTCGGCCGCGATCTGCTTGCCGTTGATCTGCGAGCCGATGATGTTCGTGTCGCCGCCCGATATCACCGTGACGCTGTTCGCGCCGTTCACATGCGAAGCATTCTGGATTGACGCGTCGCTGTTCGCGTCGCCATGCGCGTTCGACATCGCCGCCGAGACGCCAAAGCCGCCGCCCAGCGTGTACTGAACGCCAACACTTGCGCTGCTAGAACTGTTCGAGCTACGGGTCGAATCGGTGTCCGTCGTGTTAATAACGTTCACCTGATTCTTGGCCGCCAGAACGACATCATTGGCGTTCACGTTTGAGCCGGCGATCGTCAGATCGCCATTCGTCGCGACGAACGCTGCCGTGCCTCCTGCCTGCACGCCGGAGCCGCGTTGCATCGTTTGATCTTCCGACGACTGGCTTTCGCTCTTGCTTGACCCGATGCTGACCTTGATGCCGATGTCGGGCTTGCCACCATCGGCCAGGGTTTTCGCCCCCATCCCCGCTATCGCTGCATCGCCCGCCGCCGCAATGCTATGCAGCGCAGCCGCACGTTCGTTGCCCGTGCTGGTCGAATTCTTCGCTGCCTGACTTTCCGAATACGCGTTGTTGATCGCATCGCCGACCGAACCCGCCAGACCAATCGTGAGGCCGCTGCTGCTCGTCTTCTGCGTCTGCGCCTGGTGCGAGGCATCGGTGGCCGCGTCGATGATGACGTTGGCCGCCGTTCCAGCGAGGTTCCCACCTGCGACAAGATCGCTGCCCGTGACGTGCAGGGTGTTGCCCGCCTTGATCGACAGGTCGCCGTTCAGCGAGCCGATTGTGCTCGCGTTGTTCGTGACACTCGATGCCTCGTCGGTCATCGCGAGTTTGTTGGTGCCGACCGTGACGCTCAACCCGCTTGTTCCCAGACCCGTTCGCGTCTCCTCATAGGTGCTGGACGACTGCATGGTGTCCTGTGACGTGGTGATATTCACGTCATGCGCGGCACTGAGCGCGACATCGTTCGTCCCGACAATCGTGCTGCCCTTGACGTTGATGTCGTTGCCACTGGCGATAGTCACGGCGTCTGCGGAAACCATGCTGCCCTGCGAGAGCGTGGCGGTGGTGTTGCTCGAACTCGCCACTTCCTTGCCGCTTACGATATTGCTGTGGCTGTGCTGCTCCTGTTCGTTGTCGACGTGCGTTTCCGTTGCCGCACCGATGTTGACGTTACCGGCTGCGGCGAGCGTCGCGGTTCCCTGGTCGAGACTGATCGCGCTGCCCCTGACATTGATATCCTTGCCTGATACAACGGTCAGCGAATTGCCCGCATTGAGCGTCGTAGCCGTGAGCGTATCGTCCGAGCGGTGCGACGACTCCGAGTAACTACCGTGGCTATCGCTACCGGAACCGTTGCTGTCAACTGTTGAAGTTGATTTTGCCGCCTGCAAGTTCACATTGCCATTCGCAGCAAGCGTGCCGCCGCCCGCGAGATTGATGTTCGCGCCCGTCGCCGTCAGATCGCCGCCGACGCCAATCTGCGAAACGCCGCCAACGTTAATCGAACTACCCGTCGTCTGGTTGATGTTGGTATTCGACACCCCGTTCGCGCGCTCGACGATCTTGTGTTCGCCGGTCTGTACCGAGCCAATATCGTAGTTCCCGCCCACGGCCATACCGAGGTTGCCGCCCACGTTCAGGTTGCCCGCGTTCTGCTCGACGTTGCCGCCCGTGACGATCACAGCATCGCCCGCCACGTTCAGGTTCGCAACAGGGCCGAGCGTCGTCGTGGTGCGCGTCGCACCCGTCGCGCTAACCTGATCAACGGTCTTGATCGCCGTGTTCAGCAACAGGTCGCCGCCCGTGTTCAGCGCGAGGCTGCCCGCGTTCACGGTGACCGAGGTCAGGTCAACATTGCCGGTGGTCGCGAGCGACATCAGGCCGCCGCTTTGCAGCTTGCCGAACGCATTGTCGATCTGCTGGCCCTGGATCGAAAGCGTATTGCCTGCCTGCATCGTGCCGCTATTCGTGAACGTCTGCGTGTTCTGAAGATCGATGTCGGTCGCCGCGATTAGCGGTCCGTTCATGTCCTGCTGGCTGGCCTTCGCGAGATAGACGACGGGCACGAGTACCTGTTGGCCGTTGACGGTCTCGGTCTGCATGATGATGACGTTGCTCGTGAGCGCTGCCACCTGTTCAGCCGACAGGCTCATGCCGAGCGGCAGATCGAGCGACTTCGACAACGACGCGCCCGCGTCGAGCATCGCCTGATACATCGACTGAAGGTCGGTGTACGGACCGAGTACCGCCTTGCCGGTGAGCGACGTAATCTGGTTCCGAACCAGTTGCTGTTCGTAGAATCCATCGCCCAGGCGCTTCTCCGTCGTCTGCGGATTCAGGCCAAGCTGTTGCAGGTAGTAGTCGCTCGATATGAACGTCTTCTGGTTCGTGAACGCCGGGTTGGTCTCGATCAGGTAGGTTGCGCCCGGTGCGGTCGCGGGGCTGAACAGTCCGCCCTGGGGAATCGAGAGGTTTTGCAGCACGTTCTGCGCAGTCGCATTGGCAATGACCGGATTGACCATACTGCCGCCGCCATTGACCGAAGCAGCCCCGGCCTTCGTGCCATTCGCGTTGCCGCTCACGCCGCCGACAGTGACGCCGCCCAGCGACTGACCGGGGGCAAGACCGAGCGACGGAATGCCCGCGTTGCCCACCGTGTTATCGATGTTCACGCCCGTGCCGGAAAGCGTTCCGCCCGCGACGAAGCTCGACTCGTAGCTCGGGAGCGCGTAAGAGCGGATATCAGCCGGTGCCGCCTGGGTATAGCCGCCCGGCCGTGAGCCAACAAACGGCGCATCGCCAAACGGTAGCGTCCAGTTGTGTTCGGTGTTGTCGTAGTTGTTGTAGTGGTAGTAGCCTGAGTACGTGACCTGCACTTCGGGCGCGCTCTGCCCCTGCCAGCTATTCTGGTCGAGCGTGGTAGGCGCGGCGATATTGCCCACTGCCGCGACCGCGCTCCAGTAGTTCTGGAACAGGCCGACCTTCGACGCGTCCAGATTGCCGCCCGCCATGATTTGCGCCTGCGGACTGATGCCCGCAATCAGGTTCGCGAGTGCTTCGCCCGTATAGGTCGTGTACTGGTAGCCGCTATTCCACTGACCGCCGTGCGGCGGGATCGTGTACACACCGCCAATCATGGTCAGGAATGCCGGGTTATCCGGCTGGGAGATGCCCCAGCCTATGTCCTGACCGGAGCAGGCGGCCATGTCGACCGCCGTGCAGCCCGACAGGCTGATGCCGAGCTGCGCGAGCAGGGCCGGATCGACCGGTTGATTCAGGCCCGTCGTGGTCATCGTCGTGCGCGTGTTCGTCACCTGAGCGGCGTGCAGTTCCATGTCGCCGGCCGACTCGATCAGCGCCGACTGGTTGCGGATCAGGCTAGCGTTCGTGTAACTGCCGTCCGCATTCTTTCCGCCCGCCAGTACCACCTTGCCAAGACCGTAAATCGCCGTCGTCGCCTGGGTGTCGGTCGTCGTCGTGTCGTCGCGGTTCTCGATGTCGTTCGACAGCAGTTCGAGCGTTCCGTTACTGTCCGTCGCGCCGATCAGCGCGGTTGGCCCGACGTTCGTAATCGATTGCGTTGCGTTGAGCGAGACGCTGCCGCCGACCATCGTCCCTGTGTTCTCCAGCGTGTTCGAATGCGTCGCGAGAGTGCCGCCTGCCATCATGACGCCGCTATTCTGGACGTCGGCGGCATTGATGTTCAGGTTGTTCGCCGCCTCAACCAGCGCGCCATTGCTGAACGTGCCCGGCAGGGTAAAGGACAGGTCATGACCGGCGTTGAACTGCACATCTGGCGTGGGCGCAAAATCGCCCTGAACGCTCACTGCAACGTCATTGGCCGCGCTGTAGGCACCGCCGCCCGTCAGCGTCGCGGCATTCACGGCAAGGTCATGCGTCGCGCCAATCTGGCCGTTCGCATTCGTCAGCGCGCCGGTCGTCGTGATTGCGACATCGCCATTCGAACCGGCAAGGTTGCCGATCTGGCCGCCGCTGTTGTCCACGATGTCCGCCTGAACCGCGAGGCTCGCGCCGCTCAGTTGACCGCCCTGCATATTGGAGAGCGATGACGTGTCGACGGCCACGTTACCGTTGCCCGTCATCACGCCGCCACTGTTGACGGTCTGACTGCCGCCTTGCACGGTCATGTCGCCCGTGCCGAGATTGCTGACGAGACCGTTCGCGTTATTGACCGACGCCGCCTGAATGGCGAGCGTGCTCGCGTCACCCGTCGCGCCCGTGCCGGACTGGATCTGTCCGTTCGTGTTCATCAGCGTGCCGCCGCTGGCGAGAGACAGCGACGAGAGAGAACGAACCGAGCCTTGCGTGTTGTTCAGGTCGCCCGCGATGTTCGCAGCGATATTGCCTTGTGCCGCGAGCACGCCATACAGATTGTTCAGGCTTGCCGCCTGCACTGCGATCTGCCCCGCCGCAATGATCTGGCCGCCGATGTTCGAAAAAACGCCTGCGCCATAACCGGGTGCGATTGTCAGCGTGCCCGTACCGGCATTGAGAATAGTGCCGTAGTCGTTGACGAGCGCACCGGGCGCGAGCGTGAAGTCTACGCTGTTCGTTTGCAGCGTGCCGCCGTTTGAATTGTCGAACGTGCCGCTGATGCTGAAGCCCATCGACGACGGGCCATACTGCGTGATCGTGCCGCCGTGGTTCAGCAGGTCCGTCGCTTTCAGTGCGAGCTGGTTTCCCTCAATATCGCCGCCGCCATTGTCGAGCGTCGTGCCCGTCGTCAGCGTGAGGTCGGGCGCGACAATCGAGCCTCCGTCATTGGTCAGCGAGCCCGTGCTGATGGTTTCCTTCGTACCCGCACCGATCTGGCCGCCGTTATTGTTGAGCGTGCCGCTCGTGATGTTCGTATCCGTGTTCGACAGCAGCTTGCCGTTCGTGTTGTCCAGTTCCCCGCCGACTGTTGCCGTCAGGCCGTTCTGTGCGATCACCGAACCCGATGCGTTATCGAGCGCGCCGCCCTGAATCGAGCCCTCGCCGTTCGTGGCAATCCTGCCGCCGACGTTGGATACTTCGCCAGCACCATTACCCGAATTGATCGACAGCTTGCCGGTCCCGGCATGCGTAATCGTGCCGCCATCGTTGTCGAGCGCGGCTGGTGCAAGAGTCAGGTCCGTGCTGTTGGTCTGGAGTGTGCCGCCTGCCGAGTTGTCAAGCGTGCCGGTCACGTCGAGCGTCGTCGCGCCAGTTCCGGTCTGCGTGACCGTGCCGCCGTGGTTCACAAGGTTAGCGGCGTGCAGCGTGAACTGGTCGGCGCTGGTCGTCCCGCCGCTGTTGTCGAACGTCGCGGCGAGAAGTGTGAGCGCGCGGGCCGCGCCAAACTGCCCGGTGTTCGTCAGCGTCGTGCCGGCCGAAAGCGTCATGTTCGCATTGGTCGCGAACGTGCCGCTGTTGAACAGAGCCTGCACGGCCGACGCAATCAGGCTCTGGACCGCAGTGATAGACCCTGCATTGGCGATCTGTCCTGACTGGATGCTGACGTTCCCGTTGCCGCCGATAGCGCCGCCCGCGCCGTTGTTGAGCAGGCCGGTCGTCGTGATGGAAACGCCGTCTGCGTTTAGCGACGCGACGGTTCCGCCCGAGTTATCGAGCGAACCACTCGACGAAGAAAGCGCGCCTGCGGCCTGCATCGCGCCGCCCTGGTTATTGATTGCGCCCGTAACGGACTCGGTCAGCGTGCCACCCGAAACGATCTGGCCATTGTGGTTCGAGAGTGCGCCCGCAGTGATGGTTTGCGCACCACCCGACGACATTGCGCCGTTGTCGTTCGTGAGCGTACCGGCCGCACGCGCGTCAAGCGCTCCGCCCGCCGTCGCGGTTGCGCCCGACAGGTTCAGGTCACCGCTGTTCGCAGCGAGTGAAAGCGCGCCGTTCGCCGACGTGCGACTGCCAGCGAGATTCACGCCGCTGCCTGAGAGCGACGCACTACCACCTGCGACATTCTGGCCATTGGCGTTCAACTGGCCGGATGCCGTTACGTCCAGGTCGCCGGTCTGCGCGAGCGAGCCGTCGCCGTTCACGCCCGCCGCGAGCGTGCCAGTCGAAGTCACCGAGCCAGCGCTCAGGGAAGTATTCTGCTGCGCGGCAACCATGCCGCTGTTCGTGACCGTACCGCTGGCCGAGAGCGTCGCGCTTTGCTGCGCGTAAGTCGTGCCACTGTTCTGGATATCGCCGCCGGTTGCGGCAAGATTGCCGCTTGCGCTCGTCTTGCCGGTGAGAGCTAACAGACCGTTCGATTGCAGCGTCAGGTCGCCCGCCTGCGCGGCGATCACGCCCTGGTTCGAAACACCTACGCCATACTCGTTGCTCGCCAGAAAAATCCGCCCGCTGTACATCCCTCCCAGCTGGCTCACATCAATCGAGACGGCTGGTGCGGGTCCGTCGCCTGCGATCGGCGTGAACGCAAGTGAGTCGTGACCGATCTGGTTTGCGCCCGTGATAACATTCAGGCTCTTTCCGGCGTACACCTCCGCATTGACCTGCACCGCGCGGGCCAGGAGGTCAACCTGGTCCACAGTCGAACCGTCGAGTCCCGCGCCTTGCACGGTGATGTTGCCGCCCCTTACACTAAAACCGGTGAGCGAACCATCGGGTGCGAAGTTCGGCGTACCGGTCGTCAGAATGGCACGCGAGGTATTCAGAAAGCCGCCGCCATTCACCGAAATGCCGGAGCCGTTAGCGATCACCACCTCTGCGCGTTGCCCTGCAACTTCGAGATGGCCGTTGATCTGACTCGCCGCGCTGCTGTTGACCTGATTCAGGATGATGCGCGCGGCCTGGTTCGCCCCGAAGTTCGGGTTGCCATTGATCTGCCCGGCCTGCTGCGTGCCGGTGATAACGGGCGAATTATTGAGAATTGCGCCGTTTTTCTGTACGTCGAACTGTCCGTATGTATTTACGGATACACCAGCCGAAGACGGACGGTTAATGTCAACCTGTGGCAGACCATTCTGTGTCTGGATCACGGACGGCGCATGGGTACCACCCGGCACAATCTGCGCATGGGCGAGCATCGGGGCAAACAACGCGCCGCCCAGCCCCACCAGCACGGCAAATGCCACAGGGTGCAGCGCGAACCGGAAAACAAGCCGCCCGCTCGATTGAGCGATATGTGCCGCGCCTGCTACTTCTTCCTGATCGGTCTTGCGTGCGCCGCTCGCCGTTTCCTCAACCGCGACCAGCATACCTCTACATTGGCTGAAAACCAGCCTGAACATGTTCTTATTCATTCTGTGTAGCGTATTTTTATTAACTCCCCGAAAATATCTCAAGGCGCCGTTCTGGTGAGTTAAAAATTGTCAACTCGGTGCGAAGCAACAACGGAAATTGAAAACAGGACGCATCTGATAGACACGCAACGCCAATACAGGCGAATGAATTATGTAGAACGAAGAAGCGTGTGCTTCTCGCCGTGCAATTGAAAAAGGCGGCATCAAGCCGCCTTCATTGGGTTGCTGACAGAGCCAGTTAGTGCTTCGTCGTGGTCGTGCCAGGAGTCGCAAGTCTGTCCTGAACGCTTTGCGCCGCATCGGCCAGCAGGTCCGCCGCATCGCGGGGAGTAAGACGACGGTTCGGAATACCCTTGGCGTCGAGCGCCAGAACCGTGAACAGTTCATGATCGCAATTGTTCATGCGCCTGTAGTCCTCGCCGATATGGATCATGACCTCAAGCAGATTCCGCTGATCGTGTCTTTCCTCAGGCGTTACAGAAGGATTCCTGACCAATGAAGTCGCAAGCGTAATCAGATGTTGAAGTTGCTGTCCCTGCCGTTCGCAAAGATGGAAGGCAGCCAGCGCGAGACGTTCATACTGAAGCGCATCTACGGGGGGGGCGGGAAGAAGGCTGTTGCCTGGTAGCTTTGGTCATACGCGGTCCGGGTGATGGTTGAGGATGGCCCGGTCACACATAGGAAAGCGGGTGAGCGGGCACATGACAGGGTTAGCAGACCGGCGCAACACCAAACCGGCAGGCCCGAACGCCTCCCCACTCGCGTCGATTGCCAGCAGCACGTTCGAGCGCGACTGGGTCAACGTGCAGCGCGACCCGGATGATGAACAGCTTATGAGCGCCTTGCCACCAGCCACATGGCGCACTACCTGAACGCTGCAAGCCTTCTCGATCTCGCGCGCGCGGCGGCGCGGCGGCGCAGCGGCGCCCGGTGCAACAACGCGCCGCCGCGCCTTGCGAATGCACGGGCACTCCCCTCGACGGCTGGCAATCGCAACCGCTGTCGCTCGACGAAACGCTGTTCGAGAAGACCGGCACACTGGTGCCGGAGGATGATCCCGAGCCGACCTTCAGCGAATATCTGCCAGATAAGACGAGCTACTGGTCGGCCGATGCGCCGGTCGCGCCGCGCTATTTCCCGTACAACCGCTGCGGCGTATGGCAGTGCTCGATCTGCGGGCGACTGTACATGCGCCATGTCGAAGGCGGCGGTTATTTTGTCGATCGCAGGATTCGCGCGGTAAATGCTGATCTGATCGAGGACGTGCCACTGCCCGCATAACGCGGTTTGCCATAGCCGCGCTTCACGCATCGTCCTTCCCCGTGCGCGCGACGCTCAGCAGTTCTCTAACGCGTCGCGCCAGATTCGACAACGCGCCGCCGGACCGCGCGACGGCCTGCTGTCTGTGCGGCATACGTTGCAGATCGTGCCAGTCGTCATCGAGCGCTCTTGCGTGAGCGTCGGCGCCATACGGCCATTCGACCACCACCGCGCGCAAGCGGGCGGCGCGCGAGCTTCTGTCGGCGCGATCGATATACGCATTGATCTGCGACGCCTCGTACCGCGCCGATTCCTCCGAATCCACGGCAATGAAGTCGTTCAGTCCTTCGATATGGACGCACCATAACTGTTCGCTCACGTCGCGTCTCCTACTACGTTTTTTTGGCCTGCCCGATCAGCCCAGTGACAGCCGTGCAAACTCAGGTTCGGCCCTGAGCCGTTCCCAGTTCAGATCCGCGAAGCACGGGCCTTGCGTCGCCTCGCTGAATTTGACATCGTTGTGCTTGCCGTTCCACTCCATCACCTTGACCTGGCCGTTCGCGTCGACCGTGAGATCCCAGCCGATGCAGCGCGCAAACGGAATCTTCCTGTGCAGGCGTAGCACGGTGGCCACGCATTTCTCGAAACATGGGATCTTCAGGCCCGCAAAGCGCGCGCCTGAGTCTGGATGCGCGTCCACCGCGGCCCAGTCGCTCATATACCCCTCGTCGCACAGTTCGCCCGTTTCGAGTTCGACCGGCACGCATATCTCGCGATCGCTCAGCACATGCGTATCGTCCGCTCTGCCGAGTCGCAAGTAGCAGGCCCGAATGGAAATGCGACCGGCCTCGTCCACCACGGTCGTGAAGCGCAATGTCGCCACCGGCTTCGCAGCAAACGTAGCGAACAGACTGTGCTGGTTGATGAACGTCTGAATCACGCCATTGCCGAGCGACCTGATGATCGCGGGGTCGAAGTTGGCACGGTCGAAGAAGTAGACACCGTTGCCCTGTCCGGAACCGTCGAGCTTGAATACGACGCGTTCGGTATGCTCGAACACGACATCTGTCAGATCGCGCTCGGGCACCACGACGCCTTTGTCGGTAAAGAACAGCCCATTGGCAAAGTACGCGACGTCCGGCAATTCGTCGCCGTCGAAGATCAGCCGTGAAATCGGCTTGAGGCTCGAAATCTTGCCGTACCAGCCTTGCATTTGCGGCACGACGACGATGCCGTAGTAGTTGTCCGGAATCCAGCCTTCCTTGAAGGTGCCGCAAAACGCGGTATAAACGCGCAGCCAGGGTGCGTAGACCGGGTCGCCGAACACGTCTCGCGCATAGGTGTCCGCGAGCCGCAGTTTGTTCGGATCGGTCTTGCCATACCTGCTTTCGAGTCGCTCCAATATTTTTCTCGCCTGCAATTCGTGATCGTGGTGAAAGCGATAAAGCGAGACCCGCTTCGCAGATCGTCTTACTATGTTTTCAACCCCGGATAGCATCATGCTCAGTACGCGTTTGGATGATGAAGCCCCTTGAAAATCGTGGCCAGAATGATCTTCATGTCGAGCCAGAACGACCAGTTGCGCAGGTAGTACAGATCGTGTGCGACGCGGCCCTCCATCTTTTCCAGGCGATCGGTTTCGCCGCGATAGCCGTTGATCTGCGCCCAGCCGGTAATGCCGGGTTTGATCCGATAACGGTGAATATAGCCCGATACGATGTTCTGATAGAGATCGTCGTGTTCGAGCGCATGCGGGCGCGGCCCCACCACCGACATATCGCCGCGCAGCACGTTGAAGAACTGCGGTAGTTCGTCGAGACTCGTGCGGCGCAGGAACGCGCCGACGGCCGTGATGCGTGGATCGTCGCGCGTGGCCTGTTCGAGAATGCCCGGCTTCTGCTCGTGCAGGCGCATCGTGCGGAACTTGTAGATCGTAAACACGCGGCCGTCGGCGCCTTTGCGACGCTGCGTGAAGAACACCGGCCCGCGCGAACTCAGTTTGACGGCGATCGCGCAGCTCAGCAGAATCGGCGAGATCGCGATCAACGCGACGAGCGCGAATAGACGATCGAACAGGTCTTTTTGCACCAACGCCTTCGGCGGCAGCGGCGACGCGGCAAGATTGATCGTCGGCAAGCCGAGCAACTCGGTCATGCTGCCTTCGAACAGCGCAAGCGAGCGCACGTCGGGCATGAAGCGCACATTGATCAGGTCGTTGCGAAACTCCGCCACCAGCTTGAGAATCGCGCGCTCCTCGGTGAGCGGCAGCGCCAGCCACACTTCGCCGATCTGCTGTTCGCGCACGTAGCGAGCGAACGCACCCTGTTCTTCGAAGACCTGCACCGACGAGCGCGGCGCAATGCAGCAGCCGGGGTGCAGGTTATACAGCGCATTCGCGCGAAAGCCGGCCGCGGGCGACGCCTCGATCTTATGGATGATCTCGTCGCAATGTTCGCCGCACGCCGCCACCGCGACCTGCTGCAAGTTCATCCCCGCATGACGCATGCGCCCAAGCAACGCATGCGTGACCAGCCGGCCGGCCATCATTGCCGCGCCCGAAATGCCGGTCCAGTACACGAACCAGAGTCGCGACACGAAATCGATCCGATGCAGCGAGAACATCAGCACCATCGCGCAGGCCTGCACGACGAGCCAGCCGAGCGCCACCTGGCTCGCCAGCACTCTCTTCGAGCGGCCACGCCACGATTCGTAGACGCCGAGCGCCGGAAAGACCGCGAGAGCGAACGCCGCGGCAAAAGCGACGAAGGCGAAATAAAAGCTCCGCTGCGAGCCGCCGTCGAAGCGGATCTGGGAGGCCGCAAATGCCCCAGCCACGATCATCGCGACGTCGAACGCTCTCGCCAGTAGACCAGTCAGCAATCGCATCACAGCCCCCTCATAGGACGTAGCAGGTCGACTCCGTCGCATCAGCCGCAACGCCCGTACTTGTCGTCGAAACGAACGATGTCGTCTTCGCCGAGATAAGTACCCGACTGCACCTCGATGATCTGCAGCGGCACGCGGCCCGGATTTTCGAGCCGATGGCGAACACCCAACGGGATATAGGTCGATTCGTTTTCGCCAAGAAGAAACTGCTCTTCCCCACGCGTGACGTGTGCGGTTCCACACACCACGACCCAATGCTCGGCGCGATGATGATGCATCTGCAACGACAGACGGCCGCCGGGCATCACGACGATGCGCTTCACCTGAAAGCGCTCGCCATGATCGATCGAGTCGTAAAAGCCCCACGGGCGGCGCACTTTTCTGTGCGCATCGGCCTCCGGCGACTTCTCGGCCCTGATCCGCGACACGAGTCCCTTGATGTCCTGCACATGCGAGCGATCCGCGACGAGCACCGCGTCGTCGGTTTCGATCACGATCATGTTGCTGGTGCCGACGCAGGCGAGAAGCCTGCCTCCTTGCGAGCGTGCGTAGGTCGCGGTGGCCCCTTCGAACACCACGCGGCCGCTGGCCGCGTTACCGCAGTCGTCCTTCTCCATCGCTTGCCATACGGCATCCCACGAGCCGAGATCGGACCAGCCTGCTTCGAGCGGCACCACCACGCCGGAAAACGCCGACTCCGGTTTGCCAAGCTGTTCCATCACCGCATAGTCGATCGAGTCGGACGGCGAACCCAGAAACCCCTCGGCGTCCGGCATGATGCATTCTTCAGTCTTCTTCGCGTCGCGGTATGCCTGAACGCAGGCCGCGTGCATGTCCGGCTGAAACTGCTCGATGATGGAGAGCCAAACCGACGCTCGCACGACGAAGATGCCGCTATTCCACCAGTAATTGCCCGACGCGACGTACTGGGCCGCGAGTTCCGTCGCGGGCTTCTCGACGAAGCGCTCGATGCGGCGCGCGCCGTCTGGCAACGCGTCGCCGAGCCGGATATAACCGAAGCCCGTGTCGGGCCGTTCGGGCGGTACGCCTAGCGTGACGATCGCGCCGTCGCGCGCATGCCTCGCGGCGATGTCCAGCGCGTGGTGAAGCGCTCCGAGATTCGCGATCGCATGGTCGGCGGGCATGGCGACCAGAATGGCGTCTTCGTCTTCCGCGCATGCCGTCAACGCGGCAAGCGTCAATGCCGGCGCCGTATCGCGACGCGCGGGTTCGACCACGATCCGCGCGTTCACGCCGATCTCGCGCGCCTGTTCGTAAGTGGCGAAATAATGCTCGGTTCCGCAGACGATCACGGGATCGGCCGCGACGTTCCATGCGCCATCAAAACCCGCCATGCGCCCCATGGTTGCCTGCAGCAAAGTCTGATTGCCGATCACGTCGATCAGTTGTTTTGGAAACTGTTCGCGCGACACCGGCCACAACCGGGTGCCGGAACCACCGGCGAGAATCACCTGCACCAGCGTCGGAAACTCCGCCTCGGCAGAATCCTGTCGTATCGTTTCGACATCCGCTGCGGCTGCTGCCGCGGTAACCTTGCCCATCGCTCACTCCTTCGCATTGAAACCGGCTCGGGAACGCGTTTCCCTCGAGGACACCGCATAACGCGGTGTGCCGCGATCCACGCAAATACCGTCTGATGTGATTCATGACAGGGCGTGCGCGTCAAACGGACCAGACCAGTAGTTCAGTTCGCAGTGAAAGATGCATGCGCCTACAGCGAATCCGGCTCGATCGGGAAGTACGGAAACTGACTGGCCGAATCGCAATGGTCTGCTCGACAACGACGACCGGAAAACGATTGAAACGAAAGATCGAATGCGGCAAACGACCTGCATCGGATCTAGTCGACATCGTGCCCCGATGAATTCATCATAGTTAGACCGCATTGCGACGCAGCCCATCTGGCGCGAAGCGCGGAAGTTTTGGCGGTGCTCGCGGACTTGATTTAACAAGCTTGCGAACGAGCTTGCACTTCTATTGCAGGGCGCGCGATTGGAAATAAGCAGCGACACGTGCTACCGTTTGATGAACGTCCCGTGGCATTCATGTCAAAGATAAACAGCGGTGTGATCCCCGCGCGGCCCACACTGTGAGTTTTCCGCTGTTCCAATCTCGCCATCATCCAGCGCATGGGCACAACCCCAACCGGCGCGCCATTCGTTTTTCTGGAGTTGCAATGGCCTATATTTCGCTGCTCGCACTTTTCCTGACGGTCACGAATTTCGTGCCCATCAGTGCGATCGGCTTTGTCCCGTTGCTATTGCTGGCATGGCGCTTTTACGGCCGCAGTTATCCCGCATTCATCGCGCCGCTTACCGCTTTCACGGTGCTCGCGACCGTCTCGACGCTGCTCTATGATCCGCAGTCGTTCCTCGACTTCGACTTTTATCGGCGCGACGGCAATTTTTTCATTTCCTATGCGCCCATTTTTGCCGGTTTCGTGTATGCGCACCGCTGGGATCTGCACAAGGTACTGCGTGCGCTGTTCATTTTCGCGGTCATCATCAATCTGCCGATGTACGTCTACTACATCGCCACGAACGGGCTGTTCAGCATCTTCGTTAATCCGGCCGACAGTTTCGGCAGCTACTTCATTGCGCGCAACGCAGCCGGCGGCTTCCTGGCGATGCTGTTCTGTCTCGGCATAGCGTGCTACCTGCAAAAACGCAGCAAGCTGCTGATCGCGCTGCTCGCCTGCAATGTGCTGATGCTGTTTTCGACCTACAGCCGTGGCTCGCTGCTTGGCGCGGCGGCCGTTCTGCCCTATCTGTACTTTGGCCGCAAGCGCTGGATTCTCGGCACGCTGATAGCCGTGCTGCTGCTAGCCTCGGTCGCCGTCGCGATCTACCATACCCAGCCGAACGTCGACTACATGGGCTATACGTTCGCGATTCACGCCAATGACGCCAAGGTCAACAACCTCGACATTCGCTACGAGTGGTTGTGGCCGCGAGCGCTCGCGTATTTCGTGCAAAGCCCGCTCGTCGGTCTCGGCTTCGGCTCCTTCGACGACCACATCGGCAGCCTCACCTCGTACTTCCATCTGTTCGCGGTGCCGTCCGACATAGTGATCGAGCACAGCGACTCGCACGCTCACAACTCGTATCTGAATATCCTCGCCGAGCTCGGCGTAGTGGGCTTGACGCTGATCCTCGCGTTCTTCTGGAGACTGATCGAGTGGAGCAGGCAGGGGGCGGCGTATGCCGCGTTGGTCGAGGGCGGCCGCCAGTTCGCGGCGTTCCGCTTCGTCGAGATTTCGTCGGTTTGCCTGCTGGTGATGTCGGCAACCGAGCATCGGCTCGTTTCGCCGTCGAATGTATTGATTCTTTCTCTGGTGATCTCGCTGCTGCTAGCCGCGCGTCCGCTGGCGGCCACCGCATTCAGCCCCGGCCCGCGCGGAGCGCGCAAGGCGGGCAACGTGGGCGCGCGAGCTGCACAGCCCGTGCCCCAGCGCCCGACTCAGGGCGTAACGTCGGCAAGATGACGTTCTTCGGCCGGCAGCGACTGACTCGGCGCATAGGGAAGAAACTGTTCGACGCACGCATACGGGAGCCGCGCGTCGACGAAGCCCATCAGGGCCTTCTTGAAGTTTTCCGACGAAAACCGCTCGGCATTCTTGCGGCACACGCGTGCGTCGAATAGGGCTGCGTTGCTCTCGAACCGGGTAACGGCTTCGAGCAACGACGCGGTGCTTTGCTCACCGAAGAAAACCCCGGTGGGTCGCTCGAGCGGCAATCCCACCACCGATTCAAGCGCGCCACCGCGGCCGAAGGCGATCACCGGCGTGCCGCATGCCTGCGCTTCGACCACCGAAATGCCGAAGTCTTCTTCCGCCGCGAACACGAACGCGCGCGCGCGCCGCAAATGATCGACCAGCACATCGGACGGCTGATGCCCGAGAATCTGGACGTTGTCGCCGGCCACCGCTTTGATCTTCTTCATCTCGGGACCGTCGCCGATCACGACCAGCTTGCGTTCAGGCGTTTGCGAAAAGGCCTGAACGATCAGATCGATACGCTTATAAGGCACCATCCGCGACGCCGTCACGTAGAAATCCTCTTTCTCCGTACCAATAGGCATGTTCACCAGATCGACCGGCGGATAGATCACGGTCGCTTCGCGCTGATAGGCCTTTCTGATACGCCGCGCAATGAACTGAGAATTCGCGACGAGATGATCGACGCCGTTCGCGGAGCGCGAATCCCAGCCTCGAATGTAATGAAGCAGCACGCGCGCCAACGCGGAGCGCAGCCCTGTGTCGAGATGGGATTCACGCAGGTACTGATGTTGCAGATCCCACGCATAGCGGATCGGCGAATGAATGTAGCTGATATGCATCTGGTTCGGCCCGGTCAACACGCCTTTCGCGACCGCGTGCGAGCTCGAAATGACGAGATCGTAGCCTGACAGATCCACCTGCTCGATCGCAATCGGCATCAACGGTAGATAGGCGCGGTATCGTCTTCGCGCAAACGGCATCTTCTGGATGAATGACGTGTTGACGGACTTCCCCTTCACGCAATCGCGGTCTTCGAGAAAATCGACAATCGAAAAGACATCCGCATCCGGGAAGCACTCGATGATGTTCTTCAATACTTTCTCGGCGCCGCCGGACACTACGAGCCAATCGTGAACAATAGCGACTTTCACTTCGACCTCCTGTGACAATCCACCCAAACTCCCACACACCCACGCGCCACTTCAATCGTCCTTTGCGCCGCCCGCCTGCGTACTAAGCCCGCACACCACCCGCACCCGCTCGAGCGCGCGCTCGGCGCCGGGCAACAGCCCGACCAGCTCGAGGCGAATCAACACGCTGAGCAGCGTCACCGACAGCGCCGCTTCGCCGATCACCCGAGCAGAGGCCATGCCAATCGCGCCGAAACGCGGTGCGAGAACGAGCGCCGCTGCGAGATTGACCAGCGCCGAGGCGACGCCGGCCATCGCGAGCACCCGGTCTCTCCTGCGTGGCACGAATACATAGAGCGCGACGAACTCGTTGAACGCCGCGAACGGGAACATCCATGCAAACACCTGCAACACGTGCACGCTCGGCTCGAACGCGGCGCCGAGAATCAGCGGCAACACGAAAGGCGACAGCGTCAACGCGCCGCACAGCACGAGCACGCCATAGCCGAGCAGCAAGATGGCGCCGCGCCGCGTCGTGACATGCGCGCCCGCCTTGTCGCCCTGCGCGAGTTGCCGGGTTATCGTCGGAATAAAGACTTGCGCCGCGGGGGCCATCAGGCTGAGTCCGATCGTCGCGAAACGCTCGGCCGCGCCGAAATAGCCGACCTCCGCCGGCGTCGAGAACAAGCTCAGCAAATACGTCGACGATGCCGTCAGCACGACGGAGCCGGACGAATAGCAGAACAGCATCGTCGACCGGCGCACGAGCGGCAGGACGCCGGCAAACGCCAGACGCGGCCAGCCGAGTTGCCACGTCGTCAAACCGTAGGCAATGATCAAGGACGCGATACCCGCAATCAGCAGACTCGCCAACACCCATACGGCATCGTTCGGTCCTTTGACGAGAGTCAGCACCAGCACGAGACTCAGCGCGAAGCCGAACACTTCGATCATGATCGGCGTTCGAATGTGTTGCCGCCCCTGAAACAGCCAGCCGAGATTGCATGCCGACACGATACCTAGCAAAGTCGCGAGCAGGCCGATCAGCGGCCGCTCCGACAGCAACGGTGAACAGAACGTCGCAATGATGCCGATGCCCGCGCCGATCACGGCGAGTGTCAGCCGCGCGCTGACATGCAGCGAATAGATCGCATTGCATTCCTGGGTCGACTGCGCTTTCGCCACCTCGCGCATACCGACGAAGGTAAAGCCGAAGCCGACGAGCATCCATATCACGTTCATCAGCGACATCGACGCGAGTACCCGGCCGTATTCGGCCACGCCGAGCACCCGGCCATAGAATGGCACGACGATCAGGAGGTACACGTACCTCATGAAATAACCGGCGTAAACAAATACGATCAGGTTGGCGCTCGTTCGTCTATCCATGCCGTCCTCCTTCGCCTCAGCGTCCTGCGACGCGACGGCGCGCGAGCGGGTTCGCGATATAACGCACCGCGAAATCCGACAGCGGCGAATAAGGCACGAGACACAGGCTCGACAGTACGAGCGTGCCGAGCTTCTTCTTCAGGCTCCAGAACGGATTTGCAATGATCGTGTGCAGATAGTTACGCGAATCGAGGATCATCCAATGCCAACGCCGGAACAGGGTCGCGCGATAAACGGAAGAGCAGAATGTCGCTTTCTCGTGTGAGAAGTCGAGAAATGTTGCCGGTAGTTCTATGTCGAGCCGATCTTTGGCGATATTGCGCAGAATGGCCCAGCGCATGTTGAACGCGCGCGGTGCTTTCGTCAGTTGTTCCGAGTTCGCGAACGACACCGTATCACTGCCCGCGTTATGCACCCGGTAGCCGCCTAGCGACTTCGACACGGTAGCGATCGGTCCGGCCAGCGCGACGCCATAGATCGCATAAAAGTCCGCGCCATAGCGATTCACGCCCTCTTCGGGAACCGGGAAGATCTGCTTGAGCGCGCTCACCCGGTAAGCATTGCCAGACGCGGGCGGGGACGGATAGAGCCACCCGCCGCGCAGCAGCCTGCCGCAGTCGTGTGGCGGCTCGCTATTCGGCACGTAGGCACCCGTCAATGCGCCTTCGTTGTCCATCACGTCGAGCCGGAATTGCACCTTGGCCCACTCGCCGCCCTCGAAAAAGCGCATGACTTCGGTAACCGCGGATGGGTACAGCACGTCATCGGAATCGAGAAGGATCACGTACTCCGTGGTGAGCGACGCGATTGCATGGTTGTAGGCGGATACTTGCCCGCCGTTTTTCTTGCACAACGTCAGTACGCGATCGCCATAGCTTTCGATGATCGCGCGCGAACCGTCGGTCGAGCCATCGTCGACGACCATGACGGTGGTCGCCGGATAATCCTGCGCGAGCGCCGAGTCGATCGCCGCGGCCAGATAGTGCTCGTAGTTGTAATTGCAAATCGCAATGGTGACCTGCTTCATGATGTGTCAACGCTATCCGTCAGGTTCGATCCGCCGGCTCCCGGCGGTCGTCATGCTCGCGAAATATCGCTATGCCACTGCCTGCGTCACACGACGCACCACGAGATAAGCCAGATGTTTGGGCGGATTATTACCAGCGCCGTTCACCTGGTCGGGTACCTTGAATCGCACGTTCATCAAATCGTTGTCCCAACTCAGTGCAACCTTGTCCGGTGCGCTCGCCTCGCCGCTCAGCGCATCGATGAAATCGACCTGCACCGCGTGCGAGCGCAGCGGCTGCAGCCCGCCGATGGAAATGTTCTGCCAGCCCGCGCTGCTGCTCACCTGCATCACGAGGTCGTTGCCGGAAAGCAAGGCATTGGCAGCAACACCCGGACCGCATTGCAGCGGCTTCGAAAAATTCGCCAGATGCCCACCCGCTGTTTGATGCAACACGACCAAGCTTCGACCGGAAACGTTGTAGGTTCGTTCAGGCGGACCGGGATGCGTGAGACGAAAAGGTTCATAGCCGTCCCAGTGATAGATCATCGACAGGTACTTGTTCGGGTCGTCCCAATTCCTGCCGAGCGCCCACACCGCGAAGTCGAAGAAATAACGCGGCAAATAGTGCGGGTCTTTCATGTACTCGTTGCCGATCTCCGTTTGCCAGATGCCGCGCGCGGGACCGCTCTTCACATATCGCTGGTACAGCGATTCCATATCGGCAACCGGCAAGTAGTGCGTGTCGATGTAGTCGACCCAATCGAGCATGCGCTCTTTCAAGACCGGACTGCGATATTCGAGCCAGCGGTGAAAGTTATCGAGGCCGCCCTGGTCCGGCCAGCCGCCATACACCACATACGCGCGATAACTGCGAATGATGCGGGCCGCCGGAATATGAATCCGCTCGACGTAATCCTGCATCGCGCGTTCGTACGGTTTCGAGCGTTTTTCGTCCTTGCTGAACTCCGGGCCGTGCCAGAACACGGACTGAGGCAAGCCCCCGGACAACTTGCCGGCCGCCTCGTTCCAGACCTGGAAATAGCGCAGGTTATAAGGCGGCGCCGAATACTTGCGCACCACCGCGTCGACATACTGCTTCCACGCATCCACGTCGACGGGTGCCGAATTGCCGTCGCCGGGCACGGTCGCATTCCATCTCGGCGTATAGCCGAGCATCAACAGCGAACCGATTCCATCGCGTTCGTTTCGCAACAGTGCCGACGGCAGATCGATATCGAACGCCGAGCTCGTTTTGTCGATGCGCATCGCCTCGCCGGGCCGATCAGGTTGACCAGGGCCGACCGTGTCACGGCCCCAGCTAATGCCCATCGCTCGCCACATCTCGATGTCGGCGGCCGATCCGGCCCAGCCGTTCGTGCCGATCAGATCGGTCATCATGCGGGCGCGCGCGTTCGCGGGCGCCGGGTCCGGTACCATTGCGAGAGCGGGCCGGAGAGTCGACAACGGCCCGGCCGCACCCGCCGCCAACGCGGCGAGTGTGCGCAATGCACGTCTTCTGCCAGCACGGGTCTTCATGCGATCCATGTTCGTGCCCACCCATCGCTAGCTCGCGGACGCGCGCGGCGTCAGTTCGGGCAGCCGCTCGCCAGTCTTGACATCGAGGATTTCGAGCACCGTTTGCGCCGCGCGCTCCCAGCGAAACTCGCGCGCATGCAGCAGCCCCGCGCTGCGATAACGTTGGCGAAGATCGGCGTCGCTCATCATCTGCGCGATCTTGGCGGCGATGTCGTCCGCGGAGGTCGCGTCGCAGTACATTGCGGCATCGCCGCATGCTTCCGGTATCGACGTGCGCGCCGACGCGATCACGGGACAGCCGCAATACATCGCTTCCAGAGGCGGCAGGCCGAAACCTTCGTACAACGACGGAAACACGAGGCAGCCAGCGCTCTCGTACAGTGCCTTCAGCTCCGCGTCCGACACGAAACCTGCCCACACGACCTGCCGCGAATGCACAGGATGCTCGACGCCAGCACCGCTGAAGATGCGCGGATACTGTTTTCCCACGATGACGAATTTGACGTCGCGCAGATGCCCGAGCCGCACGATCGCATCGAGCACGCCGCGCAGATTCTTGCGCGGATCGAGACTGCCGACGATCACGCAATAGGCGTCCTTGTTCAATTCGAGCCGTTGCAGCACCGATGGGTCGGCAACGATCCGGTCGAAATGATCCGCGCCGGGCGCCACCACTTTCACGCGCGATTCGTCGATTTTCAGGTGATGGCAGATACGCATTTTCGAAAACGTCGAGACCGTCAGAACGATCGGATGGGTGCGCGGCAAGAGCGCGAAACAGATGCGATACCAGAGCCGGAATTTCCTCGAAAAGCCTTGCGGCATGTCAAGGACGGCCATGTCGTGAACCATCACGACCTGACTGTGCTTGAACAGCGGGTTCGTATTGCACAGACTCAGCAGCGTGATGCCGCGTGCGGCGATTGGCAGCGTGATCTGCTCCCACAGCGTGCCGCGCAGCCACGGAAAGCGCCGTTGCGGTTTGAGCAGCGCCCCCGGCTCGACCGCGTTTTGCGGCACGAACACTTCCGGTTCGTCACCGGGCGCGGCGCGCATCTGCATGGCCCGCGTCAGCTCATACGCAACGCGTTGAACCCCCGTGATGGACTGAGAAGTAAACTTTCCGTTGATTGCAAAGGCCATCTGGTTCTCCGTTTTACGCCATCGCGAACGCGCTTTTACCGCGTTGGGGTCTCCACACGCTCAGGCGCCTCGCGGCGCTTGCTGTCCGACGTCGCTTTCGCCGAAATCGCTGGCATAGTTCGTTTCGTAGCCATAGTTCTTCGTGCTTCGACGCAGCGGAATGCCGTTGAACACCGCGCCCGCGATGCGCCCTTCCGCGCGTTCCACCTTTCTGATCGTGTCGGCGATCTCCTCCTCGCTTTGCATGCCCGAGCGCAGCACGAGCAGAGATGCGCCCGCCTCGTTCGCGACGATCGAGGCGTCGGTGACCGCGAGGAAAGGCGGCGTATCGATGATCACCAGATCGAACTGGCTCGACAGCCGCTCGAGTACTTCCTTCAGGTGCGGCCTCATCAGCAGCGCGGCGGGGTTCTCCGGGCGCACGCCGCATGACAGGAACGTCAATCCGTCGATGCGGGTCGAGCGCAGCGCATTGCGGAGCGGCAGGCGTTCGGACAGTACTTCGGAAAGGCCTCCACGATTGCTCTCGTTGAATAGCGAGGCGAGATGACCGCGTCGCATGTCGGCATCGATCAGCACCACCCGTGAGCCGATTTCAGCGTGGAGGATCGCCAGATTCGCGGCGACGAAGCTCTTGCCGGCCGATGGCGTGGGCCCGATGATCATCACGATGTTGTTGCGTGCATGCGCGAGATCGCGCGTGACGGCGGTCCGTACGCTGCGCAGCGCTTCGACCGATGTGTCGTGCGGAAAGCGCGCGGCGAGAATCCTGTTCTGGACGCCGGACTCGAACTGAATCTCGTGCAGACTCTTCTGCATCGGCGGATGGGCGCGCCCGGCTGTTGCCGGCAGCGATTTGCGCCCCGCGGTCGCATCGCGGTCGAGCAGCAGTTGCTGATGGCTGAACAGAATCTCGCCAAACACCGGCACGCTCATCTGGCGCTCGACGTAGCGCGGGTCGGTCACGCCGATCATCACGTGGCGGCGCATGAAGACCAACACGACGCCGGACACGATACCGAGCACCAATCCGCCGCCGAGCACGAGAATCGGCTGTGGCATGACCGGCATATGCGGTCTGATCGCGCGATCGAGAATATGCGCGCCGCCCGTCGTGCTGGCGCGGCGCACCTGCAATTGCTCGGCCTTCTGCACCATGCCGAGATACACCGTTTCCGCGACCTTCTGCGCGCGGATCAGATCGACGCTCGCGCGTTCCGACGCGGGCATGCCGTTGAAATGGTCGGAGAATTTCGCTTTCGCATCTTTCAATTGCGCCAGTTGCTCGTCGACGTTCTGCACCCAGCGGCTCTGTTCCGTATAGCGCTCGAGCATTTGCGTGCGCTGCAATTGCAGCGCCGCGATCTGCTTGTCGAGATCGAGGCCGCCCTGCAAATAGGCTTGCGCCTCGTTGGTCGGCTGCATCGATCGCGAGCTCGAACGGAAGTTCTTCAGCGCTTCCTCCGCTTTTCGCAGATCGCCGAGTAGACGCGGGAGTTCGCCGTTAATGAACGCGAGCGTCTGCGTGTCGTTCGCTTGCCGGCTCGCCACCGCGGATGCGAGGTATTGCTCTCCCAATGCATTGGCGACGGCCGCGGCTTTGTCCGGACTCTTGTCGCGGTACTGGATTTGCATCAGCCCGGAGTCTTTCACCTTGTCGCCAATCTTGACGAGACTGGTGAAGCGCTTGATGGCATCGAGCTCATTCCAGCGGATCACCTCGAACTTCGTGCCCGGCCGCGCAGCGAGTTCCTTCACGAGCATCGACACGCCGTTCTGCTTGAGCGGCATGCCGACCGTGCCACTCGCCAGCAACTCGCCGGACGGGCCGTGCAATTCGAACGCGCCATTGTCGAGCGCGGTCAAGGTCAGCTTCTCTTCCTCGAGTTCGCGCGGCACGTCGAGCGCGGCGATCTGCACACGCTCGCCGCCCCATGCAAACGATTTCAGCCCGAGCCACGGCGCCGCGGGCTGTCCCGGTGTAGCGAATTTTTCGGCGATGTCGCCGAGAACCGGAAGCTTGTGCGGCTTCACCGAAATGTCGAAACGGAACTGGTCCATCACCGGCTGCAAAACTGCACGGCTTTCCATGACCGCCATTTCGGTTACCGACGACGGCGTCGGTGGCGGCAACAGTTCCTGGTTCTGCAACGCGAGTCCGAGGGCATTTGGCTCGGGTGGGTCCACGCGAATGATTACGTCAGCGGAATAGATAGGCGTGGCAATCAGAAGATACGCGACCGCGAACGTGAGGACGACGACGGTCGTCACCACGATCTCCCAGATGTGGTCGCGCATTAGCGTGAGCATCGCGCGGGCACTGAGTTGTCTACGCTCGGTATCAACAGCGGGATAGAGCGAGTTTTGCGGATAGTAATCCACCGGTCTGATCCTTGCAGGTTGATGAAACAAAACGATCGGCGATCGCTTTGCGTCGCCACGTCGCTATTTATGCCGCCGGCCGGATAGACCCTCGATTGGCTGGCAGCACGGCGAAGCGACGTGCTGTGTCGGGTTAGGTCGGGGAGCGTGTTCGGGACCTCTCGAACCACGGAAGGCTACACACCTATTGCTTATCCACCGCGGCATTGCCGATTGTTCTTCTCACGAATCAGCAAATGCGAAGCCCGCCATTCACGTAATCCGCGATTGACAATTTCTCTCTCGATGTTGCGCTGAAGCATAGTCCGCAAAGGATCGAGGCATTCGCCGGCGGCCCAAAGTAGGGTGCTATTGGCCGATAATGCGGAGCCTTTTACAAATGAAACAGAAGCCGGAAAGGCTTGTTGCGATCTGCAATTGCTGTAACAGAGTAATACGACAGGCATCGTACATCGCGACAGAACGCCAATTGCACGGCTCAAGTGTCAGGAATGCCCTTGTTATCCCGCAAATCGCGCCGAATCCAAGCCACTCGGCGCATTCCGCCGATGCCCCAGCATTTCGCTTGCAAGAATCGCGCTAATTGATCGGGAAAAAAATTCCGTGCAACGTTAATTAGTAGCACGCATTTCTGCGAATAGCGAGGTAAGAATTTCTTGAATCCTGACGATTACGCCAAAACACCCACGCATGCCGGCCAAGCTCGTCTCGCCCAAATCGATGCGCTAATCTCAATGCGTAGATTTTCCTGACTGGAGAAGCTCGCGTGATGAAGCACATTGGTCTATTCGTCTTTCAGGATTGTTCGATGGCAAGTACCGGCGCGATCGGCGACGCGTTCCGGCTTGCCAATGAGTTCAAGAGAACGGCTGGCGAAGAGGCGCCATACCGGTTTACCGTGGTATCCGACGGCGGCGGTCTGGTGACCAGTTCGTCCGGCATATCGATCTGGACGCAAGGCCTCGAACGCTACTGCCTCGCTGATTTCCACGCGCTCTTCGTGGCCTGCCGCGACGTCACCGAAGTCGCGGAATCCAACGACCGCTTTCTGTCGTGGATCTCGCTGCAAGGATCGATTGCATCTTTCGGCATGCAACAGGGTGCGAATCTCGCGGTCGTCTGCAACGACCCGCTGCAATCGATCGTGCCGATTTTTCTGTTCGACGACAGCGGTGACGCCGCGCGCACGCAAAGCAATGTGACGCCGACCGATCTCGCGCTCGCGCAGATCGAACGCGACATCAATACCGACACTGCCCGCAAGATAGGCCGCATCCTGCAAACCGGCTACGCCGAGAAAAGCCGCTCCGAGTTCGACGACGTCAACATCACGACGACGACGGAGAAGATTCGCGAATCGGCGCGCTGGATCAAGGAAAACTACAGCAAGGCTATTTCGGTTGCGCAGGCGGCCGAATCGGTGGCGATGAGCAAGCGCAATTTCCAGCGCCGCTTCAAATGCGAGTTCGGCATGACGCCGCTCGAATATCTGCTGCGCACACGCTTCGAGATCGTTCGCTCGATGCTGAAGAACACCGATCTGCCGGTCGACAAGATTGCGCGCCGCTGCGGAATGGGCGACGGTAATCGGCTTGGGCGGCTATTCAAGGAGCGCTATGGCATGTCGCCGACGCAATTCCGCGCGCAACAGCATGTGGATGCGGAGGAACGCTGGCTGACGCCGGAGGAAAGCTGGAGTGCCGCGACCGAGATGTTGCGGCAAGCGCCGCTGACACTTTGATTTCAATTCCCGTTACTCCGAGGACGACTCGTCGACTCGACCGCAAAGGGATTAGAACATGACGATCATCAAATCCGCCGAACTGGCCGCGCAGGATGCGGCCGTCGCGCCGAAAAACATGGCCTCCTTACGCTCCGGCGACAGTGCTCTGGCCGCGCCCTGCGGGCAGCCGGGCTTGCACACCGGTGCGCATGCGGCGCACGGGCAATCGCCATCTACCGCGAGAAAAATCAAGGAAGCGGCGAAAACGCTATTGCCGGACGCCCTTTTCCTAAGCCTGTTACATCACAAATGCATTGGCCGCTATCCGAACCTGATTCGTCCGGTGACGTTCAATGAGAAGATCCTGCAGCGCAATCTTCATCCTGATCCGCGCTATATCGACCTGACCGACAAGCTTCTGGTGCGGGAATATATTGCCCGAAAAATCGGCGACAAGCATTTGATACCGCTGATCGCAGTGCCCGATGCATTCACGCCCGAAGTGTTCGACGCACTGCCGGATGCTTTCGTAATGAAAGCCAATCACGGCAGCAGCTACGTCGAAGTGGTGAGAAACAAATCAGAGACCTCGTTCGAGAAGCTGAAGAAGCTCGCCGACCAATGGTTGCGCACCGAATTCTATTACGTTGGGCGCGAGCGGCACTATCGGACGATCGAGCCGCGCGTTTTCTTCGAGCAGTTGCTGCTCGATCGGCGCGGCCAGATTCCGGCGGATTTCAAAATGCACTGCTTTGGCGGCCGTCCTGGCGGGCCGATCATCTATATCCTCGTGATCTCGGATCGATTCGGCAACGCGACGCACGGCGACGTGTACGACGCCGACTGGAATCACCTCGATATCGCAATCGGCGACTACAAGCGCAGCGCGTTGCCCGCTCCGCGCCCGCCGCATCTACAGGCCGTGCTCGATGTCGCGGCCCGTCTGTGCGAAGACTTCGACTATGTGCGCGTCGACCTGTATGCGCCGGACGACCTCGTTTATTTCGGCGAACTTACATTTACGCCCGGCGCGGGGGTGCTGCCCTTCACGCCGGACAGTATCGATTACGAGTGGGGCAAGCTGCTGGCTTGAATCCGCTTTCATTCGTAGCGTTTTGCCTCCTCCATCCGATCGGGCGTGCCGGTCGGCGCTTTCAGCGTTTCGAAGCCGAGCATGCGCTCGCGCAAAGAGATGGAGGCGGAAAAGGCAAGGACACAAGCCTGGGCGGCGAGCGCCGCCCGCCATCAAGCCGGCGACATGCCGTTTTGCAGCTTTGCGCCGTCGGCCTCGCGCGAGGCCAGAAACGCCAGCAACGCCTGGGCTGCTTCACGCTGGCGCGCCACCGTGCAGATCGCGGCGGTGAAAGTCGTGGTGGACTGGGCGGCGGCCGGAAGCTCGCCGAGCACGTCGATGCCCGCCACGTGAATCAATTCGCTCATCTGCTGAAAGCCGAGCGCGACTTCTCCGCGCGCGACGAGCGTGCCGACCGGCACACCCGGCGGCGCCTTCACGATACGCGAAGCGATCTGCCCGGCAATGCCCCAGCGTTCGAACAGCTTCAGTAGATGCGTGCCGCTCGGCCCCGTCGAGTAACCGATGCTGCGCGCACCGAGAATCGCGTCGCGCAGCGCTGCTTCGGACGCGATGTCCGGGTGCGTTTCTCCGGCCGCGACCGCGACCGCGATGCCCGAGCGCGCGAGCCCGACGCGGCTCGCCGCCTCGACGCAACCCGTCACCACGAGCCGCTCGATCGCGTCGGCGGCAAGCACGACGATGTCGAAGACTTCGCCATCCTCGACCCGGCGCGCCGCATCGACGCCGCCGACCGATTCGATGACGACGCCTTGCCCCGTGCGCCGCTCGTAGAACGGGGCGAGCCCGGCCAGCACCTGGCGCGTGGCCATCGACGAAATGCCGGTGATCGGCGCGCGCGTGGCTTGATCGTTGATCATTGCGACCACGCCTGTCAGTCCTTGTAGCGCAGTCCGGCCTGCTCGAGCGGCCCGCGCATGTTGTACATGTCGAGACCGAGCACCCCAGCGGCGAGTTTCGCGCGCTTCCCGGCTTCATTGGCCTCGCGCGCCGCAGCCTTGTCGAGTACGGCTTGCGCGGCGGCCGCCGGCACCACGACCACGCCGTCCTCATCGGCAACGACGACGTCGCCCGGTGTGACTAACGCACCCGCGCCACACGACCGGAATGTTCACCGAGCCGAGCGTCGCCTTGACCGTGCCTTTCGCGGAAATCGCCTTGCTCCAGACCGGGAAGTTCATTTCGGTCAGCACGCTGACGTCGCGCACGCCGGCGTCGATGATCAACGCATGCGCGCCGCGCGCCTTGAAGCTCGTGGCCAGCAGATCGCCGAAGTAACCGTCTGTGCTCTGTGCGGTGACGCCCGCGACGACGACGTCGCCCGGCCGGATCTGTTCGGCCGCGACGTGCAGCATCCAGTTATCGCCCGGTTGCAGCAGCACCGTGACGGCCGTGCCGCTCGCGCGCGCGCCGGTATAGATCGGGCGCATATAC
This sequence comes from Paraburkholderia sp. Clong3, assembly GCF_050436485.1. Taxonomy (NCBI): domain Bacteria; kingdom Pseudomonadati; phylum Pseudomonadota; class Betaproteobacteria; order Burkholderiales; family Burkholderiaceae; genus Paraburkholderia; species Paraburkholderia sp. Clong3. Next base: position 717,656 of record NZ_JBNDMH010000003.1, on the reverse strand, counting down.
GGTTGGAGCAGTCCCGCGCGGCCCATCGCTTCATGCACGGTGGCCGAACCGAGCGCGCCGAGTTTCGCTGCCACCTCCGCATCCGCGCGCTGGATATTGCGATAGACGACTCCGATTTCATCCATGATCACAGCCCCTTCGTTTTCAGCAAGGCGCCGAGACGCGGATAGACGCGCCGCGCGTTACCTTCGTAGATCTTGTAGCGCTGCTCCGGATTCATATCCGCGGCTTCGACGTAGCGCTTCGTGTCGTCGAAATAGTGACCGGTTTGCGGATCGACGCCGCGCACCGCGCCGATCATTTCGCTCGCGAACAGGATGTTGTCCACGGGAATCACGCGCGTGAGCAGGTCGATACCCGGCTGATGATAGACACAGGTGTCGAAGAACACGTTGTTCAGCAGATGGTCTTTCAGCAAGGGCTTTTTCAGTTCCTGCGCGAGGCCGCGGAAACGACCCCAGTGATAAGGCACCGCACCGCCGCCGTGCGGAATCACGAAACGCAGCGTCGGGAAATCGCGAAACAGGTCCGAGGTCAGGCATTGCATGAACGCGGTGGTATCCGCATTCAGGTAGTGCGACCCGGTGGTGTGGAAGCACGCGTTGCAACTCGTGCTCACGTGAATCATCGCGGGAATGTCGTACTCGACCATCTTCTCGTAGATCGGGTACCAGGAACGGTCCGACAACGGCGGGCTGGTCCAGTGGCCCCCCGACGGATCGGGATTCAGGTTGATCGCGACATTGCCGTACTGCTCGACGCATTTGACGAGTTCAGGAATACAGGTGGCCGGATCGACACCCGGACTTTGCGGCAGCATCGCGGCCGGCACGAAGTTCTCGGCAAACAGCCGGCTCACGCGATAGCACAGTTCGTTGCAGATCGCGGCCCACGTGCTCGAGATTTCGAAGTCGCCGATGTGGTGCGCCATGAAGCTCGCGCGCGGACTGAAGATCGTCAGATCGAGGCCGCGCTCGCGCATCAGTTTCAACTGGTTGTTTTCGATCGACTCGCGCAGCTCGTCGTCGCTGATCTGCAATTCCGACCCCTTCGGCATCCCGGAAGGACTCTTGATGCCTGCGATCTGGCGGTTACGCCACGTCTCCAACGCTTTCGGCGCGGTGGTGTAGTGTCCGTGAATGTCGATGATCACCGTGATTCCTCAGTAGATGAATTTATCCAGCGGCGCCCGCGAAACGCACGCGCGCCGTGTTGCCTCACGCCTCAATGCGCGATATTCGGCTGCGCCACCGTTTCGGCGCCGCCCACACGCTGGCTCACCAGGATGGCGAAAGCGGCGAGTGTGGCGGGGATCGCGAGCATCGCCAGGATCGCGCCGAACTGCCAGCCGAAGCCGAGCAGTGCGCCGCCGATCGCCGAGCCGAAGATACTGCCGAAGCGGCCCATGCCGAGCATCCAGCTCACACCAGTCGCACGCGCAACGGTCGGGTAGCGGCCGGGTGCAAATGCGTTCAGACCGGTTTGCGCGCCGCTCATGCAGAAGCCCGCGGCAAACACCAGCAATGCAAGCGACGAAGACAGCGCGCCGATGTAGCCGAGCCCGAGCACGCACAGTGCGCCGCCGATATACGCGGCGCTGATGACCGGCGCCGGACGCGCCTTGTCCATGAGCCAGCCGACGAGGATCGCGCCGATCGTGCCGCCGATCTGGAACATCGCCGTGACGTTGGCCGCGGTCGTGACCGACAGACCCGCATCCTTCATCAGCGTCGGCAGCCAGCCGGTCAGCAGATAGATCACGAGCAGGCCCATGAAATACGTCACCCACAGCGCGATCGTCATCGAGCCATAGCCTTGCGAGAACAGCACGCCGATCGGCTTGCGCGTGGGCAGCGGCGGTTCGTTCGACACGAACACTTCATTGCCCGCGAAATGCACGCCGCACACACGGCCAAGCACCTTGCCGATACGCTGCGCGGGCGCGCCGCGCACCGCGAGCAGACGGGCCGACTCAGGCAGCAGCCAGATCTGGAACGGGATCAGCACGAGCGGCAGTGCGCCGCCGAAAATCAGCACCGCGCGCCAGCCGTGAACCGGAATCAGCCAGCCGGCCGCGAAGCCGATCAATGCCGAGCCGAGATTGAAGCCCGTGAACATCACGGTGATCAGCAGCGCGCGCTTGCGTTGCGGTGCGTACTCGGACAGCAGCGTCGTCGAGTTCGGCATCGCGGCGCCGAGACCGACACCGCTGAGCAGACGCAATGCTGCCATCGAAAACGGCGATTGCGCGAACGCAGTCGCGATCGTGAACAGGCCGAACAGAAACACCGACGTAATCAGCACCCACTTGCGGCCGATGCGGTCCGATGCCGGACCCGCGAACAATGCGCCAATCACGAGACCGAGCGGCGCCGCACTCATCACGAGTCCGAATTCGGGGCGCGAAATCGCCCAGTCATGAATGATGGAAGGCGCGACGAAGCCGATGATCGCGACGTCCATGCCGTCGGCGGTCACGATCAGAAAACACAGCACGACCAATAACCACTGGTAGGGCGAAATCGACCGTTCGTCGATGAACTTCTTGATATCAATCCTGTTGCCGCTGGTAGTACTCGTCATCAAAACTCTCCTGTCTCCTTCATTGGTCTCATCGCGCGCTCGAAGCGGGTAGCTTCGCAAAGTACGTCGACTCGGTAACCATCGTGGCGATGGGCCCCTACACGGCTTACTCAAATAACTGGCGTGAAGGTACGTTTCGTCCTTCGCGGGCCAAAGCGCGGGTTAACCATCGGGTCGATGCGAGTATCCGCATTCTCAGCGTTCCGCATAGCATCGGCGAAGCCCGTCCGATTCGCGCAAAGCCCCGCTGGACAAGCGTTCAAACCAGAGTCGCGGCCCTTCGAAGCGGGCTTTTCGAACGCCTGCCGGTGCACACCCTGATAAACAGAACAGATGAAGCGGGAATGAACTCGCATAGAACGGCAGTGAGACGCCCCGCTTTTCCGATCAACATGGATGCGCCGCGCTGGTAGCGGATTTGCCCCGCGCAAAAAGAGCACAAAAAGAAAAAAGCGGCATGACCGTGCTATGGCCATTCCGCTTCGGGCTGAGCCGGCCTCGCGAGACCGGCTGGTACTCAATTACCGTTGTGCGCTACCCGGCTCAGAGGGCTGCGACACCCCTTCCGCGCTGCAACCTTCGAGCCAGCGTCAGTCCGTAGTCAGGAATGTCGTATGCTGCGTTTCCCATGCGGCGGGACGGCCTGCCTGCGCGATGTGCATCGTCATTGAAAGTCGACAGCAAGAACGAAAAGATTTCAGACACGACGGAATAACCGTCGATCGATCGCGTTACCGCTTCGGGCGCAATGCCAGTCTGACGCTCGCAGCGTAACTCGTCGCCCGATCCTGCTTGCGCCCCCGTACCGGCGCCGACGGCATCCCGTTGACGGCTCCCGCGGCACCGGAATGATTGTCAACGAGCATGGAGTGGTCTCGAGGCACAACATGGTTCAACCCGGTTGGGTGCGAATTACGCACTGGATCAATGCTGTCGCGGTCGTGCTGATGGTAATGAGCGGCTGGCAGATCTACGACGCGTCGCCGATCTTTCCCGCAATTGAGTTTCCACCTTCGATCACGCTTGGCGGCTGGCTCGCCGGAGCGCTGCAATGGCATTTCGCAGTGATGTGGCTGCTGGTCGCCAATTTCATCGTCTATCTGGCGCTGAATCTGGCGACCGGACGCTTTCGACGCAAGCTGCTGCCTGTCCGGCCGAAACAGTTGGTCGCCGATCTGCTCGCTGCGCTGAGCGGGCGCCTGAAACACGACGACCTCGCGCACTACAACTCGGTGCAAAAGCTCGCCTATCTCGTCGTGATCGCCGACATCCTGCTGATCGTGTTGTCCGGGCTCGCCATTTGGAAGTCGGTGCAGTTCCCGCTGCTGCGCACGCTGATGGGCGGATATGACAATGCGCGCGTGGTGCACTTCATGTGTATGAGCGTCCTGGTGGCGTTTTTCGTCATTCACGTCGCGATGGTTGCGCTCGTGCCCCGCTCGCTGCTGTTGATGCTACGCGGACGGTAAGTCATGACGATCCGAAAACGAACCGCGCAACAAGGCACCTTCCTCGCGACGCATGGCGAATCGATCATTCGCGATGCTCAGCGCGAACTCAAATCGCCTGCGCGCCGGCTGTTCGGCCGGCGGCTGCTGACGTTAAGCGGCATCGCGCTGCTGTCCGGTTGCGATCTGACCGACGACAAGGCAGTGAACACCGCGCTGCGCCGCATCTCGTTCTTCAACGACGACGTGCAGGCACTGCTGTTCGATCCGAACAAGCTGGCGCCCACGTATCCGGCATCGATGATCACGCGGCCGTTTCCGTTCAATGCGTTCTATGGCGTCGACGAGGTGCCCGAGATCGATGCCGCGACCTACCGTCTGCAGGTCAGCGGCCTCGCGCACGGCAAGCGTACGTGGGCGCTCGACGAACTGCGCGCGCTGCCGCAGGAAAGCCAGATCACGCGTCTTATCTGTGTCGAAGGATGGAGCGCGATCGGTCGCTGGGGCGGCGTGCGCTTTTCCGAATTCCTGCGCCGCGCGGGCGCGGACACGAGTGCAAAGTACGTGTCGCTTCATTGCGCGGACTACAACTACTGGACGAGCATCGACATGCCGACGGCGCTCCACCCGCAGACGCTGCTCACGCTGACTTACGACGGTGACGTGCTGCCGCCGAAGTATGGTTTCCCGATGAGGCTGCGTGTGCCGACCAAGCTCGGCTTCAAGAATCCCAAGCATGTCGTCGCTATCGAAATCACGAACCAGTATCCGGGCGGCTATTGGGAGAACCAGGGCTACAACTGGTTCAGCGGCTCGTGACGCAATGATGTTTTTCTCCTTCCATCAACCACGCACAGCGTCATGTTGACGTGACGCGGGCTAAGTCGTGTCAGGATCATTGCGCGCGGACCAATACGAGCAGTCGATGGGTTGACAAAATATTACGTTTTTCACCGTGGTAGATCGCGTAGCATACTGGGGGTATGTCCTGCGAGCGCCCCCACTCGCATTCGTCATTCAACCGCGGAGATTTCGGAAATGAGTATTTTTGGTGACATCGTGCACAAGCTGTTCGGCAAAGCGAAGCCGGACCAACCTCCCCCCGCGACGGAACCCACCCCCGACCCGGCCGCCGCGCAAGCCGCGACGCCCAGCGCTCCCGCCGCGCCCGCACCGCTGACCGACGTCGACGTGGCCGTCGTGATGGATCAACTCGTCAGCGAAAGCGGACAGACGTTGAACTGGCGTACGTCGATTGTCGACACGATGAAGGCACTCGGCGTCGACAGCAGTCTCGAACACCGCAAGCAACTTGCCCAGGAATTGAAGTACAGCGGGGACATGAACGACTCCGCGAGCATGAACATCTGGCTGCACAAGCAGGTGATGCAGGCGCTCGCGGCAAACGGCGGCAAGCTGCCGCCCGATCTGGCAAGTTAAGCAGGACGAAGCAGGCGTTTCGCAGTAAGCGAAGCGCAGTGGAAGTCGCGCAGTAAAAATCACGCAGTAAAAATCAAAGACTCAGTCCAGGTTGCCCGGTCGAAGCACGAAACCGGGCAACCGTAAACTTCTCCGCTCGGCAATCAATGCTCGCACAATCGACTACCGAGAGCGCGCACTGCACGCGCCCGCGACAGCACGATTGCCATCAGCCCACGTATCGAAACGCGGGTGACGAAACACATTGCGATGGAATAGACGCGGCTATTGCGCCGCGGTGAGCTTGAGTCCCGGCCGCAACGGCTGGGGAGGCTCCAGAGGAGCCTTGCGTTCGTCCGATACCTGTTCGATTCCCTTTCTCGTGACTTCTTCGAGGAAGGTCAGGCGAGCCCGATAGTAATCGGCACGCAGCTGTGCGTCGAGCACGAGCTGTTCGGCCTGAAACAGTTCCATGCGCAAGTTGTTCAGCGCGCGTTCGGCCTGTTTCTCGGGAGTAGGAGCATGTTGTGAAGCCCAGTTAGCAAGCCACCTTATCATGGTGAAGCCCTCCTTGAGTTCAATGCTCTGCTGCGACAAAGGCTATCAAATTATGGATGCGGCGTGTGTTAAATCGCTTCAGGCGTTGCTTATTGTGCGAGCTACCGTGGGTCGTCGCACGATCGACTTCACCGCCGCGCCTTGACTACTGATACCACAACACGCGCGAGGCGAAAAAAGCCCGCACAGCAAAGGCGGGCAATCCCACTCTCTTTGAAAGCGTGTCACGAGGATGACACGCCACAAGTTTAGAGCTCGTGCAACCCCAACGTCCGTGTGCTGGCGATCACTTTGCGCGAATATATCGATCTCCAATCATGCGTCGCGCGTTATTGCAGCTCTTGAAGCGCTGCCACATTTTTCGCAATGGCCCGCGCAAACTGCGCGATCTGCCGGCCCTGCTCGATCAGATCCATGGCGATCCGGAACGTGACCACGTCCGCCTTGTCCGCCAGCTGAAGCTTCGCGAGCACGACCTGACGCGCGGTCGCGGCGAGCTTGTCGATGCCGGCCTTCGCGTCGACGACCTTCGCGACCTCTTCCGGATCGCGCGTCTCGATCGTGCGGATCGCCTGCTCGAGATTGCGGATCACCGCCTCGGTAAACTGCGTGGTCGCCGCATCGCGCAGACGCAGCAGATCGATCTGCTGCGTCATTCGTTGTTGTCCGACCGTCATCAGCGTCATGCCGACAATGCCGCTGATGCTCTCCAGATGACTCGTGACCTGCGTGTAGCCGACCACCTGCTGACCTTCTTCCTCCGAGTGCTGCCGCTGCGACAGGCGGCCGATATATTGAAGAATCTCGAAGGCCAGCCGGTCGCTTTCCTTGTCCTGATCGAGCATCTGATTGATCTCTTCCATCGTGCCGGTCGACACCATTTGCGAGCCGCGTTGCACAACGTCGAGCACCTGCGCGCCGAGCCGGGTCAGCTCGATACGCACGCGTTGCAGTGCAAGCGCCGGCACCGCCAGCGACGTCTCGTCGAGATACTGCGGATCACCCGCGGGTTTGGCGGCCTTCGCGCGCTTCGGCACGACCAGTTGCGCGAGCCGCGCGATCGGACCGGCAAACCAGATCAGCAGCAGCGTGTTCGCCACGCTGAACAGCGTATGCACATTGGCTACCTGACGCGGCGCCTCGGCCGCGAGGCGTGCAAGCCCTTGCAGTTCCGGATGCGACGGCGATATCCAGCGCACGACCTCCGCCATCTGCGGAATCAGGAAGAGCGCAATCACGACGCCGAGCACATTGAAGATCAGATGCACGACGCCGACCTGCAACGCTTCCGGTGGCTTGCCGATCGAGGCGAGCAGTGCCGTGCCGCAGGTGCCGACATTCGCGCCGAGAATCAGCGTGATGGCGGCTTCGAGCGGCATCAAGCCCTGGCCGCTCAACGCAATCACGACCGCGAGCGTCGCCGCCGAGCTTTGCACAACCGCGGTGAAGACCGCCCCCACGATGACGCCGACGAGCGGATTGCGCATGTCCTGCATCGCGTCGATGAACGGCTGATAGGTGCGCAGCGGATGCGTGGACTCGCCCATCAGCTGGATGCCCATGAACAGCAGTCCTAGCCCCATTACGACGCGTCCGATCTGCCGCAGCAGCTCGCGCGGAGCAAACGCGTGCAGCACGAAGCCGATCGACAGCATGTACGGCGTCAGACGCGAAACGTCGAAGGCGATGATCTGCGCGGTGACGGTCGAGCCGATGTTCGCGCCCATGATCATCGGCACCGCCTGGGTCAACGTCATCAGGCCGGCGGACACGAAACCGACCAGCAGCACCGTCGTGATGGTCGACGAATTCAGCAGCGCGGTCACGACGGCGCCCGCCACCACGCCGCGAAACCGGCTTGCGGTCAGCACGCCGATCAGCGACTGCAGTTTCGATCCCGCGATCGCCTTCAGGCCGCCGGTCAAGAACTCCAGACCGAGAAGAAACAGCGCGAGGCCGCCAATCAACAGCCCGAAGATCCCAAGGAAGTTCAACCTGTCGGGATCGATGTCAGCAAGATAATCAGTCATCCTGATGTGCCTCTGATGATCACACGAATAGACGCGGGAGCGAGGGACGGCTTCGCGCCCCGCATCGACGACCGTGCAGGCAGTCTGCCGCACGGTGTCCGGGGCAGGTACTTAAGGCTAACGCTAAGGGTAAGAGGAAGACGGCGCGCAGGCAAGGACGGGAGGGCGGCCGGCAGTCTCGAGCGACCCCGGAGTTCGCAAAGCATGCAACCCGCAATCGACGTAATTCATTGCCCCGTCAAGCAACGATTCCACGCCTGATTTGGCAGTTAACCCGTAGGTGAAAATGCCCATCGTCCCAGGCATTGGCCGCTGCCAATAATAGGTCCATCCTCCAATCAAACTTGCTCAACTCACCCAAACAAGAAGGAGGACTTATGGCAAACCGTGTTGCATACGTAACCGGCGGCATGGGCGGTATCGGAACCGCCATTTGCCAGCGCTTGCACAAAGAGAACTACACCGTCATCGCGGGCTGCGGCCCGAACTCGGCGCGCAAAGCCCGATGGCTGGAAGATCAGAAAGCGCTCGGCTATAACTTCGTCGCATCGGAAGGCAACGTCGCGGATTGGGAGTCCACCGCGAAAGCGTTCGAGAAGGTCAGGAAAGAAGTTGGTGAAGTCGACGTGCTCGTCAACAACGCGGGCATCACGCGCGACGGCATGTTCCGCAAGATGACGTTCGAAGACTGGGAAGCGGTGATCGACACCAATCTCACGAGCCTGTTCAACGTGACCAAACAGGTCATCGAGGGCATGGTCGGCCGAGGCTTTGGGCGCATCATCAACATCTCGTCGGTCAACGGCCAGAAAGGCCAGTTCGGGCAAACCAACTACTCCACGGCCAAGGCCGGCATTCATGGCTTTACGATGTCACTCGCGCAGGAAGTGGCGACCAAGGGCGTGACGGTCAACACCGTGTCGCCGGGCTACATCGGCACCGACATGGTCAAGGCCATCCGTCCGGAAGTACTGGAAAAAATCGTCGCGACAATTCCGGTACGGCGTCTCGGCACGCCGGAAGAGATTGCGTCGATCGTCGCGTGGATCGCGTCGGATCAAGCGGGCTTTGCGACCGGGGCGGATTTCTCGCTGAACGGCGGTCTGCATATGGGCTAGCGGGAACGGCGCCGCGTCGCGCGCGGCGCAGCCGTTTTCCGTTATGGACGTTGTCAGGTTCCGTGATGGTGTAGCGGCCGGCGCAAGCCGGCCGCCTCAGTGAGCTTATGACCAGAAAAGCGAGCCCTACTCGCGCTGCACCCGCGAAGTCGCCGCGCACGCACCCGAAGGCTATGCTGCGCCCGATCGTACCTGCCAAAGCAGGCGAAATTTCGCTCGACTATCACATGACGCTCGAGGCATTACGCAGCGGCGTCGCCAATCAATATCACGTCGGCAGCATGGCACAGGCCATTTACATGGCAATGCTGCTGAATCAGCGCGGCTATGGTTCGGCCGTACCCGAGCTGTTTCGCGACGCGGAGGGCGCGATTCTGCGCTGCCGGCAGGCGGGACTCGAAACGGGCCTCTGCGTGGTCGATCACGACGCCTACGCGCTACTCGGTCAGGTTCTCACGCTCTTCGATCAGCAACTCGCGGCGGCGCCGGTACGGGAGTTGATCGCGGTCAATGCGAAGCTGAAGACGCTGTTCAGCGCCGCCAATGGCCACTGCGACGGTAACGAGAACACCTCATGACGAGGCGCGTTGGCATTTACTTGCGCAATGCGCCGCGCACGCTCGACACATCGTTTCGCGTGACCGGTCCGGCCGCATTTCCCCATGTGGTCCGAACAAACGTGAGCACGCGCGCCATTTCGGTGTCCGTCAGCTTGCCGGCGAAAGACGGCATCTTGCGCGGTTCCGGTCCCGACTCGGTATGCGGACTGCCCCCGCCTTCGACCAGCAAGCGCACCAATGACGCGCTCGACGCCGACAACACCGCGGGGTTGCCCGCGAGGCGCGGATACTTGTTCGGCACCCCCGCCCCATCCATCTGATGACAGCGCGCGCAATACGATGCGTAAATGCCCGCGCCGGGTCTTTCCACATCCCCGGTTTTCAGCGCCCGTACGGTTTGCTGCGCGGCGGCGGAGCGGGCGTTGAAATAGCCGCTTGGCGCGCGCGGCGGCAGGCTCTTCAAATACGCGGCGATCGCCGCGAGATCGTCGTCGTTCAGGTACTGCGTGCTGTCTTCGACGACCTGAACCATGCTGCCGAACGGGATGAGTCCGCCGCCGTGGCCGTTTCGAAGGAACTCGACGATGTCGGTCGCGGAACTGCGGCCGAGCCCCGAGCCCGGGTCGGCGCTCAGGTTCGGCGCGAACCAGTGATCGTTGATGCCTCCCGTCAGATAGGCCGATGCCGACTCGTCATAGCCGCGCTCTTCGTACGCCGGTCCGCGCGGCGTGTGGCAGGCGCCGCAATGGCCGAGCGATTGCACCAGATACGCGCCGCGATTCCATTGCGCATCGCGTTTCGCATCGGCTTTGAACTGGCCTTTCGGCGCGAATGCCCAGTCCCAGAACATCAATACCCAGCGCTGATTGAATGGAAACGGCAAGCGCGTTTGCGGGGCAGGCGCCGCGACCGGTTGCACGCCGTGCATGAAGTACGCGTAGAGGGCATGCATGTCGTCATCGGTGATCTTCGCGAACGACGGGTACGGCATCGCCGGATAAAGCCGCTTGTTCCCGGGCGCGATGCCCTCGCGCACCGCGCGTGCGAAGTCGTCATAGCTATAGCGGCCGATGCCGTATTGCGGATCCGGCGTGATGTTCGACGTATAGATCGTGCCGAACGGCGAACCCATGCCGAGGCCGCCGGCAAACGGCGGTGTGGCCTCAGGCGCCGCGCCCGGATGCGGCACGCGCGGCGCGGCGGTGTGGCAACCGGCGCAATCGGCGGCTTTGGCGAGATATGCGCCGCGCGCGACCTGCGCGGCGTCGGTGGAGGCGCCGGCGGCGTTTGCGGTCGCTGCTATCGTCAGCGGGCATGCGGCCGCGATGGCGAACCTCACCGCGTTGAGAACGTCGCGCTTCATCACCACCACCTGCACGGCGACACGATCGCGACCGCGGCATCCGTTGCGATCAATGCGAACAGAAACAGCGTGCTGCACATCACCGCGACGTGCGTCAGAAACCAGTCGAGTTCGGCACGCGTGCGGCGCTCGCCGTTCAGCGCACCGAACTTCAGTGGCGCGACGCGGCGCAAATTGCGCCACGCGACCCACGTGCCGAACGCGCCCGCGATCAGACACACGGTGCCGAGCGCGACGAGCGCCGGACGCATCCACGACACGAGCGGCGCACCGAGCGGATGGTTGTACGGATAGCAGGCCTGCGCCGCGAGCGCTTCCGCGAGCATCATCTGCAACAGCCACGCGAACGGCGCCGCGAGCAGACCGATCAGCACGTAGGGCATCGAGATGTGCGAGTCTCTGGGCGCTGTCGTCATGACCACTCCCGGAACAGATACGGCGTCAGATACAGCGTGCTGAAAATGAACAGCCAGACGACATCGACGAAGTGCCAATACAGCCCACCGACCGACAGCGCCGCGCAGCGTTTGTCGTCGAAATAGCCGAGCGCGGTCCAGATCGCCAGCAGCGTCAGCACGACGATCCCGACCAGTACGTGCGCCATGTGAAAGCCGGTAATCGTGAAGTACAGCGAACCATAGAGATGCGAGGTCAGCCCATAGGGGTGGTTGTGCCATTCGCGCAACTGAATGCCCAAGAAGATGCAGCCCAGCACGATGCCCACCGCCATCGACGCGACACCGAGCCGCAATCGCCGCCGACGCACGCAGCGCTCGCAGAACCAGACGAACACGCTGCTCGATAGCAGAATGACCGTATTGGCGCTGCCGAGCCCGAGCTTCGGCAATCCTTCCGGCGGCCAATGCTGCTGGCTTTGCGAGGCCAGATACAGATACGAGAAGATCAGATAGCCGAACAGCGCGCCTTCGGTCGTGATCAGCGTGAAGCAGCCCCACCAGCCGCTCGATCGCTCGCCCGCGCTGCCAACCGGCAACGCACGTGCGGTCTCGTCCGGTTCGCTCGACGAGCGATTGAGATCCAGTGCATCGCTCATGTCAGCCTCCCGCATCCTCGAGCGCGACCGGCTCGCGCTGGATCAGCGCGCGCTCGGGCCACAGCCACGTGATGATCGAGACCGCGCAGCCGGCCAGCATTGCCCCCACGAACACCCAGGCGGTCAACGCGAGCCCCGCGAACAGTAGCGCGGCAAAGACCGCGAGCCAGAACGGCGCGTACGAATCTTCGGGCATCTTCAGGATCACGTCGGGACTCGCCTCGAGCGCGGTCGTGCCCAACGCTTCGCGACCGTGCGCGAGCAGATAGCCTTCGTCGAGTTGCGAGCGTGTTTGAACCGCGTCGCCCGGCTCTTCGATCCGGCCTTCCCACAACGGATGCCGGCTCGCGAGCGTCGGCACCACCGCGAAGTTGTACGGCGGCGGCGGCGAGCTGATCGACCATTCGAGCGTCGGCGCGTCCCACGGATTGTTGCCGGCGACCTTTCCGCGCCTCAGGCTCACCGCGATATCGATCAGAAACAGCAGCACGCCGGCCGCAAACAGGAACGAACCGAGCGACGTGACGAGATTCACCGTGTTCCAGCCCATGTCGGCGGGATACGTGTACATGCGGCGCGGCATGCCGAGCAGTCCCGCGATATGCATCGGAAAGAACGCGACGTTGAAGCCGATGAAGAGCACCCAGAACGCGAGCTTGCCGAGACGCTCGTTCGTCATCCTGCCGGTGAATTTTGGAAACCAGAAGTAGATGCCGCCGATCACCGGAAATACGTTGATGCCAAGCAGCACGTAGTGCAGATGCGCGACGACGAAGTACGTGTCGGTGAGTTGCCAGTCGAACGGCACCGCGGCCGTCATCACGCCGGAGACGCCGCCGATCACGAACAGCAGCACGAAGCCCGCGAAAAACAGGAACGGCACGCGATACACGGGGCGACCGGTCCAGATCGTCGCGACCCAGGCGAACGTCGCGACCGCGCTCGGCACCGCGATGACCATGCTGGCCGAGCCGAAGAACGACAGCGCGAGCGCGGGGATACCGGTCGCGAACATATGGTGAATCCACACGGCAAAGCCGACCACCATCGTCGCGACCGTCGCCAACGCGACCGGCCCATAACCGACCAGCGGCCGGCGGCAAAAGACCGGCAACGCATCCGACACGATACCCATGGCCGGCAACACGACCACGTAGACCCACGGGTGCGCGAAAATCCAGAACAGGTGCTGCCAGAGCAGCGGCCGCCCGCTATTGAGCACGTCGAAGAAATGCGTGCCGATGCGGCGGTCCATCCACAGCATCAGAAACGCGAGGCTCACCGACGGCACCGCCAACAGATTGCCGGCCGACGCGGTCAGCGTGCCCCACACGAGCACCGGCACGCGATCGAGCGACATGCCCGGCGCGCGCATCCTCAGCAGCGTGACGACGAAGTTCATCGCGCCGACCGTCGTCGAAATGCCGAGCAGCACCATGCCCAGCGCGTACACGTCGATATTCGGGCCGTTGCTGTACTCGAGGCCGGACAGCGGCACGTAGTTGAACCAGCCGGCGTCGGGGGCCTGTCCCGTCGGAAAACTCGCATACAGGAAGATGCCGGCGAACAGGAACACCCAATACGACAGCGCGTTCAGGCGCGGAAAGGCCATGTCGCGCGCGCCGAGCACGAGCGGCCATAGATAGTTCGAGAAGCCGGACAGAACGGGCAGCGCGTATAGAAAGATCATCGTCAGTCCGTGCATCGTGAACAGCTGGTTGTACTGTTCGGGCGTCAGCACCGTTGCGTTGGGGCGCGCCAGTTGAACGCGCATGATTAGCGCTTCGACGCCGCCCATCAGCAGAAAGATGAACGCGGTCACCAGGTAGCGCAAGCCGATGGTCTTGTGATCGACCGTCGAGAACCAGCCGCGCCAGCCGGGCCGCGACTCCCAGATTTCGCGCAGCCGCTTTTCCTGCTCGCTGCCGGGCTCGACACGGCCGCGCCGCGGCGTGCGGGTCAGCGCGGGTAGCGAAGCGGAAGCGGGATGATCGGACATTGAACGGGCTCCTCGAGTGCGATGCGCTTCAATGCAGCGTCGCGAGATACGCCGACAACGCGGCGGCCTCGCTGGTGGTCAGCGCGATACTGGGCATCAATGCATCGGGTTTGATCCGCTGGGCGTGCTCGATCCAGTCGAGCAGATGGTCGGGCGTGTTGCTGAGCGCGCCTGCCGCGATCGTGCGACGCGAACCGAGATGGGTCAGATCGGGCGCCTGCACGCCAGTCGCCTTGGTGCCGCGAATCGTGTGGCAACCCGCGCAGCGCTCCTCGAACAGATGCTGGCCGGCCGCGACGGCCGCGTCGCCCGTGGGCACGGTGGCCGCGCGTCCCTGCGCGTCGCGCCATGCGTTGAACGCCGCGGCGTCCTGCGCGATCACTTCGAACGCCATATGCGCGTGCTGCGCGCCGCAGAACTGCGAGCACTGCCCACGATAAATACCGGGACGGTCCGCCTGCAGCCACTGCTCGTTGGTTTGGCCTGGAATCGTCTGCGTCTTGCCCGCGAGTTGCGGTACCCAGAAAGCGTGCACGACGTCCGCGCTTTTGAGCTCGATCTTCACCGGCTCACCGACCGGAATATGAATCTCGTTCGCCGTGCTGAAGTTGCGGGCGGGGTTCGGATCGTCGCGGTAATCGGCTTTCCACCACCAGTCGTAAGCGGTCACGGTGATCGTCAATTGCGGATACGACGCGGGCGACGCCACCGATTCGAGCGTGATCAATGCATAGACCAGCATCGCCAACAGCACGACCGACGACACCGCGGTACCGATGAACACCCAGCGGATGCCGCCGGGCTCGGCGCTCAGCGCATCCGGTTGCGCCGCGGGACGCTTGCGGACCATCGCGCCGATCAACAGGCCAGCGACGATCAGCGTGACCAGCGTCACGATCGCGGTGAAAACCCAGCCGAGGTACAGCGTCGGACGAGCCGCCGGGCCAGCCGCGTGCAGGAAGTAGTTCAGCGGCGCCACCGTGTTCGCGTGTGCGGAGTTGGCGAAACCGATAGCCAGCGCCGGTAACAACGTGACGCTGCCGCGCCTGACGCGCCGGCCTGACGTTCCGGATGCTTCCGCTGCTGCCACTGAGAACCCCGCTGACAGTGATGACCTTTCGACACGCGCCGTCCCCTGCGAACGAGGCGACGTCCGAGCACATCAGCAAAAATCAGGCCGCGTGTGCCGAGGGTGCGGGCGTGAGGTTCGCGCTGACTCGAACAGGTCAGCAGAAGGGTGCATTCGCTCGGTTATGCGAACGCGTGGACGAGCTGTTGCGTAGGGAGGAATTGTCGGTGCGGAAAATTTTTTTATATTGGCCTTCTCAAAATAAATTGCCTTTAAAATGGCCGCGCGGCATAACTGAACTATTTTTCTTATATCACACTTGTCAGTCGATATGGAGGACTGATGCTTCAATGCTCATTCAAACTGAATAATAAGCCAATGAGCGAATTTCGCATTGGCGCTCTATCCTTTCCCGCATACTCTGGGCAGGAGAATTATATCAATAAGGCTGTTGGAATGTGCACGCCGAAGTATGGCGCTATTCCCGTCGGCGGATATTACATCTTCGACCGAAGATCCGGAGGCATTATCGGACCATGGAAAGATCGGCTTAACCTGAATGGCAATAACAAGAGCGAATGGTTCGCGCTCCACGCTATCGACGGCGATATTGATGACGATGAGCTCTTGTGCGACGGCATCGCTCGTGGCCGATTTCGATTGCATCCAAAGGGAAGATTGGGGAAGAGCGAGGGCTGCATAACTATCGATCAACTCGCGGACTGGCGTCATATCCGTTCAATACTTTCCGATACGCCGAAAGTCTCAATTCCCGGATCGAAACTTAAAGCGTACGGTGAAGTGACGGTGAGATGAAAAAGCTCCTAATCTGCCTCGCGGTCGGTTTCGGCTTACTGCTCGCAATCTTTGCCAATGCGCTGTGGTGGATGATGAATCCCGAAGCGCCCTTGAACTTTTCGAATCCGATATGGAAATGGGCGGTTCGTATGTATGGGGTCACGACGGCATATCAAAAATCCGACCTGGCCTTTCTCATGTCGTCGGCCGCAATCGTGCTAGGGTTCGCCGCAGCTGTGCTGGTTTTCCGGCGGAGCAGGAAGCGTGGTCAGCGAAAGCTTGACGACTAGCCATCTCACGGTGGAAATAATCGCTGTTGGCGCGGAAATTTTTTAATAGTGGTTTTCTCAAAACAAATCGCCTTTAAAATGGCCGCACGGCATCACCGAACTATTTCTTATTTCACTCTTTCCAGTCGATATGGAGGACTGATGCTTCAATGCTCATTCAAACTGAATAATAAACCGATGAGCGAATTTCGGATTGGTGCACTATCGTTTTCTGCTTACTCTGGGCAGCAAGGTTATATCAACAAGGTGGCTCTAACGTGCACGCCGGTCTTCGGCGCCATACCGGTCGGCAGATACTATATCTTTGATCGAAGATCGGGCGGGAAGCCCGGCCCGTGGAAAGATGCGCTCAACCTGAACGGCAATAACAAGAGCGAATGGTTTGCGCTCCATGCAATCGACGGGGATATCGACGATGACTCGGTCCTTTGCGATAACATCGTTCGCGGCCAGTTTCGTTTGCATCCAAAGGGGAGATTCGGTAGGAGCGAGGGGTGCATAACGATCGACCAGCAAAGTGATTGGCAGCGTATCCGCTCGATACTCACCGATACACCGAAAGTATCAGTACCCGGGTCTGAACTTAAAGCGTACGGCGTAGTGACGGTGGCATGAAAACAATCCTGCTCTGTCTAGCTGTCGGCATAGCTTTCGTGCTCGCAATCTCTGCTAATGCAGTCTGGTGGATTTGGCATCCGGATACGCCCTTGAACTTTTCGAACCCGATATGGAAATGGGCGGTTCGTATGTATGGGGTCAAGACGGCGTATCAAGAATCCGACTTGGCCTTCCTCATATCGTCGGCTGCAATCGCGCTAGGGTTCGCCGCAGCTGTGCTGGTTTTCCGGCGGAGCAGGAAGCGTGGTCAGCGAAAGCTTGACGACTAGCCATCTCACGGTGGAAATAATCGCTGTCTCAGCACCAAAAGTTGCGCCTGAAGCCCACTGCCCAGCGGGTTGCGCGCGGCTAGATCCGCTCGCACGTCCGGTCGCCCAGCCTTGAAAATCGTGTCATGCCATTGCCGACGCCCAGGGCTTTCGGCAAGGCTTCTTGCGCTCGTGGACCAAGAACATTCTTCAAGGCAGTTTTGCCTTAGCACGGTCCCACCATGAAGGCGGTAGCTCGATTTCTCCGTCGTCGCCTTCCGCCGAGGTGTCGTATATCAGAGAGTCCTCTGTCCAGAACAGGCGGATTCGCTCTGGATATCGATAAACTCGCGCGGCGAGCAATTCCGCCGTAGTTGCGCGGTACAGCCTCAAGGCGATCCGGTCACGGGGCAGATATGCATACCGCGCGATGTATTTCCCGTCATCTGATTTCTCATCGTGAAATGTGGCTCCTTTCATTTGCGTGACCGCGGAACGATACTGGACCGCCCCGAGCGCGATAATCGCACTCATCGTTACGATGAACACCCTGGCGAGAACCGATCGCAACGCCTTGCTCTTGAAGACATTCATTGATCAAAGATGCACGACGATCGGCCGCTGGAGACAAATTGTATTGAAATCAGAGTAGACGATGAAATCACCTCCGCGATTGTGCTTCCGTTGCCACTGTCTGAAATCCCTGTTTCTGATCGGATAATAGACCTTACCCGGATCCGACAACGCCTGTGTTGGGCCAATCACGACAGGAAAATCTATCCAAGGTGAACCCGCCAGATTCGCCAGTTCGGTGGCGGCCGAAATTGCCACGCCTCGCCTGCTCCAATGTCCCAAGTATTGCGACGTGGTGTCCAACTCGCCCTGAAAGGAGTAGCTATCCTTCACATAAACGACGATTTTCTCGACCACGCCGATTCTTTTCTGAAAGTCGTATTCGATCTCCGAAATAGCTGCGTTGATCACGAAGGAACCGAGCGCTGCTGTCAGATCATCGGGTGCATGAGCAGTCGATTGGCGCAAGGCCGTTTTTGCTTTTTGCTCGAAAGTGCCATCTACGGTCACATACTGAAACTGGAAATCTTTGTGCAGTATCCGAATATCATGGCGACAGATACCCCACGCGCTCAGATACATACGACCGAATGACATGTAACGCGCAACTATTTGCCGAACTGCGCTAGCCGCCTTTGAACTGTAAATCCTCTCGTTGACAAGATCTTCGTACTGCTCTCTGGCGCGTCTGAATCCAAGGACCCATTTCATTTTGATTATGCCGTGGTCATACATGCTGTCTGGATACGGCTTGCCGTCCTGGTTGATCTCGTATTTCTGATCGTCCTCAGACCTCGAATAGTTGAGTTCTCCTGCGAACCATCGGTCCATCAGTTTTGCACCGACCGGCATCATCTCTTTGCGCATCGCGGCCGGGATGTCCTGGATGTCAAACGGAGGCACGGTCGTTTCACGCTCCGTCAGTCGAGGCGGTTTAGGCGGCTGCGGTACTTCGGGCTTGCTCAACTGGGTCTTAGAACGGGACAAGGCCTGCGCATTTTTGCCGTTGTCATCCGGCAGATTTCCCCGCTGAGCAGGCGCCGGCGGCCTGGACTTCGGTTCGGCTTGTTCTACATGTGCTTTCAGCGGATTTAGCTGCGCTGGCGGAGGCTTGTCCAACGACATACCGACACCGCGCACGGCGCGCGCGTCGTCCTGCTTGGTCCAGCGCCACAACAGTTTGTTGATCTTGTACACAGAAATTTCGTTAGGCACGCTATAGCTTCTCGCTCTAGATTTAACGTTCGTGAACTACTAATGACCGGAATGCGAGTCCACTGCCTTCTAGCCACCTGACATTAATAGCTAACTGACAGTTCGAAAGAAATCAGAGCACGCCCAAATGGGGCGTCCAGTCACAATCTTTCTTGACGCCGAGCGACACGCCCGTCACCGCTCAACGTTCGCCCAACCACAAAAGGCCATGCGTTCGAACGTCTCTCTGCTCCGCCGCCTCGCCGCCCTGCTGATCGCCCTGCCCGTCGCCGCCGCTCTGCCAAGCTGCGCGAGCCCCGATGCGGACAACGTCGCGCACACCGGCCCGTATCGCGCCGATATCCGCCGCACCGCGCTCGGCATTCCGCACATCAACGCCGACAACTGGGGCAGCCTCGGCTACGGATACGGCTACGCGCAGGCGCAAGACAATCTGTGCACGATGGCCGAAAGCTTCGTCACCTATCGCGGCGAACGCTCGCGCTTCTTCGGCGCCGACGCGCGGCCCACGCTCGGCGCGACGTTCGGCCAGCCCAACAATCTCAATTCGGATTTCTTCTTCCGTTTCATCGTCGACGATGCGACCGTCGCGCGTTACCGCAAAAGCCAGACCGACGACATGCGCGCGTTGATCGACGGCTTCGTCGCCGGCTATAACCGCTACCTCGCCGATCTCGCGCACGGGGATTTCCCGGGCGCGCATGCGGCCTGCCGCGCGGCGCCGTGGCTCGGCAAGATCAGCAACGCGGACTTGTACCGGCGTCAGATCGCGGCGAATCTGGCCGGTGGCGAGGCGCGCTTCATCAACGCGATCGCGACCGCACAACCGCCCCAGCCGATGCCGGTGCCGCCGCAAAGCGCGTTGCACGACGACGCCCCCGTCGACCCACCGCTCGCGGAATTCGGCGGCCATGCGGGCATCGGCAGCAACGCTCTCGCGTTCGGCGCGGACGCGACGCACACCGGCAGCGCGCTGCTGCTCGGCAATCCGCACTGGTTCTGGACCGGCCCCGATCGCTTCTACCAGGCTCAACTCACTATTCCTGGCAAGCTGAACGTCAGCGGCGTGTCGTTTCTCGGCGTACCGCTGATCATGATCGGCTTCAACGACAACGTCGCCTGGACCCATACCGTCTCCACCGCGAAGCGCTTCGGCCTCTTCAAGCTGACGCTCGAACCTGGCGCGCCAACCCGGTATCAGGTCGACGGCAACAGCGAAGCGATGACGCCGACGCGCGTGAACGTCGAGGTACGCGCCGCCGACGGTTCGCTGCATACCGTGTCGCGCACGCTGTATCGTTCGCGCTTCGGAGCGCTGGTCAATCTCGGCACGATGTCGCCCGCGCTCGCGTGGAATGCGCAGCAGGCGTTCGCGCTGCGCGATATCAATACCGACAACTTCCGCGTGTTCGAAAACTTCCGCGCATGGAATCAGGCGGCCTCGCTCGACGATTTCATCGCCATCCAGAAGAAGAACGCGGCGGTGCCATGGGTCAACACGCTTGCGATCGGCCGTGACGATCCGCGCGTCTGGTACGCGGATATCGGCGCGACTCCGGACGTGCCCGACGAACTCACGCAGCGTTGCACGCCGCCGGTCGGCCGGGCACTGGCGCGGATCATGCCCGGCGTGCCGGTCCTCGACGGTTCGCGCAGCGACTGCGACTGGCGCGACGAGCCCGGCGCGGTACAGCATCATGCGTTGCCGGTCGCGCAGATGCCGTCGCTGCTTCGGCGCGACTATGTCGGCAATTTCAACGACAGTTACTGGCTCAGCAACCCGGCCGAACCGATGACCGGCTATGCGAAGATCATCGGTGCGACCGCGACGCCGCAGACGCTGCGCACGCGACTGGGCCATACGATCGCGGCGCAATTGCAGAGCGATCCGCATGGCGTTTCCGCCGATACACTCGGCCACGCTGCGCTCGACAGCCGCTCGATGTCGGCGTTGCTGTTCAAGCAACCCGTGCTCGACCGTCTGTGCGGCAGCGACGCGCTCGCGGCCCTGCCGGCCGGCCCGAACGCCGACCCGCAGCGCGCGGCGTGCAAGGTACTCGCCGCATGGGACGATACGGCCGCGGTCGACGCAGTGGGGGCAACCTTGTGGGACGAACTGTGGCGACGTCTGCTGACGATACCGCCCGCGCAGCTATACGCGGTACCGTTCGAACCCGCGAAGCCGTTGACCACGCCCGCGGGCATCGCCGCCGATCCGGCCCAGCTCGCCGCCGCGCTGCATGACGCGCTCGCGGCACTGCAACGCGCCGGCATCGCGATCGATGCACCGCGCAGCGCGGCGCTCTACGTGCAACGCAACGACGAGCGCATTGCGCTATTCGGGGGTTGCGACGCGGGCGGCTATTTCACCTCGGCGTGTGCCGCGCATCCCTTCGATGCGAGCGGCTATTCGATGAACGTCAAGCCAATGGGCGACACCTATCTGCAGATAGTGTCGTTCGCCGGCGCTCAGGTGATCGCGCGCACGCTGCTCGCACCGTCAGAATCGGATGACCCGGCGTCGCCGCACTATGCCGACGGGACGCGCGATTACGCGGCCCAACGCTGGACGTTTATTCCGTTCTCCGAAGAAGCGATTGCGCACGATCCGGCGTTGAGTGTGCGCACGGTAAGTTCGTCGGATTCTGAGGGAAAAGCGCAATAAATAAGCGGGACGACGGGCAACAGGCCCGTCGTCCCGCAGAAAATCACAGATCGAGCACCAGCAGCGGCGATTTCGCGCGCGAGCAGCACGGCAGGAACTGGTCGTTTGCCGCGCGTTCCTCGTCGGTCAGATACGAATCCAGATGATCCGGCTCGCCGGACAGCACCCGCGTCAAACAGGTACCGCACACGCCCTGCTCGCACGACGTGATCACTTCGACGCCATGCGCGGCCAGCGCCTGCACGACCGTGCATTCGGGCGGCACGTCGATCGTCGCGCCGCTGCTCGCGATGCGCACCTGGAAGCTGCCGCCCGTCGCCGCCTGATTCGCGGCCGCGCCGAAGAACTCGTAGTGCAGCCTGTTTTCCGGCCAGCCCTTCGCACGCGCGGTCTCGAGCACGAAGTCCATGAAGCCGCGCGGACCGCAGACATACAGGTGGGTGCCGGCCGGCGCATCGCTGAGCGTCTGCTCGATATCGAACGTCGAGCCGCCCGGATGGTCATCGTGATGAAGCTGGACCGACTTCGCGAAGCCAGCTTGTGCAAGACGCTCGACGAACGCCGTGCGTTCCTTCGAGCGCGTGCAGTAGTGCATGTCGAACGAAGCGCCCGTGGCGGCAAGCCGCTCGGCCATGCAAAGAATCGGCGTGACGCCGATCCCGCCCGCGAGCAGCAGATGATGAGCCGCATCGTCAGCGAGCGCGAAATGATTGCGCGGCGCGCTGATCTGCAGGCGATCGCCTTCGCGGACCAGATCGTGCACCGCTTTCGATCCGCCGCGTCCCCCTTCGTCGCGCAGCACCGCGATCAGATAGCGATGCGTTTCGCGCGGATCGTTGCACAACGAGTACTGACGCACGAGCCCGTTCGGCAAATGCACGTCGACGTGCGAGCCGGCGTCGAAGGCCGGCAACGCCTGAGCGTTTTCGCTCGCGAGTTCGAAGCTCGCGATACCGAGCGCTTCGTCGCGCCGGCGCGCGACCACCACATTCAGCACGGGATGATTCATGTCGCCGTCCGCACGGGAATGACGCGCGTCACTTCAGCCTGCGGCGCGCCCGTCTCCGCGCGTTCCTGCGCGACGAGCCGATCGATCACGCGGCGCGACATCACGCCGCCCGCATCGATATTGAGCTTCAGCAGATTGCGCTCGGGCCAGCGCAACAGGTTCTGCTGCTGACGTTCGAGCATCTCCAGATCTTCACTGAAGATCTTGCCCTGCCCTTCGCGGATGCTCGCGGTCAGCGCCGCATCGTCGGGACGGAAACTGCGCGCCATGCCCCAGAAATACCAGATCGACGTTTCCGTTTCCGGCGTGATGAAATCCACCACGATCGACGACGCTTTCTGGTCGGCCGGCGCGTGATAGCCACCATGCCCGGCATGCGCGACGCCTACCTCGATCAGCACGTGACTCGGCGGCGTGAAGTGGCAGATCTGCCAACGGTCGACGGGCACGTCGTCGGCGAGACCATTGCCGCGCAACGCCATCTTCCAGAACGGCGGCGCCGCGACGTTTTCCATGAAACGGCTCGTGCGCACGGTATCGCCTTCGGCCACGGTTTTGGGCGCGGCTTCGTCGATTTCCTTTTGCCCGATGCTGTTGGCGTGCACATAGGTCTCGTGCGTCAGATCCATCAGGTTGTCGATCATTAGCCGGTAGTCGCAGCGGATGTGATAAAGACCGCCGCCGTACGCCCATTCGGCACTCTCGGCCCACTCCAGATGATGCAGCCTGGCGGCATCGGCCTGCGCCGCATCGCCGGGCCACACCCAGACGAAGCCATAGCGCTCGATCACTGGATAGCTGCGAATCGCTGGAAAGCCGTTGACGCGTTGCCCCGGCATGCCGGTCGCCTTGCCCTGACAGCCCATTTCGAGGCCGTGATAGCCGCACACGAGCGTGCCATCGCGCACGAAACCGAGCGACAGCGGCGCGCCGCGATGCGGACAGAAGTCTTCGAGCGCCACCACGGCGCCTTGCGCGTTGCGATAGAAAACCATCGGCTCGCCGCAGATCTGCCGGCCGAACGGCTTATCCGCGACTTCATCGGGCATACATGCGACGTACCACGCATTCTTGGGAAACATGTCAGTCTCACTCCCTGGATTATTCATGGATTGCATTCAGCCTACTCATTGAGATTCAGTGTACTCAATGCGTCTTTAATGATTAAATGAAGGTTTTCCCCTAGACGAACTTTCAATCAGGTAACACGAACGCCGGTTCGCCATTTCCATTCGCAACGAAAAGGCGCGAGATCTTCAGAACTAATATGGTCACTTCAACCGATACCAGCACTTCCGCGATCAGCATCGATCTGTACGACCAGCCCGGCCATTTGATCCGACGCGCGCATCAGATTTCGGTGTCCATGTTTCATGATCTGATCGGACGCGAGGTGACGCCCGTTCAGTATGCGGTGCTCAGAATGCTGCAGGAATTGCCCGGACTCGATCAGGTCACGCTCGCGCAGCGAGTCGGCCTCGACACGTCGACCACCGCCGATATCGCGGTACGGCTCGAAGCGAAAGGCTGGATCGTGCGCGAAGTTCTGCCGCGCCGCCAGCGTCGTCTATTGCTGACGCCGGCTGGAGAGCAGTTGCTCGATGAATTGATCCCCGGCGTCAACGCGCTCAATCACGGCCTGCTCGACGGGATGGGAGACGAGGATGCGCGAGAGCTATTGAGACTGTTGAGAAAGTTCGTGCATCTGAATAACGATCAGAGCCGCGCGCCGCTGCGCAGCGCGAGCGACGACGCGAATCCGAACTAGCAGACAGCGCGCTCTCCGTACTACGACGCCACCTCCACCACGATCTTGCCGCGCACGTGGCCTTTCGCGAGCCGTTCCAGCGCCTTGGCCGTCGCATCGAACGCAAACCGTTCGGCGACCACGACACGCACGCTGCCCTTGTCGAGCAACGACGCGATCTCCGTCAATTGCCGGCCGTCGGGTCGCGCGGTATAACGCGTGGCCCGTGCGCCATGGCTCGACGCCTCGGCCTGCGACGGCTCGTTGAGCGTCGAGATCAGCGCGCCACCGGTCGCGACGGCCGACCACGAGCGGCGCTGCGTATCGCCGCCGATCAGATCGAACACGAGGTCGATGTCGCGCGCGACGTCTTCGAAGCGCTGCGCGTGATAGTCGATCACGCGATCCGCACCGAGCGAGCGCACGAACTCGATGCCGTCGCCGGACGCCGTAGCGTACACTTGCGCGCCCTTCTGCCTGGCGAACTGCACGGCGAAATGTCCAACGCCGCCCGCGCCCGCATGAATCAGCACGCGGCCGCCGGCTTCGAGGCAGCCGTGATCGAACAGGCCCTGCCATGCGGTCAACGCGGCGAGCGGCACGGCGCCCGCGGACCCCACATCCAGTTTTTCCGGCGCATGCGCTAGCGCGCTCGCGGGCACGACGACGTATTCCGCGTACGCACCCTGTCCCTGGCCAACGAAGCCATACACCTGCTCGCCCGCGCGCCATTGCCCGACGCCCTCGCCGACCCGTTCGACCACTCCGGAAAAATCGCGCCCCAGCGTATAGGGCAGCTTCTCTTCACGAATCAACGGGTACTGGCCCGAGCGCGTCTTCAGGTCCACCGGATTGGCGCTGGCCGCGCGCACGCGCACCAGCACCTGGCCGGCGCCAGGCTCGGGGATCTCGATCTTCTCGGCCTTGAACACCTCGGGACCGCCGAAGCGGTGAATGCGATATGCGAGCATTGTGCTCATGATGGCCTTCTCCTTGAAAGGTCCTGTGTCAGCGGCGCTATTTTGCCGGCTGCACGCAAGCCGCGTTCCTCATCGCGGGGTTCTTTTTCATCCGCACGACGTGCGCCGCTGGAAAACGCAACCCGAGCCCGCGCGCCGAGGCACGACATATGCGAGAGGTACCTGTAGGCGCGCAGTCGTGATGTACTCATTCAAGGAGGAACCATGTCACAGCACCCCGCCCATTCCCAGGATCACCGCCACCCCGGTCAGCCGAATCCCGCTGACGTCGAAAAAGCACTCAGTGGTGTGAATTACCCGACCACACGCGAAAAGCTGGTCGCGCAGGCGCGCAAAAATCACGCGAATACCGACATCGTCGATCTGGTCGACCGTCTGCCCGATCACAATTTCGACAGCCCGGCCGCGGTGGCGAAGCAAATCGCGCGTATTCAATGACGCTGCGATCCGTCGAGTCGGAGCCGGACTCCGAACCCCATTCCGCCGGACCCGACGCGCGAATGAAGAAGACCGGCGATGTGCGTATCGGCATTTCCGGCTGGCGCTACCAAGGTTGGCGCGGCAGCTTTTACCCAGAGGATCTCAAACATGCAGCGGAATTACAGTACGCGTCGGCACTATTCGGCACGATCGAAATCAACGGCACGCATTACAGCCTTCAATCGCTCGATAGCTGGCAGCGTTGGCACGCGCAAACGCCTGACGGCTTCGTGTTTGGCATCAAAGGCGCGCGCTATCTGACTCATATGCTGCGGTTTCGCGATGCGAGCGCACGTGTCGGCATCGCGAACTTCTTCGCGCAGGGGCTACTCGCGTTGAACGAAAAGCTTGGTCCGATCCTATGGCAATTTCCGCCGTCGTTCCGATTCGAGCCCGAGGCAATGGAGCGCTTTCTGAGCGTGTTGCCGTTCGAGATCGCGAGCGCATCCGCGCTGGCGAAGCACCATGATGCGCGTGTCAAGACGCCTTATGTCGACATCGATCGCAAGCGGAAGTTGCGTCACGCGGTCGAAGTGCGCCACGCGAGCTTTGTCGATCCGGCGTTCGTGACCTTGCTTCGGCAATACGGCGTCGCGCTCGTCGTTTCAGATTCCACCGAACCGTGGCCCGTCGCCGAAGATCTGACGGCGGACTTCGTCTATATTCGCCTGCACGGCAGCGAAGCCAAATACTCGGGTGCGTATGGGGACGACGCTCTGCAACGATGGGCCGAGCGAATCGATGCATGGCGCGGCGGCTCCCAGCCTGCCGACGCGCGATTGATCGCGCCGCAACTCCGGCCGCCTCGCCGAGCCGCGCGAGACGTCTACTGCTACTTCGACAACGATGTAAAAGCTCGGGCGCCGTTCGACGCACAACGATTGATGAAAGTCCTCGGATTACGAGCGACGCACGCGCCGGCGTCATCCTGAGCGCTTGCCGCCGTGGGCCAGCTTCTGTGCGGTGCGCAATGCCGCGACGCTTCGCTCGTACACCTCGCGACGCGTTTCAGGGTCCGGCGCGCGCAGCGCAAACGACGGATGGTACGTCGCGACCACGCGTTGCTCGCCGCGCTCGAGCGTTTTGTCGAACGCGTCCTGCAAGCGCGCGTGCGAGTCGTGAACAACCGCTTTCAACGCGGTCGCGCCCAGCGCCACGACCACGCGCACATGCGGCATGTCGAGCTCCTGCTCCAGCCAGTAGCCGCAAGCATCCACTTCACGCTGAGCGGGCGTTTTGTGCAAGCGACGCTTGCCGCGCGCGATCCACTTGAAATGCTTGACGGCGTTCGTCACGTAGACCTCGTTACGCTTGACGCCCGCTTCTTCGAGCGCGCGGTCGAGCAACGCGCCGGCAGGCCCGACGAAGGGCTTGCCCTGCAGATCTTCCATGTCGCCGGGTTGCTCGCCGACCAGTACGATCGACGCATGCCGCTGCCCTTCGCCGGGCACGGCCTGAGTCGCATTGCGCCAGAGCGCGCAACGGCGGCAATCGCCGAGCTTCGCCGGATGCTGATCGGGTTCGACATCCGCCGGCTCCGATTTCGGGTCGCCATCCGCGCGCCTTTTCCGCGGCCTGTCGGTCATGGGTACGACCGCGCGTGCTGAAGCAGCTTATTTCTCACTCTTCTTCGGCATCTTCGCGCCCGACTTGCGCGCCTGATTCAACGCGATCGCGACAGCCTGCTTGTGCGGCTTGCCATGCTTCGACTCGGTCTTGATGTTGTGCGACACGGTCTCTTTCGATGTACCTTTCTTCAGCGGCATGATCTTCTCCGGGTGTAGATGACGAGAGGAAAAATCAGGACCCGCACGGAATGGCGTCCCTGCCGAAGCTACGCAGCATATGCTGTGCCCGGGGGCCTCATAGGCCGGATCGGCCGCGTCGAAATCAACCGGAAACGCCCGCTGCCGCCGCATTCAACGCCAGCGACACGCCCCCCACCAGAATCAGACTCGACGCCCACACCGCATCGAGATTGAACCAGCTGCGCGACACGAACCTGAGCCCGAGGTAGCGATAAACGAGCCATGCGAGCACGCCGCCGGCCATCGTCATCGCGGCCGCATGCACCGCGGAGACCGACAGCGCCATGCGCAGACTCGTTTCGATCAGCGTTTGGGCGGCTTGGTGCGCGCTGTCCATTGCGTCTGCGCGGCACAGACCGAGGTAGATCGGCACCAGCATCAAGCCGGCGCCGTGCGCGATCGCCACCGCGAACGACCAGAGCGCGAGCCGCGACGGCGGAATTCTCGCCAGTACGCGCGGATGGCGCCGGCGCATCAGCAACACCAGACCGAAGCCGATCACCAGCACGCTCGCGCCGATCTGCATCTGACGCTGCCACGCGAGCACGCTGGCCAGCATCGCGAACGGCAGCATCATCAGCAATATGGCGAGCGCGTGCCCCGCCGCGAGATAAAGAAGCGCTACGACCAGCGCTTGCGAGCGCCGCTGCATCAGCGCGTTCGACACCGCGAGCGGCCACCCCATCGCCGGATTGAGTCCGTGATACACACCGCTCGCGAGGACGGCCAGCCACAGTGCCGCTTGCGGCGACACCGCGCCGCTCAAACGCCCACCGAGGGATAGCAGAACGAATCGGTCGAACAGTCGCCGCCTTCGAGGCGAATCTGGTGCGCGCGATAGCCGGCGGGAAACTCGACGAAGTAATCTTCGACGAGTTCGAGACCGCCATTGGGCTCGGCATGCGCCATCACTTGCACGCCGGGCACACCATCCGGGTAGAACTGGTCGTCCCACGTCGAATAGAGCGAGTTGGTCCAGTAGATGCGCTTGCCGTCGCGACTGATCTCGACCATCTGCGGACCGCCGGCGAAAGCCTTGCCGTTCGGATGCGGCGCGCAATGTTCGATTCCACCGATGCGCACCGAGCCCGTCAATTTCGGCTTGCGCGGTTCGCTCACGTCGTACTGGCGCATCTCGCCGGTGCCCCAGCAGGAGACGTAGAGGAATTTATCGTCGATCGAAAGATCGATGTCGGTGACGAGCGGCGGCACCGCGCCGAAACCTTGCAGCAGCGGCGGCAATTCATCGGCATGCGCGGGCTCCGGTGGAATGGTCGCGGTCTTTTCGATGTGGAAGTGGCCGCCTTCGCGCCACCAGGTCCAGATCGACCCTTCCAGATTCGTCGTATCGACCACGACGCCGATAAAGCCGTACTCGCGGCTCGGGTCGTGCGCGGGTCGCACTTCGAGCGCCATCTGATGATTCGCGCCGAGATCGAGCGTCTGCACGTTGCGCCTCGCGCGCAGATCCCAGCAGTGCACGCGGTGGCCGTATTTGTTCGCGAGCAGGTCTTCGGGCACGATGCCGTTTTCGAATTGCGGCGGCAGCGCCCATTCGGTCGACACCATGTAGTCGCGCGGCAGATTCCACCAGAAGTCGTAATGCTTTTCCTGCGCGCCGCGCTCGATTTCCCAGCGGCCCAGCACCTCGAATGTTTGGCAGTCCATGATGAAGATTCCGGGCGGCCCGTCGGTGCCGTCCTTGCCACCGCCGCCGAGCGTGCTCACGTAGATGCCCTCCGGTCCGCAATGCACGGTGTGCGGACGCGAATAGCCGGTCTTGCGGAAAATTTCGTCCGGCTCGATGATCTTGTGAATCTTCGCCTGGGTCGGATGCGGCTTCGTATCGACGATATAGATGCGCGACGAGCGCATGCCCGGAATGATCAGATAGCGACGTTCCAGAAACGCGTGGCCTGTCAACGGCGACAACGCGGACGAACACGCGTTCCAGCCGAAGTGATGGAATTCGTCGCCCTTGTTCGGCACCGGCACCGTGTGGACCACCTGGCTATAAGTCGGCGAACCGGGCTTCACGTCGATCACGGCGAGCGCGTCGGGCTGGGAGGAGTCCGGACTTAGCAGCACCGTGTACGCGTATTCTTCCGCCGGCGCATCCATCGCGAGCTTCGGCGATGCATGAAAGGTAGGATCGGGGCGCATTCTCATGACGGCACTCTCCCTGTCGTTCGAACGGTTCTGAACGGAAGCCCGGCCCGCCAAAAATCGAGCCAGCGTAACTTTAGATTTGTAGTTCACGATAGCCGCGGACGCAACCGGAAATATGCACCCGAACGCAGGTGCGATCCGACTGCCGGGCCGCATCGCACGAGAACTGCCAATTTGGTGGGGGTGAAGAGGCGCGGGGAAGGCGGTATGGCGGGGTGGTATTGGAGGAATGAAAGGGAGCCAGCGGTTTGGGGCTATTGCGCTATCGCGCACGCCGAGCTTCGATAAAAGCTTCGACATAACGCAGCGCCTGTTCGCACTGCTCGGGCGTGAACGCGTGAATGCTCGCCGGAACCGGATCGAAGCCAAGCTCGGTCGCGACCCACCGGATCGCTTTCGCGCGGGCTTCGAACGCGTTGACACCATCGCGGCGCACCTTCCCGGCAACGAGCGGTTCGAGCGCATCGTGCAGCTTGCTCTTCGACTCGCGCAACGTTGCGTCGGCGAGGCGGCCGAGCGGCAGGTTGTGTTTGCTGCGCGAATAAACGCCGATCCACGCCTGACATGCGGTGCAGATCCACAGCGGCCCTTGATCGCTGCGATAGGGGTAGGACTCGTCGCCGTAACGCGCGAGCAACGCACGGTTGCCGCAGTAGTCGCATGACGGCTGCGGCAGTGCCTTGACGGGCTTGCCTACGCGCATGGGGAGTGCCCCCGGGATAATTCGCCGTACTTCATCGCATCGATCCGACTGACGGAAACGGGTAGAGCCACACAGTTTAATGGAATGCCCGTACCCGCATGCAAGACTTAGCTTCTCTGCGCGATCTCCATCACCACCCGGCGCCGCGCGGCCAGGCCTTCCGCCGAGCGTCGCCGGACCAGTTCCACCACCGCTTGCGGCGCCAACGCCGGATCGCCCGCGTCGAACGGCGGGGCCGGCGCGTATTCGAGTTCGAGCTGGATCGCCTGCGCCTCTTCTACGCCCGCCAGTTCGGCCGCGACGGTCAACCCGAAATCGATGCCCGCCGTCACGCCGCCGCCGGTAATCAGATTGCCATCGCGGACCACACGCGCATGTGTCGGTATCGCGCCGAGCGGTTCAAGCAGCGAGTGAAACGCCCAGTGAGTCGTCGCGCGCCGCCCGCGCAGCAAGCCGGCCGCGCCAAGCAGCAACGCGCCGGTGCAGACCGACGTCACGTAGCGCGCGCTCGCGGCCTGTCGGCAAACGAAGTCGATCGTTTGCTCGTCTTGCAACAGGTCGGTCACGCCGCTTCCGCCTGGCACACAGATCACGTCGAGCGGCGGGCAGCTTTCGTAGGTCGTGCCCGGCGTCAGCACGAGCCCGTTACTCGACACCACGGGCTCCCGTGTCTTCCAGATCAGATGCATCGTGGCGCCCGGCAACGATGCAAGTACGTCGTGCGGGCCAGTCAGATCGAGTTGCTGTACTTTCGGAAACACCAGAAAACCGATTTGCAGGTTCATAGGGATACCTTATTCAGGGAGAAATCGAAACGCGTGATCCGCCGCGTCTTCCACGTGGACGGATTGATTCTATGCGCGTAGGCTTTGGCAAGACTGCCATTAACCCCAGTTTTTCTGCCACGCGCGCTCGCTCCCTCTTACAGCCCCCCTGTTACACACGATATGTTCAGCGCTCCCCCCTCCATCGTGCTGCTCGCCTTCCCCAACATGCAACTGCTCGACGTCAGCGGTCCGCTGCAGGTATTTGCGTCCGCCAATGAACTCGTCGCGCAGCGTGGGCTCGACGAACTCTACTCACCCCGCGTCGTGGCAGCCGAAGCCGGGCCCGTCACGTCGTCGTCGGGACTTGCGGTACTCGCCGGTTCGCTGCGCTCGGTGAAAGCGCCGGTCGATACGCTGATCGTTCCGGGCGGCTGGGGGATTCGTCAGGCATCGGCCGATCAGCGTCTGATTCGCTGGACGCAGCGCCATGCGCCGCATTGCAGACGCGTTGCCTCGGTCTGCTCGGGCGCGTTCCTGCTCGCCGAGGCGGGACTGCTCGACGGCCGCCGCGTCGCCACGCATTGGGGGCGTTGCGACGAACTCGCGCAGGCGTATCCGCAACTGCGCGTCGAAGCCGATCCAATCTTTATTCGCGACGGGGCTATCTGGACATCGGCGGGCGTCACCGCCGGCATCGACCTCGCGCTGGCCATGCTCGAAGAAGATCATGGACGCGCGTTGGCGCTCGATGTCGCGCGCGAGCTCGTCGTGTTTCTGAAGCGGCCGGGGGGTCAGTCGCAGTTCAGCGCGACGCTGTCGCTGCAACATGCCGACGACCGTTTCGGCGAATTGCATGCATGGATGACGTCGCATCTCGCATCCGACCTGTCGGTCCCCGCGCTCGCGCGAAGGCTTCATATGAGCGAGCGCAGCTTCATGCGCCACTACAAGGCACAAACGGGCCGCACGCCGGCCCGCGCGGTCGAGCAGTTGCGCATCGAAGCGGCACAGCGCTTGCTATGCGAGACATCCTGGTCGATCAAACGAATCGCGGCGCGGTGTGGATTCGGCAGCGAGGAAACGATGCGATGCAGCTTCGTGCGTCAGCTGCGCGTGGCGCCGCAGGTGTATCGCGAGCGCTTTTCGTCGACGTGACTCGTCGACGTGACATGCGCGGCCGTCCGACATCACTCAGTAGCGACGTTTGACGATCAGCGTCGCGCCCGTATCGTGAGAATGCAGAACCGCGACGCGCGCGGTGCCGGAGAACACCCAGTCGTCGATCGTCAAGGACAAGCGTCGCTGCGGTGACGCGCCTATCGACAACGCTGAACTGTTCATCTGAACGATGGACAATTGCGGCGCGGTAGATGGACCCAGATGCAGAGGATTCGAAGCATTTTGCGCGGCAGGTTTTGCGCCCGGTTCGGACACCGGCGCGAACTCCGGTCCGGACGACCCCAATGCCTTCGCCGTGCCGAGCTGGACATCGCGCGTCACGTCCACACTATAGTAATTCTCCATTTGCGCGAAGAACGGCTTGCCCTGATCCCCGTGATACTCCATCGCATAGCGCTGCTGCTCGAAGTAGTGCCGAGGCTCGGGAATCGGCGGCACGACTTCGACGGGCGACGCGACGATGTTGGCGACCATCATCGCTTGCGGCACATCGCCGAAGGGGCCGCCCGCAAACGCGTAGCCGCTCACCAAGACGAGTACCGCTCCGACAATCCTCTCGTTTTGGCACGTCATCGCATGCCTCCAGTGAAGGAATTGAAATGTCACATGACACGGCGCTCCCGTCGAACCGAGCGCCTTGCAGCGTCGCTTGCACTCAGACATTGTAGTCAGTCATTGGCGTACTGGTAGGTCAAAGTGTGAGGTACGTCGCGTGTGTGGCGAGCGCATGCGCCTTCGCGACTCAGCGCTGGAGTCGACGTCGAAGTGGACCGATTGAGAATGATTCCTGGCAACGCTCTCCGGCCTCGAAGACCGGCAAGACCTTCTGGCGCAAGCCTCGTGAGTCGGTCGAACCCGGCAACTCTTGCGAGGTTTCGCAAGCAACTACGCTGCTCGATTGGATACCTGCACCTTCAACCGTTGCAGCGTCAACGTTCGCGCCCGCGTGAGTCAGTCGACTCGTGTCGGCCGGCCATTGAATGCCGGCGCGATCTGCAAAACGATCGTTCGAATGCGCTTTCGCCAGGCGCGCGGCCATGCGAGAACGGCATCCGGCATGAAGCGCGCGACGAGCAGCAGCAACGCGAGCAGCGCTGGACACCAGCGCAGATCGGTCGGCACCGGTTCGCGGCGAGCGAAGCGCGCATCGAGCAGCGCATCGCCGAACGACGTCACGTTCAGCAGGCGCCGGTAGTCGAGGCCAGTCTGCCCCGCCACCGACGCAAGGTACTCGCCGCGCAATTCGGACAACTCCTCGTGCGTTTGCGCCTCGACACCGGAGCCTGGCGTCGGCGGCACCTGGATCACGTCGTCGGCCTGCCAGTAGCCGATCCGGTTACCGTCGGCGTCGGTCTTCGGAATGGCCGCGGGCTGGTCGCCGCCGACGCCGATCAGCCAGCCCCTGATTCGCGCGGCATTGATGCCCTCCATCAGCGGGCGCGCCGCCGATACCGGCGGCGCCTCCTGACCATCGGTGACGAACGCGATGGCCGCGCCGCCGCCGACCTCCTGCGCGACCCGCACGGCCGAATACACACCGCCCTCGGCAATGCGGCTCCAGTTGGTCCAGCGCATGCGCCCGTCGATGCCCTCGAGCGACACCAGCAGCGCGTCGTAGTTGCCACAGACTTCGACCGGCGCCATCAGCAGCAACGCCCGCTGCCCCGTGAACACGCTCCAGCCGACCTTCGAGCCGCACGGCAAGCGCCCGAGCGCGTCGCGCATCGCGGCCTGCGCGAATTTGAGCCGGCTGACCGGAGCGCCGTCGAGCACCACGTCCTCGACGTCCATGCTTTGCGTGATATCGAACGTCACGATGTAGTTAAACGTGTTGCGCGGCAAAGTGACCTCCGGCATCGCAACCGCCGCGATCAATGCGACGAGCGCGAGCGGCGTCAACGCGTGACGCCATCTTGCGAAGCCGCGCTCGCGCGAGACGCCGCTCATGGCAAGTCCTGGCTCTGCGGGTCACGCAGCTTGACATTGTGCTGCTCTTTCACATCGGGCCCGGCGAGCGCGGACGGCGTTTCCGGCGCAAGCCACAGCGCGCGCTCGAGGTTGTAGCGCACGTCCCAATCGTCGGGCGCCGCGCGCAGCGCGAGCCGGTAGCGCGCCTTGGCCTCACCGATCATCGCGAGAGACCTGACCGTCTGCGCCGTGTCGCCGCTGCCTTCGCGCAGGTACAGGTTGCCGAGATCGAACAGCGCCGCGCGGCCGACTTCGTCCGGCGGGCTGCCCTCGGGGATCAGACCGTTATAGAGCCGCGCCGCCGCGTCATACGCGCCCGCTTTCGACAGCGCTATCGCGCGGGCCAGTTGGACCTCGCGCGCGTCGTCGCCGGCAGCCTGGTCGCGCGAAGCGGCGTTCGTCGCGAGAATGGCCTGATCGACGCGCTCCGCGTGCTGCAGACGAACGAAGCCATACGCGGCCCACGCGGCGCAACAGATCGCCACGGTGCCGAACAGCGTATGGATCAGCGTGCGCTTCATGCCCAGCTCCTGACCTGCAAC
The DNA here is from genome assembly GCF_050436485.1 of Paraburkholderia sp. Clong3. Taxonomy (NCBI): domain Bacteria; kingdom Pseudomonadati; phylum Pseudomonadota; class Betaproteobacteria; order Burkholderiales; family Burkholderiaceae; genus Paraburkholderia; species Paraburkholderia sp. Clong3. The sequence continues at coordinate 682,696 of NZ_JBNDMH010000003.1, read as the reverse complement.
TGGTGCAGCAGCACCAGCAGCGCCGAACAGAACAGCGCCAGCGCGAAACAGTACAGACTCAGGTCCTGGCGAGGCAGATGCTCGACGAACGTCGTCGTCGCGTTCTGCTGCCGGTTGATCTCCGCGATCGCCGCCATCATCGCCTTCGGGTCTTCGGCCTGAAACAGCCTATACGGTGTCCTGAGCGTCAGAAAGAAGCGATGCAGCTGCGCTTCGGCCGAGGTTCCGCTGACGGGCTGCGTCGCGTTCAGATCGGGACTGAAGACGCTGCTGCGCAAGTAGATGAAGTACAGGGCGATCCGGTTGCGTCGCAGTCCCGCCTCGATGCGCCGTTGCATCGTTTCGTCGAGCAACGCGCCGCCATCGGAGACGAGCACGATCGCGCGGCGGCCCGACGACAAGCGCCCGTCGAACTGCGCGATCGCCGCGAGCATGCCGCGATCGAGCTCGGTGTCCGGCATGCCACGGCCAATCGCCGTCGCCGCCACAGCGGCCTCGATCACGCGATGGTTGTACGTGAACGGCATCGCCAGCACGGGGTTGGTGCCGAACATCATGAACGCGAGCCGGTCGTTGGGCCGCTGCTCGACGAAGCGCGTCAACGCGGCGCGCGCCACGTGGTTCTTGGAGTCGCCGCGCGGCGCCTCGACGCCCTTGCTGCCCATCGGCTCGTCCATGCTCGCGCTGCGGTCCATCAGGATCAGGATCTGCGCGCCGCTGCCGGTGCGCAGCACCTGCAACTGCGAGCGCCCCGGCCCCGCCAGCCCGACGACGATCGCGGCGATCGCCAGTGCCGCGCCGCCGCGTACGAGCCAGCCGGCCGCGCGCCCGAGATCGTCGGCGGGCAGCCACGCGACGCTCGAAAACACCAGCGTGTCGCTGCGTCGCCGCAGCAGCGGCAGCGCGGCGAGCGGCAGCAGCACCAGCATCCACGGCAGAGCGAAATCGAGGCTCATGGTCATCGCTGATGGCGCCTCTCCGCCCGATACAACGCACGGCACAGCGCGTGCAACGAAAGCTCGCCGGGATTCCCGACGGCCTTCGGCGCCGGTGTGAAAAAGCGCTCGGACGACGCCAGATAGAAACGTTCGAGCTGCGCGCGCAGCGGTTGCAGATAGGGCGCGCGCGCGAGCAACGCGGATAGCGAAGCCGCATGCACGACCTGGCCGGCGGTTTCGTTCAGTGCGCGATGCAGGCAGACCCACGCATCGTTCGATGAAGCAGCGGGCGCCTCCGGCAGCCGCTGCATCTGCCGCCATGCACGCGCGAACGGCAGCCGTGCCGCCTCGCGTCGGTTGCGCGCCCACCACCAGCTCGCCCACGCGAGCAGGGTCGCGAGCAGCAGGCCGAGCGCCCACGCGATCTGCCGACGCCAGCCGGCCGTGCCCAGCATGGGTGCCTGACGATCGGGCCGCAGCGGCTGCAAATCCCCTGCGGCGAACGCGGTTTGCGGCGTCAACGGTCCGATGCTCGCCGGCCATTCGGCGACCTGCAATTGCGTGCCCGCCGCCGACGTCAACGTCAACGCGGGCAACGTGATCTGCGTGAGCGTCTGCGGCGCGTTGACGACCTGATACGCGATCACCATCCACTTGCGGCCGTTGGCATCGGTTTCGAGCGTCACGGGCCGGCGCTCGAGCCACACGCCCGTGCGTCCGACCGAAGGCGGCGTGACCGCGCCGATGTCCCGATCGTTGGCCTCCAGCAGCACGCGCTGCGTCAGCACATCGCCGAGCACATAGCCGAACGCGCGCGGCTCCTGAACGAGCGCGGTCGCCACGGCAGCGCTGGCCGTCGCGCTCGCGGCGCCGCAAAGCGACGCGATCAGCATATGCAGCGCCGCCCGCCGAGCGCCGCCACCGCGCACACCGCGCGCGCTCATACCGTCATCTCCAGAAAGTAACGCGACATCGCTTCCGGATCGAACGCGCCTTCGACATAGAACGGCCGGATGCCGCGCGCGCCGAACCCCGCGGCGAGTTCGTCGCGACGGCGCGCGACGCCTTCGCGCCAGCGCTCGCGCACATCGCGCGAAAGCCACACGCGACGCTCCTCGCCGGACTCCGCATCGTTGACGGCCAGCAGCGACGCGTGGTGCGGCGGCGTGATCTCGGCCGCGTCCCACACGACCATCGGCACCACACACGCATGCACCAGCATGTCGAGTACCGACGACAGTCGCGCGAGCGGCCAGTGGAAATCGGACACGACGAACACGAGCGCCTGGCGTCCAGCGATACGGATCGCGCAACGCCGCAATCCTTCGACGGCCGCGCGTCCGGCCTGACGCTCTGCCTGACGTTCTGCCTGACCATTCGCCTGACGATCAGCCGTTTCACCGGCGCGTTCGCGCAGCATGCTCGCGAGCAGCGAGCCGGTGCCCCGCCCCGTGCGCGCCGGCATGAACAGATCGTCGCGTTCGCCGCCATCGAAGGCCAGCATGCCGAGCCGGTCGCCGACCCGGAACGCGCTATGGCCGAGCGCTTCGACGAAATCGGCGACGACCTCCAGCTTCGTTTTACGGCTGCCGAACCGCATCGACGCCGATACGTCGACGATCACGAACACCGGCACCGCGACGCGCTGCAAATGCACGCGCACGAGCCACTCGTCGCGCGCCGCGCGCAAGCTCGCGCGCAGATCGAGCCGGCGCGGGTCCGGGTAGTCGAACAAGCGGCCGTGCATCGCGAACTGCTGACCCGAGCCGAAGCTCGAGCCCGGATGCGAGCCGGGCCGCGCGCCGGCCGCGCGCATCGGCAGACGGTAGTGGAATTCCGCGGTGTCGTTCATCGTGGTGCGCGCGCCGCCGGTCAGCGAGGCACGGCGACGTTCGCGACGATCCGCGCGATCAGCGCCTCGGCCAGCTCCTGGCGGCGTAGCTCGTAGATCGGTGTGAAGAACACCCGATGCCCCAGCGCCGGCAGCAGCACTTCGTGAATGTCCTCCGGAAGCAGATGCGTGCGTCCCGCGAGCCACGCGACCACGCGCGCGGCCCGCAGCAGCGCGCTCATGCCGCGCGGACTTGCGCCCGCGAGAATCAGCTGCTCCATGTCGACGCCGTCGAGCGCGATGCCGAAGCGCGCCGGCGTTTCCGTCGCCTGCCAGATGTCGTGCACGTAGCGCTCGATCGTCTCGCTCGCCTGCACGCCCTGCTGGATCGCCGCGCCGATCCGGTTCAACTGTTCCCACGGCACGATCGACGGAGTCAGTTGCGCGAGCAGGCCGTCGACGTCGTGGAACCTCGTGTCGAAGACGAGGCTGCGCCGCGCCTCCTCGTCGGTCGGCGTCGGCATGTTCAGCTCGAACAGGAAGCGGTCGCGCGCCGCCGACGCGAGCTCGAAGGTCTCTTCCTTCTCGACCTTGTTGCGGTCGGCGTATACGGTCATGTGCGGAAAGCGATGCTCGCGGTCGAACGCCCACACGGAACGTTCGGCCATCGCGCGCAACAGCAGCGATTGCACCTGCGGACGCGCGCGATTGATCTCGTTGAAGAAGAAGGTGGTCAGCTGCTCGCCGTGGCGCAGCAGCGGGCCCGGTTCGATACGCGGCTTGCCGTCGGCATCGACATAGGTGTGATAGACGAGGTCGCCCGGCATCAGATCGATCGTGCCTTCGACGCGCTCGAAGTCGCCGCCGACCACGCGCGCGAACGCCCGCAACACGGTCGTCTTGCCGACCCCGACGCCGCCTTCGAGCAGGACGTGGCCGCGTGCGAACAACGCGACGTTGATAAGCCTCAGCGTTTGCTGCTGACCGACGACGACTCTCGCGACTTCGTTTTCGATCCGCTGGGCGTGAGAACGCCAGTCCTGAAGCTGCTCGCCGGAAACCATCGCTGCGATCCCCTTCCGTGGTGCTGGCGTTTATTTGCACGACGCCCGAACGTCGACGCGCTTCAAGCGCTCGCCAGCCTTCCGTTCAAGCATGGTTTATGCCGATCGTGAGCACGGGACCCAAGAGTTAAATCGAATGCGAAAAGTTGGCAGCCTGTCACGACAGCCGGGTACAGACTGTGCCATCGACGCCGCCTGGGACGCGTCGTTCACCAGCAAGCCGACGAGCGCAGTCGCGCGACGCGCGCATGACGCTACCGCTTCGCGCCGACCGGCGGTTTCGCAAACACCCCGGCAAACTGCGCATATTCCTGCTCCAGATGCACCGCCGCATGCTCGAGCAGAAACTGCCGGAAGATCATGCTGGTCGGCGAAAGCTGCTTCGTGCGCAGATGCACGACCTGCCACGCGCGTTCGATCGGCGTGCCGTTCACGTCGAGCAGCGCGATCTCGCCGGTGCGCAACTCCAGCTGCAACGTATGCAGCGAGATCAGACTCACGCCCATGCCCGCCATCACCGCCTGCTTGATCGTTTCGTTGCTGCCGAGCGTGACCGTTTTCGCGGGTGTGAACAGATGCTGCCGGAACATCGCCTCGGCGGCCATGCGCGTACCCGAGCCCGGCTCGCGCAGCAGGAAGGTGTCGCGGCGCAACTCCTGCAGATCGAAGCGGCGCGCGCCGCACAGCGGATGATCGAGCGGCGCGATCACCACCTGAGGATGACTCGCGAGCGGCTCGGCCGTCGTATCGAGTTCGGGCGGCGGGCGGCCCATGATCGCGAGATCGATCGCGTTGTCCTGCAACAGACGCAGCAACGCGTCGCGATTGCCGACCGAGAAGTGCACGTCGACCTTCGGGTATAGATGCGAGTACATCGCCAGCAGTTTCGGCGCGAAGTAAGTCGCCGAACTGACGATGCCCACGTTGATCGAGCCGCTGTCGGCCTGCTTCAGCGACATCATCGCGTCTTCGGTGTCCTTGATTTCGCCGAGAATGCGGCTCGCGTGATGGGTCAGCACCTCGCCCGCTTCGGTCAGCGTGAGCTTGCGCGCGATGCGCTCGAACAGCCGCAGGCCGACCGCCTCTTCGAGCTGATGAATCTGCATCGACACCGCCGGCTGCGTCAGATGCAGCTCCTCGGCCGCGCGCGCGAAACTCGTATAGCGGCTCGCGACGACGAAAATCTGCAACTGCCGCAGGGTCAGCGTGCGAACGAAATTCAGCTTGACCCGGTTCGCCGCGAAACTCGCGTTCTGCATTGGATTCAGCGACTCGCTCGCGGCGCATTCGATGACGGTTTCGCCGGCGCCTTGCCCGAAGGCAACTTGTTCAGTGCCGATTGAAAGCTCAACGACTCCGTATGCGCCGGATGCGCAAAGTCGTTGTTAGGACCCGGCACGTCGGTGCGGATCTGCACGACCTGGCCCGGCACGCCGTCTGCGAGCAGGAACGTGTAGCGCTTGCCCGTGTATTGTGCGAAGCGCTCCGCGTTCGGATCGTTCAGATAAGGCTGCACGACGATGCGCCGCGCGCTGACCGGCTTGCCGCCGACCTCGCTCGGCACGCTCTCGATCTGCGGCCCCGCGGCGAGCGCGAGACGCAGACGCTGCTGGAAATAGCGGCGCTGCCCGCCGGTGAGACCCTGCATCTCCGCGATGTCGTGTTCGAGAAAATAAATGATTGCCGGATTGCACTGCAGGCCGCCGATCGGCAGGTTCACGCTGCCGCCATGGTCGGACACCTGTGCGTCGCCTTTCGCGTTGTTCTCGCTCAGCACCAGCACCTTGACGACATCGGCGCTGCGAGACGGTTGCCCGGAATCGATCAGCGCGTAGTCGAGTTCGGTCTGCGCGGCGACGCCGTGCAGATGATCGGTCAGAAAAATCAGCCGCTCGGCCGGCGTGATCTCGTCGCCGCCCGGCGCCGACGCCGGACTCGCCGCACGCGCGGCGGCTGGCGCGAGGCACAGCACACACAGCGTCCCCATCAGCGCGGCGCGTGCCGCGCGCAGCCACGCGCCGCGCGCGCGCGTCATGGCGACGCGTCGCCAGGCTTGCCCGCCGGCGCGTCGACCGGTTTGAGCATCGGCACCTGGTAGGTCGCGAGGATGCTGTCGATCTTGTCGTGATTCGCGCCGATCCATTGATCCACCTTGTCCTTCCAGTCCTTCTCGCCGTAGCGCACGCCCATCGAAATCGTGTAGTCGAAGCGGATGCCGGGCCCCGGCGGGAACGGCACGAGCCTGACCGAATCACCGGCGCGCTTTGCGAAGTAGCCGGCAATCGGCCCCCACAGGAACACCACGTCGACGTTGCCCGCGCGCAGGTCGTGTTCGATCATCTGGCCCGGGTACACGGCCGGATCGCCGCTTTGCACCTGGTACGACACCGCCTGGTCGATCAGGTTGTGGCCGAGCAGCCAGTCCACCGCGGGGGTTTGCGAAAAGATGCCGAAGCGCAGCTTGTGCAGTTGATCGGGCGGCAGCTTCAGCAGGTCGTCGGGCGTCTTGATGCTCGCGAACTCGGGGCGGTTCGGCAGCACCATTGCGTAGGTCGAGCGCAGATACGGCTGCGTCGTCGACGTCATGTCATAGCCCTTCGGCACACCGATGATCAGGTCGCAGCGATAGCGCTCGCTGCCGTCCTCCTTCTCGCGCAGCGTGTGGCGCACGAAGCCCATGCGCTGCGGAAAGTACGTGTATTCGAGCTTGTAGCCGAAGTCGCTCGCCATCTGGGCCGCGATGCGGTTCTCGTAGCCCTCGCCCTTGTCGTTCGACAACGGCATGTTGTTCGGGTCCGCGCACACCCTGAGCACGCCGTCCGCGCCGTCGTTGTTCGGCAGCGCGGGGCCGTCCGCCCGGACCGCGGCGCTCGCGAGCGCCGCGCCACACAACGCGGCCGCGATCACGCTGACATGCACGGACATGCTTCTCTTATTACGCATCGTGAGCCTCCGGAAGAGTGACGGCACGGCGTTAGTTGGCGTCGATGGCCTTCAGATCGCCCGGCTTGATCTGTCCATCGGAGCGCCCTTTCAGGTACGCGTAGAGGTTTTCCCAGTTCTTCTGCATCATCTGGCTCGTGCTGAAATCGGGCATGCCCTTGTCCACCCGGCCGCCGAACACCGTGCGATGAAACTCGGTCTTGTCCAGCGTCTTGAACGCGTCGATCAGCGACGGCCCGACCATGCCCTGCTGCTGCGCGCCGTGGCAGCGTTCGCAAGCGAGCGCGCGCCACGTCTTCCAGCCCTGCAGCGTATTACTGTCCACCTTGGTGCCGTCGACCACCTTGTACGCGACCTGCGCAATCGAAGGATTGTTCTGCGCGTATCCGACGGGCAGCACGACGAGCGCTGCGGGCAACACCGTGAGCAACAGGATAGATCGGCCTTTCATGCACATGTCTCCATCTGGGAATAAGCCGCGCCCCGATGCGTTTCATCGACGCATCCATCCACCAACGGGCGCGATCTGGGGGTGATTCAATGCTTGCGCGAGGCTGACGGGGCGGCCGTGCCTGTTCAAGCCGCCCCGCTCGTTCAGCCTTTCATTTCAGCCGTTCGTTCAGCTCTTTTCGCCGGGAATCGCGAACACGAACAGCGTGCCGCCGAGCGCGGTGTACTTCGCGAGATCTTTGTAGCCGCCGACCGCACCCAGACCTTCGGTCGGCTTCTCCAGACCTGCCGCCATGCCGATGCCGGCCCAGCCGCCGATGCCCGAATACACGCCGACGTACTGCTTGCCCTGATACTCATACGTGAAGACGTTGCCGATGATTCCCGACGGCGTCTTGAAGCGCCACAGTTCCTTGCCGTCCTTGATGCGCACCGCCTTCAGGTAGCCTTCCAGCGTGCCGTAGAACGCGATGCCGCCCGCGGTCGCCAGCACACCCGACCACACCGAGAACCTCTCCGGCTTCGAGTAGACGATCTTGCCCTTGCTCGCATCCCACGCGATGAAGTTGCCCATCGCGTTGCCCTCGTTCGGGCCCGGATACATCGACAGCGTGGCGCCGACATACGGCTGTCCCGACACGTAGTCGACATCGAACGGCTCGTAGTCCATACAGACGTGGTTGGTCGGCACGAGGAACAGGTGCGAGTTCGGATCGTATGCCGCCGGTTGCTGGTCCTTCGAACCGAGTGCCGCCGGGCAGATGCCCTTCACGTTGTGATCGGAGCCGGCCGCCTGCGTCGAGTACGCCGCGTTGCGAATCGGCAGGCCGCTTTGCAGGTCGACACGGTCGGCCCAGTTCACCGCCGGGTCGTACTTCTGCGCGACCAGCAGCTGTCCGGTTACGCGATTGAGCGTATAGCCGAAGCCGTTCCGGTCGAAGTGCACGATCGCGGGCACCTGCTTGCCGTTGATCGTCAGATCGGACAGGATCATTTCGTTGACGCCGTCATAGTCCCATTCGTCGTGCGGCGTCATCTGGTAGACCCATTTGGCCATGCCGGTATTCAGGTCGCGCGCGAAGATCGACATCGACCATTTGTTGTCGCCCGGACGTTGCGTCGGGTTCCATGTGCCCGGATTGCCGGTACCGTAGTACACAAGGTTGAGTTTCGGATCCCACGCATACCAGCCCCACGTGGTGCCCCCGCCGAGCTTCCACTGATCGCCCTTCCATGACTTCAGCGACGAATCCGCGCCCACCGGCACCATCTGGCCGTTGGAGTACGTCATCGTCTTTTGCGGGTCGAGCAGCATATCGTTGTCGGGGCCCGTGCTGTACGCGGTCCAGGCCGGTTTGCCGGTCTTGATGTCGTACGCGATCAGACGCCCGCGCACGCCGAACTCGCCGCCCGAGATCCCGGTCAACACCTTGTCGCCGAATACGTGCGGCGCGTTGGTGTTGGTTTCGCCGGCTTTCGGATTGCCGTTCTGCGCGGTCCACACCACGTCGCCCGTCTTCGCGTTCAGCGCGACGAGCTTGGTGTCGGCCTGCTGCAGGAAGATCTTGCCGTCGCCGTACGCGAGACCGCGATTGACGGTGTCGCAGCACATCACGGAGACGACCTGTTCATCCTGCTTCGGCTGATACTGCCAGAGGAACGTCTGATCCTTCAGGTTGACCGCAATGACCTTGTTCGGAAACGGGGAGTGGACATACATCGTGTCGCCGATCACGAGCGGCGCGCCTTCATGGCCGCGTAGCACCCCGGTCGACATGGTCCATGCGACCTGAAGTTTGCCGACATTGTTCTCGTTGATCTGCTTGAGCGGGCTGTAGCGGTGATTCGCATAATCGCCCGCCTGGGCCGCCCAGTTGGCTGGATTTTTCATCAGCGCGTCGAGCTGCGAATCGGCCTGCGCAGCCAGAGAGCCAAAGGCTGCGGATGCGAGGATCGCGAGCCCAAGAACTACAGTGCGTAAGTTCATGTCTCCTCCAGAATTGTCCTGCTGTTCAACTCACGAATGACCCACGCTACCTCATCGCATCGTGCGCGCCTTCTCGAGTGCGGGTAACGATTAACGCGCTATCCCGATTCGATGTCGGGCTTCGCGACGCATGAACGGCCGACGCATATTCCATGCCGGAATAGCGGCAACGTTTGCCGCTATTGGCTGCGCTGGCCCGGCGACTCGGCACGCGCGAGGTGTCGCGGCACTCGGGCGTTGCACGCTGATGCTTGCATGGCGGTAAGCTGAAGGGCCTGCGTCACGCGATGCGGCACATACTGTGTCACTTGCGTGATACGAATCGTGTCCTTTGCGAATCACACGCCGCGGCACGGGCCTGTCACTTGCAACGATGCTTCGTTCGGCGATCGATTCGCGCATTCGAGGAGCAATAGCCATGGCAAACACCGAGCACGTCTATACCGACGAAGAGATCCAGCAGCGCCTCGTCGGTCCGCTGCAGCACTGGTATCTGGAAGATGGCTGGCTGCGGCGCAAATACCGCACCGAGGGCTGGAAGGGAACGCTGATGGTGGTCAACACCGTCGGCCACCTCGCGGAAGCCGCCTGGCACCACCCCGATCTGACGGTCTCGTACGCCTTCGTGACCGTGAAGCTGAAGACGCACAGCGCCAAGGGCATCACCGACAAGGACTTCGCGCTCGCGACGAAGATCGAATCGGTGGTCCACTGGCAGCCCGGCCTCGAGGACGGCCCGCTCGAAGGCACGCCCGCCGACGATCAGCGCTTCCGCTATATCAAGTACGACGCGCCCAAACCCGCGCAAGGCAGTTGACACGCGTTCCTGTCGCCGGATGAAACAGCGCGTGACACACTGCGCCTTCGGCGTCACACAGCGTCCATGCGGCGGCGAACCGCGTGGGGCGCGGCGTGCCCGTTTAGAGGTTCCAATGGGCCGAACCCGCGGCGGCGGCCGTTGCGCGTGCCTGGTACGGCTTTCGCTTGACGTCGCCGGGTGCACTTATCGCTGGAACCCGCGACGCGTTGCGGACGCCCCGCGGCCGAACCCGGTCTTGCGCACCCGCAAGGACACCTGAGGACACTCGAGATGCCGCTTCAGCTCCGCCGCCTGCCGCCACGCGCCCCCATCACGATCGATGCGCCCGCGCGGCTGCATCTGGGCTTTCTCGATCCGAACGCGTCGCTCGGGCGTGCGTTCGGCAGCCTGGGGCTCGTCATCGATACGCACGGCACGCGGATCGAAGCGCGGCTCGCCGAACGCGAGCAGATCGGCGGGGTGGTCAGCGAGGCCGAGCGCGAGCGCATCGCGCTGAGTCTCGCGCGGCTGCAGGCTGCCTATGGACCGGCGACACTCGCGATCGACCTGCTGGAGGCGCCACGCGCGCACACCGGCCTCGGCTCCGGCACGCAGCTGGCGCTGGCGGTCGGCACCGCGTTCGCGCGCCTCGTCGGCCAGCCGGCGCGGAGCGCCGAGCTCGCCAGTCTGCTCGGGCGCGGCGCCCGCTCCGGCATCGGCATACTCGGCTTCGAGTGCGGCGGCCTGCTGCTCGATGGCGGCCCGCCCGGCGATCTGCGCCAGAGCATGCCGCCGCTGCTGTCGCGCCAGCCGTTTCCGCAGCCGTGGCGCGTGCTGCTCGTCAGCGACAACAGCCGCGAGGGCTTGCACGGTACCGAGGAACGCAGCGCGCTCGCATCGCTCGCGCCGTTTCCGCAGCGGCTCGCCGCGCATCTGTGCCATCTGGTGCTGATGCAGATCCTGCCCGGCGCCGCCGAACATAACTTCGCGCCGTTCGCGCACGGCCTCACCGAGCTGCAGCAGACCATCGGCGAGTATTTCGCGAGCGCGCAAGGCGGCGTGTTCGCGAGTCCCGACGTCGAGCACGTACTGCGCGCGGTCGCCGCCGAACGCACCGCCGGCATCGGCCAGACCTCGTGGGGCCCGACTGGCTTCGCGGTGCTCGCGAGCGCGCGCGAGGCCGACCGCGCACTCGCGACCGCGCGCGCCGTCGCGAGCGCGCTGCCGCATATCGAATGCAGCGTCGTCGCGGGCCGCAACAGCGGCGCGGCGATCAGCGGCGCCGAGGCGCGCGCGCCGCACATCGACGCCGCATGATGCGCTGCACCGCTCAGGCCGCCGCTTACCGCCGCTTACATAAGGCGCTGCCACGCGCGGCGCGGCCTTGCCTTGCCTTGCGCCGTCCCCGAGATTGCCACTAAAACGAGCCCCTGCCATGTCAGAAACCCTTGAAAGGCCCTACATCCTGCACATGTTCACGGCCACGCCGCAGATGAGTCCGTTCGACGTCAACATGGCCGCCGACGCCGGCTATCAGGTCATCGTGCCGTATTGCAACGTCGAAGCGGGCATGGTCGCGAATCTGACGCAGGACGCGATCTTCTCGCGCGGCCCGAAAGGGGTGTCGCGCACCGGCATCTTCATCGGCGGACGGGACGTGATGCAGGCCGCCGACATGCTCGACACCGCGCGCCGCGCGATGGTCCCGCCGTTCGAGGTCTCGGTGTTCGCCGATCCGAGCGGTTCGTACACGACCGCGGCCGCGCTCGTCGCGCTGGTCGAGCGGCATCTGGGCAAACAGCACGGCGTGGAGCTGGGCGGCAAGCGCGTGCTGATTCTCGGCGGAACGGGCGCGGTCGGGCGCATCGCGGCGGCGATCGCCGCGTCGCGCGGCGCCGACGTGACGATCGCGAGCCACCACGACCGCAATCGCGCGCTCGGGGCCTCGGCCGAAGTCAACGAGCGCTTCGGCATCTTCACGAACGGCATCAGCGCCACGACGCCCGACGAACTGCGCGGCGCGCTCGCCGACGCGGAAATCGTGCTCGCCACCGCCGTCGCGGGCGCGCAGGTAGTCGGCAGGGACGACCTCGTGCATGCGAAGCGCCTGCTCGTCGCCGCCGACGTCAACGCGGTGCCGCCCGAAGGGATCGCCGGCGTGAACGTGATGAACGACGGCAAGCCGATCGACGGCGTGCCGAACGCGGGCGCGGTCGGCATCGGCGCGCTGGCGATCGGCAACGTCAAATATCAGGTCGAGCATCGCCTCTTCATGCGCATGCGCACGGGTGGTAAGCCGGTCTACCTGGGCTTCCCGGAAGCCTACGACGAGGCCCGCGCGGTCGCGGCCGGTCTCGGCTGAGCGCGGTCGTCATGAAGTCGCACCGCCCGCTCATGCATGCGCCGTTAGTCGCGGTCGTCGGGCAGTCCGCGCGCTTGCTCGCGCAGTCCGCGGCGCGCGCCGGCCTGCATGTCGCCGCGCTCGATATCTTCGGCGACCGCGACACGCGCGAGGCCGCCGAGCTATGGTTCGACATCGGCCGTGGTGATGGCGCGCTCGGGATCGACCGGGCGCGGCTCGTCGATGCGCTTGCACGTGTCGCGCGCTTGCCGGGTTTGCTTGGCTGGATCGGCGGCAGCGGGCTCGAACCTTTGATGCCTCAGTTGTGCCGCGAATCCGGCTTGCCGCGCTTTCTCGGCAACGCTGCCGAGGCGATCGCGGCCGTGCGCGAGCCGCGGCGTTTTTTCGCGCTGCTCGACGCGTTGCGGATTGCGCATCCGGCTGTGTCGTTTGAGCGGCCCGCGACGGCCGAGGGCTGGCTGTTCAAGCAGGCGGATGGTTGTGGCGGAACGCATATCGAGGCGGCCGACTCGTTCCATTTGACGACCGACTCCGCGCACGGCTACTTCCAGCGCATTGGCCAGGGCCGCTCGCTGTCGGCACTTTTCATCGGCGCGCACGGCAGCGCGCATCTGATCGGTTTCGCCGAGCAATTCACCTGCGCGATCGGCGATCTGCGCTTCGTGCATGCGGGCTCGATCGGGCCGATCGACTTGCCGCCAGCGTTCATCGCGCGCGTGCAGCAAGCGCTCGACGCGCTGTGCGCAAACACCGGCCTCGTCGGCATCAACAGCTGCGACTTCCTGTCGGACGGCACCTCGTTCGACGTGCTCGAAATCAACCCGCGCCCTTCGTCGACGATGGCGCTCTACGAAACCGCGTCGCCCGATGCATGGCCGGCCGGCCTGCTCGCCTGCCACCTCGACGCGTGCCGCCACGGCCGCGCGCCGTCGGCCGCGAGCCTCGCGCTCGCCCGCGCGCCGCGCCGGCGTGCCGGCCAGCGCGTGCTGTACGCGCAGCGGCCGTTCAGCGTCTCGGCCGCGTTCTCGGACGCCTGCCTGCGTGATCCGCAATGCCGCGACGTGCCGATGCCGGGCACCCACATCGACGCAGGGCAGCCGGTCTGCACGCTGCACGCGCGAGCGGCATCGGTGGACGCGGTGCTCACCGCGCTCGACGCGCAGCACGAACGCGTCGTCCAACGAATCGAAACCTGCGATGAACCCGACCATGCCTGCCTCCACGCCCACAGCTGAGACTTCCCCGCCCGCCGCGTTGCCGAGCGTGAACGCGCTTTCAGAGCGCCTCGTAGCACGGCTCGTCGATCAAGCGGCACAGCTCGGTGTCGCACTGACGCGCACGCGCGATGGCACCGTGATCGCGGACGCCGGCGTCGATGCGCGCGGCGGCCTCGACGCCGGCGTGCTGATCGCGCGCATCTGCATGGGCGGTCTCGGCCGCGTCGCGGTACGCGCGAACTTCGACGCCGCGCCGCTGTGGCCGACGATGCTCGAGGTCAGCACATCGTCGCCGGTGCTCGCCTGTCTCGGCAGCCAGTACGCGGGCTGGAGCCTGTCGGCGACCAGCGAGCAGACCGGTGGCAAGAAATTCTTTTCGCTCGGCTCGGGGCCCGCGCGCGCGCTCGCGGTCAAGGAGCCGCTATTCGACGAACTCGGCTATCGCGACCGCCACGAGCGCGGCGCGCTGGTGCTCGAAGTGGACCGCCTGCCGCCGCAGGTCGTGATCGACAAGGTGCTGCACGATTGCGGCCTCGCGCCCGAACACCTGACGCTGATCGTCACGCCGACACACTCTGTCGCGGGAACGGTACAGGTCGTCGCCCGCGTCGTCGAAGTTGCGCTGCACAAGGTGCACGTGCTCGGCGTGCCGCTCGATGAGATCGTCGCGGGGACGGGCTCGGCGCCGCTGCCGCCGCCCGCGCCCGACGGCATTCAGGCGATGGGCCGCACCAACGACGCGATCCTGTACGGCGGCCGCGTGCACCTGAGCGTCCAGCACGACGAGATCGCGCAACGTCTCGCCGACACCCTCCCCTCCGCCAATTCGCGCGACTACGGCCGGCCGTTCGCGGACGTCTTCACGGCCGTCAACTTCGACTTCTATCAGATCGATCCCGCGCTGTTCGCGCCCGCTGAGGTGTGGGTCAGCAGCCTCGAAAGCGGCGCGACCTATCATGGCGGCCGGCTCGACGGCGGCCTGCTGCGCAAACAGTGGGGCGGCGAGTCGGTCGCGCGATGATGATCACATCAGGCGTGCGCATCGCGATCATGACCGACGAAACCGGCTGGCACACCGGCCGGCTGAAAAAGGCGTTCCGCGCGCGCGGCGCCGAGGCGCGTTGCGTCGATCTCGCGGATTGCCGCATCGACACCACGTGGCTGCCGCACGGCCTCGCGATCCCGGGCTTCGGCCGCACGCTGCCGGACGCGGTGTTCGTACGAGGCATCGCCGGCGGCAGCTTCGAGCAGGTGACGCTGCGGCTCGGCATCCTGCACGCGCTGCGTGAATCGGGCGTGCCGGTGTACAACGACGCGCGCGCGATCGAGCGCAGCGTCGACAAGTCGATGACGAGCTTCCTGCTGCATCGCGCGGGCGTGCCGACACCGGCCACCTGGGCCGGCGAATCCGCCGCGTTCGCGCAACGCGTACTGATGCGCGAAGCGGCCGCCGGCCGTCAGGTCGTGCTCAAGCCGCTGTTCGGCTCGCAAGGCCACGGGCTCAAACGGCTCGGCGCGCGCGGCGGGCTGCTCGCGCCGTTGCCGTCGCTCGCGCGTTATCGGCAGGTCGCTTATCTGCAGCGCTTCGTCGCAAGCGACCGGCCGGGTTTCGACTGGCGCGTGCTCGTGATTGGCGGCAAGGCGGTTGCGGCGATGCGGCGCAGCGGCGGCAAGGGCTGGATTCACAACGTCGCGCAAGGCGCGCGCTGCGAGCCCGCCGAGCTGACGGTCCCGCTCGCACAGACGGCAGTGCGCGCAACCGCCGCGCTCGGGCTCGACTACGCGGGCGTGGACCTGATCCCGAATGCCGACGACGCCGCGCTGCCCCTCGTGCTCGAAGTCAACGGCGTGGCCGCGTGGCGCGGTTTGCAGTCGGTCGTGCCGCTCGATGTCGCGGCGGCGCTCGTCGACGATCTGCTCGATCGCAGGCTGGCCGGGCAAGCCGCTAGCGCCGGGTTGCCCGAGCAGTCTGCGCAGCGCCGGGCTTGAGCGTGATGCCCGACACTCATGCGATTCCCGTCGAGCACGCGCGCGCGGCCTTCCTCGAAGCCTGCGCGCTCGACGTCACCACGCCGAAACCCGGCAACGTCAGCACCCAAAGCCCCGGCCACGGCATGCACGCGGCCCAGTTCCTCGCCAGCGCGGACGCGTCGCTCGACGCGCTATTCGCGCGCGGCGAGCGCGTCGGACGGCGCATTCTCGACGCGGTCACGCGCACGCGCGCGGCCGTCGGCTGCAATACGAATCTCGGCATCGTGCTGCTGGTCGCGCCGCTCGCCGCGGCCCTCGACGAAACCGGCGAACCGCCGGTGTCGGCGCAAGCGTGGCGCGCGGCCGTCGGCGACGTGCTGAGCCGGCTCGACGTCGAAGACGCTCGGCTTGCTTACCGCGCGATCGCGCTCGCCAATCCCGGCGGCCTCGGCGACGCGCCCGAGCAATCGGTCCACGCACCGCCGACGATCGGCCTGCGCGAGGCGATGCGGCTTGCCAGCGAGCGCGACAGCATCGCGCGGCAGTACGCGAACGGTTTCGCCGACCTGTTCGACACCGGCCTCGCCGCCTACTTCGAAGCCTCGATACCGACGCCCGAACCCGCGCCCGCCGATCCAGGCGAAATCGCGATGCTCAACCTGTTTCTCACGTTCCTCGGCGGCTGGCCGGACTCTCACATTGTGCGCAAGCACGGCCGCGCGCTGGCGCAGAGTGTCACGCTCGTGGCACGCGAACAGCACGCGCGCTGGCGCCAGGCGCGACCCGCCGCGCGCCGCCCGGCGGGCGACCCGCAACTCGGTGCCTGGGATGCCGAATTGAAGGCCCGCGCGATCAATCCCGGCACCAGCGCGGACCTCGCGGTGGCCACGCTGTTTCTTGCGCGCTGCGTCGAAGGGCGCGGTTAACCCTGAATCGTCTGGACTGAAGAAGACCCGAACAGCCGCGTCAGCAGGCCCTTAGCAACAACTGGCACGGAACCTGTTAGTTAGTACCGCCGTGCATTCCCGCACCGCTCTCGCGATGCTGATCTGGACGATCGCGGGCGGCGCCTCGTCGGCAGGTCCATACCTACTCATTGGAGGAACAGAATGGCCAAGATCAACCGCGTCATGATCGGTGAATCGCTCGTCGGCGACGGCAACGAGGTCGCGCACATCGACTTGCTGATCGGACCGCGAGGTTCGGCTGCGGAAACCGCGTTCTGCAACGCGCTCACCAACAACAAGGACGGCTTCACGTCGCTGCTCGCCGTCGTCGCGCCCAATCTCATCACGAAGCCCAATACGATCCTGTTCAACAAGGTGACGATCAAAGGCGCCAAGCAGGCCGTGCAGATGTTCGGCCCGGCGCAGCACGCGGTCGCGCTCGCGGTGGCCGACAGTGTCGAGGACGGCACGATCCCGCAGGAAGAAGCCGACGATCTGTTCCTCTGCGTCGGCGTGTTCATTCACTGGCAGGCCGAGGACGACAAGAAGATCCAGCAGTTCAACTATCAGGCGACGCGCGAGGCCATCAAGCGCGCGGTCAGCGGCGACCCGAGCGCGGCTGAAGTGCTGGCGAAGAAGGGCAGCGTCGCGCATCCGTTCGCGCCGAACTGACGGCGCACGCAAGCGCAGGAGACGCGGCGCCGTTGCCGGCCCCGCCTCCTCGCGCATCCCGTCGCCTCGCGGCCGCAAGGCACGCATCTCGCGCAGCGGTTCGCGAAGCAGGCTCAATGCTCTCGCAGAGGCATTCAATGACCAACAGATGTCGCGCGCTTCTCGCCTTTACCTCGCTCCTGCTCGCCGCGCCGCTCGCGTGGGCGGGCGGCTACAACTATCCGACCGAGGGTCGCGTCGAATACGTGCTCAGCTGCATGGACGATAACGGCCACGATTTCGCGAACGTCTACAAGTGCTCGTGCGTGATCGACAAGATGGCCGCGTCGTTGCCGTACGACGAATTCGTCGACCAGTCGACCTTCTCGAAGTACGCGACGCTAGGCGGCGAAGGCGGCGCGGAATTCCGCGTCGATCATGCGAAGGCGCAAACCAGGCGCTTCCGCGCGCTGCAAACCAGCGCATATCAGGCGTGCGGACTCGGTCCGCAGAAGACGTCGACCGTGGCGAAATGACCACGGCCTGAAACGCGCCGGGCGTTTGGCGCGCCCGGCTCGGCGCGTCCGGCTCGGCGCCCCCCGCTCGGCGCGTCCGGCTAGGCGCCCCCGGCTAGGCGCCCCCCTCAATTCGGCACCAGCCCCTCGCCCAGCGACGCGTACCGCGCGAGACCCACGGCCGCCGCCGAGCCATCGCCGCGACGCCGCTCGATCTGCACGCCGACGGCCGCGAGGTCGGCGAACTTGGCCGGCTTCGCGAGCGACACGCGCACCCAGTGCGCGCCGAAGTCGGCGATCAGCCGTTGCGCGATCGTCTCGGCAAGCGCCTCCAGCAGCCGCACGCGATGCGACGCGAACAGCTCGAGCAGCGCCCCGCGCACGGCCGCGTAGTTGACCGTATCTTCGATCCGGTCCGTCGCGCAGGCACGGATCGCTGGCACGCCGATAGCCAGGTTCACACGCACCGGTTGCGCAACATGCAACTCGCTGCTATCGATACCGATGACCGTCTGGCCGATGAAATTCTCGATGAATACGATGTCGAGGCGCTCGGGCAACGCGCCGACTTGCGGGCCGGGATTGGCGCCGAGGCTGGAAAATGCGGCAAGGCGAACAGTATCGAAACGATCCATGATTTGATCTCCGCCGCGGCGCGGCCCAGGATTGAACAGCCTGTGATGACGAGCGAAACGATGCAACAGTAGAACAGTAGAACTGAACGACGCGCGGCACACTCTGTGCCGAAGCTGCGACAGGCATGCAACCTGCAACCCGTTTAACGCGTCGCGCATCGAGAAAAGCAAAATCCGGGCACAGTGAGGTAAACCCAGTGTGACTTTCTGTTGAACCAATCCTGCATCGGGCGTACAGTTTTCAACACCCGCCTCCTAGTAGGGCCGGTCGGGAGGGCGCAGGCGAACCGAGATTGCGCCGCGCCAGGGGCAGGCAGGCTTGATAAAGCGGCATTCGCGGCGTGCGAAGCAGTCACGCTTGCGAAATGACGCAACGGAGACAAATCCCATGTCGTTGCTCGCTGACAGCAGTACGCACGTCCGGGAAGTTCTGAACGTGGTCAACCATCAGTTGACCACGCGCCCGACAAGCGAACCCGTAGCTCAGTCGTGGACGCGCTGCATCAACGAATTCCAGCTGGACCCCGCGCGTTTCGTGCCGCCGCCGGTGCTCACCGAGTACGAACTCAGCGCGCGCCGTGAGGCGCTCGGCGATCTGATCGCGTGTTCGAAGCTCGAGATGACGACGCTCTACCAGCAACTGGCCGATCCCGAGCTCGCGGTCGTGCTCGTCGATTCTGGCGGCGTGATCGTGCATCAGGTGTCGTCCGTGCCGTTCGCCGAGGCGGTCGCCGTCGACGGCTTTCGCGTCGGCGCGCTGTGGAGCGAACGCGAAGCCGGCACCAACGGCATGGGCACCTGTCTCGCGGAGCGCGACTGCATTGCCGTCTGTCAGCACGAGCATTTCTATCCGCGCTATACGTCGCTGACGTGCTCGGCCGCGCCGATCTTCGACGACGGCGGCGAAATCGCCGGCGTGCTCGACGTCACGAGCCGCTCGAAGCTGCTGCAGCAGCACTCGCTGGTGCTGGTCGGCATGTCGCGGCAGATGATCGAAAACCGTCTGCTCGATGCGCGCTACCGGCACGCCAACATGATCCATTTCCACAGCCGCCCGGAATTCGTCGGCACGCTGCACGGCGGCAAGCTCGCGGTCGGCGACGACAGCACCGTGCTCGCCGCGAATCGCAGCGCGCTGTTCCAGCTGGGCTTCCGCTCGCTGAGCGAGCTGCGCGGCCGGCGCATCGAGGAAGCATTCAACGCGTCGCTCGAAGACATGATCGCGCGCAGCATTCGCGGCTCGTTCCATCCGGTCACCGTCTACAGCGCAAACGCGACGAACCGCTTTTTCCTCGTCGCGCAGACGCCGCAAAACGCCACGGGGCGCGTGACGCGCGTGCTCGTCCCCGACTCCGCCATGCGCGCCAACGCCGCCGAAAAACACGAGAAACATCCGCCGGTGCCGAAGCTCGACGAGATCGCGCACCTCGAATTCGGCGACCCGCGCATGGCCTCGCAGATCCAGTTGGCCGCGCGCGTGATCCAGCGCAAGATTCCGATCGTGCTGCGCGGCCAGACCGGCACCGGCAAGGAAGTCTTCGCGCAGGCGTTGCATAGCATCAGCCCGCACGCCGACGGTCTGTTCGTGCCGGTCAACTGCGCGTCGCTGCCGGAGAACCTGATCGAGAGCGAGCTGTTCGGCTACCGCGCGGGCGCGTTTACCGGCGCGCAGCGCGAAGGACGGCGCGGCAAGATCGTGCAGGCCAACGGCGGCACGCTGTTTCTCGACGAGATCGGCGACATGCCGCTCGTGTTGCAGGCTCGCCTGCTGCGCGTGATCGAGGAACACGAGGTCACGCCGCTCGGCGCCGAGACCACCGTCAAGGTCAATTTCCAGCTGATCAGCGCGAGCCACCGCAATCTGCTCGAACTCGTGCAAAGCGGGCAGTTCCGCGAGGATCTGTACTACCGGCTCAAGGGCGTCGAGCTGAATCTGCCGGCGCTGCGCGAGCGCGTCGACAAGCTGCCGCTGATCCATCATCTGCTCGCGAACGAAACCGACGATCCGCCCGATCTGACGCCGGAAGCCGAACACGCGCTGCTCACCTACGCGTGGCCCGGCAATATCCGTCAGCTGCGTCACGTGTTGCAGATGGCCATCGCGCTGTCCGACGGCGAGCCGATCCGCTGCGAGCATCTGCCGCCCGAGGTCACGCAACGCACGTCGGCGGTCGACCTGCCAATCGCGCTGCGCCTCGCGAACGCGGACATGGACGGGCATCTCGCCGACGAAGCGGACATTTCTTCGCTGAACGCGATCCAGCTGAACGAGCGCGAAACGGTGCTGTCGCTGCTCGACGAGCACCGCTGGAACGTCAGCAACGTCGCGAAGGCGCTCGGCATCAGCCGCAATACGCTGTATCGCAAGATGCGCCGGCTGCACATCCGCGCTGTCGCATGAAGGCTCGCCGGCCGACGGCATGCCGTTCGATCTCGACGCATGACCGGGTCGTCCCTCAGGTCCCCCAGCGAGTCTGCCCGCAAGGGCGCCCGCGATCTCGCCGACTTCAGGCCGGATGCGCACTTCGCGTGGTGCGTGACCGGCTCCGGTCATATGCTGGAAGAATCGATCGCGCTCGCGCGGCGCTTGCCGCGCGTCGATCTGTTTCTGTCCGCGGCGGCCGAGGAAGTGCTGCCGCTCTATGGCTGGTCGCTCGACAAGCTGCGCGAACACTTTCGCGTACTGCGCGACAACAGCGCGAGCGGCGTGCCGGTCGGCATGCTGTATCACGGCGTGTATCACACGGTCGTGATCGCACCCGCCACCAGCAACACGGTCGCCAAATGTGCTTACGGCATCTCGGATACGCTGCCGACCAATATGTACGCGCAGGCCGGCAAGCAATGCATCCCCGGCATCGTCTTTGCGTGCGACACCGAACCGAGCGTGATCACGCATAGCCCGGACGAATGGGTCGAACTGCGGCCACGGGCGATCGAACTCGACAACGTCGAGCGTCTGGCGCGCTTCGAATACACGACGCTCGCGCGCTCGCTCGACGAACTCGAAGCGGCGCTCACCCAACGCCTCGCGACCCTCGACCTCGCATGGACCACCTCCTCTTCCTGACCGGCCGGCTTGCCGAACCGAGCCTGCGGCGCGTGCTCGACGGCATGGCGCCGACACCGTTCAGTTGGGAGGTGCGCGAAATCGGCCTGCAAGTGGCCGCGTTGATGACCGCCGACCTGATCCAGCGCCGCGTGAGCGCGCCGCTCGCCGCGCAGCGCGTGATCGTGCCGGGCCGCTGCCGTGGCGATCTCGACGCGCTGGGCGCGCACTACGGCGTGCCGTTCGAACGCGGTCCCGAGGAGGTCAAGGACTTGCCGCAATTTTTCGGCCGCAAGGCGAAGCCGTTCGATCTGAGCCGCTACGACACGGAGATTTTCGCGGAGATCGTCGATGCGCCGCGCCTCGACCTCGACGGCATCGCGGCAAGGGCGCGCGAGTATGCGGCCCAAGGCGCGGACGTGATCGACATCGGCTGCCTGCCGGACACGGCGTTTCCGCATCTCGAAGACGCGGTGCGGCGGCTGAAGGCCGAAGGCTATCGCGTCAGCGTCGATTCGATGCGCAACGACGAACTGCTGCGCGGCGGCCGCGCGGGCGCCGACTATCTGATGAGCCTGAACCTCGACACGCTATGGATCGCCGACGAAGTGCCGTCGACGCCGATCCTCGTCGCGCGCGAACCGGCCGACCCCGCTTCGCTCGACGCCGCGATCGACGCGCTGTCCGCGCGCGGCCGCGCGTTTCTCGCCGATCCGATTCTCGATCCGATTCCGTTCGGGCTGGCCGCGTCGATTGCGCGCTATGTGCGTTTGCGCGAGCGCTATCCCGACATCGCGATCATGATGGGCATCGGCAACGTGACCGAACTGACCGAGGCCGACACGAGCGGCATCAACGCGGTGCTGCTCGGCATGGCGGCTGAATTGCGCGTTGGCGCGGTGCTGGCGACGTCGGTGAGCCAGCATGCGCGGCGCGCGTTGCGCGAAGCCGATGTCGCGCGCCGCGTGATGCATGCCGCGCGCGATGCGCAGGTGCTGCCGAAGGGCATCAGCACCGAACTCGCGACGGTCCACGCGAAACGGCCGTTTCCGTACAGCGCCGAAGAAATCGACGAATTCGCGCGCGGCGTGCGCGACCCGAATTTCCGCGTGCAGATCAGCGCCGACGGCATTCACGTGTACAACCGCCACGGCCATCGTCGCGGCGACGATCCGTTCGCGCTGTACCCGCAGTTGAACCTCGAAACAGACGGCGGCCACGCGTTCTATATGGGCGTGCAGCTTGCGCGCGCCGAGATTGCATGGCGGCTCGGCAAGCGCTTCGATCAGGACCAGCCGCTCGACTGGGGCTGCGCGGTCGACCGGCCTGAAGAAGATCTCAGCGCATGGTGCGCGCCGGGCGAGACGATGAAAAAGCGCTGAAACAGCAGCGCCATCACTGCATGGCGGCCACCCCCGCGGGTTCGTCGACAGTAGCCAGTTCGCCGCGCATGCCGCGGATCGCCTGCGCGCGATCGCCCGCACCGAACACGGCCGACCCGGCAACGAACACGTCCGCGCCCGCCATGGCGACACGCGCGATGTTCGACGCCTTCACGCCGCCGTCCACTTCGATCAGCAAGGGCCGCCCGGTGCGCTGCATCGTCGTGTCGACGCGCTCGCGCAGCAGCCGCAGCTTGTCGAGCGTTTCGGCGATGAATGCCTGGCCGCCGAAGCCCGGATTCACCGACATCACCAGCACGACGTCGAGCATCTCCAGCACGTGATCGAGCGCCGCGAGCGGCGTCGCCGGATTCAGCGCCAGCCCCGCGCGCGCACCGTGCGAGCGGATCAGTTCGATGGTCCGATGCACGTGCAGCGTCGCCTCCGGATGAAAACTGATCAGGTTCGCGCCGGCCTCGGCAAACGCCGACACCAGCGGATCGACGGGCGTGGTCATCAGATGCACGTCGAACGGCAGCGTCGTGTACGGCCGGATCGCCGAGCACACGAGTGGGCCGACCGTCAGGTTCGGCACGTAGTGGTTGTCCATCACGTCCAGATGAATCCAGTCCGCGCCGGCCGCCGTCACGTCGCGAATCTCGTCGGCGAGCCGGGCAAAATCCGCCGACAGCAGCGACGGCGCAATCAGGAATTCGCGCATTGCGTTCTCCGTCCCGTGGCGTTAGTGGTAGCGGCTCGCCATCGTATCGAGCGGCAGCGGCTTGATGCGCGCCGCCCGCCCCGCGCAACCGAACGCCTCGAATCGCTCGACGCAGATCGCGCTCGCCGCGGCGGTGGCGGCCTTCAATGCCGCGCGCGGATCGAACTCCGCGCGCGCGTTGGCGAGCGACCTGCGCATCGCGCCGCTCATCGCGAGACGGATGTCGGTGTCGATGTTGACCTTGCGCACGCCGTGCGCGATGCCGCGGCGGATTTCGTCGACGGGCACGCCGTAGGTGGTCGGCATCTCGCCGCCATATTCGCGGATCACCGCGAGCCATTCCTGCGGCACCGACGACGAACCGTGCATCACCAGATGCGTGTTCGGAATGCGCGCATGGATATCGGCGATCCGGTCGATCGCGAGGATGTCGCCGGTCGGCTCGCGGCTGAACTTGTACGCGCCGTGCGACGTGCCGATCGCGATCGCGAGCGCATCGACGCCGGTCGCGTCGACGAAGCGCCGCGCTTCGTCCGGATCGGTCAGCAGGTGCTCGCGTGTGAGCTTGCCTTGTGCGCCGACGCCGTCCTCTTCGCCTGCCGTGCCGGTTTCGAGCGAACCGAGACAGCCCAGCTCGCCCTCCACCGACACGCCGACCGCATGCGCGGCGTCCACCACGCGCCGGCTCACCTCGACGTTGTAGTCGTACGCGGCGGGGGTTTTCTGATCGGGCAGCAGCGAGCCGTCCATCATCACCGACGTGAAGCCCGAGCGGATCGCCTGCTGACACACCGCGGGGCTCGCGCCGTGATCCTGATGCAGCACGAGCGGAATGTCCGGGTGCGCTTCGAGCGCGGCGAGCACCAGATGGCGCAGATACGGCTCGCCGGCGTACTTGCGCGCGCCGGCCGAGGCCTGCAGGATCACCGGGCTAGCGGTGGCCTCGGCCGCGCGCATGATCGCGTGAATCTGCTCCATGTTGTTGACGTTGAACGCGGGCACGCCGTAGTCGTGTTCGGCCGCGTGATCCAGCAGTTGCCGCAGGGTGATGAAGGCCATTGCGTGCTCCTCGATATGAAATGAAATCCTGGCGAACGGCGGGCTCAACGCGCGCGGTCCGCGACGCGTGGCGGGTGCGCCAAGCGGTTGCGCGACTGCACTCATCGAATCTCTCCTTGCGAAATGAACCTCGGTATCCGTCCGGTACCGCTCAGGCGCGCGAGCGTCGGTCGATCAGTTGCAGGATCATCGGCGTGAAGATCAGCTGCATCGCGAGTCCCATCTTGCCGCCCGGCACGACGATCACGTTCGGGCGCGACATGAACGAGTCGTGCAGCATCGTCAGCAGATACTGGAAGTCGATACCCTTCGGCCGCGCGAAGCGGATCACGACGAAGCTCTCGTCCGGTTGCGGAATCTCGCGGGCGGTAAACGGATTCGACGTGTCCACGGTCGGCACGCGCTGGAAGTTCACATGCGTGCGCGAGAACTGCGGGCAGATGTAGTTCACGTAGTCGGGCATGCGCCGCAGGATCGTGTCGACCACCGCTTCGTGCGTGTAGCCGCGCATCGTCTGATCGCGGTGCAGCTTCTGGATCCATTCGAGGTTGATGATCGGCACGACGCCGATCAGCAGATCCGCATGCCGCGCGATATCGACCCTGTCGGTCACCGCCGCGCCATGCAGCCCTTCGTAGAACATCAGGTCGGTATTGGGCGCGACCTCCTCCCACGGCGTGAAGGTGCCGCCGTCCTGCTTGTACAGTTGCGCTTCGCCCGCGTCGTGCACGTAGTGGCGAAACTGCCCGCTGCCGTTTTCGCCGTAGCGCGTGAACAGCGTTTCGAGTTCTTCGAGCAGATTCGCTTCCGGCCCGAAGTGGCTGAAATTCGGCACACCGTCGCGTTCGCGCTCCTGCATCGCCGCGCGCATGCCGTTGCGGTCGTAGCGATGGAACGCGTCGCCTTCGACGATCTGCGCATTGATGTGCTCGCGTCTGAAGATATGCGTGAAACTCTTCATGACGGTGGTGGTGCCGGCGCCGCTCGAGCCGGTCACCGCGATGATCGGATGTTTGACTGACATGCGTTTGTCTCCGGATGACTGTGTTCTGTGCGCTGAGCGCGCCGTCAGTCGCTGATCACGCCGTGAAATCCGGCAGGAACAACGAGCGCGTGCCGAACAGCGGCGACGTGAACGGCTTGTCCTCGCCGCGGTCGTATTCGCCGTGATAGCGCGCAATGCGCTCGACCTCGTTCTTCGAGCCGAGAATCACCGGCACGCGGCCATGCAGCGCGCGCGGCGCGACGTCGAGAATGCGTTCCCGGCCGGTGATCGCGAGGCCGCCCGCCTGCTCGACCAGGAAGCTCATCGGGTTCGCTTCGTAGAGCAGGCGCAGGCGTCCTTCCATCGCCGGCGTTTTCGAGTCGCGCGGATACATGAACACGCCGCCGCGCATCAGGATGCGATGCACTTCCGCGACCATCGACGCGATCCAGCGCATGTTGAAGTCGCGCGCGCGGCAGCCGCTGCGGCCGTCCTTGCACTCCTGCACGTAGCGGCGCACGGGCGGCTCCCAGAAGCGCTCGTTCGATGCGTTGATCGCGAACTCGCCGGTTTCTTCCGGAATCCGGATGTTCGAATGCGTGAGCACGAAGTTGCCGATGTCGCGCTCCAGTGTGAAGCCATGCGTGCCATTGCCGACCGACAGCACCAGCATCGTCGACGGTCCATACACGGCATAGCCGGCCGCGACCTGTTCGCAGCCCGGCCGCAGGAACGCGGCTTCGCTGGTTGCATCCTCTGCCGGGTCGCGCGTGCGCAGCACCGAGAAGATCGAGCCGACCACGCCGTTGATGTCGATATTCGACGAGCCGTCGAGCGGATCGAACGCGAGCAGATACTCGCCGCGCGGATAGTCCGGCGGAATCGCGTAGACGTGCTCCATTTCCTCGGACACCATCGCGGCCAGCAAGCCGTCCCACTCGCATTGCTGCACGAAGATCTCGTTGGTCGAGACGTCGAGCTTCTTCTGTTGCTCGCCGTGCGTGTTGAGCGTTTGCGCGGAACCGTAGTTGCCGCCTAGCGCGCCCTTGGTCAGCATCGCCGAGATCGACTTGATGGCCGCCGCTACGTCGATCAGCAGCGCGGAGAGTCCTGCAGTGTCGCGCGTGTCGTCCGTACACGGCGGGCGATCGAGCGTGTCGATCAGGAACTTCGAAAGCGTCGTGCGTCCATCCTGCATGGCGTTCTCCGTCGATGGTGTCGTGATTCAGCACGGCGGCGCCGTGACGGCGCGCGCGGTGGAAGGCGATTGCGAGGACTGCGGCGGCGCGTCGAACACGCGGCTCGCGCGCACGTCGGCGGCATCGATCAGCGTCAGCGTGGCGGCGTCGACCGGCTCGCCGCCTTGCAAAGCGCTCGCGAACAGGCGGTTCGCCTGGCGCAGCCGCGCGCGGTCGAGCGCGTTGCGCACCGAGCGCGCGTTGGCGAAATTCGGCTGGCGGATGCGGCGCGCCAGATAGTCGGCGAACGCGCGGCGCGACGCGGCATCGAAGCGGTAATGCATGGCGCCGAGCATCCGCTCGGCGATTTCGAGCAGCTCCGTTTCCTCGTAATCGGGAAACGTAACGTGATGCGCGATGCGCGAGCGGAAACCCGGATTGCTCTCGAAGAACACTTCCATTCGCGACGAGTAGCCGGCCAGAATCACGACCAGGTCGCTACGCTGGTTCTCCATCGTCTGCAACAGGATTTCGATCGCTTCCTGCCCGTAGTCGCGCTCGTTCTCCGGGCGATACAGGTAATACGCTTCGTCGATGAACAGCACGCCGCCCATCGCGCGCTTGAGCACATCGCGCGTTTTCGGCGCGGTGTGGCCGATGTACTGGCCGACCAGATCGTCGCGTGTGACCGACACCAGATGATTGCGGCGAATGTAGCCGAGCCGGTGCAACACTTCCGCCATGCGCAGCGCAACCGTCGTCTTGCCGGTGCCGGGGTTGCCGGAGAAGCACATATGCAAGGTCGGCGCGCTGCCCGCGAGACCCAGCGAAGCCCGCGCGCGCTCGACCAGCAGATGCGCGGCGACCTCGCGAATGCGCGTTTTCACGGGCGCGAGCCCGACCAGATCGCGATCGAGTTCGCCGAGCACGTCGCCGATGCCGGAGTCGCGGTACAGCGCCGCGAGGTCGATGTGGGGCGCGGCGGCGTCGCTGTGCGCGGTGGACGCGGGCAGTGCGTCCACGATGGCGGCGTCTGTCATGGTTCCTCCTCGCTGCGGGTCGTCGTGTGCGTCGTTGCGCGATCAGCGGCGTCATCCCGCCGCGCCATAACGCTCGCCCGCTGGCCGGTCGCCCGCGTAGCCCGTCATGCTGTAGCGCTGCGTGCGCCCCTGCGCGTCCTGCCGCAACAGCCGGAAGCCCGGCTCCACGTCCGGCCGGTTGACGATGAACGACAGGCGCATCGTCTCGAAGCTACGCACCGAGTCGAACGCGTTGACCTTGATGTAGTGCTGCGGCCGCGCCTCGCGGCAAGCCCTGACCTCCTGCAACACGCCGGCCGCGTCGTGCAGGTCGAACATCGGCAGACCCCACATTTCCCAGTAGGTGTTGCGCGGATGCGGGTCGTCGGTGAATTCGACCGAACAGGCCCAGCCCTGGCGCAGCGCGTAGTCGATCTGCAGGCCGATTTCCTCGTCGGTCAGCTCGGGCAGAAAAGAAAACGTTCCTTGAGTAATACGCATGACGAACCTCGTGGATGGATGTCGCGTTCGGAACGGCGTCAACGGTGCCCCGCGCGGTGCCGTTGCACCGCGTTGCGGATGCGCTCGTGAGGCGCTCGCGGGAAAAGCTCGGCGTTGCTAGGCCGCCGTCGGCGTAGCGGCGAAATCGGGCGTATCGGTCGATGCGTAGTTGAAGCTCACGTCGCGCCACGTATCGAGCGCCTGCTTGAGCGGCGTGCACCAGCGCGCGGCGGCTTCGAGCACGTCGGGCCCTTCGCGCAGAATGTCGCGGCCCTCGTTGCGCGCCTTCACCATCGCTTCGAGTGCGACGCGGTTCGCGGTCGCGCCGGCCTGGATGCCGGCCGGATGGCCGATCGTGCCGCCGCCGAACTGCAGGATCGCGTCGTCGCCAAACAGATCGAGCAGCTGATGCATCTGCCCCGCGTGAATCCCGCCCGAGGCGACCGGCATCACCTTGCGCAAGCCGGCCCACGGCTGGTCGAAGAAAATGCCGCGCGACAGATCGACCGCGTTGTGCGCGTCGCGGCACACGTTGTAGTAGCCCTGCACCGACAGCGGATCGCCTTCGAGCTTGCCGACCGCGGTGCCCGCATGCGCGTGATCGACGCCCGCCATGCGCAGCCATTTGGCGATCACGCGAAACGAGATGCCGTGGTTGCGTTGCCGCGTGTAGGTGCCATGCCCCGCGCGATGCAGATGCAGGATCATGTCGTGCCTGCGGGCCCAGCGCGACATCGACTGGATCGCGGTCCAGCCGATCACGAGGTCGATCATCACGATGCACGAGCCGAGCTCCTTCGCGAATTCGGCGCGCTCGTACATGTCCTCCATCGTGCCGGCCGTCACGTTCAGGTAGTGCCCTTTGAGCTCGCCGGTCTCCGCCTGGGCGCGGTTCACCGCCTCCATCGCGAACAGGAAGCGGTCGCGCCAGTGCATGAACGTCTGCGAGTTGATGTTCTCGTCGTCCTTCAGGAAATCGAGGCCGCCGCGCAGGCCTTCGTAGACCACCCGTCCATAGTTCTTACCCGACAGGCCGAGCTTCGGCTTGACCGTGGCGCCGAGCAGCGGCCGACCATACTTGTCGAGCCGTTCGCGCTCGACGACGATGCCGGTCGGCGGCCCCTGAAACGTCTTCAGATACGCGACGGGAATGCGCATGTCTTCGAGCCGCAAGGCCTTCAGCGGCTTGAAGCCGAACACGTTGCCGATGATCGACGCGGTCAGGTTCGCGACCGAGCCCTCTTCGAACAGATCGAGTTCATAAGCGATGTACGCGAAGTACTGCGGCTCGTCGGCGCGAGACACCGGCACCGGCTCGACGCGATACGCCTTCGCGCGATACATGTCGCAGGCGGTCAGGCGGTCGGTCCACACCACCGTCCACGTCGCGGTCGACGATTCGCCGGCCACCGCGGCCGCCGCTTCCTCGGGTTCGACACCGGGTTGCGGCGTGATGCGAAACAGCGCGATCACGTCGGTGTCTTTCGGTTCGTAGTCCGGTTGCCAGTACCCCATCTCGCGGTATTTCATCACGCCCGCCGCGTACCGTTCGCGCGGATTGTGCGGATCGCGCGCTTGAGGTTCGGGCTGGATCGGCGGTTGACTGAAATCGTTCATGACGTGTCCTCGAAGGTGGCAAGCGCACTGCCGGAAGAACGAAGCGCTTGAGTTGCACTGTAGGCACGGACACGCCCAAGGTGAATTCACGATTTTATTTGGCAGACTTAACGGATCGGTTATCGCTATCACATCGTGAGGTTCTTTTTCGAGCCGTGCGACGCGAATGGGAGCAGAATGTGTTGGTGAGCGAGGCGGGCGCAGCGTGACAGCGCAATCGAATTAGCGAATCGCGATGGCACACTTTGCTTCGTTTTCGCCACACCGCGCGGCTCTTTGCGTCAGGCAACCCGCGCGAGCGCCACGGCATGGCGCAATTCGCCGGGTGCTGTATTGGCCGTCGAACGCCCGCCCGCCTGACCGGCCGGTACCCGAACAGGCATAAAGCTTGCGTGATGCCGGCTGCCGTCGACACCGGCATTACACGGGGCCGGCGGCGCAACGCTGTTCCACCCGCTGTTTCAACCGAAGGAGAAAGCACGTATGCAATGGACGACTCCGAGCTACACCGACGTACGCCTCGGTTTTGAAATCGTGATGTATGTCGCTACGCGTTAAGCCCGCAACCGGGCCGCACGCCGCGGCCCCTTTGCGGTTTCCGTTTGTGTTTGACCTCTGCTGACGGCCGGCCTTCCGGCGCTGTCGGGACACGCGTTCCCAGCCATGATCCACGAAACGATCGTCACCACGGCAGCGTGCGATGGCCGTCCACACATCGCGCCGATGGGCGCGCGCTCCGAGGGCGAGCGCATCATCCTCGCGCCTTTCCGCCCGTCGGTCACGCTCGACAACGTGATCGCGACGCGCGCGGCGGTGCTGAATTTCACCACCGACGTGCGTATCTTCGCGGGCTGCGTCACGCACTGCGCAACCGATTGGCCGACCGTGGCCGCGAGCCGCGTGCCGAGCGTACGTCTGGCCGGGTCGCTGGCCCACGCCGAGCTCGAACTCGACGAGCTGCGCGACGACGCCGAGCGCCCGGTGCTGGTGATGAAATGCGTGCACCGTGAAAACCACGCGCCGTTCGCGGGCTTCAATCGCGCGCAGTCGGCGGTCGTGGAAGGCGCGATTCTGGTGAGCCGGCTCTTCATGCTGCCGGCCGACAAGGTCGATCGAGAAATGGCGTATCTGCAGATCGCGATCGACAAAACCGCCGGCGACAACGAGCGCACCGCATGGAGTTGGCTCGTCGCCGCGATCGCGCGATATCGCGCGAGCCTCGCAGACGCGGCGCATCAGGCCGCCGCTTCGGCCCATCACTGAAAACCCTTTCCTCCGCGGAGAACCCCGATGACCGCATTGCTCGCGAGCGTCCGCTCGGCTGACGAAGCATTCGACGCCGCCCGCGCCGGCGCCGAGCTGATCGACCTGAAAGAGCCGGACGACGGCGCGCTCGGCGGCCTGTCGATTGGCGCCATCACGACCATCGCGCAACAACTTCGCGCGCTCTACCCGGTCAAGCCGATCAGCGCGGCGATCGGCGACGTGCCGGCCGATGCGTTCGACGAGATCGCCGCGCGCGTGATCGACGTCAGCGATGCCGGCGTCGACTATGTGAAGGTCGGCGTCGCGCGCGGACCGGCCGCGCGCCGCTGCATCGAGCAGCTCGCGAATCTGCCGGCTAGCGTCGTGCCGGTGCTGCTATGCGACGGCGGCATGGACGACGAACTGGTCAGCCACACCGCGGCGCTCGGCTTCGCCGGGCTGATGTTCGATACCGCGAGCAAGGACGGCGGCACGCTGTTCGATCACGTCGATGTCGACTCGCTCGCGCGCTGGTTGCGGCTCGCGCGTCAGCGCGGCGCGATGGCGGGCATCGCCGGTGCGCTCGGCTGGGCGCAACTGCCGCAGATCCGTGCGCTGGCGCCCGACGTGGCCGGTTTTCGCACCGCGCTGTGCGCCGACGGGCGCCGCTCGCGGCTCGACCCCGAGCGCGTCGCGCAATGGGCGAGCGCGTTGCATCGGCCGGCTGGAGAGATTCGCGTCGATGGCGGCGCGCCGTTGCCGGGCTCGACGAACGCGACGCGGCTGTAGCAGCCGATCACATCACCGGAATATTCAGCAAACGGTCGCGCATCAGCGCGACGTTGCTCTTGTCGAGCAATTCGACCACATAGTTCGCATCGTTCACGTAGTCGACGAACCTGCGGTCGACCACCCCCGCCGCGGCCAGCGTTTCGAGCGGATCGTCGACGGCGATCGGACAGGATTTGACGACGACCAGCCGCTCCGCGTTGAGCATCGTCGATAGCCAGGCGGCGAGGCTGTCCGAGGTCGTGTCCCAGTTGCTCATCGCGTCGGGCGTGTCGCGCATCAGCGCGGTCGGCGCCCACACGGCGACGTGACCGTCACGCAGGGTGCGGCGAATCTTCGCCTCGCTCGACGCGATCACCAGTTCGGGCGAAACGCCCTGCATCAGCAGCGCATATTGCGTCATCGCGAGCAGACACATGTTGTGCGCGGCCAGATCGTCGAAGTTCCACTCGCCCTGGTACTGGCGGACCTTGTCCGCGAAATCGCCGCCGCCGGGCACGATCACGACCCGTCCGCCGCCGACTTCGCAGAGCTCACTGAGCCAGTGGCGCAGTGCCGGGTCGTGACTCAGGCTGCCTCCGATCTTGACCACCCACATGACTGTTGCCCTCGTGTCCAGTTGAGTGCCCGGCCGGGTCGCGTCGTTTCGCAACCTCGTTCATCACCGAACTTGTCCCGCTCGCCTTATCGTGTCCCCTGCCCCTCTTTGCGCTACGCGTGCGCCGGCGCGCCGCGTCCCCGGATTGCGCGCCGCGCCTCTCAACTCATGCCGCGCGCGCCGCGATACCACGCGCGCCGCGCCGTTGCGCGCCCGGATTGCGTACCGCGAGCAGCGCGACCGCCACGCTCGGCGCGCAGGTCGCCGCCCATGCCGCGCAAGCATCGGGCACGCCCGCCAACGCGCCGAAATCGATATAGCCGCGCGCCTCGTCGCGCGCCAATGCGGCGACGAGGAAGCGGCCGCAGCCGGCGCCGACCAGCGGCGCGGCCGCGAGCGCCGGCTGCGCGGCGACCACCCGCATCAGGTTCGCGCCGATTTCGCGCACCTGCAGCGCGCGCCAGCGCCGCGCAAAGTGCAGCCATTCGACGTCCGACGCGTCGTGCGCGTCGTGCCCGATCATGCGCGCGAGCCGCGCGCGGCTCGCCGCCTGCGTCTTCGGCCCCTGGTCGGCGCTCGGCTGCACGTCGTGCAGCGGGTCCAGTTCGCCGGTCAGCCGGTAGACGTCGGCGGTCGTCGCAAACCATTCGTTCATCACGTTCAGCATGGCGCCGCCGAATTCGATCCGCTGCGCGACGCCGCACAACGGCGTGCGCACGACGCCGTGATACACGAGTTCGCCGGTCGCGAGCCGGCCCGCATCGGTCGCGGCACGCGCGACGACGCGGCCGTCGACGATCGGAATGATGTCGGTGGTGGTGCTGCCGATGTCGATCAGCAGCGCGTTCGCCATGCAGGTAGCGACCCAGCTCGCGGTCGCGAGCCAGTTCGCCGACGCGACGTGACGCCAGCCGGCCGCGCAGTCGGCGGCGGCGAGCCAGCCGGCGGCGCCGGCGTAGAAACGCAGTGATGGACCGAGCCGCTGCGCGAGCGCGGCCACGATCGCGCGCACGCCTTCGGCGCGATCCGCGAACAGGTCGACCATCTCGCCGGTCATCGTCACCGCATGCTGCGCGGCGTCCGTGCGGGCCTGCGGCCAGCGCTCGAAAACGAGGTCGATCGTGCGGTGCAGATGGTCGAGCCCCTGCCAAAGCGGACACGACCATTGCACGACGTCCAGCACGGCGTCGCTGCCGTCGACGAGCGACACCTTCACGTGCGCGCCGCCGACGTCCCAGCCGAACCGCGCCGCCGGGTTCGAACGGGCCGGGCTCAAGGGCGCACCTCGTACGTCGGCGAATTGGCGCGCGCCGCGCCGCAGCGCTCGATGCGCACGCCATGCGCGGCCAGCAGCGCGCGCGTCAGGCCGCTGCCGCGCGCCGCCGACAGCCCCGCATAGGCGACCGTCAAACGCGGATTCACTTCGATCACGACCGGCCCGAGTTGCGGATGCCACACGACATCGATGCCGACGAAGCCGCGCAAACCCGGGATGGCCCGCGCGACGCGATGCGCGAGCGTGTCGAGCGCGCGGCCCATGTCGCTGTGCTGGTCGATCTGATCGACCAGCACGCCGTCGAACTCGACGATCCGCGCAACATCACCCGACGCGTCGCCGCCGCTCAGCCCGATCTGCTGACGGTTGATGCTGAGGAGCTTGGTAGCGTCACCGCGGCAGATCAGCGACAGGCTCAACGGCTCGCCATCGACCCACGCCTGCAGCACCGGATTGCGCGCCGCCGCCGCGCGCGCCTCGTACTCGGCGCAGGCATCGGCGAAGCGCTCGTACAGGATGGTGTCGAGGCCGCCCGCGCCGTCGTCCGGTTTGACCACCCAGCGGCCGTCGTGCTGCGCGGCTGGGTCGCCGGGTTCTAACGCCGGCGTCGTCGCAATGCCGTGCGCGGCAAGACACGCCGCCGTCGCGCTCTTGCTCGACGCGACGCGGATCGCTTCCTTCGCGCAGCCGAGCCAGCGCGCAGTGCCGACCGCATCGTGAAAGCGCAGCAGCAGCCCGTCGCATTCCGGCGCGACGACCCAAGCGTAATCGTGCTCGCGCGCCGCGCGCGCGACGAACGCCGTCATCGATTCGCCGGGCGCGGCCATACAATGGGCCTCGCCCGCCCCTGGCGTTTCGAAGCGCGAGGTCGCGAACGTGACCTGCACGCCGTCGAGTTCGCGCAGAGCGGCGACCAGCGCGTCGCGCATCACGCGTCCTTCGACGATCAGCGCGCTCAAATCGGCGAGACTGCCCGCGCCGGCGAGCTGGGGGTCGATGCCGCCGCCGGTGAGATACTCGTAGACAAAGATTCTGGTCAAAGGAAAGCGCCCCTATGCAGGTGATACCTGTTCTCGATCTGCTCGACGGCCAGGTCGTACGCGCGGTGCGCGGCGAGCGGAGCGCCTATCGGCCCATCCAGTCCCGCCTCGTCGCGACGAGCGACCCACTTGCCACCGCCCGCGCGCTGCTCGAAGCCAGCGGCGCGCGCACGCTCTATATCGCCGATCTCGGCGCCATCCTGCAGCGCGGCGCGCATGCTTCGACGCTCGCCGCATTGCGGGCCGCGCTGCCCGGCATCGAACTGTGGCTCGACGCGGGTTTCGCGGACTACGCGTCGATGCGCGCGCTGTTCGAGCGCATCGACGACGCCATCGATCAGCACGACCGCTCCGCTGCCGCTTCCCACCTCGCGACTCTCGTGCCTGTGTTCGGCTCGGAGACGCTGCGCGATATCCACGCACTGCACGCGGCTCAGCGCGCCGGCCTTGCGCCGATCCTGTCGCTCGATCAGCGGGCGGGCGAACTGCTCGCCGCGGCCGCGCTCGACCGCTCGTCGGCGTGGTGGCCGCCGCGCGTGATCGCGATGACGCTCGACCAGGTCGGCAGCTACGCCGGCCCCGATCTCGCGACGTTCGAGCGCGTGCGCGCGCAAGCCGCCGCGCACACCACGCTGATCGGCGCGGGCGGCATCCGCAATCGCGACGATCTGGCCGCCGCGGCCGGCACCGGCGCAAGCGCCTGGCTGGTGGCGTCCGCGCTGCACGATCGACAGATCGACTGCGCGCATTCCGATTCCGCGTAGGCCTTCCATACAATTTCCATGCCACGCGTCCTGACAGCGCTGTCGGTAAACGCAACACAAGCCGGACTGTTCGCGTGTGACACTCTGCTTGACACTCTGCTCCAGAACGGCACACATTTTGTATGGCGCAGCGGGCCTTTGACGCGCGCGCCGACGCAGGATCAGGCACGCTGACCGCAGGGATCCCGCGTTTGTTCATCCGCTGAATGCAAAGCAGTACGACCGTAGGCGCGGCCCCGCTTCAACGCGGCGCTCGCCCGCCGATGCGTGTCGAAAGATCGGCATGGAGCTTGCTAAACCTGCCCCATGCATAGCCCCTCCATCGATCCATCGACCCCCAGCCCGAGCGCAACG
The DNA here is from genome assembly GCF_050436485.1 of Paraburkholderia sp. Clong3. Lineage (NCBI taxonomy): Bacteria > Pseudomonadati > Pseudomonadota > Betaproteobacteria > Burkholderiales > Burkholderiaceae > Paraburkholderia > Paraburkholderia sp. Clong3. The sequence continues at coordinate 646,809 of NZ_JBNDMH010000003.1, read as the reverse complement.
CGCGCCGCGGCGCTCACACGCGACTGGATCTGTCCGTTCTGCCCTTTGCTGTGCGACGACCTGGCCGCCGCTGCCCACGACGACGGCACGCTCGATGTGCCGGACACCGAATGTTCGCGGCTCGCTCACGCGCTCGCGCAGTACGGCGTAACGGACGCGCAATGCGCTTGCACCGTCGATGGCGACGAAGTGGCCAAGGATGCCGCGCTGGCGAGCGCCGCGCAGTTGCTCGCGAACGCGCGCCGCCCGCTATTCGGCGGCCTCGCCACCGACGTCGCCGGCATCCGCGCGCTGTATCCGCTTGCCGCCGCCTGCGGCGCGATCCTCGATCATCTGCACGGCGATGCGCTGACGCCCGCGACGCTCGCTTTGCAAGACCGTGGCTCGTTCTTTACGACGCTCTCCGAAGTGCGCGCCCGCGCCGACCTGCTGGTGTTCTTCGGCTGTCAGCCGTCGCGGCGCTATCCGCGCTTTTTCACGCGCGCGCTGGCGGGCACCGAACTCGCGCGCGAGCTGGTCTTCGTCGGCTGCGAAGCGGACCCGGCTGCAGCCGGCTTCGCGCAAACGCGCATCGACACGCTGCTGCCGGACACCGATCCGTACGACACGCTCGCGCTGTGGTCAGCGCTCGCGGAAGGACGCGACGCCGCCGCGCTGAGCCACGGCGATGGCAGCGCAGCCAACGCGGCAACCGCGCTCGCGTCGTTGCACGCACGCAGCGCCGGCGCGCGCTATACGGTGGTCGTCTACGAACCGGCCGCACTGCCCGCGCCGCACGCGGCGCTGCTGATCGAAGCGCTGAACCGGATCGTGAAGGCCGTGAATCGCACGACGCGCGCGGCATGTCTCGCGCTCGGCGGCGACGACGGCGCGTTGACGGTCAATCAGACCGTCACGTGGCTGTCCGGCTTGCCGCTGCGCACGCGCGTGTCGATGCCGGCGCACGCCGCGGGCACCGCGCCGCTCGATCACGATCCGTACCGCTATCGGACGGCTCGGCTGCTCGCCGAACGCGAAGTCGATGCGCTGCTGTGGATCGCGGGCTTCGCGCCGCACGCGTGGCCGGCGTCGCTCGATCCCGCGCTTGCCCTGATCGTGCTCGGTCATCCGGCGCTCGCCGATGCCGCCAGGGCACGCGGCGCGAACACCGTGTTCGTGCCGGTCGCGACACCGGGCGTCGATAGCGGCGGACATCTGTTTCGCATCGACGGCACGGTCGTGATGCCGCTTACCGCCGCGCGTGGTGCCGCGCTGGAGTCGGTGGCGTCGATTGCCGCGAAGTTGAGCGGGCGATTGAGCGGGCAACTGAGCGAACGCTCGAGTACGCGCGAGGATCAGCCATGACTCTCGTCCGGCTCAAGGGCGGCACGTTGTTCGACCCGATCCACAACGTCAACGGCGAGCGCCGCGACCTGACGTTCCGCGACGGCCGCATCGTCGACGTGCCCGCCACCACGCCCGTCGATCGTGAATACGACGCGACCGGCATGATCGTGATGGCGGGCGGCATCGACCTGCATTCGCATATCGGCGGCGGCAAGACCAATCTGTCGCGCCTGCTGCTGCCCGAGGACCATCGCGCCGATGCGCCGCGCGAGGCCGCCTACGAAGCCGCGCGCGACGACAACGGCCGCTACCTGCGCCTGCCGTCGTGCGGCGTCTGCACGCCGGGCACGCTCGCGACCGGCTACCGCTACGCCGAAATGGGCTACACGGCCGCGTTCGAGCCGGCGATGATGCCGTCCAACGCGCGCCACACGCACCTCGAAATGGGCGACACGCCGATCATCGATCATGGCGCGTACGTGATGCTCGGCAACGACGAGCTGTTCCTGCGGATGCTCGCCGCGCGCGACGACTTCGAACGTCTGCGCGATTACGTCGGCTGGACGATCGACGCGAGCAAGGCGCTCGGCGTCAAGGTGGTCAACCCCGGCGGCATCTCGGCGTTCAAGTTCAACCAGCGCTCGCTAAACGTCGACGAGCCGCACGCGCACTACGGCATCACGCCGCGCGACGTGCTGCGCACGCTGACGCGCGCGCTGACCGAGCTGCGCGTGCCGCATCCGCTGCACGTGCACACGAGCAACCTCGGCGTGCCCGGCAACCTCGCCTCGACCATCGCGACGATGGACGCCGCCGACGGTCTGCCGATCCATCTGACGCATATCCAGTTTCACAGCTATGGCACCGAGGGTTCGCGCAAGTTTTCGTCGGGCGCGCGGCAGATTGCCGAGGCCGTGAACGCGCGGCGGAACGTGTCGATCGACGTCGGCCAGATCATCTTCGGACAGACCGTCACGGCCTCCGGCGACACGATGATGCAGTTCCGCAACGCGCCGCTCGCGCGGCCGCACAAGTGGGTGGTGGGCGATATCGAGTGCGACGCGGGTTGCGGCGTGCTGCCGTTCCGTTATCGCGAACAGAGCTACGTGAACGCGCTGCAATGGATCATCGGCCTCGAAATCTTCCTGCTCGTCGACGACCCGTGGCGCGTCGCGATGACCACCGATCATCCGAACGGCGGACCGTTCACGAGCTATCCGCATCTGATCCGCCTGCTGATGGACAAGCCGTTTCGCGATGAGCAACTGGCGAAGCTGCATCCCGAGGCGCAGGTCGCCAGTGCGCTGCCGGAGCTCAAGCGCGAATTCTCGCTGTACGAGATCGCGATCATCACGCGCGCCGGTCCCGCGCGGCTGCTCGGTCTGCGCGATCGCGGCCATCTCGGCGCGGGCGCGGCGGCGGACATCGCCGTCTATCGCGACGAGCCGGACCGCGAGCGGATGTTCACGTCGCCGGCCTATGTGTTCAAGGACGGCGAACTGGTCGCGCGCGACGGCACGCTGGTCGCGACGCCGACGGGCGGCATCCATTTCGTCGCGCCGCAATTCGATCGCGGCATCGAGACAACGCTGCGCGCGTATAGCGACGCGAACCTCGCGAGCAACTTCGCGCACGCCGCGATCAGCGCCGACGAAGCCTGCCGCTGCTGCCGCGGCGGACGACTGTTGCCCGTCGAATGTCTAACCTGACGCGTCCACGATGAACGCTCCCGCCCCGCTCGACATCAACGGCACCGCGATCGACGCGACCTTCGCCGAAGCCTTTCCGATGAAGGCGACCCGGCTCGTGATCACCGCGCACACGGCGACGTGGGCGATGCACGCGGCGAACTCGCTGGCGGGCTTCGCGACCTCGGTGATCGGTTGCGGCTGCGAGGCGGGCGTCGAGCGTGCGCTCGCGCCCGCTGCCACGCCCGACGGCCGGCCCGGCGTCGCGGTGCTGTTGTTCGCGGTGTCGTCGAAGGAGCTCGCGAAGCAGATCGGCCGGCGCGTCGGACAGTGCGTGCTCACCTGCCCGAGCACGGCCGTCTACGGCGGCATCGATCCGGCCACGAGCCGCGCGCCGCTGTCGGACCCGGCGCCGCTCGGCAGCGGGCTGCGCTTTTTCGGCGACGGCTGGCAGATCGCGAAGATGATCGACGCAGGGAACGGACCCACGCGTTACTGGCGCGTGCCGGTGATGGACGGCGAGTTCGTCTGCGAAGACATGGCGGCGACGGTCAAGGCCGTCGGCGGCGGCAACCTGCTGCTGCTCGCGCGCGACCTCGGCGCTGCGCTCGCGGCGGCCGAAGCCGCGGTCGCCGCGATGCGCCGGCTGCCGAACGTGATCATGCCGTTTCCCGGCGGCATCGTGCGCTCGGGCTCGAAGATCGGCTCGAAGTACGCGGGCGCGACAGCGTCGACCAACGACGCGTTCTGCCCGAGCCTGATCGGCCTCGCGCGGCGCAGCGAGTTGAGCGCGGACGTTGGCTGCGTGCTGGAGATCGTCATCGACGGTCTGACCGACGCCGACGTCGGCGCGGCGATGACGGCCGGGATCGGCGCGGCCGCCGGACTCGGCCGCGCGGCCGGCGTGCTGCGCATTTCGGCGGGCAACTACGGCGGCAAGCTCGGGCCGTACCACTTTCATCTGCACGAACTGGCGGCGGGGCTCAACGGGGGTCACGCATGAGCACGACCACGTTGCGCGTGAACACACCATCCGGCTTTCGCGTCGATGCCGCAGCGCTGTCACCCTCGGCGCTGGCCAGCATGAGCGTGGCCGAGATCGAGCGCATCGTGCTGCCGGCCGGCAACGAGCGCTGCGAGGTCGGCGACGTCTTCGAGGTTTCGCGCGATGACGCGCCTGCGTCCGGCGACGACATGGCCACGCTGCTGATCGACGGCGCCGCGCGGTGGCTCGACCGGCTCGGCGCTCAGATGGATGGCGGACGGCTCGTCGCGCGCGGCTCGGTCGGCGACTACAGCGGCTTCAGAATGAGCGGCGGCTTGCTTGAAATCGACGGCGACGCGGGGCACTTCACCGGCTGCGAAATGCGCGGCGGACGCGTGACGGTGCGCGGCGACAGCGGCGACTTCGCCGCCGGCGCACTGACGGGCGATATGGAAGGCATGAGCGGCGGCACGCTGACGATCCACGGCAACGCCGGCGCGCGGCTCGCCGACCGGATGCGCCGCGGCCTCGTGCTGGTCGGCGGCAACGCGGGCGACTTCGCGGCGTCGCGGCTGGTGGCGGGGACCGTCGGCGTGGCGGGGCAACTGGGCGCGCATTATGCCTATGCAATGAGGCGTGGCACGCTACTGCTCGCGCAACGGCCAGAGCCACTGCCGCCCCCTACTTTCACCGGCGGCGGACACGGTTTCGACGTATTCTGGTCATTGCTCATACGCAGTCTCGCGGCCGAAATCGCGCCGTTTTCGCAGTGGCGCGCGGACCGTCTGCCGGTCCGCTTCACGGGCGACCTCGCGGTCGACGGCCGCGGTGAAATACTGATCGTCGGCTGACGCAGCGCTATGTCAGCCAGGACTGAAACGGTGTTCGGCAAAAAAGAAACGTCCCGCAACGATGTTGCATGGAGACAGGGCATGACGACAGCGGATTCTGCAAACGCGAAGCCTGATATCGACGTCAACGCAAATGCCAGCGCCGGCGGCCCGCGCTATGCCGGGCTGCTGATCGCGCTGCACTGGCTGATCGCGCTCGGCATCGTCGGGCTGCTCGCACTCGGGCTCTATATGGTCGGCTTGCCGAAAGGCTTGCCCGTCAAGGCGACGCTGATCAATCTGCACAAGTCGCTCGGACTGACGGTTTTCCTGCTGGTGCTTTTGCGCATCGTCGCGCGGCTGGTCCTTCACCGGCCTCCGCTGCCGCCGATGCCACCGTGGCAACGCGCCGCCGCGCGCACTACGCAGGGTCTTTTATATGTCGGCATGGTGGCGATGCCGCTTGCCGGGTATCTCGGCTCGTCGTTCAACACCTACGGCACGCGCTTCTGGGGCATCCTGCTGCCGAAGTGGGGCTGGGACGACGCGCATCTGCGCGCGCTGTTCTTCGGCCTTCACCACGCCATCGGCTTCGCGCTGATCGCGCTGATCGTGCTGCACGTGGCGGGCGCGTTCAAGCATCAGTGGATCGATCGCGACAACCTGCTCGCGAGGATGCTGCCATGACGATGCGAAGCTTATCGCGCCACACGCAGGCGGCCGCCGCACTCCAAGTCCATACGCTGCGCACGCGCGATGGCCATCGCGTGTGGTACGCGCTGGCCGGCGCGCGCGACGGCGTGCCGGTCGCGGTGCTGCACGGCGGCCCGGGCAGCGGCAGTCAGCCCGGCGTGCTGCGGCTGTTCGATCTGCAGCGCTTTCGCGTCGTGCTGATCGACCAGCGCGGCACCGGTGCCTCGACGCCGCACGGCAGCGTGCGCCACAACCGCACCGACTATCTGATCGCCGATCTCGAAGCGATTCGCGCGCGGCTCGGCTTCGCGCGCTGGGGCGTACTCGGTGGATCGTGGGGCGCGGCGCTCGCGCTCGCGTATGCGGGGCAGTGTCCGCGGTCGGTGACGGGCGTCGTGCTGCGCGGCCTGTTCCTGACGTCCGAGCGCGAAGTGCGCGGTTTGTTCATCGCGTCACGCAAGCGTGCGCCGCGTGCGTGGTCGAGACTGCGTGCCGCTGCTCGCTGCGAGCAGCCCGCGACACTGGCCGCGCGTTGCGGCGACACCTTGCAATACGGCGCGAATGAAGCGCGGCAACGCGCGCTCGCGCTGGCCTGGCGCGGCTATGAAAACGCGGTGCTCGCGAGCGCATCGCCGCGAGGCGCCGCACAACGACGTGCGAACCTGCGAAACCCACGCGAATCCCAACGCCACGCGCGCAAGCTGATCGGCAAATACCGGATTCAGGCGCACTACCTCGCGCATCGCTGTTGGCTCGGCGAGACGCGTTTGCTGTCGCTCGCGAGCCGCGCGGCGGCGGCCGGGGTATCGATTGCGGCCGTGCACGGTGCGCGCGATCCGGTGTGTCCGCGCGGCAATCTGCGACGTCTGTCGCGCGCGGTTCCGTCGGCACGCGTCGAGTCTGTGAGCGCGGCGGGTCATCTGGCGAGCGACCCCGCGCTGCATGCATGCGTCGCGCAGGCGCTCACCGCGATGTTCACTCCCACCGTCGAAGAGGGGCGCAGCAGCATGCGTCGCGCGGCATGAAGATCAAGGTACTCGGCTCGTCGGCGGGCGGCGGCTTTCCGCAGTGGAACTGCAATTGCCGCAATTGCGACGGAGTGCGTCGCGGCACGGTGAAGGCGACGCGCCGCACGCAGTCGTCGATCGCGGTCAGCGCGAACGGCGAGGACTGGCTGCTCGTCAATGCATCGCCCGATCTGCTCGCGCAGATCGCCGCGCATCCCGAACTGCAACCAGCGCGGCGCGCGCGCGACAGCGGCATCGCCGCGGTGCTCGTGATCGACGCGCAGATCGACCACGTGACCGGCCTCTTGATGCTGCGCGAACGCGACACCCCGCTGCCGCTATACGCAACCGATGCGGTCTGGCAAGACCTCCGCTCCGGCTTTCCGGTCGCGCCGATCCTGTCGCACTACTGCGGAGTCGAGCACCGCCGTATCGCGCTCGACGGCGCGCCGCTCGCCGTCGACGCGCTGCCCGGCATGCGCATCGACGCGCTGCCGCTGTCGAGCAAGGCGCCGCCGTACTCGCCGCATCGCGATGCGCCGGAGCGCGGCGACAACATCGGACTCGTACTGACGAACCTGCAATCGGGCCGGCGCGTGTTCTACGCGCCGGGGCTCGGCGCGATCGAGCCGCACGTGCTGGCGGCGATGCGCGAGGCCGATCTGCTACTCGTCGACGGCACGCTGTGGACCGGCGACGAAATGATCCGCCTCGGCCTGTCGAAGAAGACCTCGGCGGATATGGGCCATCTGCCGCAGAGCGGCGCGGGCGGCATGATCGAAACGCTCGATTCGCTCGGCGCGAAACGCAAAGTGCTGATCCATATCAACAACACGAATCCGATCCTGATCGAAGACGGCCCCGAGCGGCGCACGCTAGGCGAGCATGGCATCGAGGTCGCGTACGACGGAATGAGCCTCGAGCTTTGAGGCGCGCAGTGAAGGGTACGGAGTGATGCGGTAACGAGGCGCAGCTGTGAACGACGATAAAACGGAGACGGCATGAACGCGAAAGACATTCAGGACACGACACCAACAACACCAACACGCGACGTGAGTACCACGGGAACTCAAGGCATCGACCGACCCGCCTGGAGCCGTGAAGAATTCGAGGCGCAGTTGCGCGCGAAGGGCACCGCCTATCACATCCACCATCCGTTCAACGTGAAGATGAATAGCGGCGGCTGCTCGCGCGAGCAGATTCGCGGCTGGGTCGCGAACCGCTTCTACTACCAGATCAACATTCCGCTGAAGGATGCGGCCGTGCTGTCGAACTGTCCGGACCGCGAGACGCGCCGCCGCTGGGTGCTGCGCATTCTCGATCACGACGGCTACGATGGCGCGGAAGGCGGCATCGAAACCTGGGCGCGTCTCGCGGATGCGGTCGGCCTCACACGCGACGAACTGTGGTCGCTCGAACACGTGACGCCGGGCGTGCGCTTCGCCGTCGACGCGTATGTGAATTTCGCGCGCCGCGCGCCGTGGCAGGAAGCAGTGTGCTCGTCGCTGACCGAAATGTTCGCGCCGCAGGTGCATCGCGACCGGCTCGCGAGCTGGCCCGAGCACTATCCGTGGATCGAAGCGGAGGGCCTCGCGTATTTCCGTTCGCGCATCTCACTCGCGCAGCGCGATGTGCAGCACGGACTCGAGGTCACGCTTGCCCATTTCACGCGACGCGATCAGCAGGAACGGGCGCTCGACATCCTGCAGTTCAAGCTCGACATTCTGTGGACCATGCTCGACGCGATCGAGAAGGCGTTTCCACAATGAACGACTCGACACGCGCCGACCCCGCCACGCCGCTCGCGATCGCGAAGCCATTTCGCCTGCAATGGGAGCCCGCGCAGAACGCGCACGTGCTGCTGTACCCCGAGGGCATGGTGAAGCTCAATCAAAGCGCGGGAGAAATCCTCAAGCGCTGCGACGGCACACGCGACATCGATACGCTGATCGCCGACCTCGAACAGGCGTTCAACACGACCGGCATCGGCAGCGAGGTGCGGGCCTTCATCGCCGACGCGCATGGGCGCGGCTGGCTGGAGTAGCGCGATGACCGATCTTTCTCAACCTGGCTCTCAACCCGGCGCGCAAGTGCAAAGCGACGCGGCCGCCGTCGCGCCGCCGCCGCTGTGGCTGCTCGCGGAGCTGACCTATCGCTGTCCGCTGCATTGCGCGTTCTGCTACAACCCGCTCGACTACACCGATCACAACCGCGAACTGACCACCGGGCAATGGCTCGACGTGCTGCGCGAGGCGCGCGCGCTCGGCGCGGTGCAGCTCGGCTTTTCGGGCGGCGAGCCGCTGGTGCGCGACGACGTCGAAGTACTCGTCGAAGAAGCGCACAGGCTCGGCTTCTACACGAACCTGATCACGTCGGGCGTCGGTCTCACCGATCAGCGCCTCGGCGATCTGAAGGCCGCCGGGCTCGATCACATCCAGTTGTCCTTCCAGGATTCGACGCAGCAGTTGAACGACTTCCTGAGCAGCACGCGCACCTTCGAGCTGAAGCAGCGCGTCGCCGTCGCGCTCAAGCGGCACGGCTTTCCGATGGTGATGAACTGCGTGCTGCATCGCTACAACCTGCCGCATGTCGACAAGATCATCGAGATGGCATTGGCTCTCGGCGCCGAATATCTGGAGCTGGCGAACACGCAGTTCTACGGCTGGGCGCGCGAGAACCAGGCGCAACTGATGCCGACGCAACAGCAGCTCGAAGAAGCCGAAGCGGTGGTCGCGCGCTATCGCCGCACGCATGGCGAGCGCTGCAAGATCTTCTTCGTCGTGCCCGACTACTTCGAGCGCCGCCCGAAGCGCTGCATGAACGGCTGGGGCGCGGTGTTCCTCGGCGTCGCGCCCGACGGCGCCGCGCTGCCGTGTCACGCGGCGCGCGGCCTGCCCGGCCTGACGCTGCCGAACGTGAAGGACATGCCGTTGCGCGAGATCTGGTACGACAGCGACGCGTTCAACCGCTTTCGGGGTTTGCAGTGGATGAAGGAGCCGTGCCGCAGCTGCGATGAAAAGGACCGCGACCTCGGCGGCTGCCGCTGCCAGGCCTACCTGCTGACCGGCGACGCGGCCAACGCCGACCCGGTCTGCGACAAGTCGCCGTTTCACGACACCGTGGTCAAGATCGTGCGGCGTGCAGCATCGGGATCTGCATCCGAAACCGGGGCGACAGTAGCGGCCCGCGAACAGCCGATCCTGTTCCGCAACGACGCCAACTCACGCAAGTTCGCGGCCGCTGCCCGCGAGCCCGACGCCGGCGGCGATAACCGGGCGTCACCCGGAGTCCAATCATGAGTGCCGACACCATCTCCGTTCTGCTCGTCGACGACCATGCGGTCGTGCGCGAAGGCTACCGGCGTCTGCTCGAACTGAATGCCGACGTCGAGGTGTGCGGCGAAGCGGGCGACGCCGCGCAGGCCTATCAGCGTTTTTGCGCGCTGCGGCCCGACGTGGTCGTGATGGATGTGGCGCTGCCGGGCGCAAGCGGCATCGAAGCGATGCGGCGCATGCTCGCGCGCGAACCGGACGCGCGCGTGCTGATCTTCAGCGTGCACGAGGAATCGATCTTCGTGCGGCGCGCGCTCGACGCGGGCGCGCTCGGCTACGTGACCAAGGCGAGCGCGCCCGACGTGCTGGTCGAAGCGGTGCGCTCGATTGCGCGGCGTGCCCGCTACCTGAGCCCGGACATCTCGCAGGCGCTCGCGCTGCGCACCGCGTTCAACGAAGGGCCGCCGGGGCGTCAGTTGTCGGCGCGCGAGTTCGAGGTGCTGCGGCTGCTCGTGCAGGGCTATACGCTGCCGAGCATCGCCGAAAAGCTGGGCTTGAGTCAGAAAACGGTGGCCAACCACCAATCGGTGATCCGGCAGAAGTTCGGCGCCGACAACGGCGTACAGCTCGCGCAGATGGCAAGCCGCCTCGGGCTTCAGTTCACGGGCTCGGCCAGCCCCGCCTGAGCGGGCACGCGCGCGCAGAACAGAAAACCGCGCTGCGGCTCGCTCGCGATGTGAAATTCGCCGCCGAGCGCCTCGACGCGTTCGCGCATGCCGATCAGCCCGAGCCCACTGCGCGGCTTCGTCAGATCGGTGCCGGGGCCGTCGTCGGCCATCGTGACGACGATCTCGTCGATCTGCGCGCCGTTGTGTTCGCGCGGCGCGCGCACCATGAACAGTTCGACACGCGAGCGGCGCGCGAACTTCGACACATTCGTCAGTCCTTCCTGCACGAGCCGGTACAGCGTGATCGTCAACGCATCGCTGAGGCCGCTGAAATCCCCTTCGATCGTCATCGAGAACGACGCTTCGGGCAAGCGCTCGCGCCAGCCGTCGACGCAATGTTCGAGCGCGGTCGGCAAGCCGAATTCGTCGAGACCGATCGGCCGCAGGCGGCGGATCATGCCGCCGATCTCGCGGTACACATGCGTCGCGCTCTGCATCAGCCCGAGCGCGATGCGATGAATTTCCGGCTCGCGCTCGCCCGATAGATCGCGGATGCGCGCCGCGTCGAGCGAGATCGCGTTCAGGTATTGACCCAGCTCGTCGTGCAGTTCGCGCGCCAGATGGCGGCGCTCCAGTTCCTGCGCCTGCAGCGCCTGACTGGCAAGGCGCCGGTTGTCGGCGAGCAGCCGTTCGGCCTGTTCCTCGAGCACGCGGCGATGGCGCAGTTCGCGGCGCGCATCGCGATAGCGGCGCCACGCGAACCACGCGAGCGCGATCGACAGCACGAACAGCGCGCCCGGCAACTCGTCGAGCTGGAAGCGCTCCATGCCACGCGTGAACCGGTAGACCTTCTCGCTGAGATCGAAGGCGGCGCCGAGCACCGCCGCGAGCACGGTCACGGCGACGACCCAGCCGAGGTCGCGCCATATCGGCGACGATGGCGGCGCTCGGTCAGCGGAAGAGGAATGGATCGGTTCGCTTGACATGACGCTTGCATTCTACTCAGCGCCGGCACACGCAGCGGGTTTTGCGCGAGTTTGGGAACGCTTCCCCGGCAGATCGGGAAAAGCTCCCGCGCGGCTTACAGACGCGTATGCGAAGCTTTACACCAACGTCAAGCAACGCGCGACACGCGTACAAATCAAGCCGGCAGGAGACAATAACGATGAGCATGCGATCACAAGCACGCCGCAAACGCCGGCTTCAGCGGCGTGCCGGCATCACCTTCTGCGTCGGCGGCGCTCTCGCCGGTCTGTCCACGAGCGTATGGGCGCAGGCGGAGCCGCCAGTCGCGGCGTCGGCGCCGGCCTCGGCGTCTTCCGCTGCGTCTTCCGCTGCGTCTTTCCGCTGCGTCTTCCGCTGCGTCTTCCGCTGCCTCGTCCGGCACAGCCGACGGCAACGCCAACAGCAACACCACACCCACCACGACGCTCGCGCCGATCGTCGTCGTAGGCACCACGCCGCTGCTCGGCATCGGCACACCGCTCACGCTGGTGCCGGCCAACGTGCAGACGGTCCACGCGGCCGATATCCAACGGCAGGGCCGCCAGACACTCAGCGACTATCTCGCGGCGAATCTGCCTAGCGTCACGATCTCCGACGCGCAGGGCAACCCGTATCAGATGAACCTGTTCTATCGCGGCTTCACCGCGTCGCCGCTGCTGGGCACGCCGCAAGGTTTGTCGGTATTCGTCGACGGCGTGCGCGTGAACGAACCGTTCGGCGACGTCGTGAACTGGGACCTGCTGCCGCAACAGGCGATCGACACGATGCAGCTGATCCCCGGCTCCAATCCGACTTTCGGCTTCAATACGCTCGGCGGCGCGCTGTCGATCACGACGAAAAACGGCAAGGACAACCCGGTCGGCGAGGCCGAAATTCAGGGCGGCTCGTGGGGACGCAAGGCCGCGCAGATCGAACAGGGCGGCACGATCGGCCAGAACCTCGACTACTACTTCACCGCCAACGCCGCGAACGACAACGGCTGGGCCGAGCAGAACGAGAGCCGCATCCGCCAGGCGTTCGGCAAGCTGCGCTATACCGACGCCGACACGACGCTGTCGTTATCGGCCGGCGGCGCGGACAACGATCTGCACGGCGCGCAAACCATTCCGCGCTCGTTCCTCGGTAACCCCAGGCAACCGTACACGTATCCCGATCAGAATCAGAACAGCGCCGGCTACCTGACGCTGTCGGGCGATCATTACTTCAACGACACCGTCGAGCTGAGCGGCAACGCGTACTACCGGCACTTTCGCAATGCCAACACCAGCAGCAACGTCAACAACGACTACGGCACGATCAATCCCGACGGCACCGTCGACACGTTGCAGGCGACCAACGTACAGTCCACCGTGACGACCGACAGCTACGGCGCGAGCCTGCAACTGACGCTGCTCGGCAAGCTCGGCGGCATGCAGAACCAGTTCATCGCGGGCATGGCCGTCGATGCCGCCGACTCGCGCTTCACGCAGTCGTCGCAGGACGCGACGTTTACCGATTCGCGCGCGACGGTCGGCATCGGGAATTTCGCTCAGCAGACCAACGCGAACACGCACAACACGAACTACGGCATCTACCTGACGGACACGCTTTCGCTGACGCCGCAGTGGTCGCTGACGCTGTCGGGCCGCTACAACTGGGCCGATGCGACGATCGGCGACGAATCCGGCACGCAGCCGCAGCTCGACGGCCACCATACGTTCTCGCGCTTCAATCCGGCGGTCGGCATCAACTGGAATCCGACGCCGGCGCTCACCGCCTACGCGACCTACAACGAGGGCATGCGCTCGCCGACCGCGATCGAGCTGGCCTGCGCCGATCCGAACGCGCCGTGTTCGCTGCCGAACGACTTCATCTCCGATCCGTCGTTGCAGCCGGTCATTTCGAAGACCTATGAAGTCGGCGCGCGCGGCAGGATCGGCGGCAACACGACATGGAGCGCGGCTGCCTACAGCACGACGCTCGACAACGACATCGAGTTCATCAGCAGCAACGGCGCGGGCAGTTCGCAGGGGTTTTTCCAGAACGTCGGGCGCACGCGCCGGCAAGGTGTCGAACTGGCTGGGCAGACGAAGTACGGTCCGTTCACGGTGACCGGCAGCTATAGCTACGTCAATGCGACCTACCAGTCGACATGGGTCGAAAGCAGCCCCAGCAACTCGAGCGCCGACGCGAACGGCAACATCACCGTGCATCCCGGCGACCACATCCCGAGCATTCCGGCGACGACCGTCAAGCTGCGGCTCGATTACGCGGCCACCGCGAAATGGCGAATCGGCACGAATCTGACGTGGCGCGGCAGCATCTACGCGCAGGGCGACGAGAACAACCAGGACGTGAACGGCAAGATCTCCGGCTATCTGTTGATCGATATGGACACCAGCTACCAGGTGACGAAGCAGTTGCAGGTGTTCGCGTCGGTGTCGAACCTGCTCGACAAGCGCTATGCGAGCTTCGGCGCGCTCGGGGAGAACTTCTTTACCGGACCGGGCAATACGTTCAACGGCACGGCGCCGGTCAACGAGCAGTTCGTCGGGCCGGGTGCGCCGAGGGGGTTCTGGGTGGGGATGAGGTATGCGTGGAAGTAGTGGCGCGTCGCGTGGCGGATCGCGTGGCTTCACTCTTTCCGCCACCTGAGGCTTTATCACGAGCGCACTGCCCGGGAACGCTCGGATTTTGAGGAATATGTACGCCTCGTCGCGGCACCCGTAAGCCCGGCGTCTGATGCCTAACGACTTCGTGCTCGCGGGATCGAGTTGATAAGCGACGTGGCCGATGCTCAGTCGTGGTGGTGCCGCTTGCCTGCGTGACCCGCCTTTAAATGGCCCCGCCGAAACGGGTCGTTCAATCCGTTTTTATCGAATAGAGGTCGCGCAGGATTTCGTTTTGCTGCTTGCGAATTGAATAATGGCAACGCGCTCCCGTGACATCGTACATATCCACGTGTGTTTTTGGCGGTTCTTCAATATTCCAATCATAAGCTAGTTTAGGGGCTAGATCGCAAGCCTTTGCCGATTCATCTTGTGCGCGCATGTACCGATCGAGCTCAGCCTTGCTCGCGCCTTTGATGCCTCGTGCGGATTTAATTGAATTCGCCAGTTTCTTGTTGTCGACTTCAAGGGATCTTGCATGATGCTCATAGCAATCAAAATCTCCAAATCCGCCACCGCCCAGGTACTGCATGCAATTCGAATCGTTGATCACCTCATCGGCAAATATCGGCCGAAAGCTGCAAAGCGCCATGACTAGCAAGAAGCACCTCCAAAATTTATTCAATGTCGATACCTCTGCCATGTCGAGCATCACCTGACGATTACCAGGAATACCGGTAATGAGGGGACGCTCAATGTCCAGTCTCTCCTTACGACAAGGACCAGGGATCGACCTTGCCACCCTCGATCACGAAATGCTTCGCGTCGGGATTCGAGGGGAATAGGCGCCAGTCCTCATCATCAGGTATCGCATCCGCAAGAATGACTAGTCGCATATCTCTTGCCAGCAAAATGACGGCATCACCGTTCTCGCCCGCCTCGATATTCAAAACAGCCGTTGGGCCATGTGTCACAAGGAGATCACGGATTCGTTCCGTTGTCACTCTCGTTCTCTCTTCAGACGCTGCGAAGTCCGAATAAGACGCAACGATCACGTGTCCCTGCTCGATGCGCCAGTCGCACTGAATATGGAGCGCCCAATCGCCCAGATACTTGATGGTTCCTCTGCCGGTCTTTACCTCCCGAAGCGGACCGAACTGTAACGTAAGCATGTCGGCCGCGTGCGCCACTCCGCTAACGTTAAGCCCGATCAAGGCGGAAAGGTGAAGTCCTACCTGCTCTTTCGTATCGATCATTCCAATTTGTCTCCAAACAGGTCCAGGGCGCGCTCCATCATGCCGTGATACTCAAGATCGTCCATCTGAATATCGTAGTGAAGGCGGCGTGCTTGATTCTTGCTTATTGATTTTTCCGTAAATCATGACAACCGTTGAGTGTCTCAAGCGTTATATTTTCAGGACGGTCCTGGAGACAAGTTGGCATGGCGCAAAGGCGAATGAGCGAAGCAGCAAAGAAGCGATTGAAGGCGGGTCGGCTGCTGCTGGCGGGCAAGGGCTGCGCCGAGGTGGCGTTGGCGGTGGGTGTGGCTCGGCAGACGGTGTACACATGGAAGCGGCTGCTCGATGAAGGCGGCATCGATGCGCTGCGAGAGGTGGGCGAGCGAGGGCGCCCGGCCCAACTCGATGAGCAACAGTTGGCGGCTGTTCGCGCCGCCCTGCTGCAAAGCCCCGTCGAGCATGGATTTGGCACTGAACTGTGGACTCTCAAGCGCGTGGGCGCGGTCATCGAACGCATGCACGGCATTCGCTTTGGCCAGACGCAGGTTTGGCGCATCCTGGGCTCACTGGGCTTTAGCCCGCAAAAGCCCGAGAAACGGGCCATCGAGCGCAACGAGGATGCCGTGCGCAACTGGAAGCGCCGCACCTGGCCCGCCCTTAAAAAAAAGCCCGACGAGAAGGCCGGCTGATTGTCTTCGTGGACGAGTCCGGCATCAGCGAGCGCCCGACCAGAGTCCGCACCTGGGCGCCCAAGGGACAGACGCCCATCATCCAGTTTCACTTCAACTGGAATCACGTCTCGGTCATCGCCGGGCTCACGCGCACCAACTGTTTGTTCCGGCTGCACGAGGGGAGCATCAAGAAGGAAGAGATCGTCCAATTCCTCAAGGCGCTCAAGGCCCACCTGAAGCAGCCGCTGCTGGTGATCTGGGATGGCCTGAAGGCGCATCGCAGTCGTTTGGTGCGCGAGTACCTGGACAGCCTGGACGGACACATCCAGATCGCGTTCCTGCCGCCGTACGCGCCGGACATGAACCCGGTCGAATACCTGTGGGCCTGGCTGAAGCGCCACGCGCTGGCCAACTACTGCCCCAATGATCTCGGCGAACTGCACGCGAGCGCCCGCAACAAGCTCAAGAGCGCTCAAAAGCGGCCTTCGATCATTGCCGCTTGCTGGATGCAGGCTACGCTGTGGTGATGTCATGAATTATGGAAGTCTCAATAGTCCAAGTGCTTTGACCACCGCCTTAAATTGCTTGTTCTGCGCCTGATTGTTACCGGGCCGACCATCGGCGCCGGCGAGCTGCACAGCGTCGCCGTCCGGCATGTCGGGCTGATAGACGAACGACTGAGCACTGCCGAGATTCTCCGGCACGCGCGGGCTGCTGCCATAGAGCGAGCTTGCCATCCTCGCGTCGTCCGCTTGTCGTGAGCGCCCGCGACAATCGCACGCCCATGCGGTGCCCAGGGCTACGGCCATCTCGTAACCGTTTGAATACGACTTCAGCCTATCGAACGGAAACCATTCGCCGGTTTCGATGTTCAGCGCCATTGCGGATGGCATTGGCGGAAAGTTTGAGTAGATCGAATAGGTGATACGGCAAAGCAGGCATTCTTCCTCGTCCCCAGTGCCGTCCTGTTTCTGTTGTTTCATTTGACCTCTTCTGATTTTCCAGAAAACACCCGACGAATTAACCATCCGAAGGAGTCACGGTCAACAGTTTTAATTTAAGATAGATCCGTTTTGACAAATATTGACAATAATAAACGTTAAAAAAAAGGGGAGACTTGCGACTCCCGGCTCTACCACGACAAAACACTAACCGGTTCTGTCGGCATTCCAATGAAGGTGGCTTGAGGGCGCTTTTTTTCAATTACACGGCGAGAAGCGGACGTTTATTCGTTTGCATATCTCTTCTGCAAATATTGACGCTTTGCGTCAATCAGACAATTCCTGTTTTTGATTTCTGTTGTTGCTTCGCACTGCATTGACAATTTTGCCTCTTTTGAAACCCGAGTGGGTGATTTGGCGGGTCAAGGGCGGGCGTGAGCCCGGCGCAGCGAACCCTTGAGGCGCCCTGAACCGACAAGCTGGTGCATGGCTGGTTGCGGCAGAATGCGGCAACCAGCCATGCGAGACGAAGCGAACATGACGAATCAACTCTTTGAAGCCGCCTTGGGAATCAAGGCCCCGTGGTACGTGCAAGGCGTCGACTTCGACACGGCCAAACGGCAGCTCACGATTGCCGTGGACTTTGTCGCTGGCAGCCGCTTCGCCTACCCCGGGGTCGCCGGTGAGCACCCAGTGCATGACACGCAAATCAAGCGACTGCGCCACCTGAATTTCTTCCAGCACGAGTGCTATCTGGAAGTGCGGGTACCGCGAGTGCGCTTGCCGGATGGCGCGGTACGGCTGGTGGAACCCGACTGGGTCGGCCAACTCGACGGCTTCACGTTGCTGTTCGAAGCGCTGGTGCTGATGCTGGCGCAGCAGATGCCGTTTGCCGCGGTGGCACGCATCGTCAATCTGTCGTGGCACCGCGTGCACGCCATCTGTTCGCGCTATGTGGAACTCGCGCTCGCGTCGGCGAACCTGTCGGACGTGAGCACGGTAGCTATTGACGAAACCTCGTACCGGCGCGGCCACGAGTATCTGACGCTGGTCGCCGACATGCAGGCGCGACGGGTCGTGTTCGTCACGCCCGGGCGTGACGCGAAGACGATTGAAGGCTTCGCGGCATATCTGAGCCGACACCACGGCACGCCCGAGCAGGTCACCTCGGTGAGCATCGACATGTCGCCCGCCTTCATCAAAGGCGTGGGCGAACATCTGCCCAATGCGCGGCTGACGTTCGACAAGTTTCACGTCGTCGCCCACGCGTCCAAGGCGCTTGATACGGTGCGCCGCCAACAACAGAAAGCCGACCCACAACTTAAAGGGATGCGCTGGACGCTGCTCAAGGACGCCAACAAACTGAATCTGGCGCAATTGACCGACCTCGAGGCGCTGGTCAGGCAGTACGCCACCAAGCGCACCGCCCGCGCATGGCTGTATCGCGAGCAACTGCGCGAGATTCTCGAGCGCAAGCAAATCCATGTCGTCTCCGAGATGTTGCGGCAGTGGTGCACCAACGTCATGCGCTCGAAAGTCGAGCCGATGAAGGACGTCGCGCGTCTGATTCGTCGGCACTTCGACGGCATCGTCGCCTGGACTCAGACGCGCCAGACCAACGGCTTCATCGAAGCAATCAACGGCTTGTTTCAAGCGGCCAAGCGAAAGGCTCGCGGCTACACGCGCTTCGCGACGATGCGCACGGTCCTCTTTCTCGTTGCTGGCAAGCTCGATTTCTCCGGCTTCAACCCGCATGCCTCGTGAGCCCCGTTACCCACTGCATTTTCAAAAGAGCCACAATTTTTAACTTACCCGAGCGGTGGCATGAGGTATTTTTCGGCAGGTTAAAAAAATACGCTATGCAGAATGAACAAGAACATGTTCAAGCTGGTTTTCAGCCGGTGCCGGAGTATGCTCGTCGCTGTTGCGGAAACCGCCATTGCCCACTGCAGCGCAAGTCAGGGCGAGACCCATTCATCGGCCTCACGGCGCCCGATCACACTGTTCGCCATGCGTCACGCAGCTTTCGCCGCGCTGGTGCTGTGCGGACTCGCACCTGTTCTCGCGGATGCGCAGATCGTGCCCTCGGGCGCGCACACGCCGAATGTCATCCAGACGCGCAATGGCCTGCCGCAGGTCGATATCAACAAGGCGTCGAATGCGGGTGTTTCGATTAATACGTATTCGCAGTTCGATGTGCAGAAAAACGGCGCAATCCTGAACAACTCGCCCGTTATCACGAACACGCAACTCGCAGGACAGGTGAGTGGTAACCCGAATCTTTCGCCAGGCCAGTCCGCGCGGATCATTCTCAACCAGGTCAACAGCAATTCGCCCAGCCAGTTGCGCGGCTATCTCGAAGTGGCGGGCAACAGGGCCGAAGTCGTCGTGGCAAACGGTTCGGGGATCGTGGTCGATGGCGGCGGCTTCATCAATACCACGCGCGGCATTCTCACCACCGGTACGCCGATGCTCGATGCGGGCGGCAACCTGAGCGGTTTCAACGTAACTGGCGGCATGATTACCGTCCAGGGCGCGGGCCTGGACGCGACCAATATTGATCAGGTGGACCTGATCTCCCGCGCGGTGGAGGCTAACGCGGCCATCCGTGCCAACGACCTGAATGTCATCACCGGCGCAAATCAGGTCAATCACGACACGCTGGCCGCGACGCCCATCGCAGGCAGCGGCGCAGCGCCAGGTGTGTCCATCGACGTGAGCCAGCTTGGCGGAATGTACGCCAATCGTATCGTTCTGGTCAGCAATGAATACGGTGTCGGGGTGTCCAATGCGGGCGTGATCGCCGCCCAGGCGGGTGACCTGACGCTCACGACGCAGGGCAGGCTGGTTCTCACCGGCAAGACAACCGCGAGCGGCAATCTTGCGATGTCAGCGGCGGGCGATGTGGACAACAGCGGCTCGACCTACGCGCAGCAGAACCTGACCATCAGTGCGGGGAACGTCACGTCAACCGGCACCCTCGGCGCGGGCATCAATGCGGATGGCAGCGTCGCCGAGAGCGGCGACCTGACCCTGAGCGCGGCAGATACCCTTTCCGCAACAGGCCAGAACATCGCGGGTGGCAATGCCACGCTTCAGGGCAACAACGTAACGCTTACGGGCAGCCAGAGCGCCGCTAACGGCGCGCTCAATGTTTCCGCCGCGCAGACGCTTGACACCAGTGCGGCAACGCTCAACGCGACGCAGCTATCTCTGGCGGCAGCGAACCTCACCAACCACGGCGGCACGCTAACGCAGACCGGCACCGGGCCGACTACCGTCAATGTGTCCGGTACGTTCGACAACACGCACGGATCGCTGGCGACGAACAGTTCCAGCCTCACGCTCGCGCCCGCTGCGCTCATCAACGACGGCGGCAGGATTACGGATTCCGGGACCGGCACCCTGTCCATTGCCACCGGTTCGCTGTCGAACAACGCGGGCACCATCGCCACGAACGGCTCGCTGGATGTCCACGGGGGCGTGGTATCGAACCGGGGCGGGACGCTGGCGGGGCAATCGTCCGCGACGTTTCAGGTGGCCTCGCTCGATAACAGCGCAGGCGGCTATGTCGGCGCACGCGACGTATCGATAACCGGCACGGGCACACTGAACAACGCGGGCGGCACGGTGCAGGCCGACGACGTGCTTGACGTGTCAGCGCAGAGCGTTGCGAACGATGGCGGCACGATTGCGAACGGCGGCGCCGGGGCTACGACGGTGAGCGCGAGCGGTGCGCTCACGAACACCGGCAACGGACTGGTCGGCGGCAACGGTGACGTGTCCGTCGCGGGAGGCAGCGTCAACAATGCGGGCGGTACGATCACCGCATCCGGGGCGACAACCGTGCAGTCCGGCAGCACGCTCGACAATTCAGCGGGTCTGATCCAGGGTAACGGCAGCGTATCGGCCTCGGCATCCGGTGCGCTCGTCAATACCGGTGGCCAGATCGAATCGGACGGCGCGGGTACGACATTGCAGGTGTCGGGCGCATCGGTGGACAACACGAATGGCCGTATCGCCAATGTCGGCACAGGCGCGACGACCATCAGCGCGGCAACCATCACGAACGCCAACACGGGCGGCTTGAGCGGTGCCGGCACGATCGGCGGCAACGGTGACGTGACTGTGAACGCGCAGACGCTGTCGAACACGGACGGCGCACAGATCGTGTCAGGTCACGACCTGACGCTGAACGCGACGCAGTCGGTGAGTAACACGGACGGCACACTCTCGGGTGCGAATAACCTCACGCTCGACCAGGCGGGCGCGACGGTCGTGAACCAGAATGGTTCGATCCACGCCAACGGTGCGCTCGGTCTGAACGTGGCGACGCTCGACAACACGTCGGGACGGATCGGCAATGACAACGGTAGTGGTGGCAGCGTTGCCATCACGGCTGGCACGCTGGCCAACCAGGGCGGCGCAATCGGCAGCGACCAGGACCTGAGCGTCGCGACGAACCAGTTGACCGGTGACGGCCGCATCGTGGCGGGCCGTGACGGCGCAGTAACCATCAATGGCGACTACACGCTCGACACCGCCAACCTGATCCAGGCGAATCACGATCTGAGCTTCACGACAGCAGGCAGCTTCACGAACCAGGGGACCCTCGGCGCAGTCAACGCGCTGACGGTCAATGCGGTGAACGTGGACAACCAGGCGGGCGCGGACCTCAATTCGGCCAGCACCACCGTCAACGCGGCGAACGCGATCATCAATGAAGGCCGCATCGAGGGCGACACCGTTACGACGAATAGCGCCACTCTGACCAACACCGCCACCCTCATCGGCAACACGGTCACGCTCAACGGCAGCCAGTCTATTATCAACACCGGGGCGGCCGCCATCATGGCCGCCGCTTCGCAACTGAACCTGTACTCGCCCGGCGATATCTCGAACACGGGCGGCGCGAACCTGTTCAGCCTGGGCAATATCAACATCGCCGCCGACGCGACGCGCGACGGTAACGGTCTGCTCGCGAACCGCTCGAATTCGCTCACCAACGACCAGTCCACCATCGAGGCGCAGGGCAATATCGAAGTCGCGACGCAGACGCTGACGAACTCGCGGCCCGCGCCCACCGTTGAGACAGTGACAACCGATGTTGAGACTGAACACCAGACCAAGCGCGGCAAGTACATCATCTGTCCGACCGGTGGTCCGATTCCGGCCTGTTCCAATCCCACCTGGAGCGATGGCTACAAGAATCCGCTCGACGCAACGTTCAGCGCCTCGCAGATCGTGTCGCAGAGCTCGGGGCCGAATGCGACCGACAACGTGCTGGTGGTCAACGTCAACGGCCAGCAACAGACGATCTGGTACAACACGCTGACGAAGAACGCTGACGGTTCGGTCACCGTCAACTACTGGGACGACTACGACCCGAACATCAACTACCTGCCGTCGACCGAATACCCGACGTTCAGCGGTGGACATAATGGTTATCAGGTCGTCGAGGTCGCGAGAGACACGACGACCACCACGCAGCAGGACCAGGTAACCGGTCCGCAGGCCCAGCAGGCGCAACTGCTGGCGGGCGCCAACCTGACGCTGGCGAACGTCGGTACGCTCAACAACAGCTATAGTGCGATCGCAGCGGGCGGCTCGATCCAGATCGGCGCCAGCCAGCAGGACGGCGAGATTGCCAACGGCAGCGGCAATTACGGCGGCACGCTGGTGAACAATACCGGACAGACGCTGTATCAGTATCAACGTCAGGACATCGTTTCCACCTATGCGTGGAACGTGGACACCAGCCAGGACCGGCAGACGGTGACGGAACCGTCAATCGTCCTGACGCCTGTGGCGATCGGTGGCACGGGCGGCACGATCATCGCGAATAACGCGGTCCAGATAAGCGGCACCGACATCAACAACACGAATGTGGCGGCGGCGAACTCCGCGACCGGGGCCACCGGTGGCACGCTCGGCGCGAACCAGGTCCTGACGGGGCCGCAGGTCGACGCCCCGCAAACGGTCGCCAGCAGCACTGGCAAGCTGAATCTCACCCTGCCGTCGAGCGGCCTGTACACCTATCAGACTGCGCCCGGCGCGTCCTATCTGGTCGTCACCGATTCGCGCCTGACCAGCTATACGAGCTTCATCTCCAGCGACTACATGCTCGGCCAGTTGGGGCTGAATCCGCAGAGCGTCGAGAAGCGCCTGGGCGACGGCATGTACGAGGAACAGCTGATTCGCGAGCAGATCACGCAACTGACAGGCCGCGTCTATCTGCAAGGCTATACGAACAACCTGGACGAGTATCAGGCGCTGATGACGAACGGCGTGAACGTTGCGCAACAGTTCGGGCTTGAGCCCGGTATCGCGCTGACGGCCGCGCAGATGGATGCACTGACGAGCGATATTGTCTGGCTGGTCAGTCAGACCGTCACGCTGCCCGATGGCAGCACGCAGCAGGTCCTCGCGCCCGTTGTCTATCTCGCGCAGACCCACGCGAACGACCTGCAACCGACCGGCGCGCTGATTTCGGCCGATGACGTCGAGATTCATGCGACCGGCAGCGCCACGAACAGCGGCGTGATCAAAGGCGGTACGCAGACGGTCGTCAGCGCCACCGATATCCTGAACCGTGGCGGCACCATCGGCAGCAGTGGGACGAACGGCACCACGGTCGTGGCCGCGACGAACGATGTGGTCAATGCGTCCGGGATGATCAGCGGCAACCGCGTTGCGGTGCTGGCGGGCAACAACATCATCAATACGACGCTGGTCGACACGGTGGGCGTGAGCAACGCGGCCAGCGACAGCAGGATGAACACCACCCTGCTTGGCGCACAGGGCACGATTGCGTCGACCGGCAACATGGTGGTTGCAGCGGGCAATGACCTGACCATGCACGGCGCGAATATCACCGCTGGCGGTGACGCGCAGATCACGGCAGGACATGACATTACGGTTGACGCGGTGCAGTCCACAACGTCGCAGTCCGGGATGCAGAACGCGCAGCACCATTGGGATGCGAGCAGCACGATCAATGAGACGGGTGCGATCACGGCAGGCGGCAGTCTCGCGATGCAGAGCGGCAACGACACGACGCTCAGGGGCGCGACCGTTGCGGCGGGCGGCGACTTGGCGGTGTTGGCGGGCGGCAACCTGACGGCTACCACGGTGACGGACACCGCCACTTTCAACAACGTTGCAACGGACGGTCCCTCCCGCAAGGAGGTTGACCATACGTACGACGAGCGGGCGGTCGGCACGACCTTTACCGCAGGCGGCAATGCGACACTTGGCGCGGTCAGCACCGACGCGCGCAAGGGCAATGTGACGCTGACCGGCTCGACACTCGCGGCGGGTACAGGGGCAGCGACGATTGCCGCAAGCGGCGACGTCGCGCTGAACGAAGCCCGCGAGGAACACGACAGCTACGTGGCGACCGAATCGAAGCGCAGAAGCGCGTTTCACGGCTCGACCACGGACACGACACAGAACACGCAGGCAAATATCGGCGTGGCAAGTATAGTGGCAGGCGATACCGTCAACATCAGCGCGGGCAAGGACCTGACCGTGAAAGGCTCGACGGTGGCAGGCACGAACGACGTGAATCTCGCAGCGGCTGGCAACGTCAACATTACGACTTCGCAGGATACGCAGACTACGTCCACGTACTACCAGAAACATGAGTCGGGATTCGGTACGAGCGGCGGCGTCGGTATCTCGGTCGGCAGCAAGACGCAGACCGATACCACCAATACGTCGCAGGTGACGAACACGGGCAGCACCGTTGGCTCGCTCGCGGGCAATCTGAGCATCGTCGCGGGCAATGATCTGCATGTGACAGGCAGTGATCTCATTGCTGCGAAGAACGTCACCGGTACGGGCGCGAACGTCATCATCGACGCCGCCACCGACACCACGCACTATGACAAATCGCATGCGGTCAAACAGAGCGGGTTCACCCTTGCCGTGAAAGCGCCGGTCATCGATGCCATATCGAATGCGGTTGACCAGACACATGCGGCCAGCAACAGCAAGGATGATCGGGCGGCGGCATTGCACGGCATGGCGGCAGCGAGCGCGGCGTGGGACGCGAATATGGCCGCCGGCGGCCTGGCCAACGATCTTGCGACGGGCACCACGCCTCAGATGAAGGTCGAACTCAGTTTCGGCTCCAGTAGCTCGAAAAGCACCTACGCGGAGGACTCCACGACACACGTAGGATCGAACGTGACGGCTGGCGGAACAGCGGCGTTTGTCGCAACGGGTAACGCCACGGCCGGCAGCGGCAACGTGACCATCGCCGGTTCGAACGTGAATGCCAGCGACGTGATTCTCGCGGCGCAGAATCAGGTGAATCTCGTCAATACGACCGACACCGATTCGACGCGCAGCACGAACCAGTCGAGCAGCGGCAGCGTCGGCATATCCTATGGCAGCAGCGGTTTCGGCGTCGATGCCGCCATGTCGAAGGCGCACGGCGACGGCAATACCGATGCGGCCACGCAGAACAACACGCATGTGACGGCGGCCAATACGGCGACAATCATTTCGGGCGGCGATACGAACATCATCGGGTCCAACGTGAGCGGCCAGCAGGTGAATGCCAGCGTCGGCGGCGACCTCAATATCGCAAGCGTACAGGACACGATGACGAGCGCCGCGCATCAGGAAAGTACGGGCGGCGGATTCAGCATCAGCCAGGGCGGCGGGAGTGCGAGCTTCAGTCACACCGACGCGAACGCGAGCGGCAGCTATGCGGGTGTCAATGAACAGGCTGGAATCTCGGCCGGTGACGGCGGATTCAACATCAGTGTCGTGGGTAACACCGACCTCAAGGGCGGGCTGATCGCGAGCGAGGCCGATGCGTCGAAAAACACGCTTTCGACAGGTACGCTGACGTTCTCTGACGTTCAGAATTCATCCAGCTATGACGCACATTCCAGCGGAATCGGCGGGGGCATCACGGCGGGCGATGGTGGCGCGAACTACAGCACGCACGGCAGCACGTCAGGCATCAACGGGGGCGGCGTCGCGCCGATGCTAAGCCAGAACGACAGCGGAAGCGACAGCGCGACGACGAAAAGCGCGATCGGCGCTGGCACGATCATCACGACCGATGCCGCGCAGCAGACCCAGGACACTGCAAGTTTGAACCGGGATACGTCGAACACAAACGGCACGGTGGCAAAGCTGCCGGACGTGAATGATCTGCTTGACCGACAGTCCGACATGATGGCGGCAGCGAGCGCAGCGGGCGAAGCCGTTTCCCGGCGGATTGGCGACTATGCGAAAACGAAGTATGACGAGGCAGCCGCCGCAGGCGATCAGGCAGGCATGGACGCGTGGAAGGAAGGCGGCACAGATCGCGCGATGATGCAGGCGGCGGGCGCGGCCCTTGTGACCGGCCTGGCGGGTGGCAACGCCATCGGTGGCGCTGCCGGTGCTGCGATTGCGTCGATTGCGGCCGGACAGTTGAACAACCTGAGCGACGCAATTGCCGGTTCGAATCCGACTGGCAATGCGTCAATGAATGAAGCCCTCGGGAACATCGTGGCCAATGCGATTGCCACGGGCGCAGGCGCGGCGGTGGGCGGCAACGCAGGTGCAGTCTCGGGGTACAACGTGGACCGGTTTAATCGGCAGTTGCATCCGGATGAGAAGAAGGCGATTGCGGATAAGGCCAATGGCGACGCGGCAGAAGAGAAAAAGCTGACGCAGGCGGCGTGCTACGTAGTGAAATGCTGGGCCGAGTATCCCCAGGGAAGCGACCAGTACAACGCAAATTACGTGAGTCAACTTGAGGCATCGCAGCTTGGGCCGGAGTTGCAGTGGGTCAACAACCAGAAGGAAGCGGGACTGTTCGACTACACGCCGACGCAGAAGATCTCGGACATGCTTAAGGCTGATCCATTCGGGGTGGCGAAGGATGCAGCAAAAACGGGTCTGGGTGCGTACATGGCAACCACCGGAGCCAGAGTTTGCGCTACGGGCGCTGCATGTGGCGTGGGTAGTGCCATGATTACCTTTGGGCTCAATGATGTATTTGAAGGGAGCAATGGACTGTTCAACCGTTACGAAGGTATTCCAGAGCCCGGTGTCAACCCTCTGCGAATGGGTTTCAACATAGTTTCACCTACTTGGGGTAATGCGCTCTACGACACGGCTGCATTTGCGACAAGTGTTGCGGCATTGACCATGCCAACTCCCCTAAAGATGGGGTGGTCAGACGGCTTGAATCGTCCCGGCACGATGTTCGATGTCACGGTTCCAAAATTTAACAATATGCTCACGATTCCAGTTCTCCAGTGGGAAATCCCTGTCACCGCGAATCAGGCTATGCAGGTTATCAATGTGGGATCAAAGGGTGCCAAAATCGTGAACGATGTGCAGAACGCGGAGAAGAAATGAATTGGAAACGACTCTACGCACTCGTGCAGTCGATCTGCATCGTTTGGGGCGCTGCTATCGGCGCGGGGATTTTGTGGGCGATGATCTTGACAGGTCTATGTCGATTCGCATTCAAGCTCGATGAAAAGCCGGCGATGTTGTTTATTTTTTGCCCGGTTTGCATAGTGTTGGCTGCGTATTGGATCAGAAAACTGCCTGCCCGACTACGCAAGGCCGGTATGTTGAGCGACGATCCGTCGCGGTTTGGGCCGTGGTTTAAGGGTTGATGTGACTAAAGCAATTAACCTTGATGCAGAGGTGGCTATGCAAGCCGAGCACGCATGCAGAAGATTAAGCCGTTCGATAGCAACTACAAGAATGCCCGCGACAGCTACAAAGTCAAAAACGACAAGAACAAGGAATGACCCGTCGAGCAGCCGCAGCCTATTTTGCAGCGGCTTCCTGTCGTTGGTAATCAGGGAGCACGAGCACAATGAAAATCAGAAAGAGGCTGGCGCTTCTACCGCTCACAGCCTTTGTCTCTCTCGCGACTCAGGTACAGCAGGTACGGACACCAGCGGATACCGCAGCAGCGGCGCGCGCCAACGCAGAACCAGCAGGTGCACCTGTAGCGCAGTGCACAGGAACGCGAGTACGCGCGTCCGGCATGCGCTCAACTGCACCGCAGAATAGGATGGGTTGTTTGTGCAAAAGAATATCGATTTTCCGCTGATTGTAGACCTGGACGGAACGCTAACATTGACCGACACGCTGGCTGAGTCCGTCATCAAAGTCGTGAAGCAGAATCCATTGAATATCATCCGTTTGCCAATATGGCTGTTGAAAGGACGTTTGGCATTCAAGCGAGAGATTGCCGCCCGCTCCAGTATTGCAGCCGAGCACCTGCCGTATCGCAAAGCGTTAGTCGACTATCTGATTGCCGAAAAAAAGCGTGGCCGTAAGATCGTTCTCGCCACTGCCGCGCACAGTTCGATTGCGGAACGCGTGTCCGCGCATCTGGGACTCTTCGACGCGGTGCTGGCCACGGAGGGGCGACACCAACCTGAGAGGACGGACGAAGCTTGAGAAAGCGCGCCTATGCGTCGGCGAGCGGTTCGTCTACGCCGGCGACGGTCGTGCTGACCTGCCAGTATGGCTCGGTTCCCAGGCGGCCGTTCTGGCTGGCGCTTCGCCACGTCTTGCCAATCTGGTTCGCACGAATGTCCCTGTTGAGCGGGAGTTCCCAAACAGCAAAGCCGACCTTTCGCTCTGGCTGAAGGCGCTGCGCGTTCACCAGTGGCTCAAGAACCTGTTGCTTTTTGTACCCTTGCTGACGGCATTTTCCTTCTTTGATACAGGCAAGCTGGTGACGCTCGCGCTAGCATTTGTCTCGATGTCGCTGGGCGCATCAGCGACCTACATCGCGAACGATCTCTGGGATCTGGATAGCGACCGACGGCATCCCCGCAAGCGGCAGCGGCCCTTCGCGAGCGGGGCATTATCGATATCGAGCGGCATCCTGTGTGCGGTTGCGTTACTCGTCACGTCGCTCGCGCTGGCGTTATCAACATCGGCAGCGTTTGCGGTGATGCTCCTGTTCTACCTGATCTTGACCACCGCCTACAGCCTGTTTCTAAAAAGGCGCGTGATGATCGACGTCATCGCGCTCTCACTGCTGTATACGCTGCGAATCTTCGCGGGATCGGTGGCGGTAAACATCAGCACGAGTCACTGGCTACTCGCGTTTTCCGTCTTCACATTCCTGAGTCTCGCGCTCGTCAAGCGCTGCGCCGAACTGGTGTCCCTGCGCATGAGCGCCGACGCCGTCACGGTGGGGCGCGACTATCGTGTTGCGGATCTTGAAGTGCTGTGGCCGCTGGGTATCGGCTCGTCCTTCTCGGCAGTGATTGTCTTCGGCCTTTTTATCAACGCGCCGGAGACGATCGACCGGTATGCGGTACCCGGACTGCTGTGGTTTGTCGCAATCGGCCTGATCGCCCTGTTCGCGAGCCTGTGGATCAAGACCGTGCGGGGCGTAATGGATGACGACCCGTTAGTCCATCTGATCGAAGATCACGGCAGCCTCCTTACCATTCTGATCATGGTCGCCACCATGATGACGGCCCACTTTGTGCAGCTTTGACAGGTCCCTGCAAAATGAATTTGAAAAACAGAAACAGGATGCTGGCGTTCTGCCGGTTCTCGATCGTATTCGTCCTGCTGCTCGTGTGCGCAGGAAACATCACGAACAGCGTGTTGCTGAAGTTCGGATTTCGCGACGATCACAAGCTGGACGGCTATGCGCAAAGCCTCACGCTGGTCAGCATGATCGAGGGGACGGCTCCGCGGCCGTACGTCTACCGCTCCACGTTCGCCAAAGCGGCGAAGTACATGGCCGGGCAACTGAACCCCGCGCTCCAGCAGAAACTGTTCAAGTCCATCAGTCGCTATGATTCGCTGCACCATAGCTACTTCAGCGGCGTCCCGGACACGTACTGGACGCCGATGGTCGCCATCACGTACCACATCGTCTATTTCTTCGTGGTGCTGTCGATGGCGCTTGCGCTATTACTGATCTACAAGCTGGCGCGGATGCGTGGCCTGTCGTTCGGGCAGGCACTCGGGTTTCTGGCTGGCTTCAGCTTCATCTACCCACTTACGTTCCAGGCGGGCGCGTACTACTACGACTTCATCGAAATACTGGGCGCGTTCAGCGCATGTTATTTCATGCTAAAGCGCTGGATGATCCCCTGCACGCTGGCGATTGCGTTTTTCTCGTTCAACAAGGAAACGTTCTTTCTCGTGCCACTTGCGTTGTTCTTCCTGCACCAGCGGGACGTCCCGATGCGCAGCCGGTTCGGCTGGCTGGCGCTCCAGTTGGTATGCTGTTTCGTCAGCCGGCATTTCATCATGAACGGCTACGAAGCGAACAGCGGCGGTTTCATCGAGTTTCACGCGAAGGAAAACCTGCTGTTCTGGCTTAACCCGGCTTCATACGTTCGTTTCTATAACCTGGTTGCCAAGGGCATCCTGACGCCGAGCCTTCAGAATCCGCTGATCCTTGTGCCCACGATTGTGTTCTTTCGCCGTGCGTGGCAGGAGACCAGTGTGAGCGACAGACGATACTTCCTTGCCGCGTTCCTGCCGCTCCTCGTTCTGTTCGTGCTCTTCGGCTATACCGACGAGATCCGCAACCTTTCCCTTGCTTTCCCCGCGATCGTGCTCGTCGCATTGAATGGCGCGAGCCGTTTCGGGCAGATCTTCTCGAACGCAGAAAGCGATCAGGCGCACGTTGAGACGCGCGTGCGTTCCAACGTGGTGGGCTAGTCATGTCGTTGATCGCGTTGATTGCCAGCGGCATGTTGAGCGGACTGGCAAGTGTTCTGCTGCGGCTCGCCGCACTTCGGGCGGCGACACCGTCAGTAGGTGATTGGGTGCCGCTTCTGCTCCGCGTGGCCGCAATAGGCTCTTACGGAGTCGGATTTGTTCTCTATGCGCTTGCGCTTCGCAAGGCCAGTCTGGGCGTCGCCTATCCGTTGATGGTCGCCGTCTCGATCCTGGTCGTACTGGCGTTCACGGCGCTGCATGAGCAGGTGTTAAAGCCGACTCAGCTGGTCGGCGCGGTAGTGATTCTTGGTGGTGTGTGGTTAGTTACAAGGCCCGCATGACAAAGCAACAATCTCTACAGGTCAGCAGGGCGGCGCTGTCTGTCCTTCCGTTGGCGGCAGCGCTCTTTGCGCCAGGTAGTTCGACTTCACTCGCGCAGCAGGCGCCGACTCCGGCAGATACAGCCGCCGCGGCGCGCGCCAATGCCGAACAGAACCAGCAGCTCCAGCAGCAACGCGACGCGCAGCAGCGTGAGAAGACCGTCAACGCGCCTTCGGTACGCTCGACCGCGCCGAAGGCCAGCGTCTGGCCGGAACTGCCTGCTGAAACGCCATGCTTTCGCATCGAATGGTTTTTGCTCGACGTACCTGCCACGTTACCTGATGCCGTGCGCAAACAGGGTGCATCCGCGTTACCGCTCGACCGCTTCGCGTTCGCACGCGAATGGCTCGACCATTACCGGGGGCAATGCATCGGCAAGGCGGGACTCGACACGCTCACCAAGGGATTGCAGCAGGCTATTCTCGGTCGCGGCTATATCACCACACGCGTACTGTTACCCGAACAGGACCTGTCAACCGGCACGCTGAAGTTTGCACTGGTGCCGGGCGTGTTGCGCGCGATCCGCTTCGCCAACCCCGCCACGCGCGGCACATGGAAAACCGCCTTCCCGGCCCGCGAGGGTGACATGCTGAACCTGCGCGACCTCGAACAGGGACTTGAACAGATGAAGCGCGTCAGCAGTCAGGACGTGGACATGAAAATCGAGCCTACCGACGTACCGGGCGAAAGCGATGTGGTCGTGACGGTAAAGCGCGCGAAGCCCTGGACGGTGGTCGCCTCGGTGGACAACTCAGGCACGCGGGCCACCGGCAAGCTGCAAGGCAACCTGAGCCTTGGCATCGACAACCCGCTCGGGCTGAACGACATTTTCAACGTCGGTGTCAGCCAGGACCTCGAATTCGGCGACAAAGGTCTCGGTTCGCACGGCTGGAACGGCTCGTATTCGATTCCGTGGGGCTACTGGACCGGCACGCTATCGGCCTACCCGAACACGTACTACCAGCAGATCGCGGGCGCTAACGCGACTTTCGTTTCGAGCGGCAACGCGCAGACCGTTGACTTCAAACTGCAACGGGTATTGATGCGCAGCCAGAACAACGTACTTGGCGCACAGTTCCGCCTGACGAAGCGCTTCGGTGAAAGCTTCATTGAAGACACCGATATCCCGCAGCAGCGGCGCAACAACACGTTCATCGAGGCCGGCCTTACCGATCGCCACTACTTCGGCAGTTCGCAGTTCGACGGCAGCCTCGGGTACCGTCAGGGTGTGGACGGACTCGGGGCGACTCCAGACTTCTACGAGAATGGCCCGACTTACCGCTTCCGCATGGCCGTCCTCGACGCGAACCTGTCGGTGCCGTTCAGGATAGCAAGCCAGCCATTGCGTTACGTGACGAGCGTGCATGGGCAGTTCACGAACAACACGCTGAACTACATCGATGACCTGACCATCGGCAGCCGCTACACGGTGCGCGGCTTCGACGGCGAAACGATGCTCGCGGCCGAGCGCGGTTTCTTCTGGCGCAACGAGTTGCAGCTACCGGTTGGATCGACCGGACAGTCACTTTACGCAGGCATCGACTACGGGCACGTGTTCGGACCGAACGCCGCATATCTCGCCGGTACACAGCTGGCAGGTGCGGTGCTCGGTGTGCGCGGTAGTGCATCAGCAAAGGCTGGCGCGCTCGCCTATGACCTGTTCGCCGGGACGCCGATCTACAAGCCGTCAGATTTTCCCACTGCGCGCGTGACGCTCGGTTTCCAGTTGACCGCTCAATTCTGATAATCACCCTGCCGACGCTATCCGGGTTTCCGCGTTTCAACAAAGAGGAAAACAAAATGAAGTCATCGAAAACGAATGGGCTTGGAGCCGTTGCTGTTGCCGTTGTCGTGGTTCTGGGCGGATGTGCAACCGAATCGTCGCGCTCGCTGCCGGTGCCCCCCGTCGCCAGTGCGCAGAAGCCAGCAGTGGGCCAACCCATCGGCATTTCAGTCGGCAAGTTCGACAACCGGTCGAGCTATATGCGCGGCATCTTCTCGGATGGCGTTGACCGTCTCGGTGGTCAGTCCAAAACCATCCTGATCACGGCGCTCCAGCAGACTGGGCGCTTCAATGTGCTCGATCGCGACAACCTCGACGAAATCCGCCAGGAAGCAGGCTTCCTCAAAAAAGCACAATCGATCAAGGGGGCGCGCTTCGTCATCACCGGGGACGTAACGGAGTTCGGTCGCAAGGAGGTTGGCGACCGGCAGCTATTTGGCATCCTCGGCCGAGGCAAGAGTCAGGTGGCCTACGCAAAGGTCAGCCTGAACGTCGTCGACACGACGACATCGGAAGTCGTGGCTTCGAGCCAGGGAGCGGGCGAGTTCAGCCTTTCGAACCGTGAAGTCATCGGCTTTGGCGGCACCGCCGGCTACGACTCGACACTGAACGGCAAGGTGCTCGATCTGGCGATTCAGGAGGCCGTCAATCACCTGGTCGAGCAGGTCGATGCAGGCACGCTCAATGCCGCACAGTAAGTGCGCCGGACCATTGCGGCCATCCACTTTCAACCGTAGCTGCAATAAACATAACGACGCGATTCACGATGAAACATAGCCGCATGATGCGGGGAATCTGTCTGCCAGTAATGGCGACAGCCATACTCCTCACGGGATGCGCGGCGAACCGCCCCCAGCCGCTTTACCAGTGGACCGGCTACCAGCCGGCCGTGTACGACTATCTCAAGGGGGAAAAGGCTCCGCAGGAGCAGATCGATGCGCTGGAAAAGGCCCTCCAGGACATCAGCGGCAAGGGGCACACGCCGCCGCCGGGATTTCATGCGCAACTGGGCATGCTGTACGCGAGTGTCGGGAACGACACCCAGGCCATGCAGGAGTTCGAGTCCGAGAAACAGCTGTTTCCGGAGTCCTCGACCTACATGGACTTCCTGATGAAGAAACCGAAACAGCCCTGAGCGAGCCGCCATGTCCAAGATCCTTTCCTTCAAACTCTGGTTTGCGCTATCGACTGTTGCACTGCTGTCCGCGTGCGCGCAACCTGTGAAGCACGCCGACTATACGGCATTCAAGAACAGCCGGCCGCGCTCGATCCTGGTGCTGCCGCCGACCAATGAAACGGCGGACGTTCAGGCGACCAACAGCATGCTCTCGCAGATGACGATGCCGCTCGCCGAATCCGGCTACTACGTGATACCGGTGGCGGTGATGGACGAAACGTTCAAACAGAACGGCCTGACGATGGCGGCCGAGATCGAGGCGACCTCGCCCGCGAAGCTGCGCGAAATCTTCGGTGCCGACACGGCCCTGTATTCGAAGATCACACAGTACGGCACCGTGTACCACGTCGTCGACAGTGCAACAGTAGTAACGGCGTCCGCCAGGCTGGTCGATCTCAAGACCGGTGACGTGCTATGGCAGGGTAGTGCGAGCGCCAACAGCAATGAGGGCAACAACAATGCTGGCGGTGGCCTGATCGGCATGCTGGTCATGGCAGCGATCAAGCAGGTTGCGAATTCGCTGACGGACAGGGGGCACGATATTGCCGGAGTGACGAGCTATCGGCTTCTGCATGCCGGGCCGCCGAACGGGCTGCTTTACGGGCCACGGTCACCTCAATACGGCACTGATTGAACAATCCTCGATCAGCAGGGACGGGCTGTGGCGGCAGATGGCTCGTACGGTACTGGGTTGTCGACGGCACCGCATTTGTATTCCTGACGCAAAAGCCAGACGTCGCGCTTTTTCGCGAAGCGGAGACCGTGCTGGACAGCGGTATCTCCGCTGCCGCACAGGGGCATGGCTGGCAGGTGTCGACGGAACAAACCGTCACTGTCGGACAGGTCGCGTCGCGTTACGACGAGGTGGGCGCTCCCTCAAGCGTCGAGTCCTTCGCTTTGCTCGTCTGCGCCCGGAAACTTCAGTTGACGCACCTTGTGATAGAGCGTCTTTTTCGGCATTCCCAGTTCAGCGCTGGCCTCGGCGATATTCCCGTTGTGCCGCCGCAGCATATCCGCGATCAGCATGTGTTCGAAATGGGCAAGTTGCTCCGCAAGCGTTCCGGTTTTAATCCGCTGCCCGCCGGCCGGCAGCAGGCGGTCGCCATCGAGCCCAAGGACAAAGCGATCCGCGACGTTCTGTAATTCCCGCACATTGCCCGGCCACTGATGCGTCATTAGCTCCGAGACCTGGGATGCAGACACAATCGGAGCCGACAGCCCAAAACGAAGTGCGGCAGCGAGTACGAAATGCTCGAATAGCAGCGGTATGTCTTCTCGACGTTCGCGCAGAGGGGGTAAATCGATCAGCGCGACGTTCAACCGATACAGCAGGTCAGCACAGAAACGTCCGTCTGTCGCAAGTTCGACGAGATCTGCCTTCGATGCCGCCACGATCCGGCAATCGACAGCTATCGCCTCGTTCGAGCCCAGTCGCTCAATCTGGCGTTCCTGCAATACCCGCAGCATCTTGATCTGCAATGCGATCGGCATGGTTTCGATCTCGTCCAGAAAGAGCGTGCCGCCGGTGGCCCATTCGATCTTGCCGATGCGGTTCTTGATTGCACCCGTGAACGCACCGGCCTCATGACCGAATAGCTCACTCTCGAATAGCTGCTCCGGTAAGCCGCCACAGTTGAGCGCAACGAAATGACGATCGCGGCGCCCACTGAAATCGTGCAGTCCACGAGCGATCAGTTCCTTGCCCGTGCCCGTCTCGCCGGTAATCAGCACCGACACTGAGGTATCCGCCAGCCGCAGGATTTTCCGTCGAACCTCGACGATCGCGGGCGACTTGCCGAGCACAAGCGCCTCTATTCCCCGCCAGTTGTGCAGCGCCGCGCGCAAACCCTGCACTTCGAGCGTCAAACGGCGCTTCTCGACAGCGCGTGTTACACGACTCGCGATGTGGTCCGACGAAAAAGGCTTCTCGATGAAATCATAGGCGCCCGTTCGCATCGCCCCCACCGCTGTCGCGATATCCGCGTGCCCGCTGATCAGTACAACAGGGATCTGTGGATCGATCGCAAGGACACGTTCGAGCAATTTCAGACCGTCGATGCCCGGCATCCGTACATCGGACACGATCACCACCGGTGCACCCGGTGCGACCTCCGCCAGCGCCGCGGCCGCCGACTCATACGCCCGCACTGGAAAGCCAGCCAAAGCAACCGCCTGCTCGACGCCGAGACGCACGTTCTCATCGTCTTCGACCACAACAACGCTAATCTCATCGCCCATTGGCTGCCTCCTGCTCCGTCGCCACAGAGAATTCAATAGTGAATTGTGCGCCGCCGTTGGGTCGGTTTGCAGCGGAGATTCGCGCCCCAAAGCCGTCCACAAGACGCGAGGTAATCGCGAGCCCGAGACCCAGGCCGCGGCCTCGCGGCTTCGTCGTCACGAATGGTTCGAATAGATGCGCCAGAACCTCCGGCGCGATGCCCGCGCCACTGTCGCTGACGGTGAACCGCACACGGCTCGGCCGTTCGGTTCTGGAAGCTTCGATCGCGATCACGCGCTTATCCTGATCCGCGACGGCATCCAGCGCATTGCCGAGCAGGTTGACGATCACCTGCTGCAGCTGGCTCGGCTCTGCGCATATCGTCGTGCCGGCCGGGATCAGGACATCGAGTTGCACCTGCTCATCGCGAATCCGTGCTTCGTAGATCAGCACCGCATGCGCGACCGCTTCATTCAGTGACACCGCGACACGTTCGAATTCAGGCTTGCGGGCGAAGGTCTTAAGTTCGCTTGTGAGTATCGCCATGCTGTCGACGAGCCGCGAAATTCGTTCGAGGTTTCCGATGGCAGGCGCAGGCTGATTGCGTTCGAAAAACGTCCGTGCATTGTCGCAGAGCGTTTTGATGGCAACGAGCGGCTGGTTCAGTTCATGCGTCAGACCGGCCGCCATTTGTCCGAGCACCGCGAGCTTGCCCGCATGCACGACCTCTTGCTGGGAATCCCGCAGTAGCTGCTCGGTGCGTGTGCGCTCGACAATCTCCTCGCGCATCCTTTCATTGGCCTGCGTCAGTGCCGCCGTGCGCTCGCGAACCGTGATCTCCAGCCGATCATTGGCGCGGCGCAGCGCGTCCTGTGCCCTGAGTTTTTCCGCTATGGCGCGGCGGCGCTGGATCGCATAGAGGCAATACAGTCCGATGATGAGGAAGCCCCCCGTGACGAACGCAAGCGCGATTTGTTGCTGGCGCCGCGCGCTGGACACGTCGAGCAGAATCATGATCGAATCGCCGGCCTGGGGCGCGGTTCGCGACATTGCCAGATATCGCCGCTCGTGGCCTGGGCGACCCCAGTCGGGAAAGCGTGCAAACCACGCCGAAGTGTCCCAGTCACCGAGACGCCGGTGCGGCAGCGCTTCTACGCTACGGCCGGCATATTGCCGCGATGCCTGGATCTGGCGTTGCTGCTGTGCCGTTATCGGTCTAAGCGACGTGAACTTCCACGCCGGAACCGTGGAAATGACAATCACGCCGTTACTATCGATCACCATCGCCGCGACGCCCGGCACTCTCCACGCGGATTCAAGCGCGTCTACGCTGACCTTGACGGCCGTGGCCCCGATCGGCCCGCCATCCTCTCGCACCGCGCTCGCGAAATAGAGGCCAGGCATGCCGGTGTTCGTGCCGATACCGAAGAACCGGCCCGATCCATGTGCGAGCGCGTCCTGGAAATACGGCCGATAAGACACGTTGGTGCCGACGAAACTTTCTGGCCGATTCCAGTTGCTCGCGGCGACGACCAGGCCGTGCTGGTCGATCACGTCTACGGCAACGCTGCCGGCCTCGCGATTCACGGCGTCAAGATAGGTATTGACCGTCTGTAGAAGTCCGGCCGGTGGGTGGGGCATCGCACTCAACAACGCGCGCACGCTTTCCTGCCTCGCGACGATCGAAGGCATCATCTCGTAGCGTCCGAGTTCGCTCCCGAGGCTGGCAGCATACAGGTCGAGCCGGTGTGCGCCGATCTCCACAAGCGCATCGATCGAACGGTCCCACGCAAACTCGACCGCGGCGGCAGCCACACCGACGTAAAGCGCGGCGGCGGCCATCCATCCCCACAACGGAATACCGCTTATTTTCATGCCCAAGGTCGCCCCGCGGCGCTCGATTGCAGAATGACTGCCGATCCCGACGTGGGGAACGGCGTCCCGACGCTTGCCAATAGCAACTCATCATCCCATGCGCGCTAGAACGACCAACGTGACTGTGACGACAATCGCCCCGCCAATGCGGGTGGCAATCTGCGCAAACGGCATCAGTTGCATGCGGTTGGCCGCCGTGAGGATGGCGACGTCGCCGGTCCCGCCCTGCCCACTGTGACAGGCGTTCACGATCGCTGTGTCGATAGGGTACATCTTCAACATGCGCCCGACCATGAAGCCGGTCCCCATCAGTGTGGCCACCGTCGCGACGATCGTGACGATGTTCGCCAGCGTGAACGCAGCCATCAGTTTGTCCCACGGCGTCATCGCCACGCCGATCGCGAACAGCAGCGGATAGGTCACGGCCGTCGAGAAAAACTTATATACGACGAACGCGCCTTCCTGTAATGGCGGCGATACCGCCCGGGCGAGCTTGACCAGCACCGCGAGAAACAGCATGGCCACCGGCGCGGGCAGCCCGAACATGTTGCGACACATCAGCCCGAGCAGGTACAGCGTGATGGCAGTAATTCCAGCCGCCGCGATGTGGGAGACGTCGACGTGCCCGCGAATTTCTTCCTCCACCGGGTTCATCTGGTCCACCTCGCCGGCTTGCAAACGCCCCTGCCCCGTGAGATGCGGAAAGCGTTTGCCGACCATATCGAGCGCGCCCGCGAAGATGATCGCGGTGAGACTGCCAAGCATCACGGGCGGCAGCACCAGGGCGAACAATTCGCCCTGCGGCAGATGAAGGATTTCGGAATAGCCGATCGACAAAGGTATCGCGCCTTCGCCGATGCCGCCCGCCATGATGGGTACCACGACATAGAACAACGTATGGCGCGCGCCGAGCCCGAGTGCCGTGCCGACCAGCGTCCCGACGATGCCCGCCGCGACCGAGCCGAGCCCGAGCGGAACGAAGATTTTGATGAAGCCTTGAATCAGCACACGCCGGTCCATGCTCAGAATGCTGCCCACGATGATCGACGCAATAAACAGGTACAGGAAGTTGGTCGATTTCGTGAAATCCGTGGTAAGCGTGAGGATTGGCTTGGGCAATAGGTGGTAGTAGGTCAGCGCGGAAGGTATAAAGGTCGCAAAGATCGCGGCCGCGCCGATATTGCGCACGATCGGCAGGCGCTTGCCGATCTCCGCGCAGGTGAAACCGAAGAAGGCCAATACGGCGATCGCCATTGATATCTCGCCGGGCAGCTTTCCGGTGATCGCGAAACCCGCGATCAGCGCGAGCAGGATAACGTAGACCGGCAGCGGAATAATGCCGATCCGGTATTCCATCAGTTTCCACCAGCCCTCAGGCCAGAATCGGGGCTTGATTTCGGGTTGCGGCGCCGGCACCGGTACCGGCTGTGATGTGTGTGGAGTGACTGGCACGACGTGTCTCCTCGGCGTTTGAAGCCCGGTGCTGCATTCCGATAAATCAGTCGAATGCGGCCCGGTCTTCGGACTGATCAGTCGATCGTAATACAGCTTTTGGCTCTCACGCGACGAATCGCACGTTTGCCTGAGGTGTGCGAGTGTCCAGGTTGCGACCGCGATTCAAGTGGTCGTCAACCTCCGCAGCGCAGCCGATCATCCGGCCATACAGGAACACGGTAAAGGCCGCGGTCTCCAGCGCCTGACTGGAGAACTCGCCAGCCCGATGGCGCGCCCACAGCATCTTCAGCAACACCGAGGCAATCACTGCATCCACGTTGACCGCGAACACGTTGCGCGTCACGTTTTCATCGTACAACGCCTGCACCAGCGCACGGTAGTAGTCGTGAAAGACGTTGTACTCGCCGCGAGCCTCGAAGCGTTGACGCACGAACGCCTCACGGGGATCGACGTTGATGGGCTTGCCCTTGAACACCGGATGGTTGATGCAGGGCAGTGCCGTGGCTTGCTGCGCGCCGACCTCCTTGCGTTGTGTCCGCTCCTCGCCATATGCCCGTGCGAATCCGGCAGCCATCGCTTTCAGGTCGAGACCGTGCGCAGGATCACCGGGATCGGTCATCGCGACCTCCTTGAAACGCTCAAGCAGGAACGCCACTCCCTCGAAGCCATTGCCGCCATGCGCGTAGCCCGCGTGGGTGAGAAAGCCGACCATCGCTTTGTTGAGTTGGACTCGTTCCGGCGTTTCGGGACCGTCCGCCGATACCGCGCCCTTCGCGCCCTGCGCGGAGATCGCGCCCGGTCCGTTCGTGAGCAGCAGGCCCACGAGTGTCTGAAATCCAAACAGCTCAGCTTCATCCGGCTTGCCCCCAATCAACGCGGCGCACGCAACATCGGTCAGCGAGCGCTGTCCTAGCACCTCGTCCATCGCGATACCGCAGAAGCGTCCCGCTTCATGTTGTCCGGCGTCGACCGACGCGCCGATCAGCGTTCCGAACAGGCGCATCCACCATGGCAGGTTTTCGACGGTCATCCGCGATACGCGTTTGCGCATCAACGGCCCCCACGCGAGCGTCGTGGTGATTGCAGCCAGCACGGCATCGGCGTTCGGGTGTCCGTCGAGGCCCTGTAAATAGCGGATGAACACGGACTTCGCTTCTCGGTTCGCCAGACCTGCGAGCATCGCCTGGGCCTTTTCGTCGGGCGCCTCACACGTGAGCAACGCGCGCGTCTCGGCATCGGACTGCAGCAACGACAACTCGAAGTCTTCGTCGAGCGCATCACGCAGGCCGGCCACGGTGCCGAGGTCGACGAACGCTTGCGCAGCCCGTCGCGCGCGGTCCGCGCGACGAGGCCCGACAATGCTCGCCGCCGCCGCGAGGACGCTATTCGGCGCGTTGCCCGCGTCGCGCGCGGCTTGCGCCGCCGCAAGCGTCGCGTCGCCATGCAGGTTGAGTTCGGCGCCGACCGCAACACTGACGAGTTTCGCGTCGTTTGTGCCCCCCGGTTCGTGCAACAGCGCAAGGCAAAGGTTGCCCTCGAGCGAATACTGCGCGGCCTGTAGCACCGGCACGCCGTGCAGACTTGTCACCTGCGTGTCCGGGTCCATCTGCGATGCGCCCGAAGCGTCCTTCATATTCTGGCGGGGCAACACGATGCCGACCTGCTGGTTCAGCGCGGCGATCTGTGCGTCATACGGCGGCAACGCTGTGACAACCGGCAGGTCGAGCTCGGGCGGCAATGCAATTCCTATTGACGAGCGAAACCATGGCTTGAGCGCGAGACTGCCTTCTGGCGCGAAGTCCGGCCGCGCACCGTTTTCATGCATCACCGCCGTCAGAGCCGCCGGAATGTGGGCGATATTGGTTACGAGCGCGCCTTTTGCGCTGCACACCGGATCGTCCGGTGTGAACGGTCGATCGACGCCAAACTTCTCCATGAACCAGCGCTCTTTTGATGCAGCGTCGTCGTTGCCGCCGGCCAATGCTCCCGCATGGCCGACCGCGCGCGTCAGTTTCTGCTTCCAGCGGCCGACCACGCAGGCGACCACCGGCTTGCTGAAATTCGCCTCGAGTTCGTAATACCCGCCCGGCTCCGAGTACAGCACGGCCGCCTTGCTGCGCGCGTCATTGGCGAGCGCGAACGCGAACTCCGGCGCCGCGAAATGGATATAAACGTCCTTGCCGCTCGACATCAGCGTAGTCGTTCCCCAGCCGGCCATTCGCAGGTACGTCGCGATCGTTGTCGTGAAATTTCCCGAGTTCGAGAAGATCGCGATTGAGCCTTTCCTGAGTGCCTCGTCGGGGCTATCGCCGCCGAGTGCGCCGCCGATGCGCACGCGGTTCCACGCATCGGCAATGCCAAGGCTATTGCCGCCGAAGATGTCAATGCCGTTTTGCTGCCCCATCGCACGTATTTCGCGCGAATCGTGCACGGACAATTTCTCCGTGACGATGAAGATTTTCTTCAGTTCCGGATTAACGCGAATCAGTTCGGCCACACCGTCGCGCGCAGCGGATGGCGGCAAATAGATCACGCCGCAGTTGAAACGATGGCCGTCCTGCAGCCCTTCCAGCACGCTGTTGTACACGGGGATATTGCCAAGCGAAGTCTCCAGCACCTGTCCGCGGCGTCCGGGCGACGTGCCGAAAACGACGTTACCTCCCGAATACGCGTGGCCCACCGGCGTGACTTGCCGCGACTCGCCCCCGAGTATGTTCAGCACGCACACACGGTCCTCGCGGCAGGCGGCCTGCGCGAGCGAACTGATGCCGACGTAGTATTTGAAATCTCCTGCACCTTGCCTGTACATGGTCTTCCTCCAGATTGATTAATGCTCGAGTCATGTCGGCTCAGGCCTGGGCGGGCGCGCCTTGCGCACTGCTGAGCGTCGCGGAGACCAGCTCGCGGCCGCCTGCTTTCATCCACGCGTCCGCCGCCTTCGCGTACTGGATGACTTCGCTGATATCCGAATCGAACCCGAAAATGCTGTAGGGCAGGCCGAGCGCATCGCACGTATCACGCATTGCACCCATGCCGCGTACAAGATTAGGGCCGCCGCGCCCGATCACCACGTTAAGCGGCGTCGGTCCGTTCTTGCTGAAATGCTCGCGCAACGCATCGGCCATTGCGCGCAGCGTCTCGAAGATATCGGTGTTGTTCGACTTCCCGCCGATGATGAATAGCACGTTGGTCTGTTTCAGCCAGTGCTTGAAACAGATGCGAGCGACTTCCTTCATCTTTTCGTAGGGAGGATTCCCACCGAAGTCCGAGGAAATGATCGCGTCGTCGCCCAGGATCTCCGACACCAGCGAGTTGGCCCCGCCGCCAAAAGTCGGCGCGAGGATCGTGCCGCCTTCGTTGATCACGTAGACGTCGCTTTGACCCTGGTAGGTCCGCAACTGGTTGATCTCTGATTCGAAATCGGAATAGTCGACCGAGAACACGTGCGCGGGTATGTCGAGCCGCTGCCAGCGAACGTCGTCGCGATCAAAGCCGCATTTGAAATCGCACGCGACTGGCGTGAGCCGGCCATCGCGACCGGCCTGCATGCGGATCGGGTTTAGCTCTAGCGTCGTCATACCGAAGTTGTGATAGAGCTCCCACAGTTTCGGCAGGTGTTGCACCAGCGGCGA
The DNA here is from genome assembly GCF_050436485.1 of Paraburkholderia sp. Clong3. Taxonomy (NCBI): domain Bacteria; kingdom Pseudomonadati; phylum Pseudomonadota; class Betaproteobacteria; order Burkholderiales; family Burkholderiaceae; genus Paraburkholderia; species Paraburkholderia sp. Clong3. Next base: position 603,699 of record NZ_JBNDMH010000003.1, on the reverse strand, counting down.
GATGATTTCCTTAGGCGCGTTCAGGCGCGACAGCGCGTTCGCGACGACGAACGCCTTCAGTCCGGTGAGCGGATCGAACGGCACGTGCACGATCATGCTCGGATCAAGTTCTTCGATGTCGACGCCGCCGTGATGCGTGAGTGTCATCGTGGGCGCCCTGAAGCGCGTCGAATCAGTGATCGAGAAATACACTTCGTGCTGCGCCGGCACTGCGCCTTCGAAGGTCACGCCATTAGCCTTGGCGGTCTGATTTCCATGCCGATGTTCGGTGAAATACAGGCGCTCCTTCTCCTTCAGTGCGGTTTTCAGGTCGCTTGCTCGCCCGATGAGTCCCGCCTTGCCCTTTTTGCCTATCCCACCCTTGAACATCGGCTTCACGAATACCGAGCCATGACGATCGATCAGGGCTTTGATCTGCTCTTCGCTTGCGTCAGGGCCGAGAACTTCGGCAGTGGGAAAACCACCGAATTTCAACAGTCTTGAGCCGTACAACATACCAGTGACTTGCATATCGTCTCCTTGTGGGTTGCTTTCTGAATGGACTGCGGGGTGGCATCGTCGGGCGTGCCGGATACAGTGACGAACAATCGACGGACGCATCTGTCCCGCCGTCCGCGGGAGGCAGTCGGTGACCAGGGCAGAGTGGGAAAAGTCGAGTTGCGGCTTAGTAGCGCCGCGCGCGTGAGCGCGGGGGGATAAATCGAATCATGGATGTCGTCTCCGCAGGTGAGTCCTATGTGGACTGCTTTAATGGCGTTGAATGCTCTATGCGTTAAACAACGCAAGGCCCGTGCCATCGATCGCCTGACGTGGAGGTCGCGTATCTTATTGATTTATATGGATTTCATCGACCTGAAAATGACTGGCAGACGAACCGATTCTCGAAAGTCAGAATCCGCCGGCCGTGCAGGCTGAGACTTCAGCCGCCGTAGAAAGCCGAGCGTGGAAAAATTGACGTCGCATTCGGGCATCGGGGACGCGGTCGCCAGCGCGCATTTCCCAGTTGTCCGCGGTGACCAGTGCTTCTTGCCGAAGCTACCGTCAGGCCATTCCCACAATCAGCAAATAAATCGACTGCGCGACTGACCAGGATGCGAGCGGACTCCAATGCCCGCGAAGGCCGGTTTATTGCCGTCCGATGCGGCAGGACAAGTGGCCGTTGTCGGACTTGAAAGCTGCCGCCGAGTCCCGCCGGTGTTCAGCGGCGGCAGTGGGTCGAACTGGTGCGTTCGCCGTTGGCCGCGTTCGGCCATCTGCGGACGGTGGCGATCACGTTAGCATGGACACTCGAACGTCGCTTCCGCTCAGGCTGCGGACGTTAAGCCCGCAGCCTGGCTGATCGCGTTATCGGACGGATATAGCGGCCATCGCATTCGGCTGATAAATATGCCCACGCGACCTATCATGAATGAGCGAGAGCCGTCCAGGAGCATGTTCATGCAGACCACGCGTTGGCTGACAGGCCTGCTCATACTGCTGGCCATGCTGTTAGCTGGATGCCATGGTGGAGGCAGTGGTGGCATTGAAATCACGCAAGGGCCGCCGGCTGGCATGACCGAGCGCGATGCATCGGTGGTGTACGCGGAAGGGCAGGCAATTATCCCCGATACGCCGAGCAGTAGCGGTGGAACAATCACGCAATACAGCGTATTCCCTCCGCTGCCCGCTGGCCTGAGCCTGAATCCCCAGACTGGCGCGATCACCGGCACGCCCATCACCGTCAGCAATGCCACGGAGTACACGGTCACGGGCACCAATGCAGAAGGCAGCGATACAGCGCTGGTGGAGATCGAGGTCAAGCCCAGCGCCGTTGCGCCGGATAGCCTGACCTACCTGGACGATTCAGTCATCTATGTGACCCACGCGGCGATCACGCCCAACACGCCGACTGCCTCGGGCGGCGAGATCACGCAATACAGCGTGTCACCAGCGCTGCCTGCGGGCCTCGCTCTGGATCCGCAGACCGGGATCATTTCGGGCACGCCCACGGCGGTGACCTCGCCGGCGGTCTATACGGTGACCGGAAGCAATAGTGTGGACAGTGTCCAGGCACAGGTCGATATCGAAGTGCAGGCGCAGCTCGAGCCGCCGACAGGCCTCATCTATATGGACCCGGTGCCTGTATACACCATCGGCCGGCCAATCGATTACAACGATCCGCTGTACTCCGGCGGTGAAATCACCCAGTTCTCTGTGTCGCCAACACTGCCACCCGGTTTGAGTATGGATGTGCAGACCGGGGGGATCAGCGGCACGCCAACCGCGACGCAGGCGCAGACGACTTTCATCGTCACCGGCAGCAACGGCGCAGGCAGCGTCACGGCGCAGGTAGCCATCACTGTGGCGACCTCTGTGATTGGTGAGTGGCTGCCTGCCGACGCGATGAATCTGGGGCGTTATCAACATACCGCCACCGTGCTGCCCGACGGCCAGGTTCTCGTTGCGGCGGGATACAACAAACGTGCCCTGACCTCAGCCGAACTGTACGATCCGGCTTCGGATACGTGGTCGCAGACCGGCAATCTGGTTGTGCCGCGGGAACTGCACACCGCCACACTGCTGCCCAACGGCAAGGTGCTCGTGGCGGGCGGATACAACAATGGCGGGGGAACCTCGCAGTCCTCAGCCGAACTGTACGATCCGGCCACGGGGACGTGGTCGCAGACCGGCGGCATGAGCCAGGCGCGTGACAGCCACACGGCCACGCTGCTGTCCAACGGGATGGTGCTCGTTGCGGGGGGCGAAGGCAACGCAGGACTCCTGTCCTCGGCTGAACTGTACGATCCGGCCACGGGGACGTGGTCGCAGACCGGCAACCTGCTTGTGCAGCGGCAACAGCACACGGCCACGCTGCTGCCCAACGGCAAGGTGCTCGTGGCGGGCGGAGCCGGCAGCGGAGGTCGGCTGTCCTCGGCTGAACTGTATGATCCCGCCACGGGTACCTGGTCCCAGACTGGCAGCCTGGGTCAGGTGCGTAACATCTACGCGGCCACGCTGCTGCCCGACGGCAAGGTGCTGGCAGCAGGGGGATACAACGGCACCGCCGCGCTGTCGACAGCCGAACTGTATGACCCGGCCACGGGGACGTGGTCGCAGACCGGCAGCATGAGTCAGGCGCGTTACTACCTCACCGCCACGCTGGTGCCTGACGGCCGGGTGCTCGTAGCGGGGGGGATCGCCCAACGCACCCTGGCCTCGGACGAGCTGTACGATCCGGCGACAGGGACCTGGTCGCGGACCGGCAGCTTGCTTCAGCCGCGCTATCGACATACCGCCACGCTACTGCCGGATGGCAGGGTGCTCGCAGTGGGGGGAATCGGCAGCAACGGGACCGTGTCCTCAGCCGAACTGTTCCATTAACACCGAGACGCCCGGAAACGTTCGTCGCCAGCGAACTGAGTCGAGCTGCGTACCGGAACAGGTTTGCGAAAGACCTCCCACCGATATTTGCAGTTGCCGGTCGTCTGTCGTGAACGTCTGCTACAGAGGCCGACAACCCATCGACAATCCCGGTTGAGGGAAAGACCGTTTGACTCTAAAACCCGCCATCGGGACGAGGCGGCGTTCAAGGTCTGCAACGGGTCGGCTGCCGCCCCTTGCCTCGAACATGGCCGCTGGCGGCCGGATCGGACTGTGGCTGTCAGGTCGCGTCTGGACTTATACATATAACGCCCATTCCATCCACGTTCCGCCCGAGCACGCCAGTATTGCTCCTGATATGCAAGCTGGGCCGCTCGGATGATCGCGGTCGTTTTCGTGACATCGGCGATGCCACGCAGAGTTGTACGTAGTGGTGCCATATGCATACCCTCAAGCGGGAGGGAGGCAGTATGGTATCGCGAGTGTCGGTTTGTTCGGTCGCGTCCGAGTTAAGGAGAACGTGATGCAATCAGCCATCGACGCCATGCTCAGCGCATGCGGCGGCGGCGCGCTGGGCATCATTCCCGAGGTCATCGACGCCTGGAGGCATCGAAGCGATCGGGCCAACACGCTTGAACCTGGCGAAACCCCTTGCGAACATCGGTCCACCTGGTATCGCGCCGCTCGATGGCGTGAACCTTATGGTGCCCGTGGTGACGCTCTGGTTACTCGCGCTATATTCGCTCGACAAGGCGCTCACGGTCTATATCGCATTCTCGCAGCACGCATCGCTTGCGGATGCGACGAATCTCATCTGGACGTCAAGTGACATGGAAATTTTTAGCGGGACGGTGACCTTCTGGTTCATCAACCGGACACTCGCGGCGGCGGTGCCGCGCGCGAACGTACTGGTATGGCAGAACCCGATAACAGCTCATTCGCCCGCCTCGCTCAATGCGATTCGATCGAGCCGTCGCTGTGCGGATACGTGACGATGCCCCACGCGAGCGGCAGCTCACCGATCTGCTTGAGCGGCTGATAGCTTTTCGCGTCGAGCACGTAGACCGCGTCGGAGCGACCACAAGCGACCATCAGCTTCGAGCCGTCCGGCGTGAAGCTGAAATGCCAGCAGCGCTGGCCGACCGGCACATCGGTGACATGTTCGTACGTGTGGCCGTCGAACACCTGCACCACCTTGTCGCGCGCGGCGGCCACGAAGAGCCGCTGACCGTTCGGACCGAACGCGACGCCATAGGGCCCGAGTTTGGTGTCGACGGTCTTGACTACCTCGAACGTGTGCGCGTCGATCACGACGAACTTGCTGAGCGACTCCAGCGTGACAACATAATGCTTGCCGTCAGGCGACAGCCGGATGCCGCGCGGCCGGCCGCCCGCCGCGAGCTTCACGGTTCGGATCGGCGCGCCGGTTCGTGTGTGATAGATCGACACCGTATCGTCGCCTTCGTTGGTGACCAGCATCATCTGGCCGTCGCGCGAGAATTCGATGCCTTCGGTTTCGTGGCCGCTCGTGACCGAACGGATCACGTGCCAGTTTTTCATATCGATGATCGCGATTTCGGCGGGCGGCTTGTTCGCGTCGTCGTCGTCCGCGGCGGGCTTGTTGCCCGCGTTCGCTTCGGGCTTATTGTCCCCCTTCGCGTCGGGTTTGGCTCCCGGCGGCCCGCCGTCCTCGCCGGGCTCGTAGGTCACGTACGCGTAGCCGTTGCGCACCCGCACATATTCAGGGTTTTTGCCGATCTTCACGCGCTGGACGACCTTGCCCGTGGCGGTGTCGATCACCGCGAGATCGTTCGTGTTCTTGTTGGCGACCAGCAGACGCGTGCCGTCGGCGTTCAGGCTCAGGCCGCGCGGGCCACCGGCGCCGACCGGAAAAGTCTGCGTGAGCGTCATCTGGTCGAGATCTATCACGCCGACGCCGGCCTTCTCGCTCGTCACGTAGGCGAGCGGCGCGGCCGCGGCATGCGCGGCGCTCGCGGCCAGCACGAGCGCGCAGGCCAGCGCGAGGGAACGGCGTGGTGGTCGGGGGAAAATCCGTGTCTCCAGCATCGTTGTACTCCGGGTTGATATGGCGGCGCCGCGATGGTTCGCGTCATCGTTTCAAGGTAGCCCACCGGGCGATTGTTTGACAACGCGGATCGGCGGGAGATTTTCCCGAATTGCTTCGCGCCGGCCGTCGCTGGTTTGAAAAGCGGGGTCGGCGGGGGACAATGAACGCGGAGGTGGCGATGATGCTGCAAGTTGCCATGGTGAACCCAGCAAGTCCTACGAATGCCGCGGCCGGTTACCGTCGCGCGGCCATCGTGCTGGGCGCCGTGATCGTCGCGCATCTGGTGCTGCTCGCCATCGCGTTGAGCGCGCGTAACCGGATCGTCGAACGTCCGGTCGAGCCGCGCACGATCACCGCGTCGCTGCTGAGCCCCGAGCCTCCCGCTCCGGTTGTTTCACCTCCCGCGCCGCCCCCACCCGCCGCTGTCGTTCCGACGGCGCCAACGCCGCCGGTCACGCACCCCGCCGTGCGCGTCAAACCGGCGCCGCAGCCTCGCGCGCAGGTGCCACGCAGTGTGGAAAAGCCTGTGCCGACACCGTCTCCGACACGCGAAAGCACCGCGCAGCCCGTCACGCAAGCCGCGGCGCCATCGGCGGCACCGCAGGCCGCCGTGCCAACAGCCGCCGTGCCGTCGGCGGCATCGGCTTCCGCCGTCCGTCCGGCGGTGCCTGCGTCGACCGAGCCGCGCAACGTGTCGCACGTCGACTGCTCGATTCCGAAGCCCGACTATCCCGACATCGCGAAGCGGCGCGGCGAGCATGGCACGGCGATCGTGCGTTTCGTCGTCGGGCTGAGCGGGCATATCGAAACGGCGCAGCTGCAAACCAGCAGCGGCTCCGCGCGGCTCGACGACGCGGCGCTCGCCGCCGTCCATGCGGGCGCCTGCCAGCCGTACACCGAAAACGGCACGCCGGTGCGCGCCGCGTACTCGCAGTCGTTCGTATTCGGACTGACCGAGTGACGCGACAGGTTGAGCGCACCGCCAATCAGACCAGGGACACCAAACGAAGGAACTCGCCATGCAACACTACGGACTCGCAAACGTCTGGGATTCAGGTGATATCGTCACGCGCGGCATTCTGAGCGTGCTCGTGATCATGTCGGTGCTGTCGTGGACGGTGATCATCGTGAAGCTGTGGCAACTGATCCGCCTCAGGCGCGCAACCCGGAGCGACGCGCGCTTCTGGAGCGCGGACCGCTTCGACGACGGGCTGCGCAGCCTCGGCCATCCGGAATCGGGCGCGCACGACAACCCGCTGCTCGCGCTCGCGCTGGCGGGCCATGAAGCCGCGACGCACCATCGGCAGACGCAGCAGCATCTGCACGACCGCATCGACGTGTCCGACTGGATCACCCGGCGTCTGCAGGACACGATGGACGAGACGGTCGCGCGCCTGCAAAGCGGCCTCGCGATTCTCGCGTCGATCGGCAGCACCGCGCCTTTCGTCGGGCTGTTCGGCACCGTGTGGGGCATCTACCATGCGCTGATCGTGATCGGCGAGACCGGTCAGACCTCGATCGACCATGTCGCCGGCCCGGTCGGCGAGTCGCTGATCATGACGGCGTTCGGGCTCTTCGTCGCGATTCCCGCCGTGCTCGGCTACAACGGTCTGACGCGCGCGAACCGCTCGATCGTCGCGCGCCTGAAGCGCTTCGCGCACGGCTTGCACGCGTACTTCGTGACCGGCTCGCAGTTGCCGTCGAGCGCCGGGCCGCAGATGCGCGTGGTGCCGCGCGGCACCAACGCGACGAACGCAACGCGCGACGGAGACCTCGAATGGCAATGAGCCCTTTCTCCGACGACGACGATCAAGGTTTGATGAACGAGATCAACATGACGCCGCTCGTCGACGTGATGCTGGTACTGCTGATCATTTTTCTCGTCACCATTCCGGCGCTGCAACACGCGGTCAGGATCGATCTGCCGCACGCGAGCAGTCAGCCGGAAGCGCTCAAGCCCGCGCACGTGGACGTCGCGGTGCAGGCGGACGGTACGGTGCTGTGGGACGGTCAGCCCGTGACCGACGACGCCTTGCGCGCGCGCATCGCGCAAGCCGCCCTCGCGACGCCGCAGCCGGAGCTGCATTTGCGCGCCGATCGCAAGGTGCCGTACGAGCGGGTGGCGATCGTGATGTCGGCGGCGCAGCGTGGCGGGCTGACGAAGCTGGGCTTCGTGACCGACCCGCAGTTGGGCAAATGACGCGGCGCGGCGTGCGTGTTCGGTGCGTGCCGGCACACAAAGTCCCGCTTATCGGCGGCGAAAGAATCTCTGAATTTGAATCGGCGGACGGCTCGGCTATCGTGGTGCGTGTCTGAACGGCACCCCACCCTCGCGAGGACCGCACGATGCAAGCCCTCATCTTCGACGTCGACGGCACGCTCGCCGACACCGAGACTGCTCATCTGCACGCATTCAACGCCGCGTTCGCGGAAGCGGGCCTCGACTGGTTCTGGGACGAAGCGCTCTATTCCAGCTTGCTGAAAGTGGCGGGCGGCAAGGAGCGTCTGCTGCATTACTGGCGCACGCTCGAGTGCGAGGAAGCCGGGGGCCCGCGAGCGCGAGAGGCCGTCGACGCGCTGCACGCGCTGAAAACGCGCCACTACACCGAGCGCATGCGCGAGCGCGGCGTGCCGCTACGACCCGGCATCGCGCGTCTGATCGACGAGGCGAACGAGGCCGGTCTACGCGTGGCGATCGCGACGACCACGACTCCCGCCAACCTTGACGCGCTGCTGCAAGCGCATTTCGGCGCCAGTTGGCGCCATCGCTTCGCGGCAATCGGCGACGCCGGCACCACGCCGGCGAAAAAGCCCGCCCCCGACGTCTATCGCCACGTGCTCGAACAGCTCCGCTTGCAGCCCGCGGCCTGTCTCGCCTTCGAGGACTCGCGCAACGGCATGCTGGCAGCGCGCGCCGCGTGCGTGCCCGTCGTCGTCACGCCGAGCGCTTTTACCGCGCACGAGGACTTCGATGGCGCGCTGGCCGTGCTGCCTCATCTCGGCGATCCGCACGCGCCGATCGTTCCGATGGTGCGCGGCGAATGGCATCGCTGGGTGGATCTGGCGACACTGCGCCGCTGGCATCAAGACGCCACGCGTCGTCCCGATTCGGCCGCGCACGGCGCACTGAACGCGGACCAGGCGAACGCGAGCGCGTCATGGCAATGAACCGCGACTACCACGCTGTCCTGATCGATCTCGACGGTACGATGGTCGATACCGCGCCGGACATCGTCGCGGCTGCCGGCCTGATGCTGACGGATTTCGGCGCCACGCCGCTGCCATACGACAGGGTGGCCGGCTTCATCGGCAACGGCCTGCGCAAGCTCGTGCAACGCTCGCTGGATGCGGCGGGCCTCGGCAAGCGCGTCGAACTGGACCACGCGCAGGCCGTGTTCGAGCGGCACTACGCGGTGACCAACGCGGCGCTGGGTCGGATTTTTCCTGGCGTGATGGCCGGGCTGCGCGCGTTGCAGCAGCACGGGTACCGCTGCGCGTGCGTGACCAACAAGCCGCAGGCGCTGGCGGCGGCGCTGCTCGACAAAACTGGGCTTGCCGCTTTTCTGGACGTGCTGGTCGGGGGCGACACCGTGGCGAGCATGAAGCCGTCGCCCGAGCCGCTTTGGCACGCGTGCCGGCTGCTCGACGTCGAGCCCGAACGTTGCGTGCTGGTCGGCGATTCATCGGTCGATGTCGCGGCGGCGCGTGCGGCCGCTCTGCCGGTCTTCATCGTCAGCTACGGCTATGGCAGCGCGAGCGGCGCCGACCTGCCGCGCTGCGACGCGCTGATCGATTCGTTCGAGGCATTGCCGGCGATTCTGGCGCAAGCGCGGCCGGCATTGCGGGCGTGATTCGAGCCGTTAACCCGCCGACAACAACCCCGCGACGCGCTCCGACATCGTCTGCACCGCGATATCTTTCGCCGTCATCCCGCGATTGTCCTTCAACGACCGGTTCGCGCCGCGCGCGAGCAACAACTGGGCGGTCTCCGCGCGATCGTATCCCGCCGCCCACATCAGCGCGGTCAGATCGTTCTTGTAGGTCCGGTTCACGTCGACGCCCGCATCGAGCAACTGACCGACGACCTTCGTTTGCCCCTGGCCCGCTGCGTATTCCATCGCGGTCTTGCCGACGCGATCGGTCGCGAGCGGCTCGGCGCCATGCGCGAGCAGCAGCGCGACGATCTCGTCGAAGCCGCCATAGGCGGCGGCCATCAGCGGTGTATCGCCCGGCGCGTTCGCATGCTGCACGTTCGCGCCGCGCTCGATCAGCGTGCGCGCCATCGCCGTATCGCCCTTCTTGCACGCGGTGACGAGCGCGGTGTCGCCGATCCGGTTCATCGCATCGACCGACGCGCCGCGCTGCAGCGCAGCGACGACCGACTGCTGATCGTCGTCCTTCGCGGCTACCAGCAATTGGCGGTTGATTTCCCCCTGGTCCTGCGCGAACACCGGCACGCAGGCACCGAATGCGGCAGCGAACAGAACAGCGCTCGCAAGCGGCCGAATGAACATATCTGTCATGGTGTCTTCCCCGTGCTACTGCAGATTGTTGATATAAGCGGCCAGATGATGGATGTCTTCGTCGGTCAGATTGCGCGTCACGCTGGCCATGTTGCCCGCATCGTTGGTGCGCGTGTGCGAGCGAAAGTCCTGCAACTGCTTGACGATGTACTGATACTGCTGACCGGCGACGCGCGGAATCTCGTTCTGCCCGGAGAAGCCGCCCTGATGGCACATCGTGCACAGCACCTCGGCGGCCTTCCTGCTGCCCGCTTCGATGCTCGCGCCATCGGCGTTGAACCGCACTGGCACGAGCTTCTGCGCGGCGAAGTAGTCGGCGATGTCCTGCATGTCCTCGCTCGATAAATCCGACGCCATCGGCGACATGGGCGGATGGCTGCGCCGTCCCTGCTTGAAGTCCTTCAGTTCCAGATACAGATAGCGCGCATTTTGCCCGGCCAGAATCGGAATGTCCGGATTGGTCGAATTGCCCATCGGCCCATGACAGGCCGCGCACACCTGCGCTTTCGCCTTGCCCGCCTCGGCATCGGCGCGCGCGCCCGTCGGCAGCCGTGCGGCCATCAACCCGCCGCACAACAGCGCCACCCATGCAGCGCGCGCCACCGCCGCCGCTCCCCGCAGCGCCGGCCGCCTCATGGCACCGCGAACACGACAACGCTATTGCCGCGCTTGAAGTCGATCTGCGTATTGCCGCCCGCCGCGACCGCGATGTACTGCTTGCCGTTGACCGTGTACGACACGGCCGGCGCGTTGACGCCCGCGCCGCACTGGAACTCCCACAGCTTCTTGCCGCTGGCGGCATCGAACGCGCGGAACAGGCCGTTGCCCTCGCCGTTGAACACGAGACCGCCCGCCGTTGCAAGTACGCCGCCGATCAGCGGCTGGTCGGTCTTGTAGTCCCACGCGATCTTGCCGGTGTCGACGTTGACGGCCGACAGCTTGCCCCATTGCGCCTCGGACGGAATCAGCTTGAAGGCGCCGCCGAGCCACAGCTTGCTGCCGCCCGGATAGGCGGCGTCCTCGACCTGGTACGTCATCGGCTGATTCAGGTTGGCCGCGTAGACGAGGCGCGTTTGCGGATCGAACGCGATCGGCGACCACTCGACGCCGCCGTTCGCGCCCGGCAGCATGCGCGCGCCGGCTGCAGTCGGCAGGGTCCACATGTTTTCCTGCGGAATCATCGCCTGCGAGAAGCGGATCAGCCGGCCGGTCGCACGATCATGCACGTACACGTGACCGGTCTTGCCCGCATGCACGATGCCGGGGATCATCTTGCCGTCGTTGTCGCGCACGTCGATCAGGATCGGCGGGCTCACCGCGTCGAGGTCCCAGACGTCGTGCGGCACGTACTGGTAGTGCCATTTGTACTTGCCGGTGTCGAGATCGATCGCGACGAGCGAATCCGTATAGAGGTTGTCTCCCGGCCGGATCGCGCCATACAGGTCCGGCGACGGGTTGCCGACCACGAAGTACACCGTGTGCGTTTTCCGGTCGACCGCCGGCGTCATCCACACACCGCCGCCGAGCGTCTTGTAGAAGTCGCCGCCCTTGTCGGCCAACTGCTTCTTCTCCGCGTCGATGTCGCGCTTCTCGTCGCGGCCGGTGGCGTCTTTGGTGGCCCACACGCCTTCCTGGCCGGTTTCCGGAATCGTGTAGAAGGTCCACAGCAACTGGCCGGAATTCGCGTCGTACGCCTTCACGAAGCCGCGAATGCCGTACTCGCCGCCGTTCGTGCCGATCAGCACCTTGCCGTCGACGACCGTCGGCGCCATCGTTTCCGAGTAGCCCTCGTCGGGACTGGCGATCTGGCTTTGCCACAGCACGTTGCCGGTTTTGGCGTCGAGCGCGACGAGCTTGGAGTCGAGCGTGCCCATATAGAGCCGGTCACCCGAAATCGCGACGCCACGATTGTTCGGCCCGCAACAGAACGTCGTGACCGGACCCATCTTGTGCTTGTAATGCCAGAACTCTTTGCCCGTCGTCGCATCGATCGCGTATACGTGATCGAACGACGTGGTCAGGAACATCACGCCGTCCTTCACGATCGGCGCCGTTTCCATCGACTCGTTGACGGCCGTCTGGAAGATGAACGCCGGTCTGAGCTTCGCGACGTTCGTCCGGTTGATCTGCGAGCCGGGGTAATAGCGCGTCTGCGCGTACGAGCCGTTCGGATGGAGCCAGACCGACGTCATGCTGCCGGCGCGATCGAGCTGATCCTGGGTCACGGGCTGAAGCGTCGATGGCACCGGCGCGGCGGTGGTGGTCGAGCTGTTCTGTACTTCGTCGGCGGCATGAGCCGCGGGCACGCCGAACGCGATGGCGAGCAGTGGCAGGCCGACAATTCCCTGAATACGGTTGAATGGCATGAGCGTCTCCTAGCTTTTTATTGTTCCTATGAATTGCAGCGCAGGAGTGCGACATGGATCCACGCGGACGACAGCGTGAAAGAGCACGATGGCGCAACCCTCGCAGACAACAAAAGCGTACGACTTCGAATCGTTGTTAGCTTTGTCAGGATGGGTCGGCTTCGCAGAGAGGGGAGAAGTGATGCACGGGTCCGCGGCAAACCGGCTCGATTAAGGGTAGGCGATGTGTTGTGGATTTTCTAGATTAAATCGTTAAGGAGTGGAACGCCCGTAGGCTGGCGCTGCACTCCCCCGGTCGCGCATTTCTCCAATCAGAACCGGCCGCCGCGCGAATCGGCACCCTTCAGATAGCTCCGGTTGCTCTGTTCCGGGTTCCGGTTCACCAGCGCTCGCGCGTACAGCGGATGATGCAGGCTCCGCACTTCGTGCTCGAGCCTGAAGCAACGCGCGCCCGACGACTGATCGACGAAGTCGGCAAACCGGTATTGATGCGGCTCTTCTCCATAGACAAGCCCTTTTTCAGCGAGCCGCCTGAACGGCGCCGAGAAAGCAGCGGTGTAAATCGCAATGTGGTGTCCGTCGTATTCAGGAATGGGCTCGGGTGTTTCCGCGTACAGCAGTTGCTGATGCGTGCCGACGTCGATCACCGCGCGATGCAATCCATGCTGCTCTTCGATGTCGACCGTCGCATCGAAAATATCGCGGTAAAAGCGCGCGATAGGCAACGCGCTGCCGAGCGGCACATCCATCTTCACGAACGCAATGCCCAGATCGATTTCCGACCAGGGGTCCGAAGTGAATCGACCGGTGGGATCGAGACACTCGTAGCGGTTGCCCCATGGACAGGTCACTTCGACACTGCCTGCGCGCTCCGACCAGCCGAACGCGGTGCCGGCGAGCAGCGGCTCGACCGAGCGCAAACGCCTCACGAGCGCTTCACGCTCGCCTACCATGAGACCGACACTGCCCCGCAGTCGCTGTGCTGCTCCGTGCGGCAAGTGAATCTGCGATCGGCCGATGTTGATCCACATGTTCTCGACACCGGTCATCATGAACGGATCGCGTGTGAGCCCGAGTCCCGTGACGTAGAAGGCGGTGGCGAGAATCTGGTTGGGGATTTTCAGGTTGACGTGTTCGAGCAGGACCAGGTTGCCGGTATCTTCGCTAGCGTAAGAGTGTTCCATGTATTTGCCTTGTGCATGAGCCGCGAAACGCTGGGCCAATTATGCATCAACAAGGCAGGCATTCCGCGGACGGAACACCGCATGAGCCTTCGCAATAGCCCCGCACGTTCCGTCTGTCACGCTCAGCACTTGCTCGGCGTCTCCTGCCCCGCCGCGTGCCTGTGCAACTCGGGCGGCTTTGCGTTGCCGCCATGTTGTTCGAGGTATTTGCACGCGCTGACGATGTCGTTGGCAAGCAGTTCCGCCACGGTCCGGTTGACGTGCGGCCTCACCACGACCCGCAGGCTGTTGACCGATTCCGCGTCGGGCGGCATCGAATAGGCCGAGAGCACCCAGCCTTTTTCGCGCACCTTGTTCGAAACGTCGAACTCGTTGAAATTTTTGATCTTGCTGTCGAGCGTCACGGCCACGACCGGAATCCGCTGCGTTTCGTTCATCATCGTGAAGTATCCGCTTTCGACCAGAACGCCCCGCAACGCGATCGCGTTATCGAGCGTGTGCTGCATGATCCTTCGATAGCCTTCGAAACCGTGCCTGAGGAACATGTAGTACTGCACGGCGACCTGAAACGCGTTACGGCTGAAGTTCAATGTCGCGGTCGGCATTTCGCCGCCCAGATAGTTCACGTAGAAAACCAGCTCTTCATTGAACACTTTGCGTTCGCGAAACACGACCCAGCCGAGGCCTGGCGGCACGAGCCCGTATTTGTGCCCCGATGCGTTGATGGACTGCACGCGCGGCAGCCGGAAATCCCATTTGTAGTCGGGATAAAGGAACGGATTGACGAATCCTCCCGATGCGCCGTCGATATGCATCGGAATCGAAATGCCGGTGCGCTTCTCGTAATCGTCGAGCCAGTCGTGAATGCCCTGGATATCGTCGTCCTCGCCGGTGAAGGTTTGCCCCGCGATTGCCACGACGGCAATCGTGTTTTCATCCACGTACTTGTCGAGATGTTCGGCAGTTAGCCTGTAGTTGCCCGGCGTCAACGGCACGATGCGCGGCTCGACATCGAAATAGCGAAGGAATTTCTTCCATACGATCTGCACGTTGCCGCCTGTCACCATGTTCGGTTTGCTGCCGTCCTTGCCTTGCGCTTCGCGGTTCTTGCGCCAGTTCCATTTGTGCGCGAGACCGGCCAGCATGCAGGCCTCCGAGGAACCCACCGTCGCGGTGCCATACGGCTCGACGCCTTGCGGTCCGTTCCATAGCTGATGCAGCCATTTGACCATGCGCGCTTCCATCGCGAACACCTGCGGGTACATGTCATGGTCGATATAGTTCTTGAAGATGTTGCGCTTCGCGGTCTCCGCCGCTTCGGGTTCGGCCCACGTCGTGACGAACGACGACATGTTCAGCATCGGATTGGCGTCGGTCCATTCCGAGCTGATCGCGATGGCGGCCGCCGCGCGCGCGGACATTCCGTCCTTGGGGAATTCGTTTTCTGCAATTGCGTAGTTGAACTCGTCATACGGCGTAATCTTTTCGATTGACGTGGTCATCTTTTGCTCCTCAGTTCGCGGGCGTTTCATGCGAACGCCGCAGCGGCTCGCGTGAAACGCCCGGCTGGCTCCGGTTCGAGATCTACAGGACCTTGTTCTTGTCGAGGGTGCTGCCGGTCGCCGCGTTGTAGCGTTCGACGTAATCGCCGAGCAGTGCACGGATCGCCTGGCCGATCGCGCGGTAGTCCGACTCGTTCAGATTCGCGAGCGATACGCGGCCGGACGGATGCTGCGTGCCGAATCCGCGTCCCGGCAGCAAGACCACGCGCGCCTCCCGCGCGAGTCTGAACAGCAGCTCGGACGGCTCCGTATTCTTCAGCAGCCACTCGACGAAATCGCGTCCGTATGCGCGCTCGCCAAGATATTCCATGTCCAGAATCGTGTAGTAGTCGACCTGGTTGATGTCGATGTCGTCGAACGTAACGCCCATCCCGTCGTACAGAGCGCGCTTACGGCTGCGAATCAGACGCTTCAGCGCATTCTTGTACGCGTCCGGCGTATCCATCAGCGAGAACAGCGAGAACAGCACCATCTGCACCTGCTGCGGCGTCGAGAGCCCCGCGGTGTGATTGAGCGCCACGGTGCGGCTATCGGCCACGAGCCGATCGATGAACTTGAGCTTGTCGGGCTCCGTCGTGATCGACTCGTAACGGTGATGCAGTTCCTTCTTCACGTCCTTCGGCAACTCGGCGATCAGCCGATCGAAGATATTGTCGCGGTGCGTGGCGATCGTGCCGAGACGCCAGCCGGTCGCGCCGAAGTACTTCGAATACGAATACACGAGAATCGTGTTCTTCGGCGCCAGCGCGAATAGCGACACGAAACCGTCGGCGAACGTGCCATACACGTCGTCGGTGAGCAGGATCAGATCGGGCCGTTCCTTCACGATTTCGGCGACATACTCAAGGCTCTCGTCGCTGATCCGCACCGAAGGCGGATTGCTCGGATTGACGAGGAAGAACGCCTTCACGGCGGGGTCGCGCAGCTTGTCGAGTTCCTTTTTCGAGTACTGCCAGTTGTTTTCGACATCGGCATTCACGTCGACGACTTTGAGCTGGTAGTCGTTCAGCGCCGGGATCTCGATGTAGGGGGTGAAGATCGGCATGCCGAGCGCGATCGTATCGCCCGCCTTGATCAGGTGGTTCTGGCGCATCGTGTTGAAGATGTAGGTCATCGCGGCGGTGCCGCCTTCGACCGCGAAAATATCGAACTCGCCGATGAACGGATGCTTGCCGACCATCTCCCGGCGCAAATACTGCCCGACGATGATTTCCGACAGCTTCAGCATCCGGTCGGGCACCGGATAGTTCGATGCGAGAATGCCTTCGCACATCTCGTACAGAAAGTCGCTGGCCGACAGCCCGAGCTGATCGCGCACGTACGAGACGGCGCTCGCTAGAAAGGCGATGCCCGGCACGCCCTTGTTCTCGCGCAGGAACAGGTCGAGCCGCTCGACGAGCCCGTCACGCTTCGGAAAGCCACCGACGCCTTCGGGCATATAGGCAAACGAGCGCTCGGATTCACGCATCGCAAAGAGGCCCAGTTGCCAGAACCCGTGGCGTGGGATCGTCGCGACGAAGTTGGGATTGCCGCGTCCGGCGTTGAGCATCGCAAGGTTCGCGGGCCGCTCGACCGCACCGCCGCCCGCCGCCTTGATCAACTCGTCTTTCAGTTCGAACGGACTGAGTGCCGCCAGCTTCGCCTTGTCGGCGTCCTGCTTGTCCCGCTTGCTCATGTCTCCTCCTGAACCATGTCTTGCGCATCGTGTTCCGCGCGCAGTGCGACGATACGGCATCGCCGGCAGCGATGCCCCTGGTCAAGCCAGCATCATTACGACGACCATGCCCCAGATCGTCAGCAGCGTATTGCCCACCGCATAGGTCACGGTGTAGCCGAGCCCCGGGATCTGGCTTTGCGCGGCATCGCAGATCATGCCGAGCGCCGCGGTCGTCGTTCTCGAGCCCGCGCATACGCCGAGCAGGATGGCCGGATGAAAGTGAAAGATGAAGCGTGCGATAAACATGCCGAGTATCAGCGGCAGCGTGGTGGCGAAGATGCCCCACAGAAACAGGCCGACGCCGAGGTTCTGCAAGCCGGAGACGAATCCGGGTCCCGCCGTCAGCCCGATCACGGCAATGAACACGTTCAGGCCCACTGAGTTCATGAACCACACGGTCGGCTCGGGAATCCGGCCGAAAGTCGGATGAATGGCGCGCAGCCAGCCGAACACGAGACCGGCGATCAGTACGCCGCCGGCCGTCGACAGCGTGATCGGAATGCCCGCCGCCTTGATCACGATCGCGCCCACCAGCGCGCCAACGGTAATCGCGAGCGTCACGAACGCGACGTCCGTCACGTTGGT
Organism: Paraburkholderia sp. Clong3; assembly: GCF_050436485.1. Taxonomy (NCBI): domain Bacteria; kingdom Pseudomonadati; phylum Pseudomonadota; class Betaproteobacteria; order Burkholderiales; family Burkholderiaceae; genus Paraburkholderia; species Paraburkholderia sp. Clong3. The sequence continues at coordinate 586,334 of NZ_JBNDMH010000003.1, read as the reverse complement.
CGCGCGGTCGATCACGCCGAGCACTTTGGCGGCGGCGCTCGTGTCTTGCGTGCGTCCGACGATCGTGATGGTGTCGCCGCGATGCAGCTTCGTGCTCGGCAGAATCGGAATCGGCGTTTCGGTGGGCCCGCGCTTGATCCTGCGCAGAAACACGCCGCGCGCGAGCGGCATGCCCGCGAGTTCCTGCAAAGTCTTGCCGTCGACCACCTTGCTCGTCACGTAGACGTCCACGCCTTCGGCGGGTACGGCGAGCAGTTCGGGATCGTCCACTTCGAGCGCGCGCGCGCGGCGCACCGCGACCGTGTGATCGCCGCCGTCAACGCCGGTCCCATTGCCGGCTCCGAGCACCGAGACGAGTTGGTCACGCGGGCCGGCTATCGCAACGACATCGTCGGACTGCAGCACCATGTCGAGCGTCGCGTCTTCGACCTTGCCGCCGCGTCTGATGCGCTCGATAAAGAGGCGCGTGTTTTGCGGTTGCAACGCTTCGACCTGACTCACCGTCTGGCCACAAGCCGGGCTGTCCGCGAGGACCCGATAGGCGCGCAACTCGTAACGGTGCCACGCCTGACCCTCGCCGCCCAATTCCTTCGTTCCGCCCATCGTCGCCTCGTATTCCTTGCAGGCGGCGACGAGGTCGATGCGCAGCAGCCTCGGTCCGAGGGTCGCGAGGATCACCGCGGAGCCGACCGTGCCGAATATGTAGGTGACCGCGTACGCGGTCGGCATCGCATTCAGTAGCGTTTTAGTCTCGTCTGGTGGTAGCGACAGCCGGTTGATCGCGTCCGACGCGAGCCCCATCGATGCCGAGATCGTCTGTGAACCGGCAAAGAGCCCAGCCGCGGAACCGAGGTCGTAGCCCGCAATCTTCGCCGCGATGATCGCCGCGCCCAGGGACAACACGGCCTGCACGACGGCGAACAGCGCCTGCGGCAAGCCGTCTTTCGCGAGGCCGCGCACGAACTGTGGTCCGACGCCATAACCGACCGCGAACAGGAAGATCAGAAAGAACACCGATTTGACGTTCGGCGACACCGTGATGCGCAGCTGTCCGATTGCGATGGCCACTAGCAGCGTCGCCGTGACTGCACCGAGACTGAAACCCTTGTAGCTTTTTCCGCCGATCCAATAACCGATGCCGAGAGACAGGAATATCGCGATCTCGGGATATTGTCGTAACGTAGTAACGAGCCATTCCATCGTCGTCCTCGTCTGCGGTTCGCCCGTTGACACCGACGTGAAAGCGGGTGTGTGGTAAATGGATAGCGGCCGCCCGGTTTTCTCCAGAGGTCAGCCCACCTCCGGAATCGGTCTCTTCCCGTGAATACAATGGTTCTTCCGGCGAGGCAAAACAATACGACCTTGGTCTCACGAAATTTACGCACTGATTACGCGCGAGTCCTTATTTCTTGAGAACTTTCCACACCCCATTGCCGGTTTTGCAGGCGACCGGCGTCCAGCTCTGGGTCTGCCCTTTCGCGACCGCGACGAGCGTCGCGGTCCGGCAGGTTCGATCGCCTTCCTTCGTCGTATCCCGCGGCGTCACCGTGCCCGTGATCGAAACGGGATTGCCGGTCCCCGCATTGCTCCACTCGAGCGATTCGCCATCCTTTTTTGTGTCGAGTGCCTTTTGCGCCGCATTGTTGAGCGCTTTACGGTCAGCGTCGCGCATGTACGTAACGGGCGTGTCCTTCAGAAAGTTCAGGTTCGATGCATGACACAAAACGGGGGCGGCCAGCAGCGCCGCCGCGAGCCACCGCGTGAGCGCGCGCGCGCCAGGACGAAATTGACGTGACATGGGTTTCTCCTCGAGTTCATCCGCGATTCGCGTCGTCCGCGAAATCGCCGTTTTGCTGGAATGCATCGACGACGTCGGCCACCGAGCCGCGTCGGCCGATGTGGCCGACACGAACTTCGAGCCCCTCGGCGCGCAGCATGTCGCGCACGTCCGCGTGCGCGCCGACGACCTTCATCGCGGCGCCCGCGGCCTCCAGCGCGCCGTGCATCGCTTCGAGCATGCGCGCGCCCGCCAGATCGACGACCGCCGATGCGGACAGGTCGCAAATCACGAGCCGGACCGGTTCGGGTGCGGCGTGGATCATGCGCCAGATCGTCTCGCGCACGTGCTCGACGTTGAAGTACAGCAACGACGCCTCGACACGCACCGCCAGCACATGCGCAATCGTCTCGTTCTCGGCATGACGTTCGAGATCCGAGAAATAGCGCGTGCCGGGAATACGCCCGAGCATCGCGACATGCGGATGCGCGGCGCGGTGGATGATCAGCAGCATCGACACGAGCACCGCGACGATGACGCCCTTCAGGATGCCCAACAACAGCACCGCCGCGAACGCCACCATCGAAATCGCGAATTCGAAGCGGCTCACGCGCCACACATGACGCAGTTCGCCGACGTCGACGAGGCCCTTCACGGCCACGAGCACGATCGCCGCCAGCACGACGTTGGGCAGATTCGCGAGCAGCCCGGTGAGGAACATCAGACAGAAGCCGATCGCGAGCGACGCGAATACCAGCGCAAGCGCGCTTTTCGCGCCGGCCTTGTCGTTCACCGACGATTGCGAAAGCCCTCCCGCAACCGGGAAGGCCTGGAATAATCCCGCGGCCAGATTGGCTGCGCCAAGACCCAGCAATTCCTGGCGGGCGTCGATCTCGTAACCATGTGCCTGCGCGAGCGCGCGCGCGGCCGAAACGCTCTCGACGTATGCCAGCAACAGGCACGCGAACGCCAGCGGAACGATGCCGTCGACATCGCGCAGCCGCAGCCCGGGCAGACGGAATTCAGGCAAGCCTTGAGGCAGCGCGCCCACGAGCGTGAAGCCGCGGCTGGCCAGCGGCGTGACGGACAACACGACGATCGAGGCAGCGACGACGGCGAGCGCCACCGGACGCCCCGGCAAAAGCTTTTCGCCGAGCAGCAGCAACGCGATGCAAACGAGGCCGAAACCGAGCACGCCGAGGTTGGACAGCGGAAGCTGCCCCCACAGCACGGCGATCCGTTCGAAGAAGAATTCGCCGCCGCCTTTCACCCCGAACAGCTTCGGCAGCTGGGTCATCGCGATCGTCAGCGCGGCGCCCGCCTTGAAGCCGAGCAGGATCGTCTCGCTAATGAAGCTGACGAGCGAACTCAGGCGCAGCAGCCAGCCGATCACGCACATGCACGCGATCAGCACGGACGTGAGCGCCGCGATCGAAGCCCAGCGCGACGGGTCGCCCCCGGCCATCGGCACGAGCGTCACGCCGACGAGCATCGAGATCGCCGAGGTCGGGCCGATCGCGAGCTGGCGCGACGAGCCGAATAGCGCATAACAGAGGCCGCCGACCAGATAGCCGTAGATGCCGTATTGCGGCGGCAAGCCGGCGAGCGACGCATAGGCGAGCGATACCGGAATGCCATAAGCCGCGAGCGTCACGCCGGCGACCGCGTCCTTCGCGAGCCATCGAGGCTGATAGCTTCGCAGCCACTGCGCGGGAGGAAACGCGGAGCGCCACCCGCGCGCGGGTGGCGTGGAAGACGCGCGGCCGGTGACGCTCTGTGGATGGTTCAACGTAGCGCCTCGAGTACGGAAGCGGACCTGACGGAAGCACGGGCGCGCTGTACGGCCATCGCCTCAGCCGACCCGGAGCGGCTCAGAGCGAATCCTTGACGCGCTGCCACGTATGATCCGGATTGAACTCGGTCACGGGCGGCGCGTGCGCGCCACGGTCCTTCTGGTAGATGACGCCGTTGTTGCTGACCACGAAGGTCATCACGCCGCTCGTGCCGTACTGCGCCGGATAAGCGACCATCGCGAAACCCGCGATCATGTGGCCGTTGATCACGTAGCTGAACGCGCCGCCCGGCGCGTTCTTGCCCTGCCGCGTCAGGATGTGGAAATGGTAGCCCCGGTAAGGATCGCCCGCCGCGTGGCCTTTCAGATATTCGGAACTCGCGGCGACGAGCGGGCCGAACGGACTCTCTTCTTCGTCGCTGTTTTCGTCGGAGTGCCAGTAGAGACCGTCCTGCTTGCCGGGTGTGCTGGCCAGCTTCTGCGCGTATTCGAGCAGGCCGTCGTGGTTGCGGTCGCGCGACGCGTATTGACGCTGCGCGCCGATATAAGCGTGCAGCACCTTGATCGCTTCGAGTTCGTTGGCGCCGATCCGTCGATTGATCAGTTCTTCTTCGCCCTGCTCGGTGGCGAAGCGCCAGGTGCCGTCCTCTTTGACGATCGGTATCGGCATCGGCCACGCCTCGTCGCCGACCAGCAGAATCCGCCGGTTCGGTCCCCTGTCGTCGAGCACGTGATAGGCCTCGATCTCCTTGCTCGCCTTGGCCCAGTTCGCCTCGTTCTCCGCCTGATCCGGCGATACCACGAGGCTCTTGTGCGCTTCGCCGAAGATCGCGACGAGCGACGCTTCGTCGTCGGTCTTCAGTGCGCTGGACAGCGCGGCGACCGCGTCTTCCGGGGTGGCGAAAGTGCGCTGCCCCGCGGCGAGCGCGGCCAACGGAATCGACAGCGCGAGCACCATCGCGCACAGCCGGCGCGATGTGGCCACACGTCGCCGCGAATCGTCGCGTGCGCGCTTTCCGGTGATGCTTTGCCCGCTCATGGCTGCTCCTTATCGCCGTCCGCCGCCGCGGCCGCCACCGCCACCACCACCGCCGGCCCGCGGCGAGAATCCACCACCGCCACCACCGCCACCACCGGAGTATCCGCCGCCACGCGTCGATTGACGGCTCGCCGCGCCGCGCGCGCTGTTGGCTTGCGCGGCGCGCGCCGAGCCGTAGCCGCTGAACGCATCGCCGCCGCCCCCAGGCGACGCGCGCTGACTCACCTCGCGTGTGCCCGCCGACGCCGTCGGACGCTGGGACGGCTGCGGCCGCCCTTGCGCGCCAGCACCGCCGCCCGCGAAGTTTGCGCCGGCGCCGCCACCCGCGCCGCCACCTGCATAGTTTGCGCCGCCGCCCGCGCCGCCGCGGTTGCCGCCCGCCAACCCACCGCCCGCGCCTGCACCCGCGCCGCCGCCGCGCGACGGCGGATCGCCGACCCGTTGCGTGCGCGCCGAGCGATCCGAGATACCGCTGACCTGGCCCGGCTTCTTGTCCGAGGTCCACGCGGAGGTGCCCCCTCCCTGCCCGCGACCACCGCCGCGGTTGATGTCGCCCGTGTTGATATTGCCGCGCTCGACGTTCCTATCGCCGCGCTCGACGTTCCTATCGCCGCGCTCGACGTTTCTTTCGCGGTTGATGTTGATGTTGTTGTTGCCGCCGCCTCCGTAATGCGTTTCATAGTGCCCGCCGTTCCAGGCGGCGGTAATCGCCGCGCCCCAGATCAGCCCCGTCGCGAGCGCGGCGCCGGGCGCGTACGGATAGTAGTAGGCCGGATAGGGCGTGGGCGCGTAGGCGTAGGTCACGGGCGCGCTGGCCACCACGATGGTCTGCGGGTTGTACTGCGGCACGTAGATCACCTGCGGATCGGCCGGCTGGATCTTGATCACTTCCTTCTCGACGACCACGACCTGCTTGTCGTCGGATTTCAGATGCCCCGCCGACTGCGTTTGCCGCCGGAAGCGCTGAATCGCTTCGAGCACCGAGCCCTGATCGGCAACGACGGCCTCGCCGAGATCGATCGTCCAGTCGAGATCGGTGCTCATGTTCTTGACGATGTCGGGGTAATTCAGCAGCGCCTTCACCGGATCGTGCCACGCGTCGTTGAGCTTCAGCGACTTGTTGTTTTTGTACTGGTCGAGAAAGCGATCGGCCTGCACGATTTCGACGGGATAGGTTGAGGCAGGAAGAATGATCGCGATCAGATCGTCCGGATATAGCGCGATCGGTCCGACGAGCTGGTCGAGCGTCGCCGCGGAAACGGGTGCGTTCGGGGCCGCGTTCGCCGGGGCGTTCGCGGCCGGCGCCTGCGCCAGCGACACCGCAGTGGAGAACGCGCCGCAGCACGCCAGAAGCGCGGCGCCCAGTACATGGCTGATGCGTCGCGCGCGCGTCGCCTCGTCGTCGAGCGCCGGCATGCGCCTGCGCCTGTCGAGCGCCGTTGCAAACGGGATGATGCGTGTACGAGCACGCGAATCGCGGTCCATCGATGCTTCCCCTTGCGCTTCGTCAGCGGCCCCGGGCTGCATGGCCATGATCTTTGACAGACAGTTGTCCGAAGCAATGAAAAAGACCTGCACCTGTTGCATGAATACAGTTTGGAAACCATGGACGAAATTGCAAATACGACCTTGGTCCGATTGCGCGCGACAGGCCCGCGACACCATGATGAACGCGAACCTGCCATTGCTGCGCATCCACCGCGCGGCAACCGGTCCCACCGGAATTCCCATTCACGGGTGCCGGTGGCGCCCTAACGCCTGAGCAAACAGGCAGCCGGCGACTCGCACCCGCGTGTACCCACGCAAGGAGCTGTCGTGAACAAGTCTACGAAATATGCCGTGATCGCCGCGTTGAGCGCGTCGCTATCGCTGGAAGGCCTGGCGCAATCGAGGCCGATTGCCTATCCGGCCCGAGGGCAAAGCCCGCAGCAACAGCAGCAGGACGAAGGCGCCTGCTATTCGTGGGCGAAGAGCAATACCGGCATCGACCCGACCATGGTCGCCAATGCCCCGCCCCCGCCTTCCGGCCCCGCGGTGGGAGGCGGCGAGCGCGTGCAGGGCGCCGCGCGCGGCGCGGCCGGCGGCGCGATCATCGGCGCGATTGCGGGCGACGCCGGCAAGGGCGCGGCGATCGGCGCGGCGACCGGCACGATGGTCGGCGGGTCGCGCGCGCGGCAGAACCGGCGCGCGGCCGCGACACAATCGCAGGCGCAAACGCAGGGCTCGATGGACACGTTCAATCGCGCTTTCGCCGCCTGCATGTCGGGGCGGGGTTACACGGTCAATTGATCGCGCAAGGAGAGCAGAATGATTAACCGCAAACTGATCATCGCGGCGGCGCTCGTGTGTCTCGCGAATACGGGGTTCGCTCAGACGGAGGCACCCGTCACGGTCAAGAGCGAGCCCGGCAAAGTCACCGTGTCGGGCACGGTCAAAACGACCGCGACGGTCGTCGGCATCGAGCCGGCAACGCGCACCGTCTTGCTCAAGGACCCGAAGGGCAAGGTCGTGCAGGTCGTGGTCGGCGAGGAAGCGCGCAACTTCGATCAGATCAAGGTCGGCGACGTGGTCAAGGCCGAGTATTCGCAGGCTCTGACCATCATGCTGAAAAAAGGCAACGCGCCGCTGACCGCCAACGAAACGCAGACGCTCGCTCGCACACCGGCGGGCGCGAAACCCGGCGGCTCGGCCTCGCGCGAAGTCACGATCATGGCTAACGTCATCGCGGTCAATCACCAGAGCGGCGTGGTCACGCTGAAAGGCCCGCAAGGCAATACGGTGGATCTGGTCGTGCAGGATCCCGAACAGCTCAAGCGGATCAAAAAAGGCGACCAGATGCAAGCGGTCTATACCGAGGCCGCGGCCATCTCCGTGGAGCCGGTCGCCGGCAAATAGCGAGCATGGCTCGCGTCAGATCAGGCGGTGCGCTTGCGCGAGGCCGCTGAGGGGAGGCGTAAAGTCCGCGCGTCGAAAACGCACCGTCGAGAAAACCCGTATCGCATTGGGACTCGCCGGCAGACGCGCAAGGCGAAACTCGATTTCGTGCGCGGGCCGCGTATCTCCCTCTTCCAGGACGACGTTCATCCGGTCGAGCCGGTACATGCTCTTGCGCACGTAGAAATGCGCATCCGGCGCCCCCAGTACACCGCACATCACGTCGAGATGCCGCTCCAGCGCCTCTGTCTTCAGGCCCAACTGCGCCAGAGCCTGATCGTTCTCTTCGATCTGCGCCTGCAGCTTCGCCACTTCCGCGTAATTCGACGTCGCGTCGCTACCAAGCAGCGAGCGCACGCCCGCCCCCTGCCGTTCGAGAATCGTCAGGCGCGTTTTCAGCAGCGCCCTTTCGCGTTGCAATTTGTCCTGCCGCGAGGTGTCGGCCTCGATCTTGCCGAGCGCTTCGAGCACGAGCTGATCGACGATCCGCAACACGATTTGGCGCCGCAACGCGGCTTCGGATTCTTCGCACACGCGCACCTGGTGATCGCTGAAGTTGATGGTCGTCTGCGCGAGATCGGTTTGCGTCGTTTCGCCGTGTTGCCCGACGCCGAAAATACGCCGCTCGTCCATGGCCATGCCGAGCACCGCGAATACCTGATCGGCAGCGGGATGGTCGCTGAAGAACGTGTTCAGCTCGTGTGAGCGGTTGAAGACCGGGCAGACGTCGTCGGGTGTGGCGAAAAAGGCGTGGATATACGGGTCTGTCGCCCACGCCGCCGCGTTCGCTTCGCGCGTCGGCGGCACTTCATCGGCGAGCCGGAGCAGATAGGCGGTCGTGTGTTGCACGGCGGGCCGCAGGCGCGACGCATAATTGCGCGCGAGCCGCAACGACGGACAGAGCCCGACGATCCGCTCGACGATTTCCTTCGTCTGCTGATCGTCGCTCTCTTCGGAAGCGTTGCGCCTGGTCAGCCACCGCGACAGCAGACCCATGCCCGGCTCCCGTCGCCCGTCACGATTCGTCGCGCTCCGGCAGCAGCTGCGCGACGATCGTGTGGTTCTTCCAGAACAGGTTATGGACGCGGTTTTGCAGTATGCGCAGCCCGTCCGTGGGCACGTCGTCGAAGACGACCACCGCGCCTGGCCGCGAGCCCGTGCCGTGCACCCGCTGGATCGAGCTGAAGCGCGGGAACCCGTAGCGAATCAGGAACTCGCCGATCTCTTCGTCGGAGACGCTTTCCTCGACGTTTCCAAGAAACAGTTCAGCCATGATGCTTACTCCTCCAGACCCTATGCGACGATGTTCAATCCGCCGTCGATATACAAGGTAGAACCGGACACCCGCCGGGCATACGGCGTGGCCAGAAACGCACAGGTATAGCCGACATCCATGATGTCGACGAGTTCGCCGAGCGGCGCGCGCTGCACCGCTTCGTTGAGCAGCAGCTCGAAATCCTTCAGGCCCGAAGCGGCGCGGGTCTGCAGCGGCCCGGGAGAAATCGCGTGCACGCGGATGCCCCTCGGTCCCAGCTCGAACGCCAGATAGCGCGCGCAGGCTTCGAGCGCCGCCTTGACGGGGCCCATCAGGTTGTAGTTCGGCACGACCTTGTTCGCGCCGTAGTAGCTCATCGTCAGCATGGTGCCGCCGTCTTTCATTAGCGGCGCGGCGAGGCGCGCCATCCGCACGAACGAATGGCAGGAGATGTCCATCGCGCTCAGGAAGCCCTCGCGCGACGATTGCAGCAAGCCGCCCTGCAGATCCGCTTTCGGTGCCCATGCAACGGCGTGAACGAGAATATCGAGGCTTCCCCATGTCTTCTCGATCCGCTCGAACACGGCCTCCATTTCGTCCTCGCCCGTTACGTCGAGCGGCATGAAGATCTCGGCCTCGAGTGCTTTGGCGATCGGTTCCACATATGGAGCCGCCTTGGCGTTCGCATAGGTGAGCGCAACGCTCGCGCCGAGGTCGTGAAACGCCTTCGCGCATCCGTACGCAATCGAATGCTCGTTGGCGACGCCGGTCACGAGGGCCTTCGCTCCTCGCAGAATCAAATTCGGTTGCTCGACAGACATGGTGAAACTCCTCTATGGGGCGACAGCGCGCGTATGGCGGGCGATCATCAGTTCCTCGTTGGTGGGCACGACCCAGACCGGCAGCCTGCTCGAGGCGCGGGTGATCAGCGGGCCGCCCGCCCGATTGGCCGCTTCGTCGAGTTCGGCGCCGAGCCACGCGGCATCGCGCACGATGCGCTCGCGGATCGCGACGGCGTGCTCGCCGATGCCGGCCGTCAGCACCAGTGCGTCGAGACCTTGCATCGCCGCGGCGAGACCGCCGAGTTCGCGCCCGATGCGGTAGGTGTAGACGTCGATCGCAAAGCGGGCACGCGGGTCGTTGCTGTCGAGCAGCACGCGCATGTCGCTTGAGAGGCCCGACATGCCGAGCAGCCCCGAGCCCTTGTAAATGAGGTCCGCGATCGACTGCGTATCCATCTTCAGCTCGTCGAGCAGATAGAGCATCACGCCGGGGTCGAGGCTGCCGCAACGCGTGCCCATCGGCAGGCCTTCCACCGCCGTGAAGCCCATCGTGCTCGCCACGCTCTTGCCTGCGACCATCGCGCACATGCTCGCGCCGTTGCCCAGATGCGCGACGACGGTGCGCCCCGCCGCCGCGGCCGGTGCGATCTCCGGCAGCACGCTCGCGATGTATTCGTACGAGAGCCCGTGAAAACCGTAGCGCCGCACGCCGTGGTCGGTAATCGAGGGGGGCAGCGCATAGGCCTGCGCGGTCTCGGTCTGCGTGCGATGAAACGTGGTGTCGAAGCACGCGACCTGTGGAAGGTCGGGACGCAGCTGCGCGAGGATGCGGATCGGGGTCAGGTTATGCGGCTGATGCAGCGGCGCGAGCGGGCTCAGGCTGTCCAGCTGGTCGATCACCTCGGAGGTCGCGAGGACGGGGCCGGCAAAGCGCTGCCCGCCGTGCACGACGCGATGCCCGACCGCCTTCAGTTGATTGCCGCCGCCGTGGTCGTGCAAAAAACCGCCCAGATATTCGATCGCGCCCTGATGGCCGAGCCGGTGGCCATCGCCCCATTCGTGCGAGCTGGCATTACCGTCGCGGTCCGTCACGCGAAAACGCGGGCTCGTGTAGAGCGCTTCGATCTGACCGCGCAAAATGAGCTCGAGTTGCGCTTGTTGCGCGTCGAAGGCGCTGAACTTGAGGCTCGACGAACCTGCGTTCAATACGAGGATCACATCCGCCATGACGTCACCCGACCACCTTGGCGGCCTCGCGCCGTGCCTTGGCCACCAACGCGGCGACCGCGCACGACGCGAGACGCGTCGACAGAGAATCCGCGCGGCTCGTCAGAATGATCGGCACGCGCGCGCCGAGCACGATGCCCGCCGCGTCCGCGCCGGCGAGAAACGACAGGCTTTTCGCGAGCATGTTGCCCGCTTCGAGGTCCGGCACCATCAATACATTGGCGCGACCGGCCACCCGCGACTCGATCTGCTTGATGCGCATGGCTTCGATGCTGATCGCGTTGTCGAGTGCGAGCGGACCGTCGACGAGCCCGCCGGTGATCTGCCCGCGGTCCACCATCTTGCACAGCGCCGCCGCTTCCACCGTCGATGGAATTTTCGGATTGACGCTCTCGGTCGCGGACAGGATCGCCACGCGGACTTCGTCAAATTTCAGCGCGTGCCCGAGATCGATCGCGTTCTGGAGGATGTCGACCTTCTCTTCGAGCGTCGGCAAGATGTTGATCGCGGCGTCGGTGATGATCAGCGCGTTCTCGTACCCGGGCACGTCCATCACGAAGCAATGGCTGATGCGCCGCTCGGTGCGCAGGCCGGTGTCACGGCGAATCACCTCGGCCATCAGCTCGTCCGTATGCAGGCTGCCTTTCATCAGGGCCTCCGCCTTGCCTTCGCGCACCAGTTGCACGGCTGCCGCCGCGGCGGCATGGCTATGCGGCGCATCGACGATCGTGAAGTTCGAAATGTCGATGCCGTGTTCGGCGGAAATCGCTTCGATGCGCGCGCGCGGCCCGACCAGCAGCGGCGCGATCAGTCCCATCCCGGCTGCTTCGACCGCGCCATTGAGCGAACTCTGGTCGCACGGATGCGCGACCGCTGTCGGCATCGCCGGCAGCGTCCGGCAGAAATCGATCAGACGCTGATACTTCGCGTGCTTTTCCATCTGCGTATTCCTCGTGTGTACGGTGCGTTGGATTCGTGACGCGCGGCACGCCATGCTGACGGAAGCCGTGCACACGGGCGCCGTGCACACGGTTCCGTCACGCTTGCGTCCTGCCGCGCATCGCGCCAGTTGCTCACGTGCGAGTAGAGTCAGGCAAACGTGCGTTGCGCTTGCGGCTCTCGCGCGAACCCAGCACCGCGCGGATGCGTTCGAACGCCTCCTTTTGCGCGGCGTCGGGCGCGGTGTTCAACACGCGCTCGTCGCTCGCCAGCTTGTCGAGCAGTTGTAGAAAGCGCTCGCGGTCCTCGCTGTGGGAAAGCAGCTTCGGCAGCGTGGCTATCGCCTCGTCCGGTTCGAAGCTGACGATGATTTCCTGCTCGCCCCGGATCCGCCGCCAGTGATCGGGGCTGATGTCGGGCAGGTACTCCGCGCAACTTTCGGCGATCTCCTTGCGCATCTCCAGGCGCGCGAGCGGCAACGACCCGCCCTTGCGCGACAACAGATAGGCCGCGCGCGCGAGCGCCTCCGTGTAGCCGCCGTCGCCGATCGCCTGCAACGCCGTGCGCACGAACGGCAGCTCGCGCGGATCGATCGCGCCGGCTTGCGCGGCCACGCCATCGGCGGCCGGCTTGCTCAGATACGTCGCATACAGATTCGCGTACACGCTGAAGAAGCTGGCCTCGGTCCCCGCGTCGCGCATCGCGCGGTAAAAGTCCAGCGACGCGCTGATCATTTGCGAGCCGTTGCGTTCGAGCTTGCTCCACGGGTTATCGGCGGCGGCCCGCTGGCGATTCTCACGAACCGACTGCGCGGCCGCCGGCAGCCAGCCAAGCCACGGGTTCATCGCGGACACGGCCCAGCGCTGCCAGCGCAGCGGATGAAACTGGCGCAGCAGGCGGGCGCTCGTTTCGTTCGACATCGCCTGCACGAACGGCTGCGCGAGCAGTTCATACATGCGCTGATTCAGATTGGACACCGCGGCGACCGCTTCGAACGGCTTTTCGTCGATGCGGCCGAAGCGGTTGTAACGCGCGGAAATCTCCTCGAGCCGCCGCTCATGAAATTCGACCTCGTATTCGATCTCCCCGGCCGCGTTCCTGGCCTCGTTGATGGTCATGCCGTAGAGTCCCGGCGGAAAGGTTTCGATGGTCTCGAGCACGGACATGATCTGCTTGTGCTCCTTCTTCGCGACTTTCCCGGACACGAAAATGCCCAGATGCCCGATGTTCTGGTGCGTCAGACCGACGATCACCTGGCCGCGCGCCTTGATCTCCTCGGTGCTGCCGTACAGGTCCGCGACCCAGTTGAACGCCTGTTGAGGCGGCCTGATGTTGTCCCCCATCGACGCGAACAGGATGATCGGCGAGCGGATTTCACGCAGATCGAAAGCCTGGCCGCTGCTATTCGTCACTCCGCCCGACCACAGCTTGTTGCCGACGAACAGGTTGCGCGTGATCCATTCGATCTCCTCGCGATTCATCAGGTAGTAGCTGCCCCACCAGCGCTCGAATTCCAGAAAGCGTGGCGGCTCGGTATCGACGTTCGAGAACAGGTGGTAGTACTTGTCCCAGAACGTGTTGGCCGGGTTCAGGTTTTCGAAGTTCTCCACCAGATACGCGCCGTCGAACTTGCCGTTGCCGAGATCCGCCGCGTACGACGCGACCCACGCGCCGCCCAGCATGCCGCCCGCGTAACGCATCGGGTTGTCGCCCTCGCCTTCGCTCCAGGCCGCGCTCCAGTACGACATCGGCGCACCGTTGATGACGATCGGGCCGGTCTCCTCGGGGTCGGAGCTGGCGAGCATCATCGCCGCCCAGCCGCCCTGGCAATTGCCGATGATCGCGGGCTTCGGACTGTCGGGATGCAGCGCGCGCACCTTGCGCACGAATAGCTGCTCGGCGTTGCACACGTCGAGCAGGGTCTGACCGGGCTCGGGGTCGCGAAAGAACACCACGAAGTAGACGGGATAGCCCGCGCGCAGCGCGATGCCCGCCTGCGAATCGTCCTTGAAGCCGCCAATGCCGGGGCCGTGCCCCGCGCGCGGATCGATGATCAGATACGGGCGTTTGCGCACGTCCACGCCCACGCCTTCGAGCGGACGAAGTTGCAGCAGCGCATAGTTGACCGGCCGCTCGAACGTGCGGCCGTCCAGCACCATGTCGTACTCGAAATGCAGCACGGGCGTGGGACCGCTGACGCTGCGTTCGACGAACTCGTTGCCGCGCCGGTACAGCGTGTCCCAGAACAGCAGCGAGCGCTGCGCGGCATCTACCGTGTATTGCCACGCACTGAGCGGATCGAACGGCGCGGGCATCGCGCTTGCGGTCGGGGCGCCATCGTGATCGAGCCCCAGCGTTTCGGTGACCCGTTCACTCAGATGCCGCTGGGCGATTTGCGTGCGCTTCTGCAGCACGTGGGTGATTTTCGAGGCAATGTCCTGGCTTTGTGACAACAGCGTTTCAGCGTCCATCGGAAGACTCCTGAAAGGTGCGCGTCACGATCGGTGCCGAGGCACGCGCCGTGCATCGATTGAATCGTGGAGTTGACCCAGAGCTCTAGCAATCGGACCAAGGTCTTATTATGCGCGCGACCCGGTGCAGCGCACGGGTTCGGGCGCGGCGCGTGTGGACGTGACGCAGCGCGACGTCTCATTGAACGGGGTTCGCCTGCACCGCTGCGGCGATATCGCGGCTCACCGAGGCGAGCGCGCGATCGTAGGCGGCGATGATCGGCTCGAATCCGGGACCGGACACGCTCTCGCGCGCAACCGAGCGGCCGGTGACGGCGCGGACCTTGCCGGGCGGCCGCACGGTCCACAGCACATCGACGGTGACGTCGCGCCCCGGCACGGACTCGAAGCGCATCACGTCGATCCGCACGCGCCAGACGACGGACGGATCGCGTACCGCATCGAATACCGAAATCTGCTGCGAGTTCAGGAGCGCGCCGAGATCGGCCGCGATCACGCGGCCGATGTCGCCACTGAGCGGCTGCGCCCAGCGGTCGAATTCGTTGACCGCGACCTCGTTGTTAGCGATCCGCGTGACGATCTGCGGCCGGTCCACGATCTCGGGTATCGTGACCGGACCGATCACCGCCGTAATCGGCCGGCTCGCGCCGGTGCTGCTCAACGAATCGTCCGGGCTCAGCGTGTAGAAGTTCGTCGCCGGCGACTTGCAGGCGCCGAGCAGAGCGCCGGCGAGCACGAGCATCAGGCCGGCCGCGAAGCGGCTTATAAAGCGGCGCATCGCATCTGTCATGGCTTCTTGTCCTCGGACTTGCCGCGCACGAGCGATTCCGGATGCTGCGCCAGATAGTCGGCCAGCGTGCGCAGCGAGGCAGCGGTGCGAGTCAATTCACGCATTGCGTCCTCCGTCGATTGCTGCAGCGACGAGTCGGGCTGCAGCGCGGCATTCGCGGAATCGAGCGTCGATTGCGCGGACAGCAGCGTGTCGCGCGCTTTCGGCACGACCTGCGTGTTGAGCTGCCCGAGCATCGCGTTGGTGGTGCGCAGCGTCGAGCGCGCGTCCTTGCCGATATCCTCGAACGGTATGTTGTTGATCTTGGCGAGCAGTCGCGTGACCGATTCCTGCAGCGATTGCAGCGTGCGCGGAATCGCGGGCATTTCGGGCGGCGTCTTGCTCCAGTCGATCGACGCCTTCGGCGCGTCGGGGAAATAGTCGAGCGCGAGATACTGCTGGCCGGTCAGCAGATTGCCGGTTCTCAGCTGGAAGCGGAAGCCGTGCTCGACCAGATAGTTCGCGAGACCGCGCGGGTCGTCGGTGAGGTGTCCGCCGGCGCCGTCGTTCTGATAGCGCGACGTGAACCGCTCCGGATAGATATTGATCTCGACCGGACTGCTGAAGCGGCGGGTGTCCGGATCGAAGCGCGTGTAGAGCGCCGTCACTTCGCCGATTTCGACGCCGCGGAAATCGACCGGCGCGCCAACTGTCAGACCGCGCACCGAATCCGTGAAGTTCACCACGTATTTGACGACGATGCGATCGTGCATCTTCATCGCGTCGGCGCGCGTGGTGTACAGCTCGAACCGGGTGCTGGTATCGGCGCTCGTCTCTACCTGTGAATCGGGCGGCGATTCGAACGCGATCCCGCCGATGATGATCGACACGATCGACTGCGTTTCGACGCGCAAGCCGCTGCTGTCGAACGCCATATCGACACCGCTGGCGTGCCAGAAGCGCGTGTCGGTTCTGACGAAGCGGTCATACGGCGCGTTGACGAACACCTTCACCGTGACGCCGCGGCCGTCGGGGTCCAACTGGTACGACGCGACCTGGCCCACCTGAATTCTGCGGAAAAACACGGGCGTACCCACGTCGAGCGAGCCGAGTCCCGTGCCGTGCAACGTGTACTCGTGCCCCGGCACGTCGCTCGCGATCACGGGGGGCTCCTCGAGGCCGACGAAACTGCGGCGCGCTTTTGGCGAATTGCCGACGTCGACGTCAATATACGAGCCCGACAGCAGCGTGCCGAGCCCCGACACCGTACCGCCCGAAATGCGCGGACGCACGACCCAGAAGCGCGTGTTGTCGACGAGCAGGTCCGACACGTCGCGCGTCACCTCGGCCTTGGCCACCACGCGCTTGTGGTCCGGCGTCAGCGAGACCGCTTCGACCACACCGATATCGACGTCCTTGAACTTGAGCTTGGTCTTGCCTGCTTCGAGACCGTCGCCGGTCTTGAAGCTGATGCTGATCTGCTCGCCGCGCTCCATCACCGCCTTCACCGCCAGCCAACCGCCGATCAGGATCGCCACGATCGGCACGAGCCAGACCAGTTGCATCCGCCAGCGCGAGCGCGGCACCGGCTCCGCGGCGGGCAGCTCGGGCTCTTCAGTCGGAGTGGACACGTTCCGTCTCCAAAGCGTCCCACATCAGGCGCGGATCGAACGCCATCGAGGCCAGCAAGGTCAGCACGACGACCGCGCCGAACGCGATCGCCGCCGGCCCCGCCTTGATCGTCGCCAGCGCCTGGAACTGCACCAGCGCGACCAGCATCGTGATCACGTAGATGTCGAGCATCGACCAGCGACCGATCAGCTCGATCAGGCGATAGATCCGCGTGCGCTGCCCGGGCAGCCATTGCCAACGAAGCTGCGTCGACAGCGCGAGATACCCGATGCCGAGAATCTTCAGCATCGGCACGACGATGCTCGCGATGAACACGAGCAGCGCAAGCGGCCAGGAGCCCGATACCCACAGATAGACCACTCCGCTCATGATCGTGTCCTTCTGCGTGCCGAACAGCGAACTCGTGTCCATCACGGGCAGCACGTTGGCCGGAATGTAGAGCACCATCGCGGCCACCAGATACGCCCACGTGCGCGACAGGCTCGCGGGCTTGCGCTGGTGCAACGACGCCTTGCAGCGCGGACAGACGTGCTTGACCGCGCCGCTGGGCTGCTTGAGCAGCAGGCCGCATTCTTCGCACAGCACGAGCCCGTAGGCAGACGCCGTGATGGCATTGCGGCGCACGCGGATCGGCGGCAACTGCCACGCCTGCGCGCCACGCGCTGCCATGATGCGCGCCCACACCTCATGCGGATCGAAGGTCGCCGCCGCGGCCGCGAGCAGCAGCATCAGCGCGATGAACGACCACAGCGCGGTGCCCGGCACCACCTTGGCGATGTGCGCGAGCTTGACCAGCGCGACCAGCAAGCCGAGGATCAGCACCTCGGTCATGCCCCACGGCCGCGCGAGCTGAAACAGACGAAAGCACTCGGCCGGCCGCCACGGCACGCGCCCGAAGCGCAGCGGCAGCAGCAGCCACAGCATCGCCGCGGTTTGCAGCACCGGCGTGACGATCGTCGTCAGGCCGACCAGCAAGGCGAGCGGCCACGAGCCGTGGCTGTACAGCATGCGCACCGAACCCGCGAGCGTCGTCTGCACGACATGGCCGTTCAGCGACAGACCGACGATCGGAAACACGTTCGAGATCACGAGCAGCACCGCGGACGCGCACGAGAATGCGAGCGCATACTCCGGCCCGTTCGAGCGTCCGCGCCTCAACTCCGCGCGGCAACGCCGGCAGCGCAACGCATTGCCGGCGGCGGGCGGCGCGCCGAGCTGAAGCAGGTCGCACTCTTCGCACGCAATCAGCTCGTTACCCGTCATCTCGCCTCCACTGCACCCGACGTTCCAGCCGGCGCGGGCGCGTTCTGCGAGACCGGCGCCATCGCCGGCGAGTTTTGCGGCGCGGGCGGCGGCGCCGTCAGTTTTTCCGCCTCGGCCACCCAGCCACCGCCCGTCGCCTTGTAGAGCGTGACATACGAGGCCAGCACCGCGCCTTGAGTTTGCGCATAGTTCAGTTGCGCGTTGAACAGGCTGCGCTCCGCATCGAGCACTTCGATGTAGCTCGTATAGCCGCCTTCGTAGCGCTGCCGCGCGAGGTGCGCATAGGTGTGCAGCGCCTCGACCTGGAGGTTTTGCGCATCGAGTGCCTGATGCGTCTTCTGCACGGAGATGAGCGCGTCCTCGACCTCCTGGAACGCGACCTGGATCGCCTTTTCGTACGAGTACAGCGATTCCTGCTGGCGCGCTTCGGCCTGGTGCACCTGGCCGGTGATGTTGCCCGCCGTGAAGATCGGCTGCGTGACGCTGCCGGCAAACGACCACACGCGCGCCGGGCCGGTGAACAGATTCGAGAACTGCGCGCTGACCGAACCGAACAGCCCGGTCAGCGAAATCGACGGGAAGTACAGCGCGCGCGCCGCCCCGATCAGCGCGTTTTGCGCGACCAGCGTCTGCTCGGCCTCCAGCAGGTCGGGACGGCGTTCGAGCAGATCGGACGGCAGCCCCTCGGGAATCGGCGGCGTGCCCATCTGCGACAGCTCGCGGCCGCGCAGTATCGCGCCGGGATTCCTGCCGATCAACACCGACAACGCGTCTTCCTGCTGGGCGATCTGCGCTTCGAGCTGCGGAATCGTGACTTGCGCGGCTTGATACTCCGACTGGCTTTGCGCGAGTTCCATCTGCGAGACCTCGCCGTAGCGGAAGCGCGCCTCGAACACGCGCACCGATTCCGCGCGGCTTTGCACGGTCTCCTTCGCGATCACCAGCTGCCGGTCCAGACTGCGCAGATTGATGTAGGCCGACGCGACCGAGCTCACCAGCGTCAGAATCGTGGCGCGGCGGCCCTCTTCGCTTGCGAGCAGATTCGCGCGTGCCGCCTCGGTTTCCCGGCGCACCTTGCCGAACAGATCGACTTCCCAGGACACCGCCAGCGTCGCGTCGAACTGGTTGTAGACGGGGCTCACGCCCTTCGGCACCGGCACGCCTTCGTCCTGCGAGACCCGTTGACGCGACGCGTCGGCGCCTGCCGAAAGCTGCGGGAACAGCCCGGAGCGCGTGGTCACGAACTGCCCGCGAAACTCGTCGACGCGCGCGGCCGCGACCTTCACGTCGCGATTGTCCTGCAGCGCGGCGGCGATCAGCTGATCGAGCACCGGGTCCTGAAACTGCTCCCACCACACGGGGTTGGCGATGCCCGCGGCCTCGCCCTGGGCGAAACGATAAGTGGCCGGCACGTCGACCGCCGGGCGCTGGTAGTTGGGGCCTAGCAGGCATCCGCTCAGCGCGAGCAGCATGACGGATGCGAGCAAACGCGCCGGTGCCGTGCCGTGCATGTCATTCACCTGCCTGCGGCGCGGACGGCGCCTCGCTCGACGCACCGGGCCCCGGCACCGCCGAGGGTTCGCGTCCTGCGCCGCCGCTGGGCTCCACGCCCGGCGTCGGCTTTTTGCCTCCCTTCGAGCGCGACGACATGGTTTCGAGCAGGTAATAAAACATCGGGATGAAGAATACGGCGATCGCCGTCGCGCCCAACATGCCGCCGATCACACCGGTGCCGATCGAATGACGGCTGTTGGCCGACGCGCCCGTCGCGATCGCGAGCGGCACGCAGCCGAGAATGAATGCGAGCGAGGTCATCACGATCGGGCGCAGCCGTTCTTCCGCCGCGGTCATCGTCGCGTCGAACACCGAGGCGCCGCTCTCGCGATTGAGCACCGCGAATTCGAAGATCAGGATCGCGTTCTTCGCGGCGAGCGCGACCAGCATCGTCAGCCCGATCTGGAAGTAGACGTCGTTGGACAGGCCGCGCAGCATGATCGCGAGCAACGCGCCGAACAGCGCGAACGGCACCGCCATCAGCACACCGACCGGCAGCGACCACTTCTCGTACTGCGCGGCGAGGATCAGGAACACCATCACGAGACCGAACACGAACACCAGCCCGGACGTGCCGCCCGACTGCCGTTCCTCGAATGCTTCGCCGCTCCATGCCACGTCGTAGCCTTCCGGCATCTGCGCGGCGATCTGTTCCAGCGTCGAGATCACCTGTCCGGAGCTGTAGCCCGGCGCGGCATTCGCCGTGACCTTGATGGCCGGGAAATTATTGAATCGCGTGACGAGGTCCGGGCCCGTCGTAAAGCGATAGCTTGCCACCGACTTGATCGGCACCATCGTGCCGTTCGTGCTGCGCACGAAGATCTGATCGAGATCAGTAGGCTTCAGGCGATACCGCGGGTCCGCCTGCAGGATCACCTGCCACAGCCGGCTCGAGCGGTTGAACTGCGATACGTACAGCGAGCCGAACATCGTCTGCATCGAGCTATAGACGTCTTCGATCGGCACGCCGAGCGTCTCCGACTTGTCGCGATCCACGTCGACCAGCAGTTGCCGCGACGCCGCATTGAAGGTCATCGTGACGCCGGTGAGCTCCTTGCGCGCCCGCGCTTTCTGCACGAACTGGTCGGCCACGCCCGCGAGCTGTGCGATGGAAGCATCCCCCTTGCTCTGAATCCACACCTCCGTGCCGCCTGTCGTGCCGAGCCCCGGAATCGACGGCGGGTTGACCGGCAGAATAATGCCCTCCTGGACGTTCGCGAAGTGGCGATACGCGTCGAGCAGCACCTGGCGCGCGTTCTGCGTCGCGCGGTTGGCGCGCGTATAGCGTTCGTCGAAGCTCTTCAGACCGACGAAGAAGGTGCCGGCATTGTTCTTGTTCTGGCTGTCGAGCAGGCTGAAACCATCGACCGTGGTGATGCTGCCGACCGCCTCCTGTTTCATGAAATAGTCAGTGATGACTTGCGACACCTGGCCGGTGCGGTCGAGGCTAGCCGCGTCCGGCATGATGACCGCGCCGAGCAGATAACCCTGGTCTTCAGGCGGCAGGAACGCCGACGGAATCGAGCGCACCATCAGCACCGCCAGCACGATCATCGCCGCGAAGAACACGAGCCCCATGACAAAGCGCTTGATGATGAGCTTGACCGCGCGTGTATAGCCCGACGTCATGCGGGCGAACTGATTGTCGAACCAGCGGAAAAAGCCCTTCTTCTCGTGGTGCGTGCTTTTCAGCAGCAACGCGGCGAGCGCCGGTGACAAGGTCAGTGCGACGATGCCGGACAGCACCACCGAAATCGCGATCGTGATCGCGAACTGCTTGTACATCTGGCCGGTGATGCCGCCGAGAAACGCGACCGGCACGAACACCGCGCACAGCACCAGCACGATCGCCACGACCGGGCCGGCGACTTCGTCCATCGCCTTCTTCGAGGCGTCTTTCGGTGACAGCTTGTACACCGTCATGTTGCGCTCGACGTTCTCGATCACGACGATCGCGTCGTCGACGACGATACCGATCGCGAGCACCATGCCGAACAAGGTCAGCATGTTGATCGAAAAGCCGAGCAGCAGCATGAACATGCAGGTGCCGACGATCGACACCGGCACCGCGATGATCGGAATCAGCGTCGCACGCAGGCTTTGCAGGAATACGAACACGACGATCACGACGAGCACCAGCGCTTCGAAGAACGTATGGATCACGTCCGAGATCGACGCTCGCGTGAACTCGGTCGTGTCCATCGCGATTTCGTAAGTCATGCCTTCCGGAAACGACTTCTTCAGTTCCGCGAGTGTCGTGCGCACCTGCTTCGCCACGTCGAGCGCGTTGGCGCCCGGCTGCTGATACACGGCGAGCACGGTGGCCGGCTTGCCCTGGAAGCGGCTGCGAATCGAGTAGTCTTTCTGGCCGAGCTCGGCGCGGCCGATGTCCTTGAGCCGCACGATCGCCGCGCCGCCGCTCGCGGCGCGCACGATGATGTTGTCGAACTGCGAAGGCTCGGCGAGGCGCCCCGTGGTCGTGACCGCGAACGATTGCTGGACCGCTCCGCTGGTCGGCGACTGTCCGATACTGCCCACCGCGAACTGCTGGTTCTGGTTCGCGACGACCCGTTGCACGTCGGCGGCCGTCACGCCCAGCTGCGCCATCCGGTCGGGCTTCAGCCAGATCCGCATCGCGTAGTCTGGCGTGCCGAAGATACTCGACTGGTTCGCGCCCGGAATCCGCTTGATCGCGTCAAGCACGTAGATGTTCGTAAAGTTCGCGATATACGTCGAATCGTAGCGGTTGGTGGGCGAATAGATCGCGATCACCATCATGAACGCCTGTGACTTTTTCTGTACCTGAATGCCCTGCGCCTGTACCGATTGCGGCAGCTGCGGCAGCGCGAGATTCACGCGGTTCTGCACGTCGACCTGGGCCAGTTCGGGGTTCGTGCCGATCTGGAAGTACACGTTGAGCGTCATACTGCCGGTCGACGAACTGGACGAGTTCATGTAGATCATGTTGTCCGCGCCATTGACCTGCTGCTCGATCGGCGCGGCGACGTTGTTCGCGACGACCTCGGCGCTGGCGCCCGGATAGGTGGCGGACACCGTGATTTGCGGCGGCGTGATGTCGGGGTACTGCGCGACCGGCAGCGAGAACATCGCCAATGCGCCGCCGAGCGTGATGACGATCGAAATGACTGACGCGAAAATCGGCCGATCGATGCAGTAGCGCGAAATGTTCATGGCGACTGCCCCGTCACTCGGCGGCGGGCGCTGCCGCGGCGCCTTGCGATGCAGCCGTCGCCACCGCCGCCTGGCTTTTCCCGCCGGCCGCCAGGGTTTTGATGATTTTCAGCTGCGAATCCGCGGTAACGCGCAGCGCGCCGTCCACGACGATGCGCTCGCCCGCCTTGAGTCCGTCGGTAACAAACCAGTTATCGCCCTGCCAGTCGCCGACCTCGACGACGCGCTGATGCGCCTTCGAGTCGCTATCGACGACCCACACGAAGTGGCTCTTCGCGCCCTGCAACACCGCGCGCTGCGGCACGAGCGTCGCATTGGGCCGGATCGCACCGGAAACGCGGGCCCGCACGAACTGGCCGGGGCGCAACGTGCCCTGCGGGTTTTGGAAGGTCGCGCGCACGAGGAAGGTTCCCGTTTCGGTACTGAACGCCGGGTTCGCGAAGTCGATCTGACCTTGCTCGGCATAGGGCGAGCCGTCGGCGAGAATCAGATGCACGGAGAAATCGTTGTGCGCGGGAAATCGCAGAAGTCCTGCCGCAATGTCATCCCGGTACTTCAGCATTTCGTTCTCGGAGATGCTGAAGTTCACCCACATCGGATCGAGCTGGTACACGTAGGTCAGCAAACCGTTCGTGGTCGCCGTCACGTAGCTGCCATCCTGCAGACGCGCGAAACTCGCCAGGCCGTTCAGCGGCGACTTGATCGTCGTGTAGCTGAGGTTCAGCAGCGCGGTGTCGACTTCACCCTGGGCGGCGATCACGGCGGCGGCGCTTTGCTTCTCGTTGCCGACCGCGTCGTCGAGATCCTTCTTGCTCAACGCGTTCTGCGCCGCCAACGGCACCACGCGCGCGAGATTGGCCTTGGCGACTTCGAGACGCGCCTCCTGCTGGGCCAGTTGCCCTTTCGCGGTCCGCAGCGCCGCCTCGAACGGCTTGCGGTCCATCTGGAACATCGTTTGTCCCGCCTTGACCAACGCGCCTTCGGTGTACATGCGCTTGTCGAGGAAGCCGTCCACCCGCGCGCGGATCTCGACTTCACGCGAACTCTGCGTTTGCGCCGTAAATTCGAAGTCGACCGGCGTGTCCTGCTGCGTCACCGTCATCACGGTCACTTCCGGCGCGGCGACGACCGGCGGCGGTGGCGCCTTCTTGCACGACGCGAGCAACGTGAGCAGCGTCAGCGCCGCGACGACGGCGAGCAATGGGAGAGCGCCGCGAGAATGTGGCCGCGGCGAGGCCAGGGACACGGGTACGGTTTTCATCGCGCACTCCGCCTGATCACAAAGGCGTGCAGTTGCCGAACAGCACGAAGGCATCGTTTCTGTTCGCGATCGTCAGCGTCATCTCGCCGTCCGTCGAATCGACGACCAGCGTCCAGCCAAAGCCCATCTCATTGCCGAGGATCAGGAGCTGATCCGCGTCCTTGGTGACCGACAGCATCGGCGTCGTGCGCGCGGGACCGACGACCGCGCGTTTGTCGAAATCGAGAGTCAGGAATTTCGGCAGACCGAGATCCGCGGGCAACGCGCGCGTGCAGGCGATGCCGGGATCGCAGGCGTGCGCGTCGATCGTCGCGCAGATCAGCCGCTTGCTGCCGTCGAAGTCCGCCGCGCCCACCTGCATCGCAGCGGTACCGAGAAGAATCGCGAGACAAACCGAAATTGATTTCATCACGTGCGCTCCCGCTTTTATCCTTGAACGCTGCCGCACTCCGCGCGGCGCATCGCACGCGCAAAGGCACGCACGCGCCGCAACCTGTCCGGTTTCGAATTCGGTGCGGCGCAGCCGGTGTTCGGTTCGACGCGTTGACTGAGTTCAGTTTGGTGGTCCGAAGAAACGGCGACAATCGGACCTTGGTCTCATATCATCCGGCGCGAAGACGCGCGTTCAGGGTGTCGGCGGACCACCGATGGCCACCTCGACCGCCTTGAACAGAATCGCGCTGGTGAAAGGCTTGCGCAGATACGCGGCCGCGCCGGCCGCGAGCGCGGTCTGGCGGACGGAGAGATCGTCATAGGCGGTAATCACGATGACCGGCACGCCCATTTGCGCGAGCTGACGCTGGACTTCCAGGCCGTTGGTTCCCGGCATCTGGACGTCCAGAATCACGCAGGCAGGCCGATACGACGGAATTGCCACAAGCGCATTCAAGAACTCGTCACCGCTGCAAAACGTCTCCGCCCTGATACCTTCGGAATGCAGCAAACGCTTGATGGCTCGGCACACCGACTCGTCATCGTCGACCACCGCAACGAATTGGTTAGGGTTGACCATATGACAGCGCGAACGCGCAGTCGCTCCGGAAAGTGGACCACTGATGCCTTAGCGTACTGGTTGAAACCCCAATGAGATATAAGACTTTGGTCCACTAGCGGTATCGGCCAGCGCCGCTGAAAGTGGCGGCGCAACGCGGGAGTCGGCGCCTGGTTCGGGCGATTATTCTTCGTCGGCCGTACAAACGCCGCCCTTTCGCACCAGATGAACGAGGTCGACGATCGATCGGGCCTTCATCTTCTCCATCACGCGGGCCCGATGAATCTTGATCGTTTTTTCGGCCGCGCCCAGATCGCTCGCAACCTGTTTGTTCAGGCGGCCAGTCACGACGAGTTCCATGACTTCGCGTTCGCGGCGGGTCAGATGCCTCATCCGCTCTTCTATTTCCTCGCGTTCGTGGCGCCGCCTGCTTTCCACACACGCGCGCGCGAGCGCGCCGATCCACCGCGGCGAGCAACAGCGAGTCGCGCACCGGCTTGGGCAGAAAGTCGACCGCTCCGCCTTTCATCGCGTCGACGCTCGAGCCGATGTCGCCGTGCCCGGTCAGGAATACGATCGGCAGCAGCTGATCGAGCTTGCGCTGCACTTCGAGTCCCGTCATGCCCGGCATCTGCAGGTCGAGAACGAGGCAGGCTGGCATGCTCGTCAGATCGGCTCGTTCGAGAAAAGCCTCAGGACTGTCGAAGCATTCGACCTGGTAGCCGGAGGCGCGCAGCAAGCGGGCGAGCGCGCTGCGCACGCTGTCGTCGTCGTCGACGATGAAGACGCGAGTGTTGGTCTGGTTCATGATGATCGGGGCACGAGTCTCTGTCGGATATCGGTCGCGACGGGAAGCGTGACGTGAAACGATGCCCCTTTGCCCTCGTTGTTTTCCGCCCACAGCCGGCCGCGGTGCGCCGTGACGATCGTGCGGCTGATCGAAAGACCCAGTCCGAGCCCCTGCGGTTTGGTGGTGAAAAATGGCCGGAAAATCCTTTCCATGCTGTCGACGTCGAGGCCCTGGCCGCGATCTTTTACCGTTATCCGTATCAGTCCGTCCGCTTCCTCACGCGCTGTCGTTTCGACGAGGCGGTCCGCGGCAGGGCAATCCTTGACCGCGTCGAAAGCGTTGAGCAGCAGGTTCAGGATCACCTGCTGAAGCTGAACCTTGTCGCCGCAAATCAGCGCCAGATTCTTCGGAATGTCGAAGCTCGTGCGCACGCTGCGCGTCAACGCATCGCTGTGCACGAGCGTCGCGATGTCGCGCACGACGTTGCCGACGTCCAGCAACTGCAACTCGATATCGCCTTTGCGTACCAGCGCGCGGATCTTCTGCAGCACGTCGTTCGCGCGGCAATTGTCGGCCACGATGTCTTCGAGCGCTTCGCGCAGCTCCACTACGTTGGTCGTCTCCGCATCCATGAATTTGCGTGCGGCTTGCGCGTTGAACAGGATCGCGGTAAGCGGCTGCTTCAACTCGTGCGCGAGCGATCCGGCGAGTTCGCCCAATGAAGAAACGCGCGCGAGATGCGCGAGATCCCTCGTATTTCCATCGACTTCGCCGCACGCACTGCAATCCGATATCGCGGTGATCCGCAATTCCTGATCGTGCACGCGGCATCGCGTGGTTTCCGCCTCCGCGTGAAAGCCGCCCCCATCGCGCCGCCGCGCGATCAGAATCTGCGTGGTCGTGACGCCGGGGATTTGTATCTTCGCGCCACGCTTGCCTGAGGCCGACCGATCGGCATTGATGCCATCGATCGGAAACAGCTTGGCGGTCGGCGCGCCGATCAGCTCTTCCCTCGTGTAGCCGAACAGTTGCGCCGCCCGCGTGTTCGCGAAGATGATCTGGTCCCGCTGATCGACCGTGACGATCGGAACCGGCAACATTTCGAGCGTCTCGCACAGCGGCATTCTCGCTTCGAGCATGCGCCGCGTGCTGCTGTCGCCTTCGCCTCGCAGCCACGACGCGCAAGCGGCGACACAGCGCCGCCATGCCGGCAACGCGTACGGCGGCTCGTGGGTATCGCGGGTATCGTGGGTACTCTGTCGGCTCGACACGCCGGAGATACTGCGAGCGCGCTGAAACCGGTGATGCCTGGGTGAAGACTGTCTGGAAGGGTCGCGCCCGGACAGTGGAGCACCGTCGTTGCGCGTAGCGTCGATCTGTGACGGGCCGCTTTGACCCATGTGGCGCGGTTGCGCGTTCAGCGCCGTGAGAATTCCCGCTACCCCGATCGCCAGGTGTCTGCCACGCACGATCAGATTAATCATTGGCACCTCCGGGTCCAGTGCGAACGGATTCCGTACAACTGCGACGTCTTTATCTTTGGGCTTCGAACCACATAATTGACTTCACAATCGATACTTCGCACGTCGGGTGGCTGGAAGTCAGTATAGGCTATCCAGAATCACTTACCGAAGGGTTACCTTAATTTATGCCGCTTACTCGGGAAACTACTCAATAGTGTTCTGCGTTGTCCGCCATCAATCGGAAAATGCCGACAGAGTTTGTTAGGCAGTTAATTATTGCCGGGCGGGGCAGTGTCCGTGCCGTCCGTTTGCACGCACAGGAAAGTTAGCAAACTGGCAACGTCGCCGTACGAGCCGCAATGTTCCCCTGCGCCGTGACGGATTTGCACTAGCCCATGAAGCCCGGCGAGATAGCGCTTTCAGATGAAAACTTCCAACCGTAAAGCTTTCATGCATCGCGAATCGCAGAGTCAGCGGGTATACCCAACGCTAATTCTCCAATTTAATTAATTGGTCGGCGATAGGTTTTTTTGAAGCAAGTCAACGCTTTTATCGCCCGCTATTCCAGTGCGAATCATTTTCATTCATCGACCACAAAAAATAAAATTATGCCAGGCAGATGACTAAACGCAGCGCCGCGGCGAGAAGGCGTGTTTCGGCTTCGTCTTTTCTACCGGTATTGAATAAACAGGACGGTCAGTGCAGATTACAGGCAGCGTGGCTGCGAGTCGCGAGCGCATCTGGCTCGCAGCATTTCGTGGGAACAACGGGAGGGATGATAGGGAGGCTTGGCGAGGTGAGTCCGCCAAAAAACTATCCACTGCGCGTCACCGTGCCAAGGCACGCGTAGCGTGTCGCGCGGCCTGGCTGTAGCGAAACCGCGCAACACGCGATAGACGCGCCACCGTGTGACAGCGCCATGACGATTCGATCGAATGCCGCTGCTTGCCGCGCCCTGTTACAGATTCATGCGCGTAACCTTGGTGCCGGCCAGCGACAGGTCTGCCATTAGGCCCGTATTTGTCAAGACCATCGCGACGACCTCGGCGGTCGCCGACGAGGTATCGACCGCGCCGGTAGCGCCGACCTTCAGCAGTGAAACCGAAGCATCGGCGCCCACCGACCAGCCCTTCGCGTTGCGGAATTTCTCGAGCGAATCTTTCGTCATGAACAGGAAGAACACGGCGGTCGACTGCGCGCCGGCCTGCAATCCGAACGATGCCGCGGCGGTACTGTAATAGCCGACCGTCGCTCCGCCGACGCGCAATGCCCCTTCGCCGTACTCGCCACCGACGATGAACGCCGCCTTCTTCACCGAAGGAAACACCAGCACGCCCTGCGCCTTCGATACCAGTTCGTGCGAGCCTTGCACCGTCTCGAACAATTTCGACAGCGCACCGTTCACGGCCGCGTCGATCTCCTGCCGTTTGGCGGCGTCGGTAGTGGCGCTCTCGCCACTGCCTCCGGTCGTCGTGCAACCCGCCAAAGCCAGACTCGCGGCCATGGATGTAAGCGCGAGCGTGTGCACAAAGTTCCGTCTGTTCACTATCGACTCCGTTCTGGTTACGATCCGAGTCGCCAGTCCTGATGGCTGGAAGCCTCGATCTTTTTTCTCCGCCGTGAAGCGGCATAGCCGCCCAAGGAACCATCAATGCCATCGCCGCGCGTCGATTTTCTTCGGTATCCGGATGCGACGACTACAACGCTTGCAGATACATGATGTCACGCTGAAACCGCTGCGGAATCGGACCTTGGTCTTACAGGAAGCGCGGTGTCGATGATGAATGAAACGCGAAGCCAGCGAAGCTGATTGGCGGGGCCGACCTCGATCATCCGCCGAGCGCGATGATCGCCACGGTCAGCAGGACGCCGACCGCCGCCATCGCAAGGCCGGCCTGCCAGCCGCGAAATCCCGCGTAATGCCCCAGCGCCATGCCGCTGCCGAATAACATCGCGATGGTCAAGACACGGGAGACGATCAGCGCCGTCGGAACGTTCGCGAACAGCACGAAGGGCAACGCGACCGGGAATGTTGCGGCTACTACGAGCACAAAGATAGCCGCGGCGGCGGTGAAATCGTCGCGCACGAATACTGCCCGCTGCGGCAGATCCGGCCGCGCCGCAACACGCCTGCGGATGGACTCGAGCTCCGTATCGCCGATCAACGGTCTGAGCCACGCGGCCATTGCGTCGTGAAGCGTCCGAACGCCCGCGGCCGCATTCGGCTGGCTTCGCACGGAATGCGCAAGCGTCACACGCCTGCCGCGAGCCACCAGCGTACGCACGAGGAACATCACCGCGTCCGCGAGGCCCCATGCGAGATTGCAGCCGAGCGCGGTGTAGAACATCTTGTGCCCCGCGTCGGCACCCGCGCCGACGGCCGAGACGGTGCCGACGAACGTCAGCGCCATGAAGAGGCCGAAACATAACTCGCACACTCGATCGACGACATCGAGAACCGGCTCCCTATCGCCGAAGTTTTCCTGCTCCGTGTGACCCGTGGCATCCATGAGGCCTCCCGTGGCGATGACGTGAACCGGACCCGCCCGTTGCTGGCATACGGATGAGGCGCGACGAGGACAGTCGGATCGGGCAGGCGCGAGCGGACGCCCGCAGCATACAGCGCGCCCCGTACCGGCGATATTGGACCAAGGTCGTATGGCCCTGCTTCGCGTCGCGCTCTACCGTGGGAATGGATCATTGCGTAGTACGCTGGAACAGTCCGCGCTGGGGAGAAGAGAATGGCCAAAACGAAGTCGGACAACGAGCAGCCCGAGCAAGACAGGGCGCTGTCGTACAAGGAATATCGCAAGGCGCTTTTCGATCTGCATGTCGAGCTGGTCAAGCTGCAGGAATGGGTCGTGCAAACGGGAAGCAAGGTCTGCGTCGTCTTCGAGGGACGTGACGGCGCGGGCAAAGGCGGCACGATCAAGGCGATGACCGAGCGCGTCAGTCCGCGCGTCTTCCGCGTCGTTGCATTGCCCGCGCCTAGCGAACGTGAAAAAAGCCAGATGTATATGCAGCGCTACGTGCCGCACTTGCCGGCCGCGGGCGAGATCGTCATTTTCGACCGCAGCTGGTACAACCGCGCGGGCGTCGAGCGCGTGATGGGTTTCTGCTCCGAGGAGGACGTGCAGACGTTCTTCAAGGCCGTGCCGCTCGTCGAGCGGGCGATCGTCGAATCCGGGGTCCTCCTCCTCAAGTACTGGCTCGAGGTCAGCCCCGAGGAACAGACCCGACGTCTCGAGGCACGCATCCACGACGGTCGCAAGATCTGGAAACTGACCGAGATGGACCTGAAATCCTATAGCCGATGGTATGACTACTCGCGTACCCGCGATGAGATGCTCGCGGCGTCGGACACCGACTATGCTTCGTGGTTCATAGCGAATTCAAACGACAAGCGGCGCGCGCGACTGAACATCATCAGCGACATGCTTCAGAGGATTCCGTACAAGCAGCCTGCCCGCAAGAAGGTCTCGCTGCCGAAACGGCAAAAGCCCGACGGATACAAGGAACCAGACTATCCGTTTAAATACGTGGCCGAGCGGTATTGATCAGGCAGGTGTTGCTCAAGCTGACTTTCAAACGTACGGCAGCGTTGCCTCGCACCCGGCTTCAACGAGGCTGCGGCGATAAGCGAAGGCCGCGAGCGGGTAGTCGAAGAAGAAGCGGCCCGTCTCCCGCTTCTCCACATAGAACGTTTCCGCCTCGCATTGCGGCGTCGCAATTCGCAGCGTGCGCGCCCATGCGAACGCCAGCAGCATCCAGCCAAGCATCGCGAGATAGTCGTCCGCGACCCGGTATGCCGTCTCCGGGTCTTGCGCGTGGCGTGCCTTGATCGACCGTGTCGTGCTCTCCACTGTCTGTGCGAGCTCTGCGAGCTTCGCGCCGGCGGCACGAACCGGCGGATCGGACTCCTGACACAGCCGCGCGCGAACGGATCAGGCCGACATCGCTGCCGGCCTGGGGCTCGGTCAGACACATCGTCGATAGCCGCTCACCACTCGCGACTTTCGGCAGCAATGCCTGTTTCACGCGTTCGCTGCCATACGTCTGCAAGCATGCCGTCGCGCCGTGCGTGAGCCCGGGCGACATCAACCATGCATGGTTGGCGCCCGCGAGCATTTCCTGAAGCGCGACGTCGAGAAGCTGCGGCAGGCCCTGTCCGCCGTGCCCGGTGTCGAGCGATAATGTCGGCCAACCCGCTTCGACGAATTCCGCGTAGGACTCGCGAAAGCCCGCGGGCGTCGTCACCTTGCCCGCGTCGAAACGACATCCTTCGAGATCGGCGCTCGCGTTGAGCGGCGCGATGCGCTCCTCGACGAAACGCGCCGCTTCCTCGAGCACCTGCTGCGCGGTCTGCGAGTCGAGGTCTTGCCAGTCGGGCACGTCGCGCCACCACGAAGTGGCGTCGAGCCACTCGTCCATCACGAAGCGCATATCGCGTAGCGGCGCCTGATAAGTCAACGTCATTTGTTCCTGTCCCTGGACTAGCTGCCTCTGCGCGCATGGATCACGGTCGCGTCGGCGGCGTCGGCTTCGTGCATTGCTTCCACGAGCGCGGCCCGGTGCTGGAGCACGGCGCGCTGATTGATCGAGCCTTTGTCGGTGATCTCGCCGAGGTCGAGCGACGGCGGCACGCTCAGCAGGTGCATGCGGGCAATGAACGAGGCACTGCCCGTCGCACTCCGATTCAGCCGCGCGACGAGTTCGCTGAAGAAGTCGCGCACGGCGGCCGTGTTGAGCACGTCCTCGGCGCTCGCATCGGCGGGCGAACCCGCCAACGAGCGACACGCGTCGAGGCGCGGAAAAATCATCGCGCCCACTTCGTCGCGATTCATCCCCGTAATGACGGCATCCTGAACGTAGGGCGCCCCTTCGCTGATGATGCGCGCGCGCATCGGCCCGACGCTGACGAACGTTCCCGACGCAAGCTTGAAGTCCTCCGCAATGCGGCCATCGAACATCAGGCCCAGTTCGGGACGTTGCGGGTCGACGAAACGCACGGCGTCTCCTGTGCGGTAGTAGCCTTCATCGTCGAACACGCTGCTCTGAAGCGCCGGCGATGCTCGCCAGTAACCGCCCATCACGTGAGGGCCGCGAAAGCGCGCTTCGAATTTGTCATCGACGGGCGCGACCTTGGCCTGGCACCCGGGCGGCGGCAAGCCGATATAGCCGGCGCACGATACCGGTCCCGTCGTGAACAGACACGACGGCGCGGTCTCGGTCATGCCGAGCCCGGCCATGATGCGGATGCGTTCTCCGCAATGTTCGAGCGTTACGCGCTCGAGACGCTCCCACGCCGCCTGCGACAGACCGGCGCCCGCGAAGAAATACATCTTCACGCGCGAGAAAAACCGCTCGCGCAGCGCCGCATCCTTTTCCAGCGCGATGGTCAGTTCTTCCCAACCCTTCGGCACGTTGAAGTAGATGGTCGGCGCGACCTCACGCAGATTGCGCAGCGTCTCGTCGAATTTGCCGGCCACGGGCTTGCCGTCATCGATATAGAGCGTGCCGCCGTTGTACAGCACGATGCCGACGTTGTGGCTGCCGCCGAACGTGTGATTCCACGGCAGCCAGTCGACGAGGACCGGCGGCTCGATGCCGAACTGCGGAAAGGTTTCGAGCAGCATCTGCTGGTTTGCGCCCAGCATGCGATGCGTCGTCGGCACGGCTTTCGGCAGGTTCGTCGAGCCGGACGTGAACAGGAACTTCGCAATCGAGTCGCCGTTCACGCGCGCGTTGGCAGCGTCGACGTCGCTTCCCAGCGCGGCATCGAGCGCCGCTGTGTATGCGCCGATATCGTCCGCGTAGACCAGACCCGGTTTGAGCAGTTCGAGGACATGGCGCAGCTTTCCGTAATCGCCCGACATCAACGAATAGGCCGGCGAAACGGGTGCGTAAGCGATACCCGCCCACATCGCGCCGAGTGCGAGTTGCATATGTTCGACGCTGTTGCCCGACAGGATCACCAACGGGCGTTCCGCGCTGAGATCTCGATCGAGCAGCGCCTGCCCGATCGCACGCGCGCGCTCGAGCATCTGCGCATACGTGATGCCCTGCCACGCGCCACCGGCATCGCGTCGTGCGACGAGCAGCCGGTCGGGATGCGCGCGTGCGCCGCTCAGCAGGCGGTCCGTAAAGCGCTCCGGAAACGGACCCAGAGGTTCAGGTGTCTCGAGGTACCAGCAGTCGCCGCGTTTCTCGATCCGCGCTGAAGGCGCTCCGACGGCGACGCTCCGGTATCCGGTCGCCAGAGAGCTTGCGTGGCTGTGCTCCGATTCCAAAACCTGTCTCCTGATTGTGCCATTTCATGCAAGGATGGGGTGGCCGCAATCGTTGCGGCCGGGAGCTGGCGTCTAGATCGGATAATGACGCGGACTCGTCTGCACCGTGATCCAGCGCAACTCGGTGAACTCGGGAATCGACGCCTTGCTGCCGAAGCGCCCATAACCACTCGCCTTCACGCCGCCGAACGGCATCTGCGCCTCATCGTGCACGGTCGGGCCGTTGATGTGGCAGATGCCCGACTCGATGCGTTTCGCGACGTTCATCGCGCGCGCGATATCGCGGCTGAACACGGCGGCCGACAAGCCGTACTCGCTATCGTTGGCGACCGTCAGCGCCTCTTCGTCGCCGTCCACGCGCTGCACCGTCACCACGGGGCCGAACGATTCATCGGCATAAAGCTTCATCTCGCGCGTCACGTTCTCCACGATCACCGGCTGCATGATCGCGCCTTTCACCTCGCAACCGAGCGGCAGCTTCGCACCCTTTTCGCGGGCGTCTTCGACCAGCGCGCGAATGCGCCGCGCGGCGGCTTCGCTCTCGAGCGTGCCGAGGATCGAGCCCGGCTGTGTCGGATCGCCTGCCTTCAGCGTGCGCGCTTTCGCGACGAGCTTTTCGACGAACGCATCGGCAACCTTGCGATCGACGATCACGCGTTCCGTCGACATGCAGATCTGCCCTTGATTGAAGAACGCGCCGAACGCGATGCCCTCGACGGCAGCGTCGAGGTCCGCGTCGTCGAGCACGAGCACCGGCGCCTTGCCGCCCAGTTCGAGCAATGCGGGTTTCAGATGGCGCGCGGACAGCTCGGCGACGATGCGGCCGACACGCGTCGAACCGGTGAAATTCACACGCTTCACGGCAGGATTCGCGACCAGACGCTCGACGATCGCGGGCGCGTCTTCCGGCGCATGCGTGAGCACGTTGACGACGCCTTCGCCGAGACCCGCGTCGTTCAGCGCTTCGCCGATCAGCGCATGCACGCCGGGACAACCTTCCGATGCCTTCAGCACGACCGTGTTGCCGCACGCGAGCGGCATGGCGAGCGCGCGCGTCGCGAGAATCACGGGCGCGTTCCACGGCGCCATGCCAAGCACGACGCCGCACGGCTGGCGCACGGCCATTGCGAGGCTGCCCGGGACGTCGGACGGAATCACCGCGCCGTCGATCTGCGTCGTCATCGCCGCGGCTTCGCGCAGCATGTTGGCCGCGAGCATGACGTTAAAGCCGTACCAGTTCGCCATCGCACCCGTTTCGGCCGCGCCGATCTCGATGAACTCGGCCGTGCGCGCGTCCATGCGGTCGGCGGCGGCTAGCAGGCGTTTGCGGCGCTCCGTCGGCGTGAGCGCCGCCCATGCCG
Source organism: Paraburkholderia sp. Clong3 (assembly GCF_050436485.1). Classification (NCBI taxonomy): domain Bacteria; kingdom Pseudomonadati; phylum Pseudomonadota; class Betaproteobacteria; order Burkholderiales; family Burkholderiaceae; genus Paraburkholderia; species Paraburkholderia sp. Clong3. The sequence continues at coordinate 551,552 of NZ_JBNDMH010000003.1, read as the reverse complement.
GGAACGCGCGCGCCGCCGCGGCGACGGCCGCATCGGCATCCTCGACGGTGGCCGCCGCGGCGCGGGTGGCAACCGCCCCCGTCGCGGGATTGATGCGCTCGAAGGTCTTGCCGTTCGACGCGGCACGTCTCGCGCCGCCAATCAAAAGGTTCGTCTGATGCATGTGTTCGTCTCCTCAGTCGTCCTGCTGAAGTGCGCCGCTTAGCGCTTGTAGGTCTGCAAGCCCGGCTTGATGCTCTTGTCGTCGAGGAACTGCTTGAGGCCCTGTTCGCGGCCGCCTTCCGGATCGCGATAGTTCGCCTGGTCGAGCTTCGCGTACAGGTAATCTTCGTTCTGCTCCCACGTGAGTTCGCGCGAACGCTTGAAGCCATGCTTCGCGTTGCGCAGCACGACCGGGTTCTTGTTCAGCAGCTTCGCCGCGAGAGCGATCGTTTCGTCGCGCAGTTGCGCGAGCGGCACGCTTTTGTTCACCAGACCCATCTTCGCGGCTTGCGGACCCGTGAAGGTGTCGCCCGTCATGATGTAGTACAGCGCTTCACGATGACCGACGGTATCGGCCATCGCCTTGCTCACGAGGTTGCCCGGCGGAATCCCCCAGTTGATTTCGGACAGGCCGAACACGGCTTCGTCCGCGGCGATCGCGAGATCGCAGGCGACGAGCGGAGAGAAGCCGCCGCCGAAGCACCAGCCGTTGACCATGGCGATCGTCGGCTTCGAGTACATGCGCAGCAATTGCCATTGCCAGCGGCTCGCGTCGCGGCGAATCCGCTCCTGCAGCACGTCCGGGCCCGCGTCCACTTCGCGGAAATATTCCTTCAGGTCCATGCCGGCCGTCCATGCACTGCCTTCGCCGGTCAACACGAGAACCTGGGCTTCGGCGTCGAGTTCGAGCGTCTCGAGAACGTCGATCATTTCCTTGTTCAGCGTCGGGCTCATCGCGTTGCGCTTATCCGGACGATTGAACGTGACCCAGGCGATTCCGCCTTCCACCGCGACCTTGACCGTTTTCCAGCGTCCTTCGTAACTCATCTGCTTCTCCGTATCAATGCCGCCCTCGCGGCCTGAGCTCAATTTAATATCAGGTGACCTGATAAGTAAAGTACAATATAGAAGTCTTGGTACAAACCCCTAACCGCCTATGCCGACGATCACGAGAAAGCCGTCAGGGTCTGAATCGACAGCGCGCGCCACGGCGCGGCGCAACCTGCGCAACCTGCGCGATCGAAGGCACGCTGCCGCTCCGGTGCGTCTCAGCTACCTGGCCGGGCAGCTCGACAAGATTCTCACGCGGCAGCTTTCCGAAGCGCTTGCCTCGCATGGTCTGACGTTGCCGCAATACACCGCGCTGTCGGTGCTGCGGGCGCGCGCACGTTCGTCGAACGCACAGCTCGCGCAGCGCTCGTTGATCACGCCGCAAGCGGCCAGCGCGGTCGTCAAATCGATGGAAGCGAATGGATGGGTGACGCGCGTGGCCGGTCCGCTCAACCGTCGCGTCGGGCTGCTGTCGCTGACGAAGGCCGGCGAAACATTGCTGGCTCAGTGCGACGGTGCCGCTGACAGGGTCGAGCAATCGATGCTCGGCGAAATCGATGAACACGATTCACAGATGCTGAAAAACCTGCTGTTGACGTGCGTGCGCAATCTTCGCGCAGCCTGACGCATCAGCGTTAATTACACATAGGAGACCCCATTGAACATCGATCAACTGAAGGCCATCGACACCCACGTGCACGCCGAGGTGTCGTGCTGCCAACCGCCGGACCTGTTTGCAAATGAATTCGACGAAGCCGCCGACAAATACTTCGGCACCGTGCTCAAACAAGGGTGCCGCCCGACCATTCCCGAAACGATCGAGCACTATCGGGAGCGCAATATCGGCTTCGTGATGTTTACCGTCGACTGCGAAGCGAACATCGGGCGCCGTCGCATTTCGAACGAAGAGGTCGCGGAGTTCGCGCAGAAAAACTCCGACATCATGATCGCGTTCGCCAGCATCGATCCGCACAAAGGCAAGTTCGGCGCGCGCGAAGCGCGGCGGCTCATCGAGGAGCACGGCGTGCGCGGTTTCAAGTTTCACCCCACGATGCAGGGTTTCTTCGCCAACGACCGCATGGCATACTCGCTCTACGAAGTGATTGCCGAGTACCGGCTGCCGGCGGTTTTTCACAGTGGACACTCGGGCATGGGCTCGGGCATGCGCGGCGGCGGCGGTTTGCGCCTCAAGTATTCGGAGCCGATCTACCTCGACGATGTCGCCGCCGACTTCCCTGACATGAAGATCGTGATCGCGCATCCCTCCTGGCCATGGCAGGAGCAGGCGCTGTCGATCGCGCTGCACAAGCCGAACGTGTATATCGATCTGTCGGGCTGGTCGCCGAAGTACTTTTCGCCCGAGCTGGTCAAATATGCGAACACGCTGTTGCGCAACAAGGTGCTGTTCGCGTCCGACTTCCCACTGATCCGCCCCGACCGCTGGCTCGAAGACTTCGATACGCTCGACATCAAGCCCGAAGTAAAGCCGCTCGTTCTGAAGGAGAACGCCGTCAGGTTGCTTGATCTGCGGGCCCGAGGCACGACGAATCACGAATGACGCATGGAAAATGGCCCGGCGCGAAAACGCCGGGCCAGCTGGGTCCATCAACGAAGAGTTAGCGTTTCGCGGCGTTGGAGCGAATGACGAGCAATGCTGTAATCGCCGCGATGATCGTCACCGGCACGCTCGCGCCGATGACGAGCGCCGAGCTCTTTCCCATCGCAAGCAATTGCCCGGCGGCTACGGGGCCGACAATCGAGCCGACGCGTCCCACCGCCACCGCGGCGCCGACTCCCGTACCACGCACGCTGGTCGGATAGCTGGCGGCGGACAGCGAATACAGCATCGACTGCGCGCCGACGACGCCCATCCCGGCAAACAGCACGGCAACGGACAGCGTCTCGATGCTGGCGACTTGCGAAAGCGCGACCAATGCACCGACGATGCACGCGTAGATTGCCGTGACTGACAGGCCTTGTCTGAAGCGGTCCATCAGCAGACCGATGCCCAGTACGCCGATCACACTGCCGACGTTGAAAAAGATCTGGGCAATCCCCGCCTGCGAGCGGCTCATGCCGCGCCCCACGGTCAACGAAGGCAGCCAGTTCAGCAGGAAGTAAAGAACGATCAGCGTGCAGAAGAAGCTGATCCAGATACCGATCGTCGCGGCGGCGCGCCCCTCGCCGAACAGGACTTCGCGCGTCGAAAGGAGCGGTTTGTCCGCCGTCGTGAATTCCCGCGATTCGGTGGCGAATTCGCGCGACTCAGGCAGCAATGCCATCAGCAGCGGAATGATGATCAGCGGTCCGGCTCCGCCCACGTAGAAGATATGACGCCACGCGGTAGCACCCGCGCTCAGTACGGCGATCAATGCGGCAAGCGCGCCGCCGAGCGGCATACCGCAATACATGACGCTAACCGCGGTGTTGCGGTGACGCGCATCGACCGCCTCGGACGACAACGCGATCAGGTTCGGCATCGCGCCGCCGAGCCCGATGCCCGTCAGCACGCGAGCAATCAGCAGACTTTCGAAACTCCAGACTTGCGCGGTCGCAATCGAGAAGATGCCGAATATCGCCATCGAGATCATCAGAACGCGCTTGCGGCCGATCCGGTCGGCGAGTCTGCCACCGATCATCGCGCCCGGCAAAAGCCCCAACATGCCGGCGCTGAAAGCGAGCCCCAACTGGCTGACCGACAAGCCGAACTCGTGCGCCATTCGAGGCGCCGCGACGCCAGTGGACTGCAGGTCGATACCCTCCAGCACTGCGACGAGAAAGCACAATGCCAACGTTAGTGCAGTACTGGAGCCCACCGCACTCGACCGATTAGCAACACTTGACATGACGTCTCCTTCACCTTTGATTGAATTGCCAGAGGCGAGCCACGCTTCGTTCTTCGACGAAGCGGCCATGGGAAGGAGAAGATTTCTGACAATGATCTTGCGCCACTTATCAGACTCCTTCCCACAGCGCCCCCGGAATTGACGATGAGTCTAGTCTCAGGATGCCTGATATTGAAAAGTAGAATATGATATGCCTGGTAGAAACACCTAAGGCAACCTGATAATGATCAAGACAATGGAGAAGCGGCGAACGCCCCTTGCCAAACAGGCCGGTTCAACGAAAACCGGTGCGCCACCTTCCCGCGTTTCCTATGTGGTCGGCCAACTCGACCGCCTGCTCAAACGCAGTTTGATCGATGTACTGGGTGAATTCGGGCTGACCTTGCCTCAGTTCACCGCGCTCTCCGTCATCAGCGCCAGCGGCGCGATGACCAATGCGAAACTCGCCGAACGCTCGTTCATCACGCCGCAGTCGGCCAACGAAGTTGTCAAGACGATGGAAGCCAACGGTTGGGTCGGACGCGTGGGGCATCCTACCCACGGTCGACTGATTCATCTGTTTCTGACCGACGAAGGGCGTCGGGTACTGCAGGAATGCGATTCGGCGATCGACGCGCTCGAAGCGTCCATGCTGGACGGAGTAACGGAAATCCCGGTCGATACGCTGCGCAAGGTGCTGCAGCGATGTGTGTCGAATCTGCGCGGTTGAATGGACGTTCCCAATGATAAAAGAGTCGCACTCGAATGGAGCGCGACTCTTTTTCTTTCGCCTGATGGAAGCAGGAAAACCTCAGCGACCGCCCGTCGATCTCGCTGAGACGCAGGCCTTTGGTTTCCCTTACCGATCGCTCCACCTACCGCGATCGTCTGCCGCATTCGGGCTGATTTCCGTTCAGCTCAGTGAAATCCCTGGTCGGCATTTAGCCGCGTATTACCTGGCCCACTGCGTCGATCGCTATATTGCTTCTCAACGGCCGCCGCCTTCACACCGCGATAGCGCGTCCGCCTCGCCATTTCCCACCCCATTCGAGAGGAGACGAAGCATGTCAAAGCGAATTCTTATCATCGCCGGCGATTTCGTCGAAGATTATGAGCTGATGGTGCCGTTTCAGGCACTGGCGGCAGTCGGGCATTCGGTGGACGTCGTCGCGCCCGGCAAGCGCGCGGGCGACGCGATTCGCACCGCCATCCACGACTTCGAAGGCGATCAGACCTACACCGAAAAGCGTGGCCATAACTTCACGCTGAACGCCGATTTCGCGTCGGTGAACCCCGCCCAATATGACGCGCTGCTCGTGCCCGGCGGCCGCGCCCCCGAATATCTGCGGCTCAACGACGAGGTGATCGGCTGGGTGCGCCAATTCGCCGAAGCGAAGAAGCCGATTGCCGCGGTCTGCCACGGCGCGCAACTGCTGGCTGCGGCAGGTGTGATCGAAGGCCGGCGCATCTCGGCGTATCCGGCCTGCGCGCCCGAAGTGAAGCTCGCGGGCGCGCAGTACGTGGCGCTCGACTGGCCTGACGCGATCACCGACGAGAACTTCGTCACCGCGCCCGCATGGACCTCGCACGTGAACTGGCTTGCGCAGTTCCTTGCGCTGCTGGGCACGCGCATCGCGCATTGAAGGAGCGCGCCTCGACCGAGGCGCGGCGCGGGCGACCAACCGTGTTAGGCTCGATCACGACGGCATGAGCGCCCGCGCCGCGCGCTTCGCGTCCTGCGACGTCATCATTCGCGAGAAAGGCTGAACGTATGTGCAACGTCTATGTCAACGCTGATCCGATCCTCTACGAGTCGCGTACGCGCGCGCTGCGCATTCATGGCGTCGTGACCACGGTGAGGCTCGAAAATCTCTTCTGGGACGTGCTTCGGGAAATCGCCAACCGCGAGAACGTGACGACGACCCAGTTCGTAGTGAAGCTTCACGACGAACTGGTCGCCTTGCGTGGCGAAGAGCCGTTGAATTTCGCGTCTTTTTTGCGCGTGTGCTGTTTGCGCTATCTATCGACGAGCGCCGCCCGCAACGAGGCCGCTGGCGACGTGTCGCTCAACGCCCCGTTTCAACCCAGAGTCGTGAAGACGGCTGTTTGACGGCTTCGGTCGCCTGGCGGTCGCCACAGTTGGCTAGCGCGGTGCGGTCCAGTCACGCGACGTACTGTCTCGACGCGTCAGTCAACCGACGCATCGCAGGCGCAATCAAGGGAAGCCGCCGTGGCCGGCCGTTCCAATACAGCAAGCCGTTGCAGTGCCACGAGGCCCAGTAGCGCGAGTCCAAGTCCCAGCGTGAAGTCAGCGTGAACGCCCGCACGGTCGACAATGGTGCCCCCCACTGCCGAGCCCACCGCAATCGCCACCTGGATGATGCTGACGAACATGGCCGACCCCGCTTCGGGCAGGTCTGTCGTGCCGCGCTGAATCCACACACTGAGGCAAAGCGGAAGCGCTCCGAACGCGATTCCCCACAGCAGCATCCCCGCGGTCTCGCCGATCGGCGAATGTTCGAGCAGCAACATCGACGACATCGCGCCCAATAGCAGCAGAACCATCGCGGCGACGGATTTCTTTAGATGGTCCGAAATCACCATCGATGTCAACGCATTGGAGAAGAAGCCGATCAGACCGAATCCGAACAGCAACAGCGTGATGGCGCTCAACGAGAAGTCGTGTTCGAGCAGCGGCGCAATATACGTGTAGGTCGAGAAATGCGCGCCGAAGACGAGCGCGACCATCACCATGCTCAACCTCGTATGAGGCCGGACAAGCAGGGTTTTGAAATCGGCGATCCGCAATGCCGATGCCGACGGCAACGAAGGCACGAGGAACGCCTGCGCCAGTAATGCGAGCGACACGAGGCCCGCGGTGGCGGCGAACGCCATGCGCCACGATGCAAACGATGCGATGAACGTCCCGAGCGGCACGCCGATCACGGTTGCGCAGGTCACGCCGGTCAGAATGGTCGCGGTCGCTTTGGCGGCATCCTTTGCTTGCACGAGTCGAGGAGCCGCCGCCGTCGCCAGAGTCCAGAAGCCACCCAGCGCGCCGCCAAGCAGAGCCCGTCCTACGAGCATGATCGCGAGGTTCGGTGCGATGGCACACACGACGTTCGCGATCAACAGTACCGCCGTGAGGAACAGGAAAACGTACCGGCGGTCCATGCGGCCCGCGCTGACTATCAGCGTCGGCGCCAATATCGCGGCCATCACGCCGGGCGTGGTGACCATGAGGCCAGCGACACCGGTCGACACGCCGAGGTCGTGTGCGATTTGCGGCAACAGCCCGACAGGCAAAAACTCGGCCGTGACGAAGGCGAATGCGCTTACCGCTACCGCTATGACGGAGAGCCATTGACCCGCGGAGGTTGAATGTCCTTCCAACGATGCCGGGATTGCAGGTGTATCGATTTGCATGACGACCTTGATGCCAGATTGAAGTCTCGTACTTTAGGCTGGGTCTCATGTCCGAAAAAGAGTCGTCCGATGAAAAGACTAGAAGGTGTGGCTGAACAATGCCTCTGCGGCGAAATCTCGCTATGAGTCAGCTAGTCTCGCGAAACGACCCGTACGGCTCTTCCATATACGTCGGCACGGAAGCGTTCGCCATCAGCAACGTGATGCGCATTGGCCAAACCGTCGACGCTCCTACTGTTTTTTTGACAGTCTTCCACAATGTTACGAGGTCTCGTAAGTCGTGCCGCCGTGCGTTCTCAGGGCCGCGATAGAGGTATTGCAGCGTTCGCGGCGGTTTGAGGGCTTCGTTTTTTGCAGCGTGCAATTGAGCCCCCGTGATAGGTATACCAACTGATCTGATCGCACCAGGGAGGCGGATTATGTTGTTCCATTCAGCCCCGGGAGTCCCTGAAGGAATTACGCGATGGACCTTATCAAGAAATTCAATGCGTTCCATGACTGGTATTTGATGGGCGTATCCGCGGACCGTGAGGCAAGCATCGTTGAGCTTGCCTTGATGTTCGACAACAGGAAAGACCGGGTTCGCGTTCAATTCAAGGGCGCGACGCGCAGTCTTGCGAACGATTTCCTCATCCAGAACGTTATTTATGAAGTAAAGGTACTCACGGATTTCCAGTCCCCTGATTATCAGCGCGCCCTCCATGCGCTAGAAAAATCATATTTCGGGAAAGAGAACCGCCCCAATATGCCGATTGCATCCGTAGGCGCCTCGTTGGGCGCGGAATTGCTCATCGAGTTCGATACGGTGGATGTCGTCACGGATCTACTCTGAACAGCAAGGGTGAGCGCGTTGTCGGGCCGTCGCCTTTCGCTAAGCGAATAAAACACAGACTAATGAACGCGTCACACGCCAATTAATAAAGACCCTCCATCTCCCGCCAGGAAATTGCAAATTTCAGGCGTTCCCGTCCGAAATCGTCTTGTCTTGCAATCTGCGCTCAGTAACATATGCTCTTTTTCAGAGCGCTTTCCGGGTCCTTTTTTCCGGGACCAAGGTGCAAAAGGTTGCGCACGGGTGCGAGGCGGCCCGGCAAATGCAAACAGCGCCGTCGGAGCGCGCCTGACGTTTCTCCATTCATCCCGGTCGAGGCGGCGCGGGCGCACACGGGCGACGTGCGCGACCTTGTTTGGTTTCCCGAGTTTTTGTCACCGACGCTTTTGTAACGTCCGCCGCTCACAAGTGGGTGAGCGGCGTGAGCGGCAATGGTGCCGACCGCACGTGTGAATGTCGCGCCCATGCGGCTCGAGTCGAGCCACCTGAGGCGAGCGTCAATGTACAAGGAGTCCTGGCGATGAAAGCTCCTCAGCGTCCTCAGCGCATCGGGTTGATGGCGCCACTGTCGGGCGTACTGGTTCCTCTCGAGAGCGTGCCCGATCCGGTCTTCGCCCAGAAGATGGTCGGCGATGGCGTGTCGATCGATCCGACCTCGGATGAACTGCTGTCGCCGCTTGCCGGCAAGGTCACGCAACTCCATAGCTCTGGCCACGCCACGACGATCACCGGCGACAACGGTCTGCAAGTGCTGCTGCACATCGGGCTCGACACCGTGTTGCTGCGCGGCGAGGGCTTCATGCCGTTGGTCAAGGAAGGCGACGCCGTCGCGACGGGCACGCCGCTGATCCGCTTCGACCCAATCGCGGTCGGCGCAAAAGCAACCAGCCTGCTCACGCAAATGGTGATCGCCAATGGCGATCTCGTCACGCGCTACGTTCCCGCGAAAGGGCTCGTCGTCGCCGGCACCGACGTCGCGCTGTACGTCGAGCTGGTCGGCAGCATGGAGGACAAGGACACGGCCAGCGCCACCGGCGCGATCTTCTCCGACGAGATCACGCTGCCGAATCCAGCGGGCCTGCATGCACGGCCCGCCGCGGTCGTCGCGGTCGAGGCGAAGAAATTCAAGTCCGAGATCCGGCTGCTGCGCGGCGATGCCAGCGCAAATGCCAAGTCCGTCGTCGCGATCATGGGGCTCGCAACGAAGTTCGGCGACAAGCTGCGCGTCGAGGCCCGCGGTCCCGACGCGGCGGAGGCGGCCAGCACCGTCGCGCGTCTGCTTGGCGAGGGATCGGGCGAAAAGCCCGGCGATGCGCCCGCACCTGCGGCGGCTGCGCCGGTGCCAGCACCGACCGAAGCGGCTCCCGCCGACACCAACGAATTCATCGGCGTATCCGCTTCGCCAGGGCTTTCGGTCGGCAGGATCGTGCAGTTCCGCCAGCAGGTCATCGAGGTGAACGAAGCGGGCGAGTCGCCGCAACGCGAACGGGCGCAACTCGAAGCGGCCCAGCATCAGGCGCGTCAGCAGATCGAGGCGCTCAAGGCGACGCTCACCGATCCGTCGAAAGCGCAGATTCTCGACGCGCATCTCGAACTGCTGGACGATCCTGGCCTCAACGACGCCGCGATCAGCAGCATCAGCGCGGGAAAGGGCGCGGGGTTCGCGTGGCGCGATGCGTTCCAGAACCATGCAAGCACGCTCGAAAAGCTCGACAATCCGCTGCTGCGCGAACGCGCCGGCGATATCCGCGACGTCGGCCGCCGTGTGCTCGCGCTGCTCGCCGGCGTGAAGCAGGCGCAGATCGACGTGCCTGACGAATCGATCCTGATTGCCGAGGAGCTCTCGCCGTCCGACACCACGTCGCTCGATCGCAGCAAGGTGCTCGGCTTTTGCACGACGAGCGGCGGCGCGACGAGCCACGTCGCGATCCTCGCGCGCTCGCTCGGCATTCCGGCGATCTGCGGTATCGACGCGCGCGCGCTGCAACTCGCCGACGGCACGCCCGTCGTGCTCGACGGTTCGCGCGGCAGCTTGCGGCGCAACCCGAGCGCCGAGGAACTCGAGAAGGCGCGCGAACGCATCAGCCGCCAGGCCGCCAAACGCGAAGACGAAAAGCTCGCGGCAACCAAACTCGCAATGACGGCCGACGGCCACCGCGTCGAGGTCGTCGCGAACATCCGCAATGCGCAGGAAGCACGCGACGCGGTCGCGGCCGGCGCCGAAGGTGTGGGCCTGTTGCGCTCCGAGTTCCTGTTCGACGCGCGAGACACCGCGCCGACCGAAGACGAACAGGCCGCCGAATATAGCGCCGTCGCCGAAGCGCTTGGCCGCGAGCGGCCGCTCGTGGTCCGCACGCTCGACGTCGGCGGCGACAAACCGCTGTCGTATCTGCCGCTGCCGAAGGAAGACAACCCGTTTCTCGGCCTGCGCGGTGTGCGCGTGAGCCTGGCGCGTCCCGACATCTTCCGCACGCAACTGCGCGCGATCCTGCGCGCGGCGCCGCTTGGGCATCTGCACGTGATGTTCCCGATGATTGCCGCGATCGAGGAGGTGCGGGCAGCGCGCAAGATCCTGCTCGAAGAAGCCGGCGATCGCGCGGCGAGCGTGAAAGTCGGCATCATGATCGAAGTCCCCGCGGCCGCGCTGATCGCCGAGCCGCTCGCACGCGAAGTCGATTTCTTCTCGATCGGCACGAACGATCTCACGCAATACACGCTCGCGATGGACCGCGGCCATCCGCAGCTCGCGAAGCAGGCCGACGCGCTGCACCCGGCGGTGTTGCGTCTGATCGGCATGACGGTCGACGGTGCGCACAAGCATGGCAAATGGGTCGGCATTTGCGGCGGGATCGCGTCGGATGCGATGGCGGTGCCGGTGCTCGTCGGCCTTGGCATCGACGAGCTGTCGGTGAGCATTCCGGCGGTCGGTTCGATCAAGGCTCAGCTTGCACGCGTGACGACCGAAGAAGCCAGGAAGCTCGCCGCCGAGGTGCTGTGTCTGGGCACCGCCGCGGAAGTCCGCGCGCATCTGTCGCGCTTTGCCGAGTGAGCGGATCAACAGGAGATCAGCCATGTTCTCGCATGCCTTCGGAGTCTTGCAGAAGATCGGCAAATCGCTGATGCTGCCCGTCGCCGTGCTCCCGGTGGCCGGCCTGCTGCTCGGTCTCGGCGCCACCGACTTTCACGGTTACGTGCCGGCCGTCGTGCTCGCGCTGATGAAGAACGCGGGCGACGTGATCTTCGGCAACCTACCGCTGATCTTCGCGATCGGCGTCGCGCTCGGCTTCACCGAGAACGATGGCGTCTCGGGCATCGCCGCAACGATCGGATATCTGGTGATGACGGCCACGTTGGGTGTGATCGGCAAGCTCCAGGGCGTCGAAACCGACACGATCATGGGCATACCATCGATCCAGACCGGCGTGTTCGGCGGCATCCTCGCCGGTGGTCTTGCGGCATGGATGTTCAACCGCTACTACCGGATCACGTTGCCGCCCTATCTCGGCTTCTTCGCCGGCAAGCGCTTCGTGCCGATCGTGACCGCGATCGGCTCGATCGTGCTCGGCGCGATCCTGTCTTTCGTGTGGCCGCCGATCGGCAGCGCAATCAAGGCTTTTTCGCATTGGGCGGCGGTTTCCGACCCGCGCACCGCCGCGACGGTCTATGGTTTCGTCGAACGTCTGCTGATTCCGTTCGGCCTGCATCACATCTGGAACGTGCCGTTCTTCTTCGAAATGGGCAGCTACCTCGACCCGACGACCGGCAAGACGGTTCACGGCGACATCACCCGTTTTTTCGCGGGCGACCGGACCGCGGGCATCCTGGCGGGCGCGTTCCTGTTCAAGATGTTCGGCCTGCCGGCCGCGGCGATCGCGATCTGGCATTGCGCGAAGCCGGAGAAGAAGGTGGCCGTCGGCGGCATGATGGTCTCGGCCGCGCTGACTTCTTTCCTCACCGGCATCACCGAGCCGATCGAATTCGCGTTCCTGTTCGTCGCGCCGGTGCTTTACCTGATTCACGCATGCCTCGCGGCGTCGGCGCAGTTCGTGGCGAACACACTGGGCATGCGCATGGGCTTCACGTTTTCGCAAGGCGGCATCGATTTTCTGATGTTCAACCTGATCGGCGGGAAGGCCACGCACGCGTGGTACGTTTTCATCCTTGGTCCAATTTACGCGGTGATCTATTACGGCGTGTTCCGCTTCGTCATCACGCGCTTCAACCTCAAGACACCCGGCCGCGAGGACGACACGGCTGAAACAGCGGCGGTTGCCGCGAGCGGCGCGGGAGGACGTTCGCGCGAACTCGTACTCGCCTTTGGCGGCCGCTCCAATATCACGAGTCTCGACGCTTGCATCACGCGGCTGCGCATCTCCGTGAAGGACCCGGCGGGCGTCGACGAACACAAGCTCAAGGCGCTCGGTGCCGCGGGGGTTGTGCGCGTGGGCAACGGCGTGCAGGCGATCTTCGGGCCGTTGTCGGAGAACATGAAAACCGACATGCAGGACTATCTGAAGACAGCGGGCGCCGACGCGGATTTGCCGGCGGCGGGGGTGCCTGGTGTGGAAGGCGCAGCGGCGGCGGCTCCAGCGGGTGTGGCTGCCTCGGTGCAAAACTCGCCGCAGGAAACGGAGCGCGCGGAAAAGATTCGTGCGGCGCTGGGCGGCGCGGCCAACATCAGGAAGCTCGACGCGCTGGCGGCCACGCGGTTGCGTGTCGAGCTATCGGACGCGTCGCGCATCGACGCGGCCGCATTGAAAGCGGCGGGCGTGGTCGCGACGCAAGCGTTGAAGAACGGCGCACTCGATCTGATCGTGGGTCTCGGCTCGGGCAACCTCGCAGGCGCAATGCGATAGCAGCAACGAGTATCGTCAGCAACTGCCGTGCGTCGAACGCGAGGCCTACCCGGTGGAAGCGCTCAGTCGCGTTGCTTTGTCCACCTATAGGGGGCGGCATGGAAGCAGCCAGAACTTTCCTCGAAACTCAGCCGCTGTTCGCGCTTTTTCTGACCATCGCGCTTGGCTACCTGGTCGGCGAAATCACTATCAAGGGCGTGGCTCTAGGCTCGGGGGCCGTGCTGTTCGTTGGACTGGCGCTCGGCGCGTTCGCGCCGAAATCCGCGCCGCCGGCGTTGCTGGGCACGCTCGGTCTGCTCCTGTTTCTGTATGGCATCGGCATTCAGTACGGCGCGCAGTTCTTCCGCGGACTCACGAGCCGGGAAGGCGTGAAGGCCAACGCGGCCGCATGTCTGGGCGTGATCGTTTCGGGTCTGGTGGCGTGCGCCTTCATCCATTTCGGCATCACGCTCGCCGATGCGCTCGGCATGTTCGCCGGCAGCGGCACCAGCACGGCGAGCCTGCAGGTTGCCATCGCATCGATGAAAAGCAGCAATGCCGCCGTGGCTTATAGCGTCACCTATCCGTTCGGCGTGGCCGGGCCGATCCTATTCCTCTATGTGCTTAACTCGGTCCTGAAAGCCAAAATACCGAAACCGCCCGCGAAGGTGCTGGAGACCGCGGAAATCGCGCTGCGCAATGCCAGTCTCTTCGGTCTCAAGCTGTCGGAGCTCTCGACTCGCCTGCCTGCCGGCGTAGTGATCGCGGCCGTGCGGCGCGCGCATCACAATCAGCTGCCCAGCGACGACTTCACGCTGCGCGCCGACGACGTCCTCCTTGCCACCGCCACCGAGCGCCGCCCGCTCGACGAAGCAACGGCGCTCTGCGGCGAGCTACAGCCCGGGCGTATCTCGAGTCATCGGGAAGACCTGGACTATATGCGCGTGTTCGCGTCGAGTCCGTCAGTCGTCGGCACGGCGCTCGGCAATCTGCGCTTTCCGGATGGCGTGAACTGCGCGGTCGCGCACGTGCGGCGCGGCGACGCCGATCTACTGTCGACGCCAGAGCTCATTCTCGAAGCTGGCGACCGCGTCGGCCTGCTCGTCAGTAGCGCGCATCGCGCGAGGGTCCGCGCGTTTTTCGGCGATTCGATCAAGGGCACGGCCGACCTCAGTTTCATCTGTCTGGGCATCGGCGCGGCAGCGGGGCTGCTGGTCGGCGCGATCCCGCTGCGCGCGCCCGGTCTCGGCGTGTTCAGCCTGGGTCTCGCGGCGTTGCTACTGGTCGCGCTGTGCCTCGGCAAGGCGCGCCGCAACGGACCGTTCGTGTGGGTGATGCCGCTCTCTGCAAATCTCGTGCTGCGCAATCTCGGGCTGACGATTTTTCTCGCGCAGGTGGGCCTGTCTTGCGGACCGAAGTTCGTCGCGACCGTCGGCAGTGCCGGACCGCTGCTGCTGCTTTATGGCGTGATCACGCTGCTGGTGCTGGTCGGCGTCACGGCTGTGTGCTGCCTGTGGGTCTTCAGACTGTCTTTCGATACATCGGTCGGCGTGATCTGCGGGGCGACCGGCAATCCCGCGATTCTCGCCTTCGCCAACCGCATCGCGCCGACGGATCAGCCCGACATCATGTACGCGATGATTTTTCCGTCGATGACCATCGTCAAGGTGCTTTTCGTGCAGATCGCCATCGCGATCGCAGCCGGCTAGGCGAGACCGTTATCGCGACCTGCCGCTGTTCGACCCTAAAGCTTCCGTCCTCGTAGACAGCGGCGAACCGCGGAGCGGCGGACAGCCGCAGACTTCCGCGAATATCAGGAACGCCGCTTGCGCCACCTGGAGCCGCGCGACGTAGTCTGGAACCATGATGCGGACGGCTCGGCGATGGAGGCTAGATGAAAGGACGGGTGGCGAGTGCAGGCGTGGCCGTTGTTCTGGTTGCCCTCATGGCCGCATACGGCGGACCCACCGCGCATGCACGGGAGCCCGCGTCGAGTCCCGTCACCGCGCCCATCGCGGCCGGCAGAGATACCGCGGCCGCGGCGCGCGGTGCGAAGCTCGCGGCCGTTGGCAATTGCGTCGCGTGCCACACCGCGACGGGCGGCCTTCCGCTCGCGGGCGGACTGCCACTGCATACACCGTTTGGCGTCATTTACTCGACCAACATCACTCCGGACAACGAGACGGGTATCGGGGGCTGGTCACTCGACGCGTTCGCACGCGCAATGCGGCGCGGCGTGTCCAGCGACGGCCATCTGCTCTATCCCGCGTTCCCCTATCCGCACTTCACGCACATCAGCGATGCCGATATGGGCTCGCTGTATGCGTGGCTGATGAGCCGCGCTCCCGTCAAGGCGCCTGCGCCGCACAACGAGCTGATCTTCCCGCTCGGCTTCAGGCCCCTCATCGCCGTGTGGAATCTTTTTTACCTGCATACCGGTACCGAACCCGCGCCGGCCCCGCCCGAAGCGCCGGACGTCGCACGCGGACGATACCTGGTCGAAAGCCTCGGTCATTGCGGTGCGTGCCACACGCCGCTCGACCGCCTCGGTGCCGAGCGCCGCGACCGCGCGCTGCAAGGCGGCACGATCGACGGATGGGACGCGCCCGCGCTGACGGACCTCGCGTCACGCCCCACGCCCTGGACGCAGGCACAGCTCGTCAGCTATCTGCGCACGGGCCTCGCGAGCGCCCATGGGGCGGCGGCGGGTCCGATGCGCCCCGTCACGCGCATGCTCGCGGACGCATCCGCCTCCGACGTAGAGGCAATTGCCGCGTATCTGCTGGCGTTGCCGTCCGGGGGCCCAGGCGTGCCGGAGCATCCGGTCGCCTCGCCCTCCGCTTCCGCCGCGCCCGTGTCCACCGCGCCCGGCGGCGGCGCGAATCTATTCTCCGCGGCCTGTGCATCGTGCCATGCCGAAGGCGCGCCGATGTCGAGCGGGGGCGCTCGACCGTCGCTGTCCCTTTCCACGGCCGTCAACGCCGACAGCCCGCGCAACATGGTCCGCATCATCCTCGATGGAATCGACTGGCACGAAAGCGATAGCGCGCCCTTCATGCCATCATTCGCCAACACATTCACGGATGCGCAGATAGCGGAGCTCGCCAACTACACGCGCGAACGCTTCACCGCGCGCGACGCGTGGCCCTCGCTCGACGCCGGCGCGGTTGCGCATTTTCGCAAGGACGGCCTGCCACGATGATCACGCTCAACGTCAACGGAGTCAGTCATACGGTCGATGTCGACCCGTCAACGCCGCTGCTCTACGTGCTGCGCAACCAGTTGCAGCTCGATGGCGCGAAGTTCGGCTGCGGTCTCGGTCAATGCGGCGCATGCACGGTCAGCGTCGGCGGCGAACCGGTGTTCTCGTGCCTCATGCCGGTCGTGGCCGTTGGCGACCGGCCAGTGCGAACCGTCGAAGGACTTGGCAGCGCGCAACATCCGGGACCACTTCAGCAAGCCTTCATTGACGAGCAAGCCGCGCAATGCGGCTATTGCATCGCCGGTATGATCATGCGCGCGCACACGCTGCTGGAGCGAACCCCGCACCCAGGCGATGAACAGATCCGCCGCTACATGCAGCCGAACCTGTGCCGCTGCGGCACGCACATGCGCATACTCGCGGCGATCCGGCAAGCCGCGACGGGTTCGCCGCGAACGGACGAAGGAGCGCAGTCGTGAGCGACGGCCCCCCGTGCTCCGTCGCTCACGGCAGCGGCCCCGATGACCCCGCGCGGCGCCGCTTCCTCGTTGGCGGCTCGCTGATGGTGAGCTTCGCGATCGTGCCCGGCATGGCCGCGCTTGCGCAAACCACCATCGAAGCGGGCACCTTCAACGCGAGCGCCCCGAAACTGCCGGGCAGTCTCAAGAGCACGCCGTTGCTCGATGCGTGGATCAAGGTCGCCCCTGACGGCCACGTGAGCGTATTCACGGGCAAGGCGGAGCTTGGCACAGGCATTCGCACCGCGCTGCTGCAGGTCGCCGCGGAAGAGCTGGATCTCGCGCCGCATGCGATCGAGCTGATCACCGCCGACACCGCCGCAACGCCGAACGAAGGCTACACCGCAGGCAGTCACACGATGGCGGACAGCGGCACCGCGATCCTCAACGCCGCCGCTCAGGTACGCGCGCTGCTGGTCGCGAGCGCGGCGTCGCAGTTGGGCGTCGACGCAGCGGCCCTGACGACGCGCGACGGCGCCGTCATTGCCGCCGACGGAAGACGCGTGAGCTATGGCGAAGCCGTGCAATACGCGAACCTCCATCAGAACGCGCAGCCCGACGCGCCGAAAAAGCCGCCATCGGCCTACGCGCTGATTGGTCATATGCTGCCGCGCGTGGATATACCGGGCAAGGTGACGGGCGGCGCGAGCTACGTCCAGGACCTGCGGCCGCACGGCATGCTGCATGCCCGCGTGGTGCGGCCGCCGTCTTATGGCGCGAGCCTCGTCGCAGTCGATAGCGGGCGCGTCCAGGCGCTACCCGGCGTCATCAAGGTCGTGCGCAACGGCAACTACCTCGCAGTGGTCGCCGACGACGAATGGCGCGCGATCCTCGCGATGCGTGAGCTTGCGCTTGCCGCGCAATGGCAGGCCGGGCCGCCGCTGCCCGATCCGGCGAACGTTCACGCATTGCTGATGAGTCTGCCTTCACAGGAAATCGCGGTGGCCGATCAGGGCGCAGCGACGGGCGCGGCCGCGCCTGTGGCGACGCTGCGGGCGCGCTATTCGAGGCCGTATCTGACGCATGGCTCGATTGGGCCATCGTGCGCTGTCGCGCAGCTCGACAACGATGTGATGACCGTGTGGACGCACACGCAAGGCGTCTATCCGCTGCGTGCGGGCATCGCCGAAATGCTCGCGATGCCACCCGACAAGGTGCGCTGCGTGCATGTGGAAGGTTCGGGCTGCTACGGACACAACGGCGCGGACGATGTCGCGGCCGACGCCGCCCTCGTTGCACGCGAGCTGCCTGGCCGCCCGGTGCGCGTGCAATTGATGCGCGAACAGGAACACATGTGGGAGCCGTTCGGCCCGGCCATGACAGTCGAGGCGAATGCAACGCTCGATTCGGCAGGCACGCTTGCCGACTGGCGTTACGAGCTATGGAGCAACACGCATAACAACCGCATCGAGAATGCGGGCCGCCTGTTGCCCGCGCAGCTCCTTGCGCAACCGTTCACCCCCGCGCCGCCGAAGCCGATTCCGATGCCGGAAGGCGGAGGCGACCGCAACAGCATTCCGCTTTACCGCGTGCCCAGCCTGCACGTGCAGCATCATTTCGTGCCGACGATGCCGATACGCGTCTCTGCCATGCGCTCGCTCGGCGCGCACATGAACGTGTTCGCGATCGAGAGCTTCATCGACGAGCTCGCCAGAGCCGCGCACGCCGACCCCGTCGCGTTTCGCCTCAAACATCTCGATGATCCGCGCGCGCATGGCGTCATTAGCGCCGTAGTCGATCAATTCGGCTGGCGAGCCCGCAGCGCGCGAACGGGCGACTCGAGCCCGCGCTCGCACGGTACCGGCTTTGCGTTTGCCCAATACAAGAACCTGATGGCCTACCTTGCCGTCGCGATGGACGTGACGGTCATGCGCGATACCGGCGAGCTCAGCATCGAGCGTGTCGTAGCAGCCGTCGATTGCGGACAGATCGTCAATCCGGACGGCGTGCGCAATCAGATCGAAGGCGGCATTTTGCAAACCACGAGCTGGACGCTCTATGAAGAAACGCATTTCGACCCGCAACGCATCACGAGCTATGACTGGAGCACTTATCCGATCATGCGCTTCTCGTCTGTACCCAAACGCGTGGACGTGCTGTTGATCGACCGGCCGGGCCTGCCATTCCTCGGGGTCGGGGAAGCGGCGCAAGGCCCGGCCGCCGCGGCGCTCGCGAATGCGATCGACGACGCGACCGGTGTGCGGATCCGCGACTTGCCGTTGCTCGGGACGAAGGGGAAGAACCTGCTCAAGGCATGAGGCTTTCGTTCCGCAAAAGTACAGATACTGGCGTGTAAAAGCCAAATAAGCCTATGGCTGGGTCCAGGCCCCTTGTCAAACGAACGCGACGCGCGCGACCTTCGGCGCGGCGTCGGGACCGCGCTCAGTGGGTGGACGGAAACGCGAACGTCGCACGCGCGCTGCCATTGCCGCGGACGTTCACGGTCTCCCTTCTGGTCACGCTGCCGTAAGTGGCGTTGACCGTATAGCGCCCTTGAGGCAGCCGCACGAGCATGTACGGCCCCTTCGACGTGGCCTCGAACACGCTCGCGCCGCCAGCTTTGGCAATCTTCACCTGGACGTCGGCCACATAGCTCGCCCCGGGACCGGTGAACTGCAGAGACAACGGCCACTGCCTTCGTGCCTGCCGCAGCGCAGTCGACTCGTCGCGACCGACTCCGCCGGTCACGAACGATATGTCGCCCTGCTGCTGCGTCTCGGGCATGCCGGTCCTATGGATCTCGCTGGCGCTCTGCGGAGCAGCCGTCTGCGACACTGCGACGCCTGCCTGAGCCAGTGTGAACGCCGCGGCGAGCATCATGGACGCGATCCGGGGAGCGTTTCGTTGCATTTTCATCTTGACTGCTCCTTACAGTATTGCCGACGGTTCGTCGGACGGAAGAACGCTTGCAATAGGTTGGAAACACATCGCGCGCCGGGTATCGGCCACGAGCCAGGGTGCCTGACGACTCGAGTAAGAATACCCGTCAATTCTGTTTGGCGTCTTCATGGACCGAAGTTGGGGGGCCACCTGCCGTTGAGGTCCCGGCTTGGGCTGGAGGGACGCGTGGCATGCGGATACCCGCGTAGGCGATCGCCACCGTCAGCAGCGGACTTACCACGCAAAATACGGCATAGGGCGCATAACTGAGTGTCGGCACGCCAAGGGTCACCGCCATAAACGCGCCGCAACTGTTCCAGGGGATCAGCGCGCCTGTGGTCGTGGCCGAATCACCAACGGAACGCGATAACACGATGGGCGCGTAGCCGCGTGCCGCGAATGCATTTCTGAACATCCGGGCCGGCAGCACGACTGCGATAAACTGGTCTGCCGTAACGATGTTCGTCGCGATGGTCGCCAGGACCAGGGAGCCGACCAGCGCCCCACCGCTCCTGGCCCAATTGACTACCGGAGCAATGAGGCGTTCTATCGCACCGCACTTCTCGACCACCCCTCCGAATGCCAGTGCCGTGATGATCAGCCAGATAGTATTCAACATGCTGTCCATACCGCCGCGAGTGAGGAGCGTATCAAGCACTGGATTTCCAGTCGTGGACCTGTAGCCGCTCCCAAGCGCAAGCCATACGCCTTTGAGCATCGCAATCGGGATCGGCACGCCCTCTCGCGCGGCGGCAAATGCGAGGACTCGCGCTGGCTCGACGAAAACGGCAACCACGCCACCCGCCAATGCGCCAAGAAAGATGGTGGTAAATGGCGGAAGCCGGAACAGCGTCAGCACGACGACAAGAATGAGCGGCAGGAACAGCACGGGCGATATGTAGAATGCGCTCTGCATTGCCGCAACCTCCGCGCTCGCATCGAAGGCGCCCGGGCGGCGAAGCAGATAAAACACGGCCAGCGTGATGACAATCGCGACGAGTGATGTCAGCAGCGTCTCTCGCACGTGTTGATACAGGTCGACACCGGCGGCAGCGGCCGCAAGATTCGCGGTGTCCGAGAGCGGCGAAGACTTGTCGCCGAAATAAGCGCCGGAAATCACTGCACCGGCCGTTATGGCGGGACTCAGGCCCATGCTGTGCGCAATGCCCATCAGGCCGATTCCGATCGTACCCACGACAGTCCACGAGGTCCCAATGGCGAACGAGATCACCGCGCAGATTCCAGCCGCCGTGACGTAAAAGTAGTCCGGGTTCAGCAATTTCAGCCCGTAATAGACCATGGCGACGATCGTGCCGCAGAGCGCCCACGTGCCGATCAGCGCGCCGACTGCGAACAGGATGAGAATCGCGCCGATACCGGAACTGACACTGGCATTCGCGGCCTCGCCCAGCGAAGCGAGCGAATGACCGCGACGCCAACCGACAAATACGGCCAACATGGTCGCCACGACGAGTGCCACCTGGTTCGGCCCGTTCGCACCACCATCGCCGAACAGGTAGAAGGACAGACTGACGAGAAAGACGAGGCCAGCGATCGGTATCAGTGCTTCGAGCATCGTGACCGGCTGGGGTGACTCGCTCCGCTTCATCGCCACGCTCCGTTCGTTTGCTGGGTAGTCCAAACGTTGCCATCCAGACCGCCGGGTAGCCGGTGAATCATCGAAACATGCGCGAACGGCTGCTTTGATTCGATGTCACGGCGCAGGCGTGCGGCCCTCGGTCCTGCGACTCGGCAATGGCAGCTCCGGCGGGCTCGCCGTTGCTTAAAGCATAGGAAAGAATCGTTGCTGCGTGAAGAATTGCAGGATTCGTGCAGAACATCCCGCCTGCGGTTACAGGCTGCCGTACCTACTCTCTCTCAGCGCGAGACCTGCAGTCAACGGCAGCTCACCAGGCGTAGCGAAAACCGACGTCGCCCCAGACGCTCCAGGACCGCTGATCTCAACCGTCAGCGATCGTCAGCATGCCTACACTGCCCGGACTGACACCGACACCGAGAAAGGTTCCGGCGGAAAGCGTGCCGCCGGCGCCACTGACGACGGCCGTCGCCGTCGATCCGCCCCCGATCTGCAGAGTCCCGCTCGAACTGGAAACGGCGCCCCCATTTGTCACGCTCAGTTGCGCAGGTCCGCTGTTCCCAACAATAAAAAAGCCCGCGTTGTTCGTATACATCGAACCTTCACCGGTAACTGTGAGTACACCGCTGCTACCCGGGTTGTAACCGACGTAGCTCTGAGAGGCGCTGAAGACCGTGCCGCCGGCGCTGACGTTCAGCGTTCCCGATCCGTTAAAACCGATGTAATACTGCGACTGCGGGTTTGTCGTCATAATGTTCCCGCCATTCACGGTTATGAGGCCACTACTTCCCTTCCGACTGCAAGTCCAAGGCTTGCCGCCGCTACACAACCCAGCCGAGGTTTCAACTTTTCATAACCGCTCGTGGTTATTCATGCCTTGCAAGGATTATGGTTTTTTGTTAATTAACTGTGCGCTGATTGTGTGGGTCTACCCCGCATAGACGGAACAACGACGGAAGAATCCGACACTAATTCGAGAAAAAACGACCGTTTTTTCCTCAGGCAGAAGTGAATATCCATCGGGTAACCGCAAAATTCCAGGTCAGTGAAATCCCATTTTCAATGATCTGCGGCGGCAGAAAAACTCGAACTGGTCAATCGTTCCGGCCAGTAACAACTCGCCGGTTTCAATGGCGCGATTCATTTGGCATAAAGCGGCCGGATTGGGTTAATCGGCCGTCCCGCGAATTGGTCGGCGGCGCATCCGCGTTCGCAGCGAGGAACTCGCGCGATCGCCGATATGACCCAAGCCGTCACCAAAACACCAAATCGATTAACTTCCAGACGGAAGTTTTATGATTATCCGGTTCAAGTCGATGACTCCCACCGGTCGACGTATCCAATATAGTCAACGGGGTGCGGCGGACTTGCGCTGCTGCTTTGGTAAGAGCAAAGCGGGCGAGCGCAATGCCGCAACCATGTCGCCCGACCGCCCACGTGTTGGACACAGACTGTAGTCGAACAGGCAGCGAGCGCTACCTGGGTATGCCGCTTGCGAGACCCAGTAGGATCCTTCCACCGTGTCGTGTCATGTCCACCGTACTGCTCATCGACGATGACCTTGAAAACCGATGCGCGCTGCAACTGGCGTTGGAGAGTCGCGGACACCGTGTTGTGCTCGCGGAGAACGGATGGGACGCACTGCAGAAGGCCCACACGGATTTTCCGGAACTCGTTATCACCGATTTGGAGATGCCGGAAATGGACGGCAAGGAGCTTTGCCGGCGTCTGAAGTGTCAGGCGGTCTTTTCCGGCTTACCGGTGGTGCTGCTGTCGGCTATGCCGGAACCTACGGAAGAGATTCGCTGCTGGACAGCGTTCCTGCGAAAGCCGGCCTCGATAGCGGCGTTGCTTGACGCCGTCGACAGGTACATTGCAGCGCGCCTGACCTATGCGCGGGCGCCACGCGACTCCGAGTACCCCGCCGCGGCGCGCTGGCGAGCCATCGATTCGCGATGCTGGCCGTAAAGCCCAAGCTGTTGGAATGCGAAGCCACGGGTTAATACACGCAGCAAGGCGGGGTTTGCTGTACGGCCGGTCCCGTTCTTGGCGGATGGCATGCAAAGCGGCGAGATTGCTGAAACCCGGGTTGAGCCATCCACCTGGGTTTTCAGATTTGACTGGAATGATGCAACGGTCGTGACCCATCACATCGTCAGCAATGAGCCCGTACAGGAACCGTCGCGACAGAGCAGCGCCTGCGCGCTGACACAATGTAAAAGATGGCAAGAGATTTCGTCCCCCTTCTCGCGGGCGGCAACAGCGCACGCCTATTGTTTGCCACTTCCTCCGGGCATGCCTCATGCTGCACGCAGGTCAGAGAAAGCAGTTCCCGAACGGGAGACGATCATGAAGTTGATAATGGCAGGAATCAGCGCAATTTCCATCATCGCTAGCGCTTGCGCATTTGCGCAGACCAACACCGGCAACGCTGCGCCAGCACACCGTGATACTCAAAACGCGCAGCCGGGTGCCGCTGGCCAGAGCATGGGCCGTGCTGCGGACGCCGGCAACAGCAAGCCCGCCAGTGGCACATTGATGCAGAAGCGTGAGCACGCGATGTCGCCTCAAGGCGCGTCAAACTCGAACGCAACTGGCGCGATGAAACAATAATGGCGACGCGAGACCCCGATGGCGTGCACGAGCGCGTTTTCTCGATGAGATCTGACCGGGTTCCAATGGTCGAGGCTGATCGCGCGCATGGAGCAGCCCGAGCCGAATAGGTAATCGGGGCGCGCACCCTTCCTGTTGCGACGATGCCGCGGATTTGCTTCATGCAGTCGTGGTCGGTCTGTGAGGACCGGCGATGGAATGGGCGCGTCTCGGCAGGTGTAAAACCACCAGCAAATCCCCACATAATTCGTGGCATGCCCGTTACCAAGCCGGGCTCGCCTGCTACGCCCGGCGCGGCAGACGTACGGCGAATGCGGTCTCTTCTTTATCGGACCGCGCCTCGATCGCGCCGTGATGCGCCTTGGCGATTTCGCTCGCGATATACAGCCCGAGCCCAAGGCTGCCTTGCGCGTCCTCGTTGATTTTTCGCTCTGGACCTCGCTGAAGAGGGTCAAAGATGCGCTCCAGCAACAGTCCCTCGATGGCTGGTCCGCTATTGCAGACTTCGAAGCGCACCTCGGCCTCGTCGCCAGTCACCACGACGCGAACGGGCGCGTCTCGCGCGCCATATCTGAGCGCATTCAGAACGAGATTGCCGAGCAGTTGCTGCAGACGCGGACCGTCCCAGACACCCTGAACGTCACCGTGCACCTCGAGCTCGATCTGCCGGTCTGGATGGACTGCGCGCAACTGGTCCAGCTCATCGGTGAACACTTTCGTCAGATCAACGGGAGCAGGTATGACGTTAATACCTAGCCCGAGCCTTGTTCGGTTGAAATCGCACAGATCATCCAGAAGTGCCTGCATCCGGGCGCCGCTGCGCACCAGACGGGCTGCAGCTTCTGAAACGCGCTGCCCCGCGTTGAGCGCGGACAGATATGAAGCTGTCACCTGGATCGTCTGCAGCGGGCTCCGCATGTCGTGTCCGAGCATCCCAAGCAACAGATTGCGAGCCTGATCGACTTGTGTGCTGAAAAAACCGACTGATTCGGCCAGCGCCTGATCGATGGCCTCATTGAAACGGATGATGTCATCCAGATGAGGCGCATCGGGCTGACACTCATCCATCCACAAACGCAGCACGCTTGCACGCAAAGCGCGGTATTCCGCGGCCAGCTGGTTGATGTTGAAACCGCCTCGAGCGCGCAGGACCGCATGGGATTGCGCAGCTGTCTCCGGCGCATCCGTCAGCCGGGGTGCCCGCCCCAAGGATTTTTCGTGCTGCGCTTCCCTGGTCTGCGAAGTCTGCAAATCTCTGGCTACTGCTTCCAGAATCTGCTGCGCGTGGTCGCGCAACGCGAGGGAGCCCATGTTGCCAGCGGCTGGCAGCAGCGTGGCGGCAAACGCCTCCCACTGCGCCAGAATGGGCTCCATTTCCTGCACGATAAAATCGGACAGTCGCATGCCTGCTCCGGCGAAGAAATTGAGGAGATTTTTAGCCGAACCGATATTACGCGCCAGTTCGTCGCGGGATCCATCGGGTTTACACCGTCTTGGACTACCTGGAGGTAGTCCATGTACTCGTAATGAACCGCCTGGATTTTCTCGACAGTGGTGAGCGTTCGTGTCCGGCCTTTCATGAAACGCCACAACGATTCGCCGCACGCCCCTGAGCGGGGAGAACTGGAGCGGCAGGTCGAATCGCTTCGACGCGATATCCGCCGATTGCAGCTTGAACACGACATCCGGGAGAAGACGTTGCTGGCCGGGGTGGCTCTCACGTATGCGCGACGCGAAACTGATTCGGTCGATGTCGCGCAAAGGGTGTTCGCCCGACAATGCGGCCCACGCAGTCTCCGACGGCTCTTTCTCTTTAGACCTGACGCTTAGGTGATCCGATGTCCGTACGGCCCCCTGCTTTTCGAGTTCTACTCTCTCGGGTACTGCGGCCGTCAAGCAAAGGCACCGGTTTACCAGAACCGATGGGCAAGCGATTGGATCGAAACGCGTGACCAACACCCCGCTGCATCTTCCTCTGATGGCGAATGGCCGGCCTGCACGCCAATCCCTCTCTCGTTGCGTCCGTAGGTGAGACGTCTGTCACCCGAAGCGCGCGTGCAGCCAGTCCTGCGCCCAGTTCTTCGCATAGGCTACCGCGTCCTCGCGTGCGTCGAAGCCTGCCAGATCGCCACTCGAATGAATCTCGTACCCGGTGCCGTCGGCACGGCTGCCGCTGATGCGTGCGTGGGCCATGTACTCGCCGTCGGCCCGCCGGGGGGTCGGGTCGATAACGATCAGGGTGGAATTGAAGCGCATGGTATTCCTTTGGGGTTATCGCTCGATTGCGACTGTCGCAGAGGGGCGTCGAAAAGCGCGACCTAAGTGCTCAGCATGGCCATGATTTGTCCGGCCTCGCGATCCGAATCGCAGCTTGCCATGCCGCGTTCGCATAGAAGCGCACGAATCGACATGAACATCAGAAACGCGCCCGCATCGATCTCGTGACGGTGGTCATGGATGAGGCTATCCAGTTCGCCCTGCGCGCCGGGCGGCAGAAACCTATCGACGATGTCAGCACCATTGCACCGAATCCATTTCAGCAGGTCGTTTCTTTCCATACCAGACTCCAATGGTTGCAACGGCTCTGAGTCAACCACCAGCGGATGAAGTTCGAGCCTGCGGTAGAGACGGGAACCGGTTGTGATCGGTACCTTTGAGGCCGTCTCATTGTGTAGCGGAAAAGACGAAGCGTAGCGACGTGGGCCACTGCGTCCGCAGCCCTTCAGGAGGTCGGCCACGTCTCGGTTTTGGGTGAAAGCGGATCTCCGGTTCCGTCGGGTAAGCAGCTTGGGGACGCGAGGAACGGTCGCAGGTCGAGTGACGATTTCATGCTACGCCCATTGATGGATTTGTACAGATAAACTCGTGCTCCAGGCGCCGTCAGAGAATCACGGGGACCATGCAAGTCAACCCGGCACTTACGTACCGCAGCGCCGGTAGGCGGCGGCGATCCGAAGATCCACATCGGACTGCCTCTCTCCTCAGGCTCATCATGTGGCGACGCAGAGTGCGCCTCCGACATGCGCGGCAAGCAGTCTCGACGTCAACAATTCAACGACGGCGAAACGAAGCGCGCGAAACGGCAGTGCAGCCCCGTTCGCCCTTTTTGGCGGAAATCGATTCACCCTTTCGTCAGGTCATAAGGAGTTGCAGCGTTACCCGGCCGCCTGCGAGGAGACCGATGCGATGTTTGCGCCTCTGGCACGACGCGGACGCGCCCGCGACCACGCCATTGCCGAGCGTGACACGCAACGGCTATCCGGACCGACTTCATTTCGGGGGTACGTGTTCGTCGCGGAACCGCCGGGAACGCGTGGCCCGATTGGGCGACGAGACGGCGTGAGCCAGCGCCGCCAATTGCTGCTCGACTTGCAGGTCTGCGGTACGTTTTTGCAGCCGGCCACATCGAATCTTCGGGGATGGCCAAATCGCGAATCGTTCGGGAGGATGATCGCCGACGAGCGTCCCGGGCAGCATGTCGATCGCAGCCCTGTCCCGCTATTGCGGCAATGAGGTATGCTCACCGCCGGGTAAAGGGTCCGTTGCGCAGCGGAATGCGGCCATACCGGTCGCCAAAAGCTGGAGGTGCCGGCCGCCTTTTATGTGCGAGCGGCGATCAGATCGGCCATCAGGCAGACAGTAATTCGTCGCACGATCGAGCACATCGATGGATGCTGTCCGTCAGCGGCGTTTTCATATGTCGATGACCGAAGCGCCGCTCACCTTTCCGTCGACGATGTCCTTTCCCTGCTGCCGGGCGGCTCGCCTTGCCGTACCGAAGTCAGAGAACGTATGCGTTTGGTTCAGCCTGAAGACCCGGCTTGCGGAGGGAATTGCTGTCGCCGCCGGACGACATATCCGTACTGCAATTTCGTAACCTTCCGCGTAACGGGAATGTCCGTCAAAGCGACTGAATGTGCGGGGAAAGACAAGGGGATGAAGTTCGTACCCCTTGTAGAGAAGAATCGGGTGTGTCGACATGTTGGTCACTCCACAGGGTATGGCTCACTATACGCTGGAACGGGTTACATCGGGCCGCGCAGACGCGGAGACTGTTACCAGAATTGTATTGACCGATAGTACTGTCGCGCGTACCTTGAAACGTGGGGTCGGCAAAGCGGGGCACTGCCCGGATTGTCATAGCGTTGGCTTAGATGGCCGGCGACGACTGCCTGCCTGGTTCCACCTCTGCGCTTACGTTGCAAACCCTTCAAGAACACCACGATCAACAGCGTCTGCTTGCCACGCGCGATGAGGCTGGCCAAGGATACGGGAGCGACCCACTTCGTGAGTTCGGGACAGTGTGGTGCCCGATCGGACAAACGTGAGCGGAATGCCGGGTGAGGGAACGCTTGCGGATGTTAAGCACGAAGCTCGGGTATCCGCGTACCGGACAGCTAGCCAGGAAACTTCGTTCCGGTCGCCTCGTCGGTGTGGCTCGGGGGCGTATCTCCTTCGGCCAAACCTGCACAACGATCAAAAACGTGCTGCTTGCTGCGGCCAAAAGGAGTGACCTGATGACAACCATTCGCCATTATCGCGGTCTCGATATTTCCCTACTCGTGTATCCGCATCGCACGACTCAACCGGGACATGGTCACAATTACGAGGAAGGATTCGATGCGTCGATTCGCATCAGCGACCCGGATTCCATGACGGACAACCCGCGAAGTCGCTTATTCCGTGTGCCCGGCAAGAGGCCCTTCTTGAATGCCGGCGACGCAAGGCGCGCGTCGGTGGCCTACGCCGAAATGCTGATTGATACTGACGGCTTTGATCGCACCATCCTGGAATCCCCCTGAGTGCTAAAGCCAGAACCCGAGTCTATGCAGAAGGTACCCGTGTTCGCGCGCGCCAGGGGCACGCCATCAACAATGTGTGTGATAAAGAAGTTGACCTTCTGATCGTCAGTCGCCACATGCTCGGCAGGCTATGCCGGTGCGACCGCATTGCTGCCAGTTCCGGTCATCGCCTCCTCAGGCGTCGACCACGAAGTAGATACCGTCATGCCCGAAGGGAAGCCATGTCCATTCCATCTCGGCCGCATAGTGACCGATGGGTGATTGCCGTCCGCCCGCGCCTGCGTTCACACTTCGACCCATTCTGAAAGCTCAAAGAAGTTCGCACTGAGCGCCCGGCTCAAATCGGAAAGTAACCGATCGATCGCGCGTGATGTTTGCGCGCGCCTTATTGCACGCGTCCTGACGCCTAAGATGCGTTGAGCGTGCAGAAGTGGGGCGTCGCCGTTAACCGCGCGTGTCGACCCAGTTGCGTGCCCAGCGTGTCGAGTGCTGCAACGCCTGCTCCTCACTCGTGAAGTAATCGAGCGAATAGAACTGGTAGCGGCCGTCCGCGCGCTCGCTATCGGCGCGTTCTAGCAGCAGGTTGGAGGAAAAACTGCCGTCGGGCAAACGATGCGCCGAGGGCTGGACGGCATAGCCGTTGTATTGTTGAATTTGTTTGTTCTGCATTTTAGTTTTAATAATGTCGAGTGCGCGCGTGCCTTGCGAAATGTGCACAGGTACGCTGATTCAAAGGCATCTCAGGCCGAATCTGAAGCAGTCGGAAAGCGAAGACGTGGCGCTAATGCCAGAGGGGAAAATGAGCGCAATGAGACGTATGGCGCTTGGCAAGCTGCCGGCGAAACCGATGCAGCCAGGAGCGAACACGCCACTTCGGGAAACAACGCTCCGTAAGGATGTCCCTGCAACCCGGCGTCCGTCGCGGAACGCCGGGCTCTTCAAACTTTACAGCGGCTTGATGTTAGCTGCCTGCAGACCCTTCGGGCCTTGCTTCGTTTCGAAGCTCACCTTCTGATTTTCAGCCAGCGTCTTGAAGCCGTCGCCGCTGATTTCGGAGAAGTGAGCGAAAAGGTCGTCACCGCCCTTGTCCGGGGTGATGAAGCCAAAACCTTTGCTATCGTTGAACCACTTAACAGTACCGGTATCCATGAAGAATCCTTGAGAAAAAACGGGAAAATGTGCTCCGTTGAAGAGCGTATGAAGCGTCAAGGAGGGAGAGGACAACGAATACCGCTGAGGAGCGAGCAATTGATGAACAGCAATCGAACTTCTTGAACTTCATGCGACACCCTAACCGCCAAGTGGTACCAGCGTCAATACTTATCTTGTAACTGTTTCACGGGGCGGGGCCGTTTTGCAGACGAAGCGATCCAAAGACCGGGTGCGCTGCACGAAGCTGCGAACCGGCACGCCTCGATCGATTTACGGATTGGCATACGATTTCGCTGTGCCTGTATGGCCGACATGCTCCATATGCAGAACGGACGCCATATTGTCGCAATCGCAGTTAGCAAAAGACACGCTCCCGAGCAAATTGAACAGGCGCTATCGTTGAAGGGCTGTCCCCCCACCCGTTACGGCTTGGCAGCAGAAATCTGCGAACGTCCCAAGCTGGACACAACGCATACACCTTCTGAATTTTTGAATTCGCGCAGTCACAGCTACTGCGCCATCTGCAGATCCACGATCGCCGCGGCGAGAAACCGTGCTGCTTCGCCGCCCGTGACGACCCGATGGTCGAACGTCAGACTAAGCGGCAAGATCCGATGCACGGCCGGAACGCCACTTACCGCCACGACCTGCTCGTGAATGCGCCCCGCTCCGAGGATCGCGACAGTGGGCGGCACGACCACGGGAGCTGCGTATTTGCCGGCGATCATGCCGAAGTTCGACAACGTGATCGTATTGCCGCGCAGTTCCTCCGGTGGAATCTTGCGTGCCCGGATGTCCACACGCATCCGGTCGAGGCCGCCGCGCAGATCCGCTGCGTTGCGGTGCGCAACGTCGCGCAATACCGGTACAAAGAGGCCATCCGGTAGATCGACGGCGATGCCGAGGTCGATCTTTTCCAGTACGTGGCGCCGTCCCGCATGTCCGTCGAACCATGCGTTGAGCCCGGGTTCGGCGCTGCACCCTGCTACCAGCGCACGGATCAGGCGGATCGTCACATCGGTATGTGGCGGCCACTCATGAATGTCGGCGTCGTCGATGACGGTCGCGGCCGCCACTTCGCTCTGCGCGCGCGCCATGTTCTGCGCCATCGCGCGCCGCACGCCGCGCAGCACTTCGGGCGGACCGAGCTGAGCGAGTATCTTCGCGACGCGCTGCACGTCAGCCGCCGTGATGACACCCTCCGCCCCCGAAGGTGTCACCATCGCAAGATCGACATCAAGCTTGCGTGCGAGCGCCCGCACCGCCGGGATCGCCTTGATTGTGCCGACACCCGTGCCCGGGCTGCCGCCGAGCGCCGCCGGCGCTTCGTGCACCACATGCTGGCCGACCTCCATATGACCGACCACCGTACCGGCATCGGCTTCGTCGGCCGCTCCTTCGAACGCGACGAGCGGCGCCCCCAGATGCACGATATCGCCGGGCTGGCCGAACAGCTTCGCGACTCGGCCGGATTGAGGCGACGGAATATCGACGATCGCCTTCGCCGTTTCCACCGACAGCAGCGGTTGATCCGCGCGAATGTCTTCGCCGCTCCTGACGTGCCACTCGACGATCTCCGCTTCCTGCAATCCTTCGCCGAGATCAGGCAGTTTGAAGATTTTCATGGCATCCCTACGCTTGCAGCGCCTGCCTGACCGCGCCAACGATGCGCTCAGTGCCTGGCATGTATTGATTCTCGAGTCTGTACAGCGGCACCACCACGTCATAACCGGTGACGCGCTGCACTGGTGCGAGCAGCGAGTACAGTCCGCGCTCGGCGATGTTGGCGGCGATCTCCGCGCCGACCCCTCCGGCATGCGAGCCCTCATGCACGATCACGCAGCGTCCGGTTTTCGCCACCGACGCGAGAATGGTGTTCATGTCGAGCGGCTTGAGCGTCGCCACGTCGATCACCTCGGCCATTACGCCTTCCTGCGCGAGCAGATCGGCCGCGGCCTGCACGTCTTGCAACGCGCCTCCCCAACCCACCAGTGTGACGTCTGCCCCATCGCGCAACGTAAAGCAACTGTCGAGCGGCAGCGCTTCGCCGTCATCCTCCACCGGCTGCCTGAAGAGCCGGTACAGCCGCGTCGGCTCGAAGAAGATCACCGGGTCCGGGTCCCGGATCGCCGCCAGCAGCAAGCCGTACGCGCGTGCTGGCGACGACGGTGTCACGACGCGCAGCCCGGGTATGTGGGTGAACAGCGCTTCAGGGCTTTCGGAATGGTGCTCCGGTGCGTGAATGCCTGCGCCGCATGGTGCACGGATCACAAGCGGACACGTCAGTCGTCCGCGCGTTCGATGCCGCAGACGCGACGCATGATTCAGGATGTGATCGATGGTCGGATAGACAAACCCGGCGAACTGGATCTCCACAACGGGCTTAACGCCCATCGCCGCCATGCCGATCGCGCAGCCGGCGAGGGCGGTTTCGGCCAGCGGCGTGTCGATCACCCGCTGAGCGCCAAAGCGCGTCTGCAACCCGACGGTCGCGCGAAATACGCCGCCGTTCACGCCAATGTCCTCTCCGAGCAGCACAACGGCAGGGTCGTGCGCCAGTTCATATGCGAGCGCCTGATTGAGGGCCTCGACCATGTTGAGGTCAGCCATCGCCGTGCCCCTTAGCCGGCGCGAAACGTTGCGCCATCGCCAGTTGCTCACGCATCGCCGGGGGCAACGCCTCATACAGGTGATCGAACATCGCGGACGGGCCCGGAGGCGGTATCGCCAGGTACGCGTCGACGGCCTGCTCGACCTGCGCCCGGCACGCCTTACCGAGTTCCTCGTCCTGCGCCTTGGTCCAGACGTTCACGTGCATCAGGTAGGTGCGCAAACGAAGCAGCGGTTCGTATTCCCATTGCTTGCCGATGACCTCGGCGTCGCGATAGCGCGTCGCGTCATCGGCCGTCGTGTGATCACCAAGGCGATAGCTGAGCGCCTCGATCAGCGTCGGGCCATCGCCGCGGCGAGCCTTGGCGAGCGCCGCGTGGACAACCTGATGCACGGCGATCACGTCGTTGCCGTCGACCTGCAGCCCCTCTATTCCTGCAGCGATCGCTTTTTGCGCGAGCGTTTGCGCAGCGCTCTGGCGGCTGCGTGGTACCGAAATCGCCCACTGGTTGTTATTGACGACGAGCACAAGCGGCGCCTGCCAGACACCGGCCATGTTCATCGCCTCGTAGAAATCGCCCTTGGATGTGCCGCCGTCGCCGAAGATCGCCACCGCAACGCGCGGCTCGTGACGCAGCAGGAACGCGTAGGCTGCGCCGGCCGCATGGCACACCTGTGTGCCGATCGGCACACAGTTCGGAAAATCGTTACGGGGCACGCTGAAATCGCTGCCGCGCTCGTCGCCGCCCCAATACAGGAGACTTTCCGTCATCGTGACGCCGCGCAGCAATTGCGCGGCGTGATCGCGATACGAAGGGAACAGCACGTCGTCGGGCTGCATCGCGCTGGCGACGCCGACACCGATCGCCTCCTGGCCGACCGACGACGCAAAGGTGCCGAGCTTGCCGGTACGCTGCAGCGCGACCGCCTTCGTGTCGAACGCCCGTGTCAGCACCATCGCGCGATAGAGCGCAATCAGCGCCGCCGGGTCACGTGCGAAGGCTGGCAATGACTGGACAGGCTCGCCATCGGGGCCAAGGTATTGCGTATAGCCGATATGAAAGCTGACAGCCGTCGTCATGTCCGCCTCCCATGTTCTTTCAGATTTCAAATACGTGCCGGAGTTCGCGCGCGAGCGCTACCGCGTTTGTGCCGTCAGAGTTCGGCGCGTACCAACTTGAGTTTAGGCAAGGGAAACACGTACAGGGGGCCAATTCCTCGCCGCCTCAACCACACGCGGCACGGCAACCAGGAATACGAACGCCCGATTGTCGCAATGCAGCAGCGGGTGGCCGGTTGCGCGGCCCCGCAAGCAGACGGGAATTGGGCCGGCATCCCGCCGGCCGCGGCCGCTCCAGGCGAATATCGGCCGGGCAGAATCGGACGAAGACCGCAACGCGCTCGCTCAAAGCACCTTGCATCCAGCGAGGAAGATGCGAACCGCCTCACGCGCGATTCTGTTGCGCTCCGATGCGCCGGGGCGCCTCCTGGTGGCGCCAAGCAGCAGCCGCGCGCGGACCCCGCCGAGTACCAGGTGTAGAAACTGCTCGGTAGCCAGCGCAACGTCATCGAGTTGCAATGCGCCATCGGCGACTGCCGAACGAAGATAGTCCGAAAGCGGCTCCATGCCGCGTAGTCCACCCGCCTTGTTGTAATACCCGCTGATGAGTTCGGGAAAACGATAGGCCTCGGTCAGAAGCAGGCGATGCAATGCGATCATGTCAGGCCGCGTGCCCACATCCAGCAGATGGAGCGCGACCTTCTCGAGGACGTGCTCCGGACGGCGCGCATCGAGCACGATATCGCCGAGCTGCGTGATCCATGAACGACGCAGCGTCTCGACGATTGCGCTGAACAGGCCCGCCTTGCTGCCGAATCGATCGTACAGCGTTTTTTTTGCAATACCCGCCTCTCGCGCGATGCCTTCAAGGCTGGTCTCGCGATATCCAGCGGCAAGAAAATGGCGCTGCGCAACATCGAGCAGGCGCTGCAGACGAATTTCGGACTCTCGCAGCGTAGGACGCCCGCCTGATCGGATAGGTTGAGTCTGTGTTTCGCGCGTCACGATCCAGGCCTATTGACAATGTCTACCGACGGCGGAAACTATACCGGCGCGTTTCCGTCAAGCTACCTGGGACTCGGGGCGAGGTCAATGGTCGATTTCTTTATCGAGCGTCCGATCTTCGCATCGTCGATCGCCATCATCATGGTGCTCGCGGGGCTCATTGCCTGGTTCAACCTGCCGGTGGAGCGGTTTCCGCAGATCACGCCGCCACAGGTTCTGGTCAAGTCGACCTATACGGGTGCGAGCGCGCAGGTCGTGGCGGACACCGTCACCGCGCCGCTCGAAGAGCAGATCAACGGCGTGCCGGGTATGAGCTACCTGTCGTCGGTGAGTGCCAACGATGGCACGTCCACGATCACCGTCACGTTCAACGTCGGCTACAACATCGACATCGGCGCGGTCGATGTGCAGAACCGCATCTCGCAGGCGACGGCGCAGCTTCCCAGCATCGTCAATCAGGCCGGCATCACCATCCAGAAGCAGAACCCGAACTTTGTTCTGGCGGTGAATCTCTATTCGCCAGACGGCTCGATCGATCCTGTCACCCTCAGCAACTACGCTTATCTCCAGCTCGTCGACTCGCTCAAGCGCCTGCCCGGCGTGAGCGATGTCACGATCTTCGGCGAACGCCGCTACTCGATGCGCATCTGGCTCGACCCCGACAAGCTCGCCGCGCTCGGCATGACAGCCACCGATGTCCAGCATGCGATCGCCGAGCAGAATGTGCAGGTCGCCGCAGGCAAGTTCGGCGAGGCGCCGGCGCCGGCGGGCACGACGTTCCAATACCAGATCAACACCCACGGCCAGTTGGCGGACGCGCAGCAATTCGGCAATATCGTGCTGCGCGCCGGCACGGCGAGCGACGCAACTGTGTATCTGCGCGACGTGGCGCGCATCGATCTGGGCGCACTTCAGTACACCTCTAGCGCCTCCGTGAACGAACACCCGGCGGCGCTGCTCGCCGTCTTCCAGTTGCCGAGCGCTAATGCGCTCGACCTCGA
Organism: Paraburkholderia sp. Clong3; assembly: GCF_050436485.1. NCBI lineage: Bacteria > Pseudomonadati > Pseudomonadota > Betaproteobacteria > Burkholderiales > Burkholderiaceae > Paraburkholderia > Paraburkholderia sp. Clong3. The sequence continues at coordinate 516,162 of NZ_JBNDMH010000003.1, read as the reverse complement.
CCAGCGTGTCAAGGCCACGATGCAGACGCTTGCAGAGCGCTTCCCGAAAGGGATCGCGTGGGGCATCACCTACGACACCACCATGTTCGTGTCCGCCTCGATGGTCGAGGTGATGAAGACGCTTAGCTTTGCGCTGCTGCTGGTGCTGGGCGTCGTGTTCCTGTTCCTGCAGAGCTGGCGGACCACGTTCATTCCGATGATCGCCATTCCAGTGGCGCTCATCGGCACCCTCGCGATCATGCTGGTGCTCGACTTTTCGCTGAACACGGTCAGCCTGCTCGGCATGGTCCTCGCTATCGGCCTCGTCGTCGACGATGCGATCGTCGTGGTCGAGAATGTCGAACGCCAACTCGAGAGCGGGCTTACGCCCATGGCTGCGGCCAAGGCGGCGATGCGGGAAGTGACGGGGCCGATCGTTGCCACCTCGGCAGTGCTCGGCGCCGTGTTCGTGCCGATCGCCTTCCTGCCGGGCGTGACGGGCCGTCTCTACAATCAGTTTGCGTTGACCATCGCCATTTCGGTGGCGCTCTCGGCGTTCAATTCCCTGACGCTCAGTCCGGCGCTCTGCGCGTTGCTGTTGCGACGGGACAGGCCGCCACGGTTCATCCTGTTTCGCAAGTTCAATCAAGGCTTTAACTGGGCGCGCAGCCACTACGCGAATTCGCTGCGCGGCTTGATCCGGCTGCGCTGGCTCGCGCTGGCGGTCTTCGCGTGCGGCCTGGGTGTGACCTGGCTGCTCCATTCGACGATTCCTTCCGCCTTTTTGCCGGTTGAAGATCCCGGCTATTTCTATGTGATTACGCAACTCCCGTATGGCGCTTCGCTGCAACGCACCGAAGCCGTGGTGGAGAAGACCCGCGCGATCCTGAGGGCGACACCCGGCGTGGCGAACGTGCTGTCCATCAGCGGTCTGAATTTCATCACTCGCAGCACGACGTCGAACAGTGCGGCCCAGTTTGTGATCCTCAAGCCGTGGGACGAGCGAGGTGCGAAGCAGAGCGTCGCCAACCTCATCGCCACGGTACAGCCGAAGCTCAATCGGATTCCGGAGGCGGTGGCGCTTGCACTGATTCCACCGACTATTGCCGGCCTCGGCACCTTCGGCGGCTTCGATTTCGAAATCGAGGACCTGAGCGGCCGGGGCAGTGCCGCACTCGGCGAGGCGACCCAGGCCTTTCTCGCCCAGGCGCGGCAACAGCCCGAACTCGAGCGGCGCACCCTGCTCACCAGCTACAACACCTCGACGCCGCAATACGATTTCAATCTCGACCGCGTGAAGGCGAAGCTGCTCGGGCTCAACCTGAGCGATGTGTTCAATACGATGCAGATCTATCTCGGCTCGCTGTACGTGAACAATGTGACGCTGTTCGGCCGCACCTTCGAGGTGTTGCTCGAGGCCGACGACAACGCCCGCGGGAACCGCAGCGACCTGTCACGGCTCTACGTGCGCAACGCCGAGGGAAGCATGGTGCCGCTGGGCACGCTCGGCCGGCTCGAACCGACGGTGGGGCCGGACACGGTGCCTCATTACAACCTCTACGGTGCCGCGGAGATCACCGGCAGTGCGGCGCCTGGCTACAGTTCGGGCCAGGCGATCGCGGCGATGGAGCGCGCGGCGCGCGTTTTGCCGGCGGATTTCGGCTATGACTGGACGGGCATTACCTATCAGGAGCTGCAGGCCGGCTCGGTCGCGGGCATGGTCTTCGCGCTCGCGCTGTCCTTCGTGTTCCTGTTCCTCGCCGCGCAATACGAGAGCTGGACGTTGCCGTTCACCATCATCCTCACGGTGCCGCTAGCCCTGTTCGGCGCGCTGGGGCTGCTGTGGCTGCGCCACATGCAGGTCGACATCTATGCGCAGATTGGTTTCGTCCTGCTGATCGGGCTGGCGGCGAAGAACGCGATCCTGATCGTCGAATTTGCCAAGCGGCGCCGCGAAGCCGGCCTCGATATCGTCGCGGCGGTGACCGAGGCGGCCCGCCTGCGTCTGCGCCCGATCCTCATGACCGCGTTCGCGTTCATCTTTGGCGCCGTCCCATTGATGATCGCCTCCGGCGCGGGCGCCGCGAGCCGCCGGTCGATCGGGACGACGGTGGTAGGCGGCATGCTCGCCGCCACCCTGCTCAGCCTGGGATTCGTGCCGATCTTCTACACGGTGATCGAGCACTTGCGTGAGGCCGTGCTCGAACGTATCGGTCGCGCGCCTCGCGATGGCGGCGAGGCGGCGTCCGGAGATTGATCGGGGAGCAACGGCGCAATGAGAGTCGGCAAATTTCGCGTTGTAGCCACAGGCCTGGCGATCGCCGTAGTCGTCTGCGTCCTGTCGTTCACAGGTGGGGGAGCGCGACATGCTACCGGCAGCCCGCCCGCGCCGGACCCAGCCGCCCCCACCGAGGTGCCCGTAACCCAGGTGGTCGAGCATACCGTGCCGGTTTACCTCGAATATGTCGGCACCACGGACGCGATCCGCACCGTCAGGCTTCAGGCGCAGGTGACCGGCTACCTGGCGAAGCAGGGGGTGTCCGATGGCTCGGACGTGAGCAAGGGCACACTCCTGTATGAGATCGATCCGCGCAGTTATCAGGCGGCGCTCGATCAGGCGAGGGCGCAGGCGGCAAAGGATGCGGCGGCGCTCGAATATGCCATCGCCAGCCATCGCCGCAATACGCTGATGAGCGAGACGGGCGACGTGTCGATCGATACGCTGCAGCAGTCCGCGAGCACCGAGCATCAGGACCTGGCCGCGCTCGCGGCGGATCATGCGCTCATCGAGACGGCGCTGCTCAATCTCGACTTTACGAAGATCCGCGCGCCGTTCTCCGGGCGTCTCAGCCTGAGTCAGGTGCATGAAGGTGCGCTCATCAGCAGCACGGGGACCCAGCTCAACACCCTCGTGCAGCTCGACCCGATCTATGCCACCTTCAATCCGCCGGACACCGATCTCGCCACTATCCAGCAGGATCAGGCGAAGGGGACCATCGCGGCCGAGGTCATCGTCGGTCAGGGCGCGAGCCCGCAGTACCGTGGCAGGCTCACGTTTCTCGACAACAACGTGGGGCGCAGCAGCGGCACCATCACCGCCCGCGCGACCGTCGAGAACCCGGATCACACGTTGCTGCCGGGGCAATTCATCCGCGTGCGCCTGCACGTCGCGGACGCACCCAACACGCTGCTGGTGCCACAAGTGGCCGTCGGCTCCAACCAGCTTGGCAAATACGTCTACGTCGTCGGCGCAGACAAGCGCGTCGAGCAGCGCTACGTGACCCTCGGCTCGGACTACGGGCCACTTGTCGCGGTCAGGAAGGGCGTCGTTCGGGACGATTCGGTCGTTGTCGGCAATCTCCTCAAGCTCAGCCCCGGCATGGCCGTGAAACCGGTTGCGGCGAAGCCTTCGTAAGCGGCCCGTAACATGAGGAGCGCGCAGCAATGACATCGAACCCCGGCTTTGCGCGTCACCCCCGGGCAGCATGTTGCCGCAGCGCCGCCTGCGCGGCGCTTTCGGCGGCGACGCTGCTTGGCGGCTGCGAAGTCGGACCTGACTTCGAGCCACCGGGGCCGCCGCAGGTCAGCGGCTATACGCGGGAGCCGCTGCCGGAGCGAACCGTCGCGTCGGACGTCCACGGCGGCGAGGCGCAGCGCTTCGTGCAAGCTCTCGACATTCCGGGGCAATGGTGGACGCTATTCCACTCGGCTGCGCTGAACGCACTCGTAGAACGTGCGCTTGAGGCCAACCCGAGCCTGCAGGCGGCGCAGGCCACCCTTCGCGAGGCCAACGAAGCGCTTTACGCAGCACAAGGGGCGCTGTTCCCGACGGTGAGTGCGGACATCTCGACTGCTCGCGAGAAGATTTCGGGCTCGCCGTTCGGGATCTCGACCGCGGTGCCGGTCTTCAGGCTCAACAACGCCTCGGTGAGCGTCACCTACCTGCTCGACATCTGGGGCGGTACGCGCCGGCAGATCGAATCGCTCGCCGCGCAAGCCGAGTACGAACGCTTCGAACTCGAGGCGAGCTATCTGAGCTTGACGTCGAACGTCGCCACGGCCGCCGTACAGGAGGCTTCGTTGCGGGCGCAGATTGCAGCCACAGAGGAGATCGTCGACATCGAGACGCAGCAACTCGCGGGATTGAAACGGCAATTCGCGATCGGCGCCGTCGCCAATGCGGCGGTACTCGCGCAGGCGGCCACGCTGGCGCAAACCCGCGCGCAGTTGCCGCCGCTGCAAAAGCAACTGGCGCTGACCCGCAATCAGCTCACGGCCTATCTTGGCCGCTTCCCGAGTGACGAGCTGGTCGAGACGTTTGATCTCGCGTCGCTGCAGTTGCCCGACACGTTGCCGGTCAGCCTGCCGTCGACACTCGTCGAGCAGCGTCCGGACATTCGCGCGTCGAAAGCGCAACTGCACGCCGCTAGCGCAGAGATCGGCGTCGCGACCGCCAATATGTTGCCGCAACTCACGCTCAGCGCCGCCTATGGCAGCGAGACCAACGATGCGCTGTTTTCGCCGGGAAGCGCGATCTGGAACCTGGGAGCGGGACTCACGCAGCCCCTCTTCGAAGGTGGAACGTTGCTGCACCGGCGCCGCGCCGCAATTGACGCTTTCGATGCAGCAGCGGCGCAGTATCGCAACACCGTCATCTCGGCGTTTCAGAACGTGGCTGATGCGTTGCGAGCGCTGCAATCAGATGCGGACGCAGTGGTGGCCGAGGCAGCAGCCGAGCGGGCGGCGGCGGACAGCCTCGCTGTGTCCCAGCGCGAGTTCCACGTTGGCGCGATCAGCTATCTTGCGCTGCTCGACGCGCAGCGGACGTACCAGCAGGCCCGCATCAGCCTCGTCCAGACTCATGCCACCCGGTATTCCGATACCGTCGCACTCTTTCAGGCTGTCGGCGGCGGATGGTGGAACCGCAGCGATGTGGTGCGTGACCGCGGCTAATGATCCTCATCGCGAGCATGCCCTCCCGTCGCCCGGAACCATGCGGCACAGTCATGGTCCTGGCAAGCCATTCCGGACCGCTCGGATTGTCATCCTGTCGGCCCGCAAGCAGACCGTGGCCAATCTGGTTCGAGTGGTTCAGAGTGGCCGTAAGTGGAGGTTCGACCTTCTCTATAGCGGCCGTTCGCTGCCACGCAAAATCATGGCTTCTCGAATGGCCGGATTGGCCGATTATGCAAAGCTCGTGATTATGCAAAGTTGCCTGGGAAAGCCGCAAAATCTGCCGAGGCCGTTCGACTAACTGGCCTCGTATGCTTTGCATAATCGCGGTGTCTGTCGTAGCCGGGACCGCGATCGAAGCTGACGTCAGACGGCTAATCAAAGCCCTCGAATTTCGGAGCCATCGAAGTTATGCGTATTTTTGCCGGGCTTTGTGAAATCAGCTGTAGCTCGCAGCTCTTGGAACGTCGCCTTCGTTGAACACTACAAGACCAGAGAACGCGAAAATTATGTCGAGCATGTTTGCGTATCGGGCGTCGCGGAACACACAGAAAGCCTGACCTTCCGCAAGGGGCCCGCTCGCCCGGGTATTAGGAGGATTGACAGGCTCAGACATGGGAAAACTTCTTCAGATACCGTCCTCAGCTAACGTATGCAGTTCGTGGGAAACTGCAATGGCGATAGTCAGACACTCGTTCTCTCGTACCTGCGCAATTGCTACGCCTGATTCGCCTCGCCAAATCGACGCGAAGGGTTGCCCTGCCAATACAGGTAGCTTGTAAGCCGAGATACGCCGTATCCCTTCGCCACTCGGCCCGCTTTTCAGCCCACCATTTAGCGCTTATCGAATCAGGATTTCATAGCCGACATGCGAAACGCGCCATACATCAAAAGCCGATTGCTGCTCGTCGCGGCGTTCGCATTGCCAGCGTTCGTGTTCACCAGCGGCTGTAAGTCCACGGTGACGCCGCCCTTGACAGCGCCGGGGAAGATCGCCGCTGACGACGCTGCGCTCGCCGCCCGGGTGAAGCAGGCGCTCGTCGCGAACCCGGAACTGAGACCCTTGCCGATGAGCGTCGCGACGTATCGAGGCGTCGTGCAGTTGTCAGGATACGTGGATTCGGAGGCACAGATTCAGAAAGCGCTTGCCGTGACGCGCGGCGTGCCGGGGGTGCAATCCGTGAGCAACGATCTGCACCTCAGGCCGCAATGACGCGCGTTTGCCGGAAAACAGATGAACCAGGCGCGGACGACCTGGACGAACATCGACAGATCGTTCGGATCGAGCGCGATATTTATCCAGGGTCGAGCAAAGGGGCGATTGGCATGACCCGCAATTCGACGGCCATGCCAGTGCCAGACAGGTGCCGTTTCCTGTAACGCGGGTCAAATTCGGCCCCGCTAAGTTACCAGAAAATTTGGCCAGGAAAGCACAGCGGAAAGTGACGCTTTGCTGCCCGACGTACCCCGCCCGATACGGTGGCTATTGCTGGACCAGATCGTACGCCGCAAGCGCCGCAATCTGCGTCACGCCACCGTCCACGGGTAAGCACGTGCCAGTAATGAATCGCGATTCGTCGCTGGCGAGAAACAGCGCGGCGGCCGCGACGTCCCATGCATCTCCCTCCAATGGGAGGGGCGCGATCTTGCGGCGACGTTCGCGAGCCTTATCGTCAAGCATGCTTTCCACCATTGGCGTAAAAATATGCCCCGGAGCAATCGCGTTGGCGCGAACCTGATCGCGGCCGTACATCACCGCGAGTTCACGCGTAAAGCCGACCATTCCCGCCTTTGACGAGCCATACGCGGCCGACCCGTGGCTGCGGATGCCTGCGACCGAACCGATGTTGACGATGGCCCCGCCCCCGCGTGCCACGATATTCGGCACCGCACTTCGGCTCATCAAGAACGCACTTTTCAGATTGACGTCGATCACACGGTCCCAGGACGCTTCGTCGACGTCCTGCAATCTCCCCGGCGCGCCTGAGATACCGACGTTGTTGATGAGAATGTCCAGACCTCCATACCGCTGAACGGTCTCTTCCACAATGCGCGCACAGACGGCGCCGTCCGTGATGTCGCCGGTCGATACGAACGCTCTGCCGCCCGCTTCCGTGATCAGCGCGAGCGTTTCCGCCGCCCGCTCGTACTGCTGATCGACGAGACAGACGGACGCGCCTTCCGCCGCAAAAAGACAGGCAATGGCCTTGCCCGTGCCAAAACCCTGACCGAGCGATCCTGCGCCGGTCACGATCGCGATCTTGCCGCTTAAACGTTGATGAAAGATTTTCGGAACAGGCATGCTGTAATCGGTTGATGAAAGTCGACTGTCATCTTGAACGTTCGAGCGAGCACCGGCACGTTCACGTTCAAGCCATAACTCGCCAGCAGGCTGCCGATGGTCGAGCTTAGTCTCGCGAAGCCAATAATGCAACATACGGTTGCATTATTGGCCTGGATCATGTCGATTCGCGCACCGTGCCGTGATCCAACAATGCCGCGCCAAAGCGTGCCGCATACGCGGTGTTCACTGCTTCGGTCTGGAAGCGGGTTTCGTTAATCGCAAAGATGAAGTATCCATACGCGAGATCGCGTCGATAGTCGTTCCACGCTTCGTCGAAATCAGGCGCCTCGACTCCGCCAATCGCCAGCTGCGAAAGATAGTGTTCGAGCAGCGACCGCTCCCATGAGCGACGGTCCTCGATATCGAGTGCACACCCTATGTGGTAGGCGACCTCGAGGCTCCAAGGCGCCCGACTGACCTGGGCATCGAAAAAACCTGGCGTCCCGTCAGCTTCGACGTACAGATTTCCCAGATGCGTATCGCCGTGAATAAGGCATACCGGTTTGCTCTTATGTTCGCGCGCAATGCGCGCGAGAGATGCCATCATCCAGTCCCGATCGTGCAGATACCGGCTTACTGCCGCTCCTCTCGGCAGCGAGATGTAGTGGGCCCAGACGTCCGGTTCGAGGTATCGGTTCTGGTATTCCAGCGACCAGTCCGAAAAGCGCTCTCCCACCCATTCGAGCCGACCGCCCTTGTCGAACTCCCGGCTGTTCCATGTTTGCGCGTGATAGCGCGCCATCGCACTCAACCGTAGGGCGACTTGTTCGTAGCCCTGCGATTGCTGGGCACGGCAAAACTGAACGTTACGCTCGCTCAGGTCTTCCATCACTACGACCGATTGCCAGGCGTCAGGATCCGTGCCTGCAAAGAAGCATCTGGGCGCGTTCATGTTGATGAACGGTAGAACGTCGCGATAAAAACGCATTTCATTGCGATACATGTCTCTCATCGAAGGACTGTGATCCTCGAAACCGCCCTTGACGATCATGCGCGCCGGCAGCGCCATTGCCTGTCCCGCGTCGTTGTACTCGACAGCGACACGTACCTTGGTCGACGTACCCGCCAATACCTCCACGTGCCGGCACGAAGTTACTTCGGCGCCGGGAAAGCGGAACGCGATCGCGGAGGTTAGCCACTTTGCGGTCACTTCCTCAACAGCGACAGGCAACGCCATGTCACTTACCACACCAGATTCCGACAAGGTTCCTCCCGAAGATTGCAAACAAAAAGACGCGTGCGCATCGTCGCGCATACCTGCTCCCCGTCGCAGCATGGGGAAAACCACACCTCGCCTATCGTTGCATATTTTGAATGCCGTGCATATAGTTGCTTGCAAATGCAGCTACTTTTTTGGCAGGAAATCGATGAATCTATCCGACTCCGTCACGCTCGAGCGAGAACCGGCTGGCGCCGAACTCGCACAGAGACTTGCGCCAGAGGAATACCGTACTGAAGATAGTGTCGCGTTCAAGATGAACCTGGTTCATCTTCTGCTTGGCGCGGAAATCGACGGAAAGCTCGCTGCGAGCGAGCTTTCAGCAATACAGTGGGGAATCCTGAAAGCACTGTCCGACGGACGTGCTCGCACACCTACTGCCTTGTGCCGGGTGCTGCTCGCTGACAGCAGCATCATGACCCGCAAGCTCGATTCGCTTGAAAAAAGAGGCTTGATTAAACGAATTCGCAGCACTTCCGACCGACGCTGTGTCGAGCTCACACTGACTGCAAACGGCCGCCAGTTGTTGCGCGGAACCCTGCCGCACATCGTCGATGCAAGCAATCGGCAGCTTCGCGGCTTCACGGTCGAAGAAGTCCGAACCGTCAAACATTTACTCGATCGGATGATCGTCAATCTGAGCTGACTAGCGATAGCAAGCCCGGAATGGACCAGCGTCTGCGCCCCAGGTCAACGCGTATCGATATTTGAAAAGGAGCTTTTATGGAGCACCCCGAAACAACAGAAAGGCAACGCGGGAACCCGGCGCAGGAGCCCAGCCTCGCGCCGCTGCCGGTTCCTCACGTATACCGCGGTCGCACTGTCACCGGAAGCGCCATCAGACACGTGTCGCGTGATCTTGGCCAAGGTTTCTGCACGCCCAGGATCGACCTTGACGACCTCGTGTGGCCGCGAGCTGAGTCAGGCCCCGCCTTCGATATGCCGATTGCGAAGGTTATCGACTTTCTTGTCGAACTGGGGCCGCGTTTGCATCTGGACGTCAATCCGCTGATGCAGGCCGCGCTCGAGTCAATGATCAAAGTGAGTCCGCTCGGGCGACGGATTCTCGAAAACTGCTATCGCGACATTCCCAACCTTTTCGCACGCGAGGTGATCGAGGACGAGTTGCGCGTAAGTCTTGGCGACGCGCGCCTCGTCGACGGTTGGGTGGGCACGCACGCTGCGCGGGCGCCCGAGTCGTCTGCGCGCGTTTGCACCGCGCCTCGTACATGTGCTCGCAGGCAACTCGCCGATGGTGGCAGCCATGACGGTCATGCGCGCAGCGCTGACGAAAGGCGTCCACCTGCTCAAGCTGCCTTCGAACGATCTTTTCACGGCCACTGCAATTCTGCGCACGATGGCCGACATCGACCCGGATCATCCCGTCACCCAGTCGTTTTCGGCTGCGTATTGGCGCGGTGGAGACGAACATGTCGAGTCGATTCTTTATCGTCCGCAGTACTTCGACAAGATTGTCGTATGGGGCGGCGACAGCGCGGTTCGGCACGTGATGCGCTACGCTGGCCCCGGGCTCGAGCTGGTCGCGTTCGATCCGAAGGTATCTATCTCGCTGGTCGGCCGTGAAGCCTTTGCATCCGACGAGGTGCTGCGCGACGTCGCGCGTGCCGGCGCAGCCGATGTGCTGTCGTTCAACCAGGACGCGTGCAATGCGAGCCGGTATCAATTCATCGAAGGCGACGAAGACGACGCCGACCGCTATGCCGAGCAACTGGCGCTGGCACTCGGCCAGGACTTTCGCTATGGCGACGGCCAGGGCCCGCTGGTGCCCAGCGACATTCGCGAAGCGGTTGATGTGCTGCGTGAGATGGAGCCGCTCTACCGGGTGTTCGGTGGATACGACGGCAAGGGGCTCGTCATTCGCTCGGAAGAAATGGTCGATTTTCATCCCATTTGCAAGACCGTCAACGTCGTTCCCGTGGCAAGCCTGCGCGACGGTGCGCGCTGTGCGACCGTCGCCACGCAAACGGTCGGCATCTATCCGCCGCACCGGGTCACAGAGGTGCGCGACGCACTCGCGTGTGCTGGCGTGCAACGCATCGTGGCGCTGGGCGAGTCTATTTCAGATGGGGTTGGCGGCTATCCGCATGACGGCATGTTCCCGATCCATCGATTCATGAAATGGGTCTCGGAGGAATCGGGCCCGAATCCGGAGGAGACCCGATAATGCAAGCCCTTTCCGCGCTGCTTCAGCTCACGGATCTTCAAGACCCCTTCCGCAACGCGCCGGAACGCCTCCATGCCGCGCAACTGCAAGCCGTGCGCGAGCGCTTCGCGCAGCGCCGGCAGCAGATTCGCATTCTCGACAAGCGAGCCAGCGAAGCCGGAGTGACGGAAGTGAAGAGCATGAGCGACGCCGTGCCATTGCTTTTTGCCGACTCCGTCTACAAGAGCTATCCCGATTCGTTCATCGAGCAGGGAAAATGGCGCCACCTCACAGCGTGGCTTCAAACGCTCACAACCCGCAAGATCGACGGATTCGACTACGGCACGATCGCCGATCTCGACGACTGGATCCATGCGCTGCGTCGAAACGGCCGTTATGTGATGAGTTCGAGCGGGACCTCGGGCAAGCAGTCCTTCATTTACCAGAGCGAAGCCGACCGCGAACTCGGCTGGCGCCTCCTCTCCCAAGGCATTCGCTGGGCGGCGAGCGGCATGCGCGATCCGTCGCGTCGCTATCCCGTGTTCCTTCTGACACCCTCCTCCGGCTCCTACACCGGAACGGAGCGCATGGCGAAATTCGCCGAATCGATTGCGATGCCGGGCGACCTTCATTACATGTCGGATGTGCCGCAAAGCGCCGCGCACACCACGCGCATGGCGCGCATGCGGCGGGCCATCGCGGACGGCACCGCGCTCCCCAGTGAAATCGAAGCCTTCCAGAACGAAAGCCGAGAACGCGGCGAACGCGTACAAGCCGATTTCCGGCAGTTCATCGACCAACTGCTCGAACGGCGTCACGAGCCCATGTTCATCATGGGCATGATGGGGATGCTTTATCAGATCGTCGCTACGGCGCGCCAGCGTGGCATTCCCGACGCCGACTTTCACCCCGACACGATCATTAGTATCGGCGGCGGCAAGAAGGGTGCGAACCTGCCAGAAGATTTCCAGCAACAGTGCGAGCGCTTCTTCAACTTCAACCCGACCAACTTCAACGACGGCTACGGCATGGGCGAAGTATCGGGCTTTTGCCCGTGGTTTCACGAAGCGAAGGCGTGGACGGTCCCGCCCTGGCTCGTCCCGCTGGTGCTCGACTCGACCGGCGAACAACTGCTTAATCCTGCGGACGGGAAAGGCATCGTCGAGGGACGGCTCGCCATCATCGACCTGCTCGCGGACGGGCGCTGGGGCGGTGTGATCAGCGGCGACAAGGTCATCGTGGAGTTCGGTCACGGCATCGACGGCGTGCGCACGCCCATCATTCGCGACGTGGTGCGCTACAAGGATTTGCCCGGCGGCGACGACAAGCTGTCATGCGCGGGAACGATCGACGCCTACGTCCGCGGAGAGATCGCCGACATGACCGAGGCCCGGACCGCCAACTAAATCGATGTTTCCTACTCATCTGAAGGCCAATCGACAATGACTGAAACACAGACAAGCCCAGCCGTGTGGTTCATTACCGGCGTTTCGTCCGGCTTCGGCCGTTCCCTTGCGCAAGCGGTCCTCGCCCGTGGCGACAAAGTGGTCGGGACCGTTCGGAATGACGCACAGATCACGCCGTTCGAAAATCTCGCACCCGGACACGCGCACGGTGTGCTGCTTGACGTGACCGACGCGGCAGCGGTGCGTCGCGGCGTCGAGCAGGCCATCGAGCGCGCGGGACCGATCGACGTACTCGTCAACAATGCGGGCTACGGTCTCTTCGGCGCATTTGAAGAGGTCTCCGACGCGGAAGCACGTCAGCTGTTCGATACCAACGTGTTTGGAACGGTCAACGTGATACGCGCCGTACTGCCTCATTTTCGCGAGCGCAACCGCGGTCATATCGTGAACTTCTCGTCGGTCGCCGGCGTGATCGGCATCGCGGGCTGCAGTTTCTATTGCGCTTCGAAGCATGCGATCGAAGGGCTTTCGGAATCGCTCGCTCGTGAACTGAGCCCGTTCGGGATTCGTGTGACCGTGGTCGAGCCGGGTGGCTTCCGCACCAATTTCGCAGGCGGATCGCTGAAGTGGAGCGAGGTCGAATCACCCGTCTATACGGAGACCGTGGGCAAGATGCGTCGTTACATGAGCAGCTACCACGGCACGCAAACGGGCGATCCGGCAAAGGCTGCCGACGCCATCGTGCGCGCGGTTTCCGCAGACAGCCCGCCGCTGCGGCTACCACTAGGTCCCGACGCCGTCGACGTCGTTCGGAAGAAACTTTCGTCCGTGCAACACAACCTCGAAGCCTGGCTCGACGTGTCGAGTTCCACCAACTTCGACCACTGACGCCTGGCAACTCATAGCCCTGGAGACGACATGTCCGCTTTGGACCCGTTCTATGCAATGCTGCGCGATGAAAGCGACCCGTTTCGCAAGCACCCCGAGAACCTTCGCGAGCTTCAGCTCGCTGCCATGAAAGAGCGCTTCGCCGAGCGCCGCGAACAGATCAGGCTACTGCGTCGCAGAGCGGAAGATGTCGGCGTCAACGAGGTGACCCGCCATGAAGATATGGTGCCCCTGCTGTTCGCGCATCAGATCTACAAGAGCTACCCCGAGTCATTCATCGACAACGGCCGCTGGAAGCATCTTTCGGCATGGCTGCAAACGCTATCGAGCAAACGGGTAGCCGAAGTCGATCTGGACGGCGCGGACAACGTCGACGCATGGATGGACCGTCTGCGCACAGCGGGACACCATGTTTTCAGTTCGAGCGGCACATCCGGCAAGTGCAGCTTCATCAGTCAGACGCAAGCCGATCTCGACAATGTCACCGAGTCGTGCGTGAAGCTGGGCGTCTATGGCAACGCAATGATCCGAAGAGATTTCGGCAAGCGCCCGGCTTTCCTCATGATGCCGCCTGCTGGCGCGCATCGGCATATCGAACCGGTACTGAACGCAGCGCGACGGCTCGGCGCGGAAACCACGCTGATGTTCGACGAACCGGTGCTCGCATCCGCAACGATTTCGATGGGCCGCATGCGCCGCGCAATCGCCGACGGCTCCGCGAAACCGAGCGAGGTCGCGGCGTTTCAGGAGCAGGCGGTGGCGCGCCAACGTCATACCGGCAAGATGATCGACCGGTTTCTCGACAAGCTCACCGCGCAGCGCGAAGTTCCCGTGCTCGTCCAGGGCAACTGGTCGTTGCACTGGACGCTCGCCGAGCGCGCCCGTCAGCGCGGCATCGCCGATGGCATCTGCCATCCGGATACGGTAATCACCACCGGTGGCGGCTTGAAGGGCACCTCGGCCCCCGCCGACTATCGGGAGCAAATCATCCGCTTCTACGGTATTCGTGCCGAGAACGTCCAGAACAGTTATGGCATGTCCGAGATGATCGGGACCGGCCCCTGGTCGGAAGTTGCGCAGGGCTATGCAATCTGCCCGTGGATCGTCCCGTTCGTCCTCGACAAGGCGGGAGAGCAACTGCTGAATCCTGCGGATGGACTGGGCGTCGTTGAGGGGCGCTTCGCGTTTTTCGATCTGCTGGCCGAAGGATACTGGGGTGGTTTCATCACCGGCGACAAGGTCGTGGTCGACTTTTCACCGGCGGGGAACACCGACGGCCTGCAAGGGCCGCTGGTCCGTCAAGTCGGCCGCTACGCCGATCTCGAAGAAGGCGAAGACAAGCTCTCGTGCGCCGGCACGATGGAGTCGTATGTACGTGGCATGATCAACGTTTGAGCCCTGCTGCGCGCGGTCCGAGCCCCAGGGGCGCCATGACTGGCGCCCCCTTGGGCTCATGAGTATACTGATGTCCTGATTCCGACATCAAACACTCCCCGATGTACAAACCTATGTCAGTTCAGGCTCCCAACGGAGCCTCGCGGCTCGCTGCGGCGGACAAACCTCGAACGGCTGGCCGGCCCACCCACGACGATGCAGTTCAGTTGCGCGAGCGGCTGCTCGAAGCCGCCAAATCCGTGTTCATCAGAGAAGGTTTCGGCGCCGCCAGGGTCGAGGAAATCGCATCGCTGGCTGGCGTCAGCAAAACGACCGTGTATCGCCAGTTCGGCACGAAAGAAGAGCTGTTTCGCTCCATCGTCTGGCGCGGGATGGCCGATCTGCGCGGCAAGATTTCGGAACACCTGGAACCGGGCCGCGATTTTTCGACGAACATGGCATCCCTTATCGATGCGCTCGTCGAACACATGGCAATACCGGACAGCATGCACACTTCACGCATGGTCATTGGCGAGGCGATTCGCTTTCCCGATGTCGCAAAGCAGTTTCTGCAGTTCGTGGTGACGATGCTGGAGCCGCTAACCGGCGTTCTGGAAGCCGCCGCGCTCAGCGGCGTAATCGCCATCGACGATCCCTCGAACGCGGCGCGCGATCTTCTCACACTGGTCACAGGCGCGCCCGAGGTGCACCTCGCGGTTCAGACCACTCGTTCCGAACGGAAACGCCGGGCTGCGCGGATTCATCGGCTTCTGTTGACCGCGTGGAGGTACCGTGCGGCACTGGATAAGGTTCGAGCCCGGTCAATGCCGTAACGTTCGCGCGGCCATCCAGGTCTCGCCGACGCACTAGCTGTCAATTTCACCCATCACCTGGAATTGCCCCGACGCCTGGGCGATGCATTTCGCATTCGCCCAGATCCGGCAGTCGGAGAAAATCACCCGCTTTCCCGAACGTAGAACGTCGACGTGTGCTTCCACCCAGTCGCCCGGCTTCGCGTTTCCCATGAAATTGACCGTCAAGCCCGTCGTCAACACCCTGACGGCCGGTTGACGCGAATACTTGCTCGCCCACGTGATGGCGGTGTCTGCCAGCATGCAAACAGCGCCCCCGTGCATCATCTGGCCAAGGTTGCGATGCGCTTCGCGAACGTACATGCCGACGACGTGTCCGCATTCGCTCTTGCGAAAGTAGGTAGGTCCGAACATCCGATGGAAGGGACCGAACTCCGGCATCAATGCAAAGCCCTCCGGGATGAGCTTTGCGCCGCTCTCTTCGAGCGCGTCTACCGCCGATGAGTCTGCTTGCTCCAATGCAATCCTCCTGTTCAACGCCGCCTGCGAGACGGCGCCAATATTGCTTTTTCATCGATAGAACATAGCGTATCATTATCCGCACACAAGTCAACTATGTGAATGACCAATGAATACCACGTCGCTCTTTTCGCCTCTCACCGTGCGCGGGGTCACGCTTGCCAACCGTATCGTCATGTCACCCATGACTCGCGGCTTTTCGCCGAACGGATTGCCCGGTAGTGACGTCGCCGCCTACTACAAGCGGCGTGCGCAGGGCGAGACAGGCCTGATCATCACGGAAGGCGTCGGCGTCGATCACCCCGCGGCGCTCGGTGAAGCTGGACTCGGAGAAAATTCGATTCCAGTGCTCGCCGGAGAGGAATCAGTTGCCGCGTGGCGACGCGTAACGGACGAAGTTCACGCTAGCGGCGGAATCATCTTTCCTCAGTTGTGGCATATGGGACCCATGAAAGAGGCGAATACGGGCCCCTTCCCGGCCGCCTCGCCACTGCGCCCATCGGGATTGTGGGGACCGGAAGGACGAACGACATCGCTCAACGCAGGTTACATGGAGCGCGTCATTCCGCCAACCCGCCCGATGACCGATGCCGAGATCGCGGACGTCATTGCAGCCTATGGTCGAAGCGCGCGCTATGCGACGGCCGCCGGCTTCGATGGCATCGCGATTCACGGAGCTCACGGCTATCTGATCGACGCTTTTTTGTGGGCAGAAACCAATCAACGCACGGATCGATGGGGCAAGGATCTCACGGCGCGCAGCCGCTTTGCCGCCGAGGTTGTCCGTGCCATCCGCGAAGCGATCGGCGCGACGATGCCGATCACGTTCCGCTTCTCCCAGTGGAAGCAGCAGGATTTCCGCGCGCGTCTCGCCAACGACCCGCACGAACTCGAGCACATTCTCGCGCCGCTCGCGGATGCTGGCGTCGACATCTTCGAGGCGAGCACCCGCTATTTCAACCGGGCGGAATTCGCGGGCTCAGAGATGAATCTCGCCGGTTGGATGAAGAAGGTAACCGGCAAGCTTTCGATGACTGTTGGTGGGATCGGCATTAACAAGGGCTACTACGATTCAATGGCCGGGGCCGCGACAGCGGCGCAGCCCGACCTCACTGCCCTGCTCGATCGTTTCTCACGCAGCGAGTTCGATCTTGTTGGCGTGGGACGCTCGCTTCTACATGATCCGAACTGGGCGCGGCGCGTACGGCTTGGCGAGCCGTTCCTCGGGTTCAGCAACGACTCGCTCGCACACCTCACCTGAAACGCGATTTGCAGTTGGCGCCTTGACTCGGGCATCAACTGCTATTTCCGGTTCGGGATCTTTACGTACGCCCGGTGACAGGAATCAACGCACCGGTCACCCCCGACGCGGCGCCAGACGCGAGAAAGAGAATCACCTCGGCAATTTCTTCAGGCCGCACCCAGCGGGAAAAGTCAGCGTCGGGCATATCCTTGCGGTTCTGTGGCGTATCGATGATGCCTGGCAAGATAGCGTTGACGGTAATGGAACGGCCTTTGAGTTCTTCGGCCAGCGCCTCAGTCAAACGCATCACCCCCGACTTCGAGGCCGCATACGCTCCCATGCCCGCGCCCGCCTTCAGCGCAGCGCCGGCTCCAATATTGATGATGCGTCCGCCCTCCGCGCTGTCGGCAATATGGTCGAGTGCCGCTTTCGACGCAGTCGCCGCCGTGCGCACGTTCGTCCGGTACATCAGATCCCAGGTGTCGAGACTGCCGTCCGCCAGCGTTTCCCAGCGAAAGCCTCCCGCTACATTGACGATCGCATCGAGCTTGCCAAGCTGCTCGACGACCGCGGAAAGCGCCGAGCGCGCCGCATCGAGATCAGTCAGCTCGACGCCTCCTCGCCACCAGGAAGCATGCAGCTGCTCCGCGCTCGCGTTCTCCGGCTCGAGCGCCTTGTCGATCAGCGCGACCTTCCAGCCGTTCTCGGCAAACACGCGACCAACCGTGCGCCCAAGCGTGCCGAATCCACCCGTTATCGCCACTACCCGTTGCATGAGCATCCCTCCCTCGCCGCGCCCGGCGCCGCGGGTACCGCTGGCGCCGGACACTGTAAAAGCTCAACGTCCCTTGAACACCGGCTCGCGTTTCTCGCGAAACGCGTTGACCGCCTCTTGATGGTCTTCCGTCAGGTTCGACAGCGCCTCGTATGCAATCGACGCGTCGAGAATGGCATGCGCAAGTTGCTTCAGGCCGATGTTGATCGACGCCTTGGTCCACTGGATGGCGCGCGAAGCGCCGTTTGCGAGACGCTTCGCCATCGCGTCGACCACGGCATCCAGCTGGTCGGCCGGTACGGCATGATTGATGAGCCCCAGTCGGGCCGCCTCTTCCGCGGTGACGAGGTCCCCCGTCAACAAATACTCCTTGGCCTTCGCATAGCCCACGAGCTGCGGCCAGATCACCGCGCCGCCATCGCCCGCCACGAAGCCGACTTTCACGTGCGGATCGCCAATCTTTGCGTGATTGGCCGCGTAGCTCAGATCCGAGAACAGCGCGATCGTCGCGCCGAGACCGATTGCATGACCGTTGATCTTGGCGATGACCGGCTTCGGACAATCGAGCATCGAGAAGACAATTTTCTTTGCACGCTGCATGCCTTCGAGGAACAGCGTGGGGTTGTCGATGACCTGCTGCATATGCTCGATATCGCCGCCCGCGCTAAAAGCCCGCCCTGCGCCCGTCAACACCACGACACGGGTCTCAACGTCCTCCGCGACATCGAGAAAAAGCCGCGACATCTCAATGTCCATTTGCTCATCGAACGCGTTCAACGTTTCCGGGCGGTTGAGCGTAACGGTCAAGACGCCGCCTTCGCGTTCGAGCAGTAGCGCCTGATAGGCCGAAATATTCATGGCTAACCTGTTCATAATGAAGAAATCGCGCGGGACGGACAGACCGTCTGCCGCCGCCGACCGGTACAAGGCCGATCACACGTGCAGCGGAATGAACCGGCGGCCGTTGTCGTACATGATCTTGCGCGTGTCTTCTTCCGAGAGCCCATTGCATGCTTCCGACGCGAACTCCTTCGGTTCGGGCACGCCTTCCGCGTGCGGATAGTCGGAGCCCATCAACAGGAAGTCCGACGATCCCGTTTGAGCGATGATCTGGGCGATGTCGTCCTCCGGATACGCGACCACGAAGACATTTTCCTTGAAGATCTGGCTCGGGCGTTTCTTCAGTTGACCGCATGGCCAGTAGCCATTCTTCGCCATCCCCCGGCACTTGTCCATTTTGACGAGCAGCGAAGGCACCCATTCGGCACCGTTTTCGGCGCTGCACAGCTTGACCCGCGGGAAACGCTCGAAGAAGTTGTAGAAGATGAACGACGACAGCGTTTCCATGACCGGCCGCTCGCCGTAACCGTGCATCCAGACAAAGGCGGTCTGACGCTGGCGCGACTGCTGCACGGGCTCGCCCCACACCGCCATATGATCCTTCATGTAGATCGCTTCCGACACATGGAAGGTGACGCGCACGCCCGCTTCGTTGAGGATCGACCAGAACGGATCGAAGTACGGATCCGCAGGTGCACGGCCATTGAACGGCCCCATCGGCATCAGGATCACCCGCACACCGTTCGCAACCAGCCACCTGGCCTCGGCAACAGCCGCATCGAGATCGTCGAGCGTGACGACCGGCGTCGTGTAGATGCGGTCTTTGTAGTTGAAGCCCCAGTCGTCGAGCATCCACTGGTTATACGCATGCAACACCGCATTTGCCGCAACGGGCTCGTTGAGGTAGGAAATACACGCGACCATTTCGCCGATGTACATCGTGCAGGCTTCAACACCGAAATCGTCCATCTTCTTCAGGCGCGCGTCGCGGTTGAACATGTCCGGCGTCGGCGAAACCCGCATATCGACGTTATCCTTGCCATCCTTCATCGCGCGCAGCCATTCATGCAGCTTGCCCGGCGGCGGAACGTGCCCCTCGGCCGATGTGTATCCCTCGCTGATTTCCACCTTCCGGTCGCCCACATACATGCAGCGGTTGCCGTCTGCCGTGACACGGCTGGTAAAAGACCAGTCCTTCCTGAACTTCTCGGGCAAATGACGGTTGAATGCGTCCTCGACTTCGTAGAAGTGCGTGTCGGCGTCGTAGATCTTCCCTTGATACGTTTGCATGGTCTCGCTCCTGATTGTGGGGAGCGCTTCAGAACGTGCGCCCTTGAGAGAAGTATCGGGTCAAGCCATCGACCAAAAAACTCTCATATCGAACTCGAAAACGTCGATATCGATTTGATATCGGGCGGTGGCCTCGCGACCCTTGCGGTCGGTATCGAACTCTCCAAAAAACATCAATACGAACGACGTTCGCATATAAGTATAATCGAAACGAAGACACGCAACCGGAGACGTTTATGCAAGCCGAAGTACTCTCCCAGCCGGCACACCGAGCGCAACCGGTAGCGGGTCCACCGCGCGGGTTCACGATGGCGATCCTGCTTGCCGCGGTAGCGGCCTCGTCCGGCATCACCGTCATCTACACCGTGCTGGTCACGCTCTACAAGGCTTTTCCTGCGTCGAACTCCGTGAGCTGGACCGTCACCGCGTACTGGCTCGGCTCGGCCGTCTTTGCCGCCGTGAGCGGGCGACTCGGCGACCTGTTGGGCTACCGCCGCATCCTGCTCGTGGTGATATCGGTCGCTGCGGCGGGCGCAGTCGTGGCCGCATGCGCGACCGATGTCGGCATGCTCGTCGCGGGGTGTGCGATGCAATCGATCGCGGCAGGCATTACGCCACTCTCCATCGGGCTGGTTCGTGAGAATCTGCCACCCGCGAGACTGCCTGCCGCGGTGGGGTTGATCAGCGCGGCAGGCATGGTGTCGGCGGGACTGATCTACATCTGCGCGGGCGTTGTCGTGGATCACTATTCGTGGCAAGGCGGCTTCTGGTTCAAAGTCGCGCTTTGCGTCGTGGCCGTCGCGGCGGTACGCGCGTGGGCACCGCCGTCGCCACCGAATCCCGGCGTACGGATCGACTACATTCGAGGTCTCGCGTTCGCTCCAGCGCTTTGCGCCATCCTCTTCGCCGTGCAGCAAATCCGCACGTGGGGGCTCGGCGATCCGCGGCTGTGGGGCTTGATCGCTGGCGGGATGATCGTGCTCGGACTCTGGGCACGCCATCAACACGGGGCGCGTCATCCGCTCATCAATGTGCGTCTGCTGAAGACGCGCGAAGTCGTGTTGGCCAATGCATGCATGGCATTCCTCGCGGCAGGCGCCATGCAACTAGGACAGGTCTTCTCGCTGCTCGCCCAGCAACCTGCCGGCACGCACGCCGGATTCGGGTTGAGCGCGACGGCAGCCGGATTACTGATGTTCAGCATCAACATCGTCGCGCTGGTCGCGAGCCCATGGAGCGGCCGGGTTGCGGCCCGCTACAAGGCCCGGCCCGCTGCCTTGATTGGCATGCTCATACTGGCCCTGGGCTGGGCCTCGCTGATCGTGCTTCATCGCAGCCTGCTGCTCTTCGTTCCAGGTGCGGTGCTGTGCTCGTTCGGCCTCGCCTTCGCAAGCACGGCGCTGTACAACCAGATCGTGGAAGCGACGCCTGCACATCAGACAGGCGAGGCAACGGGCATGCTCTACGTTTTCTTCTCGTGTTTCTTCGCGGTAGGTGCCCAGGCGGTATTTGCGCTGCTGCGCAGCGCGACGGCGGGACACGACGGTGCATCGTTTCCGGCCGATAGTGGCTATGTTTCGGTATTCGTCTACATCGCCTGCAGTTCGATCGCCGGACTGCTGGTCGCCTTCATGCTGCCGAAGCGTCGTACACGCTGACGGTCGTTGCGACCGATCCGTTGCGCGCGGGTGCAACGCTTCTTCGACCGCACCGCGACCGCGGCGCATTGAAGCACCCGCTTCACTGCGCCGCCGGCCGACTGGCGAGTCACTCCTCTTCTGCCTGACCCAACGCAGACGCCCGCTGGGCGACTCTGATCATGTGCTCTTCGAGCCGGTGACGTTCGCGGTCGAAGCGTTCGAGCGGCGCACCAATTGCCATCGCCGCGATGACATTGCCATTCGGTCCGAAGATAGGCGACGACACGCCGGCCGAATCCGGCAGTAGTTCACCGCGACTCACCGACAGGCCGCTTTCGAGGATGTGGTCGAGTTCCTCACGCAACGCCTTCTTCGTTGCGATCGTTTGCGGGGTGCGGCGCTCGAATTTGACCGTCTTCATGTAGTCGGTAACGAAAGCGTCCGGTGCATGGGCGAGCAGCACGCGGCCCGCAGCCGTGCAATAGAGCGGGCGACGCAAACCGATGTGCATTGAATAGCGCACCGATTGCTCGCTCTCGATCACGTCGACATAGGTGATCTCTTTGTGTTCGACGTCAAGGACACCGACATACACGGTTTCATTGGTGCTCTTCGAGAGATCCACCAGGAACGGGCGCAGTATCTTCGAAAAATTCCACGCGGCCATCACGCCTGCCGACAACCGGAAGATCGACGGTCCCAGGCGATAGCGGCCTACGTCGTGCATCAAGTACCCCTCCGCCACCAGAGGTCTCAGCAGATTGAGCAGGCTGCTCTTCGGTGACTCGAGAGCGACATTCAGTTCTGCTAGCGACATCCCGTCCGGAGACTTCGCCAGCACATCGAAAATTCCGAGGAGTCGGGTCAGCGAGCGCGGCCCGCTGACGTCCCGGTCCGCCGGCGCTGAGGTCTCTTTCAACATGATTTTCCCCATGAATTGACTGTATCGATTATACGTGAACTATTCACATAGTTTTACATCGATCACAATTTGGCACACTTTAACACCACCCGAATTCGGGAATACGCCAGGGCGCTCCCTCACACAGCTTGAGATATATTTGAACGACGTTCACAAATCTGGAATTCAGAAGCATCATCTTCCAGACCCTTTACGCAATACGCTCGCGCGTCGAACAGCAACATCAACCTTCACTTCTGGATTCACTCATGTACACGAAAAAACTGGCAGAAAAGGTCGCCATCGTGACCGGAGGCGGGCAAGGCGTTGGGCTCGGCATCGCCCTTGCGCTTGCCACCGAGGGGGCGAGTCTGGTCCTCACTGGTCGCACAGAGGCCAAACTCACGCGGGCTGCTGAGCAATTGAGCGCCCTCGGTTCGCAAGTGCTGGTCGTGCCCGGCGATACGCGCAATCGCGCCGACGCCGTGCGGACGGTCGAGCTTGCCGTCGAGCGATTCGGACGTGTGGACGCACTCATCAACAATGCCCAAAGCAGCAGCCCGGGGGTGCCGCTCGAGTCCGTTACCGACGATGACTGGAGCAACACGCTCGAATCGGGCTTGTACGGCACGCTGTATTTCATGCAGGCCGCATTGCCGCGGATGAAGTCGCAGGGCCGCGGCGCCATCATCAACTTCGGCTCGCGCACCGGCATCGAAGGCCTCAAGGGATTCGGCGCGTACGCCGCAACCAAGGAGGGCATTCGTGGGCTCTCGCGTGTTGCCGCGCGCGAATGGGGCGTCTACGGCATTACCGTCAACGTCATTTGCCCGGCAGCGCTCACGCCTGCCGCCGAAGCCTACCTCGAAGCCAATCCTCAGGAACGCACTCGCTATCTCTCTGAAATTGCGCTTGGCCGCTTCGGCGATCCTCAGCGCGATATTGGACGAACAGTTGCATTTCTATGTAGTGACGACGCTAATTTCATAACCGGGCAGACTATCAGCGTGGACGGCGGACAGTCAATGCTCTAGTGCGTCTTTTTGAACACGGTGCAATATATGAAACGCCCAGTTGCATTATCGCGAGCCTCGATCCGAGGAGTGAGCTTCCCGCCGGGCGCGTACCGCGTCTGTTGAGAAAGTTCTTAAAACCATTCCGACGTGAAGAACGGCAAGTGCACGTCCATCCAGTCGAACTCGCTGCGGCAGTTCGCCCAAGCCCAATGAGGTGACTTTCCGCTGCGCACGGGAGTGTCCGAACGTTGATGCGGACGCGAGATAGTCGGGGCGTCCCTACCGGAGTGGATACACCCGACTTCTACGTGGTCTGTACATACGATACGGCTGTTGCTTCTCTCAGTCGTCATGACTCCCCCTTAGCTGCAACTTTTCACCATCTCCTCGATCACCTTCTTCGCGTCGCCGAACACGAGCACCACGTTGATCTTGCCGAACTCGCCGTTGATGTCCTTTCTATAGAACTTTCTTTTCGCGCAGGATATCGATATCCGACTGCGACATACTCAGCACATCACGCAGCACGTCGTCCGTATGTTGTCCGAGCATCGGCGGCGCCCCATACGAATCGATAGGCGTGCCCGACATCTTGACCGGGTTGGCGACCATCCGAACCGCCTTATCCGTGAGCGGGTGCGCAACTTCGACGCACATCGCGCGTGCCTGCACATGCGGATCTGCGAACACCTGCTCCAGATTGTTGATCGGTCCGGCCGGCACCCCGGCGGCGTCGAGTGCTGCGAGCAGTTCATCGCTCTGCCATTGAAGGATCAGCGGCTCGAACACTTCGCCCAGCGCGCGACGATTCTTCACGCGCAGCGCAATCTCGCTGAATCGTGGATCGCTAGCGAGCTCGGGGTGCCCCAGAACGTCACACATCCGCGCGTATTGCTCGTTGTTGCCCGCCACGATCATGATGTCGCGATCGGCGCAGCGGAACATGCGGGACGGCATCCCACCGTTGCCCTCGGTACCGCGCCGGATAGGAATCTGGCCTGAAACGAGATACTGGCTTGCATAGTGCGATGTGGCAGCAATCATCGCGTCCAGCAATGCCAGGTCGATGTACTGTCCCTGCCCGGTACCGCCTTGCGCCGCGTCGCGATGATAAAGCGCTGCGATGATCGCCGAAGCGGCGTACTGACCACACAGGATGTCCGCAAGACTGGGCCCGGTTTTCATTGGCCCGCCGCCCGGCACGTCGTCGCCGTTTCCGGTCACGCTCATCAGGCCACCCATCGCCTGGAAAATCGAGTCGTAGCCGGGGCGCGGGCTATACGGTCCGGTCTGACCGAACCCGGTTATCGAACAGTAGATCAGGCGCGGATTGACCAGCTTGAGGCTGTCGTAGTCGAGCCCGTAACGCTTGAGGTCGCCAACCTTATAGTTCTCGAGCAACACGTCGCAGCGCGCCGCCAACGAGCGGATCAGCGCCTGGCCTTCGGCCGTGGAGATATCGCACGTGATCGACTTCTTGCCTCGGTTCGCGCTGATAAAAAACGTCGACTCGCGCGTGACCTTTCCCTCCCGATCCATCAGGAACGGGGGGCCGAATTGCCGCGAATCGTCGCCCTTGCCCGGACGCTCGACCTTGATGACCTCCGCGCCGAGATCCGCCAGCATCTGAGCCCCCCAAGGCCCGGCGAGAATACGGCTCAGGTCGAGTACGCGAACACCCGCCAACGCGCCTTTTGTCATAGCAAACGGTCCCCTTGAATTCACACCGGCTGCCCCGGAAGCTTGCATCAGCGTCCGACGAACTTCGCCGTACGTTTTTCGATGAAGGACTGAACGCCTTCCTTCGCGTCTTCAGTGTTGTAGAGAAACTGCTGGGTCGACTGAATCGTCGCGTAAGCATCCTGCCAGCCTTGTCCCAGCGAAACGCGCGCGTTCTGCATCGTGGCCTGCACGGCTAGCGGTGCCTGTGCCGCGATTCGCTCGGCGATCGCGAGCGCCCGGTCGAACTCCTGCCCCGCAGGCACGACATCCTGCACGAAGTTCATGTGCCGTGCCTCGTCTGCGGTGAATTCGTCGCCGGTAAGCAGTACCTTCATTGCGTTGCCCCAGCCGGCTCGCTGCACCATGCGAAACGTCGCACCACAACCTGCCATGATCCCCCGCTTGACTTCAAGCTGGGAGAAACGGCAGTTGTCGGCCGCAACAGCCACTTCCGATGCAAGCATCAGTTCGACCGCGACCGTGAAGCAGATTCCCTTCAGCGCAATGACGACCGGCTTGGTACGCAGCGGCGCGCGCAAGTTGAACGGATCGACCTCGCCTTCAGGAAGCAGCGGTTTCCCTTCGCGGCGCAACGGCGCGACCTTTGGCATGTCGAGCCCTGCCGTAAAGTGATCGCCTTCGGCGTATACCAGCCCGCAAAAAATATCGCCGCTCTTCTCGAGCTGCGTGTAAGCCATGGCAAGCTCTCTGAACATTTTCGGCGTGAAACCATTGCGCTTTTCCGGCCGGTCAATGCCCATCAAGAGCAGGTTCCCACGCTGCTCAACGCGAATCAGTCCGTCCTCGTGACGAGTGGTCATGCAGTGTCTCCTCGCGGTGTTTTCCGTTAGCAATTCTGACCTCGCGCTCAATTGACAAAGCTGGGTCGCACATTCAGAATCATAAACGTCGTTCACAAAATTGGCAACGCACGATACGCTCCGACGCTGCCGAACGGCGCACCGCAGACACGCAAATCATCGGCGAGCAGGCCCCATCCGGGCCTAGGTGTTCACCCTCATTCGTTCAAGGAAGAACCATGGCCTACGAGACGATCATCGTCGAAACGCACGGGAAAACCGGCTTGATCAGGTTGCACCGTCCGCAAGCCTACAACGCACTGAACAACCAGCTGATGGACGAGCTGACGGCGGCACTCGACGAGCTCGAAACCGACCCCGCCATCGGCGCCATCGTGATGACCGGTAGCGAAAAGGCGTTCGCCGCCGGCGCCGACATCAAGATGATGAACGAATGGACGTACATGGACGTGTACAAGAATCAGTTCATCACGTCGAACTGGGAACGCACGTCGCGTTGTCGCAAGCCGGTCATCGCCGCGGTCGCGGGTCTTGCGTTAGGCGGAGGCTGCGAACTGGCCATGATGTGCGACTTCATTCTCGCCGCCGACAACGCCCGTTTCGCCCTGCCCGAAATCACGCTCGCGACCATTCCCGGCGCCGGCGGCACGCAGCGCCTTACGCGCGCGCTCGGCAAATCGAAGGCGATGGAAATGATCCTCACCGGCCGCAGGATGGACGCCATTGAAGCCGAACGATGCGGCCTCGTGAGCCGCATCGTGCCCGCCGACACGCTCGTCGAGGAAGCGCTGAAAACGGCCGATGAGATCGCGCGATACTCGCAACCCGTCGTAGCGATGGCCAAAGAGTGCGTCAACCGCGCCTACGAATCGAGCCTGGCGGAAGGCATCCTGTTCGAGCGGCGTATGGCGTATTCGACCTTCGCCACGGAAGATCGAAAGGAAGGCATGGCAGCCTTCGCCGAAAAGCGCAAACCTCAGTTTCGCGATTGTTGAATTGCTAAAAAGCGCCACGCTGTCGTGGCGAACAGAGCCCGCCAGGTCACGCGCGTCACGCGCATTTCTCTGGCACCCATACTTCCTATCCAGGCTACAGGCGCGCGATGAAACCGTATGTCAATCGCATTACTGAATTACTCGGCATTCAATATCCCATCATTCAAGGCGGCATGCGCTGGGTGGCGCGAGCCGAACTGGCGGCGGCCGTGGGCAATGCCGGCGGTCTCGGCTTCATCTCCGCGCACACCCATGCAAGCGCCGATGCACTCGCGCGCGAAATCGACAGGGTGCGTTCGCTCACCGACAAGCCCTTTGGCGTCAACCTGACCGTTCTCGGCGCCAATGTCGGTCTCGACTATGACGCGTATGTGCGCACGATCGTGTCTCAAGGCGTCCAGGTCGTCGAGACAGCAGGCAGCAATCCGGCGAAATACATCGCCGAGTTCAAGGCGCAGGGCGTCAAGGTCGTGCACAAGTGCGTGACGGTTCGCCACGCGGTGAAGGCCGAATCGCTCGGCGCGGACGCCGTCAGCATCGACGGGTTCGAATGCGCGGGGCACCCTGGCGAAGACGACATCCCTGGACTGATCCTGATTCCCGCCGCCGCGGACAAACTGAAGGTGCCGATTCTCGCGTCTGGCGGCTTTGCCGATGGGCGCGGGCTGATGGCGGCTCTCGCGCTCGGCGCGGACGGCATCAACATGGGAACCCGATTCATGCTCACGCAGGAGTCCCCCGTCCACCCTGCGATCAAGCAACGGCTGCTGGAAGCGAGCGAGCGCGATACGGTGCTGGTTGGCCGCTCGATCGGCGATTCAAGCCGGGTGGTCAGGAACAGCGTGAGTCTCGCCGCGCTCGAACTCGAGCGCGCCGGCAACGTGACGCGCTCGGACCTCTACGCGCTGACCGGAGCACAGCGCTGGATGGACGCATTCGTGACAGGAGAAGTGGAAGGCGGCGCCTTCCCCGCCGGTATCGTGACCGGCCTCATTCACGACTTGCCGACCTGTGCGGAATTGATCGGTCGCATCGTGAAGGAAGCCGCCGCGATTGCGCAACGCCAGCTCGGCTTCAGCGCTGCTCTGGCATGAAACTGACCGGCCTTCGCGTCGTGGACCTGTCGCAATTCATGCCGGGTCCGTTCCTCGCCGCCAACCTCGCCGATCACGGCGCGCACGTCGTCAAGATCGAACCGGTCACCGGCGACCCTACCCGCGGCGCACCCGGCACCGACGGCTCGTTCTTCGCCGCGATCAACCGCGGCAAGCGCAGCATCGCGCTCGATCTGAAACATCCGGACGCACGCGAGGTCGCCCTCAAGCTGATGAACGAGGCCGACGTCGTGATCGAATCGTCGAGGCCGGGTGTGGCCGCTCGACTTGGCATCGACTACGACACGATCAGCCGGACGAACCCGGGAGTCGTTTATTGTGCGATTACCGCATTCGGCCAAACCGGCCCGCTCTCTCATTTGCCCGCACACGATCCGGTAGTCCAATCGCTTGCAGGCACGCTGCCGCGCGATGGCCGGGGGATCCCAATTGCCACGGGGCCGTCGCTCGCCGCGCTGGCCGGTTCATTGACGGCGTTGTCCGCCGTGTTGATGGCGCTGCTGCGCGCGCGGGAAACGGGGCGCGGCGACTACATCGACATGGCGCTTTTCGATGCGGCGCTCACATCGCAGCCATATCTGAGTGGCCGCTTGCTCAACGCGCCGGACAGCCAATTGCGAGGGCCGACTGAAGGCGACAGCGGGCTCGCGTTGCTCGACACCTATGAGACCGCCGATTCGAAGTGGCTCTGCCTTGGCGGCCGGGAGCACAGCTTTGCAACCAACCTGCTTACACCGCTCGGCCGTCCGGATCTCGTCGCCGACGCGATCGGCCCAGCCGGTGAAGGCCAGATACGCGTCCGGGCGTTCCTGACGCAAATCTTCCTGACTCGCACACTCGATGAATGGCTCTGCTGGTTCGAAGGCCGAAACATCAGTGTGGCGCCGGTGCTCTCGCTCGCCGAAGCGCTCGACCATCCGCATGCGCACGAGCGCGGGATGGTCCAGAGGGATCCGTCCGGACGCAACCACGTTGCAAGCCCGATTCACTTCCGTTTGGAGCCTGGGTCGCCACCGCTCGCCGTTCCACACCTTGGCGAGCACACAGAACTCGTGCTGCGGAGCATCGGCTACAGCGACGAACGGCTTGCGGAACTCGTCGCGACAGGCGCAGTACGTGGGCAGCACGACGAAGCCCAGGCCCTTGCGCAACCCGCCACCTGACGCAAACAACACCATGCCCTTACAGCTAGAGGCGGACGCCGTCGATTTCGCGTCCATCATCCGCCCCGGCGATACCGTCGCATGGGGCCAATCCAACGCCGAGCCCCTTGCGCTCACGCGCACTCTACTTCAGCAGCGGCACGGCATCGGCGCGTTCCGGGTCTTTCTCGGCGCCGGCAACCACGACACGTGCCGGCCTGAGCACGCGGACTGCATCGATTTCGTTTCGTACTGCGGGAGCGGCTCCAACCGCGCACTGGCCAAGGCTGGCGCGCTTGATATCCTGCCCTGCCATTATTCGCAGTTGCCAGAGATGATGGAGTCGGGTCAGCTAGCGATCGACGTCCTGCTGCTGCAGTTGGCGCCACCCGATGCGCACGGCCGCTACAGCTTGTCCGTCGCGCATGAGTATCTGATCCCGGCGCTCGAGCGCGCGCGCGTCATCATTGCGGAAGTCAACGAACAGGCACCCTGGACCTACGGCGAGCGATATCTTCGCGACGACGACCTCGACTTCATTGTCCCGACGTCGCGCGCTTTGCCCGAGAGTTCGCCCAGCGCCGTCAGCCCGACGGAGCTGGCGATTGCACGGCACACGGCCGGTTTGATCGAAGACGGCGCCACCATTCAACTCGGCCTCGGCGCGATTCCAGAAGCGATCCTCGCCTGCCTCGGCGATCGGCGAGACCTTGGCATCCATTCCGGCACGATCGGGGACAAAGTCGCCGATCTGATGGAAAGCGGCGTGATCAACAATGTGCGCAAGACCATCGACACGGGCAAGACCATTGCTGGCGTGATGATGGGGGGTCGCCGCATACACGAGTTCGCGCATCGAAACGACGCCGTGCAGTTTCGTTCGACCCGCTACACGCACGATCCGAACGTGCTCGCAAGCATCGACCGCTTCGTCGCCATCAACTCGGCGGTCGAGGTCGATCTGAGTGGCCAGATCAACGCCGAAATTGCCGGTGGCGTGTATGTGGGCGCGGTGGGCGGCGCACTGGATTTCCTGCGCGGCGCGCGGCGCTCGCGTGGCGGCGTTCCTCTCATCGCATTGCCGTCCACAGCGGGCAAGGGCGCGACCCGCATCGTCGCGTCGTTGAACGGACCGGTCAGCACGCCGCGCAGCGACGCCGCTATCGTGGTGACCGAATACGGCGTGGCCGATCTGCGCGGCCTGACGCTGCGCCAA
This sequence comes from Paraburkholderia sp. Clong3, assembly GCF_050436485.1. Lineage (NCBI taxonomy): Bacteria > Pseudomonadati > Pseudomonadota > Betaproteobacteria > Burkholderiales > Burkholderiaceae > Paraburkholderia > Paraburkholderia sp. Clong3. The sequence goes on along the minus strand of NZ_JBNDMH010000003.1, from coordinate 485,788 downwards.
AGGCGCGAACGCATGCTGGCAATCGCCCATCCGGACCATCGCAGCGCTCTCGATCAGATGGCGGGCGTCCCGCCTTCCAATCGCTTAAGAAGCGCGACGCTCGTCGGCTGATTGCAACCGCACCCGAATCAGAACTTCAAACTTTGCAAGGAAACGTCCGATGAAACGCGCGGCAATTGTCTCCCCTGTACGAACGCCCGTCGGCACCTTTGGCGGTAGCCTGCGCGGCGTTTGCGTCGAAGATCTCGGCGCGCTCGTCGCGAATGAAACGATCCGGCGCGCAGGACTCGAACCCGCTCGCATCGACGACGTCGTCTTCGCGCAATCGTACGCGAACAGCGAAACACCTTGCGTGGGCCGCTGGATTGCGCTGCAGGCCGGCCTGCCGGTGGAGGTGCCGGGCATGCAGCTTGATCGACGTTGCGGCGGCGGCCTGCAGGCGCTCGTCACCGCCGCGATGATGGTGCAGACCGGCGCCGCCGACGTGGTGTTGGCCGGCGGCGTGGAAAGTATGAGCAATATCGAGTACTACAGCACGGACATGCGCTGGGGCGCACGGTCGGGCTCCGTCCAGTTTCACGACCGGCTCGCGCGAGGCCGCGAGCGCTCACAGCCGGAATCGCGCTTCGGCTTTATCTCCGGCATGATCGAGACCGCGGAAAATCTGGCCACCGACTATGGCATCAGCCGCGAGGCCGCCGACGAGTTCGCGCTGCGCAGCCATCAGCGCGCGGCCGCCGCATGGGAGTCCGGCCATATGGCCGAGGAGGTCGTGGCGGTCAGCGTTCCTCAGAAAAAAGGCCAGCCGCTTCTGTTTTCCAAAGATGAAGGATTCCGCGCCGACGCCAGCATGGAAAGCCTCGGCAAGCTTCGCGCGTTGATGCCGGGCGGCACAGTCACCGCAGGCAACTCCAGCCAGCAAAACGATGCCGCTGCCGCTTGCCTCGTCGTCGCGGAAGACCGCCTCGAAGCGCTCGGACTCGAACCCATGGCCTGGCTGACCGGCTGGGCCGCAGCCGGATGCGAGCCATCACGCATGGGCATGGGGCCCGTGCCCGCAGTGCAGAAGCTGATGACGCGCATCGGGCTTACGCTCGAGCAGATGGATCTTGTCGAAGTAAACGAAGCATTCGCGTGTCAGGTGCTGGCAGTCCTCAAAGGCTGGAACTGGCACGATACCGACCGGCTCAACGTGAACGGCTCTGGCATATCGCTGGGCCACCCGATTGGCGCGACGGGCGTGCGCATCATGACAACGCTGTTGCACGAGTTGACGCGCCGGAAAGGACGTTATGCACTCGAGACCATGTGCATCGGCGGTGGCCAGGGTATTGCCGCCGTGTTCGAGCGCGCCTGATCCTGAGCGATGAAGCGCACGGCCTTGCGCCGTGCGCCGTGCGCCCGCCCGCTCAGGCCTCCACTTCGAACATCACGAAGTCGGACTTGGTCGCACCGCACTCGGGGCATGCCCAGTCATCGGGGATGTCTTCCCAGCGAGTGCCAGGCGCGATGCCCTCCGCGGGAAGTCCCGCTGCTTCGTCGTAGTAAAAACCGCAAAAAATGCATTGCCACTTTTTCATGATCGTCGATGAGTCGTTGAGGGTGGGGATACTTCAGGGCGCTACGTCCCAGACGAGCGGCAGATAGAGCATGCCGTTGACGGAGCCCGAGCCGCATCGGGGCTTGTCGCCCTCGCGAATGCGAAAATCGGGAATGCGTTTGAGCCACTCCTGGAGAAAAACCTTGATCTCCGTACGCGCAAGGAACGACCCCGGGCAGCGATGCGGGCCGTTGCCGAACGCTGCGTGCAGCACTGGCTTGCGCGTCAGATCGACGGCGAGCGGATCGCTGAACTTGCGGTCGTCGAGGCCAAACAGGGAGTTCGGCAATTGAATCTGGTCACCCTTCCTGAACTGGATGCCCTTGTATTCCATGTCCTGCGTGATGAGCCGCGCGGTGTTCGCCACGCCAAAGCGACGAATCATCTCATCGACCGACGACACCATCAGATCGGGATTCTCGATCAGCTGCCTGCGGTGCACCGGATTCTCCGCCAGAAAGCGCGCGATGAAACCCATCATCGACGCGACGGTATCGAGGCCGCCAAACAGCACGACGATAAACATCCCAAACATGCGCTCGGGGCTGATCGGCTTGCCGTCGATCTGCGCGTTGGCGATGAGGCTGACGAGATCGCCGCCCGCCTCTGCCTTGCGCTTGTCCACCCAGGTGGAGATATAGCCAATCAGCCGGTGCTGGGATTCGTTGCGCTGCTCGAAGTTGCCGCGCACGGCCCATTCCGCCCATTCGAGCAATTGTCCTCGATCGCTCAACGGAAGATCGGCAAGACGTAGGAAAATCACGATCGGCAGGATCTTCGAGAACTCCGAGACGAACTCGCATTCGCCTCGTGGAGCGATTTTTTCGATCAGCTCGATTGCGAGCTTGCGCACGTCGCTTTCCAGCGAGGAGATAGCTTGCGGCAGGAAAGCGGGCGTGATCAGGTTGCGGTACGCGGTATGTTCAGGCGGGTCAAGCTCGAGCGGCACGAGCTGCGTTTCGTTGAGCGGCGGGATGTTGACACTGCGATGCGAAAAATGGGTGTGGTCCTTCTGCATGGCCTCGATGTCTTCGCCGCGCGTGGCGATCCAGTGGCCGCCATGGTACGGGGACCAGACGATATCGGGCCCGGTATGCAGCCTCTTCCACGCCAGATGAACGTCGTCTTGCGCACCGGGCGGATTCATATAGTCGAAATCGACCACGAGTTCTCGCGGAACATGGTCCGGCACGGTCCAGTCTTTCGTAGGGTTCATCTCGCGTCTCCTATCATTTGGTCGTCTTCGAATGGATCAATCGTCACACTTTGCATCAACGTGCCAGCGTTCATATTATGCAACGCCGTTCAGTTTTGATATTATACCGAAGCGAGCTTTTTTACATCAACGCCTATCGAACGGAGACAAGAGTGAGCGATTTCGTCAAGGACAAGGTGGTAGTGGTCACGGGTGCGGGTGCCGGCATCGGGCGCGATTTTGCGTTGCAATTCGCGGCGAACGGCGCAAAGGTCATCGTCAACGACCTGGGTCGCAACGCCGAATCCGGCCAGTTCGCCGCAGAGCGCGTCGTCGAAGAAATCAAGGAGGCCGGCGGGCAGGCGCTTGCCTCGACGGATAGCGTCGCTGAATGGGATTGCGCGCAGAAGATCGTGCAGGCCGCGCTGGACACGTTCGGCCGCATCGACTGTGTGGTCAACAACGCCGGCATCGTGCGTGACCGCATGTTCTTCAACATGAGCCTCGACGAGTGGAAGGCCGTAGTCGACGTGCATCTGAACGGGTCGTTTTTCGTGGCACGCGCGGCGGCTCCGCATTTCAAGGCACAAAACGGCGGCAGCTTCGTTCACATGACCTCCACCTCGGGTCTGATCGGCAACATCGGACAGGCCAACTACTCCGCCGCCAAAATGGGGGTCGTCGGTCTGTCGAAGTCGATTGCCCTCGACATGGCGAAATTCAACGTGCGCTCGAACTGCATCGCGCCGTGGGCATGGACCGCAATGACGGCCTCGATCCCCTCGGAGACGCCTGAGCAAAAAGCACGCGTCGAAATTCTCAAGCGCATGGAATCGCGCAAGATCGCGCCGCTCGCGGTCTACCTTGCGTCCGACCAGGCCGCAAAGGTTTCGGGTCAGATCTTCGGCGTGCGCGCCAACGAGATCTACTTCTTCAACCAGATCCGCATGATCCGCTCGCTGCATCGCGACGGCGGCTGGACGCCTGAAGCGATTGCCGAGCAGGTCATGCCGGCGTTCGAGTCGAGCTTTTTCCCGAACGTGCCGTCCATGGCGCTCACGCCCTGGGATCCGGTGTAAGCGATACCGTGTCACGCCCGCGCCACATGATGCGGTGGTGGCGCGGGCGGTGCGGCGCTCACCCGCACCCGCCGCACCACTTACCCTTCCTCTGAACCTCGCACGCTTTCAGACAAGCCAACGATGCGTCTTGCCTTGAGCAATACCGGCAAGTCCACCATCCGTCCATCTACGGACACCGCCCCGCCTTCTGCCCGCTCATACGCGTCGACGATTCGCCGCGCCTTGGCAATTTCATCCGCGCTCGGGCTGAACGTCGCATTGACCGCTGCAATCTGGCGCGGATGAATGCACAGCTTCCCGCCAAAGCCCAGCGATCGCGCCTTCGACGAATCGTGCGCGAGTTGTCGTTCGTCATCGATTGCCACGCTAACGCCATCCACGGGAGACTGAATGCCCGCTACGCGGGAGGCCAGCACGATACGCGAACGCGCGAACAACAACGCGTCCCATGAACCGTCACAATCCAGATCGAGTTCGAAGTCAACCGAACCGAATATGAGTCGCTCGACGCCGGGCATGCGCGCCACGTCCAGTGCGTTCCAGACGCCCTCGGCAGATTCGATGATCGGCAAGATGGGTTTCGCCGTTGCCGCCGCGACAGCGGCCAAAGCAGCCGGATTCTCAGCCTTGGGCAACACCACGCCATCGATACCATCGAACGCTGCGAGCGAGAGGTCCCGCTGGAACGACTGCGTCCCCGCGCCATTGATGCGCAAAAGTACCCGAACCGTCGATGCCAAAAATGTACGTACCGCGTCGGCAACATATGCACGCGCCGACGCTTTGTCCGCATCTGCAACAGCGTCCTCGAGGTCCACGATCACCGCATCGGCGCCTGCCGCGAGCGCCTTGGCGAATCGTTCAGGCTTGCTGCCCGGCACAAAAAGAAACGAACGCATAAAGTCTCCCATTCAGCGTCCGGCCCGGCTATGGCGACCTCGCCAGCGGACCGGCTCGACGATCAGATCAGAACAGCCGTGGCTTCCATGCGCAACGATCCGTCGCTGCCGGCGATCCACAAGCTCACCTTGCTTTGGTCCGATTCGTGTTGCTTTCCGCAAACATGGAAAGGCGAAGTGTCCACCACCGGCTTGATCGCGCGGAACGAAAACGCTCCGACGCGCGCGCCCGGCAACTCCGATCCGAGCGAGTCCATCAGTAGCGTGGCGAGCAGCGGGCCATGCACGACGAGTCCCTCGTATCCCTCTGCGCCGATCGCGTAAGGCCGATCGTAGTGAATGCGATGACCATTCAACGTAAGCGCTGAGTAGCGAAACAGCAGCACAGGATCGGGATTGACCTCGCGTGCCCATTGAGCGCCCATGGGCGCGGCCTGTAATGCTGCGGGCTTTTCGCCGGCGGCCGGATGATCGCGATACACGATATCCTGGCGTTCGACGATGGCAAGGCCGGCAGCATCGCTGACCTCGTGCTTGACCTTCACGAACACGAGATCGCCGGTACGTCCATGCTTGTGCGCAACACTCTCGATGCGTGAAAGACGCGTGATCGCGCTACCCGCTTTCAGCGGCCGTAGAAACTCGAGTTGACTGCCCGCCCACATGCGGCGAGGCAAATCGACCGGCGGCAGAAAGCCGCCGCGTTTCGGATGACCGTCCGCCCCCACCATCGACTGGCGATGAACCGGCAGAAAATAAAGCCAGTGCCACAACGGCGGCAAGTCATCGCCACGTGCTGAAACCGCGTCATCGTGGTCAAGCATGGCGCTGAGGGCCGCCATCGGCGTGGAGGTAAGCTGGTCCTGCACTTCCTCAGTGCGCCCAGTCCATTGCTGCAAATACTCGATATCCATGCGCATCGTGCCAATCACTTCAGATCCAGTGCGTCGCGAATCGCCGCAGCGATCGGAAGCAGCGGATCTTCTTCCGGCGTGGCCGGGTTGAACAGCTTGTTATGGCAGATCGCGACGGCGAGCCCGGTATCCGGGTCCGCCCAGCCGATCGAATTGCCCTGCCCCGGATGGCACAAAGCGCGCGGCGAGCGTGCCGCCGTCACCGGCGGATGGTTGCCGCCGAACCAGAAGCCACCGATCGTGATTGGAATCGGAAAGCCGAACATCACCGGGTCGGGTTCCTCGCTATTGGCGCGTGGCGTGTTCAGCGTGGCGACGAGCTCCTTCGAGAGGATCCTCACGCCGTCCAACTCGCCGCCGCATGCCAGCATTGCCCAGAAGCGCGCCTCACTGCGTGCGTTGAAGATCCCGCCAACGCCCGCCACTTCCGCGCGCCGCACGTCCGGGCGCTCGAACACTTGCGGCGCCAATGCGACCTGTTGCGGCATCGAGCGCAGGAACAGCGGCGGCAGGTATTCCGCGGGAACCGGCACCATTGCATCGGTGAGACGTGCGATGCGCGGTTCGACTTCGTCGGGAATGCCGATCCATAGATCGTCGATGCCGAGTGGCATTGCAATCTCCTCCCGGACAAAACGGCCCAGCGAGCGCTTCTTCGGATCGGCGCGCCGCACCAGCTCGCCAACGATCCAGCCGAACGTCATCGAGAGGTACAGCGTCTTCGTCCCCGGCTCCGCAAGCGGCTCAAGGTTGGCGATGGCGCTGGTCATCCACTGCCAGTCACACATCAGCTCCGGCGTGACGCCTTCGGGCATTTGCGGCACACACGCGCGATGAGTCAGCACATCGCGCACGGTCGTTTTCTGCTTGCCGTGCGCACCGTACTCTGGCCAGTAGCGCGTCACCGGCGCGTCGTATTCGATGAGCCCGCGGTCGGCCAGGATATGCAACGCGGTTGCTGCAACCGCCTTCGTCACCGAATACACATTGAACAGCGTTTCGCCGTCGACCAGACGGCCGGTGGACGGATCGGCCACGCCGCTCCATGCGTCGATCATGAGCTTGCCGTTCAGATAGGCCGCCACCTGCACGCCGATCTCACCGCCTTCCCGTGTGGCGCGGTCGAGCGCCTGCTGAACGATCGCGTTGCGCTCCGTTGATGCTTGCACTACCAAGGTCATATCGTGTCTCCCATTCGTGAACATTCGCGTTGACGGACTACGTCTTGCCGGACTGCGCAGTAATGCCGGCCAGTCCTTCGAGCGCGAGCCCGTAGCCCAGTTCGTCGACCATGCGGCGCTTGAACGGCTGCGTGAAGACCGCGCGCGTGTATCGCAGCGTTTCGATCGGCTTCGCCGCGAGTTCCTGCGCCATTTGCCACGCACGTTCGAGCAAGGTGTCGTGCGCGACGACTTCGCCGACGACGCCAAGCTCCCACGCGCGCTGCGCCGTGATGCGCTCGCCGCTGAGAAGAAAGTAGCGGGCGCGGTTGTGGCCAATCAGCATCGGCCAGACGATCTGCACGCCGTCCGCCGGCACGACGCCGTGAACGAAGTGCGCCTGGTCCGAGATTTCGGCGCGACTGGAGGCCAGCACGATATCCGACAGCACGAGCAACTCGGCATGAATGAGTGCCGGCCCGTTGATCGCGCCGATAACCGGAACCGGAATGTCCAGCAGTTGCATCAGCAGGTCCTGCCCCTCGCGCTGCAGGCGCGGCCAGACTTGCACAAGCGGCTCCGCCGGCAACTCGGCGTCATTCATCGCGTCGCAGAACGAATCGCCGGTGCCGGTCAGGATGACTACGCGATTATCGAGGTCGCGTGCGATCTGGTAGAACGCCTCCCCTAGCTGGCTGTGAATGCTGCGATCGAGCGCGCCCCACTTGAGCGGGCCGCCATCGGTATGCAGGCGCACTTGCAAAATACCGTCGCGTCGCTCGAGGTCGATGTTCGTAAAGCGCCCGCTGTAGTCTTCAAGGCGGCTCATCGCGCGTCCTCCAGGATCAGGCCGGCGGCGCGCCATGCCATCGCCATCATGGGGCCATTCGTGTTGCCGGAGATCATCGTGGGTGTTACGGAGAGATCCATCACGCGCAGGCGTTCGACACCGCGCACGCGCAGCCGCGAATCGAGCACGGCAAGCGTGTCCGATCCCATCTTGCAGGTACCGCAAGCGTGATAGCCGGATTGGCCTTCACGCCGGTAGAGGTCGAGAATCTCGTCATCGGTCCGGACGGCGGGGCCTGGGCGTGTCTCCCCTGCCAGCAGGCTGGCAAGCGGCTCGGCGGCCAGCACGCTGCGCATGAACCGGAATGCGTTGACAGCCATCTGCCGGTCGTACGGATCGGCAAGGTAGTTCGCGACGACTTCGGGCGGCACGCGGGGGTCCGCAGACTGGATCCTGACGTGCCCTTCGCTGCGCGGGCGCAGGGGGTAGCTGAAGAGCTGCATGCCTGGGAACGACTCGAACGCGTAACCGGCCGCGCCGAAATCCATCGAGTACGGCGCCATCATCAGTTGAACATCGGGACGCATCGCATCCGCCGCGGTCTTGACGAAGCCGCCCACCTGGTACGAGCCGAGCGACATCACGCCACGGCGGAACAGCAGATACTGCATCGCGTTGCGCCATAAGCGCATGCCGCTGAACTGCCGGTTCTGCGAATCGCGCCAGTGCCGCAGGCGGGCCTGCAGCATATATAGATAGTGCTCGCGCAGGTTCCGTCCGACCCCCGGACTAGCCGCCACGACGGGAATGCCAAGCGACCGCAGATGGCCGGGATCGCCAACGCCCGACAACTGCAAGAGCCGCGGCGACTCGATCGCGCCCGCCGAGAGCACGACCTCGCGACGCGCACGGTAAGCGATCTGCTGCCCCGCGCTTTTGCACTGCACGCCGACGGCGCGCGTGCCGTCAAACACGATTCGCGCGGCTTGCGTGCCGGTAGCGACTGTGAGGTTCTTGCGCGCCCTCGCAGGCTTCAGAAAGGCTTCGGCCGAGCTTTGCCGACGACCGTTGCGTATCGTATAGATCAGATAGGCCACGCCCTCATGATCGAGCCTGTTGATATCTTCCAAGCGCCGCACGCCGAGCGACCGGCACGCTTCGAGTACGGCCTCGCCAATTCGATTGCGCTGCGCGTACGGTGACACTTTCAGCGGGCCGCCCTCTCCACGCAGCTCATCGGCGCCGAGCGCGTGATCTTCGATGCGCCGGAAGCAAGGCGCCAGGTTCTGCCAGCTCCAGCCCTCGACACCCAGTTCGGCCCATCCGTCGTAGTCCTCGGGATGACCTCGCATATACACCATGCCGTTGATGCTGCTGGAACCGCCGAGCATCTTGCCGCGAAGCCAGATTTCGTTGCGATGCCCGTTCCCATGATCGGGCTGCACCGGAATGAACCAGGCATGAGCAGGATCGCCCAGCAGCTTGCCAAAGCCTTTTGGCATCCGGATCAACGGATTGCGATCTTCCGGACCTGCCTCGATGAGTAGCACGGTATGGTGCCCGCTCTCCGAAAGACGATTGGCTAGCACGCAACCCGCCGCACCCGCGCCAATCACGATAAAGTCAAACTCGGTCATCTATGCGTTCTCCACCGTCCGTGCCTTGTCGGCCAGCCCCGTCCACAGCACGCGAGGCCGGCGTTGTTCCTGTTAGCCGAAGATGACGGGAATCGAATGCGGAACGCGCATCATGATCCCGTTGATCGGTGGAGCTGGCGCGGCCGGATCGAGCCGAAGATTGGGCAGGCGATCGAGAATCGCGTTGAGCGCGCGCGTCATTTCCACGCGCGCCAGGTGCTGGCCGATGCACACGTGCGGGCCATAGGCGAATGCAAAGTGCCGGTGACCAGCCTTGCGATAGATGTCGAACCTGTCCGGATCGGCGAAACGGCTGGGGTCGCGATTGGCGCTGCCCGCCACCACGTCGAGAAATGCGCCGGCAGGAATCTCGACACCGCCGAGCGTGACATCACGCGTCGCCATACGCGACTGCATCAGCACGGGGCCGTCCCAGCGCAGAGCCTCTTCGATCGCCGCCGCGACCAGCGTGCGATCCTGGCGCACCGCTTCGAGCTGTACCGGATCGCGCAGCAACGCAAGCAACAGTACGCTGGTCGCGCGATAGGTCGTGTCGCCGCCCGCATTCACCAGCTGGCGAAGAAACGAAATGACGACCTCGTCCGGTAGCCGCTCACCGTCCACCTCCGCGGTGGCCAGCGAGCTCACCAGATCGTCGCCGGGATGACTGCGGCGCTCGTCGACGAGCCGCGCGAAATAGGTGCCCAGCTTCGTCGATGCCTCCACGCCATGCTCGACATCGATCGAAACCAGCGTCTGTGCGATGGCGAGCTTGTGAAAGATCTTTACGTCTTCCGGCGGCAATGCCAGTTGCCGATAGATGATGTTGAACGGGTAGTGAAGCGTGAACTCGTTGACGAGATCCGCATGTCCGCGATCCATGAACTTCGACATCAGCTCGCTCACCACTGGGTCGACCAGCGTATCGCCCCATGCCGCGACGGTGTGCGGCAAAAAGGCCTTCTGGAAGATGCGGCGGTAGCGCGGGTGCTCGGGCGCATCCATCGTCGAGATACTGCGCCCGAAGCTGATGCCGAGATTGCGCTCGTAAGACTTGTTTGAAAACGTTGCCGGGTCGCCAAGCACCTTCGAGACTTCGTCGTATCCGAATACGGAATAGTGCGCGACATCGGACATGGTCAGGTCCGCCGCGCCGCCCATCAGCACACGGTAGTCGCCTTCCTGAACCACGGCCTTTTCCCGCAGTTCCGCAATGCGTGGATAAGGGTCCGCATCGGCACCGTAAGCGAGTGAATCCTCGAAAAAGGGGTTGAACTTAGGATCGTCGAAGTCCTCGAGTCGCAGCGCGCCGGCCATGGTTCCCGTCTCCATTAATCGTTTGTTTGCAGGCACCTCTGCTTTTGCGCGAGGTACCAATAGTTGAACTATGTTCTATTTTGCACAAGTGTGCAAGATCGATTTATCATTCGCGGAAGGGGATGTTGCGCGCTTTCTGGCTCGCGCCCCGCCATCAAAGGGAAACCATGCCGTCCAGCACCACGCACGCCGCCAGCAGACGGGCGACTGCCATCAATGAGCCGCGTGCCGCGGCGCGCAGCACGACGCCAGAGCGCATTCTCGATACGGCCGAGCGGCTGTTCGCGATGCACGGCTACTTCGGCACGTCGATTCGCGACATCATGCAGAGCTGTGGCATGGAGCTGAGCCTCGCGCGGTACCACTTCGGCAGCAAAGACGCGCTGTTTCAGCAGGCGATCGGCCGCCGCGCCGCGGTGATCAGCCGGCAGGTCATCGAATCGCTCGAGGCCGAACTGGCACCCCTGCAAGGCAAGCGCCCCGACGTGGAAGCAATCGTGACCGCACTTTCCGCACCGGCCTTCGCGCATCTGAAGAGCGGCGATCCGGGGTGGCGAAATTACTTGCGCCTGCTAACCCAGATTGGCTGTCTTCTGGAGCGCCCCGATCTCACGGCGCCGTTTTATGATCAATACGCGCCTGCGGCCGCGCGCTACCGTGACGCCTTCGCCAAGGCACTTCCGCGCGTCACGCGGGAGACCGTCGAACTGGTGCAGCATTTTGTCGAGTCCGTGTTTCATCTCGTGCTCAACGAGCTTTACGCGCAGGAAGCGCGCTCCGGAGCCAAGGCACTCGCGACAGCACATATCGAGCGCATGCGCACCTATCTGATTCGTTTCGCGGTTGGCGGCATCGAGGCGATGGTCAGCTCCGCCTCGGCCCAACGGGGTTCATGAGCATTGACAGTCGCAGCGACCGTCGTTCACAATTTAGAACATTATTCAGACTTACTGTGGCCGCGGCGAGCCTGCGGCCGTGCGAGATGGAGTTAGCCTCATGACAGCTGAAGACGCAGAGAACATCGCGCTGATCGTCGGGGCGGGTCACGCAGCAGGAGAATGCGCGACCGCGATCCGCGAACAGGGATGGACGGGACGCATCGTGATGGTGGGAGAAGAACCGCATTTGCCCTACCAACGGCCGCCGCTCTCCAAGGCATTCCTGTCGGGCGAATCGACCGCCGAGCAGCTGTACCTGAAACCGCTGTCGACGTACGACAAAGCGCGTGTCGAGTTCATCCCGAACACGCGCGCGCAGCGCATCGACCGTGACGCGAAACGGGTCACGCTGTCCAACGGCAGCGAAATCAGCTATACGAAACTGGTTCTGGCCACCGGCGGCCGCGCGCGGCGCCTCGCGTTGCCGGGTATCGAAGCGACCGAGAAGCTGCAGAATTTTCACTACCTTCGCACGCTCGATCACGTCGCGCGCATTCGAAACCAGTTTCATGCCGGCTCGCGCCTCGTGATCATCGGCGGTGGATATATCGGGCTGGAAGTGGCTGCGGTAGCCGTGAAGCGCGGCTTGCGCGTCACCGTGCTCGAGGCGTTGCCGCGCGTCCTCGCGCGCGTCACGGCTCCCGAGCTTTCCAGGTTCTACGAGGAAGTTCACCGCGAAGCCGGAGTCGACATCCGTACCAACGCGATCGTGAGTGGGTTCGAACTCGACGCATCCGGCGACGCCGTTGCCGCCGTGTGCTGCGCGGACGGCACGCGCGTCGCCGCGGATCTCGTCATCGTCGGCGTGGGACTGGAGCCCGCCACCGAACTCGCGCAAGCGGCCGGCCTTGCTGTCGACAACGGCATCATGGTCGACGAACACACGCGCACGTCCGACCCGGACATTTTTGCGGTCGGGGATTGCACCAACCACCCCAACCCTTCCCTTGGACGCCGCCTGCGTCTCGAATCGGTCCCTAACGCGCTGGAGCAGGCCCGCACCGCCGCTGCGTCGTTGTGCGGCAAGGAGCGTGTCTACAACAGCGTGCCGTGGTTCTGGTCCGACCAATACGATCTGAAGCTCAAGATGGTCGGCTTGTCCCTCGGCTACGACGAGTTCGTCCTGCGCGGCGATCCCAAAGCCCGCTCTTTCTCGGCGTTTTATCTCAAGGACGGCGTCATGCTCGCAGCCGATACGGTCAGCCGTGTACCCGAATTCGTGCTGGCCAAGCGTTTCGTTGCCGAGAAAATTCCGGTCCGCGCCGCCGATCTCGCCAACGAATCGATCCCGTTGAAAAGTCTGCTTCCCTAGTCCAATTCATTTTTCAGAGGTTCAGAAGCCATGCCGCTCATTCGATTCATCCAGCCGGACGGTAGCGAGGCCGCCGTAAGCGCCAACGTTGGCGATTCAGTCATGCAAACAGCGGTGAACAATCAGATCCCAGGCATTCTCGGCGATTGCGGCGGCAGCTGCAGCTGCGCAACCTGTCACGCGTATGTCGACGACACCTGGAGCAGCCACATGCCAGCGGCGCAATCCTATGAAGTCGACATGCTCACCTGCGCGATGGACGTGCGCGAAAACAGCCGTCTGACATGCCAGATCTTCATGACGCCGGAACTGGACGGGCTGGTGGTGCGTCTGCCCGATCTGACGGCGTAAGCGCAATGGGCACAGAGGCCTCCCGCACGACGCTGATCACCGGCGAAGGCGCTGCCTCAGGCATCGGCGCGGCGCTGACCCGGCATCCGACGACGCTCGGCGAACGGGTGATCGGCGTCGATCTCCACGATGCGGAAGTTTGCGCGGACCTCACTCCTTGCATTCCTCGCCAGTCCCACGAATGGCTACGTGGCGGGCCAGGGGCCGAAGACGAGACCTCGCTTACGGCGCTTTCGTCAACGCGTCGATCGCGTGCTGTTCGCTGTTGCTCCAGAACGCCGCCCACGTCGGAAATCCTTGCGGAAGACGCGGCTCATACCGATCGCCTTCATACTTGCCGGGCCAGTTCTGCAAGCGCGGCGCACCGGGGCGAGCGAGCCAGTCCGTCGAATACCAATGCTGTTCGTCGCGACGCTCGAAGCACCACTGCCCGTCGCGCCGCACATAGTGATCGAAGTAGCAGATCGCCATCACCACCCACGCTCCGTTGTCCTCGTGCTCCGCGCGACAATAGACGCTTCCCGTCGCATGGTCGGCATCGACGAAATCGACGACGTGGCCGCAGATCTGGTGAATGCTGCGATAAAAGCCGCGCAGAATATGCTCGGACCCGTAGAACGTCTTCAATGCCGCGCGCCCTACGCCCCATCGGCCGCAATCGACGTCTTCGGCAAACAGTTGCACCAGGCTGTCCAGATCGCGCGAATCGACCGCGAGCGCGTATCGGACGGGCAATTGTTGGATGGCGAGCTGCGCCTCAATGCGCTCGATACGCGCGAGCAGCGCTGATTCCGTCGTCATGCCTTCCCCTTCGTAGCGTTGGCCATCGCGGCCGGGCGCGCGCGGATTTCGTCCGCATAGTAAGGCTGGTGTGAAAGAAGTCCGCCATCGACGTTGAACACCTGGCCCGTGACGAACGCCGCCTCATCCGAAGCGAGATACACCACCGCGTGTGCAATGTCTTCGGGCTGCCCGAGGCGAGGCGTGAGATGGTGGCTCAGCATCATCTCTCCGGTCCCCCCCGCGTAGTACGCCTGGGTCACCGGCGTGACGATCAGGCCGGGAGCGATCGCGTTGCAGCGTATCCCCTCCTTGCCGTGCTGCGCGGCGACGTAGCGCGTCAGCGCCTCGATACCGGCCTTGCAGACACCGTACGCGCTGTACCCCAGCGCGCCCGCCTGAGCGGCACCGGAAGAGGTATTGATAATCGAACCGCCGCCTCGTGCGCGCATCAGCGGCAGCGCGCACCGCGAGGCCAGCATGGTGCCGCGAAGATTGATGCGCATCGTGTCGTCCCAGACCCCGACGTCGAGTGCCTCGACTGCCGCATCGGCAGTACTGGAAAGCGATGTGGCCGCGGCATTGTTATGCAGGATATCGAGCCCGCCCCAAGTCTTGAGCGTCAGTTCGAACAATGCATCGATCGAACTTTCGTCGCCGATATCGACCTGCGCCGGGACCGCGTGCCCCCCCGCTTCGTTGATACGACGAACCTGTTCCTGCGCGCCTTCGAGATTCAGGTCCGCCACGACGATCAAGGCGCCCTCCTGCGCGAGCCTGGCGGCACAGGCAGCGCCGATACCGGATGCGGCCCCGGTCACGATGGCAATCTTTTGCTTCACGCGTTGCATGATCTGCTCCCTGTCTCAGGCCGTTATCGGTGTCCGGCCGCCTGCTGCAACGCGGTCGAGATGAAAGTCGATATCGCCGAACATCTTCTCCATCATCGTCATCTTGCGGAAGTAGTGCCCTACCGGATATTCCTCGGTGAGCCCCATGCCACCGTGCAACTGGATGCCCTGCGCGCAAACGAAGCGATTGGCGCGCGCGGCAACGGCTTTGGCCGCCGAGATGACGCGGCTGCGTTCGGCCGCCGGGCCGTTCAGGTGCGCGATCCCGCAGTACAGCATCGAGCGCGCCTCCTGCGTGGCGACGAACATCTCAGCCATGCGATGCTGCAACGCCTGGAACTTGCCGATCGGCTGGCCGAACTGCGAGCGTCCCTTGATGTACTCCGAGGTGATCGCCATCACGGCTTCCATCATGCCAAGGCTCTCGGCCACGCTCGCGAGACTGGCGAGCTCCGCTGCCTGCGTGAGCACCTGCAGCGAGCGTTCAGGTCCGACGATCAATGCATCTTCACTGAGCTCGACGTTATGCAGGTCGATATCCGCGGCACGCGATCCATCGAGCAAGCGGTACGACCGGCACGTCACGCCCGCGGCCCGGCGATCGACAAGAAAAACGCCCACGCCTCGCGATGCGCCTTCGACTCGCGCGGTCACGAGCAGCTGGTCCGCCGACGCGCCGGCGATCACAAGCGTCTTGGCGCCGCTGATCAGGTAACCCGAGGCGCTCTTGAGCGCGTGCGTTTGCGCGTGGCATCCCAGCTTGTACCGGCTGCCCGCTTCGCTGTCCGCGAGCGACAGCAGCAGCGTGCCGTCGATGACGGCGGGCAGCAGCGACTCACGCCGGCGCCGCGCATCGCCTCGTTCGATGATCGTGGCGCAAAGCAGCGCCGTCTGCACGACCGGCTCGAGCGCCATACCGCGACCGAGCGCCTCCATCACGATCGCCGTTTCAACGAACGAGCACCCGAGACCGCCGACGTCTTCCGGCATCGTCAGCCCGAGCCAGCCAAGTTCGGCATAGGCGCGCCAATGTTCGCGGCTGAAGCCCTCTTGCTCCGATGCGATGCGCGTGCGCGCCTCGAATCCATACTCCTGCTGAACGTAGCGCTCTGCGCCGTCCTTCAGCATCAATTGTTCTTCGGAGAAGTTGAAGTCCATGGCTACAGTCCAAAGGCCAGCTTGGCAATGATGTTCTTCTGCACTTCGCGCGCGCCGCCATAGATCGTGGAGGCGCGCGCGATCAGATAGCCCGACGTGCGGCCGCCCATGTAATCCGGCCAGTTTTCGTCGACCGCCAGATCACCCTGCGGCTCGCCGTGATCGTCGAAACGCATCGCGCGGGGACCGAGTGCGTCCATTTGCAGCTGCGTCACGCGCTGTTGCATCTCCGACCCGCTGATCTTCAGCGCAGAGACGACCGCATCGAGATTGCGCTCGCTCTTCTCTTCGGCAAGGATGCGGAGCACCGACCATTCGAGCGCCATCAGGTCCGCTTCGACCTGGGCGACCTTGCGCGCGAACCCGGGTGTATCGATGAGCCGCACGCCGTCCTCCCGCTCCTGCCCCGCGATGTCTTTCGCGCGTTGCAGCTCGCGTTTGTTGAAGTACAGGAACGCGCTCGCCGTGCGCTCCTTCTCGAGGAGGTACTTCGCATAGGTCCATCCCATGCCGGCCTCGCCCACGAGATGCGACTTCGGCACACGCACGTTTTCGAGGAACACTTCATTCAGGCCCTTGCCGCCCTCGATCGAAACGATCGGACGCACCGTGATGCCCGGTGTGTCCATTTTGACCAGCAGGAAGGAAATGCCTCGTTGCGGCTTGACGCTCGTATCGGTCTTGACGAGGAAGAAGCCCCAATCGGCAATCGTTGCGTCGCTGGTCCAGATCTTCTGGCCGTTGATCACGTACTCGTCACCGTCGAGCACGGCCGTGGTCTTCAGTCCAGCCAGATCCGAGCCCGCGTTCGGCTCTGAAAAGCCCTGGCACCAGAACTCGTCGCCGCGCAGAATAGGCCCGAGAAAACGCTCCCTCTGCCAGTCCGAACCGAACGCGATGATGACGGGCGCCACCATCTGCGTCGACTGCCACCCGTAGTCCATGGCATCGGCGTTGTACAGCTCTTCCATGAAGATATGCTTGCGAAGCGCGCTCCAGCCGGTGCCGCCATGTTCGACGGGCCAATGGGGCGCACCCCAGCCGCGCTCGTACAGAATGCGCTGCCATCTGCGGATGTCATCGCGCGCAGGCGGATGCACGCCGACACGCCAGCGGCGTGAAATGTCGGCCGGCGCATGCTCACTGAAAAACATTCTGACTTCCCGACGAAATGATTCGTCTTCCTCGCTATAGCCCAGATGCATGCCTGACTCCTGAATCTCTTGCGCCCTCGTTGTCTGCTCTGTCGCGCCACTGCGCCGCGCTTGTGCGGGTGCTCCGCCTAGCGGCCTCTGAAAGCCGGGGCGCGTTTTTCTCTCGCGGCGAGCCGGCCCTCCGCGGCGTCCTCGGAGTTCACCGCGAGCGCCACCGCGTTCAGTTCCTGCGCAAGAAACTCTTCCATGCCACCGGCGTTCATTCTGAACAACTGCTTGGTCAGCCCGAGCGAGAAAGTCGGGCCAGCCGCCAGCTCGCCAGCCAGCTTTTCGGCGGCCGCGTCAAGCTCGCCGTCCTCGACGAGATGACTGGCAAGACCCATATCGAGTGCTTCCTTGCCGCTCAGCCGGCGATTCAGATACATGATTTCCTTGGCGCGAAACTCGCCGCAATGACGCGCAAGCAGATACACCATGCCGCCTTCGGGTAAGGTGGCGCGCATCAGGAAGGCGGGAATGAACTGCGCCGTATCGGAAACGATCAGCTGGTCCGCGCACAGCGCAAAGCTCCACGCAATTCCCACGGCAACCCCGCGTACCGCCGCGACCACTGGCTTGTTCAGGTTGTACAACCGAAGCGCGATCTTCTGATACACCGCCATCGATGCGCGCGCGTGCGCCACGCTCATCTGCGGTGGCGCGGCGCCGCTGCCCTTGATGTCGGCACCGGCGCAAAATGCGCGGCCTGCGCCAGTGAGAATCACCGCGCGAATCTCCGGATCCTTTTCGATGCGATCGAGGTGGCCGAGAATCAGTTCAAGCATTTCCGGCGTCAGCGCGTTGAGCTTCTCGGGGCGGTTCAGACACAGCGTCGCAACCGCGCCGTTCAAAGTGAGTTCAACATCCATGATGTTCGGATCTTCGTCTGAGTTTGGTTCGTCCGTTCGACGGTCTGGTCAACTGCCGCGAGCATGCAGGCGGATCATCCCGTCGCCGAACGGCTCGTCGCGGCGCTTGAGCGCTTCCTTCAGGCCAACCGCTTCCATGTCCGCCTTGAACTGCGCGCGGCGCGGCCCCTGGCTCTGGTGAGCCCGTGAGTCGTTTTCCACCGCGAGCCGCTGAAGCGTGCGCGAACCGGCCAGCTCCAGCCCGATGTTGACAATGCGCTTGTTGGCCGCAAGCAGATCGGCATCGACAAACGACAGACGGCGTGCCAACTCGCCCACCTCCGCTTCGAGCTGCTCTGCCGGCACCGCATCCATGACGAGCCCGATCTTCGCGGCGTCGCGGCCCGTCAGCGAGTCGCCAGACAGCAGCAGGCGCTTCGCCCACTGCGGGCCGACGTGATAGAACCACATGTGCGCAGGCGGCGAGCCGTTCGCGCGCGTGGCGGGAAAGCCGATCCTTGCGTTGTCGGCGGCGATCACCATGTCGCACGCCAGCGCGAGATCCGTGCCGCCCGCAAGACAGTTGCCATGCACCTGCGCGATGATCGGCTTGTGGATATCGGCCATCAGATTGACCGTCTCCGACTGCCGCTCCATCGACCAGCAGTCGTCGTCGAAGCTGCGAATCGTTCCACGATAGTCCCCCGGATCAGCGGCGTCCGCGGCCCGATCCGAATACGTCGTCACCAGATCGTAGCCTGCGCAGAAGTCGCGGCCAGCTCCCGACAGTACGATCACGTTCACCGATTTGAGGTCGTCGGCTTCGAGCAACGCCGCCTTGAGTTCCTGCAGAAGCGGATTGTTGATGGCGTTGCGCTTGTCCGGACGACTCAGCGTGATGCGCGCAACGCGTTGCGCCACTTCAAACTTCACGCACTCCGATGTTTTCAGCCATTTGGCCATGGTCGATTCCCTCCAATTGAGGCGATTACCGTTCACCGGGCAAACTGCGCGCGCAGACTTACCTTGCTGATCTTGCCCGTCGGCAGCCTCGGCAATTCGTCGACGAATGCAATGGCTTTCGGACATTTGTAGCTCGCGATCAAGCCGCGACAGAACTCGATCAATTCGGCTTCGCCCGCTTGCTCGCCACGGCGCAACACGACGATCGCCTTGACGCACTCTCCCCACTTCTCGTGCGGCACGCCGATCACCGCCACGTCGATGACTGCCGGATGCTGGAGCAGCGAATCTTCGACTTCACGGCTGTAGATGTTCTCGCCGCCGGAAATGATCATGTCCTTCTTGCGGTCGACGAGGAAAATGTAGCCGTCCTCGTCCTGGTAGCCCATGTCGCCCGAGCGATACCAGCCATCGCGCAGTGCTTCCACCGTCGCCACGCTGTTGTTCCAGTAGCCACTCAACTGCGTCTGCGAGCGCAGCCAGACCTCGCCGGTCTGGCCTTGCGGCAGATCGTTGCCTTGATCGTCGACGATGCGCAGGTCGATGCCGGGGCACGGGCGCCCCACCGATGCGAGACGCCGTACCTGTTCCGGAGACCCTTTGGGCTTGACCTCGTGCGCAGGCAACCAGCAGGCGTTGCTCTCGGTCATCCCGTACTGGACCGAAAACACCGGGCCGAGCACCTGAATGCCGCGCGACAGCAGCGGTGCAGGCACCGGGGCTGCCGCCGTGACGATGTTTTCGATGCTGGACACGTCATAGCTCGACAGTTCGGGCACATCGAGGACCGCCTGAAGCATCGCGGCAACCATGAACGTGAAGGTGATCCGTTCTTCAGCGATCGTCTCGAGCATTTGCTTCGGCTCGAAGGCGCGGTGCACGACCGTCGTGCCGCCCATCCAGGCCACCGAATTAACGAAGCCAATCCCGCCGACGTGGAACGCCGGCGTCGTCTGTAGCACGCGGGTATTGCCCGAAAACTCCGTCACCAGCGCGCAGCTTTCCGCGGTGACGCACATGGCATGGTGCGTGCGCACGACGCCCTTGGGACGCCCCGTGGTGCCGCTCGTGTACATCAGGTACGCGTAGTCTTCCGGTTTCGAACGGATCGGCGGCCCTTCCACTGGGCCGGCTTCCATCACCGCCTCGAACGAAACGGCCCAATCCGGTGCGTCGCCAATGCAGATGTACTGCTCGATTTCGGGCAGTTGCGAACGCAGTCCGTTCACGACATCGGCATACTGAGCCTCGAATACGAGCGCCTTGGGGGCCGCGTCCTTAAGAATATAAAGAATCTCCGCGGGGGCCAGCCTGAAATTGACGGTTGCCAGAATGAAGCCGGCCCATTCGCATGCACGGTAGCTCTCGTAGTACTCCGCGCAATTCATCGCGAGGATCGCAACCCGGTCCTGACGCCGCAGGCCGCGCTCATATAGCGCTCCCGAAAAGCGGCGTGCACACTCCGCCAACTGACTGTGCGTCAGACGCCGGTCGGCGTACACGAGCGCCGTGTGGTCGGCATGCAAGCGCGCGTTTCGCTCGATCATCTCGCCAAGGGTTCTCATCTCAATCCTGTCGTTGTTTTGTCAGATCGACTGTTAGCCAGCGAGCGTCTGCGGATCGGCCAACACGATTCCAATGAATGCGGCGAACCGCGCCGCGTCGGCTCCGTTGATCACTCGATGGTCGTAGCTGAGCGACAGGGGCAGCATCTTGCGCCAGCTGACGCCGCCGTCGTCCGCCGGCGCGGCTACCAGCCGGGTTTTAGTCACGCCGAGAATCGCCACCTCCGGCGCATTGACGATAGGCGTAAAACCAGTACCGCCAAAGCCGCCGAGCGAACTGATCGAAAAGCAACCGCCCGACATCTCTGCCATCGATAAACCCTTTTCGCGCGCCTTCTGCGAAATTGCTGCAAGTTCCACCGAGAGTTCTTCGACACTCTTCCGGTCGCAATCGCGCAGCACCGGCACGAGCAATCCGAAGCGCGTGTCCACGGCGACCCCGATGTGGAAGTACTTCTTCAGAACGATGTTTTTGCCGTCACCGTCGAGCGACGCGTTGAATTGCGGGAACTCCTGCAAAGCCCGCACCACGGCTTTGATAAGGAAGACGAGCGGCGTCAGCTTAACCGCCGTGCCCGCCTCGTTACGGGCCTTGCGATAACTTTCGAGCGACGTAATATCAGCGTCGTCGTGGTGGGTCACATGTGGGATCGTCAGCCAGTTGCGCGACAGGATGGCTCCTGTGAGCTTCTGGATGCGCGACACCGGCTTGACTTCCACCTCGCCGAATTCGGCGAAATCGACCTGCGGCCAAGGCGGCAGATTTGCGCCGAAAGCGGGGACCGCAGCCTCGCCGGGGCCGGTATTCACATCGGACTGCGGTCGCGTAGCAACGGATTCGACACTCATCGCGGATGCCTCTTCGAACGACTGTTGGACAGCGTGACGGCCTGCGGCCAATCAGACGATTTCCGCCAGCACCGTGCCGACGGGATACACTTCGCCAACCTGGGCAACGATGCGCAGCGTGCCCGACGCGGGCGACTCGACTTCCTGAATCGATTTGTCGCTCTCGAGCGCGTAGAGAATCTGCCCTTCGCTCACGGTTGCGCCGTCGTCCGCCAGCCATTCGGCAAGCGTGCCTTCGTTCATGGAAAAGCCCAGTTTGGGAAGCAGAACTTGTGTGGTCATGACCTTGCTCTATTGATGATGGAATTCCGGGTGTTCGTGCTGGTCATTTCAGCGTCGCGCGAACCGCCGATTCGATTTCGGCCACGCCCGGTACGAACGCGTCTTCGAGCGGCTTGGAGAACGGCACGGGGCAGAATTGCGCGCCTACGCGCTGCACGGGCGCCTTGAGCTCGCGAAAGAGGGCTTCGTAGATACGGGATGCGATTTCCGCACCCACGCCGAACGGTTTGACGGCTTCGTGCACGACAACGGCGCGCCCGGTTTTTGCAACCGAAGTCAGGATAGTTTCGGTATCCAACGGAGAGACAGTGCGCAAATCGATCACTTCGCAGGCGACACCATCTTTCGCCAGCACTTCGGCAGCAGCCATGGCTTCCTGCACGCGGCGGCTGTAGCTGATCACCGTCACGTCGGTACCCGCGCGAATCACGTTGGCTTTGCCAAGCGGAATCGCCACGCCGCGCTCCGGCGCACTGCCCGGATTCCAGTAGGTCGGCATGTTCTCGATGAAAAGGCAAGGGTCGTCATCACGGATGCAGGACAGCATCAGGCCATACGCATCGGCAGGATTCGACGGTGTGACGACCTTGATGCCGGCAACGTGCGCAAACCAGGCCTCGAGGTAGTCGGCATGCTGGCCACCCGTGCCGAAGCCCGCGCCCGTCATGGTGCGGATGACGATCGGCACATGGGTCTGTCCGCCCGACATGAACCGCAGCTTCGCGGCGTGATTCACGATCATGTCCATCGCGACGGTCGTGAAGTTCATCAGCATGATTTCCGCCACAGGACGCATCCCGACCATCGAAGCGCCGATTGCCGCACCGATGATGGCCTGCTCCGAAATCGGCGTCGAACGCACCCGCGACGTGCCGTATTTCGACGACAGTCCCTTCGTTACGCCGACAATGCCGCCCTCCTGGCCGTCGGCAACGTCTTCACCCAGCACGATTACGTTGGCGTCGGCGGCCATCGCGTCGTCGAGCGCGAAGTTGACCGCCTGGATGGTGTTGATGTTGGTTGGCTGCTGGCTCATGCAAGCACCTCGTCCTTGAAGATGTCGCGCCGAAGCTCCGCGACATCGGGATATTCGCTCGACAGCGTGAATTCGACCGCAGCGTCGATCTGCGCCTCGTGGTCGGCTTCCATCGCAACCAGTTGCTCCTCGGTCGCATGCTTCGCATCGATGAGCCACTGACGGAACAGCGGCACCGGATCCTTCGCGAGCCAGGCGGCCTTTTCGTGCTTGTCCATATAGGCGTCCGGGTCGCCGAACACGTGCCCCTGAAAGCGGAACGTGTTCGCTTCGATCAGCGTCGGGCCGCCGCCGTTGCGCGCGCGTTCGACCGCTTCGTGCGCCGCCTTGTGCATCTGAATCGGATCGTTGCCGTTCACCGTGATGCCCGGCATCTGGTACGCGACGGCGCGCTGGGCGATGTTCGGCACGGACGTGCCATACGCGTATTTGGTGTGCTCGGCATAGCCGTTGTTCTGGCAGACGAAAATCACCGGCAACTTCCACACCGACGCCATGTTCAGCGACTCGTGGAAGGCGCCAATGTTTGATGCGCCGTCACCGAAGTAGGCCACGGCCACGCGTGATTCGCCGCGAATCTGCGCCGCGAGCGCAAGCCCATTTGCGATCGGCATCGAACTGCCGACAATGCCGGTC
Source organism: Paraburkholderia sp. Clong3 (assembly GCF_050436485.1). NCBI lineage: Bacteria > Pseudomonadati > Pseudomonadota > Betaproteobacteria > Burkholderiales > Burkholderiaceae > Paraburkholderia > Paraburkholderia sp. Clong3. Next base: position 462,432 of record NZ_JBNDMH010000003.1, on the reverse strand, counting down.
GTCACCATGACGCCCGACGCGGGATGCGTGACGTGCATCGGGCCGCCCTTGCCTTTGCACGTCCCCGTCACTCGCCCTCCGAGCTCGGCCCAGAGTTCCTTGAGCGGCACACCTTTGGCGATCATGTCGTGGACGCCGCGGTAGATCGTGCAGATGTAGTCGTCGTCGGTGAGACACACCGACATCGCCGACGGAATCACTTCCTGGCCGCGCGGCGAGTAGTACGGCATCACCAGCTTGCCGGCCTTGATAACGGCACGAAAGCGCTCATCGTTCTGCTTGATGAGAGCCATGCGCCTGTAGATGTCGACCAGGACTTCGCTGCTGGGCGGCTGATAGGCATTCATTCGTCACTCTCCTGTGTCACCAGATCTTTTGCGCGCCGCTCGCATGCAGCGCCGCGATGTAACCGAACACGAACGATGCGCCAATGCTGCTGCCGGCGCCCGGATAACACCGGCCAACCACGGATGCCGTGCAGTTGCCGGTGGCGTACAGTCCAGGGATTTGCGAGCCGTCGTCCTTCAGCACGCGTCCGAACTCGTCGGTCACGAGACCGCCTGCCGTGCCCACATCCCCTGGATACATGCGCACGGCGTAGAACGGCCCCTCCTCGATCGGCCCGAGATTGGGGTTCGGTTTGATGGTCGGGTCTCCATGACAGCGATCGAATGCGCGCGAGCCGCGACCGTAATCTTCGTCGACGCCCGTTTCGCAGAAGCCGTTGAAGCGCTTGACGGTCTCGAGCAGCCCAGCACGGTCGATGCTGCATTTCGCGGCCAGTTCTTCGAGCGTGTCTGCCTTGATCATGTATCCACTGTCGAGCCACTTCTGCGGAATCTGGCCCGGCATCGCCGTGCCCCACGGGTAGTACTTACGCTGCCGGCTGTCCATGACGACCCATGCGGGAACGGCCTTACCCGTCTGCTTGTGGCGCTGGTACATGCGTTGACCGATTTCCATGTACGCTCCGGCTTCGTCGCAAAAGCGCTCGCCGTCCTGGTCGACCATGATCGAAAACGGCAGCGACAGGTCGAGGTGATGCATGAACGGCAGCGGCGAACCATCCGGCGCGCGTGCACCTTCGGGCAATTCCTCGTTGGGACCGAGCGACGTCACGACCCACCACGCTTCCTCCATGCAGTCCACTGCGCCGCCGAGCGCAATCGCGGCTTGCAGGATTTCACCGGTATCGCCCGGATTCGCATTGGTCCAGTCCGCGGACGACGGCTGCGGCTGGTACCTGCGGCGCATTTCTGCGTTGTGTGAAAAGCCGCCGGTATTCAGCAGGACGCCTTCGCGAGCGCGCACGCGCAACTCGCGGCCGCTGCGTACCGCGACGATGCCGGTCACGCGTCCGTCCTCGACGATGAACTCGCGCACCGGCGTGTCCGTCCAGATCGGCACGTTCGCGCGCAGCGCCATCTGCAGCATGCGCCCTTGAATCGCCGCGCCGTTGGCCACGAGCTCCTTGCCGGTGATCTTCTGATAGAGCATCCGGCCACCCAGTTGCATCGCCTTGCGCTTGCCGCCCCACGTCCGCTTCATCAGAAACAGTTGCGGATACTCGTCCGAGTTGGCCGGCATCGACGGCCCCTTGTAGCGCGACAGACGCGGCGCCCATTCGCCCAGTTCCTTCACGTCGAACAACCTGGCGAGCAGCGACCGGCCACGCGGCTCGCCGCCGGGCAGCGTGTCGTAGTAATCGGACCAGCCGTCCGCGTACACGAACTGCATCCCCTGCTGCTCGAGAAACTCGGCCATCTTCGGGCCGGTGCGCAAGTAAGCCTCGCGTCGCGCGTCAGAAGTGCCCGGGCCTTGATAAGTAACCGCCGCATCGAAGTACTGGCGCGCGCGTTCATAGGAATCGCTGACGCCGTGACGCTTCATCACATGATTGTTCGGAAGCCACCAGACCCCGCCCGAATATCCGGTCGAGCCGCCGACCTTCGCCTGCTTCTCGATGATCAGTGCTTCTTTGCCCACCGACTTGCAGGCAAGCGCCGCACACATCGAACCCCCGCCGCTGCCGACCACCACGAAGTCGTAGGTTGCGTCCCAGTTTGTCGGCATCACTCATCCCGCGCGATGAATTCGCGCAGCGCGCGATGGAAGTTCGAAACCGACGATTCCTGCAGCGGATTGGTGCGCAAACCCTTGAAGCCGCGCGACTTCATGCCCTGCTGAACGTTGGTCATGTTCTGAAAGTCTTGCCACAGGATCAGGCCGAAGTTCTCCTGCGCGTTCTCCTTCCAGTCGTCCACGCCGTAATAGAACTCGCGCTTCAACGGCGGCTCCGCCCCAGGCGCGAAGCGCTGCAGCGACCAGATGTCGTAGATGCACGAATCCGGGTTGTCGCCGTCCGGCCGCGCGCGATAGAACAACGCGCCGTCGGGGTACGGCAGGAACACCAGATTCGGAAAGACGTGCCAGTCCGCTCCCGCGCGACCCAGTTGCTCGAAAGAGATCTCGGGCCAGCCCGCACCCTCGGCGATGGCCGCCTCGCGTTGAAATTCCATCGCCTTCCCAAGGACTTCGAACTGGTTACCCGACGGCGACATTTCGGTCATCAGGCGCTTCGCGGCTTCGTAATCGCGCGCGGTATTGATCGCCTTCAGAGTCTCTTCCATTACCCGGAAAAAGTTCACGAGCCCCTGGCGTACGTCTTCCGGCATCGGCTTGCCGGTTCGCGGCGAGGGCGCGCCGATCATCCGCGTCGCCGTCGAATAACCAAACATCCCATGGCGGCCATAGGAGAAACTGCGCGTCACGTCATCGCCGGCGACGTCGAGCAGTTGCGGATGCGTTGCCGCTACGTGATAACCCTCGTTGAACGCTTCGAGTGCAACCTTCCAGTTGCACGGCAGACGAATCGACTTGTACCAGCGATAGCGCATCTTTTCGAACTCGAAGCAGTTCGTGATCTCCGGCACCGGGTCGAGAAATTTCGCGAGCGGCTCTGCATCCGGATCCATATTGATGAACACGAACCCGCCCCACGTATCGACCAGCACGTCCGTGAGACGAAGGTCCCCGTCAGCCATGTCCGGGCAACCTTGCCAATCTTGCCTGTCGAGCACACGCCCAAGACTGCCATCCAGATTCCACTGCCAGCCGTGATAGGCGCAGTGAAATTTCGCGGCCTTGCCACAGCCGTTAGTCAGGCGCCGGCCACGGTGCTGGCAGACGTTGAAGAAGGCCTTGATCTGATCTCCCGCGGTTCGCACCACGACGATCGATTCGCCGGCCACGTCGAAGGTCACGAAGTCGCCCACGTTGGGAATCTCTTCGAGGCGGCAGGCGACCTGCCAGGCTCGCGGCCAGAGGCGCTCGTGCTCGCGCTCGAGAAACTGCTTCGACAGGTAACTGTCCTTCGGGACAAAATCGAGGCGGACAGTGTGCTCACCCGAATCGGGACTGGTGTTACCCATTGTTATCTCCTTCGTCATATGGCCGGCGTAGGCGCCGGTCCCGGCTTTTTATGTAGCGGCCGCGCGCTCGACGGTCCTATTGCAACTCTCAGTTCAATTATCTTGAACAGCGTTCGGGCCAGTGTCAATCCGGGCGAACGTCAATCGAGCGCCGCGGTCAGTGCCGGGACAGCGTCGAAAAGGTCGGCGCTCAGACCGTAGTCGGCCACCTGAAAGATCGGCGCCTCGCTGTCCTTGTTGATCGCGACGATGACTTTCGAGTCCTTCATACCGGCGAGGTGCTGAATCGCGCCCGAGATACCCACCGCGATATACAACTGAGGCGCGACGATCTTGCCGGTCTGGCCGACCTGATAGTCGTTCGGCACGAAGCCGGCGTCGACCGCGGCGCGCGACGCGCCGACCGCGGCGCCAAGCTTGTCCGCAAGCGCGTCGAGCAGTTTGAAGTTGTCGCCGTTCTGCATGCCTCGGCCGCCCGACACCACGATGTTGGCTGCCGCAAGCTCCGGCCGGCTCGATTTCGTCAGTTCCTGGCCGACGAAACGGACCTCGTCGAAAACCGCTGCCGATGCGACTGCGCGCGACGGCGCGGCGGCCGAACCGGTAGCGGCCGCATCGAAGGCGGTCGGACGAATCGTGACGACCTTGATTGCGTCGGACGATTGGACCGTGGCGAGTGCATTGCCGGCGTAGATCGGACGCACGAACACATCGGGGGCCTTGAAAGCGATCACGTCGGAAATCTGCGCGCTGTCGAGCAGCGCGGCTACCCGCGGCATGAAGTTCTTGCCCACGGCCGTGGAGGCCGCGATCACGTGCGTATAACCGCTAGCCAGCGAAACGACGAGTGCGGCCAGATTTTCCGGCAGCCCATGCGCGTATTCGGGTGCATCCGCGACGAGCACTTCGGCGACGCCGGCAACGTTCGCGGCCTGCTCTACCACCGCCGACGCGCCGTGGCCTGCGACCAGTACATGAATGTCGCCGCCCGCAGCGCCCGCCGCCGTGATGGCGTTGAGCGTGGCGCGCTTGAGGCTTGCGTTGTCGTGTTCGGCGATAACGAGAATAGTCATGATCAGATCACCTTCGCTTCATTACGAAGCTTTTCAATCAGCGCTGCAACATCGGGAACCATCACGCCGCCCTTACGCGCCGGCGGCTCGGTCACTTCGAGAACCTTCAGACGAGGTGCAACGTCGACCCCCAGCGCGTCGGGGCTTAGCGTCTCCAGCGGCTTCTTCTTCGCTTTCATGATGTTGGGCAGCGTCACATAGCGCGGACTATTCAGACGCAAGTCCGTCGTGACCACCGCCGGCAGATCGAGCGCGACACGTTCGAGTCCGCCATCGATCTCACGCGTGACGAGTAGTTGTTGACCGTCCACTTCCGTCTTGAACGCGAACGTGGCTTGCGGCCAACCGAGCAACGCGGCGAGCTTCTGGCCGGTTTGTCCCGCGTCGTTGTCGATGGCCTGCTTGCCGAGCAGCACCAGTTGCGGAGTTTCCCGCGCGGCCACGGCGGCCAGCAGTTTGGCGACCGCGAGCGGTTGCAGATCCGCATCGCTTTCCACCAGCACCGCGCGATCAGCCCCCATCGCGAGCGCCGTGCGCAGCACCTCCTGCGATTGCGCGGTTCCCGCCGACACCACGACGACTTCACTCGCCACGCCCGCTTCCTTGAGGCGCACCGCCTCCTCCACCGCGATCTCATCGAACGGGTTCATGGCCATTTTCACGTTGGCCAGATCGACGCCCGAACCATCGGACTTCACCCGAGGTTTCACGTTGTAGTCGATCACGCGCTTCACCGCGACCAGTATTTTCAATTTGACGCTCCGAACGCTTTGTTGAACAATGTTCTATATTCTGAACTCATCTTTTTGTAGCTGTCAACGAGAAGAATGAGGAGAACGTCGCTTGTCGCTCAATTCGACGCCCTCGTTCGACACCATGGAGACGACCAATGAAGCTCTATCGATGTGAACGGTTTGAAGGTATTGCGGGTCTGGCACTACGCGAGGAACCCGATCCGGCGCCGCCCGGCGCTCATCAGGTACTGGTGCAGGTCAATGCGAGTTCGTTGAATTTCCGCGAGTTGCTGCTGGTCAACGGTGCATATCGCGACTGGATGGCGCCCAACTTCATTCCGGCCTCGGACGGCGCGGGCGTCGTGCTTGCCGTCGGCCCAGGCGTGCGGCGCTTCCGACCCGGCGACCGGGTGATGGCCAATTTCGCGCAGAACTGGCACGGAGGCACCCGCCCGCAACACGCGGATACGCTGGGCCGCGGCGCTATCGTCGAAGGCATGCTGCGCGACAAGGCGGTGCTGAGCGAGGAAGAGCTGGTTAGCGTTCCGGATCATCTTTCCGACGAGGAGGCCGCAACGCTGCCTTGCGCCGCGCTCACCGCATGGAACGCGCTGTGCCAGCATGCGCCGCTGCTGCCGGGCCAAACCGTGCTCGTACAGGGCTCCGGCGGGGTATCGCTGTTCGCTCTGCAGCTCGCCCGTCTGTTCGGCGCGCGCGTGATCGCGACTTCGTCGAGCGAAGCGAAGCTCAAACGGCTTGCCGAACTCGGCGCCGACGCCACGATCAACTACCGCAACACGCCGAATTGGGATGACGTCGTGCTGCGCCTGACCGATGGCTTTGGGGTCGATCTGGTCGTCGAGGTGGGCGGCGCCCAAACCTTCGGCAAGTCCATTGCCGCCACTCGCGACAGCGGGCGCATCAGCGTGGTCGGACTGCTGACCGGCGCCCCTTCTCCCGGCGAAGGATTCTTCACGCGCGGACTGTCGATCGCGCCGATCCGCGTCGGCTCCCGTCAGGATTTCGAAGCGATGAACCGCGCGATCGGACTGCACAAGCTCAAGCCCGTCATCGACTCGGTTTATGACTTTGCGCGCGTACCGGATGCGCTGCGGCACCTCGAAAGCCAGCAGCATTTCGGCAAGATCGTCATTCGCCACCGGTAACCAGCCTTCGCATGATCCACGGAGTCAGACTATGAAACTCTTTTCGCTGGAAGGACAGATTGCGCTCGTCACCGGCGCGTCGCGCGGCCTCGGCTTCGCCATGGCTAACGCGCTGGCGGCAGCGGGTGCGACGGTGATACTGTGCGCGCGTTCGCGCGCGAGCCTCGAAACCGCTGCGGAATCGATTCGTCAAGCGGGCGGCGACGTCGATATCGAACCGTTCGACCTCACCGATCAGGGCGCAATCAGAAACGGCGTTCGCAACGTCCTTGCACGCCACGGACGCATCGACGTCCTGCTCAACAATGCCGGCATTTGCGAGTGGAGTGATTTTCTGCAGTCGAACCTCGACATGTGGCAAAGAACGATGGATACCAACGTCACGGCCGCCTACGTGCTCGCGCAGGAAGTTGCGGGCCCGATGATCGAACGCGGACACGGACGCATCATCAACGTCGGGTCTTATGTGTCGGTGCTCGGTCGCGAGAAGCTGCAGGCATACGTGGCCAGCAAGCACGCGATTGCCGGACTGACGAAATCGCTCGGCGCGGAACTGGGCCGACACGGCATTCGTTGCAACGGCATCTGCCCCGGCTACTTCCTCACCGAAATGGCCGAGCCCGTCACGTCCAACCCGCGGATGAAGGAAATCGTGCGCTCGCATATCTCGGTGGGACGCTGGGGGAACCCCGAGGAACTCGGCGGCGTCGCGGTTTTTCTCGCCTCCGAAGCGAGCTCCTACATGAATGGGCAAATGCTGATGGTCGACGGCGGGGTCTCGGAGATCCTGAGCTTCTCGATGTCCGTGGTGTAGCGCAACGAGTGGCTCGCCCCAACGCGCCGCGTGACCTGCAGGCAAACCGGCCCGCTATCTCCACAGATAGCGGGCCAATTCTTTTGTCCTGCCAGGGTGCCGCGCGAAGAGCGGCACCCGTTACGCAGTCACGACCGCAGCGTTGCCTCACCGCTACAGGCCTCGACCTTCGTGGAACCGGCGGCGCCGCCCTTCGCCACTGCTTTACGCGAAATGCCTTGCAGCAGGAAATGCGACAGCGCCGGAATGAGGATCAGCGCGCCGATCATGTTCCACAGGAACATGAACGTGAGCAGGATGCCCATATCGGCCTGGAACTTGATCGGCGAGAACGCCCACGTTATGACGCCGGCAGCCAACGTCACACCGACCAGCGCCACGACCTTCCCGGTGAACTGCACCGCGTGCCGATAGGCTACACGCAGCGGCTGCCCAGCGCGCTGATACGCGAGCTGCACACTCAGCAGATAGAGCGCATAGTCGACGCCGATGCCCACGCCCAGCGCGATCACCGGCAGCGTTGCCACCTTCACGCCGATGCCGAGCTTGACCATCAGCGCCTCGCACAGCACCGACGTGATCCCCAGCGGCACGACCGCCACCACGACCGCGCGCCAGCTGCGGAACGTGATGAAGCACAGCAGGATCACCGCTGCATACACCATCAACAGCATCGTGCGGTTCGCCTTGGCAACAACGACGTTCGTCACCGCGTCGATGCCCGCCGACCCGGCGACCATCAGGAACTGATGATCGGCGTCGCTATGGGTTTTCGCGAATGCCTCTGCAGCCTCCATCACGCGCGACAGCGTCGCCGCTTTGTGATCGGTCAGATAGGCGATGACCGGTGCGGTGCCGCAGGTCTGGCTCAGCAGATCAGGATGATCGAGCAGGATCTGCCACACCGTCTTGTTCACGATCGAAGGCACGCGGTCGATCGTGTACCACTTCGGGTAGCCCTCGTAGAACCCGGACGTCACCCAGCGCGCGAGACCGCCGACCGAGGTGGTGGTCTGCACCCCCGGCACGCCCCGCAGTGCGGTTTCGAGCCGGTCCGCCTCGAGCACCAGCGGGAAGTTGTTGGCGTCGCAGGTGCCGTGCGACGACTTGCCGATCACGACGAACAGGTCGCTCGACAGACCGTAGTGCGCGTTGGTGTACGCGTTGTCGAGGTTATAACGCGACTCCGGCCTGAGTTCCGGCGCGCCCGAATCGAGGTCGCCGATCTGCAGGTGCTGACTGATCGACCAGCCGAACACCGTGAGCGCCGCCGCACAAACGATCGCACCGACAGCCCAGCGGCGCTCGGTGAAGCGATCAAGCAGATTCCACAACGCGCCCGCCGACGAGGTGCCGCGCGCGTCGTTCTGCTCGCCACGCACGCTGCGTCGTGCAGCCGACGGACTCACACCAATGTATGACAGTAGTACCGGCAGCAGCAGCAGGTTGGTGAAGACCAGCACGCCGACGCCAACGCTCGCGGTAAATGCCAGATCCTTGATTACCGGAATGTCGATCACCATCAGCACGGCAAAGCCAACCACGTCCGCGAGCAACGCCGTGAGACCGGCGAGGAAAAGCCGCCGGAACGTGTAGCGCGCCGCCACGTAGCGATGCGTGCCACGCCCGATGTCCTGCGTGATCCCGTTCATCTTCTGCGCGCCGTGCGAAACGCCGATCGCGAAAACGAGAAACGGTACGAGCACCGAGTACGGGTCTAGCACATAGCCGAGCGTGCGAATGATGCCGAGCTGCCAGACCACCGCAATCAGCGAACACCCCACCACCAGCAGCGTGCTGCGATAGCAGCGCGTATAGAGAAAGATCACGACGAGGGCGATCCCCGCGGCCACGCCGAAGTACATCGCTACCAGCTTGAGTCCGTCGATCAGGTCGCCGATCAGTTTCGCGAAGCCCACCACGTGAACCTGCACCTCGCCGCGGCCCTCCGCTTTGATGACCTCGTCGATCCGGTGCGAGAGCTTCGCGTAGTCGAGCGGCTTGCCGGTATCGGCGTAATGATCGAGCAGCGGCAGCTGGATCATGCTCGAATGCAGATCGTTCGACACGAGGCTGCCCACGATGTTGGCGCGGGCAACGTTGGTGCGCAGCTGTTCGACTGCCTGCGCGGACGCGTCGAAGCCGTCCGGCATCACCGGTCCCCCTGCGAAGCCGCGCTCCGTGACCACGTTCCAGCGCACGATCGGCATCCAGAGCGACTTCACGCCAGGCCGGTCGACGCCCGGAATCAGGAACAACGCGTCGTTGATACGCCGCAGCGCCGCGAGATATTTCGGATCGTAGATGTCACCCGACGGATTCACGACGACGATCCGCAGCGAATTGCCGAGTCCTTTCAGATCCGCCTTGTTGGCGAGGTAGTTTTTGATGTACGGATGCGACAGCGGAATCATCTTCTCGAAGCTCGCATTCACATCGAGCCGCAGCGCCTGAAATCCCAGCACCGCCGTGATGATCGCGCAGATGATGATGAGCCACGGACGCCGGTTGAAGATCAACCGCTCGAGCGCGTTACCCGAGCGCGTATCGAAGCTGGCAAGATCCGCCACCACGGGCATCTTGTCGAATTGGGCATTGTTGCCGCCGGCCATGTCTGCTCCCCCTTAGTGCAACTTCGACAATGCGATCCGCGACAGGCCGGCCGCACCGGCCAGCACCGCGGTGTCGCCGCGCAGCGCCATGGCGAAGATGCCGCCTGGCTGGCTCGCGCCGAGTGTATGAAACGTTGCCCCCTGGTCGACGCTCTCGAGCAGCTCGCCCGCCTGGGTCGCGAGAATAAGGTGACCGTTCGGCAGTTCAGCCGAAGCGAGAATGCTCGCGCCGGTCGGCAGCGTGATCTTGTCCCACGTCGCGCCGCCGTCGGTGGAGCGATACGCGTTGCCGAGCAGACCGTAGACGATCATCGCGTTGTGCGTGGAAGCGAGACCGAAGAAGCTACCCTTCGACGGCGTAGGCACCGCGACGAAACGCTGCTTGTCGGGATCGAGCTTGAGCAAGAGCCCCTGTTCGCCCGCGATATAAAGCGTGCCGTTGATACGGCGCATCGCATGCAGGTTCAACGCGTTGGGATTGTCGACGCGATCGAACCAGGGCACCCAGCTCTTGCCGCCGTCGTCGGTATGAAAAATGATGTTGAACGAACCGATGACCCAGCCGGAATGCTCGTCATCGAACCAGACGTCGAGAAACGGACGGCCTCCCTGGTCTGCTTCAAAGCGCTCGGCCTCTTCGCGCGATGCCTTGAGATCGGGTGAATCGCCCTGTTGCTTCGCGTAGTACTCGCTCATCAGCCTGGCCGCCTGCTGGCCGTCGAGCTGTCGCGTCCAGCTATTGCCACCGTCGGTGGTATGGAGCACCTCGCCGTCGTGTCCGACCGCCCAGCCCAGCGCGGCCGACTTGAACGTCACGGCGACCAGATCGGAACTCACCGGCACCTGTACCTGGCGCCAGTGCACGGCGGCGTCGTCCGATACGAGAATTACTCCGCGCGGACCTACCGCGACCAGACGCTGTCCGGCCTGCGCCAGCGCCATCAGCGGTTCATGCGCGGCCTGCGGGTTGATGACGGCGGGCGAGCGCATCGGGTCGGCGAATTCGGCGTAGACCGACCCGCTCGCGGCGCATGCCGCGGCGACGATTGCCAGCCAACGAAACAGGGTCTTGCGCATTGTGTCTCCTTCACAGTAACTGGCGATCGATCACGCGAACAGTCCTGAGCTTTTTATGAAAACTTCTTTGTGCGCCACGTCTTCACATTATTGCGCTGCGCCGTACCCACGTAGCGCAGTTCCCAATCCCACAACGCTTCCTGACCGTCCTTCGGCACAGGGAACGGCTTGCCGCCGAATGCGCCGGAAACGAACAGGCCATCCTTTTCGAGCTTCGCGTTCTGCTGGTGATGCGTCCCGCCAGGCAAGCCGGGCAGGGACGCATCACTCAATACCTGATCCTCAACTCGGCGCGCAATTAGCGCACACCCGCGGATTGCATACGCTCCGGCGTGAAGTAGTCATTTGGGAAATTCACGTTGAAGAAAATCCCGGGCGAGTCTGCCGGATGGCTGCCGAAGATATAAATGCCGCTGTTGAAGTCGTAGAACCAGTTACCGAGCGAATACGGCACCTTGTAGTCGTACGCGGGAACCGTGGTCTCAAAGCCGGCGCGATAGAGCTTGCCGGACTGGTCGTAGGCATCCATCATTCCCCCGCCGCCATCCTCGTCGAAGTACAGCGTCTTCTTGCTGTAGATGTGACGCGCGCCCGGCTTGAGCGTCAGCTCCACGACCCATACGCGGTGCAGCTCCCACCGGACATAATCGGGATTCACGAAATGCGGCGTGGTGATCTTGCTGGCCGGCGTGTCGTACTGCTGCTTGTAGTCGTTGTACGGAATGTACATTTCCTTCTTGCCGACCAGCTTCGCGTTCCAGCGATCGATCTTGCCGTAGAACAACTGGATGTCGTCCATCGTGATCGCGCCGGAATAGCCGGGATTCGGCGTGTCGTAGGCGAGATCGGGCGCCACGCGCACGCGGCGTTGGCCCGGGTTGTATTCCCACGATTGCTGATCGTGATCGGCCGAATCCGTGAAGTACCAGAAGAGCGTCGTGTCGCCAATCAGGCGGGCCGGTGACGCGTAGTCGTTATATACCTGATACCAGATCGCGAGGGGGCCCTTCTTGCGAAACTCCGCTTCGTCCTTCGACTCGAAATACGGATAGAGCAGCGAACTCTTGAACTGCGCAGCAAGAATCGGCGTGCCGCTCGAATCGACGAGCCACGTCTTCACGTTGTTTTTCTGGGCCGTTCCGACGTAGCGCAATTCCCAGTCCCATAGCGCCTCCTGACCGTTTTTCGGCACCGGGAACGGCTTGCCGCCGAACGCCCCATCGATATAAAGGCCATTTTTTTCGAGCTTGGCACTTTCCGCGTCCTTTTCCGAGTTCTGAAGGTACCAGTCCGGATACGAAACCGAGCGGTGCGTCGGGTAAATGTCCATCCGGTAAGTCGGATAGCGCTTGAACAGCTCGATCGAGGCGGCGCTCAGTTTGTCGGTGTATTGCTGATAGTTCTGAGCCGTGATTTGCAGAACCGGCTTTTCACCAGGAAACGGGTCGGCCCATTTACCGGAGTCGGCCTTGAACCCGGTCGGAAAGTCCTTGATGCCCCCCGTGTAGGCCGGAATCGTGCCGTCCTTGTTGCCGGCAATTTCCGCGCCGAACGGCGTGATCCCACTCTCGATCGCCAGCGTATACGGCGAGGCCCAAACCGCGGCGAGTATCGCCAGCGCCTTAAGAAGCTTTGGGAATCTTTTCACACGTGCCTCCATCATCAAAACGTTGTCTGATAGGTGATGCCGATCCACGACTTGTCGCTGTACGGTGCACCGAGCGCCGTCGCGGCTCCCGCCGTTGAGTACCCCTTCTTGTTCATGTAGTAGGTGTAGGTAATGTCCACCTCATGTTTGTTGTAGATCGTGAAGTCAAGCCCGACCACGAAGGTGTTCTGCCCCTGTGCTTCGGCCGCCGGCGCGATGACAGATGAGTAGCCCTTCAGATTCAGATTAACGAACAGCGGCATCGTCAAATCAACCCCAGGGAATACCTGATACCACTGCGGGCTCGCACCAATGCCGACCCCGGCCCAGAAGCGCGTCGAGCAGTTGTTGAACGCGGAGTTGCCCGATGCCGAACATTGGCCCGTGGTGTCATAGCTGGAGTTGGCAAAATTCCGCGCATTCGATTGCACGCTTAGCAGCTGGTTGAACGCGAATTCCGCCTGCAGGAACATGTTGTCCCACATGGGCGTCTTGCCGAACGACTGCGTGACGTTCAGCAGACCGTGCAGCGTGCGACCTGTCGGCGCATCGTTGACCGTCGTCGTGTTGACGGCGTTGAGTGGCATGTTCCAGCGATACGACAGCTCGCCTGCCACTGCCGCGCTGCCGATCGCACTGTTGAAGCCAGCGCCGATCAGGTTCACGTCGTTGCCGTATTTCGCCGTAACACCGGGAAGGTTGGTGCCCGGGAAGAGTTCGGGTCCGGCACCGGGGAGTAGCACCGCCGCCCACGGCATCTTCATGGCGAAGTGGCGGTACGTAAATTCATAGGTCGTTGCGATCGAATCGACACGCCACTTGCCGTCGATGCCGATATCGCCGATCTGGCCTTTCGTCGGCGCGATGCGCGGAATCGCGAATGTGCCCAGCCCCGGAATGTTTTGGTAGCTGGCGATCGGAGGGCCGTAAAGAATAGGATCGGCACCGCCGAAATATGTGCCGCCTTCAGGCAGCCGATCGTGATTCCATTCGAACGTGTACTGTGCGCCGAGAGAGAACGTGTCGGTAATGTTCGTCGTCACGTCGGCCTGAGCCGTCGGCAACACGATTTCCTTGAGCGAAGCGCTCGGGCTCTGCGTCAGTTTCATCAGGTCGAGCGGCTGCTGACCGATGGCCACCGAGTTCGCGCCACCCAGCGTAGCAAACGCCGACTGCCCCCAGGTGACCGCCGTCCGGCCGAGCTTGACGTTGACAGAGTGACCACCGAGGTCAAAAGTGTGGAACACGAACGCATCACGCAGCTCGGCGCTCGGCCCCTGGTAGTACTTCTTGATGTAGCTGGTGTACTCGTTGTTCGGATAGTTCGGAGGAAATGCAGGATTGCTCGTATTGTGATTCTTGAACGTCGGGTCGTACCACGCGTCCATACTGATGCGGAAGCCGGACGTGTCCTTGTACTTGAAATCGAATTCGCTGTAGAGGTTCAGCATCGACTGGATCGTGCTGAACTTCGGCGTCGATAGATCGCCTTCGTCGTAGGTCGGGCTGTTCGTGTAGAAGTGGCTCGGGTTCTGAAGCCGGATGCCGTAGTCCGCACGCACCGTGTTGTCCCATTCCATGTCGATGTCCGGGTTCGGCACATCGAAGTGGAAGGCGTTGGCGTTCGCGCTCCACAACCCGCACGCTGCAGCGATGCAGGTCGCGTGCACGCCAAGGCTGATCGCACTTGGCTTTAGACTCTTCTGTTTCATGCGTCTCCTCTTGTCTTTGTCGCGCTGCCGCAGAAAAGGCCCAGGCCGTTGGACTGCCGCAGACTTTTGCAATGAAGCGAAACCGGCCTCCCTACCTCGTCAGCATCGCGCCTCGGATACCTCCCACAGCGCCACCATAATGCGAATGCTGTTCGGAAAGATAAACGCTCGAAACTCGACTGTCAACGCTCGCTCACCCCTAAGTGATGCAATTTTCCGAACGACGTTCAAAACGCGGGGTAAACGTGGATTTGAGTTTGGTGATGAACTCGAAGCGGTCCGCGCATGGCCGCGTGACGCTGACGAGACAGTGGCGACGCTTGCATTTGCGAGGTGTCCGATTCGACTGCGCAGATTGACGATGCAAACCATGGATGGCTTTCGGAAAACCGTTTGAGCCGATGATGAATCGATAGGCAGGCCGGGCGCAGCCGGGATTCTTCGATTCTAGTCCGGTACGCAGTGCAGGCAACGATGAGCCGGCCTTTCCGTCTTTCCATTCAAGCGCGAAAGCAGGACGAATCGCAGAAGCAGCCGAAAACGCTTGTGCGATCGGATCAGTTTCCTTTGCAGTCCTTTTATATAGGCTGTTCATGGACCGCGATCAGACGAATCCCTTATCCCGTTCCTGCGTAGAAGTGCCTTTCTGGTTTGCGGGGAGGAGGCGGGAACACGCGCCATGCCCCGTCGGCGTGCCGAAAGAAGAATATCGCGAAGGAGTTCTCCGCGGCGGACGACCGCGCAAGTACACACCTCGTCTGGCCTGAATTTGCGAAAGTACATCGGGTGATGTGCACCGAGGTGGTTGCAGTGGGCGCAATCCACTTGTCGATCAGCGAACGCAAAGAACCTTCCCCAACCTTCATGTCCAGCTCCTTCTACCGCCCTGTACGCGCTGCTGACATCACAACCACGAACGCAAATTGGCGACTCTAACCGGCCACCCCCAAACCCTGCGGATCTGCTGCTTCGGCTTGCGACACATGGGAATGGTCGGTTTCCGGCGTAATGTGTCGATTGACTAAATAGTAGTAGTCAGTCGACCCATTATCAAGCCCAGATGACACCAGGGGAAATGCTGGTATGGACAAATCTACCCTTTATTCGGGTAGGATATGTGATGCCGCGAGTGACTGGATCAGGCTTTATCTAAAAGCTAATTAGTCAGAAGACGCATATTTATTCGTCAGCCGACTATCATCAGGTCAATGCCGGCGCTGCCCGATCAGGATTGAACGCCGTTCGTACCAGGCGGGGTATAGCCCGCAGATACACATCCCGGACTGGCAACAAGCGCGAGGACAGCAGACGCCAAGGAGAGCACAACAGATGAAAGACCTGACCATCTCATCGGCAGACCTCGGCAACACGGCAGCAGACGGGCCCAGACGGCGCGGGAACAGAACGACCCGCGTGCCCGCCATCATCGAAGTGGCGATCGAGGTCTTCGCATCCGAAGGTAACGCTGGTTTCACTCAACGCCGCATTGCCAGCGAGGCAGGGATTCGACTGAGGACCTTGCAGCACTACTTCAGCACTCGCGAAGAACTATTGCGGGCCACGATCGAGGCATACACGGATCGCTATTTCGAGCACTATCGGACGATCGCCCAAGACAAATCCCGGTCACCGGAAGCACGACTGGATGTCATCGTCGACGAGGCGTTCTCCGTACTGACGGCGAGCGGCGGAAACCGCGTTAGCGCCTTTGTGCTGGAATGCTGGAGCCTCGCAGAGCATGAGCCCTTTCTGCATGCCCTGATGGCGAAATCTACTGCGGATTTTCAGGGTCTCCTGGCGGAACTGATCGCGCAGATCAACCCAACCTTGCCCTCGGGAGAATGCACGTTGCGCGGCGCCCTACTCCTTTCACATCTGCACGGTCTGGTCGTCTTTCTTCGCCGGTCCGGCGCGGACACATTTAATGCGGACTCATTCCGTCACGCCATGAAGGTCGTCTGGCGAGCGTTGAGCAAGGCATCTCCATAAAACTGCAAGGCAGCTGCTTGTGCCAGAATCGCGCCCGGCCCGGATGGAGCGGTCGGCGCCATGTGACGGGCGCACCGAGCCGCGGATCCCCTTCTACAGACGCACATGGTCGCAATGGCCTGCTCAGGCCATTGTGACCGATCCTCAGCGGACCACGTCCCAGACAAGAGGCAAGTGGTATAGCGTGCCGTTCACACCTCCGTGGACACCCGCTTTCTCGCCAGGCTTGATCTGGAAATCGGGAATCCGCTTAAGCCATTCCTGAAGGAAAACCTTCAACTCCACGCGCGCAAGGAACGAGCCGGGACAACGATGCGCGCCATTGCCGAACGTCGAATGAATCGGCGTAGGCCGAGCGAAGTCGACGCTCAGCGGATCGTCGAACTTCCTCTCGTCCAGACCGTGCAGTGTGGTCGGCATGATGATCATGTCACCCGCCTTCATCTGCACGCCCTTGTACTCGAAATCGTGTGTGATCCGCCGCCCTTGATTGACCACCGGGAAGCGCCGCAGAAGCTCGTCCACGGCCTTCTGCGTCAGTTCGGGGTTGTCGATGAGCTGCTTGCGGTGGGCCGGGCTCCCGGCGAGGAATCGCGCGATAAAGCCCATTGCCGAGGCAACCGTGTCGAGGCCGCCAATCAGCACGAGACCACAGAGCCCCCGCACTTCTTCGTCGGTGAGCGCGCGCCCGTCGATCTTCGAATGGACAATCTTGCTGATGAGATCGTCACCCGGGTTGGCGCGGCGTTCCGCAATCTTCACCCCCAGGTACTGAAAAATCGCACCGAGCGCCTTGAGCTTCTCGTTGGCATCGACCGGACGGACCATCTTGTCAGCGAGGCCGAGCAAGTACTCGCGATCCTCGGCGGGCAGCGCCACCATGTTCATGAAAATGCCGATCGGAAGATGCTGCGCAAACCCCGATACGAATTCCACCTCGCCCTTAAGATAAAAGCCGTCGATCAATTCGATCGCCATTTCGCGCGCCTTCTCCTCGAGCTTGCCGATTGCCTGCGGCATGAACGCGGGCGCGATCAGCGCGCGATAGGCGGTGTGCTGCGGAGGATCGAAGAAGATCGGCGGCAACGGTTGATGCTCGACGAGCGGCACTGTCAGCTGCTTCGACGAGAAATTCTCATAGTCCTTGAGGATGTGATAGATGTCATCGCCGCGCGTCGCGATCCAGTGTCCGCCGTTGCGGGGTGTCCAGAGAATGTCGGGAATGCCTTCGGCGTGCAACTGCTTGAGCGAGAGATGGTAGTCGTCTTCGGCACCCGGCGGATTGTAGATATCGATGTCGAACACTCGTTCAGGCAATACGTGCGCGGGAATTGGCGCCAGCTCCGGAGTCGCGCCATGAGCAGCTACTGACATCAGTTGTCTCCTTTCTTCAAATCGACCGGCATGTGCGGTCGGGGCCATTCTTGTCGTCTGATTAACTGCAATTACAGGAACGCACCGTACAGCTCGATATGGTGTTCGGTGTTTCCCCAAGTCATGTCGATGCAGGTGAGCCGCTTCACGTACCAGCCCACCGCCAGTTCGTCCGTCATGCCCATCCCGCCGTGCAGTTGTACCGCTTGCTGCGCCACGAAGCGTGCACTACGGCCAATCAGCGCCTTTGCGGCAGTCACAGCACGATGGGCTTCCAGCTCGTCGTCATCGCCAAGTTTCGCCGCCGCAAAGTAGACCATCGATTTCGCCTGCTCTACGGCGGTCAAAATATCGGCGGCGCGATGCTGCAGCGCCTGGAATTTGCCGATCGGCGAACCAAACTGCTTTCGCGTGCGCAGGTATTCAAAGGTCAGATCGCTCAGCCGCGACATCGCGCCCACCGCTTCCGCACACAGCGCGAAAATACCTTGATCGACGGTCCACTCGAGCAACGGGTAGCCCTGATCGACGACGCCGATGACAGCACTTGCATCGACGTGCACGTCGTCCAGCACCACCTCGGCGACACGCTGCCCGTCGAGTGCCGGAAATCCTTTGACGCTGACGCCTTGCGTTCGCGCATCGACGGCGAAGAGTGTGATGCCGTGCTTGTCGGTCTGCTCGCCTGCGCTACGCGCCGAAACCAGCAGAATGTCCGCGCTGTCGCCGTGCAGTACAACGCCTTTGCGTCCATTCAGGATGAACCCGTCACGCGTTGGCTCGGCCCTCATCGCAACATTCCACAAATCGAAACGCGCGCCCGGTTCAAGCGTCGCCAGCGCGGTCTTCAGGCTGCCGTCCGCGATACCAGCCAGCCACTCCGCCTTGCGCGCCTCGTGTCCCGCGCGCCCGATCAGCTTCGCGCCGATCACGGCCGTCGAAACAAACGGCTCCAGTACGAGCCCACGGCCGAAGGCCTCCATCACGAGCATGGTCTCGACCGGGCCCGTGCCAAGGCCGCCATGATCCTGCGGCACGTTCAGCGCCAGCACGCCCATTTCGGCCAGCGTCGTCCAGTGCGCAGCCGACCAGCCCCCGGGAGTAGCGGCGAGACGGCGCCTCGCCTCGAAGTCGTATTCCTTTTCGACGAAACGGCCGACCACGTCGGCCAGCATCTGTTCCTCTTCAACCAGCGTGAAGTCCATGGCGTGTCCTCAGATGCCGAGCGCCTGCTTGGCGATGATGTTTTTCTGCACTTCAGTCGAACCGCCGTAGATCGAAATCTTGCGCCAGTCCAGGTAGTGCGCGGCCAGCGCGTTGAGCAGCTCGCCGTTCGCGGTTTCGCCGCGCCAGTCCGCCTCCAGCGCTTCGCTTACAAAAGGCACCGCATAGGGGCCTGCGCATTCCATGATCAGCTCCGTAAGCTCCTGCTGAATCTCCGAACCGCGGATTTTCAGCACCGAAGCCTCCGGTCCGATGGGACGTCCTGCAGTTTCGGCTGAGACGACGCGCAGCAGCGACCATTCGTGCGCGATCAAATCGATTTCCACCCTGGCGATGCGATCGCGAAAGCGAACGTCCTCGATGAGAGGCTTGCCGTGCTTACGCTCGGTGCTGGCAATCTCCTTCAGACGTCGCATGAAACGCTTGCAGTTGCCGAGGCCGGCGATGTTGGTCCGCTCGTGGCCGAGCAGATACTTGGCGATCGACCAGCCGCGATGCTCCTCACCGACGAGATTGCTCACTGGCACTGCCACATTGTCGAAGAACACTTCGTTGACGTCGTGGCCGCCGTCAAGCGTGCGGATGGGTCTGACCGTCATGCCGGGCGTCGACATATCGATCAGCAGGAACGAGATGCCTTCCTGTGGGCGGCCGCTGCCATCCGTGCGGACCAGGCAGAAAATCCAGTTCGCCCATTGGGCAAACGAGGTCCAGATCTTCTGGCCGTTGACGACGTAGAACGGTTGACCGTCGCGCTCGACGCGGTCCGCACGCGTCTTGAGCGACGCCAGATCGGAACCCGCACCCGGCTCGGAGTAACCCTGACACCACCAGTCCTCCATCGAGATGATGCGCGGCAGGAACCGTTCGCGCTGCGCGTCGGTGCCGAACTTCTGGATGACAGGTCCAACCATCGAAAGGCCAAACGGCATCTGGCGCGGCGCGCCGGCGGTAAAGCATTCCTCGTCGAAAATGTTGCGCTGCGCGGCATTCCAGGCGGCGCCGCCGAATTGCGCGGGCCACGCAGGTGCGCCCCATCCCTTCCCGGCCAGAATGCGTTGCCAGCGCACGTAGTCTTCGCGCGGCACATGGCGGAAGTTCAGCACCCGTTCACGAATGTCGTCGGGCAAATGAGTCGCTACGAATTCGCGCACCGTGGCGCGAAATTCCTTGTCGGCGGGACTCTCTTTCAGGTCCATTTCAGCCTCCCGCCGGGCCGCCCCCAAGGGAGGCTGAAGCCCCCCCGGGGGGCCGCGAACAACAGTGAGCATGGGGGTCGTTTCATTTCAGGCTCCAGTCGCGGCCCGGCAAAGCACGTCGGCGCTGCCGGGCGCGGTTTCAGGCAATTTCCACGATTCCGTTGTTCAGCACCACCACATCGCGTGCGTCGACTCGCGCCCGCAGATGCAGACGCGTGTCACTGTCCCGCCAGAACTGGAAGCGCACTTCTTCGCCGGGGTACACCGGCGCGGTCAGGCGCAAGGCGAGTCGCTTCAGACGCTTTGCGTCGTTGCCCGCGAAGGTGCGAATCGCGGCGTAACCCGCCATGCCATAGGTCGCGAGGCCGTGAAGAATGGGCCGGTTGAATCCGGCTTTCGACGCCACCTCCGGGTCCGCGTGCAGGGGGTTGGCGTCGCCCGAAAGGCGGTAGATCAACGCTGCGTGCGCGCCGGTCGAAAAGACGTATTCCGCGTCCGGCGCGCGCTCCGGCACAGCCGGAAGCGCTTCGGGCGGCGCGTCGCTCGCGCCCGACCCGGCGCTGAACCCTCCGTCGCCGCGCAGAAAGGACACCTGCCGGACTTCGGCAAGTTGTTCGCCCGTCGAGGCGTCGATGATGTCACGCTTGAGCTCGACGATCGCGCCCTTGCCCGCGCCCTTGTCCGAGATGCGGCTCACCCGCGTCTTGCTGACGATGGTCGCTGCAACCGGCATCGGGCGCATGAAGCGAACGTCCTGCTCACCGTGCACGAGCTTCAGGTAGTCGATGCCCGTACGCGAATCGCGCATCCATGATTTCGGCCACGCGAACGCGGCCGCGCAAGTCGGCATCGCTTGCAGGTCCTTTTCATATACGTAGCGCAGCTGTTCTGCGTCCAGCGGGTCTGCGCCCAACCCGAGACCTAGCGAATACAGCATCACGTCGCGCTCGCTATATGTCTGCGTGACATCTTCGATCGGCCAGTTCTTGACGACTTCGTAGTTCAGCATGAAGTGGTAGTCCTATGTGTGCTCAGTAGTCCGTGAAGTTGGGCTTGCGCTTCTCGAGAAAGCTCGCCATGCCTTCCTTGTAGTCATCGCACTGGTTGGCGATCGGCATGTCCAACCCGGCGTGTATCACCGCCTCGTGGGGCGTCTGGAACGGCACCTCCCAGACCTGCTCCTTCATGATGCGCATCGAGCGCGGCGAGCAGTACTCCGCCATTTCACGCGCGTACGCATAGGTCTCCTCGACCAGCTTGTCCGCCGGAATTGCCCGATTCACGAGTCCCATACGTTCGGCTTCGCGCCCCTTGATCTTGCGTCCCGACAGCAGCAGGTCGAGCGCGTGTGCCTGGCCGACGTGACGCGCGAGTATCCAGGCCATGCCGTATTCCGCGCTCAGGCCGCGGCGCGCGAATGCCGTCGTGATGGTCGCGTCTTCGGACGCAAAGCGGATGTCGCAGAAAAGGGCATGGATCAGGCCAATGCCGACGGTAGCGCCGTTGAGCATCGCGATCACCGGCTTCGGAATGGCCGGATAGTAAGAGCAGCGCGTTTGCCAGTCGGCGCGCTTGCGCATGTCGAACGGACGCGGGAGCTTCGTCATGAGCGCGGCGGGATCACCGCCGAAGCTGTGAATATCGCCGCCCGCGCAAAACGCCTTGCCCGCGCCGGTGAAAACGATCACGCGCACGCCATGGTCCGCGCCCGCCGCTTGCATCGCCTCGTACACTTCGGTCGCCACCTGGTCGTTCCAGGTGTTCATGTGTTCCGGACGGTTCAGCGTGATCGTCGCTACCCGGTCCTTGACGTCGTACAGAATGGTCTCGAAGCGCATCAGATCCCTCCAAAGCTCAGAATGAACGCGGCAGGTCGAGCACGTGCTCGGCGACGTAGGACAGAATCAGGTTCGTCGAAATCGGCGCCACCTGATAGAGCCGGGTTTCGCGGAACTTGCGCTCGACATCGTATTCGCAGGCGAAACCGAAGCCGCCATGGGTCTGCAGACAGGCATTCGCGGCTTTCCACGAAGCCGTGGCCGCGAGATGCTTCGCCATGTTCGCTTCCGCGCCGCACGGTTGATGGTTGTCGAACAGTTCGCAGGCCTTGTAGCGCATCAGATCCGCCGCGCGCACGTCGATGTATGCCTCGGCGATCGGGAACTGGATGCCCTGGTTCATACCGATGGGCCGGTCGAACACGATACGCTCGCTGGCGTACTTCGACGCGCGCTCGACGAACCAGTAGCCGTCGCCGATGCACTCGGCCGCGATCAGTGCGCGCTCGGCGTTGAGTCCGTCGAGGATGTACCTGAAGCCCTTGCCTTCCTCGCCAATCAGGTTCTCTTCAGGAATCTCCAGATTGTCGAAGAACAGTTCGTTCGTCTCGTGATTGACCATGTTCGGAATCGGCCGCACGGTCAGGCCATTGCCGATAGCCTGGTGCAGGTCCACGAGAAAGCACGACAGCCCATCCGACTTCTTCTTCACGTCCGACAACGGCGTGGTGCGTGCGAGCAGGATCATCATGTCCGAATGCTGCACGCGCGAAATCCATACCTTCTGGCCGTTCACCACGTACCGGTCGTCTCTTTTTACAGCAGTGGTCTTCAGCTTCGTCGTGTCCGTTCCGGTGGTCGGTTCGGTCACAGCCATCGATTGCAGACGCAATTCTCCGCTCGCGATCTTCGGCAGGTATTTGCGCTTTTGCGCCTCCGAGCCGTTTCTGAGCAGCGTATTCATGTTGTACATCTGGCCATGACAAAAGCCAGAGTTGCCGCCGTTGCGGTTGATCTCCTCCATGATCACGGACGCCTCGGTCAACCCGAGACCTGAACCGCCATACTCCTGAGGGATCAGCGCGGCCATCCAGCCGGCCTTCGTCAGCGCGTCCACAAACGCCTCGGGATAGACGCGCTCGTGATCGATGCGGCGCCAGTACTCGTCGGGGTACGCCTTCGAGAGGTCGCGCAAGGCGTCGCGCAGTTCCTGATATTGATCGGGTGGGGAAATTCGGCTCATGAATGGTTTCCGTTTGCTTGGCTGGACGCGCGGTTCACGCTGCTGCATCGATCAGTCCGCCGGCATTGGCGAGCTGGGTCAGATGATGTTCGGTCGAGCCGAACTGGATATCGATCACGCTCAGGCGTCTCAGGTAGTGACCGATCTTGCACTCCTCGGTCATCCCGATGCCGCCGTGCAATTGCACGCCTTGTTGACCGACGAAGCGGCCCGAGCGTCCGATCTGCACTTTCGCCGCCGACATACTGCGATCGCGTTCCGCCGCGTCCGGCTCCTCGCTCATCATGGTCGCGAAGAGCGCCATGCTGCGCGCCTGCTCCACCATGACGAGCATGTCGACTGCACGATGCTGGAGCGCCTGGAATGATCCGATAGGCACCCCGAACTGCTTGCGGACCTTCAGATACTCCACGGTTTCTTCGTGCGCAGCTGCCATTGCACCTACGGCTTCCGCGCTCACCGCCGCGATCGCGTGCGCAACGACCGTTTCTATCAGCGGCAACGCGGCGCCCGCGGTGCCCAGAACGTCGCTATCTGGAACGCGCACGCCGGACAACTGAATGTCTGCCGCACGCAGCCGGTCTTGCGTCGGATACGTGTGGCGCGTCACGCCCTGCGCGTCGCCCCTGACCACGAACAGCCCGATGCCGTCACGCTCGCGCCTACCACCGGACACGCGCGCCGACACCACGAGAACGTCGGCGCTGCCGCCGTTGAGCACAACGCGCTTGGCGCCGTCGAGCACCCAGCCGGCGGCTTCGCGCCGAGCGGTGGTCGCAACGTCCGCGAGGTCGTACCGCGCCTGCGCCTCGCTGTGCGCGAACGCCATCTGCAACTCGCCCTGCGCAATCTGCGGCAGAATCGCCGCGCGTTGCGCCGCGTTGCCGCCAAGCCGCACCAAGCCGCCGCCCAGCACGACCGTCGCGAGATACGGTTCGACCGCGAGAGCGCGGCCCAACGCTTCCATCACGATCATCGTTTCGACAGGGCCGCAGTGGCTGCCGCCGTATTCCTCGTCAAACGAAAGGCCCAACAGACCCATGTCGGCATAACGCGCCCAAAGCTCGCGGCTGAAACCGTCCGGGTCAGCGAGATACTTCGCGCGCTGCTCGAACCCGTACTCGTCTTTGACGAGCCGGTCGACGCTGTCCTTGAGCATGCGTTGCTCATCGGTGAAATCAAAGTCCATATCTGATGCTTCTCCGCAGTTCGCCCGTCGCTCAAAGTCCGAGTACGGACTTGGCGAGAATGTTCTTCTGAATCTCGTTGGAGCCGCCCACGATCGAGACATGGCGCGCGAAGTAGTGATTCGGCGCAACGGTGAGCGCCCATTCGGGTTCGCGAATTGGATCGGCAAGCCCACGCAGGAAGTCGAGATCGAGCGGTAAAGCATCCGGCCCTGCCACCTCGAGGAGCAATTCAGCTGCGAGTTGCTGCAGCTCCGAACCCTTGATCTTCAGGATCGAAGTCTTCGGGTCGGGCACGTGGCTCTGCTGCGCGCTGCTCTCGGCGATCACGCGCATCTGCGTCATCTCCAAGGCCTTCAGTTCCACCTCGACGGCCGCGACACGTTCACGAAAACGCGAGTCGTCCCACAGCACACCGTCGCCGCAGGGCACGCGCTTCGCAAGATCCTTCGCGTGGCGCACGCGCATCTTCGAAATGCCCACGCGCGCAATCCCGCTGCGCTCGTTGCCGAGCAGATACTTCGCGTAATCCCAACCCTTGTTCTCTTCGCCAATGCGATTCGCAACCGGCACGCGCACGTTGTCGAAGAACACCTCGTTGGTTTCATGGTGGCCGTCGATCGTGACGATCGGGCGCACGGTCAGGCCCGGCGTCTTCATGTCGATCAGCAGGTACGTGATGCCCTGCTGTTTCTTGCCGCTCGAATCCGTGCGCACGAGACAGAACATCCAGTCCGCGTGATGCGCCGTCGAAGTCCACAGCTTCTGGCCGTTGATGACGTAGTGGTCCCCGTCGCGCACCGCCTGGGTCCGCAGCGCGGCCAGGTCCGAACCGGCGCCGGGCTCGGAGAATCCCTGGCAGAACCAGTATTCGAGGCTCGCGATGCGAGGCAGGAAATGGCGCTTCTGCTCCTCGCTGCCGAACGCGATCAAAACCGGACCGATCATGTTCACGTTGAATGACAGCGTCTCGGGCGCCGGGGCCATGTGCAGCTCTTCCTTGAAGATGTATTGCTGCACCGCGCTCCAGCCCGTCCCGCCCCACGCCTTGTCCCACGCTGGCGTCGCCCAGCCGCGCTCGTAGAGCATGCGTTGCCAGCGGCGCAGGTCGGCCGCCGAATAGCGCTGCCCCAAGGTAGCTTTGCGTCGGATGTCGGCCGGCAGCGCTTCCTTGAAGAAGGCTCTGACCTCATTGCGGAACGCCAGCTCTTCGTCGGTATATCGCAGATCCATGAGTGTCTCGTTTCGTCCTTATGGGTCGCCTGTCGGGCGCGGCTCAGGCCAGCGTTCCCGCTTCTTTCAACTCGCCAATGCGGCCCGGTTCGAGCCATGCCGCCAGCGCGGCGTCGATCGTGGTCGCGTCGGGTGCCTCGGGCGCCGTCGGCTTCGCGGGCACCGTGGCGGAGAAGCGCGGCGCCGGCGCGGGCTGCACGATGCCGTCCACTTCGATGAACGTGCCCCGCGCCTTCAGATGCGCATGCCCGGGTGCCTCGGTCCACGACAGAACCGGTGCGAAGCACGCGTCCGTGTGTTCGAGCAAGGTGGTCCATTGCTCGCGTGTGCGTCGCTTGAATTTCAGCGCGAACAGTGCGCGCGCGGCGGGCCAGTTGCTGGCGTCGAGCTGCGTACCCAGGGTTTGCGGATCGATGTCGAGCAGGCGGAGGAGTTCGAGATAGAACTTGTCCTCGATGGGGCCGACCGTAATCCACTTGCCGTCCGCGCATTCATAAACGTCGTAGAAGTGCGATCCCGAATCCGTGATATTCGTCCCGCGCCCGTCGCGCCAGATGCCGGCAGCCTGCATGCCGAAGAACGTGGTAGCAAGGTTGGCCGTGCCGTCGACGATCGCGGCATCCACGATCTGTCCCGCGCCGCCGTTGCGCGCATGCAGGATCGCCGACAGGAGCCCCATTGCAAGGTACAGCGAACCGCCCGCATAGTCGCCGATCAGATTCAGCGGTATCGACGGCGGCTGATCGCGGCGGCCAATTGCGTTGAGGACGCCGGTGATCGCGATGTAGTTCAGGTCATGCCCGGCGTACTGCGCGAGCGGACCTTCCTGGCCCCATCCCGTGATGCGCCCGTAAGCGAGCTTCGGATTGCGTTCGAGGCAGGCCTGCGGACCCAGCCCGAGTCGCTCGGTCACGCCGGGTCGGAAACCTTCTATCAGGGCATCGGCGCGCTCCACCAGCGTGAGCACGAGTTCGACGGCCTCCGGGTCTTTCAGGTCGAGCGCAATCGTCTTTCGGTTGCGCAGCAACAGGTTGTAGCGCAGTGGACGCTCGATACCGAGCTTGACCGGCCGGCGACGTTCGATGCGCAACACCGTCGCACCCAGATCGGCGAGCAGCATCGCCGCCATGGGCCCCGGGCCGATGCCGGCCAGCTCGATGATTCGAACTCCTGCAAGCGGACCCATGGTTCAACCCTTGCGAGCGTGGGCGCGCATGGCGTCCCATTGCTCGTCGGTCCAGTCCTGCATCGCGCGGAAGGTCGGGCCGCCCACCCCCTGCATCCAGCGGCCGCCGTCGATCACGATCATGTCGCCGGTGATGTAGCCGGAGCCATTGGACGCCAGATAAGCGTAGAGATTGGCAAGTTCCGCGTGATCGCCGAAGCGCCTCAGCGGCACCGAGCGCTCCTGCGGCTCGACCTGCGAGCCCGGCGGGTACAACTGCTCCCATGCGCCCGGCGTCGGGAACAGTCCGGGCGCCACCGCGTTCAGGCGAATGCCCTTCGGGCCCCACTCGACCGCAAGGCTGCGGGTCATGGCGAGAATACCCGCCTTCGCGGCCGCGGACGGCACGGTAAAGGCCGAGCCGGTCATCGTGGGCGTCGATACGGTACTGATCACGTTGCCCGGCTGACCCGCGTCGATCCAGCGCTTGCCCGCCGCGATCGTGCAATAGAAGCTGCCGTGCAGCACGATGTCGAGCACCGCATCCACCGCGCGCGCCGACAGGCTTTCCGTGCGCGCGATGAAGTTGGCCGCCGCGTTGTTCAGCAATACGTCGAGCGGACCATCGCGCCAGATGGTCTCCATCATCGACTCGACGGACTCGGCGCTGCGCACGTCCGCCTGCACCGTCGTGACACGCGCGCCAGGCACGACGCCGCGAAACTCGTCGGCCGTTGCGTCCAGCACTTCCTTGCGGCGACCGCAGATGACGAGATCGGCGCCCAGTTCGAGGTAGCGCAGGCCGATACTCTTACCAAGGCCGGTGCCTCCCCCGGTGATGAGGATTCTTTTGTTCTTCAGCAGGTCAGGCGTAAACATATGCGTTGAACTTCCAGTAGAGACAGCAACGGAGAATGGCGGCGTCAGGCACCCGTGAAAACCGGCTTGCGTTTTTCCATGAAGGCCGTCACCGCCTCCGCGTGGTCGCTCGTTTGACGGGTCAGCGGATTGAGGTCAGTTTCGAGGCGGCATGCGTCTTCGATCGAATTGCCCGCATTGACGAGGCTCGCCTTCAGGAGCGCCAGCGTCACTGGCGGATAGTTCGCGAAGCGCGCCGCGGCCTCGATCGCCGCATCGAGCGCGCCGCCGCTCGCGACCACCTCGCTGACCAGGCCGATGCGGCGCGCCGTGGCCGCGTCGATGACATCGCCTTTCAGCATCAACTCACGCGCCTTGCTGCCGCCGACCTTTTGCGGCAGCGTCCATAGAATTCCAGTGTCGGGAAGCAGTCCGACCTTGCCGAACGCACATGAGTACTTCGCGGTATCGGCACCGACCACGACATCGCATGCAGCCGCCAGCGACAGCCCCGCTCCATAGCACGTGCCCTCCACCGCCGCGACGACCGGCTTCGTGCCCGTATAAATCAGCTTGAACAGACGCACGCCCACCGCGATACGCTCACGAAGCGCCAGCAACTGTAGAGTGGTCGCGTGCATTTCGGACAGGTCGCCGCCCGCGCAAAAATGGCCGCCCGCGCCTGTCAGCACAATGGCGCGCGTTTGCGGATCGTCGTGCATTAGCCGGTGCAAGACCTCGGTCAGCGCAACGCGCATCCTCATGGAGAACGCGTTGCGGCGCTCGGGATAGTTCATCGTGACAATGCTCACGTCGCCTTGACGGCGCACCTGCACGATCTCGTCGGCGCCCGCGGCATTTTCCTTCTGCTCGATACTCATCGCGTTGCTCCCCGCGCTCACTCACCTGTGAAGACCGGTTCGGTCTTTTCCATAAACGCCTTACAGGCAGCCTGATGGTCTTTCGACTGACGCAGGATGGGCTGATAGTCGATCTCGGCTCGCAGCGCGCCTTCCATGGTCGTCGCGGCGTTGGTCAGCGCGTCCTTCAGCAGCGCCACGCCGAGCGGCGGCAAGTCGGCAAGACCGCGCGCAACTTCGATTGCCTTTGCGCGCGCAGTACCCGGCCCGACGACTTCGTTGGCAAGGTGAATCGTGCCGGCCTTGTCGCCGTCGATTTCAGTGGCGAGCGAGAGCATCTCCCTCGCGCGAGCCATCCCGATGCGCTTCGGAAGCGTCCACAGAATACCGGTGTCCGGAATCAGGCCGACGCGCAGAAACGCCGCGCAAAAGCGTGCATTCGATGCAGCCACGACATAGTCGGTCGCGACCGCGAGCGACAGCCCGGCGCCGAAGGCTACGCCTTCCACGGCCGCCACGACCGGCTTGGGTCCCGCCTGCATTTCACGCACTACCACGCACGACTCCGCCAGAATCTCGCGGCTTTGCAGGATCGTGCGCTTCGTCATCTCGGAGATGTCGGCGCCGGCGCAAAAGTGCTCGCCCGCGCCCGTCAGGACGATTGCCCGCGAGTCCGGATCGTCCACCATCAGCCGATGCATCGTGTCGCGCAACAACTGACGCATCTGACGTCCCATCGCGTTG
This sequence comes from Paraburkholderia sp. Clong3, assembly GCF_050436485.1. NCBI lineage: Bacteria > Pseudomonadati > Pseudomonadota > Betaproteobacteria > Burkholderiales > Burkholderiaceae > Paraburkholderia > Paraburkholderia sp. Clong3. Next base: position 433,311 of record NZ_JBNDMH010000003.1, on the reverse strand, counting down.
CGGCGTCGGGGATTGTTTAGCGTCACGATCGCGACCGGTCCCTCACGGGTCACCTCGATCAGCGACGTCGTATCGTTTTCTGCCGCTTCTTTTTCGCTCATGTTGGCTTCCTTCAGTCGGCCACGAACACCGGCTTGCGCTTTTCCATGAAGGCGCGCACGGCCTCCTGGTGTTCGCGGCTGCGGCGCAGGATGGGCTGCAGGTTGACTTCCGCTTCGATGGCGTCGTCGAGCGTACGGATGCCCGTGGCGAGCGCGGCCTTCAGGTGCGCGGTGGCCACCGAGGGCAGTTCCGCGTACTGTTGCGCCACCTTCGAGGCCGCGTTCAGCGCCTCGCCGGGCTCGACGACCTGATTGGCAAAACCGGTCTCGCCCGCTTCGACGCCGTTGAACTCCCGGGCACTCAGCATGAGCTCGCGTGCAAGGCCGCCGCCCACGCGCTGCGACAACGACCAATAGAGCCCCGTATCGGGCAGCAGCCCGACCTTGACGAACGCGCTCGCATAGCGCGCGGCCGATGACGTGACGACGTAATCGCAAGCGGCGGCGAGCGACAGACCAGCGCCAAACGCAAACCCTTCGACGGCGGCGACGATCGCTTTCGGGCCTTCCACCATCAGTCTGAATATATCGAGCGGCAGTTCATTGCGCTGTCGATATTCGAGCACCTTGCGCGTCTGCATCTCCGAGATGTCCCCACCCGCGCAAAACGTATTGCCCGCGCCGGTCAGTACGATCGCACGGCAGGCTTCCTCGTGATGCATCAGGCGATAAAGCTGCGCGTACAACGTCTCGCGCATCTTTAGCGAAAACGCGTTTCGCCGTTGGGGATAGTTCAATGTGACGATCGCGATTGCACCGTCTTGCCGGACCTGTACGATCTCTGCTGCATCGTTGCTGGTCTCTTCGCTCATCTGTCCGTCTCCTGTCGATCGGGGTTGGCGCTTTAGCGCTTACTCCGATCCCATGCAAAGCTGTTGACAGTGACCCTGGCGGGCGGCGTGTCTCACAGCGTGTCTTTACAGGGTTTCCTGCGTCCCGAGAATCACCGTGGCCTGGCTCGAGAGCACACCACCGTTACCGTGCGCGATCGCCAGTTTCGCACCGGGTATCTGGCGCTCACCAGCGCGGCCCGTCAATTGCCGCATCGATTCTTCCATCAGGAACAGCCCATACATGCCGGGGTGAACGCACGACAAACCGCCGCCGTTCGTGTTGACCGGGAGCCGGCCGCCCGGCGCGATGCCGCCGTCCGCAACGAAGCGGCCGCCTTCGCCTTTAGGGCAAAAGCCGAGGTCTTCGAGAAACAGAATGGTGTTGATCGTGAAGGCGTCGTACAGCATCGCGACGTCGATATCGTTCGCCTTCACGCCCGCCATTTGATACGCACGCCTGCCCGATTCCGCTGCGGCAGTCACCGTGAGATCCGGCATGCTCGCGATTTCGCGGTGCGAAGTGGCCGAAGCCGCGCCGAGCAGATACACCGGCTTGTCGGTGAGATCACGCGCTCGATCGGCGCGCACCATGACGATCGCTGCCGCGCCATCCGTCACGAGGCAGCAATCGCGCACGGAAAGCGGATCCGACACGAGGCGCGCGCCCATCACGTCGTCGATCGACATGGGCGTGCGCATATACGCATCCGGATTCAGTTGCGCCCACTTGCGCGCGGCGACGGCCACCTCGGCCAGATGCTCACGCTTCGTGCCGTATTGATGCATATGACGCGCCGCCGCAAGCGCATACGACGACACCGGATTCATCGGCTTATACGGGCTCTCCCACGGCGAAGGACGCGACGACTGCACGAGCTTGCCCGCCGCGCTGCGCTGATTGCTCCCATATGCAATCAAGGCAACCTCGATCTGTCCCGTACACAACGCCATGGCCGCCGTGTGCGCGTAGATTTCGAACGCCGATCCGCCGCTTCGGTTGTTGTCGGTGAACTTCGGGTTAATACCGAGGTATTCGGCAAACGTGAGACCCGACAGCATGTCGTCCGGCGTGCACACGAAAAGGCCGTCTACATCGCCAGGCGTAAGTCCCACCTGGGCGAGCGCGTCAACGGACGCACGCGCAGCAAGGTCCAGCGACGACAAGCCAGGTGCTTCCCCCATCCCATAGGTGGCGCCTGCCACCAGTGCGGTACGCCCGCGCAAGTTGAATTCCATTCGATCTACCTTTCATCGGTGTGACCGGCTGATGACGGCCGGCTGCGGGTTAGCGGGCGTCAGGCTGGTTCGAACACAAGCAATGCCGCATCCCCTCGGTACACGATCTTCGCCTGCACCGGCATGCCAATGCGCACGGCCTCAGGCTCGATGCCCTCCACACAACTCAGCATGCGCACACCTTCTTCCAGATCGATCACTGCGACGTTGTAGCTGGGCGTGGGCGATTTCTGGCGCACCACGGTAGTGGAATAAACCGTGCCCTTCCCGCAGGCTTCGACCCACTCCAGATCGCGCATCCCGGTAACCGGCTCAGCCACCCGCGGGTAGAAGACATAGCGGCCGCTGCCGCGGCTGCGCTGGATCATCAAGCGGCCCTCGGCCAGGAATTTCTGATAATCGACTTCAGGACAAAGAGAGTCCATTCCCCGCTCCTTCAAATCGTTTTGCCATGGGCTCACGCCGAATCGAGCCGCTCTGTCGGGCCAAAATGGAACCAATAACCGAACACTGTTCCAAATCTTAAACGCACTGGGAGCGCGCTGTCAACGGCGGGAAAGCCCTGCCGTGCCCCGCCGCGCAAGGCTGAAACTACATCCCGACCAAATTCCCGACGCACCTCGGACAAACCCGCGGGAGCCGCGTTTCAGCGCTTGACGATCACCTGGCCCTTCGTTTACTTTATCGAACATTGTTCATAAACGTGAAGACTTCGAATGTGATCAGGAAGTGGCCGGCGGGGGCGACGGATCCCCACTCCGGAGACGAATCCGGGGGCCGGCCCGAAAAAACCGTTGGCAAGAGAGCTCGAAGTGACATACGAACTAACAGACGACCAGCTTCAGATCCGCGACCTCATCCGTCGCGTCGCACGGGAGCGCGTGGCGCCGCGGGCCGACGAGATCGACCGTACGGCCGGGTATCCGCACGACATGTACGCACTGCTCAAGGAGCTTGGCCTCTTCACGTTGCCGTTTCCTGAAGCGTACGGCGGCGCCGCGAGTTTGATGTCGGCGTGCATCGCCGTCGAGGAGTTCGGGCGGGTTTGCTACAACACGGGCTATCTGCTGGTCGTGCAATGGACACCGTTCGGAGCCATTCTTGAAGGCGGCACGGAAGAGCAGAAGGCCCGCCTTCTGCCGGGGCTCGCCTCCGGTGACTTACGCGGTGCTCTCTCCATTACCGAAGCGCAAAGCGGCTCCGACGTTTCGGGCATTCGCACGACAGCGCGCCGCAAGAACGGCGGCTATGTGCTCAACGGCTCCAAGATCTGGTGCACGAATTCGCATATCGCGGACTTCATTCTCGTCGCCGCCAGGACGCTCGACGAGGAAGGACAGGCGCTGGGGATCAATCTTTTCATCGTCGATCGCAACACGCCGGGCCTGACGATCGGCAACGAAGAAGACAAGATGGGCGCGCGCGGCGTGGCGTCGTGCCCCCTTTATTTCGACGATGCCTTGATCCGCGCGGAAGACCGTCTCGGGCCGGAAGGCGGCCAGGGGTTCAAGGTGGCAATGGAGGCGCTCAACACGAGCCGTCCCATCGTGGCCGCGCGCGCGGTTGGCATCGCGCAGGGCGCGATCGATCACACCGTCAAATTCATTCAGGACCGCGTTGCATTCGGCCAGAGCATCAGCAACTTTCAGGGTGTGCGCTGGATGATCGCTGACATGGTCACCCAGACCGAGGCCGCGCGCCAACTCGTCTATCGCACGGCGTCGCTCGTCGATGCGGGCGTTAGCGGCCGTGAACTCGCCCCAATGGCGGCGATGGCGAAGATGTTCGCGTCGGATGTCGCCATGAAGGTCGCGACCGATGCCGTGCAGCTATTCGGCGCCGCAGGCATCTCCAACGAGTACCCGATCAACCGTTATTTCCGCGACGCGAAGGTGGTGCAGATCATCGAAGGGACCAACCAGATCCAACGCAACATCGTCGCGGACAGCGTGCTAGGCCGCATCAGGAAGAACTGACAACGACAGCTCAGCTAACAGCCGAGCCGACAACGACAGAGGACAGGCAATGGAAGAAATCGAAACGGTTGGTCTGGGAATTCACTGGGAGGACCTGCCCGTTGGACGCAAGTTCAAGACCGTGGGCCGCACGGTGACCGAAACGGATGTCGTGAATTTTGTTTCGGTGACCGGCATGCTGGAAGTTCTGTTCACCAACACCGAGTTTCTTCGCGAGCAGTCGGCCATCAAGGGGCGCGTCGCGCCGGGCGCGCTGGTCTTCACGCTGATGGAAGGGCTGCTCACGCAGGCCACCATGCAGGGCGTCGGCTTCGCGTTCCTCAACATGGAACTCGACATCAAAGGCCCGACCTATGTGGGCGACACGATTCACGTGGAATGCGAGGTGATCGAATGCAGGCCTAGCAAGGGGCGCCCCGGACTTGGGCTGGTGCGCACCCGCAACCGCGTGATCAGGCAGGACGGCACGGAAGTGATGGTGTACACGCCGCTCAGACTCGTTAAAGGCAAGGAGTACAAGGCCTGAGCATGGAAAATCCCCAACAACCCCTCGAACCGGCGACCGGCCCGTTAGCCGGTGTCCGCGTGATCGACCTGACCATCAACGTGCTCGGTCCGGTCGCCACGCAGCTACTCGGCGACATGGGCGCGGACGTCATCAAGATCGAACCGCCCGAAGGCGACCAGAACCGCAAGAATGGCCCTGGCCGCAATCCCGACATGGCCGTGTTCTATACGATCATGAACCGCAACAAGCGCAGCGTGATCCTGAACCTGAAGCAGGCCGAATGCCGCGAAGCGCTGCTCAAGCTCGTCGAGACCGCCGACGTCATCGTGCACAGCATGCGCCCGAGTGCCGCCGAGCGCCTCGGCATCGACTATGAAACCGTGCGGGCGCGCAACCCACGCATCGTGTACGCGTCGGGTGCCGGCTATCGAATCGACGGACCCTACAAGGACCGCCCCGCTTTCGACGACGTGATTCAGGGCGAAACCGGCATTGCCGCGATGAACCGCGACGCGGACGGCTCGCCGCGGTACTTCCCCACCGTGATCGTCGACAAGTTCTGCGGCTACGTGCTGGCGTCGTCGATCGGCATGGCGCTCTATCACCGCGAGCGGACCGGTGTCGGCCAACTCGTCCATGTGCCGATGTTCGAAACGATGCTGCAATTCAATCTCTTCGAGCATCTTTGGGAAGGTGCGCTGGGCTCCAATGACGGAACCGGCCTGGGCTATCCGCGCATGTTCTCGCCGCACCGCCGGCCCTACGCGACAAAAGACGGGCATATCTGCCTGCTCGCCGTGAATAACGAGCAATGGCGCCGCGTGCTGTGCGCAATCGATGCAGCGCATCTGCTCGACGACCCGCGCTTTCACCACATGGCCGAGCGTATGCGCAACATCAGCGAGCTGTATCGCATCGTCGGCGACGCCATCCGCAACAAGACGACTGCGGAATGGAATGCGATCTTCGCCTCGGCAGACGTGCCGCACGGTCCCGTGCGCGACCTGAAAGACCTGATGCACGACGCGTACATCAAGGAGACCGGGTTCTTCCAGCGCTTCGAGCACCCGACCGAAGGCGACATGGTCATGACCTCGATACCGGTGCACTTCTCCGAGTCGCCCGGCAACGTTCGCTATCTGCCGCCGAATCTCGGCGAGCACAGCATCCAGGTTCTGGTCGAAGCGGGATATAGCGCGGACGAAGCGAGCGCGCTCCTCGCCCGGGCCACAGGAAGGGGCGAAGCCGTATCGGAAGCGCTGAGCAAGGATTAACTGGCGCGACAGCGCCTCGCACATCACGGAGGGAATCAATGAAGGGGCTCAAGGAGAAGGTCGTCGTCGTCACTGGCGCGGCAGGTGGGATCGGAACCGCCATCAGCAGACGATTCGGCGACGAAGGTTCGACCGTCGCGTTGTTCGACCTGAACGAAGAAGGCGCCGTGCGTGTCGCGGCGGAAATCGAGGCGGCGGGCGGCAAGGCGCGAGCCTACCGCGTCGACATCACGGATCACGAAGGTGTGCATGCCGCGGTGGCGAGAGTCGAGGAAGAACTGGGACCGATCGAGGTTCTCGTGAACAACGCCGGCTGGGACATGGGTGCGTTCTTCCTGCAAACCGAGAAACCGTTCTGGGACAAGGTGGTGGCAATCAATCTGTACGGACCGCTGAACATGCACCATGCCGTGCTGCGACGGATGGCCGAACGCGGCCGTGGCCGCGTCGTCAACATCTCGTCGGATGCGGGACGCGTGGGCTCCTCGATGGAAGCGGTGTACTCGTTCTGCAAAGGCGGCCTCATCGCCTTCACGAAGACGATGGCACGCGAAATGGCCCGCCAGATGATTCCCGTCAACGTCGTTTGCCCCGGCCCGACCGCGACCCCGCTTCTCGACAACCTCGCGCAGGGCGAGAAAGGCGAGCGCATCAAGGCCGCCCTCGTGAAGGCCGTGCCGTTCGGCCGCATGGGCGAACCTGGCGACATCCCGGGCGTGGTGGCCTTTCTCGCGAGTGACGACGCCGCGTTCATCAGCGGTCAGGTCATCAGCGTGTCGGGCGGTCTGACAATGGCCGGATAAACGGCTCCGCGAACGCAATCAACCAACAACATTGGAATACGACATGGAATTCAAGGACATCGGCTATCAGGAGGCGGACGGGGTCGCGACGATCACCATCAATCGCCCGAAGGTGTACAACGCATTCAGCGCCAATACCGTTGAGGAGCTCATCAAGGCCTTCGGCCTCGCGGGATGGAACAAGGATATCGGCGTCGTGGTGCTCACGGGCGCCGGCGACAAGGCGTTCTGCACCGGCGGCGACCAGTCCGGCGACGGCTACAACGGGCGCGGCACCGTCGGTCTGCCGATCGAGGAACTGCAAAGCATCATCCGCGACATTCCGAAGCCCGTGATCGCACGCGTGAACGGCTATGCAATCGGCGGCGGCAACGTGCTGGTGACGCTCTGCGATCTCGCCATCGCTGCCGAGACCGCGGTCTTCGGTCAGGTCGGCCCGAAGGTCGGGTCGGTCGATCCGGGCTTCGGCACCGCCTACCTCGCGCGCATCGTCGGCGAGAAGCGCGCGCGCGAAATCTGGTACCTGTGCCGCAAATACAGCGCGAAACAGGCGCTCGACTGGGGTCTCATCAACGCCGTCGTGCCCGCGGAACAACTCGACGCCGAAACGAAGAAGTGGTGCGACGAGATTCTGCAGATGAGCCCCACCGCTATTGCGCTCGCAAAGCGCTCGTTCAATATCGATACCGAGAACATCCGCGGCATCGGCGCGTTCGCGATGCAGGCGCTTGCGATGTACTACGACACCGACGAATCGAAGGAAGGCGGCAATGCGTTCCGCGAAAAGCGCAAGCCGGAGTTTCGCAAGTACGTGAAGTGACCGGCGGAAATGCCGGCAGGGCGACGCTCAGCTTCGGCGTCGCCCTTTGCGCATACGCGCGCCGAAGTTCAGTATTTGCGGAAGTTCACGCCGACACGCGTGCCAAGCCCCGGGAGCCGGTTGATGGGGCGGCTGCCATGCTCCGGGGCGGCTTCGCCCCATGCGAACCACACGTCAGGCTCGCGCGCATCGCCCACGCGCCGCCAGCGGCCGTCCACCTGCGGATTCTTGAGCGTCCCGAGACCGACCAGACGCCCGCGCGGATCGGGCATGAACTCCCACTCTTCGCCGAACGCTGAGTAACGGATGCCTTCCTGCCAATACCCATTCGCGCCGAAATCGATGGTGCCCGTCACGTCATAGGTAAAGCGCACCTCGCCCTTCTCGTTGCCGAGAATCGCGAAGCCGAACATGTCGTTACCTAGCGTGAAGTGCCCGAAGTCGATGCTGCCGTCCTTATAACGCGTCGCCCACGTGTACCAGACGAGTTCCAGCTTCTCCTGCACCAGCGCATCTTTCGTCTTGTAGATCTCGCCGCCCTCGTACATATGGATCGGATCGAAGCCGATCATGCCGCGTACCGTCTTTCCGAGTATCGTCCCTTCCATCTCGAAGATGTTCGCGACGTAGTACATGCCCGCGTCGCGGCCCGGCAGATACCAGTGCATGCCGGGCTTGACGAGCTTGCCCTTGATATCCATGCCGTTCTCTTCGTACCAGCTGCAATCCTCGGGCGTCCAGGTGACGTGAAAGCGATTGCCGGGCGCCTGCGGATGGCTTCGCCAGTGGATGCGCTCCTCTTCGAGCGTTCTTGCGAATCCATCGTTCGGCACCGATTCCTTGCCTACCGGATGCATATGCATGCCGTCGTCGTGGCCGAGCGTCGTGCACAGGTAGAAACGCCGCCGCGTGTCCTTCGCGTCGGTCCGCAGGCCAGCGGGAATCCGCCGCATCGGGCAATAGATCTCGCCATCCTCGTCGCGCAGCGTTCCCCACAGGTAGAGCGCTTCGGGCGGCATGCCGAAGTAGGCGCGGTTGGACAGCATGTCCTCGATGGTGGGCTCGAAGGCGCTGACAAGAGGCTGCCAGCCAAAGTCGCCGCGGCGCGGCATGGATAGTTTGGTGTCGCTCATGGTCGTTACACCCGTCACGATGGTGAAGTGGTTGGAGCGGCTCACTATAGGTATCCTCGCGCGTGGCTGAAAACCGGTCGATCCGCTCGTCTGCCCACGAGCACGCCCGGCGCGCGATCAGCACAGGGGCACAGGAGCTAACGTATTGATTTACCGGTTTTCTCTCCGGTCCGGAAACCCGCGCTGCCTGCGCGCACGAAAGCTTCGTTACACGTAACGATCATGTGCGATATATTGAACGACGTTCGCATTTAATACTGAACCCGGACATGCCAAAGTCGTCTGCCGAACGCGTCGCCGCTTATCGCACCCGCAAGAAGGCCGAAGGCATGGTGAGCCTGACACTGGTCGTCCCGGCAGCCGACGTCGCCCTCTTCAGCCAGTTCGCCGCGCAACGCCGCGAAAAGCTGCGCGACAACATGCATCCTGGCCAAGCCCCGCGCCAGCAGTGGCTCTCGATGCTGGCCGCGATGACGCCTGCGCTGCCCCAAACTGCCGAGTCGCGCCGCAAGCGCAATGCGATCGGCGCACCGATCACGCGCGCGCAGACGCTCTTCATGGCGCTGCTGAAGCACATCATCGATCTGGGATGGCCGGCAGGACTACCGCTCGGCTCCGAGCAGGAATTGATGAAGGTCCATGGAGTAAGTCGCGCTGCGTTGCGCGGAGCGATCCGCTTGCTCGAGCACCACTGCATCGTGAGGGTGCAGCGCGGCACCGGAGGCGGCGTGATCGTCGCCCAGCCGGACCTGAGCGCGACGATGCAGGCAGTCAGCGTCTATCTGGAGTATGCGGGCATCGCGCCGCGCGATATTCTCGCGACGCGCCGCACGCTCGAACTGGCCGTCCTGGATCTCGTCATCGAACGGCTCGACCATGAAGGTGAGCGACGCGTGCACGACCAGGTTCAGGCCGAGGCGCAACTCGACGGCCGTGCCGGCGCCGATGAGTTGCTGCGATTTCATTTCCTGCTCGCTGAACTTTGCGGCGATCCCGCACTGTGTCTCTTCGACGGCATCGTCCTGCAACTTGCCGATGCGCATTCCACGTTTCATCGGCGCAGCCGAACGGACCGCGACCGCGTCGTGGCGAGGATCAAGGAATACCATCGCGAGATCGCGCGCGCGATCATTGCCCGCGATAAAGAGCAGGCTCGCAGGCAAATGGCCGACTACATCGCGGGGATCAGGACGTGGCTGGAGTAGCGGCCGCGCTGCACTTGCCTGTCCGCCTCAACCCTCCTGCAGGTCAGCGAAACGAGATCGTGTGGCCGCCATCCACTGCGATCGTCTGGCCGTTGATATAGCCGCCCGAACGCGATGCGAGCATCACGGCTAGCCCAGCGATCTCGTCGACCTCGCCGAAGCGCTGTGATGGATTGCGACCACGGTACCATTCGACCATCGCCTCGTCCTCCCATTGCGATCGCGCCATCTCGGTCTTGAAGGTGCCGGGCGCGATGCAATTGGCGGTGACGCCCTTTGCGGCGAATTCCATTGCGAGGTTTCTCACGAGCTGCATGTCGGCGGCTTTGGTGAGCCCGTAGGTTCCCGTCACGGCATCGCCGAACAGGCCAACCACGGATGCCACCGAAATAAAGCGCCCATAGCCACGCTCGATCATGCCGGGCACAGTCATCTGCGCGAGCCAGATATTGCTCTGGACGTTGACCTGCATGAACTTGTTGAACGTTTCGTCTTGCAGATCGAGTGCCGAGCCTATCCACGGATGAATCGCGGCATTGGCCATCACGATGTCGACCCTGCCCCACTCGCCGTTCGCCGCAGCCACGAGACCTTGCAATTCCGCTTTACGGCCTATGTTGCAGGCAAACGGCAAGGCCACCCGAGTTCCGATCTTTTCGTTGATGGCTTGCGCGGCAGTTTCGCAGGCGTCGGCGTTACGGCCGGAAACGACGACTTTGGCGCCATGTTCCGCCATGCCGAGCGCACTGGCATAGCCAATGCCGCGACTCGATCCGGTGACGATTGCGACCTTGTCCGTGAGGTCAAAAAGCGATGAGGGCATACGTACTCCACAAAAATGGAGGCTTGTCGATGAAAGCCCTCGCGTCGCGCGCGTCGCTCAGGCAAGCGATTATTTCCCCACCTGCCACGCCATGCCGCCGCTTTGCTTTCTTTGCGCCAATGCCGCCTTCTCGATCCGCAACGCCTCTTCCAGCGAAGCTAGCGCACCCTGATCGATCACGCGCTTGACCGTCGCGACGAGCTCGGGTCGGCGGCTCGCAATCGTCTTCGCTAGTGACGCTGCCCGCTCCATCAGTTGATCGTGGCTGACCACCTCGTTCGCGAGGCCGATGCGCAACGCGGTGGCCGCGTCAATCGGATCGCTCGTCAAGCTGAACTGCTTCGCCCACCGCGGACCCACGATATACGGCAACCTCGCGGTCATGCCGCCCCCCGCGAGCGCGCCGATTTTCGTGTGCGTGTCGGCAAAGCGCGCACGCTCGGACGCGATGATGAAATCGCACCCCATTGCAAGTTCCAGCCCGCCTGTAACGGCAGCGCCGTTGACCGCCGCGATTACCGGCTTGGTGAGGCGCGGCCACATATCGATCATGTCCGCGACCCGCGTGCGCGGCGCATCGGGCGCGGAAAAATCATTCAGGTCGAGCCCAGCACAAAAGGCCGGATCGGCGCCCGTCACGATCAGGACGCGCAGGCTTTGGTCCGCTTCGAAACGATGCATTGCGTCGATCAGCGCTTCGGTCAATGCGAGGTTCAGTGCGTTGCGGGCCGCGGGCCGGTTCAGTGTCAACATGAGAACCGTTCCGTCACTCTGCACGCCGAGCAGATCGGTTGCTTTTGCGTTCATGGCAATGCCTCGAAAGGGTTCACGCCGCCGCGACCATTGCCTCGTGCTGAATCTGGCGGGCGTAGCGATTCAGGTGATAGTCCGCGTTGCCGAACAATGCGTCGAGCACCAGATGACGGCGATAGTGATGGCCCACCTTGTATTCATCCGTGATGCCGTAGCCACCGTGCAACTGGATACCCTGTTGCGTGACGAACTTCGCGCCACGAGTGGTCTGTGCCTTGCAGCCCGAGATTTCGACGCTCCGGTTCTCCCTGTCCTCGCTGATAGCGAGCAACGCACGGTGCAGTGTTGCGCGCGCCTGCATCGCTTCGATCGCCATGTCGGCCATCCGGTGTTGCAGCGCCTGGAAGCTGCCAATCGCCACCCCGAACTGCTTGCGCGTTTTCAAGTACTCCGACGCGAGCTCGATAGCGTCTTCCATATCCCCCACCAGTTCGGCACAGATCGCAACGACCGCTTCGTCAACGGCGGCCTGCAGTCCTTCGAACGCTCGCCCAGCCTCACCCAGAACATTCGATTCTGCGACGATCACACCATCGAGCAGCAAGTCGGCAGATGGCGTGCCGTCGAGCAACGCGCAAGTCTTCAGCGTCACGCCTGCCTGCTTCGGATCGACGACGAAAACCCCGATGCCGTCCGTAGCATCGGCTGCACCCGCCGCGCGAGCGACGACGAGCAGACGGTCTGCAACGGGCGCTCCAACCACGAGCGTCTTATAGCCGTCCAGCCGCCACGACCCGTCCTCGGTCTTCTTCGCGGTGGCCGTCACGTAATGCACCTGACCCCGCGCTTCACGTTCACTTTGCGCGACTGCATAGACAGTCTCGCCCGAAACGATCTCGCCAAGTATCGCCTCGCGCTGCCCGTCTCGCCCGCAGCGCGTGACAAGCGACGCAGGAAACACACCACACATCACGTATGGCTCCAGCACCAGCGCGCGCCCGATCTGCTCGGCCACGATGGCGCTTTCGACTGACGAGAAACCGAGCCCGCCCAATTCATCCGGCACCGCGACACCGAGCCAACCCATTTCGCCGAAGGTACGCCACGTCTCGCGCGAAAATCCGCCTCCTTGCGAAGCAAGATTGCGACGATGTTCGAACGTATAGCTCTTTTGCAAGAAGCGTTGCGCGCTTTCCTGCAACATCCGCTGTTCGTCGCTCAACTCGAAGTCCATGCTGCACCCTCTTTATGCCGGCAATTGATGCGATCCCACGTCTCGGGGATCGAAGACCGTTCGTGACTCGATACGGCGTCAAAGATCGAACAGTGCTTTGGCGATGATGTTTCGCTGAATTTCGGCCGTCCCGCCATAGATCGAGCAAGCCCGCCGATAGAAGACCTCTGCCGCCAGGCCTGGCGCGTATTCAGGTCCGATGAACTGGGCCTCGCGCAGCTCTCGCTCTTCATTCGGATCGGGATAGAACACGGCGCCATAATCGCCGATCACCTCGAGCAGCATCTCCGTGAGCTTCTGATGGAGTTCAGATCCGCGCACTTTGAGCATGGATCCGATCGCCATACCGCCGCTGCGCTCGTCTATCCCTTGATGCAGGATTTTCTGCACCGCCATGTCGATAGCGCGAACCTCCAATTCGTGCTGCGCCAAACGTGCCGCAAACGTCGGATCCTGGATCAATGGCTTGCCGGCCATCCGTTCGCGCGAGGCGTAGTGCCGGATCTTGCGCAGATAGCGCTTGAGGGCAGGCGCTTCAGCGCCAAGAAACGCCCGCTCGTTAAAGAGCAGAAACTTGGTGTATCCCCACCCCTTGTTGACCTCGCCGATAAGGTTTTCAGCGGGCACGCGCACGTTGTCGTAGAAGACTTCCGCCAGATGATGGCAGCCATCGAGCGACGCGATCGGCCGTACGGTAACGCCCGGCGACGACATGTCGAGCAGCAGGAAGGAAATGCCCTTTTGCGGCTTCGCTTCGCTATCCGTGCGGACCAGCACGAAATTCCATTGACCGTAGGCGCCGAAGCTGGTCCAGATCTTCTGTCCATTGACGATGTAGTGGTCTCCATCGAGAACCGCCGTCGTACGTAGCGATGCAAGATCGGAACCCGAGCCCGGCTCTGAAAAACCCTGTACCCAGAACACTTCACCACGCCGGATAGGAGGAAGAAAGCGGCGCTTCTGCTCTTCGTTGCCAAACTCGCAAATCACGGGTCCGACGAGCGACACGCCCGCCTGATTCTGTATCGGTGCGCCTGCCAGATAGCATTCTTCCTCGAAGATGTAACGCTGCATCGCGGTCCACCCCGTGCCGCCGTCAGCAACCGGCCAATGCGGCACTGACCAGCCGTGCGTTTCGTGCAAGATGCGAGTCCAGCGCTGTGAATCGTCGTCACCTGCCAGAAAGCCCTGCTGCCCGCGAAAGGTTAGGTCGGCCGGCAAATGCTCGTTGAGGAACGCACGAACTTCTTTGCGGAACGCGATGTCCGCGGGATCTACGCGAAAATCCATGGTTTAGCTTCCGGCGTTTTCAGTACGTTGAACCGCGGCGCGCGCCTCGATCTGCGCCCGCTGCTGCGCCAGCGTTGCCGACCAATGTGCGCGGCGTGGGCGGCACGCAATAAAGCTCGTCCACGACAGCGCGCCGTCGCTCGAGCACATTGCGTTGGCTGATTGCGCTCTTTGCACTCAATTCGCCGTTATCGAGCGTCGGCTGCTCGCTTTCGAGCACGATGCGCGCAATGCGCGTAGAGCTGCCGCCAGGACGCGCGGCGAGCTGGTCGAGTCCGGTCTGGAAGAACGCGCGCACGCCGCGGCTGTTGATGATCTGGTCGGCGCCCGGCATCGGATCGTGAAGGTCGTCGCAAAGCGCACGGCACGCTTCGATGTCAGGGAAGACGAGCGCGCTCAGGTAGTCGCGGTCGTGCCCGGCAATCACGATATCCCGCGCATACGGGCCCAACACGTTCAGCGCATACAGTCGCAACTCGGCGACGTTGACCCAAGTGCCCGAGGACAGCTTGAAATTTTCCGCAATGCGTCCGTCGAAGCGCAGTCCCAGTTCGAGGCGCTGCGGGTCGATGAACGTTGCTGCGTCACCGGAGCGGAAATAGCCTTCCTCGTCGAACGCGGCGGCGGTGCGCTCGGGATCTTTCCAATAGCCGGGCGTCACACAGTCGCCGAGGAAACGGATTTCCAGCTTCGCGCCGACCGGCGCCACCTTCACTTTGACGCCGGGCACGGGCAACCCAGCAATCGCTTCCCGTCGCGGATCCCAGGCCGCCGATAGCGGCGTTGGGCCTGCTTCCGTGCTGCCGATGCCCGACATGATGAGCACACGCTGGCCGATGGTACGCACCGCGAGCTCGTCGAGTTGAGCCCAGATGTATTTCGGCAGACTTGCGCCGCCGTAGTAGATGAGCGCGAGTTTGCCAAAGAATTTCTCGCGCAGTGCCTTGTCCGCCTGCAGATGCGGAATGAGCGAGGCCAACCCTTGTGGCGTATTGAGGTAGACCGCCGGCGCGATTTCACGCAATGCCTGCACCGTCGGGCCAATTTCCTCCGGCGTTGGCTTGCCTGGGTCCAGGTAGTAAGTCCCCCCGCCGTACAGCACCATGCCGAAGTTATGCGTGCCGCCAAAAGTGTGATGCCAGGGCAGCCAGTCGACGAGATCCGATGGCCCGTCCTGAAGAAACGCGAACACCTGGGCGACTTGCTGTCGATTGCTGCACAACATGCGCTGCGAATAGATCACGCCTTTCGGTGCGCCTGTCGTTCCCGAAGTAAACATGATCTTGCCCACCGTATCCGGGCCGACTGCCTTGAACGCCTTGTCGACGTCGGCTGTAACCGGCGTCTTCAGCCACTGCGCGACGCGCGAACCGCCACGACCCTCCGGCAACGGACCGACGACGACACATTCCACGTCGCCGAACACCTCACGCAATGCGCGGCCATACTGCGCGCCGTCCTCCGCGAAGACGAGGCCGGGCGTGCATACGGCCGCGAGTTGCCTGAGCTTCGAAAAGTCCTGCGATAACAGCGAATACGCGGGCGTCACCGGGATATAGGGAATCCCGACGTGCAATGCGGCGAGCGCGAAGAGCGCGTGTTCAAAGCTTCGATCGGAAAGAATCATCAACGGACGAGACGGCGACAATCCTCGATCGAGCAGCGCCTGCCCCAGCGCACGCGCACCGTCGAACGCCTGCCGGTAGGTCAGAGACTCCCATGACTTGCCGTCCGGCGTCCGCCGCGCGAGCAACGCGCGCTCGGGCGTGACGCTCGCCCAGTGTTCGAGCCGCTCCGTCAAGCGGATCGGATACGCCTGGAGCGGTTCCTGCAGTTCATACACCACGCTTCCGTCTGGCCTTCGCTCGACGATGGCATCCATGCTGCCGACGCGAATCGGGCGAAACGGCACATCCATCAGCGCATCGTGCGAAGCCGTACCTGCATCCATCTGAGTCGTCCTGTTGTTATCTGGCAAGTCATGTCCCGCGAGCGCTCGCATCGCCTTCCGATACCTGGAAATGTTGCGGGCCAAGAGCAACCAATAATTGAACGTCGATCATCTTGCTGAACCAGAATAACGCGAAATCCCAGCCACGTCTATCCGTTGTCACCCACAAGACGCGCGCAAATGTCCGGCACGATCGCAGCCTTGCGCATCGCACAACAACGTGGACAGAAAACAAGAAATACGCTACGTTCTGAACGCCATTCGTATTGTTAAACATGACACCGGATCGTAACCGATTGCCGGAACCAGGGAGCCATCATGTCGGAAGAGGTTGTCGTCACCGCTGCCGTTCGCACCGCTATTGGAGACTTCGGTGGCGCGCTATCGAGCATTCCGCCCACGACGCTAGGCGCAACGGTCGTTCGCGCGCTGCTCGAGCGTTCGCATCTGCCGGGTGAAGAGGTGGGTCAAGTGGTGTTCGGCAACGTGATCCATACCGAGCCTCGCGACATGTATCTCGCGCGCGTCGCTGCGATGGAAGGCGGCGTCAGCGCGGACGCACCGGCGCTGACGCTCAACAGGCTATGCGGCTCCGGCCTTCAGGCAATCATCTCCGCTGCGCAAGCCATCGCGCACGGCGACACGGAAATTGCGATCGGCGCTGGTGCAGAAAGCATGTCGGGCGCAGCATACGTTGCGAGCGGCGCGCGTTGGGGTTCGCGCATGGGCGACATCCGCCTGATCGACATGATGGTCGGTGCGTTGACCGATCCGTTCAGCGCTTGCCATATGGGCGTAACCGCAGAGAACGTCGCAAAGAAGTACGGCATTTCGCGCGACGACCAGGACCTGCTCGCCGTCGAATCGCACCGGGCGCGCTGCGCAAGCTATTCATGACGGCAACTTCCGCGAGCAGATCGTGCCCGTAGCACTGCGCACGAAAAAGGGCGAAGCCGTTTTTGACACCGATGAGCATGTGCGGTCGGGCACGACCATCGCCGATCTCGCCAAATTGCGCCCGGCGTTCCAGAAAGACGGTACGGTGACGGCCGGCAATGCGTCGGGTCTCAACGACGGCGCGGCTGCAGTCCTGCTGATGGCCCGTCGCACCGCCGAACAACGGGGCCTTCGTCCGCTTGCGCGACTCGTTTGCTGGGCTCACGCGGGCGTCGATCCGCAATACATGGGCATCGGCCCGGTCCCTGCGACACGCAAGGTGCTGCAGCGCGCGGGTTTGACCGTCGCAGATCTCGATGTGATCGAAGCGAACGAGGCGTTTGCCGCTCAAGCTTGCGCCGTGGCGAAGGAGCTGGAATTTGACAGCGCAAAGGTCAACACGAACGGATCGGGCATCGCGCTCGGCCATCCGATCGGCGCAACCGGCGCCGTCATTGCGGTCAAGGCCATTCACGAGTTGCATCGTTGCGGTGGGCGCTATGCGCTCGTGACAATGTGCATCGGCGGAGGTCAAGGCATCGCGGCCATCTTTGAGCGCATTTAGGGCTTCGCACAGCGTTATCCATTCAACCAGAGGGACAAACGTGGTACGCCCCGAACAACGACCCCGCTTCTGAGAAACGTGATGCGGTTGACCGCCAGCAACAGCGGCTTGATGACGGGCCCAGGCACGAATAGCTACATCGTCGGCACGGTGGCGACCGGCTTCATCGTGATCGATCCGGGGCCGGACGACCAGGCGCATCTTCAACGCATCTTCGCAGCTACGGGCGGCGCTATTCGAATGATCGTCTGCACGCACTCCCACGTGGACCACGCACCCGGGGCGAGGCCACTGCAGTCCATGTGTCCGCACCAGCCACCAGTCCTCGGTCGGTCGGCCGGGCCTGCCGACAGGGCAAGCCATCACTTCGTTCCGGACCGCGAATTGCTCGATGGCGATGTGCTGACACTTGCGCATGACGGCGAGACGCATCGATTGCTGGTCGTCTCGACACCGGGGCACGCAAGCAACCACGTGTGCCTGGTCCTTCTGGAAGACGGACTGCTATTCAGCGGCGATCACATTCTGAATGGCAGCACGACCATCATCGATCCTCCCGACGGCAACATGACGGCGTACCTTACGTCACTCGACCGGTTGAACGCGATTTGCACCGAACGTGACATCGACTTTATTCTGCCCGCACATGGGTACGTGCTGGACCGACCGCATGACCAGATCGCCCGCCTCAAGGCACACCGTCTCGCCCGGGAAGCAAAGATCGCCGGCGCGGTAAAGGCACTGCCGACCGGTTCGATCGACGACTGGCTGCGTCTTGCTTATACCGATGTTCCCGAAAGGCTCTGGCCAGCGGCATCCCGGTCGCTGCTGGCGCATCTCGAACGACTCGACGAACAAGGTGGTCCGACTTCGCAGGCCTGATTGCGATCGTCATGCATGCATCGGCTGCCACGCCCGCTAAAACCGGGGGCGCGGGCAGCCTTGTTCGACGGCCGTCTTGTTGCGGACTCAGCTCTCTTCTACAAGCGCGGCCAGCCGGCCATGAATGAGTGCGCGCGCCTCGGCGACCATCCGACTCACGAGTTCCGCGCAGGTGGGAATGTCCTCGATAAGCCCGATTGCGAGGCCGGCCGGAAACGTTCCGTCTTCGGTGTCACCCGTCTCGTACACTCGCTTACCGCGCTCACCGCTCACCAGCGGCTTGAGATCCGCAAACGTCACCCCCTCTTTTTGCTCGAGTTCCAACACCTGCTCCGCTACCGAATTCCTGAAGATACGCGACGTGTTCTTCAGCGTGCGGAAGATCAACGCCGTATTGCGCTCGTCATGCTCTACGAGCCTGCGCTTGACGTTCTCGTGAATCGGTGCCTCCCGCGTTGCCATGAAGCGCGTACCCATATTGATCCCATCCGCGCCGAGCGCGAGCGCGGCGACCATGCCGCGCGCATCGGCAATGCCGCCTGACGCAAGCATCGGAATATGCAGTTTCGCGGCCGCGGCCGGCAACAGGATCAGATTGGGCACGTCGTCCTCGCCCGGATGTCCGGCGCACTCGAATCCGTCCACGCTCACGGCGTCGCAGCCCAACGCCTCCGCTTTCAGCGCATGACGCACCGACGTGCACTTGTGGATGACCTTGATTCCCGCAGCCTTGAATGCGGGCATATATGGCTCGGGATTGCGTCCCGCCGTCTCGACGATCTTCACACCGTTCTCCACGACCGCTTGCACGTACTCGTCGTACGGCACTGGCTTGATCGTCGGCAGAATGGTCAGGTTGACGGCGAACGGCTGATCCGTCATTGAGCGAACCCGAGCGATCTCGTTGCGCAGCGCCTCGGGCGTGGGCTGCGTCAGAGCGGTGATGGTGCCGAGCGCACCGGCGTTCGAGACGGCGGCGGCAAGTTCAGCGCGACCCACCCACATCATGCCCCCTTGAACAATGGGGTATCGAATCCCAAGCAGCTCTGTAATGCGCGTTCTCATGTGCTGATCCCTGTGTAAGTGCAACCTGATCTTTCGACCGGCAATGGTCGAACGCCGTGTGCAAGATGCGCCGGTCGTTTGTATTTGCGAACACCGTGCAATTATATACACTTCCTCCACATCGCCGACACTCGTGTGCCGCACTCGCGGACGCCGATGCGATTGCACGAGGCATGAATGATCAGGAGAGTTGATGAACAAACGAGACAATCAGATTGGCGCCGAGGAAGCGTCGATTCGCCCCACGCGGGACCAGGCGGAACAGGCCGTGCGTACGCTGATCCGATGGGCCGGTGACGATCCCGAAAGGGAAGGTCTCATTCAAACACCCGCACGGGTCGCGCGCGCATACCGCGAGTTCTTCTCGGGCTATGACTCCGATCCGATGCAGATTCTCGCCACCACGTTTTCCGAAGTGGATGGCTACGACGAGATGGTGGTGCTAAAGGACATCCGTTTCGAGAGCTACTGCGAACACCATATGGTGCCTATCATCGGACGTGCGCACGTTGCCTACTTGCCCGAGCATCGCGTGGTCGGCATCTCCAAACTCGCGCGCCTCGTCGATGTCTATGCCAAGCGCCTACAGATTCAGGAGAAGATGACCGTTCAGATCGCCGATGCGCTGAACACCGTGCTGCAGCCGAAGGGAGTCGCTGTCATTCTCGAAGCTGCGCATCAGTGCATGAGTACGCGAGGCGTGCACAAGCCCGGCGCATCGCTGGTGACGAGCCGAATGCTGGGCGCATTCCGTGACGATCCTTCCACCCGCCGCGAGTTTCTGTCGATTGTCGGTCACAGCACGATTGCGCCATTGCCCAATAGCTGAAAGCCAACGTCGGCTTCCTGCCGACGTTGGCTTTCATGGCAAATCGATGCTGGTATCCGTGGCAAGCGTCGTTGCAGGCTTGCGTCTGGCCTTAAACCTCGCTGGGTTGGCGCGTCTTTAAAGGCCGTTCGTAAGAGACGTCTTCACGATTTCGTGCACTGACGCCATTGCCCATCAGGATTTCGCGCCACGCAGTGGGCACTTCCGCAGGGGTCAGTTCGTTGATCGCTTCGGAAATGCAGACGCGGGCGGCAATCGCCCATACGCCGTCACGCTTTTCGAAGCGGTCGATATAGCGCCCCACCGCTAGCGTGTCTGGCTTGACGCGATTTTCTCCAAAGAAAAGCCAGTACGTCTCCCCGTGCGCCTCGTCGCCCTGCAATTCGACGCTGTGATTGAACACCATATGGTGGTGCGACAACTGATGCTCGGTATGGTACGCAAAGGCCCAGTCGACGAATTCCTCTGCATCTCCGACGAATGCGCCGTGGTCGTCGATTGCGTCCGGATGGTACGCCGATAGCGTCAACTTCCGGTCCATGCGATCGACCCCGCGGCAATAGCGGTGCACGCATTCGAGTATGTCCTGCTTATCCAACAGTGCTTCGACGCGTGCGCTCAGTTCTTCATTCATGGCTTCTACCGTTAGATAGTCATGGCGACAAAAAAGACGACCGCACCGATCACGGCGCCAATGAAGCAACAATCCTCGCCTGTCGACAAATCGGCTTCCTGCGCTCGCGCACGGCTCGCAATCGCACATCCGATGATGCCCGCCAATGCCGTCGCCCCGAGCACGGCAAACATCATCACGACGTCGAAGAGTGCGGACCGGCCTAGCTCTTCCATGCGCACATCGCGTTGCAGCAGCCAGACCGCCGCCGCCGAAATCGACAGGAGAATGAGTGGGAGCCATACTCTACGCGCTTCCCGAGCGCTCTCGCGAGTCAGCGTTTTCATCGCGCCCGGCCCTCCGTCCGCAGCTTGCCCAGAGCACGAGGCGCCACCGCGCCCAACACGCGCGCCGCCCAATTCGATTGTTTTGCGCGAGCCGATTCGTCCGACGACGGAGCGCCCTTTTCAGCGCGCTGGCGACGATAGTCGTACGTATAGTCCGCAAGAGGACCACGAAAATCGCTGTCGAGAAAGTACATCGCATGTCTCCGATCAGGCTTATGCCTCTCGGGCGCTTGCATGGCGCCTCTTGATGGATATCCTAGGCCATGGAATATGGTTATGCAACAAGTCGTTCAATTAATGGCGTCGGTGTTTTCACTACCCGACAAGGCACAGACCGACGCGCATGCGCGAGCGCCCGCTGCGCACATGGACGTGTGTGCGAACGGGTCGGCAATCAATGGGGGAAAGGGAATTGCAGCGCCAAGCCGCGTTCTCGACGCAGCTTGGCGATTCGAACATGACACGCAGACGAGTAATCAGGAGACCTGGAAGCCGCCGTCGACAGCGAGAAGCTGACCGGTGACATAGTCCGATGCCGGCGACGCGAAAAACAACACTGCCCTGGCGATATCGGAGGCGACGCCGATGCGGCCCAGCGGCATGCGACCAGGTTGGGTGATCGGCCCGTGAGCCTGATGAACCTTCGTCGATGCGGCCGCGCCCTCGGTTGCCACGCCGCCGGGCAGCACTGCGTTCACGCGAATTCCGTCTGCTGCGAATTCGAGCGCTGCCACCTTGGTGAGGTTGTTGACACCCGCCTTCGACGCCCCGTAGTCGCCGTTGTCGAAAATCACCGGCTGCAGCGAAGCCACCGACGAAATATTGATAATGGAACCGCCGTTTTTGGCACCTTGCATTCGCTTGATCGCTTCGCGCATGCAGAGGAAGGTGCCGCGCAGGTTGATGCCGAGCACCTTGTCCCACTTTTCTGCCGACGTTTCGACGAATTGCGTCTTCGGATAGATGCCCGCGTTGTTCACGAGAATGTCGAGGCGCCCAAGCTTCGCCTGCACCGTTTCGTACATCGCAAGAATCGACGATTCATCGCCGATGTCCACCTTGATCGCGATAGCCTTGCCAGACGCACTTTCGATTTGCCTGGCCGTCTGCTGCGCCGCTTCCTCATTCAGGTCCGCCGCGACGACCGCCGCGCCGGCCGACGCCAGCAGCAAAGCCGTCTCGCGGCCGATGCCTGAGCCCGCCCCTGTTACCACCGCCACTTTCTGATCGAGATTGAAAAGACTCGCCACATTCGTGCTCATTGCTCCTCCTTTGGCTCGCCGCGCGAGCGGGTTGTTTTCTGAACGTCATTCGCAAAGATAAACACACCACTTTGGAGTGTCAAGATGAACGAGAAGCGGATGACGAAAGGAGCAGCATGGACGAAGCTGTCGAGCAGTGCGATTGCGCGTATCACCCCGCCGCCGGCGACGCGATATCGCGCATGATGTCGAGCATCGAACGGTGGTAGGGCTTGTGAGGTCTATCGGCCCACACCAGCGACACCTCAGTTTCGCCTGCAGCCGGAACATCCTCGATGTCGACGAAGGCGACACCCTCCACGGGCAGGTATCGCGCCGAGTCCAGCATCAGACCGATGCCCAGTTCATGAGACACGAGGTTGAGCATCGTGTATGGATGGCGCGCTTGCTGGGTCACCCGCGGCGACAGCCCCGCCTCGCGGCGCGCTGTCTCGAACGCAGCGAACAGCGGCTGCGACATCTGCTGAGGGAACATGATGAGCGGGTATCGCGCGAGATCCGCGATACGAATTGAAGGCTGCGCCGCCACGGGCCACTTCGCCGGAACCGCGGCCACCACACGCAGACGCTCGATGACCACGCTTTCCAAACCGGAGACGTCCGCCGAGCTGGTGACTACCACGCCCAGGTCGATGCTGCCGTTTTTCACGCTGGCGACGGTCAAAGCACTGCCGCGCTCGATCAACCGGACGTCAACGCCCGGCCATTGCTTGCGAAGCCCCTGAATGGCTAGCGGCATGATTCGCAGCGCACACATCGGCACGAACGCTACGCTCAGGCTCGCCAGTTCGTCGGCGGCTTGCCGCACGCGCCGCTCGGCCAGCTCCGCTTGCGCGATCAGTGGCTTCGCTTCCGCGAGCAACGCGGCTCCGGCGGCTGTGAGCGAAACGCCTCGCGGTGTACGTTCGAGCAGCTTGATACCGAGCTGCTCCTCCAGCCGCATGATCGACTGGCTGAGCGGCGGCTGCGCCATGCCCAGGCGCGCAGCCGCGCGGCCAAAGTGCTGGGTCTCCGCAACCGCAACGAAGTGTCTGAGATGCCGCAATTCCATGACGTGATATGGCTTTGATATCGGGTGTCCCCAGCATATCGCCTTTGTCCCGTTGCGGTGCACTACGGACGAACCCTGGTCATATCGGGTGCGCACTATCTTGACGTCCAGCACCGTTCAACATACATTTTAGAATGTCGTTCCACAATACGAACAATGACCAAGGCGGCTCGGGTGAGTCGCATCCGCTATCAATAACCGCGCTGCCGCGGTTAAACAGGAGACACAAGTGAAGAGCCTCGAAGAAAAACTTGCCTATGGTTTAAAGGTATTCGGCGAAATCATGGGTGAAGACAAGGCAGCCGGCTTACGTGCCGCAAGCGAGTCCACCGGCTTCGGATCCGACATTTCACGCCTTGCCATCAACTACGCGTTCGCGGATGTCTGGGGCGACGACAAACTCGAGCGCAAGCAGCGCAGCCTCGTCACGCTGGGCATTCTCATCGCCAGCCGGCAGACGCTCGAACTGAAGAACCACGTCCGCATTGCCGTGCGCAACGGTCTGAGCGCACGCGAACTCGAAGGGGTGCTGATTCAGGCGCTTCCGTATGCCGGGTTCCCCGCCGTCGCCTCCGCTACCACGGCCGTTCTGGAGACACTGCGGGAACTTGGCATCGACACCACGACCCGCACTTCGGAAGAACGCGGATTGCTGTGAGCCGACATCAGAGCGCCCCCGCGACCAAAGGAGACGATTTATGAGCACACCAAGCGTGGATATCGTGCCGACGATGCGGGAATTCAACGTTTCCAATGACCTGCTCGGCAATCACGCCGAGTTGCAAGAACGCTGGAACGAAGACGGCTACCTGTTCTTTCGCGACGTTCTCGACCACGAGCCGCTGGAGCGCATGCGCGGTCTGCTTGTTGATCATCTCGACAGCAACGGCTTCGTGGACCGCAACGACCGAGACGTGCGATGGACTGGCAAAGACCGCGAAAATTTCAGCTTTTTTCCCGTGAAGGCGATGAACGAGCAGGGTGCGGCACGCACCGTGATGGAAGACCCCGCAGTTCGTGCATTCTTTCAGCGGCTGTTCGGCGTACCGCTTTATTGGGTACCTTTCACCGAATACCGCACGTCGCCGCCCGCTATCGACAAAAGCCGCACACGGTTCGACTTCATTCATGAAGATGCGATCTACAGCGACCGCCTCGATTTCATCATTTGCTGGATTCCGCTCAGCGATATCGATGCGCAAGTCGGCGGACTGGCCGTCGCCGAAGGATTGCATAAGCTTCCGTGCCTGCACAGGAAGGACGGCGACAAGATCGTTCCCATCGATCTCGCGAGCGTGCCAGAAGACGCATGGCGCCGCACGAACTACCGCTTGGGCGACGTCCTGTTGATGAGCCGACGCACGCCGCACTCTGGTCTCAGCAATCATTCGGACCGTTTTCGTCTGTCACTCGACACGCGCATCCTGCCGCACGGCGGAAGTTTCCCGTTTGAGCCCCGCCTGCCCTATGTGGGCACGCTGACGTCGATCGCATCGGACCAGATCGTCGTGCGCGACGCGCATGGTGAACATGTGTTGCGACTCGACGACACGAGTTATCTGCGCGGCCTCCAGGGCAACCGCCTGCGCGGAGACGAAATTGCCGGCGTTTATCAGCCGGGATCCGAGGTGATCGTTGCACATGAAGGCGGCCTCGTTCAAACGCTGCGCCCGCAGCATTGATCGTGGTGTCAGGCGCAAAGACGAAGCTTCGTCTTTGCGCCTCGCGCCATTCGCCTTGCCCTTTGGCCTGGCAATTCTGAAGCATCGATCACGGGCAGCCTTTGCTCGCGGTTTTATGAACATCGTGCTAATATCAGAACGAATGCTTGTGAGCACCAAGCCGCGAGCCTGCAATGGCTGTCACAGGGTTAGCGGCATCGCGCGCAAGCCGCCCAGGCGTGATACGCCTGGCCAACGTCTAACGTTCGACCTCGGGACAAGTCATGATCGATTCATCCGCCGCGGTACTCGTCATCGGCGCCACTGGCGCACAAGGAGGCGCCGCGGCTCGCCATCTTCTTGCGGCTGGACGCAAGGTACGCTTCCTGACACGCAATCCAGACTCGCCGGCTGCGCGGGCACTCGTCGAAATGGATGCGCAGGCGCTACGGGGAGATCTGGACGACCGCGACTTGCTCGCAAAAGCGATGGAGGGCGTCGGTTCCGTCTTTTCCGTTCTCCTGCCTGATTTTGATCGCAGCGACAGGGAACGCCGCCAGGGTTTTGCGCTCGTCAACGCAGCGCGCAACGCGAAGGTCCCGCAGTTCGTTCACACCTCCGTGGCGCAGGCCAGCAATCATGAGACGTTTCCTGGCTGGAGCGAGAAACGTTGGAACCGAAAATACTGGACGGACAAATGGGACGTGGAAGAGGCCGTTCGCGCCGCGGGCTTCGAATCGTGGACGGTCTTGCAACCGGCATTCATGATGGACAACCTCGCTGAGCCGAAAGCGGGCGCGATGTTTCCGCACCTGCGCGAAGGCTTGCTGCTCAGCGCATTGCTACCCGACGCACGACTCGACTGGATTGCCGCCGACGACGTGGGCGCGCTCGCGGCCAGCGCGCTAAACGATCCGCAACGCTGGCACGGTGAGACTGTGCCGCTGGCGTCGGAAAGACTCACGATGTCTGAAGTTGCGAATCGCCTGAACAACGTTCTGGGCGCACAGATCAACGTTTCGCACGTGTCACCGGATGAAGCCCGAGCAAAGGGTCTCGCACCCGGATGGGTGAATGCACAGGAATGGATCAACGCGGTCGGGTACCGCGTCGATATCGATTCGCTTTCCGAACGTGGTGTCCAGCTCACCCCGATGGTGGACTGGATCGATGCGAATCGACAGCACATCGTACTCGCATAGCTGGTCGATGGACCGCGTGTGCAAGCCTCAGGTAATGGAAAATCCGCAATGAATGATCGTGTCCCCTCATGGTTCGACCACGCCATGGCCCAACCGCGTCGATCTCACTTCACCGAAGGCGGCGGGGTGACTGTCCATTATGTCTCGTGGAACGCCGCAGACACCGGTAAGCCGCCACTTGTCTTCGCACACGGTTTTCTCGGGCACACGCACTGGTGGGACTTCATTGCGCCCTTCTTCACCGATCGCTTTCGCGTCTTTGCTCTGGATTTCCGCGGCATGGGCGAGAGCGCCTACAGGCAGGAATACAGCGCCGACGTTTTCGTGCGCGACCTCGTCGCTGTCGTGGATGCAATCGGCTCTGGACCGTGCGTCTCGGTGGGCCACAGTTTCGGCGGATCGCGTCTGCTCCAGGCGGTCGCGACCTTTCCCGATCGTCTCTCGCATGCAGTCGTGCTCGATTCGTATTTCATGCTACGCGGCGAAACCTTGCCTGCAGTGGAACGACGCCCGCCGCCCCGCCCCTATCCGGACTGGCATACTGCACTCAGTCGCTTTCGACTCATCCCGGAACAAGATTGCGAGCCGTGGCTGCTCGAGCATCTCGCGCGGACATCACTTCGTCAAACCGCCGACGGCTGGGTATGGCGCTTCGACCCGAAGTTGCGGGATCTCCAGCCGGTCGAAGGCGAAGAAGACCTGCTGACCCGCATCGCGGTTCCCGTCAGCTACGTGCACGCCGAGTGCAGCAGCGTGGTCAGCGCCGATCGCGCGCGCCGCATCGTAGCTGCGATTCCCGGCGCGAAGGGTCCGATCACGATGCCACGCGCAGGCCATCACATGATGCTTGACCAGCCACTCGCGCTGGTGAGTCTCTTGCGAGCCTTGCTAGCATGAATTCCAATCTGCGCGAATCGAAAACTGCGCCGTGGTCGAGCGGTTTGCCTCTTGCGGCCCTGATTGCGCGCGCCGTCGAAAAGCACGGCGCGACGCCACTCCATTTTCATACCCAGGGCGGTACCTACACTTGCACCACCGAGTCCCTGCTGCACGACGCGAAAGAGATTGGCAAGGCACTCACAGCCCTCGGTCTGCGTCGAGGCGATGTGATCGCGATACAGCTTCCCACTCAGCGCGAGACTGCGCTTCTGTATCTGGCTGCACTGGAGATCGGTGCGGTACTCGTGCCGATCGTACACATCTACGGTCCCGCCGAAGTCGGCTTCATCCTTCGGCAATCCCGCGCCCGCGTTCTGTGCGTGCCCGATTTCTGGTCCCGAACCGACTACCTGGAGCGTGTCGCCGCGCTCGGCGACACGCCCGACCTCGAGCGCGTGATCGTCGTTGGCAATCGGGCGCCCTCGAACGGCATCACGTTTGGCGCGCTGCAACGACTCGCCGCGACAACGCATGAACAACGCCCTGCTGACCCGCCAACGTCGGAAGACATCTGCCTGCTGCTGTACACGTCAGGAACGACAGCTTCGCCCAAAGGCGTGCAGCACTCTCATCGCACAGTAGGCGCAGAGTGGCAGATTCCGTTCATCGACGGGCCTGGTCCGTATCTCACGCCCTTCCCTGCTGGCCATATTGCAGGCTTCAATTTCCTGTTGCGTCCATTCATTACAGGCACCGCGATGGTGTTCATGGACCGATGGGACGCCTCGCTTGCCGCGCGACTGGTCGATGAGTATCGCGTGCGCCTCTCGGGCGGCACACCGTTTCATCTCCAGGGGCTCCTCGAAGCCGCCCGCCGCGACGGGCGCAGCCTGGCGTCCCTCGCTTCTTACGGTCTCGGCGGCACGGGTGTCACGCTCGAGCACGTCGCCATGGCCGA
The DNA here is from genome assembly GCF_050436485.1 of Paraburkholderia sp. Clong3. Classification (NCBI taxonomy): domain Bacteria; kingdom Pseudomonadati; phylum Pseudomonadota; class Betaproteobacteria; order Burkholderiales; family Burkholderiaceae; genus Paraburkholderia; species Paraburkholderia sp. Clong3. The sequence continues at coordinate 405,121 of NZ_JBNDMH010000003.1, read as the reverse complement.
TCGGGCCGGCTTCGCGGGAACCCGCGCGTACGGGCTGACCGAGCATTCGACAGTGAGTGTCGGCTGGGCCGATTCGCCTTTTGATATCCGGGCCTGCACGGACGGTCGCATTCAACCCGGCTCGCAGGTGCGCGTTGTCGATGAGTTGGACAGCGACCTGCCTGCCGGACGCGACGGCGAGATTCTGATCAAAGGACCGGAGCTGTTTGTCGGCTACACCGACCCGGCGCTCAATGCGGCCGCGTTCACCCACGACGGATGGTTCCGGACCGGCGATATCGGCCGTCTTGACGAAAACGGTTGCCTGACCATCACGGACCGAAAGAAGGACATCGTGATTCGCGGAGGAGAAAATATATCGTCGCTCGAAGTAGAGCGAGTACTTGCCACTCACCCAGCCGTGCGCGATGTCGCCGTCGTGGCGCAGCCAGACGCACGATATGGAGAAAGAGTCTGTGCGGTCGTCGTCTTGCACGAACGCATGTCGCTCGACCTGATCGCAGTCCAGACCCACTTTGCCTGCGCGGGCGTGGCGAAGCAAAAGACGCCCGAGCAACTTTGCATCGTTGCAGAGCTGCCGCGCACGCCTTCGGGAAAGGTGCGAAAAGGCGATCTGCGCAAGCAACTTTCCGCGTAGTAGCAAATCAGCTGGTGCTTATCGAGCGGAGCCGTCCCGGCGCGACTTGAAAAACCGATCTCGTTGCATTGACACCTGATCGGACGAAACGAGCCGATCGTAGATCGCACGCGCTGCGGCCATGCCGGCATCGAAATCGGGCGACTCGGCTGCGGCGGCGATGGCATCCAGACACTGGCTTTCTATTGCATCGCTACAGCTGAGGTGTGAGCGCGCTTTAGCGACAATGGAAACCGGATCGCCATCAGGCAACGGCAACCGGCGAATCAATGGCAACGATGTACCGCCTATCTTCTCACGCGCAAGCTCGATCGCAAGGCGCGACATTTCATGCCCATCGCCATCGACGATCCGGTCAAATAACGCGGTGCCCCGGAAGGTTCCTGCGCGCACGATTTGAGCACCAAGAATGAATTCGATCGACTTCGCGAAGCCCAGCACACGCGGCAAGCGCTGCGTGCCGGACAAAGGGATCACGCCGAGCTTGCATTCAGGCAGACCGATCTGCGCGTTGTCCGCGACCACACGGTAGTGGCACACCAACGCGGTTTCCAGACCACCGCCAATGGCAAACCCGTGGATAGCGGCTACAACCGGCTTGTCGCTCGCCTCGATCACCGGATGAACGTGCAGCGACAATGCTGGCCAAGCTGTGGCAGCGGAAGTGCCGAACTCGAAAATATCACCTCCCGCGGAAAAGCCGCGTCCACTGCCATTGAGTACGATCGCGCGAACCCGCGCGTCGCACCGGGCCGCTTCAAACGCAGCAACGAGTCCGCGACGGATTCCCAGACCTAATCCGTTGACTGGCGGATGGCTCATCGTGACGATAGCGATTTCGTCTTCTACACGATACTCGACGTCGGCGAAGCGATGCGGCTTGCAATGCGTCATCGGTTATCCGCTGTGGCGTTTGACGATGGCGGGCACTGTGCGCCTAACGGTTGTAGTGAGCCAGCTCGGCATATCCGCCGGCCACGGATCGGCATACACCGCTTGCACACCCATCGCGCTCGTGTAGGCCAGATTCAGTATGTTGCAAAACGCGATGAAAGCCAGCACCCGAAGCGCCGTGCGCACCGCTGGATGGCAACCGACACGATCGACGCCTCGCTCGATGGCCGTATATCCGTCTTCGTCGACGTTCAGCAGAAGGAAGGACGACGCCACGGAAGCAGATGGAAACAGCGTAGGTGCGGATTTGTGCAAAAGCGAAAAGCGCACCGAGCCCTGCCCACGCATACACGCTGGGCCAGGTTGTGCCGCGTCGAGTGACCATTTCCGACATGCTTTGCCTCCTACATTACTCCCGCAATTCATATTTTTGAATATCGATCGTAAAAATGTACTCCCGCGGAAGTGGCGACGTCAAGTGCATGTCGCTCAGCGCCTGGTGGGTTATCGGCCCATGAGGTCATGAATCTCGTGATCGAGTGCCGCCATCGCGAACCGGGGCGCAACTGCACAATTGTTGACTTCGACCTGCCACTCCACCGGATTCACGAGCCAGAAGAACAGCCCATAGACGATGTGGCGCCGGTAGGCATCTAGTGCGCTTTCAAATGACGGCGGGTTGTTGACGCCGTGAAAGGCGAGCCGCTCAAGATAGTATTCGAGCAACGCGCGCTCCCATCTCGGCCGATCCGCGATATCCAGAGCCGATATCAGGAAGTACGTGACGTCATGAGCCCACGGTCCGCGTCGATATGACTGCCAGTCGAGAAAGCCGGGCGTGCCGTCGCGGTCGAAATACAGGTTTCCGAGGTGAACATCGCCATGGAGAAACGTCATCGGCCCGATGCGGTCGAAAACGCGCAGATCGAGGAGCGCCCGCTCCATCCAGTCACGATCGTGAAACCGCTTTGGCACGGCGGCCCCGCGCGGCAACTGTGTATAGCTGGCGAACACCTCGGGTTTCAACTGGCCCCAGTGATAGGTGCCGGACTCGCCATCGGGCAGCGGGTCTTGCGACGCGAGCCACGCCAGTTCGCCATCGCTTTCGAGCGCAGGCGATTGCCAGAACTGCGCGTGCCACCGCGCTTGCGCGTCCAGGTTTGCCGCCGCCTGCGCAAACGTCAGCGTCCGCTGCACGCGACAGAATTCCACTTCCCGTGAACGTAGATCCTCGAGGATCACGATCGACTGCCCGCTTTGACTGTCGGTCTCTGCATAGAAGCAGGCAGGCACATTTGCACGCAAGCAGGGATGGACTTCCTTGAAGAACTTCGCCTCGTATTCGTATATGTAGGCGTTCAAGTTCCGGTACTCGGGTACGAAACCGCCCTTGACGATCAGAGACTCCGGCAAGCGAAGCTCGCGCCCTGTTGCGTTGTAAGCAAGACGCACCCTGACTTTGGTAGCCGTGCCGTACATCACCTCGTCGATGGCCAGTGATTCGACGGCTACCCCTTCATGGCTGCGCGCGAGCGCCGACGTCAGCCACGAAGAGGTGATGTCCTCAACCTGCAAAGGAAGCGTGCCGGTACCTGGCTGCGGTCGGTGCGATTCCATCCGGGCGGGGCTTCTTTTCGCAACATTCATCTTGGCCCCTTCCTGTGAGGTTGTATGTGCGTTCGTGCCGACATCATCATTGCCGGACCGACGTTCTCCACGCGCATGTTGTGCGGCACGTCTGAAGACCCGCAACGAGGGAAATCCCGGCTGGTATTATCGTTGCGTTTTTGGAACGATGTGCGTATTTTCGCTCACCGTTTCGACGAGGCCCGCTAGCACCGCGCTGAGTCGCTTCATTCCTGCCGTTCGTTAGAGCGCGGGATTAGTGAAACCAGCTCACTCTAATTGTTCCCCACGGTAACCATTGCGCGTCGGACGTTGTCGCTAGAATTCGTAAAAAACGACACGCAGCCCCCTGGAGATAACTCGATGACCACATCCTTGCTTGAGCGGCTATTCGGCATCAGCGGAAAAATCGCTGTCGTGACTGACAAGGGATGCAATTCCAGCATCGATATCGCCCCTGTGCTGGCCGAGGCTGGCGCACGGGTCGTAGTCGCCGATCACAGCGCAGCGCACATGCAATCGGTCGTCGACAAGATCGTTTCGGCGGGCGGCGAAGCAATCGCTATCGAGGCAGACGTGGAACGTGAAGCCTCCGTGATTGCGTTGTTCAATCAGGTCAGCGCAGCCTGGGGTAGCCCGGACATCGTGGTCAATTGCGCGGCCATGACCAATAACGGGCCGCTTACGGAGTTCTCCGAAGCCGCCTGGGACGAAGTGATGGCGATCGACCTGAAGTCTGTGTTCTTTTGCATGCGAGAAGCGATCAGGCACATGCTCGCCGCAGGCCGGGGTGGACGCATCGTGAACGTGACTACCATGGGAGCCACGCATGCCGTACTGAATGGCAATGGCGCCTACGGTGCCGCGCGAGCAGGCGTAGCGGGTTTAGTGCGCTCCGCAGCGCTGGACTATGCCCGCGACCAGATTCTCGTCAACTGCGTGCTTCCCGGTGCAGTGCCCGGCAAGGTTCAGTTTCATCCGGATATGCAGGCTCGCCTGAAAACAGGAAAGCTCACGGGACCCGGTACGGATGTGGAGCGACGTCTGCCGCCTGGATGGGGCGATCCCGCCGATATTGCCGCCGCGGTGCTGTACCTCGCAGGGCCGTCAGGCCGCTACATGACGGGCCAATCGATTACGCTCGACGGCGGATTTCTGCTTAGCTGAAGACGTCCGCACCCAATCATCTTCACTGTCTGGTGAATTCCGATGAACTACAAACGATTGGGCCAGAGCGGCAAGACTGAAGCGAACCGAACAGCGCGACCTTCATCGACACTCGAAACGGAGCATTCCATGTTTAGTGAAACCCAGATCGGCGCGCACCTCGCGCAGAGGTTCAATCTCACGGGCAAGACCGCCGTTGTTACCGGCTCTGCGCAAGGTCTCGGTCGCGAGACTGCGCGACTGCTCGCCGAGGCCGGCGCCAAGGTCGTGATTGCCGACTTGAACCCCGATGCGGCGTCTGCAACAGCGTCGGATATCGATGCGGACGGCGGCATTGCGATGCCATGCAAAGTCGACGTGGCCGACGAAGCATCCGTCAAGGCACTATTCGCAGCCGTCGATACGAAGTTTGGCGGTGTCGACATTCTGATCAACAACGCGGCGCACCGTTCGAAGGCCGAATTCTTTGAAATGTCCGTCGAACAATGGGACCAGATGCAAGACGTCACGCTGCGGGGCACGTTCCTGTGTTGCCGAGAGGCTATCACGCGCATGAAGGCGAACGGCGGCGGCTCGATCGTCAACATCTCCTCCGTTGGCGCGCTTCGACCCACGCTGTGGGGCGTCAACGCCCATTACGACGCCGCCAAGGCCGGCGTGGACAGCATCACGCGATCACTGGCCAGCGAGTTCGCGGCCGACGGAATCCGCGTCAATTCAATCCTTCCAGGCGGCATGGCCAGCGAGGGCGGCAAGAACATCAGCGCGACGTTCAAGATTCGAGGGCCGATCGTAGGCGCAGGACGGATTCCGATGGGACGAATGGCCGCCCCGATCGAAATTGCACAGAGCGTATTCTTTCTCGCAAGCCCTGCCGCAAGCTATGTCACCGGGCAGATCATCGCCGCGGACGGCGGCTTCACGGTCAGCTAGGCGGACTCCACGACCATCGCGGATCGCCCTCTATCCACGACCCGACCCATAGTTCGCTCGCGATCGACTGCTACCGATACAGATTGCTATTCGTGCGCAAAGACACGCGCTTGTCACGATCTCTTCGAAAGGCTTATCTCAGCAAGGGGTCTTCTCTAATTTTTCCATCAGTGTCAGAGCGTTAGGTACCGCCTCACCGCGCGCGGTATTGTCGAAAATACACCAGACCTCGGAGTTGGAGTTTCGAGCGTCCAAAATCCGCGCAGCCACCGCTTCGATGAACGGCTCGTCGTATGCCGAATAATAGATCTCCGGCGAGCCATGCAAACGGATGTACAGCGTACCCGGATCACTCACCGGTTCGACGCCGGCGATCGGCGACGGATGCGCGCGCACGCAAGCGATCCCCGCATTTTTCAGCGTTTGCGCGCCCTCCTCGGTAAACCACGTTGCGTGGCGCGGTTCGCAGACGATATGCGCTGCCGTGAGGCCGCGCAGCAGCGAAAAAAAATCTCGCGCCGGGACCGTATCCAACGCCAGGCGGGGCGGCATCTGAAGCAACAGGCACCCCAGTTTTTCACCCAACGGCGTGACCTCACGCACGAATTCTTTAACGGTGGCATCCGCGTCGCGCAACCTGAGCTCGTGCGAAATCCTCCGTGGAACCTTGACAGAGAACCGGAATGCATCGGGCACGCTTGCAGCCCACCGAGCATACGTCTTCGGCTGGTGCGAACGATAGAACGACGAATTGATTTCAACCGCAGAAAAGATCCGGGCATACCGCTCGAGATGGCTTCCGTGCGCAGGAAACCGCGCCGCTACCCTGGCCGACAGTCCCCATCCTGCACAACCGATTCGTATCGGCGATGCCGTGCAACGGTTCTCGCGAGGCGTCGCATGATTCGGGGGGGTTTTATCCGGCAAGGTCGGAGCCCATATTGGGTTTCTCAGTACGCGGAGTGACCGACAGATTCTCGCACTGACGTGAATTCAAGGTAGCGGGAACAGGAGATGCATAGCTCTGCAGGATAGCCCGACGAGTGCTGTCCGATTGCGTCGCAAGTATTGATCGGATGCCACCCAACCACAGGAGATGTCATGAAACCCATCCTCTACCGCCGGCTTCTCGCGAGCGCGATCACGATAGCTATCGCCGCGATGTGCGCGGGCTGCAAGCCCGCCGATAAGTCGGGTGGAACAGCCAACGCGGATTCGGCGGCGAGCAGTTCGCCGTCCGCCGCAAGTCAGTGACAAACAGATGACCGCATTGCCGTGGGTGGACGTGGCAGTCCTGTCCACGCACGTCCACCCTGCTTCACCGCTTTGCTATTGCGGCAACGCATAGGCAATCACGTAGTCGCCGAGCTTCGTACCGAATGAGCCGTGACCGCCTGCCGCAATCACCACGAACTGACGTCCGTTGACCGAATAGCTCATCGGCGTTGCCTGCCCGCCGGCGGGCAGACGCGCCTGCCAGAGCTGCCTGCCGTTGTTCACGTCGAAGCCGCGAATGTAGTTGTCGGCCGTCGCGCCGATGAACGCCACGCCGCCCGCCGTGATGATGGGGCCGCCGAGCATCGGCATCCCCATCTTGAACGGCAACGGAATCGGCGAGCTGTCCCGCACCGTTCCGATCCGCTTCTTCCATACGATCTGGTTGGTCTTCAGATCGATCGCCGAAATGAAGCCCCAGGCAGGTTGCTTGCAAGGAAGACCCAACGGTGACATGAACGCATTCAGTGTCACGCCGAACGGAACGCCGTATTGCGGCTGAATTCCGGTCTCCGTCCCCGAACCTTTCGCGCCCGGTACCGGCTGAATCGGATTGCCCGGGCCACGCGGAATCAGCCGCGAAACGAACGGCAGCGCAATCGGATTGGCGATCGCAATCTGGCGATCCGTATCGACCGCCATGCCGCCCCACTCGAACATGCCGAGATTGCCGGGAAAGACCAGCGTCCCCTGCACCGACGGAGGTGTGAAGGTGCCTTCATAGCGCAGCTTGTGGAACATGATCCGGCATACCAGCTGGTCGTACATCGTGGCGCCCCACATGTCGGCATCGGTGAGATCCTTCGATGGCCGGAATGTCAGTCCGGAGAACGGCTGGGTAGGCGAAACATGGTCGCCGGGCGCCGCACCCTGCGGCACCGGACGCTCCGGAGCCGGCACCACCGGCACGCCCGTGCGCCGGTCGAGCACGAACAGGTTGCCGGTTTTGGCCGGCGCATACACGACAGGCACGGTATTGCCCTTGACGTCGGTAATGTCCGCGAGCGTGGGCTGCGATGGCAGGTCCATGTCCCACAGGTCGTGGTGGACCGTCTGATAGAACCACGCGAGCTTGCCCGTCGACGCGTGCAGCGCGAGCAGGCCGCTCGCGAAACGCTCCTGCTCCGCCGTCCGGTTGCCGCCCCAGATGTCCGGTGTGGTCACGCCCATCGGCAGATAGACGATGTCCAGCTTGGGATCGTATGCAGCGGGCGCCCACGAGTTCGGGGACGTGAGCGTGTAGTGACCGCCGGCGGGAGGATTCTGATTCGGGTCCTTCGCGCCCGGGTCGAACACCCACAGCAGTTCGCCGGAACGCACATCGAAGCCGCGGATCACGCCCGACGGCTCGCGCGTCGAATAGTTGTCCTCGACCGCGCCCGCGACGACGATCACGTCGTTCGTGATGACCGACGGCGAGGTCGGCTCATACATGCCGGGGGTCGTCACCGGCTGGTTGTGCTGGAGATCGAGATCGCCGCCGTTGGCAAAGGTTTTGCACAGCGCCCCTGTCTCCGCGTCGAGCGCATACAGGTGGCCATCGTTGACGGGCAGATAGATGCGGCGCATGCAGGCCCCGGCGGTCGCGGCAGTCGCAGCGGGCGCAGACGCTGGTTGCTGCTGAGCGGGCGCCGCGGCCGATGCTGCCTGCTGATCCGGCGCAGCGGCCGATGCGCCCGAGGGCTGATCAGCCGTCGGCGCGGGACCGGCCGCGGAAAGATCGACGTAAGACACACCACGGCAGGTCACGTGCTGGAACGACGGATCGGCCTTCAGTTGCGGATCGAATTTCCATTTCAACTTGCCGGTCCGCGCATCCAACGCCCATAGGATCTGATGCGGCGAGCATAGAAACAAGGTCTCGCCGATCTTGATCGGCGTGACTTCGTCCGTAATCTCGACGGGGTCGTTGGGGCCTTTGCTATCCCCGGTCCGGAAGGTCCACGCGACCTGTAAGTCCTTGACGTTTGCAGGCGTGATTTGAGTCAGCGGGGAATAGCGGGTACCGGCCTGGGTGCGCGCGTAGGCCGGCCAGTCGGCGGCGCTATCACCGGTCTCTGCGGGGGCCGCCGATGCCGCACTGAAGCTCCCGTTGACCGTTTGCGGGTCGTTGAAGTTCGCGTAGATGAGCACGCCTGCCCAGACAGCCAATGCAACGACGAGCGAACCAATGCCGAGCCCGCGTGCGCCCTCCATCCGCCAGCTCACGAGCAGCAGTAGCCACACGCCGAAAATGACCAGCACCCCGGAGCGCGGAGCCAATGCCCAGAAGTCCGTGCCGGACTCCCACAGCGCCCAGACCGCCGTCGCAATCATCACGAGCGCATAGAGAACGAGCGCAGCGGGCTTGCGCCGGTAAAGCAACCACGTCACTACTGCGAGCAGCAGGCCCGTGATCAGGTAGTACCACGACCCGCCTACGGCAATCAGCCATGCTCCGCCGATCACGAGGTAAAGCGAAGTGAGCGCGAGAAACACAAGTGTGATGGCACCGATGACGACTGACCAACCGGGCTGTCTCGACATGATGATCTTCCACCCTAATCAAGAACGACGTGCGCGCGCAGACCGCAAAAGATGGGCCTGGTCTGTCCTGTTGTTCGATGCAGGCGCTTGACTTCTCGCGGGTTATCGCGCGTGCAGCGATGAGATCGAACCTGCCGCGGACATGCAACCGATACCTCGCTATCTGACCTGTTGGCCCAGGTGGTCGAGAGCGTAGCGTCGGCAATGCTCAAGATATGCCGCTTCGTTGGCGACGGTCAATTGAATCATGCTGCGCCACAGCGATGATGACGCATCGAGCGATCCGGGCCCCTTGCCTGTCAGCCCCGCATAAAAGCCCTTGGCGCCCGCTGGGCAGGAGGCGGGAGATCTTTTGAGGGCGCCTTTTTCACCCTTCGAATACGGCGCCGATGATCGCCAGACTGCTGGGCACGAAGAGCGCCGCGCCAATGCCCTGCACCGCGCGGGCGGCGATCAGCGAACCCGCGTTCGGCGCAAGCCCGCAAGCGGCCGACGCCAGCGTGAAGACCCCGATGTCTCGCACGGGCTCGCTTGCGCAGCGACGATGTGCGCGGTCTTCGCTGTCGTGGCGCGCGATCTTCTTCCTCAACGTCCCGCTTGCAGCGGTGACGATTGCGCTCGCGATTTTGTCGGTGCCGAACAGCCACAAGCTCGATGCGCCTCAACAGTCGGACTGGCCCGGCGCGCTGAGCGCGGCAGCGGGGCTCGCCGCTCTCACCGATGGCCTGACCCAGGCGTTGGCGCATGGCTTCGGGCATCCGCTCGTACTGTGCGCGATCGGCGTCGGCGTGTTTGTGCTGGCCGCATTCGTGATGATCGAAGCGAACAGCCGTCACCCCATGATGCCGCTCGACGTGTTCCGCTCGCGCGATTTCACCAGCGCCAGCCTCGTGACGTTGCTGCTCCACTTCGGTCTGGGCGGCGTACTGTTCTTCCTGCCGTTCACGCTGATCCGCGCACATGGCTACACCGCAACCGAAGCGGGCGCGGCGCTGCTGCCAGTGCCGGTCATCATCGGCTCGTTGTCGCGCTTCACCGGCAACCTGACGAGCCGCTTCGGTTCACGGGCGCTGTTGAGCGCTGCCCCGGGCGTCGCCGGAATCGGGTTCGTGATGCTCGCGCTGCCTTTCGTGCGCGGTAGCTAGTGGGCCGGATTCCCCTGCGCTTGCCGTGCTCGGACTCGGCATGACCATCACGGTCGTGCCACTCACGACGACAGTGATGGAGTCGGTGCCGGCCGACCGCGCAGGCGTCGCATCCGGCATCAACAACGCGGTTGCACGCGTAGCCAGCCTGCTGGCGATCGCGGTGCTCGGCATCGTGTTCGTGTGGTCACACCACGCGGAACTGTCGGCGCGGCTCGACGAACTGCACGTTCCTCAGGGCGCACGCCAGACCGGGCGGTTGCTGGAGCCGGACGCGCAAACCGGGGCGGCAGCCGGCGATGCTCATACGGCGCCGCAGACACCCGTGGCGCAGGCGGAAGCCGACGCCATCACTGACGCGCTGCGCGCCGTCGCGCTGGTGTCCGCCGCGTGCGCATTCGCAGGAGCGGGTCTCGCGGTGGCGACCATCCAGCCCGCAAGTGATGTGCTTGGCGTCGCCGGACGCGCCTGCTTTCGGCATCCATACTTCGATGTCCGCTGAAACGTACCGCCTTCAGGCAGGCAACGATTATGCGCGGCCCGCTGACGGATCGCCGTGTACACGTTTGCTACCAATCGCGCCGCAACCATGTGCAGGGACTGAGCCGTGGACAAGGTGCGGAACCCTTCCTGAAAATCCCGTAAAGCAATGAGGGGGGTGGCCGAGTCCTGACGAATGCTCTGCGCATTCTTTCGGTATCGCCAAATCCGGTCTCTCTGGCGATCACTGCAAGTGAGAGTTCTCCGGTATCGACGAGGCTGCGAGCGGCATCGACCCGCAGGATGAGCAAGATCGACCAGGTTTTGTACGCCAGCAAGACGCGTACGTCGTCGGGCGGCCGCGACGGCGAAAGATAGCCGCCCACGCCCGTGCCGAGCTCCAGCTCGGCGTCGACCGTCAGGTCGGCCGGCAGCGCAACCTTCAACATTGACATCGTCTGAACGCCGTCTCCATGACGAAATGCGGTGCCTGGAGCGCGCGGGTTTGCGCTACTCGAATGCAACGAGGGCTTGCGGCGAAGGTGGCAGCGGCGTCACCGTTACGTTGGAAAAGCCGGCTTCGCGGCCCATTTGCTCGAGTTCGCGCGCGGTGTACGCGTCGCCTTGCGGCGTGGACGCAAGCATCATAAAGGAAAACGCGGCTGCGAACGGCGGCGACACGCGATCCTCGTCGGGAACAAATTCCACCGCGAGCGCTCGCCCTGCGGGACTGAGGCTCCTGCGGACTTTGGAGAGTAATTCCACGCAGGTTGGCGGATCGAAGTGGTGCAGGAAGTTCGTGACCAGCGCCAGATCGAAATTCGTACCCCAATCGACTTCGAACGCACTGCCGGCGACCGTGCGGTAACGCGAACTGACACCGGCCGCTGCGGCGTTCTCCGTCGCGACCTCGAGAACCGGTTGCCAGTCGGTCGCCACGATTTCCGCGCCGGGGATCGCTTCGGCGATCGCGATTCCGAACAGCCCATGCCCGGCTGCAATGTCCAGCACGCGCTTCGGTGCCTGAGGCCGCGCACTCACGTGTTGCGCGATGCTCTGTGCGGTTTGTGTCACGAACGGTGCCATCGCACGCGCGAACTTCACCCAGACGGGATGCTCGGGCGCGATGTTGCCCAGCCCCACGGCTCCTCCGTTGCGAACGAACGCGGCGGGGTCGTCCAGCCACAGTGCCGTCATTTCAGGAGCCGCCAGGAAATCCACGATGCTCCCCATCCAGGCCGGCGAGGAAGTCGTCAGGAATGCGGTGGTCGACGGCGTCAATCGGTACTGTCCCGTTTCCTTCTGCAGAAACCCGTGCACGGTCAGAAAGTCGCAGAGTATGCGCACACCGCGCTCGGCGGCCTTTACCCGCTCGGCTATACGCTTAACGTCGCCGTGCTCGTCCGCTATCGCGGTGAACAGATCGAGCTCGACGGCGGCTTTCACCGCGGCAGTCTTCTGATAGGCGATCGCGGCATCGACGAAGGCCTGCGGAGAAATGTCGTCCATGGGTCGGTAGCTTATCGTGAGATAGCCTGCAATCAGGTGTTTGAATCGAATCTTTCCTGGCGGGTTTTCAACGCGTTTGTGCAGCATGGGGCTTCTGATAAGCCTAGTCGAATAATGGCTACGTGTCGAACCTCTGGTTGGAGCGGGGGCGAGCGGCCACTCCGCAGGCCTGCTCGCACTCGGCGGAATCCCGAATTGGTGGCGCTGGCGCGCTCCGTTACTCTCGGCCGGAACCCGAATTTCCGGGTTGGGCCGCAGCGGTCTTCTGCAAACGCATGACGAACGTCTCTTGATGAGACGCGACCCGCCATTCGGCCAAGGGACCTCGAAAAACGATTCCTAAGTCGAGGCAGTTTATTTTTCAAGCGTCGTGTTAGGCGGCTTAGACTTCGATTGCCAGGCTGATCTATGACGCCTTCGGGCAATTCGTCCCCTGTGCTGCTCGCCCAATTTCTGGCGCATGCGTTCGATGTAGTCGTTAGCACCGCTGAAACCCTCGGCGTTCAGTGCGTTGGTCGACGCCATCAACGATGAAGCCGCCAGCTTCTACAAAAAGTACGGCTTCGTGCCGCTTACCGATGAATCGCTCGCGCTGTTCCTGCCGGTAACGGGCCGCATCGGCGAACCCACAAGCCGCGACGATGCCGCTCGCCGTGTGTCACCGGGCCGGGCGGTTGAAAGCGCCCGGCCACCCGGCTGATCGCCAATCAACTTCCTTTGTAGATCGCTTGATCCGAGGCCCACTGGGTCGGTCGCCCCGAAGCGGCCGAACCCGATTTCACGCCACCGTAGCCACTGGACGCCTGCTGCTGGCCCGCCACGCTCGCCAGCGCTGCCTGGATGTTTGCCGGGTAGTGCGCGTCACTGTGGTTGCGGTCGTAGCCCGCTTTCTGCAGCTGGACGAGTTCCGCGCGCACCTGCTCGCGCGTCAGGGGACCGTTGTTGTGAGCGGACGCAACCGTGGGCAGAGCGAGGACCGACACGAGCGCGAGAACGGGGATGAGTGCTTTAGCCATGATGAAATCTCCAATTGTGAGCGTCAGAAACAGAAAGAAAAGACTGGTTAGCGAAACAACGACCGCCGGGGCGGAAGCCTGTGCTAAGTCGTTGAAGCCAGTTTATCTGCTTACTATCTCATTACACTCACCTTTCACCCAACAGAGCGTTTCCGCGTCTGCAACGTCGCTAGGCTTCTATCCGCACAAAAAACGCTTGAACGGAATGGCGGTTAGCAGTTCGGCATCAAGTTTGACGGCTTAATGCCGTATACAAACATCATGTGTGATTTGTTTATCAACCGTGTGTTGGCGCTTGCGCTGCCCGCTTCCTTCGTCTTGCGCCTTGCGCACGCCTCGTCATCGGCTTCCCATTTAATTTATCCATGTTCAAGAATCTAAGTATCCGTGCTCGCCTAGCGCTGGTAATGGCTTTTCTCGCCGTGCTGCTGATCCTCGGCGGCGTCATGGGGATCGTCGGCGTGTCGATGGCCAACAACGATGTGCAAGAGCTTTATTCCAACAACCTGGCCTCTTCGGAGGCGCTCGGTCGGGCGAGCGTTTCACTAGCGAGAGCGCGCATCTGGACGTTCTGCATCGCACTGGATCCGACCGCTTCCGTCGTACCGCAACAAGCGCAGGACGCGCGGGATCTGCTCGCCGCGTCGAAGCAGGCGTGGGACGCGTATCGCGCGCTGCCGTTCTCCGGACCCGAGGAGGCGAGCCGCGCGGCTGACGTGAATTCGAAGCTTGAAAAGCTCCTCGCGGATGGCTTCGAGCCGATGTTCAGCGCGATTGCCGCTCACGATGTGGCGAAGCTCTCCGACCTTACCTTGCACCAACCACCATCCCTGTTCACCGATGTGACCAACGGCATGGACGCACTTGGCCAGACCCAGGTCACGGCTGCCCGCGCGACGTTTGAGGCTGCGCGGGCCCGCTTCCACGCGTTCGTCTGGGTAGCCCTCGCCGGTATGCTGATGGCGCTCGGTGCGGCGGCACTGGCCTGGCGGTCGCTGCAGCGGGCAATCGGCACGCCCCTTGCCCAGGCACTGGGCCATTTCAGGGCGATTGCCGACGGCGACCTGACGACGCAGGTCGAGGTCCGCACGCGCGACGAGATGGGGCAGCTGATGAGCGGCCTGCAGGCGATGCAAGGCAAGCTGGTGCAGACCATCAGTGTCGTGCGGGACGGCTCCCGGTCGATCGACACCGCCGCGCAGGAAATCTCGGCCGGCAACCTGGACCTATCGCAACGGACCGAAGAGCAGGCCGCGTCGCTGGAGGAAACCGCCTCGTCCATGGAGGAACTGACCTCGACGGTGCGCCAGAACGCCGACAACGCGAGGCAGGCGACCACGCTGGCCAGTACGGCTTCGGGCGTCGCGCAACGCGGCGGGGAAGTGATCGGACGCGTGGTCGAGACGATGCACGGAATCTCCGATAGCTCAGCCAGGGTGGCCGAGATCATCAGCGTGATTGAAGGCATCGCGTTCCAGACCAACATCCTCGCGCTCAATGCCGCGGTCGAGGCGGCCCGCGCTGGTGAACAGGGTCGCGGCTTCGCGGTCGTGGCGGGCGAGGTCCGCACGCTCGCCCAGCGCAGCGCCACGGCGGCCAAAGAGATCAAGGACCTGATTGGCGAGTCGGTGACCCGGGTTGACGCCGGCTCGAAGCTGGTCGAGGAAGCCGGCAGCACGATTAGCGAAATTGTCCAGTCGGTGAAGCGCGTGACCGACATCATGAGCGAGATCGCTGCAGCATCGCAAGAGCAGAGCATCGGCATCGGACAGGTCAACACGGCCGTCACCCAGATGGACGAGGTGACCCAGCAGAATGCGGCGCTGGTCGAGCAAGCCTCGGCGGCAGCACAGTCGCTGGCCCAGCAGGCCCAGGGATTGCGTGACGCGGTGGCCGTCTTCAAGGTCGACAACCGGGGCACTTCCCCGTCACGGGTGATTGCCGCGAGGAGCGAACCGCAGCGGCCTGCACCGAAAGCCCGCACGTCCCGTCCCGCCACGTTGACAAGGCTAGAGACGGCGCCCCTGGTTACCCCGGACAGGCCTGCAGTGGTTGCGGCCGGCACCGGTGCTGCAGACTGGCAGTCATTCTGAGCGGAACTGAAAATTGAACCAAACCAACGACGCACTTGAACAGATGGCCAAGCTCGTGACCGCCAACACGAAGGCAATGAGCGCGCTTGGCGCGCGGGCGATGGTGCTGGGCAAGTTTCGTGATGCCGCCTTGCCCCACCTGACGGCGTTACAGCGCGCCGGGATTGCCAGAGCATTCCGGCAGGGCATTGAAGAAACCATGTCACTGATGGACGACGTGCCCCTGCCCGCGGAATATCATTCGGCGATGCTCGAACTCACCAATGTCATCCTCGCCACACTCGGCCCAAGCCGGGCCTCGCCCCTTTGAGCGAGCCGGAACGGCCGCTTTTGAATGGCGGATTCAACCGGTCGATGCAATAGTTTGCTGGAATCGGTCGCGGGCAGCAACTGCGCTGTCGCACAGTGTTGATCCGGGAAGGATCAACAGCGAAACACGCCCGCGAAAATCAACAGGATGGATCGCTAAAGGCGAGCTCGACTAATGGTGCGAGCATCATGGCAGCCGCGTTTGCGGGAGGCGGCTCGACCTTTGCGGGGCGGTAGATTACATCGCCTGCGGCGATGCCTTGTCCGCTCAAAGCGCATATACCCGATCGTTTCGCTGTAGCAAGGCGCCAAAGCTGCTCGCCGTACTTGCAACCTCGAGGGTCGCTCCACGATACGGTGGCTGTTCGTGGACTGGGTCGATCGAGCAGCGCGATCGCAACGTCGCCATTCTTGACCGGCAGACTGCTCGATCCACGCGAATCGACTATATGCCTGACCCGAGCCGCCAATTGTTGCGCGCATCCCCAATCGAGTTGGCCCACTGCGCGCTGCCATGCAGTGTCGGCCGTCACGCATTGATCCATGGCAGTACTCCCGTCAAAAGTGAGGTGGCGTTCAGCTCAGCCGTATCTTTGGCTGCACGAAGCCGTTAATCCGTTCGGCAGTCCACAGCATCATGGCCTTGCCGAAACCGTGCAAAGCCTGCTGATGTTGTCGATAGAGCATGGCGTGACTGAGCTGCGCGAATCGGCCCTTGATAAACCCGCCGCGGAAGAATCCGAACTGCCCGAGCGTCCCAAAAGCGTTGTAGTCGCTCAGCGACACGAGCGCGCCGAAGTCGTGAAATGCAAAGTCGGGCAATGAACCACCGCCGAGCCAGTCCGGCAAGTGCTTTGCGAGGTGTTGTGCCTGTTGCGTGGCGACCTGCGCCGTGGGCGCGAGAGGACGTTCACTGCCGGCGAGCGTCAACGTCGAGCAGTCGCCGAGGGCGAATAGTGCGTCGTCGTCCTGCGCCTGCAGGGTTGGCCTGACGATGATCTGGTTGGAACGATTGCTCCCGATGCCATCCAGTTTGCCTAGAAAATCAGAGGCCTTGACGCCCGCCGCCCATACCATCAGATCCGCCGGTTGCTTGCTGCCGTCGGCCAGCCGGAATCCATCGGGTTCGGCGGCGGTCACTCGCGTGCCCGTTCGTACCGTGAAACCGATATGCCGTAACTGTGCCTCGCTGGACTCCGACACCGCCGGCGGAAATGCCGCCAGTACGCGCGGTGCGCTTTCATAAAGGGTGAGGTTCAGACGTGAGCGGATGCCGGGGTCGCCGTAACTCGACGCCACTTCGAGTAAGCGGCTCAATTCCGCTGCCAGTTCGACGCCGGTCGCTCCGGCGCCGACGATAGACACGCGCAACGGGCTATTCGTCACAACGCTCCGGAATATACGGATTCGCAATGCTTCGTTGAAGACTTCAGCCTGTGCCTGGCTGTCAATGAAATGGCAATGATCAAGTACGCCTGGTGTGCCGAAGTCGTTGGCGCGACTGCCTAACGCAAGAATCAGCACATCGTATTCGACCGTGCGCGGCCCGATCACGACCTCCCCCGACGGCGAACGCAGCGCAGCCAGCTTGACGATACGCGCATTGCGGTCCAGGCCTTCCATTTCGCCCGGCTGATAGTTGAAGCCGTGGTCGCGGGCGTGGGCGAGATAGATGACCTGCTGTTGCTGGACATCGCGAGTGCCTGCCGCGATGGTGTGCAGCATGGGCTTCCAGATATGGGTTGCACTTTTGTCGATCAACGTGACCTGACCGCGGCCGCTGCGGCCAAGCGTGTTGCCCAGCCTGGTCGCGAGCAGAAGTCCAGCGATGCCGCCGCCGACGATGACGATCCGGGTGGTCTGGCGCGTTGTCAAATATCTCTCTTGCATGATCTCCTACTCCCTTTCGCGTTTTACAATACTGGTCCGTATAGTTATCAAGGTCACCGCCCACGTCAACGAAAATAAACTGTACGGTTTATGTATGGCAAGATCGCAGCATTGAGAGTCGTAGGCCAGCGGCTTGGACGGGATGCTCATCGACATGGCTTGTTCGTGCGTGATCGTCATCGGGGCGAGTCTCCACCTCAGAAATTCAGCCCGATCGCGACCGCTTGTGTATCGATGAGAACGGGTGAATGAAGTGCGCGGTGAGTCTACGTCCAGTACTTGAAACTGGTGACGCTTCGCTCGTAGCCGGTCATGCTACGGCGCTCGCGTCGAATGCGCACGGGAGAGTTGTATTCTTCTAGCATTTGCGTGGCGGGGCGGCCTTGCGTCGGGACATGCGCCTTCCGTTCGGAACGGTCGGCGACGGTAGCAACAGGCGAGGGCTCGGCGTTCTCTGGACTCTCTGCGGCCAGGCTTTCGAGCGGCAATTGCGCATTCGCACCGACGACGAGAATGGCCTGCATCAGACCGGGCGTTCGAGACTCACACATTGCGGCAATTGCCACAATACACGCGGCAACGACATACCTTGCCCGAATGCGAGGTAGTCTGATCGTATACATCTTGCGTTCTCCATCACGCGCGAAAGAAAGTCACACAGCGCGTTTTTAATTGACCAACGACGATAAATATCTGACGGTTCAGGTTGTATTGCGTACATCAGAAAGGCCCGAAGCCAATCGAATCTGCGCAACGCGATTGAGCGCTTCACTGGCGGGCACGCTCCCGAAACTGCTATCGAGCGTTTCCCTCAGGTGCGACGTCATAAAGTCGACGTAGGTTTTGATCTTCGCGTCGATATGATGTCTACATGAATAGACGACGAACACTCTCGTGCGTTGAAGACGACACTCAGGGAATAACTGAATGAGCTTTCCATTCCGGATGTCGTCAATCACGCAATGGACCGGCAATGCCGCGATGCCTGCGCCTGCCAGCGTCGCGAGACGGGTCGCCTCGGTGTCGTTGATGACGAACTGGCTGCCCGCTTCAGGTTCCGCGGACCTGACGAGGCTCAACCTGATGGGATGGTCATCGGGTTTGGCGTTGAAGGGGATCGGCGTCAGCGCATGATCTTCGAGGTCGCTCGCTCTTTCGATCCGATGCGTCTGAAGAAAAGCGGACGCGGCCACCAGTACACGTTCGCATTGCCAGATCAGCTTGCATACGTTGCGCGAGTCGGGCAGCGTCGGCGCGGACACGATGGAGACGTCCACCTCGTCTGCGATCAGGTTCGCCATAGGCGGCAGGAACTTAAGATGCACTGAAACGGCAGGAAAACGCCTGCGATATTCGATGATCGAGTGCGTCAACTGTCCGAGGCCGAGATCGGTTACGCAGTGAACGCAGAGTTTTCCGCGCGCGCGGGTGTGGGCGTCGCGTGCTTCGGCTTCGGCATCGTCGAGGTCGGCCAGGATCCTCTTGCACTTCTGGTAGTAGCGCTTGCCGGGTTCCGTCAGCGATACCCGAGGTGTCGTGCGTTGCAGGAGCCGCGCCTGCAGCTGGTCTTCGAGTGACAAGACGGCACGCGATACGTTCCCCTTGCTGCAACTCATATGCTCCGCAACGACGCTGAAGCTTCCCGCCTCGACTACTCGGGAGAAGATGCGCATGCTCATGAACTTGTCCATGGAACCGTTCACCTCGTGCTGTCTGATTCGGGTCGCTCTTCAGCGGAATGAGACTTTCCCGCTTGGAAGAACGATAGACCGAGGCGAACGATTGAACCATCCCTACATTGGGATCGTCGCTTAATCCATGTGGTCAGCCGGCGATACGTTGGTATAGGTGTCGATCTTGCTGCGCAGACTGTCGCCAGCCAGCGGCATTTCGCCGGCTCGGTAGCCTGTCGCGTCGAACAGGTCCAGTCATGGCAGAGAGAGGATATCAATGCCACCGCGCCTTTCCGACCATGCGGCGCGTTTATCAACCGAGGATCAAACATGACTGTCAAACACTACGTCATTGCCTTGCAACAGGCGTTCGTGACTGGAGAAGGGCCCGCAGAAGCCGGCACGGTCATTTCGTCGCGTAGCGAGCGTTGCGGAACAGCGGGCTCGCGTCGACGCGGAGCGCAACGACCTCGTCGCTCATGCGACGTTCATTGTGTTGCATCGACCGGTTGAATCCGCCAATGGGGAACGGACGGTCGCAGGTTGGGTTCCGGCGGCTGCTTATGGCCGACAGTACTCATCCACAGAAGCCGCCCGAAAGCGGCCGTCGACGATTTTCAACGGTCGCTCTACAGGACCTTCATTGAACTGGTGCTCTCGGCCACCTTCTGCCATTCGCCGGCGTGTCCCCCAGACACTCAAACGCCCGCTCCGGTCAGGGTAGCCGACATTCACGGCTATGTGGCAGGCGCGACGGTATGACGTTAAAGCCGTTCACGGGCTGCAGTTCCTGGAAACATGGCAGGCACACCTGCAAGCGTGTCGCTGATTAATCGCAGCTTGCTCGGTGCGTCTTGCCGATCCCTCCATAGCGGAAGGCATTTTAATGTTCGCTAACCTTGGGACCAGCGAGAATTTGCGTCCCGATAGTTTCACGATGGGTCTCACGTCGCAATCACATATTCGCGCCCCGCTCCCCGTTGAAAGTGTCTATATTTGTTGAGTGATTTTTTCGCCAGCTTTTCGAACTGTCGGTGGCATATCGCCGACGTCCCGCGCATTCCCGTTTCGACAGAAGTCGACCTGGTCTAAGGGGGAAATGGTGAAGCATAGGCAACTGAAAAGAATCCCGTTCGTACCGAGCAGGCGAATCCGGTGCACAGGCGCTTCGTCAGATATTCCAGTCCTATTGCCAATAACATCGTTCCTGAATGTCGCGATAAGGCAACCCGGCCAGTTGCCGGGACTGGCTGCGCTGCCTCTCGCTACATGGCTTGCGCTGGAAGCCCCCCATTGCGCGCCCTCCTGCGATCTGGCTAGCCGACCTGGCCCGGCGCGCCGTGGCAGGCCGGTCGCTCCAGGCCGGAGGCTTCACGCATCCGCGCTCATTCTGCTGAACCTCGCCGTGCTCGCCGCCCTGCAACCGTCGGAACGCGCGATGGCGCAGCCTCCCTGCATTGACTCAACCGGCGCCTTTGTTGCGGAGGAGATCGACGGCTGCGGTGGCTATGGCGGGGGTGCCACGACGGGTAATACGCCAAGCACCGGCGGTGCCAGCAATCCGCTTGGAGCAGGCACGAACGGCTCTGGTGCTGCGACCACGAGCGGCGGTTCCGGAGGCGGAGGCGGCGCCGGCGCCGGAACCGCCGGTGCCACTGGTGCCACTGGTGCCACTGGTGCCACTGGTGGCGCTGGTGGCGCTGGTGGCGGAACTGCCGGCGGCAGCGGCGGAAGCCAGGGTGCCAACGGCAACAACGGCGGCCCCAACAGTGGTGGCGGCGGCGGTGGCGCCGGCGCCCATGGGGTCCTGCCGTCGTCACTGGAGAACCCCGCAGGCGGCGTGATCGCCGGTGGAAACGGCGGTAATGGTGGCGTGCCGAGCGGGGCAGCGTCGATCGGCGGCGGCGGCGCCGGCGCTGGCGGTTATGGCCTCGTGATCAACAGCGGAGTCAGTCTCACCAACAACGGGCAGATCAACGGCGGAGCCGGCGGGACCGGCGGAAACGGCGGGGTGACCGGAAGCGGCAGCATTCAGGGATCGGCTGGCGAAGGCGGCGACGGCGGTTTTGGCGTTTTCGTCAATCTCAACGCCACCGGGGTCGGGCTAACCAATACCGGCACGATCCAGGGAGGCCGCGGCGGAAACAGCGGAAACGGAAATTTTACGGAGGGCGGTAACGGCAGCGCCGGCATCAGGGCAACCGCGGTGAACGCCACCCCGATCAATACCTTCAGCATCGAGAACAGCGGCACGATTCGCGGCGGCAATGGCGGCGACGCATCCCTGCCGACGCCAGGCGCTATCACCATTGGCGGCAATGGCGGCGCTGGCATCAGCGGCTCCAGTCTCACCATCACCAACAACAGCGGCGGCACGATTCAAGGCGGCAACGGCGGCGCCACGTTACGTGCCGGCAGCAGCGCGACGAGCAGCGGTGGGGTTGGGATCGTCGGCGACAATCTGACGATCTATAACAGCGGGAATATTATTGGCGGGTTCACCGGAGGGAACGTGCCGGGCGGTGTCAGCCCGTCGCAGGTCAATGCCATCACCTTCACCGGCGGCGCCAATTATCTGGAGCTACGTCAGGGTTTCGTTATCGGCGGAAATGTGGTCGTCCAATCGAGCGCATCAGGCACGCTGGCGCTTGGCGGCAGCAACAATGGAAGCTTCAGTGCGTCGAGCGTTGGCGCCCCTGCGCAGTACCAGGGCTTCACCGAGTTCGTGAAAACTGGCTCCAGCGTCTGGACGCTTACCGGCACGCCTGTGCAGGCTGGTACACCGTGGACATTGCTCGGCGGTGAGCTGTCGGTCGCAAGCGGCGTTAGTCTCGGCACCCCAGCGAACAGCGGACTGACTTTCAACGGCGGCATCCTCCAGGTTACAGGCACAGGCTACATAGCGATCGAGCCTACGCGAGGGATTACCTGGGCCGCGAACGGTGGCGGGTTCGACGTCGCAGACGGTGCCAATGTATTCACGGTCTCCCAGAACCTCGAGAATGGCGGCCAGCTAACCAAGCTCGGCCTCGGCACACTGGTTTTGACCGGCAGCAACACCTATGTTGGCGATACGCTTCTTGGCGAAGGAACGATCAGCGTCGGCAACGACTCGGCGCTCGGCAATGCATCTCAGTCCACCTTAAGGATGGCCAACGGGACGACGCTGTCCTTCACCAACGGCAACTTCACGGTCGCCAACAACATTGCTATCACCGGCACTGGCAACTTCACGCCACCCTCGGGCACAGTGCAGACGCTGTCAGGCACCATCTCCGACGGCACCTCGGCTGGCACGCTCGCGATGCAGGCCCCAGGTACGTTGGTGCTGGCTGCGGACAACAGCTACTCCGGTGGCACGACGATCTCCGCCGGCACGCTACAGGTTGGCGATGGTGGCTCGACCGGCAGCGTCGGCAGCGGCGCGATTCTCGACAACGGTGCGCTGGTCTTCCATCGCAGCGATACGGTGCTTGTTCCAGGAGCGATCACTGGCAGAGGAAACCTCACGCAGGACGGCGTGGATGGCGGCACGATAGTGCTCACAGGCGGCAACACTTACACCGGCGGCACCACGATCAGCGCCGGTACGCTGCAACTCGGTAACGGGGGCACCAGTGGTGGCATCGTGGGCAACGTCACCGACAACGGCACATTGGCCTTCAACCGCAGCGATACGGTCACCTTTGCCGGCAAGATTTCGGGCACCGGTGACCTCGCGCAGATCGGCTCCGGCACGACAATCCTGACCAACAGCAATCCCTACGCAGGTGGCACCACGGTCAACGCCGGCACGCTCGTCGTCGGCGACCCCGCACATCCGTCTGCGGCGCTGTCGGGGGGCGGGCCGGTCGTGGTGGAATCGGGCGCCACGCTGGGCGGTTTCGGTACTGTCACCGGGGCGGTGACCAATGACGGTATGGTAGCGGCCGGCAACGGCACGCCAGGGTTTGGCACGTCACCGGCGGGCACCTTCACCGTCATCGGCAACCTGCTCAATCGAGGAACGGTCAACCTGGCTTCGGATCCGATCGTCGGCAACGTACTGTCAGTGTCGAATGGCAACTATGCCGGGGCTGGCGGCAGGATGAACATCAATACGGTGCTCGCGGGCGATAATTCTCCGTCGGACAAGCTGGTGATCATAGGTGGCACCGCGACCGGCAATACACTGGTGCATGTCACCAACGCCGGCGGCGCCGGTGCGCTGACCGTCGCGAACGGCATTCCGGTGGTGGAAGCGATCGATGGGGGAACCACCGCGGCCGGGGCCTTCGGGCTAGCTGGCGAGGTGCGCGGCGGGGCATTTACTTACGACCTGTTCCGGGGCGGACACAACGGCAGCAACCCCGATGACTGGTTCCTGCGCTCGGATTTCCAGGTCGGGCCGTCGGAGGAGCCGGACCTCCCCCCCGGCGAAGTCCCGCCATCGGAGGAGCCAGGCATCCCCAATGGTGACGTCCTGCCCTTAGATCCGCCTCCGGCCGAACTGCCCCCGGGCGAATACCCGATTATCGGGCCGGAAATTGCCACCTACTCGGTGGTGCAGCCGCTCGCGAGACAACTGGGCCTCACCATGCTCGGCACGATGCACGAGCGCATCGGCGATACGCTCACCGATACCGGGGGCGGCACCAGCAGCGCAGGCATAGCCAACTCGGCCTGGGTGCGGGTGTTCGGACAGCAGATCGACAATCACTACGAGACCTACACCGATTCGCGTGCCAATGGCCGGATGGTCGGCGTACAGGCCGGCGTCGATCTCTGGCGCGGCAGCTTTCTGCCCGGCCATCACGATGCAACCGGCGTCTATTTCGCGTACGGCAACAGCAACGTCGACGTGGACGGTCTCATCACCAATGCGGACGCGACGGCCTATGTGCTGAGTCACACCGGCTCGGTCAACCTCAACGCGTATTCGGGCGGCGCGTACTGGACTCACTATGGCCCCCGGCGGGTGGTATATCGACGCGATCCTGCAGGGCACCCACTACGACGGCGACGCGACGACACAGTTTGCACGGTTGCCCATCTCCGGTTCAGGGTTTGCCACTTCGCTGGAAGTGGGCTATCCGTTTCACCTGCCGCTTGGACCAGGCTTCGTGCTCGAGCCTCAGGCGCAGGTCATCTGGCAGCATATCGGGTTGAGTGAGAACAATGACGGGCTGGGTTCGGTCGATCCTGGTTCGACGTCAGGCGTGACTGGGCGGCTCGGGGTGCGTGGGCAGTGGAGCATCGAGCGCGCGAATGGGGAAGTGTGGCAGCCGTACCTTCGCGCCAACATCTGGCGGGATTGGGGCGCGCAAGCAACGACGACTTACTCTGGCGTGGAGCAGGTACCACTCGCGCAGCAATTCACGCGCATGGACTTTGCTGCCGGCGTGACCGCAAAGCTCGACGCACGCATGAGCCTGTACGGCCAGTTCGGCTATCAGTTCTCGATCAACAGTTCGGCGACCGGCAGCCGCAAGGGGGTCTGGGGCGACATTGGGCTGCGCTACTTGTGGTAACGCATTCTTCGCCAATTCTCACAACGGGCACGGAAAAGGAACAGGGCGACACGCATGGCCGCGTCGATCACGGCAGCCTCGGCACGAGCCTGCACTTTCTCGGCTCCTGCCTGTGGAGCGTCGGCAAGTACGACGAGGCGCGGCCGTGGTTCGAGCGCGCGGTCACGGAAGCGGAACAGGGCGACACGCATGGCCGCGTCGATCACGGCAGCCTGAAGTCTAGCTTGAGAACCCTCGCCGTCTGCTACCGAAGACTTGGCCGACTCGACGACACGATGAAATTAGAGGAACGGATCTCGCGAATCTGAAAATCGCTTCGCCGGTGGTAACACGTGCGGCATCTCCGAACATGCCACCTTGCGCTCGCCGCTGCTACCGCTGATGGCCGTGGCTGCGAGCGCTGACGAGCGTCCGCAAACGGATGTTCAAAGGTCGTAGGAGTGACGTTAGGAGCCGGTGAGGGATCGGCCGCAGATGGCCGACTTTTGCCGATCGCCGCTGATCGATGTCAGCGGCGCCGCCGAGGGCAGAACGCAACCCATAGCGGCCATTTTCAGGGTAATTTCGTTGGTTCGCGACTCGCTATCTTGCTTACGTCCGTAGAATTGCATGAGGCAGGTCGTTTACCTACATTACCAACCACCGGACGGCGAAGAGGAAAACATGCACTTCAGTGAGCGAACTTTCAAGGACGCACTTGGAGCGACAGTTATACAGAGCCGCCTAGGACTTCCACAAGGCAGGCAGGGATACGAGAAGCTCTTGTTTCCGGGTATCGAAGTGGGATTAGCCGGCTGGCAGAGATCGCACAGTCAAGGTGGTGGCACGGGATTTGAAAGCCCGCATGCTATTCGCTACGCCCCGGAAGAAGTGAATCAGCAGTTTCAGCGCCTAGGTATAGAACGATATCTCAGAGAGCTTGTTGAATTGAAACCATCGGACACCGAGCTTTGGCTCACAACAGTGACAATGAGTCATCCTCGGACGCTTCGGCTAAAGGAAATTCAGTACCGCGTGGATGCTGTGAAGAATGGACTGTCCCGAAAATTTTTTGAAGCAAGTATCGAGGTCTCGGATCAGCGGATTAACCCGAAAGTGATCATCCATGCCACCCCCTTCGTGAAGACATTTTGAGTCTCGGAGGAAGCAAATCGTTACGGCTCATAGTTGTCGCAGACATCGTACCGGTGCCGCAAGGACATATCGCTAATTTGCGTTGGCTCCCGAGATGATTTCGTGATGTCGAGGTAACTGCCTCCTCCGCGTTTAGCCACGAAGACACTGACCGCTGTTCGATCCGGAACAGACGCCTGAACGTCCGGCCATACATGGATGCTGCCGCCCGCTCCTGGCCGTACTGAGTCCCACGGCCTGCGACGTCGGATCGCCTCACGTGCCTCGCTCCATGCAGAAGGCATAGCCGACCCCTTGAGTCATTCACCGATAACGACGAACCTAGACGGAACTTCGAAGTACTGGGATTGCATGGACAAGCATAAGTATGGCGAAGACGACAAAATGCAGACCTGCGAGTGTTTCGGGCAAGCGTTCGTAGTCACGTGCGAGGCGTCGAAAGCGGTTGAGCCATCCGAAGCTGCGCTCGACTACCCATCGACGTGGCAACAGCACGAAACCCTTTTTCGCTTCATCGAGCTTGACCACCTGGAGATCAATTCCCTGAGCGCGCGCGGCCTGCGCAGGATCTTCGCCCCTGTAACCCTGATCTGCAAAGGCCACTTTCACGGTTTCTCCCGTTGCCTGCTGCACCTGGCGCGCTAGTTCTGCAACCAGTGCCCGTTCCTGCTCGTTGGCCGGTGTCACGTGTACGGCGAGCAACTGACCCAGCGTGTCGACCGCCATATGCACCTTGCTGCCACGCTTGCGCTTGTAGCCGTCATAACCTGCGCGTGGACCGCTCTCACATGTCGATTGCAACGTACGGCCATCAAGGATCACCGCGCTGGGCTGCCCCTGCCGCCCCTGCGCGACACGGATGATCGAACGAAGATCACTCACCATGCACTCGAAACAGCCGGCCGCCAGCCATCGTTGCGTCTGCCGTACACGAGTTCCCACGGCGGAAAGTTGGTCGGCAGCATTCGCCACGCAGCCCCAGCGCGAGCCATCCAGCGCAACGCATTGAACATCTCGCGCAACTCGTATTTACGCTGTGGTGCACTCTCATCCATCAACGTCAGATACGCTGCCACGAAGCTCCATTCTTCGTCTGACACGTCTGTCGGGTAGACTTTACGTTTCTCTCTCATGCCTCCAGGGTGATATGACTTCTCGTGTCAATATGATCGGTTCTGTGTTTTCGGTGTTTGAATTTCCTGAGGGCGACGTAGCAGTAAATCTCGACGGTGGATCAAGCTGATATCCGCGGATTGGCTACCGCATTACAGATGTCCGCCCAATGAGCCTTCCGCTACCTACCACCGCAAGTCGGATGAGATCCGTTGCCTACCCTGGTCGCGGGTTACTCGTGTGCCGGGCTACGCCGCCTTCAGGAAACTCCTGCACGTGTGGTTACGGTGGATGCAGACGCAGGGCATTGCTGTACATCATGGCATCTGTGTCTCGCGCGGTATGGCCAGCGACAAGGAAAGCCGGCAGATGTCCCAGATGAATCCGCTGAGTTCACGGGCAACTGCGACTACGGCGATATTCTTCTGCTTGCCGCGCGCGACGAGTTTGCGATAGCGTCGGCACAAGCGCACCTGTGCGTCCCATGCTCGATCTACAATCGGTTTAGGCAGACCTTCGTGGCGACGCTGAATATCGGGGCTCACACGCGCAGGGTGGCGATAGCTCCATGCAGCTTCAACTAGCAGCTTTCTTGCATAACTGTTGCCGCTTTTAGTGATGCTGCCCTGACGACGCTTGCCGCCAGATGAGTGCTCGGAGGGCGTCACCCCGAGCCACGCCATCAACTGGCGTGGGTGCACGAAGCGTGAGAGATCGCCCAGCTCGGCGAGCATGCCCACTGCCGTGGTGAACTGGACACCGCGCATTGCCTGCAGGCCCAGGACGGCGGGATAGAAGCGCCAGTTGACGACTGCCTCACGCAGCGCAGACTCCAGCCGGTCACATTGGGCGAGCCGGTCTTCGATCGCGCGACGTAGCTCTTCAAACGCAAACTGCTGCCACGCACTGTCGAAGCTGTGTGCGCTCAGCCAGCGTCGGTGCGCCGGCCCCCAGTCGGCAGAGCGGGTGTAGCGCACGCCGTGCGACAGCAGAAAGGCTTTTACCCTTTGCCGTGCACGCTTGAGGTCGTCCTTGGCAATCACCCATGCGCGGGCCAGATCCCGGAATGCTTCATCGTCGACGCTGGGGACGTATACGGCCGACAGGTCGCCGGCACGCAGCGATCGGACGAGCTTGACGGCATCACGTCTGTCAGTCTTGATGTGCTCACCTGGCTTGCGGGGAATCAGCGAGGGCGCGCAGACCATGCACTGGAATTCTTTCTGGACAAGCTGCCGGTAAAGCCCATATCCGCACGGACCGGCTTCGTAGACGATGCTGACGCATCGCGCTTTAGATTGCAGTCGCTTGCACAACCGTTCCACGTCGGCCTGCGTAGTACCGATCTTGCCGAGCAGTTCAACCTCGCCCGTACCAATGGCATAGGCGACCGTGATCGAATCCTTATGAACATCAAGACCCACGTAAAGAGTGCTATCGTGCTCCATGCTGGCCTCCGCGTCGGAAATCGCCGGGTGCGGCACGTCCGCACCGTGCGGCTCTGACAGCAATGCTAACCCGCGTTTGATTCCGTTGCGGCAGGCCAGCCTCTGTCCCGCAGGAAGTCATACTGCCTACCAGGTCCGACCGGAAGTTCTAACACCGCCTAAACGAAGACCGCCCGCAAAGCTGCGGACTTGCGGGTCTACCGTCTTTTGCTGCAGGGGAGAATGAATGTGAGTGGTGCAAGCGTCAAAATCTGCGCGATCCTGGTTATGGTCCCCATGAGTTGCGGCTCGATCCAGGCTGGCGCACACACGGGTGAGAACACGGGTGCTGGCGCGACAGCGCGGGTGGCGTACTCGACGTCGCGGCTTCAGAACAGGCCGGATAGTGCGGTGAGTCGTGACGTCCGCAGCGCCCTCAGGCGGACACCGAGCCTGGATGCTTCAGGGATTCGGGTCAGGGCGCGCCTCGGCGTCGTGACGCTCACGGGATGGGTGCCTGAGCACAGGCAGATCGCGCTCGCCGGCAACACGGCAGGATCGGTGCGCGGAGTTAGGTCGGTGGCGAATCACTTGACCTTGCGGAACAGCCGTTAGCCAGCGATTCGAGAAAATGAAGTGAGTACATCACGGGTAGGCCACGCGATGAACGCCACATAGCGGCAGTGACCGGCGGGCGCTTCGCGACCGCAAAATGAAACCTTAGGACGGCGTCGCTAAGCGACATGAGCGTTCCTGCCGTTCGGGCGCACGCAACCGGTACGGCCGCTTGCAAGCGGATCGGTCATTCGGGTGACCCGCAAATGCGCGGGCCGATGACCGTACATGGACTCCTCCTCGTTTGCAAACATGTCGCCTATCAAGCCTCATTGTCGATCGCTCACGTATATCCGGTCTCGTACAAATGTGCCTCTGCGAGGCAACGGACCCTGATGGGCTATTCGCGCGCTGACTCCCAATCGCTCCTACGGGCTCGAGGCCTCGGTCCTTCGCGGGTTTGATCAGCGCCGGTTCGACCTGTTGGCCATCGTGCGGCTTGTTTTGCAATCGTGGATGAAGGTACAGCTGGTTGCTCTCGGTTTCAGTGCGCAGCAAGCTCCGGCTGATAGTCGGTTTCCCTTGTGATCATCGCCCAGGCAATTCGAGCCGTCTTGTTTGCCAGCGCCACGGCTGCAATATTCGGGTGCCGCTCTCCCGCTATGCGCATAACCCACAGACTTAGTGCATCAGTCCGTCGTCTGGCCATCTGGATCACATCTAGCGCACCCCACCCTCTCCAACCATGGAGGTCATTTGCTCGATCACAGAGGCAAGAATCATGGCGGTGGCATTAGCCGGGGGAGTGGGTCGCACTCTCGGCTTGTAGATCGAATCCTCGCGACGGACGACCGCGCCGCTCACCGCACAGCGCCCTTTCACGCGGGCGCGGCAACTGATCCACACCTGATCGACGTAGCGGCACCGCGTCGCGTCCTGCCAAAGCACGGCAATCGACGTGTCGGAAAGGCGCTCGATCACTTCGACCTGAATGTGCGACGACGGCGCATAAGTGGCGCGGCGAGACGCCGGCCGCGCAAGGTATGCGTCGCCCAGGCCCTCGCTCCGATATCCGGGCAGAAGCGCATGGATCACGTGGTCCCATACGGACGCCCCAATGTCGTTTATCGTGGCGTTTGTTTTTTCGCACGAAGCACGACGCGCTTCGTGACGGATGCCGTTCGCGCGATGCGTGTGAGGCATGAGCGCAATCGCTTCTGTTTCCATATGCCGTTCCTCGATGGGGTGAGAGGCAAACCAGGCGCCGACATCATTGCGCGGGTGAGGCGTCGTAATTGACCGGCACCCAGTCATACGCACTGCCATCTTTCCTGATGTGCCCCAATCCGGGAAAAGCGATATGCGCGGCGCCGACGGGATAATGTTTGTCCGCGGCGAGCTTGAGCGCGTAGCGGCGGTAGCGCCGCGCCGCTACCGCGTCGGAGTCGTACTCGACGGACGCCGTAGGGTTGCGCAACTGGATCGCCGCGACATGAATGACATCGCCCCACACAAGCAGATCTTTGGAATCGCTCTCTACGAGATATGCCGTATGGCCCGGCGTATCGCCGGGAAGCGCTGCGGCGCGAATCCCGGGATCGAGTTCGAGGTCCCCGCTGAAGGGCTTGAAGCGGTCGGCCGCCACATAGGGGGCGACGGATGCGATTGCCGCATCGAAAAATGTGCTGAGAAAAGCGGGCGCTTTCGTTTTGTTCGCCGGATTCAGCCAATAGTCCGCTTCGGTCCGGCTGGTCCGCACAACCGCATTCGGAAACACCATCGCACCGTTGGCGACGATGCCACCAACATGGTCTTTATGCAGATGCGTGAGCAATACCTCGTCGATCTGCCCGGGCTGATAGCCCGCGGCGCGCAGATTGGCCAGCAGGCGTCCGCAGCAGTCGCCATAGAGCACGCCCGCGCCAGTGTCGATAAGAATCAGCTTCGAACCGGTATTGATCAGAAAGGCGTTGATCGATCCTTGAACCGGTGCCTGCAAAAAATCGCGCGCGAGGTCACGTTCGACTTCAGCCTTCGGTACACCTTCAATTACCGTGTCGATCGGAAACGGATGCGTGCCGTCGAGCAATGCGGTCACTTCGAACTGACCGACCATCATCCGATAAAAACCTGGGCCCTGCGTTTTGACCTGCGGCGCAGCGGCAAACGCACTGTTCCCATCCCCGCTACGATGCTCAGTATCACGATGCACCACGCACCGACATTCGTGGATAATCCGCGCCGAATCAGCTTCATTACTTTGTTCCTCGTGGTTGGCTCCAGCATGGAAAAAGCATACGACGGCACGTTCGAAACCGTTGCTAATTTTTATTAATAGTCCTGAGCCAACGCGGTGATCAATGGCCGGCGGCAAGCACAACTGCTGATGCAGCGCTAGAGTGCGATATCGCAAGAGTCAGAAACCTAGACTGAATCATTGAATGGACACTGCACCACGAACATGAAAATAGCCATTGCCGGCGGTTCAATAGCAGGACTCGCATGCGCGTTGACGCTGACGTGCACGGGTCACGACGTGCACGTCTACGAGCGTGCCACGGCGCCGCTTCGCGGTCGCGGCGGCGGCGTCGTGGTGTTGCGGCAAATGCTGCGGTTTCTCGAACAGCACGGCCATCGGGTCCGCGCCATGTTGTCGGTACCCACGCACCACCGGCGCTGGATCGATCGGAACGGTAACGTGATTCGCGAGGACCCCGAATTGCTGCCGTTTTCTTCCTGGGACGCCGTCTACCGGTCGCTATGCAGCATGCTGCCGCCCACCGCGATTCTCTACGGGCACACCGTCGAGAGTGTCGCTGAAGTTGCGGACAGCGTCGATATCCGATTCGCAGATGGCGCGGCACCGGTTCGCGCCGACATCCTGATCGCCGCGGACGGCACCGGTTCGCGGCTTCGCTCGATGCTGTTTCCCGATAGCGCTTCGTCGTATGCGGGCTACATCGCGTGGCGCGGCGTGGTGGATGAAAGCACGTTCAACCGCGCCGACATCGCGGATCTGGTCGAGAACATGACGCTCTTCCGTGCGGCAGGCGAACTGTTCATGACGTTCCTGATTCCCGCGCTGGACGGCTCCCTCGAACCGGGCACGCGCCGCTTCAATTGGCTCTGGTACAGGAACGAAACCCATGCGGCGTCAATCGGGGCGTTTCTCACCGGCCGCGACGGTCTGCGTCACCATGCGTCGGTGGCGCCCGGCGAACTGTCGGAGCGATCGCTGGCGCACCTGCATCAGGCGGCGCTGGAGCGCCTTCCACGCACGCTGTCGCAACTGGTGGCCGCAACCGGAGCCCCCTTCCTGCAGGCGATCTCCGATGCGCTGAGTCCGTCGTTCGCCAAAGGCCGCATCGCGTTGGTCGGCGACGCCGCGTGCACGCTGCGGCCCCATACCGGCTCGGGCACGTCGAAAGCCGCCGATGACGCCGTGAGCCTCGCGCAAGCGCTCGCGGAGCCGGGTCCTGATGTCGCCCGGATACTCGCGGAGTGGGCCACGGTTCGACGTGCAGCCGTCGAACCCCTGCTTCTCAAGGGGCCGCGGCTCGCCCAATCGTTCGGCCTTGGTTCGCCATAATGCACGCACCGCCATTGCAGCAGACGCCTTCGCATAAGGCGTTGAGCATGCGCACCGCGTCCGACATCGGACTGAAATAGTCGACGTCCACAATCGCCGACTACCGGCACGCCTTGTTCATCGTTCGATTCCGCCAGTCATGTCGTCGACGCGAAAATAAACACGCTCGTTCGCCCCCGAAATACCGAAAGCTAAACAAAAATTAATATTTGACCTCGATTATTTTCGAGATAATTGCGCATCCCGCCGATTATCACCATCTCCTGATCTTGGCAACGCGAACCGGCAAGCGGCTGTAGCGAGACGAACAGAGGTGACGGATCATGCTTGACCATTCAGAAGCTTTCACTGCGACGGCATTCCGGCACAAGGACTCGCTGGGATGCGTTTCGAATCAACTGCACAAAGACCTTGAACTCGATACGGGCGAATTCGCGTTTTATCGCAAATGCAGGCGTCGCGAACAAACCAGCGAGGTAGCGACGCCCGCCTCGGATCGCGGGTTCCTGATCGGTGTTTCGCTGACAGCCGGCCATCGTAGGCGAATCATCTCGGGCAGTCGGTCGGCATTGCACGACTTCGAGAAGGACTCGGTCTACATTCGCAATTTCGAAGAGGACTACCGCGCGGACTTGCACGGCGCATTCGATTTCGTGCTGGTGGAACTCTCGCGCGCCTTTATCACGAATACCTGCTACGAGCGCAGCGGGTCCGCCATCGCGGGCTTCTCATCGCTGCCGGGCCGCAAAGACCCGATCTTCGGTCATCTGGCACAGGTATTGGCGCTCACGCTCGACAGCCCGGATAACGTCAGTCCGCTCTTCGTCGAGCAACTGGGCGTGACCATCGGCACGCATCTGATCGACCGGTATGGCAACGCGCCGGCTCAATCGAACAAGAAGAGCCGGCGGTTGTCGAGCCTGCATGAAACGCGCGCCAAAGATATGCTCCTCGCGAAGGCACAAGGGAGCGTTTCGCTCGAAAAAATCGCGAGCGCGTGCAATCTGTCGCGCAGCTACTTCATCCGCGCATTTCGCGAGACCACGGATCGCACGCCGCATCAATGGCTGTTGGAGCAGCGCATCGATCGCGCCCGGGATCTGCTGCGGCATTCCGACGGATCGTTGTCGGATATCGCGATTGCGTGCGGCTTCTCGGATCAAAGCCACTTCACGCGAACCTTCTCGCAATTGGTCGGTATGCCCCCGGGTACCTGGCGCCGCCACGCACGCAACTGAATCGCGTGGCTCCCAAGTTCTGCCGCAAAGTGTTTTGATCAGACATTAGGCAAGCAGGGCGTGGCACGCCCTTCCCGCGGCACCGGACTTTCCTACAAAGCATCGCACTAACGTGCAAGACGCGCGGCCGTCGCCACGGTATGTTCGCTCATGCCCGAACCCGGCATCCGCGAATGCCTTCCCGCCCCTGGCATTCTTTCGTATCTGGCTCATTCTGAATCTGATAACGCGATGATCGAAATCGGCAGCTTTCTGATCGATCTGGAAATGCGCACTTTGCGGCAAAACGGCGAAGTCGTGCATGTCGGATCCCGCGCGTTCGACATTCTTGCCGTGGTCGCTTCCGCCGGTGGGCGCCTCGTCACGAAAGACGAGCTGATGAATGCAGTCTGGCCCGACACCGTTGTCGAAGAGAACAACGTACAGGTGCATCTCTCCGCACTGCGAAAGATACTCGGCCCGGACCGCGATCTGATTCTTACTGTACCGGGCCGCGGTTATCAGCTTCTCCAGCGGCAGAAGAGTCCCGCTTTCAACGAATCCGGTTCGCAGGCGGCCGGCGGAGGCGGTCTGCCGGCATCCAGCTCCGTGCTGCTGGGGCGTGACGCCTCGGTCGGCCTGATCCGCGCGATGCTGGCGCAAACGCATGTGCTCACGCTGGTCGGCGCCGGCGGCATCGGCAAAACAAGTCTCGCCATCCAAGCGGCTCGCCATACCTCGCCCGACTTCGCCGAACCCGTCTGTTTCATCGAACTGGCCGCGTTGAGTACGCCAGAGGCAGTGCTTGGCGCCATCGCCGAAAGCTTGGGAATAAACCTGTCCGGCCCGCATCCGGACATTGCGCAGGTGGCGTCCGCGCTTGGCCGGCGACGTAAGCTGCTGGTGCTCGATAACGCGGAGCATGTCATCAGCGCGGTAGCGCAAATCGTCGATGCACTCGTTCTCGGCAACGACATGCTGCGCATACTGGTCACGAGCAGAGAATCGCTTCGCATCATGCCCGAGATGGTGTTCAAAGTTGATCCGCTGGCTGTGCCGCTGCCTCATTCCACCGATGTGGAGATTCTGCGGTGTTCCGCGGTAAGCCTGTTCCTCCAGCGTGCTAATTCGCTGCAAGGAACCGTATGCGCCGACAGCGCGGAAATCCGGCTAGTCGGCGAGATTTGCCGCCGGCTGGACGGCATTCCACTGGCGATCGAACTCGCGGCGGCCCGCGTCGTGGCACTCGGCGTCGAAGGCGTTTATCGCCGGCTCGACGACCGCATGGCGATACTCGGAGGCGGTTACCGGACCGCGCTGCCGCGCCATCAGACCTTGCGCGCGACGTTCGACTGGAGTTTCGCCATACTCGACCTGGCCACTCAGGCGCTCTTCCGGCGTCTCGCGGTCTTCAGCGGCAGTTTCACTTTCGAGGCGATGTGCGCGATCGCGTGCGACGAGGAGCACTCGATGGCGAACGCGATCGGCGGCATCACCGAGCTGATAGCGAAGTCACTGGTCAACGTGGAGTTCGAGGGGCCGGTGGCGAAATACCGCCTATCCGAATCGACCCGCGCGTATGCCAGGGAAAAACTGCAGGCCGAAGGCGAGTTGCAGGAAATGACCTCGCGCAATGCGCGCTATCTCTCCTGCCCCTTTCAGGCGCAAACGGGCGGCGAATTGCGCGGCGACAACAGCAATCAGCCCGAGCTCCAACAGACGCTCGACGATGCGCGCGTTGCCTTCGACTGGGCCTTCTCCCCCGATGGAGATCTGCGAGTCGGTGTCGAACTGGCGTCGAACCTGGTCAGTGCGCTGCTCCATTCAGGCCTGATCGAGGAGTGCTGCACGCGCGCCGCGCAAGCCGTCGAGGCACTCGACCACCTGCCCCCCGGATCGGTGGACGCCGCACGCGAAATGCGCGTGCGCGCGGCGCTGGCGTCGGCCTTGCCCTATGTGCGCGGTCCGGTTTCACGGCCGGCGGAACTGTGGCGTGACGTCCTCGCGCTCGCGGTCGAGTCCGACGACAACACCTTTCGCATTCACGCGCTATGGGGCCTGTGGAACACGATGTTCTCCTTCGGCGACATCAATCAATCGATGACCTTCGCGAAGCAGTTTCACCAACTGGCAATGCAGCAAGGCACGCCGTGGCAGAAGATCGTCGCCGACCAGATCATCGCGATTTCGCAGCACTATCTCGGCCAGCACACGGAGGCGAAGCGAGGCCTGATGAGCGCCAGGCAGCGCCTTGCGCAGCTGCGCGGCGAAGCGCTGCGCGAGGGCCGCTTTGCCGTCGACCCGGTCGTCTTTTGCAGCGGCGTGCTTGCCCGGATCGCATGGCTCCAGGGCGACCCAGATGAGGCGACGGCGCTGGTCGATACGCTCGTCGACTCGGTTCGCTCGGAGACGATGGAACCTTCACTCACGCACGTGCTGGGTGCCGCCGTGATTCCGCTTGCGCTCATGTCCGGCGATTTACGGCGCGGCTCGCACTACATCGACATCATGCGATCTCAAGCCGCGCTCCACGGCTTCGCAATCTGGCTGGACTATTGCGACTGCCTGGCGGCCTACCGCGACATTCTCGACGGACGTACGGAACAGGCGTTGCCGGTCCTCGAAGCCAAGCTCGACGCGCTGATGTCACGCGGTTTCCGGCGCATGATCACGCCGTTTATCGTCGCGCACGCCGAGGCGCTGATCAAACAGAAGCGCGTGCCGGAGGCGGAGAACCGGCTCGGCGAAGCGCTGGATTTTTGCCAGAACAACGGCGAACTGTTCTTTCTGCCGGAGGTCTGACGAGCACTGGGTGTCGCGGCACACGCCGAAGCGGAACTGCACGCTCGAACGAGCGAGACTCGCGCCAGTGGAATCGCCATCGCGTCCTGCCGATTTTCCAATGCGATCCAGCTTGCCCGCCAGCAGGACGCGAAAATGTGGCAACTGCGCGCGTCCATGGGTATGGCGCGTCTTCTGGACGTGCAAGGTCGGTCGGAAGAAGCCGCTGAACTGCTGGCTCCGCTGGCAGACGAACTGGAAAGCGCTTCCTGCACGTCCGACATGCAGGCACTGCTCGAACTGCTCGCGTACCTGCGCGCGCGCCGTGGCCCGCGGCGCTCGTCGACCGCCGCCGGACGCGCGAACCGCGCCGTCGGCGTACTGCTTTACGACTGAATGAACGCCAGCAGATCCGCATTCACGCGGTCCGCGTGCGTCGTGCACAGACCATGCGAGGCGCCTTCGTAAATCTTCAGCTCGGCGTTCGGCAGGAGCTTCGCCGAACGCATTCCGGAAATTTCGAGCGGCACCATCTGATCATCGTCGCCCTGCAACACGAGCGCCGGCACCGTGACCTGCTTGAGGTCGCCGGTGAAATCCGTTTCCGAGAATGCCTTGATGCAATCGTACGAGGCTTTGATCGAGCCTTGCATTCCGGCCAGCCAGAACGCGTCGATCGTGCCTTGCGACACCTGCGCATCCGGACGATTGAAGCCGTAGAGCGGCAACGCCACGTCCTTGAAGAACTGCGAGCGGTTATTGCGCACGCCCTCGCGCATGCCGTCGAATATCGACATCGGCAGGCCGCCCGGATTCGCTTCCGTCTTCAGCAGGAACGGCGGCGCCGAAGCGATCAGCACGGCCTTGGCGACACGCTTCGCGCCATGGCGAGCGATATAGCGCACCACTTCGCCGCCCCCCATCGAATGGCCGACCATCACGACATTGTTCAGATCGAGCGTGTCGATCAGAACGGCGAGATCGTCCGCAAAGGTGTTCATGTCGTTGCCGTTCCACGGCTGCGACGAACGTCCGTGACCGCGGCGGTCATGCGCAATCACGCGATAGCCGCGCTCCGCGAGAAACACCATCTGCGCGTCCCATGCATCCGCGTTGAGCGGCCACCCATGGGAGAAGAGAACCGCTTGGCCCGCACCCCAATCCTTGTAATAGATTTGCGTGCCGTCCCGGGTGGTGAAAGATGCCATTGCGATTGCTCCATTCAATGTGGTTTGTCGGCATACACCGTTGTGCCATGCGCCATACGAGTACTCGGGTAAAAGGACGGATATGCCTACGCGGCAGCCGCCGTCAGCCGGCTCAGGTACCCATGGATCTGACTCACCACCGCAGCGCCGTCGCCCACGGCTGCTGCCACGCGCTTCGCGGACTCCGAGCGCACGTCGCCAACTGCGAACATGCCTGGCACGCTGGTTTCGAGCGGGTAGCGCGCGCTTGCTTCAGGCGAGCCATGTTCGCTGAGCGCGAATCCGGTGACGACAAACCCGCGGTTATCAAGCTCCACGCCGCTCGAGTTGAGCCAATCCGTCTTCGGATCCGCGCCGATAAAGAGAAACAGATGGCGCGTGGCGATCGCCTCATCGGTCTGTTCGTTTTCCTTACGGATATGAACCTTGACGAGTCCGGCTTCATCGCCTTCGAGCGCGCTTAGCGCGCAGCGCGTGCACAGCGTGACGTTGGGCAGCGAACCGATACGGTCGATCAGGTATTTCGACATACTCGCGTTCAGGTCGTTGCCGCGAATCAGCACCCGAATGCTGCGAGCAAAATTCGCCAGAAAGACGACCGCCTGTCCCGCCGAGTTGCCCCCGCCCATCAGCACGATATCCTGCCCCCTCACCAGCTTGGCCTCGATCGTCGATGCCCAGTAGTAGGTACCCCGCCCTTCGAAGCGCTGGAAATCCGGCACCGTCGGCTTTCGATAGGCGGCGCCGCTCGCCACGACGATGGTCCTGGCGCTGATGCGCTGACCGTCGAGCAGCGACAGCAGGAAGATGCCATCTTGCCGCCGCACGTCCATGACCTTGCCGGGAATCGCCAGATGCGCGCCGAACTTCAACGCCTGCTGGAACGCTCGCGCCGCGAGCGCCTGGCCGGAAATGCCGGTGGGAAAGCCGAGGTAATTCTCGATCCGGGAACTGGCGCCCGCCTGGCCGCCTGGCGCGCGCTGGTCGAACACCGCGACCGACAAACCTTCCGTGGCGGCATAGACGGATGCAGCCAGCCCGGCTGGCCCGGCGCCGACAATTGCGACGTCGTAGGTATGCGATTGCTCGAAGATCGGCACGAGTCCGAGGCATGAAGCAAGCTGCGCCTCGTCAGGCGCGCGCAGCACATAACCGTTCGGGCAGAACACCAGTGGGAAATCGGCCGGGCCGGTGGTCATGCCGCCTAGCAGCGTGATCGCCTCGGGATCGCTGCGCGCGTCGATCACCGTGGCCGGGTACGCATTGCGGCGCAGGAACCCTTGCAGTCCGACGAGCCGCGCGTCGTCGCCATTGCCGACGATGATCGGGCCGAGCCCTTGCTCGATCAGTCCGAGCCGCCGCAATATCAGCGCGCGCATGATGTGCTCGCCCAGTTGCGCGTCGGCAACGATCAACGCGCGCAGGCGGTCCGGTTCGATCACGAGCGTTTCCACGTCCGTCAACGCGACGCCGTCGATCAACGCGGGCTTACCGGATAGTTGCGCCATCTCCGCCATGAAGTGCCCGTCTTCATGTTCGGTGACGAGCGTCGAGCGTCCGAAGCTGTCGCGCGAATAGATGCGCACACGCCCATGCAGCAGCACGAACAGGCCCAGTGCAACCTGCCCGGTCTCGAAGATCAGCTCGCCCGCCTTGAACGACATCGGCCGTGCGAAGCGTCGCAGGCTTTGAATCTCCGCCGCGGACAGACGTGGAAACATCTGATGCTGACGGTACTCCAGCGAAGAAAAGGGAATCTCGAGTTCCGACGGCGCCACGGCGTCGGAAGATAAGTCCGGTGTGCTCATAACATGGCCTCCTCTGGCACGTCGTCGTGATGACGGTATGGCAACGAATGGCATTTGGCATGAAGGCGCATATCGGCGCCGATGCCGACTCGGGTCTGGTGCATAGCCTGGTGGGTACATCGGCCAACGTATCGGACGTATCGCAAGCCCATGCTTTGCTGCACGGGCATGAGCAGGAAGCGTTCGGCGATTCCGGCTACACGAACGTTGAAAAGCGCGACGAGATGCACGGCAATCCTGTGCAGTGGCGTGTGGCTGTCAAGCGCGGAAAATCAAGGCAATGCGTGACGGTGCGCTGAAGGATCTGCTGATCCAGGTCGAGCGAACCAAGGCGCAGATTCGCGCATGGGTCGAGCATCCGTTTCATGTCGTCAAGAATCTGTTCCGCCATCGCAAGGTCCGCTACAAAGGTCTAGCCAAGAACACGGCGCAACTGTTCAGTCTGTTCGCCTTGGCCAATCTGGTGATCGCGAAGAACCGACTGCGCTCGACACATGGGGAAAGTCCGTCATGTGTATGAATAACGCGAGCAGTTGGCCCGTATTCGAGCAAAACTCATCCCGGTCACAACAAAAATTCGTTCGCCGTTCTGACGCTTTCAAACTGACTCGTCGACAACGGTGGCGGCGAACCCATTGATCAGCGTTTCCCTTGAGTAGCCAATAGAGGAGCCCGACGCCGAAGCCGACTCCCAGTGAAATGATGTAACCCATGCTGTCCGTCCTCTGAATAACAATCTGTCAATTTGACCAGTCACATCCCAACACCAGTCCGCAGAAATTCAGACGGCGATAATTCGGATCCCACCGGTCCAGCACATCGGCATTCACCGTCCCGAATGTCGTGGCAGGACGATGCTCAATGCCGCGCGCGTAAGCTTCGATCAGCTTCTTCTTGAAGCCCGATTCGCGGGGATAGGCTTGCACGATTTCGTCCCGCTGCTGCGCGGTAAATTCGTCGTAACGGGCCCCCCGAACATCCATCTGCACGCCGGCGCTGACCATTGCGATCAAGGGCGACAAATGTTCCGGAATGCCAGGTGTCGTGTGCAATGCGATCGCCACCCAGACTTCATCGATCCGCTGATCGGCGACGGCGTACTGCCGCAGGAATTCGCGCGCCGCGTTCGCGCTGTCCACCTCGAACCGGTATGGCGAGTCTTGATACTTCGCGTTCAGCCCGGCGTTGTGAAACATCGCGCCGACATACAGCAGGTCGGCGTCGAAGGCCAGATTCTCGCGATACCCGGTCAGCGCACCGAACAGAAATGTCCTGAGCGCGTGGTGAAACATCAACTCGGACTCCGTGCCTCGCGTCAGATCAGTCGCCGCGCGGGCCATGGCACCGTCGGGAATATCAACGCCGGCAATGGTTTTCTTCATGTCAACTCCTCCGTGTCAGACATCCTTGCTCCGGCGCGCCTGCGCACGCGTGCCGGCCTGGCCTCGCAGCCGGGCGCGGGCCCATTCGAAGTCTTTGGCAGATCCTGTCCACGGCAGCGTAACGAATAAAACCTATAAAGACTTTGGCGGATTCTTAAGAAGACTTAAGCGACACAACGGTTATGCGAAATCCGTCAAATCGCCAGTTCATGGAAGCGCTTCACGGCCATTGGATCACCGCGTCCTTGCCGATCGGGTCGTCGAACGAATCGACGAGGACATCGGCGCCGGCCGCACGCGCCGCCTTGACCGGCCTGATCGATATCGGTGACCAGATAGCTGGTTCGCTCATTGCCGAACGGATACGGAATCGGCGTTTCGAAGCCGAACACCGACAGCATGCCGACCGGCGTTTGCACGTACTGCGACGCGGTCTTGCTCGGCGTGGGCGTCACCGTGAAGCCTGACCTACGATCAGGGCAAGGAAATGGCGCGACATACCGAACTCACTGCCGCCACCGGCGTGCGCGTGTACTTCTGCGACCCGCACAGTCCGTGCCAACGCGGCACCTGCGAGAACACCAACGGGTTGCTGCGTCAGTACCTGCCCAAAGGTACGGATTTGTCCGTGTGCAGCCAGGATGAACTTGACGCCATCGCTGACAGCATGAATAGCAGGCCACGTGCTACGCACGCATTTCACTCGCCTCTGGAGGTCTTCGCACGCATGCTCGAAGCCGCTTCACTGCCTCCGCCTGCGTTTCATTAACCCCGTTGCGCTTCACCCTTGAAACCGCCATGGGAGGACATGCCGCACTCGCTTGAAGTGCGAGAAAAACTGAGATCCAGTCTATCGACGGTTTTGCCCAGAGTCCTTGTTGAACTCCTTAATCGTTCTTAAAAAATAACAACCAGGAAATTCGCGACACGGCGCGTGGCGAACGGTCGCTCAGAGCATTTCATATTTTCTGCAGGACTTTATTTGTGCGACGTTCCTACACTTCAGGTGCCGGATTCGGAAACACCCGTTTCACCGGCTGACAACTCAAAAGGAAAAGCCATGAAAGACGAACTGAAAGCAGCAGCACATCGCGCGGCGCCGCTAAAAACACCGAGTCGCCTGACGGAAGACGCGACACGTGACATCGCCCGGCCGTGAGCTTGCCGTAATCGTCGTTGTCCATTGACAGGTAGGTCTGGCGACCAAATGCATTCTTGTTCGAATTGCTGAAGGCACCCGTTCCCAAACTGACACCGCTCTCAATCCGGCATT
Source organism: Paraburkholderia sp. Clong3 (assembly GCF_050436485.1). Classification (NCBI taxonomy): domain Bacteria; kingdom Pseudomonadati; phylum Pseudomonadota; class Betaproteobacteria; order Burkholderiales; family Burkholderiaceae; genus Paraburkholderia; species Paraburkholderia sp. Clong3. Next base: position 362,951 of record NZ_JBNDMH010000003.1, on the reverse strand, counting down.
CCATCCGGGTGTCACCGCCGAGATCCTCCACGCCGCGCAACCCGAATGAAGTGGCCCACGTGCCACTGTCGTTGAACGCATAGATATGTCCGGCATTACTTCCGTTTGCCGCGGGGTAGTGCGACGCATAGAGCAGCCCCGCATCCAGCACACCATAGAGCGTGACGCTGGATTGCGCATAAGCGACCCCGCCGCAAAGTAATGCGCCGCCAGCCAGCGCGCAAAGATACGGTATCTTCCGAATAGAAAAAGAGCACGGCACGATATTTGTCTCCATTTGTATTTATTTTCGATCGCGAAAAGCCTCAGCGATTAGGAAAGCGTTTGTCCGATTCGCGCTGCACAGCCATGCGTTCGGCAATCAGCCGATGCAGCAAGCGCGACCGTGCATATAACAGGGTGCCGTGCCGCAATAACCGAAAGGATTTAACCACAGTTACCGCGGCTAGTAGAGCGCTACCCAACGGCATGCCGTGCCGTAAGCTGGCGGACGGTACGGCCACGGTGGTGGGGTATGGGAGCAGCAGATCAGAAAACCCCTTTTAGCTTTGAAATTATATAAATCTGCGAAGGTGCCTTTGAGACGTATCTAATTTCAAGACTTACTACACAGGATGGTTAAATGAACTGTAGCGGTTTCGGGCTCAGTGCGCCCCGCTCTTGCGCCCAATAGCAAGCTCGATGGAATCGAGCAGAACTTCTTCCTCAAAAGGTTTGCGCAGGAAACTGACCGCGCCGTGCTCCATCGCCCGCCGCACCGTCTCGTCGTCGCCATGTGCGGACATGAACACGACAGGGATACGCCGGTGTTCCGCGTTCAGTTGCCGCTGCACTTCGAGACCCTGCATGCCTTGCATTCTAATGTCGAGCAAAACACACAAAGCATCGTCGACCATCGGGGAGGCGAGGAATTCCTCTCCCGATGAAAATGTCACAGTCGCGTAACCCACTGCTTTAAGAAGGTTTCCGACGCCACTTCGTACCGAGGCATCATCGTCGACGATGCAAACAAAGCTCATAGCTGCCAATACTCCAGTTGCGCCGACGTAGTAGCAGAGAAAAATATCCGGCGCGATATTTACTGCATCAGGATGCTCATCGCGTCCGGCGTATCACTTCCCACATCTGGGCGAGATCGATGAGCGTCTTCGCCTGCATCTTGCTCATCACCCGCCGCTTGTGAACCTTGACCGTGACCTCCTGCGTGCCGAGTTCATGCGCCATCTGCTTGATCATCATGCCTTTCACCGCCAGTTCGAACACGTCCATCTCGCGGGGCGTAAGCGAGGCGGCACGCTGTATGACGTCTGCGTTGAACGCACGCTCGGCGAGGTTGGTCTCGTCTTGGGCCAGCGCTCGCCGGACCGCCTCGATCAGTTCTTCATCGTCGATCGGTTTGGTCAGGAATTCATGCGCACCTGCCTTGATCGCACGCACCGACATCGGAATCGAGCCGTAGCCGGTCAGGAAAATAACGGGCACCTGGATGCCCTTTTGCGCGAGCTGGCTTTGCACATCGAAGCCACTCGTCGTTTTCAGGTTCATGTCGAGCAGGATGCACATCGGCACACTCGGCCATTCCTGCGACAACACCTCTGCGGGCGACGCAAAACTTCGGGCGCCGAAACCCGCTGATCGCAACAGCCGAATCAGCGCATTGCGCACCATTTCTTCGTCGTCAATCACATACACCAACGGTTCGAGTTCCGCAGGAACAGGCATTCCAGATTCCAGAATAAATTGGGTTTTGAGTGCCGTCATGGTACCTGAGACCCAACGCCGAACGCACCTGTCCAGTCCGCGGACAACACCATTTTCATCGCGATGCGACGGCTACCATCGCGAGCCTGCCGCTAGACGCCGGTGCGCCGAAAATGCGTCCATAAGGCTGCTCGTCAGCGGGCGCCAGACAGGTCGCTTTTCTCGTCAGCACTTCGTCTGCTTCATCCGATTCGTACAGCTTGAGCAATGCGTATTCCCGCGTCGTCTCCAGCAGGAAGTATTCCTTGGTCTTGCTATCGAAGGTCGTCATCAGAAAACACTTCGAAGCGAGGCCGACGATCGCCTCCGTCACGTCGTTGTGCGTCAGGCGTCCGCACGCGGCGACAGCACACGCGGCTTCGAGTGAAAACCGAGCCGGGAACACGCTGAGCCGGTGCAGCACCACGCGCTCCGTTGCGCTCAAAAGCTGGTAACTCCAGTCGAGCGCGGCCTCGAGAGTCTGCTGCCGCGGCGGCGCTGTCCGGCGGCCGCCGGTCAGGGACTGGAAGCGGTCGTCGAGTTCGGCGAGCAGCTTTCGAATGCCGAACACGGCCGCACGAGACGCCGCCAGTTCGAGCGCGAGCGGCACGCCGTCCAGCCGGCGGCAGATCGTCGCGACCATCTCGAGACTACTGCGGTCGTTCTCGACCGACGAGTTGAGCGCGTTCATCTGTGCAAGGAACATGCGCACCGAACTGCAGGCGAGTATCGCTTGCGGACTTGCGCCTTCGCCGGGCGTTTCGAGCGGTGCGACCCAGTAGAACTTCTCGTCGCGTGTACGCAGCGGCTCGCGGCTCGTCGCCAGAATCCTCAGATCCGCGCTGGCCTGCACGAGCAGTTCGCAAATGGTGGCCGCCGACTCGATCACATGCTCGCAGTTGTCCAGCAGCACCAGCAGCTTCCGCCCGCGGATCGCATCGACCAGCGCCTGCAGCGGCACGTCGCCGCCGGTATGCGGCACGCCCAGTGCTTCCGCAACCGTATTGACGACACTCTGCGCGCTGTTCACCGAGGCCAGCGTGATAAAGCACACTTCCCGCTCCGATGCAGCCGCAATCGACCTCGCCACTGCAATGCCGAGTTGCGTCTTGCCGATGCCACCCGATCCAAGCAAGGTGACGATCGGCGTTCGCTTTAGTGCGCGGGTGGCGTCGGCAACCGCCTCTCCACGGCCGATCAACGGCGTGTGGCAAACCGGCAAACCGCTTGGCCGCACAAGGCTTGCATGAGGCGCTGCTGCCGCGCCACAAGGATCAGCCGGCTCGGCCGCTTCGACCGGAATCGTCAGGCGGTAGCCGCGGCCGGAGAACGTGCGAATGACCTGCCTATCGGCGCCGAAGATCTTCCGCAGCGCCGATAGCTGCACGTGGATATTGTTTTCCTCCACCACCGAGTTCGGCCAGACGTGCTGAAGAATCTCGTCTTTCGTGACCGTCTTTCCCGCCGCGCGGATCAGTAGTTCGAGAATATCGAATGCGCGCGAGCCGACCTGAAGCAGCCGGTCCTCCTGGTACACTTCGCGCATTTCCAGCGACACTACGACTCGACCGATCTTGATCATGCTGCTCTCACGCGTGGTTGATTAGCGGGACGGGCACGTTCCGGCGATGGACCCATTGCAGCGACGAAGCCTATGCGTGGCTTGCGTCGTTAGAACCATACTAATTGGGAAAGTCATCCGAAACTATTATCCATAGGGATACGATGAGCGCCGCCGCCATCGCCCCCCAGCGCCGCCGACACCGGCCCCGGCCCTGCTGGTGGCGGCTTCCAGCGCGTTCGAAGCGGCTCGCCGCCGTCCTGGCATCAGACCAAGGTATGACCCCGTCATGCGTCCGGCTGAACGCAATCAGGGCGGCGGTCCGGGCCGTTCGCGCAGTCTCGTGCCGAACTCGCCTGCTGCGTGCGAATCGGCAAGCCATCGTGCAGCCGTGAAAGATCGGGACGGGCCGGACCACGATACTGGGTCCATCAACGCCTCGCCCATCGATTCAATTGCGCAGCCCGTCGCGGTCGGCGCCCGGAGAACACATCATGCTCGCCGTGAAAGCCACATGGTTTCGTCCCGCTTGCGGCTACGCGGCCGCTACCGTCTGTGTCGCGCTCGCAGCCTGGGGGGGCGCAAGCCCGCCGCCCACGCTCGGCATCATGCGCGCGCTCGACCAGACGGAGCGCGACACGCAGTTGCCGCTCGAACGGTTTGCGATCAAAGCAGGCAATGTGGCCGCCTCGTCCTCGCTGGCACCGCGGCCGCAGCGGCAACAGCCGCAGCAGACCGCGCAGCCGTCGCGGCCCAATCGACGCATCAGCGAGTATCTGCGCGGTCGGGCGATCAAGGCAGACACATCGCAACGGGAAAGCGGCGCGCACGGCTATTACCGGAAGATCGACAACTGGAAGAACTGGACGTAACGCGTCTTTTCATTGCTCAATCGATCTCACACGAATCGTCGGAGGTATCCCATGATCGCCCCATCGCAGCAACCAGCCATGCTCACGCGACTCAATACAGCAACGAGAGCCACGCCGACCGCCGCTATCGCGGACCCGAAAATCTGGCGCTGGTATGCGGATCTGATGGCCGACCGGCGGCTCGTCTGCGAACACGATGGCGCACGCTGGGTCGTCGCCGTCGACGGAAGGCGCCTTGCCGACGAGCGCGCGTTCGAGGCCGCGGTCCACAGCGCCTATGCGATGGCGCGCGCGCTGTTGGCGCTGGACAGAACAAGAGCGGCCTGAGCCGCTCGCAAAAAAACACGGGAAGGAAGACGCCCTCTCTCAGACAGGCAATGAACGGCGCCGCCGCAGCGGCGCCTTCCGGCTCATTCCTCGTCGGGATAGACACCTGCCGACACGAGGCAAACAAAGGCAGTCGCTTTCAATACGCATTCCACCGAAGACAGCACGAATCCCAGCGGGAACACCCGATACTCGGCCGGCAATCCAAAGGCCACCGCCATCAGACCGATCGTACAAAGAAATGCGTAGGCAATCCGCGCCACCCGGCTGCCGACGAGCACGAAGCCGACCAGCGCGACCCACAATACCTTGGCCGTGACGCAGGCCACCGCGTCACGCGTGGATATGCTGACCCACATTTCGAACGGCAACTCGAACACCGACCAGACCGCGGTCGCAACGACGATCCGGCGCGTCCAGCGTCCGAGCACGGCCGGCGCAGCCGGTTCAGTTGCCCTTTCTGACACATCCTGCAGCGCTGCATGCACGCGCCAGTCCGCTGCGTCGGCGCGCTCGGTGGCCGACATAAAGCCAGAATTGCTGCTGTTCATGTCGCGGTGTGACTCGTCCAGATATCGCATGGGGATGCTCCGGTGGTGCTCAGCGGTCTGCGCGCGGTGAGACGCGAGGAATGCGGCTTCGCTGCGTCGAGATCACGCGGCCTCGCCGGGTGGAAACCATTATTGGCCGACGTGGCGCGCCAATCTTTTCAGAACGCCTGTGACGTTTAGAAAATGCACTGCGCTGCCGGTACGCCGTGACCGTGTGCCTGACGCGCGCCGCATCGGGCGTGCGAATCTGAAACGGACGGGCATTTGAACAAGTGCCGTGCGCGACGCCAGCCCATCCTTCGACCGTATGTTCCTCAACGAAACACCAGGATACGGTCATGGCCAAAGGAAAAGCGATACGCATCTATAGCGAGCCTGCGGGCGGCTGGGGTGCGCTGAAGGCAACCGGCGAGGCGCTCGCGCTGCAAGGCGTGGCCGTGTCGGGCGCGAAGACGTTGCTGCGGATGAACCAGCCCGAAGGCTTCGACTGTCCCGGCTGCGCGTGGCCGGATGCGAAGCACACGTCCTCATTCGAGTTCTGCGAGAACGGCGCCAAAGCCGTGGCCTGGGAGGCAACCGCCTTTCGCTGCACGCCTGATTTCTTTGCCGCGCATAGTGTCTCGGAGCTGACTGCCTGGGACGACTACGACCTCGAAATGGCCGGCCGCCTGACTCACCCGATGGCTTACGACAAAGCCACCAACCGATATCTGCCGATCGAATGGGACGACGCCTTCGCACTCGTCGCGAAGCATTTGAAGGGTCTCGACAGCCCGAATCAGGCCGACTTCTATGCGTCGGGGCGCGCCTCCAACGAAGCCGCGTTTCTCTACCAGATCTTCGTGCGCGAGTTCGGCTCAAACAACTTTCCCGATTGCTCGAACATGCGCCATGAAGCGACCAGCGTTGGCCTGCCCGAATCGATCGGCGTGGGCAAAGGCACAGTGCTTCTCGATGATTTCGAGAAAGCCGACGCGATTTTCATCTTCGGCCAGAATCCTGGGACCAACAGCCCGCGCATGATGAGCGATCTGCATAGCGCTTCACGGCGCGGCGCGAAGATCGTGTCGTTCAACCCGTTTCGCGAACGCGCGCTGGAACGCTTTGCTTCGCCGCAGAATCCGGTGGAAATGGCGACGCTGGGCTTCACGCGGATGCCCCGGGGCCACTGCGGATAACGGTACGCGATCCATTGACGACACCCCTCAGAGTAAGGGCGCGGTTGTCATGAGATGTGGTACAGGGCTCAGTCAGCGGAGATCGATGGGCATCTTCCAGGGCAAGAGCGCGTCGTAGTCGTCGACGGTCTGTGCCAGCGGGAGACGCTGTAACAGCCAGGTGAGATAGCGATACGGATCAATGCTGTTCGCCTTGCAGGTTTCGACCAGTGAGTAGAGATTGGCGCTCGCGTTTGCGCCATCGACGGTGTCAGCAAACAACCAGCCGCGGCGTCCCAGGCAGAACGGGCGAATGGAATTTTCGCAAGGGTTGTTCGATATGGGCCAGTTGCCGTCTTCAACGTAACGGATCAGCTTCGGCCACTGCCCGTGCAGATAGGTCAGCGCCTTGCCGAGCAGACTGTTGGGGACGACGCCAGGCGAGTGCTCAAGCATCAGCTTTTCGATAACATCGAGTACGCACGCGCTGTATCGTCGTCGCAATCGCTGTCGTCGCCCAGCCGTCCACGTCTGGCTTCGCGCTTCGGCCGCGAACAGTTTTCCGATCAGGCTGATGAAGCGTGTCGCGAGCAGATCGGGCGGGCGCGCTGCTTTGGGGACATTGTCTTCCGCCTTCACAAAGTACCGTCTTGCGTGCGTCCAGCATCCGAGGTGCACGAGCTGGTACTGTTCAGCGATGCCGTTGTAGGGTTCGTATCCATCGGTCATCAGGGCGGCACCTTTACGGACACCGGCAAACAGCCTGTCAGCCAGCCTGGCGCCACGACCTGGCGTATAGGTGAAGCAACGGATGGGGATGCCCGAACCGGTCATCTGCGCCCACAGATAGCTTTTCGTTTGCGGCTTTCGCCCTTGCTCCTTCAGGACCTGGAACGTCGTCTCGTCGCCGTAGATCAGTTCGGCATCGAGCAGCGCATCGCGCATCAGGTTGATGACGGGTTGCGTCGCAAGACCGACGCGGACCATGCTCGCGGCAATCGTGTTCGACGAGATGTCGCCGCCGAAGCGACGCAGCAGACCGGCCTGGCGATAGAGCGGCATGCCGAACTGGTACTTGCCGGTGGCGATCCACGCGAGCGCCGATTCACTCAGCAGCCCCCGCGGGATGATACGGGGCGGTGCCGGCGTAACCTTGATGCCGAGATCGCAACATAGGCAGGCGTACTTGATACGCTGATGCTGGGTGACTCGCAACTGCTCGGGAATGACATTGAGCTGCTCACTGATCTCGACGCCGATCTCGACGAGCGCGTGTCCGTCGTGATCGCAGAAGCGCTCTGCCTCAGGGAGTTCGTGTCGCACGACATCACGCGGCAGATTGGGATCGAGAGGCTTGCGGTGGCCGCGCTTCTTGCGCTTGTGGGCCGCGACCTCGGTTCCGGGGGTATCTTCCTGCGCGGGAGTGGCGTTCGCGCCGAGCGCTTCGGCTTCGTTGAACAGGCCGAACTGGTCCGAGGCGCGCGCTTCGCTTTTCGCGCCAAACAGTTCGCGACGGTAAGCGCGCAGTCGTTCCTCGGCGAGATCGCGCTCAGCTGTCACGAGGCGCAGTGCGCTGCGAACCTCCTCATGATCGCGCTGAAGCGAACCATAGGCCTCTCGCATCGCGAGCAGTGCCTTGAGTTCGTCGGCGTCGATGATCACGTTGATCGGCATACCGCTTAGACCGGCACGCCGGTGACGTGTTCAGCTCACGCGTGCATAATTTCGACTGGGATGTCGCTGGACTGCGGCAATGTCGATGCCCTCGATAAGCCAGTGCAACTGCTCGACGCTCAGTGTCGCGACCCGGTTCGCGCTGTCAGGCCACACGAAGCGATCGTTTGCCTCGAGTCTCTTGAGCATGAGCCAGAAACCGTTGCCCTGCCAGCCCAGGATCTTGATGCGATCGCATCTCCGGTTGGTAAACACATAGAGCGAGGAATCCATCGGGTTCAAATGCATGGCCTGCTCCACGAGAATCGACAGGCTGTTCATGCCATAGCGGAAGTCGACTGGTTCCCGATGCAGGTAGACCTTCAGGCCTTCGTCGAACCGGAACACGGCATCCTCCCCAGCATCTGGACCACGGCGGTCAGTTCGTCGATGCTCGCCTCGCCGAGATCAAACTCGACGCCGTTGGACAGTCGCACATGCAGTGCGAGCGTCAGCGATGGCGATGGCGATGGCGATGGTGACGGTGACGGCGACAGCGACGGCGGTGCGGTTGGCAGTGCTGGTGGTGCTGCAACGACAGGCACGAATGCCGTGGGCGAGGCGACAGGTGGGGAGCGTTTGCGCGAACCCGGGATGTCAATGGGCGCGCCATCAATCACCGCGAGCGCGCCCTCCAGTACGATTTCCTCCGGGGCATGCGGACGTTCCTGTTCGCCGGTAGCATCATCCTGCGATGCCGGCGATATGCCTTTCTCGCGCTCCAGCAGGTACTTCGTGATCCACTTGCGTAGCAGGTTGGCGTTGATCCCGTGCTCCTGCGCCAGGCGGGCAACCGACACGCCAGAACGCAGCGCTTCCTCAACTAGCGCACGCTTGCCTTTATCGTCGTAACGACGGCGACCGTCGCTGCTGCGTCGAACTACTCTTAACTCTGGATCTTTGTCAGCCATAGGTGTCCACCTCCGAATAGGTGGACACCTATGCTCCTCGCTCCTGTCCCCAGCGGCTAGACGCCGAAAATGGATCGCTTACGGATAACGCGCCGCTGATCACTCATAGCACCGGCGGTTCAAGCGGCTTTCTTTGCCGCGGCAAAGAAAGTAAGTGCCCGCACAGGGGCAACGCTAATACAGCTAATAGACCACCAAGAATTCAAGAAAAGCCAACAACACCAAACCAACCCAAAGCCCACGGCAAAAACATCAAACCGAAACCGCCTCATTAACAACACACCGCAAAATCATAGCTCCAGCATTAAGCGGCGCCGGCCTGCAAGGCCTGGGCCTATAAATAGCATCACCAGCCCGAATGGCCCTCCCACTCATAGCACAAACCCCAGCCACACGCGCCCGGGTCGCGTGCCAAACCTGATCGCCATACGAGCACTGCGTCGGATCCCTCCACACTACAGTGGCAGTCGACTGCGTAGGCCGGTCGATAACATGCACCTGAACATCGAACCGTTCACCCATGACAGGCAAATGCGCGCCTTTGCACCCACCACGCGCCGCAACAGCGGTCACATCGACTGCACCCGCATCGACATCGCCGGACAAAATCGATAACAACCCAAGGGTCTGCAGCCACGGATCGGTAAAACTCGCCTTCGTCAGCATGATGGCACTCCTGTATTAGTAAAACCCGTTGATCATCGAGACGGTCCCGCCAGAAATGGTCAGCACCGTTTGCCTCTATCCGCGCATTCGATTGCGCTCATGCACCGTCCTGTCTGTACGCCGGCATGGCATTGCCGCTCTGATTGCCATTGCCGTTGTTTTCCGTATTGCCCACCACACCCAATCCATCGAGCGGCGACCATCCATCGCTCATCACCCCGGCTCCGGTCTGCCGGAGAAAGCTTTCGCTCACTTCGAGAAACGCGTGAATCTGTTTAACGATCGACATTCGTCTTCATCCTCCAGCAATGCGGCGTCTCGCCGACCAGGCGCTTGAACACCGTCGTAAAGTGAGCCTGTGAACGGAAGCCGCAGCTCAACGCAACGTCGAGCACGTTATGCTTCGACTCGCGCAAAAGGTGTTGCGCATGTTCGATCCGGCGACGCAGCAGATATTCATGCGGACGCATGCCAGTCGCACGACGGAACTGCGACGCGAAATGCATCCGCGTGAGCCCTGTGCTGTTGGCGATATCCGCGAGTCCGATCGATTCGGACAGGTGCGCGTCGACAAACTCAATCGCACGGCTGAGGCGCCATGACGGCAACGCGCTCGCCTCGCGGATCTGCCGATCGACCACGGTGAAATGCCGTGCGATCACGCGCGACACGATCGCGAGACTCACGCTGTCGGTGAAAACCTTGCCGAGCGCGGCGTCGTCCGACTGCGTGACGGCAAGCGCCTGGCCAAGACGTTCGAGCGCGGGGTCACGCACGAGTTTGGGATTGTCGATCCGGATATCGCCCGCGTGCGGGCGGCCGAACATATCTTCGAAGCATTCGCCGAGCACCTGCTGCGAAACAAACAGGTGCAACACATCGCCCGCCGACTCGAACACGGCACTGCACGCCACGTTCGGCGCGGTGATCTGCACGGCACCCGCCGTCATCCTGCCGCGCACGAGCGTACGGCCAGCATGGGAGAACGTCAGGGACGTGCACTTGAGATTCATCGCGATGCAATGATGCGCAGTGCTGCCAGGATTGACGACCTCCAGCGGCTGCGTGTCGTTGCGAGTCCAGCGCGACACGAGGATATCGCCGCGTTCGCGCGCCTCGCCATCTTCGGCACAGGGAAAACGCCATTGATGCTCCGTGCCGATCCGGCTCACCCGACTCTTCTGGACAACACCCACTGCGGGTTCGGCATATAACGTCGACGAGCTGATCATGATCTGGTCATCCGGGTTAAGTGGTGAATCAGTGCGGGTTAAGAGCGGCGCTGCATTGACTCCAAGGTATCGCACGGCAATGCGTCCAACTAGCCCTACATACGGTTGCCTGAAATGACCAATGGTTGGGTCGTCTCATATCCAGGTTTAGTCGTATCCCGAAGCGTGCAGCCGACGCTGCGCCGCGCCGGGCGGGGGTATGCCCCGGCGCGTGTCGGAATGATTGGAGAGCTGCCGTGTTCCTTGAACAGAAACGGTGAATTACCGATACCTGCGTATGACGTCAGGGCTGAGGAGGCTGCGCTTATGCAGCGATTTCACACACGACCCAACGCGATCAGGCACGCGAACTGCGCGCCGGCGTCGTCGTGACTTGTGGCGCCTTGATGCCGAGCGCTTCCGCCTTCAGCACAAAATCGGCAAGCGAGCGCGCGCCCATTTTGCGCATCGCCTGGCCGCGATGAATCTTCACCGTGATTTCACTCAGGTTCATTTCGCCCGCGATCTGCTTGTTCATCAGACCGGTGGCGACAAAAGCCATGACCTCACGTTCACGCGTCGTCAACGAGTCATAGCAACGACGTAGATCCGCCACCGAACGGCTTGTCGCAAGTCGCTTCTCGTCGCTCGCCAATGCGTGCGCGACGGCGTCCAGCATGTCCTGATCGCGAAACGGCTTGGCGAGAAAGTCTTTCGCGCCGGCCTTCATCGCCTTGACCGTCATCGCAATATCGCCATGCGCGGTCATGAAAACGATTGGCATACCCAACTGACTCGCGGACATCTGCTCCTGCACGGCGAGCCCGCTTTGTCCTTTGAGGCGCACATCGAGGATCAGACAGCTCGGCACGTCTGGCACGTCGAACGCAAGAAATTCCTGCGCGGAACCGAAGGTTTCGACGCTCAGGCCCACCGAGCGTAACAGGTTGCTGACGGCGTCGCGCATCGACTCGTCGTCGTCCACGACATACACCATCGCGGCGCTCGCATTGCTGCCGGCGTCGGCGTTTGCCTCGCTGTGCGAATTACTGCTCATGACAACTCCCTCCATCAATGGGCAGAACGAACTGAAGCACCGCGCCACCCGTTGCCGGCGACTCCGCACAGATGCGGCCGCCATGCGCTTCGACTATCGAGCGGCAGATCGACAAGCCCATGCCCATGCCGTCGGCCTTGGTCGTAAAGAACGTACTGAACAGACGTCCTGCGTCTTCTTCGCTGATGCCCGTGCCCGAGTCCTGCACGATCACCTGTGCCTGCCTTTCGTCGAAACTGCGCGTGGCGATCCGCAGCGTGCGTGGCCCGGCGACCTCCGCCATGGCCTGCACGCTATTCATGATCAGGTTGATCAGGACTTGCTGCAGTTGCACCCGATCGCACCATACCGTGAGCGACGGCAGCGCGAGGTCAAGCCGCAACTCGACGCGATGACGCTCGAGATCGCGGCGCACCAGTGCGATCGACTCGCCGACGATGCCGTTCAGGTCCACTGTCGCCGGCAGACGTTCGTGCTTTCTCGCCATCGAACGGATTCGCTGAATCACCTCGTCCCCGCGTTTGGCGTCGCGAATCATCTGCGCGACCGACTGTACCGCCTCATTGATTTCCGGCGCGGGGCGGTTCAGCCAACGCAACGCCGCGCCGCCGCACGTGACGATCGCCGCGATCGGCTGCGTCACCTCATGTGCGATCGAAGCAGCCAGTTCGCCGAGCATGGTGATCCGCGCGTGACGTGGGCGAGTTCGTCGTTGGAACGCGCCAGCGCTTCCTGGGCCCGCTTGGTCTTGGTGATGTCCATCAGCGCGCCGACGTACTCAGTGTGGCCGGACTCCGTCGTGGCGGGACGGGCGACGAAGTGCACGTACTTGGTCTTGCCGTCGGGCATGACGAGCCGATGCTCGATGTCGACTAGCGATTCGCCGGCAGCAGCCTGTTCGAATACGCCACGCACGAGCGCGAGATCGTCGGGATGTGTGCGCGCAAAAATCACCTCTGGCGACGGCACGGTGTCGCGTGCGTAGTCGAAAATGCGATAAGCCTCATCGGACCACCACATCTCGCCATCTGGAAAGCGCACCGCGATACTGCCGGTGGCGCTCAGCCGCTGCGCGTCGCGCAGGAAGGCTTCGCTGCGCTCGAGCGCCTGCTCCGCGTGCTTGCGGCCGGTGATGTCGTCGTTGGTCGCAAGTACGGCACGTGGATTGCCCTTTGAGTCGCGCCACAACGCGGCCCGGCTCGAAATCACGACAACGCTGCCGTCACGCCGTACGCGCCGCAGCTCGCCATGCCAACGGTCAGAGCGCAGCAGTTCGGCGCGGATCTGTTCGGACGGAACCGGAAAGGACGTCTGCGTCATTTCCTGCAGCGACTGCCCGAGCGCCTGTTGCGCGGTCCAGCCATAGAGCGCCTCGGCGCCACGGTTCCAGAAGGTGATGCGATCGTTCATGTCATGCACGACGATCGCGTCGTGGGCGAGATTGAGCAGTTCGACCTGCTCCTGCAAGGTCGTGGTCGCAGTCAGGTTTCGCAAGGCGAGCATCGAGGTGGCGGCGATTGCCAGCAGGCTCACCGCGCAGCGCGCGACCGCGCCGCTCGAATACGCATCGTCGTGCGACATCACGAAGCCGAGCAATGTCAGCACGACGCAGCCCCACGCGGCCGTGACCGTGGTCGAACGGTTGCCACTCGAGGCAACCATCAGCACGACCACGACGTAGAAGACGGCAACCGCGATATCGAGCGGCGTCAGCGCGTCGATCGCAAAGACGACGAGCGCGATGACGGCGGCCAGCATCGACACGACATTCGCCTCGCGTGGCAGCGTTGGGAAGGCTCGGCGATAGGCTTTCATGACGGCCCGGGTCAATGGGCCGCCAGACGGCAGCGGAGCGTAGCAAATAACGGGAGCGTGGACATGGCGTTCGAAGCGGGCATTCGTTGACGAATACCGGCGGCCGGTCCGTCACGATGACAGCCAAAGCGGCTGTCAAAGCAGATGACATTCAGCCCTACCGGCGAGCGATAGCTTGCTATCTGAATAGCATCATGCGCGAGCCCGCGTCAATGGCGGTACTTATTTTTCCTTAAACCTTCCAAAATCATATCGGCGGCGGCCCCGCGCCGCCGCGAAAAGCCCATCTATCAATGGTGGCCGAAATCCTTACGGGCGATCGGAACCGCGCGGACCTTTGCGTACTGGAATACGGGCAACGCCTTGACCACGTCGCGCGTCGCGCCGGCCCAGACGAGCTTGCCGTTCACATAGTCCAGTTGCGACATCGGAATCGCCACGTCGTGCTGCGACACGCCGAGGAACTGGTGAGCCGCCACGATCCCGAACGAAACAGCGTCATCCGGCGCAATGATGATGTCGTGCAGCACGCCGACCTTCTCGCCGCTGTCGTTATAGATGCTGTTGCCGAGCAGGCTCTTCTTGACGCTCCAGCCTTCGATCACGAGTTGCGCCTGCTCGACGCTGATGCCGATCGGCTGCGCGCCCGCGATCTGCGCGTTTGCCTGCTGGCACACCGTGCCGAACGCCGACGCCGCCAGGAATACCAGTGCCCACTTTGCTTTCATGATGATTTTCCCCATGAGATGCGTTGATTGAAAACGGCTGATCGCAATGCGGTGACTGCTTCTAACGTGCTGCTTGCCGCGCTTGCTGACCGATATTCTCAACCCGTTTCGCTCGACATGTTTTCGAATTCGCACGATGGCGTGCATACCTTTTGCATACGCACTGCGATCGGGCGCCGCGCCCGGCTCAGTGGGCACCCTGCGGCCGCAGCGTGACCGTGCAGGTCATGCCCATCGCGAGCTTGACGCCGGCGGGAATCTCGTCGAGGTGAATGCGCACCGGCACGCGCTGGGCGAGCCGCACCCACGTGAAGATCGGATTGACGTCCGCCAGCAGATCGCCGTTGCTGGTCGGGTTGTCGCGGTCGGCAATCCCGCTTGCCAGACTGTCGACGTGCCCCTGAATGTCCTTGCCGCCCGACATCAAGCGCACTACCGCGTGGTCGCCGACATGCACGTGCGGCAGCTTCGTCTCTTCAAAATAGCCGTAAACCCAGAACGAATGCGAGTCGATCAGCGCCATGCGTGCGGTGCCGGCCGTGGCGAAATCGCCGGGATACAGGTTCAGGTTGGTGATGAAACCGTCGGACGGTGCCCGCACTTCGCTGCGCGTGAGATTCAGCACGGCCGTCTGCTGCGCCACCACAGCCGCTTTGACGGCGGCTTCTGCGGCGCCGTAGGCCGCAACGTCGGCGGAATAGTCGGATGCGGACTGTTTGGCGACCGAGGCCGAATCCAGCCGAGTTTCGTCCGAGATCACGTCGCCCGCGAGGTTGGCGCGACGCGCTGCCTCAGCGCGCTTCATGGCGAAGCTGGATTCGCTCGCCGCCATCCGCGCCCTGGCCTGAGCCATTTGCGCCTGAGCACGCAGCAGATCGGCGTCGGCCTGCGCGACCGCGTAGTGAAAGCGCGCCGGGTCGAGCAGGAACAGAATGTCGCCTTTACGCACCAGCTGGTTGTCCTTGACCCGCACTTCGCTCACCAGCCCCGACACGTCGGTGGCGACCTGCACGACCTGTGCGCGCACGCGCCCGTCGCGCGTCCACGGCGCAAACATATAGTCGAGCCACAGCATGCGAACCAGCACGATCGCCACCACGAGAAGCGTGAGCGTGAAACCTGCGCGCAGGATGGATTGCGTTTTCATCTTGGTGACCTGGCGTGAGCGTGAGCAGTCAGTGGATTCATGGGAATGGATGTCCGTCGGGGTTCATCGCCACAACAGCAGCGACGCGCCGCTGAACAGCGCAGCGAACATCGCGGCCCGGAACAGGCTCGGGTGCCACGTCAAGCGATAGAAGCCGAGCCTCGCCAGCACGAGGTCGAGGACGACAAAAAACAGCACGCAGCCCGCGAGAATCGGCAGCAGGCCGGGCACGAGCAATGAAAAGAGGTCAATTTCCCCCGGCATTGGCCACTCCCTGCGCTGCATGATCGGGCGGCGTCGACACGTAGCCGCCGCCCAGATCCTTCATCAGCAGCGCCCATGCATCGAGCCGTTTGGCCTGAATCGCCGCGAGGCTTTCTTCCTGTTGCAACTGTTCGTTCTGCGCCGCCAGCACGTTCAGGAATTCGGTGATGCCGCTGCGATAACCGGTGTCAGCAAGCTGGAAAGATTTGCGCGCCGAATCCAGCGTGTTCTCAACCGATGCCTGCTGCTGCTCGAGCGAGCGCAACGACACCACCTGCGCCGCGACGCCCTGCATCGCGTTCACGATGCTCTGGTTGTACGCGTCCACGGCGGCATCGCGGGAGGCCACCGCGACGCCGTAATTGCCGCGCCGCCGGCCGCCGTCGAAGATCGGCAGCGAGATCGCCGCGCCCACACCGTGGCCCATGCCGTCGCTATTGAGAAAGTTAAAGAAGCCGCCGAAGGTCGCCGCCGACCCCAGCGACGCAGTCGCCAGCAAGTTGATGTCGGGATAGAAATCCGCGTGCGCCGCGTCGATGCCCTTGTCCGCTTCGAGCACGCGCCAGCGCCGCGCCACCACGTCCGCGCGATGCCCGATCAGCTCGGCCGGCAACGATGCCGGCAAAGTCACCGGCACGCTCAGCGCGAGGCTGGGACGGCGCAGCGAATCGCCGTAACCCGGCCCCTTGCTGGCGAGCCCGGCAATGCAGATGCGCTCGAGCGCAAGTTGCTGTTGCGCCTGCTGCACCCGCGTCGTGCTCATCGCGAGTTGCGTCTGCGCCTGGCTGACCTCAAGTCCGCTGCCGACGCCCGCGTGCCAGCGGCGCATCGCGATGTCGAGGATGCGCTGCTGTTCGGTTTGCACGGCACGGTAGACGTCGAGCAGTGAATACTGCAGCGACAACTGGACATAGCTGCGCACCACGGCTGTCTGCAATTCGACCTCCGCGAAACGCGCGTCCGCGGCCGTCGCGTGCACATTGTCCAGCGCGCCTTCGCGAATCGCGCGCGACTTGCCCCACAGATCGAGATCATAGGAAAGGTCCGCCTGGATGCTGTTGCTCCACACCGTCGCGCCGCCCGGCGGCGCCGGGGTCGTGTAGCGCGCATAGCGCCGGCGCTCGAAGCTGCCGCTTGCATCGAGTTGCGGCAACTCGGCGGCGCCGGCGATCTGCGCCTGGAAACGCGCCGCATCGATCCGCACTTCGACCGCGCGCAAGCCGGGATTGCCCTCAGTCGCGTCCTGCACCAGCGTGTCGAGTTGCGGGTCGTTCCATTGACGCCACCAGCCGCCCGCCGGCCATTTCGCGTCGGCTTGCGTGGCGCGCAGCGCGGCGCCTGGATCGAGCGTGGTCGGGTCGATCATCGATTCGTGCGTGTGAATCCCTCCGCTCGTGATGCAGGCCGAGAGCAACAGCGCAGAGGCGAGCGCGGCGGAAAGCGCCCGACAGGTTGCGCGCACAGGCAAGGCCAGACAAGGCGCTTTCATACCTGCACCTCCGGCTTTTGCCACAGCGTCAGGGTCTCGTCACGCAGCGTCAGTTCGGTGAAATGCAGCAGCGCCCGCATCCGGTAGCGCGTGAGCGTCATTGCGTCCACCGCGATGTTTTCGCCGAGCGGCAGCATGTCCAGCGCGCGCCGCGTCGCTGTCAGCGCGCCCTCGGCGGCCTGCGGCGTGGCCGCCGTGAACACCTCGGCGAGCGCCGCCAGCCAGGCGTCCTGCTCCGCGGGCCAGCCCGTCGGCAACGCCGCGCCGAGTTCGTGCGTATCGAGACGCATCTGGATCATCGAACGGCCGATCTCCAGCGCGGCGAACGCCCAGCCGATCAGATGATCGCGATTCACGCGCGCGTCGGCCGGTGCCGACGCGATCTGCAGGATGAAATCCCGCAGGCTCAGTTCGAATGCGTACAGCAGGTCGTCGAGGTCGGCCTCGCGCGCGTCGTGCGTAATCAGTCCACGAATCTGCTTCATGTACTGCGCCGAGATCCAGTCGCCCGCGCGCGGCACGAGAACCGAGAACGCGACGGCGGCCACCGCGATACCGCACAGCAGCGCAAAGCCGGTGTCGAGATACGCGCTCGGGTTGTAGACCGTCGGATTGGTGATGCCGACAGTGAAACAGAAATAGAGGCTGAAGCCGAGCCCCAGAATCGCCGTCTTCGCGAACGTGTTCATATAACTGCCGACCATCACGACGATCGCCATCGACGCAGCCAGCAATTCGAACGTATCGATACGCGGCAGAATGAAGAAATTTAGCGCGAAACCGGCGAGCCAGCCACCGAGGCAACCGCCGAAAATCTGCCAGCTCGCGACCGCGGGATTGGGCGCGAGCGCGAACAGCGCACTCGTAATCGCCACCGCGACGATCGCGGTCGCACCGCCCACCCAGCCTGACGCGATCCACGCCGCACCGACCACGAGCACGGCCACCGCCGCGCGCGCGCCAGCAATCGTCGCGGACGTGCGGTTGGCGCTCGCGCGCGTTCGGCCGATGCGGCTGATCGCCTGAAGCACCGATTGCGGCCACGGCAGACGGCCGACCGTGCGTGCGTCCACGTAGCTTCGGCACATCACCCGCAGATCGGCGATCGAAAAGAACAGCGCGGCACCTGTGGTCGCAACGAACTGACGCTGATGCGGCGAGAGATCCGCAAGGGATTGCAGCAGGCGGCCCAGGTGCGCGGGCAAATCCCGCTCGAAAGCGCCGAGTTGGCGCGACAAAGTCCCGACCTGTTCCGTCGTGATTAGCCCCGATTGCGCCTCGTTCGGCACAATGGCGAGCAAGCCGTCGATCATTTCATCGGCTGCGGCGAGCGCGCGCGGATCGGCTTCGGCGGCGACCCTTGCCTTCAATTGATGCAGCGCATGAATCCACGTGACGGTGTCGAGAAAGCTCCGGTCGAGGTCGAGATAGACATGGTTGTGCAAACGGATCGACGGGTCCTCGAACACCGCCCCGCTGCGCAGACTTTCGACGCCGACTCGCTCGCGAATCAGAACGAGAAACGTGTCGAAACCAGCGACGCTCGTCGCACGGTCGAGCATCGTGTGCATCGCATTCAACAGGTCCGTGAAATTCTTGCGACTCGACGCATAGAGCTCAGGCACGACCGAGCGTGGGAACACCACCGCACTGATCACGCATGCACATGCCACGCCGATCACGACCTCGCTGACGGTGAACACGACGTTGTCGTAGACGCCGTAGGGATTGGACCAGACCGGTATCGCCGTGATCGCCGTGCCGTACCCGGTCAGCACGAAACCGTACGACTGGAAACTGCGGTAGTACGAGGCGCCGAACACACACACGCCGATCCATACGGCCAGTACGCCGAGAAATAGCAGCGGCTGCTGAGGAAAAAACGTGATGAGCAATAGCCCTGCGAAGCTGCCGCACACCATGCCCAGCCCACGATAGAAACCACGCGCGATCACCATGCCGCTTTGCTGATGCATCATCACGATGACGCAGGAGACCATCGCCGTGGCCGGCGTGCGCACTTCGAGGCGCATGCAGAGGCCCATCGCGAGCGTCATCGCGATCGCCACCTTCGCGATATGCCGGAAGCGTGGGCCATCGTCCATCCAGTAGGTCTTGAGCTCCTCCCGCCATCGAGGCAGGGCGGCGCTGCTGGCATCTGCTTGCGGGGTCATAGGGTTCTCGTCTGTCGCTCGTCATGCACTCGTGGGCAGACACGCAGGCACCCTGGCCTCGTGATTACCGCGCTATTTGCTAGGTATAGTCTGCGACAGGAGGAATGGCCGGCTTTGCGGATTCGCACGCTTTTTGCACATGCGCTGGGTGGTGAATGTAGTTGATGCGCCGCCTGCGAGCGCCGTTCGGGCGGGCGCCCGGGATTCCGGGCGCCCTGACATGCCGCAACCGTCCTCGCGCGGTTAGCGCAAGTTGGTGCGCGCCAGTTCGACGATCTCGTCGCCGCGTCCGTTGAGGATCGCGCGCAGCATATAGAGGCTGAAGCCCTTGGCCTGGGCGAGTTCGACGGAGGGCGGCATCGCGAGCTCGTGCTTGGACGTGACGACGTCCACGAGCGCCGGGCCAGGATGGTCGAACGCCTGCTTCAGCGCAGCCGCCACATCTTCCGATTCCTCGACGCGGATGCCGAAAATGCCCGCGCCCTTCGCGATTGCCGCGAAGTCAGTCTTGGCGAGATCGACGTTGCTGTCGAGGTAGCCACCCGCCTTTAACTCCATCGAGACGAAGCCGAGCAGGCTGTTGTTGAAGCAACTGCGCCCCTGCGCATGCCGGAGTGCGCCGAGGCTGGTCGCCGCGCGCAACTGAAACGAACGGCATCCTTGCACGAGCGCCCAGTCCAGCGCCGCGACAGACAGGCGTCTGCGTGCCGCACCACCATCCTGGACAACCCGTCGCGACGCGCGTTTCACACGCACTGCGCCAGCGAACGATACCGCCGCGTCGCCTAGCCAGACCAGGCTAATCTTTGTATGATGCGTCCCAATATACTGGGTACTCAACAAGCCATGCCGAGAAAAGTACGGACGGTCGAGACAGCGCAGAGCGAGATGCATGAGCACGAGAAGCCCGTCACGCGCCGGCTCGCGCCTGAAGTACGGGAACGCCAGATCGTGCTGAAGGCGGTCGACCATTTCGCCACGCATGGCTTTTCCGGCAGCACCCGCGAACTCGCGCGCCAGCTCGGCGTGACACAGCCGCTTCTGTACCGCTACTTTCCCAGCAAGGAAGCATTGATCGACCGTGTGTACGAAGAGGTCTATCAATGGGACTCGAGTTGGGAACGCCTGATCAGGGACCGCTCGGTTCCAATCCAGGAACGTATGGTCAGGTTCTACTCGTCGTATTCCGAGGTGATCTTGCGACGCGAGTGGATCCGGATCTTCATCTTCGCCGGCTTGACGCGTGAAGGCATCAACTCCAAATATCTGGCTCGGCTGCGTGAGCGCGTCTTTCTGCCGGTCATGGCGGAAATCCGCTCGGCCTACGAGCTGCCCGCGCCCACCGGCGCGAAACAACGCGAAATCGATCTGGAGCTGATCTGGAGTCTGCACGCGAGCATCTTCTATCTCGGCGTGCGAAAATGGATCTACGGCCTGCCGGTGACGGACGACATCGAAGACCACATCGCCCGTCAGGTCGACGCATTTCTCAACGGCGTGCCCGCCGCGCTCGGGCACGCTTCGAAAGAGTTCGCCCGCGCGAAAACCAGCTCCAGGGCCTGACTCCGGCCCACCGCGCGGTCCGCATGGCTGCCCGCGCCGGACTCCGCGCCACACCTCGTAGCAACGCCGGCCAGCGGGCCGGCCGTCCCTTTCCGCTCTCATTGCACTCGTGCCGCCCGCGTATTTCAGGGTAAACACCTGCGATACGCCGCTTTCTCCTGCTCGTGCATTCACCTACAATTTATCCATCGATCACTAATCGATCGATAAATAGCAGGAGTCGAAGATGCCCGTTACAAAACTTGCCCACTACTCGATTCGCACCACCGATCTCGAGCAATCCTGCCGCTTCTACGAGCGGATCCTCGGTTTCAGGCAGGGCTACCGTCCGCCCTTCGACTTTCCGGGCGCATGGCTCTACAAAGGCGGCGATGAAGCCGACTTCGGCACGGTCCATATCATCGGTACCGATCCGAACAATCCCGCCGGACTCACCGCATATCTGGGCGACAAGACGTTGCCCACGAGCGGAACCGGCACCGTCGACCACATCGCGTTTCTCGCCACCGGCGTCGAAGCAATGTGGGACACACTGAAGGCCGCAGGCATCGCCTGGCGCGATCGCACGGTGCCGAGCCTCGGCCTGCATCAGGTGTTTATCGAAGACCCGTCCGGCGTGACCGTCGAACTCAACTTCCCCGCCGAAGAAATCAGCCGCCACACCGAAGCACAAGCGGCCATCGCACAATCCGCCATCAACGCAGGAGAATGACCATGACCCAAAGTTCTGCGCGTAAAAGGGCGATCATCGTCGGCGGTTCGCTGGGCGGGCTGTTCGTGGCCAATCTGCTGGTGCGCAACGACTGGGACGTCGACGTGTTCGAACGCGTTCCGGATGAACTGGCCGGGCGCGGCGCCGGCATTGTCACGCACCCCGAACTATTCGAAGCACTCGCGGCAGCCGGTATCGAATGTGACGACTCGATCGGCGTCAAGGTGCAGTCGCGCGTGACCTTCGCCCAGAACGGCGACGTGCTGTCCGAGCGCGATCTGCCGCAAACGCTGACCGCGTGGGGCAAGATGTACCACGTCTTGCGCGCCGCGCTTCCGGATGTTCATTACCACGCTGGGGGCACGGTCGCCTCGGTGCAGGACGGTCCCGATCAGGCGGTCGTCACGCTCGGCGACGGTACGGTACTGCATGCCGACATCGTGATTGCGGCAGATGGTTTCAAGTCGTCGATTCGTGAGCGTTTTCTGCCTGACGTCAGGCTTCAATACGCCGGTTATATCGCATGGCGTGGCCTCGTCGACGAAGCCGCGCTGTCGCGCGAAACCCGCGAAGCGCTGTTCGAGAAGTTCGCGTTTTGCCTGCCGCCGCGCGAGCAGATTCTCGGCTATCCGGTTGCCGGCCAGGGCAACAGCACGACGCCGGGCGAGCGCCGCTACAACTTCGTCTGGTATCGCGCGACCAGCGAAGAAATTCAGTTGCCGAACCTGCTGACCGATGCAGCCGGCAAGCGCTGGGTAGGCGGCATTCCGCCCACACTGATTCGCCAGGACGTACTCGCCGACATGGAAGACGCGGCGCTCACGCTACTCGCGCCGCAATTCGGCGAAGTCGTGACCAAGGTCGCGCAACCGCTCTTCCAGCCCATCTTCGATCTCGAAGTACCGCAGATGGCGTTCGGCCGGATCGCCTTGCTTGGCGATGCCGCATTCGTCGCGCGGCCGCATTGCGGCATGGGCGTGACCAAGGCAGCCAGCGACGCCATGGCGCTCGTCAAGGCGCTCAATGCGCACAGCGGCGTGCAGGACGCGCTCTCGGACTACAGCAATGAACGCACCCAGGTGGGCGCAGCAATCGTGCAGCACGCACGCCATCTCGGCGCGTACATGCAGGCGCAATTGAAAAACGAAGTCGACCGTGAAATGGCCGAGCGCTATCGCACGCCGGACGCCGTGATGCGCGAAACCGCGGTACCTGCGCGCTTCTGATATTCATTGCAGTGACGGCAGCTCCGAGCGGCTGTTGCTGCACCAAAGAGAAGCCGTTTCGAAAGGAGACAAAGTGGAACATGGCGCCCCAACCTATTCGATGAGCGCGCAGTACGCCGCCACCGACCCGCCGCCGCCCGCGGCGAATCCACTGCTCGACGATCCGCGCTTTCGCACGCTCGTCCGCAAGCGCCGCACCTTCTCGTGGATCCTCACGGTCCTGATGCTGGCCGTGTACTTCGCCTTCATCCTCACGCTTGCGTTCGCGCCGGGGCTGCTCGGCCGGCCGATTGTCGAAGGTTATCCCGCGACATGGGGCATTCCAGTCGGCTTCGGCATGTTCGTCTTCACGTTCGTGCTGGTCGCGGTTTATGTAGCGCGCGCCAACACCTTGCATGACCACGCCGTGAATGAAATCCGGCAAGGAGTACAGCAATGAAACGACTTTCTCATTCGCGCAGTCCGCTCGTCAGCGCAATGTTGTCTGGCGCTTTCAGCGCGTTCATCGCATTGCCGGCCGCTGCCGCCGAAAGCGCGGCGCCGACGCGCTCGCACAATCCGATCGCAATCGGTATGTTCCTGCTGTTCGTCGCGTCGACGCTGTTCATCACGCGCTGGGCGGCGAAGAAGAACAACAGCGTATCCGACCACTACGCGGCAGGCGGCAAGATCACCGCGTTCCAGAACGGCTGGGCAATCGCGGGTGACTATATGTCCGCTGCATCCCTGCTCGGCATTTCCGCGCTCGTCTTCACGAGCGGCTATGACGGCCTGATTTATTCGATCGGCTTTCTCGCCAGTTGGCCGATCATTCTGTTTCTGATCGCCGAGCCACTGCGCAATCTGGGCCGCTATACGCTCGCCGACGTGGTGTCGTACCGGTTGCAACAACGGCCGATTCGCGCCTTTGCCGCATCGAGTTCGATCGTGATCGTGCTGCTCTATCTGGTCTCGCAGATGGTCGGCGCCGGCAAGCTCGTCGAATTGCTGTTCGGCTTCAACTACACGGCTGCCGTGGTCATGGTCGGCGTGTTGATGGTGGTGTACGTGTTCTTCGGAGGCATGCTCGCCACCACGTGGATCCAGATCATCAAGGCAGCGCTTTTGCTGGCGGGCGCCGCGTTCATGGGATTCATGGTCATGAGCCGCTTCGGCTTCAGCATGAATGCGCTGTTCTCGCAGGCAATTCTCGCGCACCCGAAACATGCGGCGATCATGAGCCCGGGCGGTCTCGTGTCGGATCCGGTGTCCGCTGTCTCGCTCGGTCTCGCGTTGATCTTTGGCACGGCGGGCCTGCCGCACATCCTGATGCGCTTCTTCACGGTGGGCGACGCCAAAGCCGCTCGCAAGAGCATTCTGTACGCAACGGGGATTGTGGGCATCGGCTACGCGCTGATCATCATCATCGGCTTCGGCACGATCGCGCTGGTGGCTACCGATCCGCAATACCACATCGCCTCGGGCGCGGTGATCGGCGGCGTGAACATGGTGGCGATCCATCTGGCGCATGCAGTGGGCGGCAACGTGTTTCTCGGCTTCATCTGCGCAGTGGCGTTCTCGACGATTCTCGCGGTAGTTGCCGGATTGACGCTCGCCGGTTCCTCGGCGGTTTCGCACGATCTGTACGCCAACGTGATCCGGCGCGGCGCCGCCACGGACCGCGAAGAAATGCACGTATCGCGGATCACCACGCTCGTGCTCGGCGTGCTCGCGATTCTGCTGGGCATCGCATTCGAGAAGCAGAACATCGCGTTCATCGTAAGCCTGACTTTCTCGATCGCGGCCAGCTCGAATTTCCCGGTGCTGCTGCTCTCGATCTACTGGCGCGGACTGACCACGCGCGGCGCGGTGATCGGCGGCTCGCTCGGTCTGATCTCGGCGGTGACCTTGACTATCCTCAGCCCGACCGTCTGGGTCCAGGTGCTCGGTCACGCGCATGCGATCTATCCGTACGAATATCCCGCGCTGTTCTCGATGATCGTCGCCTTCGCCGGCGTGGTGTTTTTCTCGATCGCCGACACCTCGGCACGCGCAGCCCGCGAACGTGCGTTGTACGGCAACCAGCTCGTCGACTGCGAACTCGGCATGGTCAAGCACGGCTGACACCCGACATTCGAAACCTATAACGGAGACTGACGCATGGACTGCAGTTGCTGTATTTCACCGAAGCGCCGGCGCTTGCTCCGAACGATGGCCGCACTCGCCGGCGGCCTCGCCTCGGGCGTGCCGGCCACGGCCGCCACCACGAATCCCGCCGCAGGCGTTGCAGGCAAAGCCGGCGCCGCGGGCAAAGGCCGCTCGATCGATATTCACGCGCACTACTACCCCGACAGCTATTGCGAACTGGTGGGCAGCGAAGGCGCAAAGTTCGGCGGCAAATTCACGTGCGACGCAACCAGCTTCAGCTTCCAGACGCCCGCCGGCGGCCTCGGCCCCCTGCCGCTGAAGTTCATCAAGATCGACGAACGGCTCGCCGACATGGACGCCTCCGGTGTCGATATGCAAGCGCTGTCGTTGAGCGTGCCGATGGTGTACTGGGCCGACCGCGCCTTCAATGCAAAACTCGCGAGAACGTGGAACGCGTCGGCATCCGCGATACATGTGCAGTATCCGAACCGTTTCGTCGTGCTGGCCACGCTGCCGATGCTGAACGCGCACGACGCGATCGACGAACTCGAACGCGCATCCGGGTTGCCGGGCGTGCGCGGCGTCTACATGGGGACCAACATCAACAACCGGGATCTCGACGACCCGCTGTTCGAGCCGGTCTTCGCACGCATCGAACAACTGGACCTGCCGGTGTTTCTGCATCCGCAGCAGACGGTCGGCGGCGCGCGACTCGGCGACTACTACCTGAGCAACCTGCTGGGCAATCCGTTCGACACTGCGATTGCCGGCTCGCATCTGATCCTCGGCGGCGTGATGGACAGGCATCCGAAGCTGAACATCACGTTGCCGCACGCCGGCGGCGCATTACCGATCCTGATGGGCCGCATCGACGCAGGCTGGACGGTGCGCCCCGAAACGCGGCGGCTCGCACAGAAGCCGAGTAGTTACCTGCGCCGCTTCAATTACGACACGGTTTCCCATTCCGGTCCCGTGCTCGACTTTCTGATCCAGAACATCGGCATCGACCGGCTGGTGCTCGGCAGCGACTACTGCTTCGACATGGGCTACGAGCAGCCGGTCACTTTCCTCGATCGCCTCGACCTTCCGTCCGAGCAAAAGAATCTGATTCTCGGCGGCAATGCGGCACACCTGCTGAAGATTTAACGCAGATCGCCCGCCCCTGCGACGGCGGGCATCTGTTCGATTACCGAGGCGGGAAACATGGCGGCGGCATTCGCCGGCGTGCTGATTTTATTAATTGTCCTGAGGCGGGATGCACCCGCCAGTTCGTACAGGCATCATTCGGCGGTGACACGCCAAGGTTCGACCCAACGGAAAGCCACCTTCAAAGGCCCACGGCTCGCGCAATCGTTCGGACCGGGTTCGCCATGACGCGTCAACGGCCGGCGTTTTCCTCCTGCCTCCTGCCAACCGTCGCGAACCCCTATACGTGCGGATGAGAAGCGTGAATGCATGAGTGACAGCGCTAGCCCAATGTAGGGCTAGCGCAAGGCCGCCGCGGATCGTATTGTTTCCACATCAGGCAAGACGTGTTGTCGGAATCAACCCGATCAAGAGGTAACAGCGGCTATGGACAGAATCTTCAGCATGCGCGTGTTTTCGCGAGTCGCGGAAACCGGTAATTTCAGCGCAGTTGCCAAACATATGGACTGCAGCGCCGGTAATATTTCACGCGCCGTGGTATCGCTCGAAGAGCATCTCCACACGCGACTCCTGCAGCGCACCACGCGCAGCGTCTCACTCACCGAGTGTGGCGAGCGCTATTACCAGCGCTGCAAGAAAATCCTCGCCGATATCGACGACGCCGATGCGGAAGCGAGCGACGCGCACACGCTGCCGCGCGGCAAATTGCGGGTGCATGCCGTGCCCGACATCGGCCTGAAACAGTTGACGTCCACTATTGTCGAATACCGGCACGCCTTTCCCGCGGTGTCGGTTGATCTGAAACTGCTGCCGCATATGGCGAATCTGATCGAAGACGAGTTCGACGTCTCGATCGTGTCCGCTTCGTCGTTACCGGATTCGCGCAATGTGAGCCGGCTGATCGGCCGGTGCGAGCGTATTCTGGTCGCCGCGCCGGACTACCTCACGCGGCATCCGATCCGCACCATCGCCGATCTGCCGAACCACGCGCTCATGCAAACCAGTTCGTCCTTCGATCCGCCCGCCGAGTGGCCGTCCGAGCTTGCCGGCGATGCCGTGGGTGAAACGGAGCCGGCCGGGCATTTCGTCGTCAACAATATGCAGGCATTGCGGGTTGCCCTGCTGGCGGGCGCCGGCGTGGGCGCCGTGCCGACCTATTCGGTTGTGGACGAACTCAGGGAAGGCAAACTGGTTCAACTGTTTCCAGAGTATCCGCTTCAGACCACCAATGTGTTTGTGGTTTATTCGTCCCGTCAATTCGTCGATGCGAAGATAAAGACCTTCGTTGAATTTCTGGTCGTGGCTCTCAAACAGAAAATCGATTTGCGAATTACGAATCTGGCGCCGGCGGCCGTGCACACACCCGCTCAACTGGCGCTTCAGCCTTGAAGGACAAGGCTCTGCGAAAACCGCCGAGTTAAATTATCGCTTGCAACGTCCAAACCTGAACGAAAATTAATAACCCTCGTAAATAATTTCCGAGATAATCGCGGTACTCCGCTGGTTATTACCATCTCTTGATTTTGGCAACGCGAACGGGCTTGTGAATTTAGCGCGACGACAGAGGTGACGGATCATGTTGAACCTTACAGAAACTTCAAACGGCACGGCCGCCCGAAAGAAAGACTCGCTTGGATGTCTTTCTAATCAGTTGCATAAAGACATTGAACTCGAGGCAGGCGACTTCACGTTTTATCGCAAGTGCCGCCGCGAAGAGAAAACCAGCGAAGTAGCCACGCCCGCCTCCGATCGAGGCTTCCTGATCGGCGTGTCGCTCACTGCCGGCCACCGCCGGCGCATCATGTCAGGCGCACGCTCGGCATTGCACGACTTCGAGAAAGACTCGGTCTACATCCGCAAATTCGAAGAGGACTACCGTGCCGATCTGCACGGCTCATTCGATTTCGTGCTGGTGGAGTTTTCACGCGTCTTTATCGCGAACACCGGCTACGAGCGAAACGGTTCGACCATCAGAGGCTTTTCCACGCGGCCGGGTCACAAGGACGCCATATTCGGCCATCTTGCGCAGGTGCTCGCACTCAAGTGGCCAGACCGGGCCGGCGGCTTTCGAGTCTGCACGAAGCGCGCGGCAAAGACATACTGCTCGCGAAGACCCACGGCAATGTATCACTCGAAGAGATCGCGAGCGCCTGCAATCTGTCGCGCAGCTACTTCAATCGCGCGCTTCGCGAGACCACCCATTGCACGCCGCATCAGTGCTTGCTGGAGCAGCGCATCGAACGCGCACGCCGTCTGCTGCGCACATCCGATTCGTCGTTGTCCGAAATCGCGATCGCATGCGGCTTCACCGATCAAAGCCATTTCACGCGAACCTTCTCGCAACTGGTCGGCACGCCGCCGGGCAACTGGCGCCGGCACGGCGGCAACTGGGTCTCGCACCAGACACGGCTTGAACACGGCGGACTCCAACCACGCCGATAGACTTTCCTGCAAAGCATCGCACTCGACTGCGCGTTTCCGCCGATGGCGACCCGCTTGCAGAGCAGCCTGCAAAGCCCACACGCAAGCGGGCCACGAAACAACGCGAATCACACACGCCGACGACTACCGCAACGGCGCCGCCGGCCTGCTTGGTTACGACTTGATGAACTCCAGCAGGTCCGCGTTCACGCGGTCCGCGTGCGTCGTGCACATACCATGCGGCGCACCTTCGTAAATTTTCAGCTTCGCATTCGGCATGATTTTCGACGACAGTTTGCCGGAGTCGTCGAGCGGCACGATCTGATCGGCGTCGCCTTGCAGCACTAGTGCCGGCACCGTCACCTTCTTCAGATCTTCGTTGAAATCGGTTTCCGAAAACGCCTTGACGTAGTCGTAGAGACCCTTGATCGAACCGAGCATACCGATCTGCCAGAACGAATCGATCGTGCCTTGCGACACCTTTGCATCCGGACGATTGAAACCGTAGAACGGCACGGCCAGATCCTTGAAGAATTGCGAGCGGTTATTCTGCACGCTCTCGCGAATACCGTCGAACACCGAAATCGGCAGACCACCCGGATTCGCTTCCGTCTTCAGCATGATCGGCGGCACTGCCGAGACCAGCACGGCCTGGGCTGCCGAACGCGCTGGTCATCACTCCGCTGTCGGATCAGTCGGTGTTCGTGAAGTCGGCGATCACCGGTGTGGTGCGCGAGGCAATGATCGCGGCGTGCCTCACAGCCGTGATGATCCTGCTGTTTCTGGGCAGCTGGCGCGCCACGCTCATCATCGCCGTGTCGATTCCGCTTGCCGTGCTGACCTCACTGATCGCACTGTCCGCGCTGGGCGAGACCATCAACATCATGACGCTAGGCGGCCTCGCGCTGGCGGTCGGCATTCTCGTCGACGACGCCACCGTGGCGATCGAGAACATTACCCATCACATCGAGAACGGCGAGCCCTTGCACGATGCAATCCTGAATGGATCGGGCGAAATCGCCGTGCCGACCTTCGTGTCGACCTTGTCGATCTGCACCGTGTTCGTGCCGATGTTTCTGCTCTCCGGCGTGGCGCACTATCTGTTCGTGCCGCTCGCCGAGGCGGTGGTGTTCGCGATGTGCGCGTCGTACTTCTTCTCGCGCACACTGATCCCGACCCTCGCGATGTATCTGATGCGCGCGCCATCGAAAGACGTAAAAGCCGCGCAGGGACGCTTCGGCGCGCTCGTCCGGTTTCAGGCGGCCTTCGAACATCGCTTCGAAAAGCCGCGCGGACGGTATCGCAATGTGCTGCAAGGAGCGATTGCTCATCGCGGCCGCTTCATTTGCATTTTCCTCGTGCTGTGTTTCAGCTCGCTCGCGCTGATCCCGTTCGCGGGCCGCGACTTCTTTCCCGCAGTCGACACCGGCGAAATCCGTCTGCATCTGCGCGCGCCCACTGGCACCCGCATCGAACAGACCGTCCGCATTACCGACGAAGTCGAAGCGACGATCGCCAGCGTGATTCCCAAGCAGGATCAGGCGGCAGTGCTCGACAACATCGGCGTGCCGGTGAGCGGCATCAATCTGACCTACGACTCGTCCGACCCGATCGGCCCCGAGGACGCCGACATCATGCTGACGCTGAAACACGGCATCGGCCCGACTTCTGGTTATGTCGCAAAGCTGCGCAACGTGCTGAACGCGTCGTTTCCCGGTGTGACCTTCTCGTTCCTGCCGGCCGATATCGTCAGCCAGATTCTCAACTTCGGCCTGCCCGCGCCAATCGATATCCAGATTGTCGGCAACAAGCTCGACGACAATCGCGTCGTGACGGATCGCCTGCTGGCGAAACCGCGCAGCGTGCGGGGTCTTGTCGATGCACGCATCCAGCAGCCGGGCGACGAACCCGCGATCGACGTCGACGTCGATCGGACGAAGGCCATTCAGGCCGGCCTCACTCAGCGCGACGTCGCGCAGAATCTGCTGATCGCGCTATCTGGCAGCTCGCAAACCACGCCGAACTTCTGGCTCGATCCGAAGAATGGCGTGAGCTATCCGCTGATGGCCGAAGTGCCGCAGTACGACATTCACTCGCTGCAAACCCTCGCGAACATTCCGGTTACGACATTCGGCCTCACTACAGGCGCGCAGAATCTGCTCGGCACGCTCGGCATGATGTCTCGCAGCACGCAGCAGGCCGTCGTCTCGCACTACAACGTGCAACCGGTGCTCGACATCTTCGCTTCGACACAAGGGCGCGATCTGGGCGGCGTCGCAACAGACGTGTCGAAGCTCGTCGACGAAGCGCGTGCGCAATTGCCGCCCGGTTCGTCGATCGTGATTCGCGGCCAGGTGCAGTCAATGAACGAATCATTCGGCGGCCTCGAGGCCGGCCTTGTGTTCGCTATCGCGCTCGTCTATCTGCTGATGGTGGTGAACTTCCAGTCGTGGCTTGACCCGCTGATCATCGTGAGCGGCCTGCCCGGCTCGCTCGCCGGCATCTCGTGGATGCTGTAGTTGTTTACGATGCAGTGCACGTCGAGTTCAGCCGGTACGGCCTTGTCGATTTCGCGCAGAAACGACAGGAACTCCTGATGCCGATGACGCGGCTTGCAGGTGGCGAGCACTGCGCCGTTGAGTACGTTCAGGGCGGCGAACAGCGTGGTGGTGCCGTGACGAACGTAGTCATGGGTAACGCCTTCGACGTAACCGAAACCCATCGGCAGCATGGGTTGCGTACGTTCGAGGGCCTGACACTGGCTCTTCTCGTCCACGCACAGTACCAGCGCGTTCTCCGGTGGGCTCAGGTACAGGCCGACCACGTCGCGCACTTTCTCGATGAAGAATTGATCGGTCGAGAGCTTGAAGCTTTCGCTGCGATGCGGTTGCAGGCCCAGCAGCTTGAAGTAGCGGTGCACACTCGTCGGCGAGATAGCCGTTTCGGCGGCGATCGTGCGCACGCTCCAGTGCGTGGAGCCATCCGCTGGCTTGGTGTGCAGGGTCTTGTGAATCAGTTGAGCCAGGCGCTCATCGTCAATCGTGCGCGGCTTGCCGGGACGCACTTCGTCATGCAGCCCGTTGATGCGATGCTCCAGGAACCGGATACGCCACTTGCCCACCGTGGCACGCGTGATCTGAAGACGCTGGGCAATTGCGCTGTTGGGTTCCCCGGCAGCAGCAGCCAGCACGATGCGCGCACGCGTCACCAGCGCCGCCGAAATCGAGCGCGAACGCGCTATCGAAGTCAGTTGCGAGCGCTCATCTTCACTCAATACCAGGTCGGCCTTCGGTCGTCCCATGGGCATGCTGGTATCTCCCGTTCCGTTGATACCAGCATGCTACGTGAACATAGATTAGTTAACAACAGAACGGGACACTAGGCCGCTGCCGGCAAAGTGAAAACGAACACCGTTCCGCGTGGCTCGCCCGGGCCGGCCGTCAGTGTGCCGCCGTGCGCTTCGATGATGGATCGGCAGATGGCAAGCCCCATTCCCATGCCGGTTTTCTTCGTCGTGAAGAAGGCGTCAAAAATGCGCGATGCGATGTCCGCATTTATCCCGCTGCCGTTGTCTCTCACGGACACGACCACTGAGCCCTGATCGCCGACGTTCGACGTCACGCTGAGCAGCCGCTGCCGCGCATCGAGATGGCCCATCGCATCCGCGGCATTCATGACCAGGTTGAACAACACCTGCTGCAATTGCACCCGGTCGGCCATCACCGAACGGTTGGCGCCCAGATCGATTCGCACCACCAGGCCGCGTTGCTCGATTTCCGCCGCGGCCAGTTCGAAGACCTCGCGCACCACATTGTCGACATAAGTTGGCACGAAGCTCGGCTTGGCTTCCTTCGCGAGAGACTGCAACGCGCGGATGATGTCGCCCGCCCGCTTGCCGTCCTTCACGATATCGCGCAAGCCGTTCAACGCTTCAGGAATGTCCGGCACCGGCCGGTTGAGCCAGCGCACGCCCGCGCTCGCATTCGACACGATCGACGCCAGCGGCTGATTGATTTCGTGCGCGATCGATGCAGCGAGTTCGCCCATCGTCGTCGCACGCGACGCCTTCGCCAGTTCGAGCTTGGCGTTCTGCAACGCCAGTTCGGTAGTATGCCGGTCGGTCACATCCGTTACCACGCCGACAAAGCTGCTCACGCCCGAGGGCTCGCCGAGCACTTCGAGGTGCTTGAGCGTGCCGTCCGGTGAAACGATCCGGAACTTCTGCCTGAATGACGTGCGATTGCGCGCGGCCGGCTCGACGACTTCCTGATAGAGCGCGACGTCTTCGGGATGAATCCGGTCGAGAATCGTCTGGGTGCCGGGGCTGCCGGCGTCCATCGGCAGGTCGAATACGCTGTAAAGCTCCTTCGACCAGTAGCGTTCGGCTGTCAATGTGTTCCAGATGTAGCTGCCCGAGCGGCCGATTCTTTGTCCGAGCGCGAGGGCCTCCTCACTCATGCGCAAGGCCATTTCCGTTTCCTGGCGCCGCTTGTTTTCTTCGAGCAGTTCCGCGTAAAGGCGCGCCGTTTCGAGCGAAATGGCCGCTTGCGAGGCCAGCAATTCGAGCACAGACGTACGGCTTTCCGTGAACACGCCCGCGGTCAGATTGTTCTCCAGATACAACGCGCCGACGGCATTGCCCTGTTTGACGAGCGGCAAGCAGCACACGGAGCGAACCAGGCGTTTCGCAAAGGCTACGTCGAATGAAAAGCGCGGATCGTGTTGCGCATCTTCCACCACGACCGGCTTGCGCGTGCGCAGCGCCGTATAGAACACCGAAGCCGGCAGATCTTCACGCGTGAGCTGGTCGCCGCCCAGCGCCACCTGAACGCCGTGCGGTGCATCCTGCCCGCTCGCTTCGATAACCGGCACATTGCCCTTCAACAGGATCAGCATCCCGCTCTGCGCGCCAGCGTGCACGATGGCCAACGTCACGAGCGTGCGGATGAGTTTGTCGAGCACGATCTCCTCGGAGAGTGCCTGCGACGACTTTAAAGCGGCGACGAGATCGAACCGCTGTTGCGCATCGGCGATCTCGATCGAGGGACGCGACGCGACCGGCTGCTCGAACGACAATTGCGCTGGACGCCCGCTGCGCTCGAGTAGCTCGACTTTGGCCAGCGCGCCCCAACGCATGTAGCTGTCGATCGCGCGACGGCGATGGTGGCGCGCTGCGCTGAAAAGACCATTCGCCTCGCAGCACAGCGACGCCATCTCGTGAGCCAGCGCATTGCTGTGATTGAAGCCGCTTTCGGATGCCACTGCGGCGGCCTGCTCGTACAGCGCCATGGCCGCAAGCGGCGTGCCGTTCAGGCGCGCCACCTCGGCTTCGACCAGCAGCAGTTTGTCGCGGAAGGTCGCCGGGTTGAGTTGCGCCCAGGTCCTCACTCTCGCGAGATGTGGTTCGATCCGCGCGACGGCGTGAGCCGCCTCGCCTTCGGCGGAATAGACCTTCGCGATAGCGAGCGCGGCGTAGAGGTGATAGTCGAGCAGGTGAATGTGCGCGGGCGTCGCCCACTTGAGTTCGCCCGCTTCGGCAAGGCAATACAACGCGTTCTGATAGTCACCGTGAAAGTAGCAGGAAACCCCTTTCAGCAGCCAGATCCAGAAGCGCAGCGTGGTCATCTGCGTGTCGAGCAGGTCGGAGTCGAACGTCATGCGTCCGTCGACCACGACGCCGAAATTGCCAGGCAGCCCGGGGCCGCCCGTCAAACTGTGCACGTAGCGTTTCTGCAGTTCGAGGATGTCTTCCACGTCCTTGAAGCGCACGCGTCTTGCGAACGAGAGGCCGAGATCGATTTCCCTGTCGACCTGCTCCAGTGGCGCACCGATCGTCAGCAGATCGGAGACGATGTGATTGCACGAGTAGCAGCTCATGGTCAGATCGCCGCTGGGGCGCGCCGACTCGAAAGCGTTGCGCGCGCATTCCAGCACGTAGGGCAGCGGCTGGGTCCAGACGGCGATCGTATCGAGCGCAACCAGCGTGCTCGTGACTACCGCGTTGAAACCTCGCGTTTCGACCAGCGTGCGCGCCAGCCGCGAGAATTCGAAGCCTTCCTCATAGCGGCCGAAAAACTCCCCCACGTAGACGCCGAACCACGAAAGACAATGTGCGGAAGCCGCCGTGATGCCGTGATCGATCGTGAGCTGCACCATATGGCACAGATGCAGGAAGCCGAGCCGTTCGTTCACGAACGACGCCGGCGCATAGACGCTTGCCAGCAGGTTCATCTCCGATTCGATCTTCTCGTCACGCAAGATCGGCAGATCCGCGAGCGAGGCGATCGTGCGCGACGCGAGCGAATCATTGAGCCGGCTATACGCGGCCTCGACATCGGCGGCCTCCGGATAGCGCGGCAGGTAGGTGCCGAACAGCTTGACGCCCTCGAGCGCGGTTTCAACCGCGGCTTCGTAGTCCGACAGATGCTGCTGCATGTCGACTTTCAGCTTGTAGACCGATGCGCGCGCAACGATCGAGAGATCCTGGCGCAGCAGCTTCGCGATCTCCGTGGCGGCTGCATCGAAATTCGCGTTCAGGATGTAGCACTGCACCCGCAGCACGCCAATCTCATAGCCGAGCGATTGCGCGTAGTCTTCGCCGCTCGCGTCGAGCAGCTTTTGCGCGACGTCGAGATAGCTCAGCGCGGACTGCATGGCGATCGCTTCTTTCGCGTGACGCGCCGCCTGCAGACAGATTCTCCCGAATGCCTTCGTCTCGCCCGAATCCAGATCGCGCAACGCGCCGGCTGCCTGAGCCCGTTCGATGTGGTGCGCGATGTCGAACGCCGAATTCTGCACGGCCCGCACGCCGAAATCTTCCATCAGAATGCGGGCGATGCGCGCATGCTCGACACCGCGCTCGTCTGCCGGAGTCAACGCGTACGCCGCCTCCTGAATCCGGTCGTGCGCGAAAGCAAAACCCATCCGGTCGGACACGACGAGACCTGCCTTGATCGCCGGATGCAGACGCCGCTCCAATTCCACGCCGCCGGCACGGTCGATCCGTACCAGCGTCGATCTGTCGAGCCGGCGCCCCATGAACGCAAGCAGCTTGAGCATGGCCTGGGCATCCCGAGGCAGGCGCGACAGGCGCGCTACCATCAGGTCGACTACGTTATCGGACGATTCATATTCGCCGATACGATCGATATCCCACGTCCATCTACCGGCCATGCCATCGTAGGCGATCAACTGCTGGTCGGCCAGCGCAAGCAGCAGTTGCTTGACGAAAAACGGATTGCCACCGGTCTTTTCGTGGACGACCGCCGCCAACGGATAGACGTGCGCGGCGTCGCAATGCAGCGCGTCGGCGAGCAAGGACATCACGTTCGCGGTATCGAGTGGCCCCACGGCGAGCGTGGTGACGCGCGCGCCGGTGCTTGGCGGCGACTTGAGAAAGGCCTTGAACTTGGGCGAGCGGTCAACCTCGTTGTCGCGGTAAGCGCAGATCAGCAGCACGTGCCGGATCTCGACGGTCGCCACGAAGTTCGCAATGAAATTCAGCGTGGCGTCGTCGAACCAGTGCACGTCGTCGAAGAACAGGATCAGCGGGTGCGCTTGAGTCGCGAAGACGGACAGCAGACGCGTGATCAGCGCCTGAAAGCGCAGTTGCGCTTCCACCGGCGGCAGATCCGCCACATCGGGCTGCGCGCCGAGCACCAGCTCCAGTTCGGGAATGAAACCCACGATGAGTTTGCCTTGCAGCCCGATCGCTTCGCGCAGTACCTCGCGCCAGCGGTCCAGATCGCTATCGGTCTCGCCGAGAATGCGCTGGAACAGCGAGCGTATCGCCTGCATCAGCGGTGCGTAGGGCGCATTCTGCCCGTACTGTTCGAGCTTGCCCGAAGCGAAGAGCGTGGAGGTCTGCGCGGTAGCGCGGTGCACGCTGCGTACGAGTTCGGATTTTCCCGCGCCCGAATAGCCGGACACGAAGATGAGTTCGGCCGCGCCCTGCATCGCGTTGCGCTCGAAAGCGCCGAGCAGCGCCTTATATTCGACCGCGCGACCGAACAACCGATGCGTGACGGCGAGATTCCTGACGTTGTCTTCCGCGGCGGGTTCAAACGGAACGATGTGCTGCATCTCGTTCCAGTCGGCGAGACAGCGGCGCAGATCGGCCTCGAGGCTCGACGCGCTTTGATAGCGCTCGCCAGGGCTCTTGGCCAGCAGCCGGAGCACGATCGAACCGAGCACCGTGGGCAAGGACGCGCGATATTGCCGTGGATTGGCGGGCTGACGGGCGACATGGTTATAAACCCATTCGACGGCGTCGGCCGCCTCGAAAGGCAACTGGCCGGTCAGCAGTTCGTAGAGAGTGACGCCGAGCGAATAGAGATCGCTGCGCTCGTCGGCTTGACCTTCCGCACGTCGGGCCTGCTCCGGCGACATATAGGCGAGCGTGCCGTACAGCGTGTCCGACGATTCTGTCGAGGGATCGCCGGCCAGGTTGAATGTGTCGCGAAAGCCCAGCAGGCGCACCGTGCCGTCCGTGCCTTCCAGCAGGTTGGACGGCTTGATGTCGCGATGCAGGACGCCACGCGTATGCGCGAGCCGCAAAGCGTGCGCGGCGCCGACCGCGATCCGCAAAAACCGGCTGAGTGAGATCGTGCCGTCAGCCGGCGGCAGAACCAGCGCACCGCCGTTGTCTTCGTACACGAGTATCGGGCCGCGCGCGAGACGCACGAGCGCGAGCGGCCGCACAGCCCACGCCGAATCGAGTTTGTCGGCCGGGGCGAACTCCTGCTGCAAACGCCGGAATACGGCTTCGGAGGGCAGATCGGTGGGCACGGCAACCACCCACGACTGCGCGCCGTCCGGTGTTCTCGCCCGATAGCGCACGATGTTGCCGTCGACCAGCAGCGCTTCGAGCACGAGCTGATCGAACCAGACCTGATCGAAATGCACAGTGGCGCCGGCCTCAGGGGACGCCCCGCGAAATCCCTCGATAAATGCCTCTGTGCTCACTTCGCTTCTCCATGTCGTTCGATGGCAATCGAAATGGAATCGAGTAACACGTCTTCTGCAAAGGGCTTGCGCAGAAAAGCCACGGCGCCGTGCTGCATCGCGCGGCGAACCGTTTCGTCGTCGCCTTGCGCGGACATGAACACGACAGGAATGTGCCGCTGCTTCTCGATCAGTTGACGGTGCACGTCGACTCCTTGCATGCCTCGCATTCTAAAGTCGAGCAATACGCACAGGGCGTCGTCGTCCACGATACGAACAAAGCTCATTGCTACGGTTTTCCCCTTGCGCCAACGTGACGGTTCGGCTCGGTTTCGGACGCGCTTTCTCCACGGCGTCCGGCGCGTCCGGATCCGGCTCATGCCCGGTTTTCTTTGCATGTTAGGTGCCGCTCCCAGCCTGACACTATCACACTTGGGTATAACGCCGTCATGCGGCGCGGCAGACCTGCCGAGCCCTATGTAGGATGGTCCGCTTGCGCCATATCTCTTACTGTGAGGCCGTGACGCGACGGCCCGACACCGGCCCGCACCGCCTTTGGAATCCGCCATACCGGCCAGCCGGCAGGCGTTTTCGCCACAGCAGCGAAGGGAGTCACAGTGGGCAAGATCGAGCGGAAGAAGACAGGGCACGGCAATTTATCCTGGACGGACGTCCGCCTGACCGAGCTGCTCGTGGACGCCCTGGCGCGGCCGCTCGAGGTTCTGCGCCTTTCGGTGATCGACCAGTGCAACTTCCGTTGCACCTACTGCATGCCGAAAGAGGTCTTCAGGCCGGGCTACCCGTTTCTGTCGGCTTCCGAATGGCTGTCGTTCGATCAGATGCATGCGCTGTGCAAGACCTTTACGCAACTGGGCATCGAGAAGATCCGCCTGACCGGTGGCGAACCGCTGCTACGCAAAGGCATCGAACACCTGATCGAGCAGCGGCGCGTAGTTGGGCGCCTTGGTGTGCCAGTAGAGCTGCATCGTCAGACCGCCCGGCCATTGGATCACCGCGTCCTTGCCGATCGGGTCGTCAAACGAATCGACGAGGACATCGGCGCCGGCCGCACGCGCCGCCTTGACCGCCTGATCGATATCGGTGACCAGATAGCCGGTTCGCTCATTGCCGAACGGATATGGAATCGGCGCTTCGAAGCCGAACACCGACAGCATGCCGACCGGCGTTTGCACGTACTGCGAGGCGGTCTTGCTCGGCGTGGGCGTCACCGTAAACACGGCGCGCGGGGACGCCTTGCCGCCGAACGTCGCAAGGAAGCTGTTGACGAACGCGTCGAGGTCCGCCGAGGCGACATACACGTGAGTCGTGTCGTACTGCGGGCCCACGGACACGTCGGGGTGTTTCACCAGCGCGGCCTTGCCGGCCGGCACTTCCGGCGGCCCCGCATCGGCGAATGCGGATGAAACGGGCGCCAACCCGTGCGGAATTCGGGACCCACATGTTCCGCTCCCGAATTCCGCGCGATGTGTTTAATGCGCTGGTTACTTCACCTTAGCCGGCACCGGCGCCAGGATTTCGTGCTGCTGAGCCGTACGCTGAGCCGCCTTGTGCACCATCGTGTACGTGTAGTCCACGCCCATTCCGTACGCGCCGGAGTGTTCCTTGGCGATTTTCATGACCGCGTCGTAGGTCTCTTTGTGCCGCCAGTCGCGTTGCCATTCGAGCAGCACCTGTTGCCACGTGACCGGCACCACGCCGGCCTGAATCATCCGTTGCATCGCGAAGTCGTGAGCTTCCTTCGAGGTGCCGCCCGACGCGTCGGCGACCATGTAGATTTCGTAGTCGCCTTCGTCCATCGCGCACAGCGCGAACGTGTTGTTGCAGACTTCGGTCCAGAGACCCGCCACGACGACCTTCTTGCGGCCGGCGGCAGCCAGCGAGTCACGGACCTTCTGGTCGTCCCACGAATTCATCGACGTGCGGTCGAGCACCTTGTGATCCGGGAACACGTCCAGCAGTTCGGGGTACGTATAGCCCGAGAAGCTTTCCGTTTCCACCGACGTGATCGTGGTCGGAATGTTGAACACCTTCGCAGCCTTCGCGAGACCGACCACGTTGTTTTTCAGCGCCTGGCGGTCCATCGACTGGACACCGAAAGCCATTTGCGGCTGCTGGTCGATAAAAATGATCTGCGAGTTTGCAGGCGTCAGGACTTCGAGTTTCGGATTTGCCATGGCTTTGTGCATCCTAAAGGGCTGGTTAGCATGGGAGGACATGTCGCACTCGCTTGAAGTGCGAGAAAAACTGAGACTCAGTCTATCGACGGTTTTTCCCAGAGTCCTTGTTGAACTCCTTAATCGTTCTTAAAAAAATAACAACCAGGAAATCGGCGGCATGGCGCGTGGCGAACGGCCGCTCAGAACATTTCATATTTTCTGCAGGACTTTATGTGCGCGGCGTTCCTACACTTCAGGTGCCGGATTCGGAAACACCCGTTTCACCGGCTGACACCTCAAAAGGAAAAGCCATGAAAGACGAACTGAACGCAGCAGCACGTCGCGCGGCGCCGCTAAAAACACCGAGTCGCCTGACCGAAGACGCGACACGTGACATCGCCGCCGCGTTGACCACACTGCTAGCCGACGTGTTCGCGATCTATCTGAAGACGAAAAACTTCCATTGGCACATGTCGGGCCCGTACTTCCGCGACTATCACCTGTTGCTCGACGACCAGTCCGAGCAGATCTTCGCGACCACCGATCCGATCGCGGAACGCGCGCGCAAGCTCGGCGGCCGGACGCTGCACTCGACCGGCCAGATCACGAAGCTGCAGCGCATTCTCGACAACAATGCGGAGTTCGTGACGCCAGCTGACATGCTCGCCGAATTGCGTGAGGACAATCTGGCGCTATCCGGCTACATGCGCGAGACGCATTCGCTATGCGACGAATATGGCGATGTCGCCACGGCGAGTCTGCTCGAAAACTGGATCGACGAAGCGGAGAAACGCGTGTGGTTCCTGTTCGAATCCGGGCGGAATGCGTAAAGCTGTATGACCCGGCATCGCGCACGTGGATAGGCGAACGGTAGTGAGACGTGGCACGTGGGCGCGTCGCCGATCACCCTTCGAGCGTGGCGTGAAGCCGCGCTTCGAGAAACTGAATGAGCGCGTGCACTTTTCTGGAGTGACGGCGATTGGGCAGATACGCTGCATAGACGACTGCATCGCCTTGATGAGGACTCGCTTCGAAGTTCTCGAACAGGCGCAACAGGCGGCCCGCACGAATCTCGGCGTCGACGTGCCATTCGGGCAGCAACGCAATGCCGCGTCCCGCCATCACCGCCTCGAGCAGGACGTCGAGACTGTTCGACAACAGATGACCGCGCACCTCGACGCGCTGCGCCACACCTTCGCGCCGGAAGGCCCAGACCTGGCGAGTGCGATAGCCGCCACCGTAAGCGAAGCGAAGACACTCGTGCGCGTCGAGTGCCTGCGGTGTCCGAGGCATGCCGCATCGTTCGAGATAGTCGTGGCTGGCGACGAC
The DNA here is from genome assembly GCF_050436485.1 of Paraburkholderia sp. Clong3. Taxonomy (NCBI): domain Bacteria; kingdom Pseudomonadati; phylum Pseudomonadota; class Betaproteobacteria; order Burkholderiales; family Burkholderiaceae; genus Paraburkholderia; species Paraburkholderia sp. Clong3. The sequence continues at coordinate 321,924 of NZ_JBNDMH010000003.1, read as the reverse complement.
GTAGCGCGGATTGTCGGCGAGCTTTCTGACGATCAGATTGGCGTCGCGATCTTGCAGGCCGATCCGGATCGCGACGTCGATCCGCTCGAGCGCGAGATCGACGAAGTGATCCGCGACGACAACGTCGAGGAATACACGCGGATTGTCGGAGAGGAAAGCCGCGAGGTGCGGCGCGAGCCGCAAGCGGCTGTAGGTTGACGGCACCGAGATTCTGAGCGAGCCGACCGGCGACGCGCCGCTGTCGAAGACGCTCTCGTCAGCTTCGGCCAGATCGTCGAGCACCTTGCCGATCTGTTCGACGTACGCAATGCCGGCGTCCGTGAGACTGACCTTTCTGGGCGTACGGGTTAGCAGCGCGGTCCCCAGAGAGGCCTCCAGCGCGTCCATCAGTCGTGTGACCGAGGAGGTGGCCACGCCGAGACGTTGTGCGGCCTTTGAAAAGCCGCCGGCGTCAGCTACTTCCAGCAACGTTTTCACGGCAAGGAACTTGTCCATGTTCGGTCTCGGCGATGTTGCAGTTGCAAAGATGGTTGCGATAAACGCAACACGGGGTTGCATTTTATCCCCATTCACCGAGCCTCACGCAACATATAAGCTGCATCCATTAACTAGCGAGGGGTGCAACATGCAAGCCATTCAAGTCGACGTCTATTACGACTTCATTTGTCCGTGGTGCTGGATCGGCCAACGGAATCTCTCCGCGGCGCTCGCGGAATCCGGCGTCGGCGCGGCTGTTTCGATTCGCTATGTGCCGTTCGAATTGAATCCTTCCATGCCCGTCGAAGGCACGGACCGGCGCGCCTATCGAACCCATAAATTCGGCACCTGGGCGCGCTCGCAAGTCATGGATGCGCAGGTGACGGCCGCCGGTCTGACAGCAGGCGCGCCGTTCGACTATGGCAAGGTGCTGCGCACGCCGAATACACGTCTCGCGCACCGTCTGATGCGGTTTGCTCAGAACCGCAAGGAACCGCTTACGACTGCCGCGCTTTATCAAGCCATCTACGCCGCCTATTTTTCCGAAGGCCGCGACATCGGCTCGCTCGACATGCTCGTCGAGATCGCAACCGAACACACGCTCGATGCGGGCGAGGTTCGCGCGTATCTGCTCTCCGCTGCCGGCAATCCGGAGATCGACGCGGCGCGCGAGCAGGCGGACAAGCTCGGAATTCAGGCCGTGCCGACCATGGTGATCGACGGCAAGGCAATCAGCGGCGCGCAGCCGCCCGTCGTGTTTGCCAATGGGCTGCGCGCGGCGGAACAAAGGAATGCAGCATGAGATCGTTCGAAAAACCACGTGCCGTCGTAATCGGCGGCTCGCTCGGCGGACTGTTCTCGGCCACCGCCTTACGCGCAGCCGGCTGGCAGGTCGACGTGTTCGAGAACTCGTCGAATCAGCTCGAAAGCCGCGGCGGCGGCATCGTACTTCAGCCTGACGTGCTGGACGCACTCCGGTTCGCAGGCGTTGTGTTGCCCGATCCGCCCGGCGTGATGTCAGGCGAGCGCATCTATCTGGACCGCGACGACAATCGCGTCGAACAACTGTATATGCCGCAGATGCAGACGTCGTGGAGCCTGCTGTACCGCGCCATGAAAAATGCGCTGCCCGCGGATTGCCTGCACACGGGCGAGACCTTTGTTGATTTCCGCATGGAAGGCGAGCAGATCGTCGCGCTGTTCGAGAGCGGCCGCAGCGAGCAGGCAGATTTGCTGGTCGGCGCCGACGGCATACGTTCGACGCTCAGACGGCGCCTGCTGCCCGAGGTCGTGCCTGCCTACGCGGGCTATGTCGCGTGGCGCGGACTCGTCGAGGAACCGGACTTGCCGTTGCGTGCAGCGAACATACTGCGTGACCGGTTTACTTTTCAGCAAGGCGACGGGCACTCGGCGCTCGCCTATCTGATTCCGGGCGAACACGACTCGAGCGTGCCTGGCGAACGCCGGTGGAACTGGGTGTGGTATCGCAAATACAGCCGCGAACAGCTCGACGAGTTGCTGGTGGACCGCCACGGCGTGGCGCGCGCGTTTTCGTTGCCGCCAGGCGCGACCAAGCGCGCCGACATCGACCAGTTGCGGGATGACGCGCAGGCGCTGCTCGCGCCGACGTTTCGCGCGCTCGTCGATAGCACCGACGATCCGTTCATGCAGCCGATCGTCGACCTGCGAGCGCCGAAGATGGTGTTCGGCCGCGCGGTGCTGCTCGGCGACGCCGCATCGGTTCCGCGTCCGCATACGGCGGGCAGCACGGCGAAGGCCGCGGCCAATGCCCATGCTTTGGCGCTGGCGTTGTCATCGACATGGCAGAACGGCGCAACGATCGATTCAACCCTCAAGCGCTGGGAGAACCAGCAATTGCAACGCGGCCGGCTCATGACCGATCTGGGCATTTCGCTCGGCGGCCGGCTGATGAACATCGCCCGCTGAGCACACATTTTCCGTTTTTTCTTTTAGGGAGTTGCAATGTCAACCCAACCATCCATCACGGCGGGCGGCGCCGGCCATGTCAAGCTGACACGCGGGCTGATCGCTCTGTTCGCATTCTGCTGCGGCGCGATCGTCGCAAACCTGTACTACGCGCAGCCGATCACCGAATTGATCGCGCCGGACATTCACATGTCCGGCGGCACAGCCAGCCTGATCGTTTCGCTGACGCAAATCGGCTATGCGTTCGGCCTGTTCTTCCTCGTGCCGTTGGGCGACCTGCTGGAAAACCGCAAGCTGATGATCATCACCGCGCTGGTCTCGATTGCAAGTCTCGGCGCCGCGACGGTCGTGCATCAGCCGGGCTGGTTCCTCGTGATTTCCTTGCTGATCGGCTTCAGTTCGGTCGCCGTGCAGATTCTGATCCCGCTCGCCGCGCATCTCGCACCCGACGAGTCGCGCGGCAAGGTGGTCGGCACCATCATGAGCGGCCTGCTGCTCGGCATTCTGCTGTCGCGCCCGATCTCCAGCGTGGTGGCCGGCCACTTCGGCTGGCGCGTGGTGTTCGGTGCCGCGACTGTGCTGATGGCCATCGTCACCAGCGTGCTCACGCTGACCATTCCGCGCCGCCAGCCTGATCACCAGGCCACTTACTTCGAACTGATCGGCTCGCTCGGCCATCTGGTCCGCACGATGCCGGTGCTGCGCCACCGCTCGCTGTATCAAGCGCTGATGTTCGCTTCGTTCAGCCTGTTCTGGACCGCGATCCCCATCGAGTTGACCCGGCAGTTCGGGCTCTCGCAAACCGCCATCGGCATCTTCGCGCTGGTCGGGGCGATCGGCGCAACCTCCGCGCCGGTGGCGGGACGTCTGGCCGACGCGGGGCATACGGTGCGCGCGACGCTGATTGCGCTGGTGGTGGGCGCACTCGCTTACACGCCGGCGTTGATCCATCCGGCCTGGGGCGTGATCGGGCTCGTCGCAACCGGCATCGTTCTCGATTTCGCCGTGCAGATGAATATGGTGCTGGGTCAGCGTGAAATCTACGCGCTGCATGCGGCAAGCAGAAACCGCCTGAACGCGTTGTATATGACCAGCATCTTCGTCGGCGGTGCGTTCGGCTCGGCGCTCGCCAGCCCGCTCTACGAACACGGTGGCTGGACGTTGGTCGCGAGCGTCGCGACGGCCTTTCCGATCATTGCACTGATCCACTATCTCGCGATCGGCCGTCCGCACGCCGCACGCATTGCATGACGGCATTTGGGGCAAACCGGGCGGTATGCCCTCCGGATTAACAAGATTTCAGCCTGGTTTCAGGAATTCCCGTGACGGTCACGATACGCTAGCCAGCATCGTCACGCACCTGAACGACGTTCAATCGTTTAAAAAGGAATCACCATGTCGTCTCTTTCCCCTTTGCTCAACGGCTACGATCTGCCTGGACTGCACTTGCCGAACCGCGTCGTGATGGCGCCCATGACCCGCTCGCGCGCACCGTTGCGCGGCCGTCCGACGGAAATGATGGCGCAATACTATGCGCAGCGCGCGTCGGCGGGGCTGATCATTACCGAGGCGACCAATGTGAGTCCTGCCTCGGCGTCCTTCGAGCTCACGCCGGGCATCATCACGGCCGAGCAGATCGAGGGCTGGCGTCACATCACGAGCCAGGTGCATGCAGCCGGCGGCCGCATCTTCATGCAGTTGTGGCATGGCGGGCGCGTCGGTTCGTTCGCACTGCTTGGCGGCGAGGCACCGCTCTCGCCCTCCGGCGTGAATGACGATCTCGACCAGTTGCAGGTGTGGGCGCAATTGCAGAACGGCCAGTACACCAGAATCCACGCCACGCCGTCGCGCGCCATGTCGCTCGGCGAGGTGAAGCTTGCTATCGGCGCGTTCAGACAAGGCGCGGCCAATGCGATTGCCGCCGGCTTCGACGGCGTCGAAGTCCACGCGGCGAACGGCTACTTGCCGCATCAATTCCTGTCACCGACCACCAATACGCGCGACGACCGATACGGTGGCTCGCTAGCGAACCGCGCCAACTTCCTGCGCGACATACTCACGGAGATCGGCTCGGTGGTTTCGCTCGACCGGGTCGGCGTACGCGTTTCGCCGTATGCGCAGTACAACAATGTGCGCGATGCGGATCCGGACGGCACCTACGACTACGTCGGCAAGATGCTCGACGAGTTCGGCGTCGCCTACGTTCACGCGGCGGACACGAACGCCTGGAGCGGCGCACCGGACCTGCCGCGCATCATCGAGCGTATACGCAAGGCGTTCTCCGGCACGCTGATGGTCAACGGCGGCATTGCCATCGACCAGGCCGACCAACTGATCCGCGACGGCCAGGCGGACCTGGTCGCGTTCGCGCGCGCCTATATCGCCAATCCCGACCTCGTCGAGCGCATTGCGACTCACGCGGCGCTCGCGACGCCCAAGGCGGCCGGCTGGTACGGCGGCGACGACGCCGGCTATATCGACTACCCGTTCGACGGCAGCGCCGGCCAGAACGCACAAGCCGTATAAGCACGCGCCGTGCAGGCATGACGCATCTCCCGGCCGCGCGCACAGCCTGTGCGTGCGGATTCTTCGATTCATGACTTCAGTGACAGGTACGTGATGACGCACAAGTCTGGACTGTTGGCGATGGGCGGCGTGATCGTCGTGGCCGCGCTAACCGGCGCGCTGCTGTTGATGTGGAAGCCCGCCATTGCCCCGGTCAATCCTCCGGCGCCTGCGTCGTTCGACACGCGGACGAAGCTCGCGGGCGCGCGCGTGGTGGCGCTCGGCGACTGCATTGTCTGTCACACCGCGAAGGGCGGCAAACCGTTCGCCGGCGGCCTGCCGCTTGCCACGCCGTTCGGCACCATTTACGCGACCAACATCACGCCCGATGTCGAAACGGGCATCGGCAGCTGGTCGCTCGAAGCATTCACGCGAGCTGTGCGTTACGGCGTGGCCCGCGACGGGCACTTGTTGTACCCCGCGTTTCCGTACATTCACTTTACGCGTATGTCCGATCGTGACATTGCCGCGGCCTACGCATACCTGATGACGCGCGAGCCGGTCAACGCGACCACGCCCGCGAACGAGCTAATCTTTCCGCTGAACTTCCGGCCTCTACTGGCCTTCTGGAACGTGTTGTTCCTGCATCCCGGCGAGCAGGTGGCAGGCGCGTCGAAAGACGCCGAGTGGAACCGCGGCAAGTTGCTGGTGGATGGCCTCGGGCACTGCGCGTCGTGTCATTCGCCGCTCAATATGATCGGCGGCGAAAAGTCGGCACACGCATTCGACGGCGGTATCGTCGACGGCTGGGAAGCGCCCGCGCTCAATGCGCTCGGCGCGGCGCCGAAGCCGTGGACCCAGGAACAGCTCGTGACCTATCTGCGCAGCGGCCGCGCCAGCGAACACGGCGCGGCGGCCGGCCCGATGCTGCCCGTCACGCGCGACCTCGCTACCGTGCCTGAAGAGGATGTGCAGGCCATCGCCACCTACATCCTGTCGATTCAGAAGCCGCAGCCGGCCGTCGCCGGTGTGTCGTCCAACGCAGCAGCGCAAGGCGAGAAGTCACCGGAGGCCCAGCGCGGCGCACTGCTGTTCGCGGCATCGTGCGCCCAGTGCCACGGTCCCGCTGCACCGATGCAATCGATTGGCGAGCGCCCCACGCTCGCGTTCAGCACCGCCATCAATGCAGCGACGCCGCGCAACGCGGCTCAGATGATTCTCAGCGGCAACGGCTGGCACGGCGAGGACAGCATGAACTACATGCCGTCCTTCAGCGAAATCTACAGTGACCAGCAGATCGCCGACCTGGTGTCCTATATCCGCGCGACCTATTCGCAGCGCGGCGAGTGGAAGGACGTCGAGGAAACGGTGGTCAAAGTCAGAAAGGAGAATAACGCGCGATGATCAACCTTACCGTCAATGGCGTGCAGCACGTGCTGGATATCGATCCGTCGACGCCACTGCTCTACGCACTGCGCAATGACCTGCACCTGCACGGCGCGAAGTTCGGCTGCGGTCTTGGACAATGCGGCGCGTGCACGGTGATCGTGGGCGACAAGGCTGCATTTTCCTGCCTCATTCCCGTGTCGTCGATCGGCAGCCGCCCCGTGCGCACGATCGAAAGTCTCGGCACGGTCGAACATCCCGGCCCGCTGCAGAAGTCCTTCATCGAACATCAGGCCGTGCAGTGCGGCTATTGCATCGCCGGCATGATCATGCGCGCCCAGGCCCTGCTCGAGCGCAACCCGCGGCCGACCGAGAATGAACTGCGCGAACACATGGAGCCGAATCTTTGCCGTTGCGGCACCCAAATGCGCATCCTCGCTGCGATCCGCGAAGTCGCGCACCTGCCCGCATCCGACGCTACGCCCACCCCGCCTCAAGGCGCGGTGACCCACGGAGGCACGCAATGAGCGTCAACGAAGACGATATTAACGAGGGACGCCGCCGCTTCATGATGTCCGGCGCGCTCGTGGTGAGCTTCAGTCTGTTCCCCGGTATCAAGGCCATGGCGCAGGAGGTGATCGCGGACGAAGGCGCTGCGGTACACGTGGCGAAAGCGACCGAAACGCTCGCGGGCAGTCTGAAGACCAATCCGTTCCTCGATGCATGGATCAAGATCGATCCCGCGGGCAAGGTGACTGTCTACACCGGCAAGGTGGAATTAGGCACCGGGGTACGCACCGCGCTGCTGCAGATCGCAGCCGAGGAGCTGGACATGGCGCCCTCGCTGATCACGTTTTTGACCGCCGATACGGGCGCCTCGCCGGACGAGGGACTCACGGCAGGCAGCCACACCATCGTCGACAGCGGCAGCGCCTTGCTGAACGCGTCTGCCCAGGTCCGCGGCCTGCTCGTCGATGCTGCGGCCAAACATTTCGGTGTCGAGAGCAGCGTGCTGACCGTTCAGGACGCCATCATCAAGGCGCCCGACGGCCGCACGATGACTTACGGTCAGGCGGTCGGCGCGGTGGATCTCCATCGCATGGCGACGCCGGTGTCGCCGTTGAAAGACCCAGCCAGATTCGTGACGATCGGAACGTCATTGCCGCGCCTGGACATCCCGGGCAAGGTGACGGGCGGCCCGAGCTATGTGCAGGACATGTCGATGCCGGGCATGCTGCATGCGCGAGTGGTGCTCCCGCCGGTCTATGCTGCGAAGTTGCTGAAGACCAATACGCCCGACATTCTGAAGATGCCGGGCGTCGTCAAGGTGATCAGGGACGGCAGCATGCTGGCGGTGGTCGCCAAAGGCGAATGGCAAGCGGTGCAGGCGCAGCGCGCGCTGGCCGCGGGAAGTCAGTGGAGCGCCGGACGCACATTGCCCGACCCGGCTGCAGTACACCGCGATCTGAAGACGATTTCCACGCAACACATCGAGATCGCGAATACGCACAATGCGGCCGGCACACCCGCCAAAACGCTGAGCGCGAAGTACACCAAGCGCTACATGATGCACGGTTCGATCGGCCCGTCCTGCTCAGTCGCGCAGTTCAAGGACGGCACCATGACGGTCTGGACGCACTCGCAAGGCGTCTATCCGCTGCGCGATGCGCTCGCCGAAATGCTGTCGCTGCCGAAAGAGAATGTGCGCTGCGTTCATGTCGAAGGATCGGGCTGCTATGGGCACAACGGCGCGGACGACGTAGCATCGCACGCCGCCTTGATCGCCCGCGAGATGGCGGGCCAACCGGTTCGTGTGCAATGGATGCGCGAACAGGAACATACCTGGGATCACTTCACACCCGCGATGGTCACCGAAGTGAGCGCGTCGCTCGACGCGAGCGGCAGCATCGTCAACTGGGACTACGCGCTGTGGAGCAGCTCGCACAACGAGCGGATCGTCAACGCGGGCCGGCTCCTTCCCGCGCGAATGCTGGAGAAACCGTTCGTGCCGGCGCCGTCGGTGCCGATGATGCAGCCCGAAGGCGGCGGCGACCGCAACGCGATTCCGCTGTACGCGTTCCCCAACATGCATGTGATGAACAACTTCTCGCCGACCATGCCGTTGCAAACGTCGGCGATGCGCTCGCTCGGCGCGCACATGAACGTCTTCACGATCGAGACGTTCATGGACGAGTTGGCCGCCGCAGCCGGCGCCGACCCCGTCGCGTTCCGGCTCAAGCATATGCAGGATCCGCGCGCCCGAGACGTGATCCGGCTCGCGGCCGAGAAATTCGGCTGGCCGCGCGCGCCGCGCAAGGCCAATCACGGCGTCGGCTTTGCGTTCGGCAAGTACAAGAACCTGATGTCGTATGTGGCGATGGCCGTGGAGATATCCGTGGTGCCCGAGACGGGCCAGGTGATTCTCGAACACGCCGAAGTCGCGGTTGACGCGGGGCAGATCGTCACCCCCGACGGCATCCGCAACCAGATCGAAGGCGGCGTGATTCAATCCGCAAGTTGGACACTCTATGAAGAATTGCGGTTCGACACATCTCGAATCCGCAGCTTCGACTGGAGCAGCTACCCGATCCTGCGGTATTCCGCCGTGCCGCGCAGTTTGAACGTGCATCTGATCAATCGGCCGGGTGCGCCCTTTCTCGGCGCCGCAGAAGCGTCGATGGGGCCGACCGCCGGCGCGCTCGGCAACGCGTTGTTCGACGCGACCGGAAAGCGCTTGCGCGACATGCCGCTGGGTGGCGATAGCCTGCGCCGGCTGACCGACGTTTAGAGAGCCCGCACGGCGCCGCCTGCAGCAACGGATGAATCTGCCTCGCGGACATAAGCACATGAAGTTTCTACAAGGAGCAAGCCAGTGATCATCGATCTATCGGGCAAGACCGCCATTGTGAGCGCGTCCACCGGGGGTATCGGCATCGCGATCGCTACTGGGATCGCAACGGCCGGCGCGGACACCATTGTCAATGGACGCAAACAGGAAGCGATCTGCATGTAGAGACCACCGCCGTCGGCGTAATGGCCCGGGGCCACCTCCTTCGCGATCCGCAGTGCGCTGAGCCGGTGCAACTGTCGTCCTGACATGATTCCCTCCTACCCACTTACCCATCTTCCTACCCATACTTCGTGTGTAAATTGTGTGGGACCTTACCGGAATCAGCAAGCACGCCGTTACCCATAAACCGCTTTAAAATCAGCGGCCTAGAGGACGTTTTCGGAAGATATCGGAATGCCCGGGAAGGCCTATGGGGCGGAAGGCAGCCGGAGTCGAACCGACCCGAGAGCGTCTGACGCCCTCAACTGGGTTTGAAGCCCAGCCGCACCACCGGATACGAATGCCTTCCTACGGTGATTGAATGACGCGTGCCCGATAGAAACAGACCGCCAGCCAGATCAAGGCAGATCGAGCCAGCGGCTATCCGTGCGCACGAGGTGCAGGCCGCGGTGGAAGCGAGTATACCCAACCCGGTCGAAGAACTCCAAAAGCTGGATCGCGCGTTTTCGGCCAAGCCCGGTCGCGTCGCGAAACGGCGCGGCCGCCACGGTGCCGCCGTTCTTGTGCGCCTCCGCCGCCGCGATCGACGCAAGTTCGCGAATCACCTGCTGGTGATAGAACAGGTCATGCACGACCTGGAACAGCTCGCCCTGACGCGCGAGCTTGCGCAGCAACTGACGCACGCGCTCCTCCGGCACACCGTGCGCGTTCGCGAGCTCGCGCACCCACGGCGGATCGAAACGCCCCGCCTCGATCTCGGGCAGTAGCGTCGCGGCAAGCGCCTGATCGGCAGCGTCGAGCGTCACGGCGTGGCCGGGCAAATGCAGCCACGGTCCGAGTCTGACGAGCTCGCCACGCGCCGCCGCATCGTCGACCAGCGCGCGCCACAGGGCGTCGTCGACCAGTGGCGCCGCGATGCGCCGCAAGCGCGACACGTCCGGGCCGAGTTCGTCGGGCGAGTGCTCGTGATATTGCGCGAGCGCACTCGTCAGGCGCCCCTCGAGCGCGTGCCATGTCGCGTCCGCGACCAGCAGCGCGTCATGGCCCGGCAGTTCGATCGTGCGTGTCGCGGCGGGCAACGCGAGCGCCGCCGCCGGCATCCCCGTGAGGCGCTCCAGCAACGCCCGCGACAAACCGTGCGGCGCGCGCGCGAACAGCGCGTCGAGTGAGCCGGTGTCGAGCAGCGTCTGCATCGCGTCCAGCCAGCCGAAGCGCTCCGGCGAGCGCCGCTTGCGCGCCGGAGCGAACGCATCGAGCACGTGCCCGCCGCCCACCGTGCGATTGGCCTGAGCGTTACGCACGACGAAGCGATCGCCCGGCACCGTGCACAGCGGCAGCTCGAACACGAGTTGCACGCGCGCGCGCTGACCGGGCGCGAGCGTGTCGCCTTCGAGCAGCGCGACATGCGCAACCTGATGCTGCGTGCCGAGATGCACGTGCAGCGGCTCCCAATGTTCGAGCGCGTGCGGCGCGTCGGCGAGCAGCGTCAACGCGACGTCGATGCGCTCGCTCGCTTGCGACAGTCGCGGATCGACGATCCAGTCGCCGCGCTCGATCGCACTTTTCTCGATGCCCGCCAGATTCAGCGCGCAACGCTGGCCGGCGCGACCGGTTTCGGCGGGGCGATTCTGCGCGTGGATGCTGCGCACGCGCACCGATTCGTTTTTCGGCGCGAGCAGCATCGTGTCGCCGACGCTCACGCTGCCCGCCACCACGGTCCCGGTGACGATCGTGCCCTGCCCCGCGAGCGTGAACACGCGATCGACGGCGAGGCGGAACAGGCCGTCGTCGCGCTTCATGCGCCATGCGGCGGCCTGCTCGTGCAGATGCGCGTTCAGCGCGGCGACGCCCGCATCGCCCGCGCGCGTCGCGCAGGTATCGAATACCGGCGCGTCGCGCAGCACGCTGCCAGCGACGAACACACTCACTTCATCGCGCACTTCGCGCAGGCGCTCGTCGTCGACGCGATCCACTTTCGTCAACGCGATTGCGCCGCGCCGGATGCCGAGCAGTTCGACGATCGCCAGATGTTCGCGCGTTTGCGGCATCACGCCGTCATCGGCGGCGATGACGAGCAGCGCGAAGTCGATGCCGCTCGCGCCTGCGGTCATCGTATGCACGAGCTTTTCGTGGCCCGGCACGTCGATCAGACCGAGCACGTCGCCGTTGTCGAGCGGTACGTACGCGTAGCCGAGCTCGATCGAAATGCCGCGCGCTTTTTCTTCCTTGAGCCGGTCCGTGTCGACGCCGGTGAGTGCCTTCACGAGGCTCGTTTTGCCGTGGTCGATATGCCCAGCAGTACCGACGATCATGCGTGCCCGTCCTTCAGCTGCTTTTCGGTTGCGCGATCAGCTGTGCGATCAATTGCGCTTCGTCGGCGGCTTCGAGGCAGCGCAGATCGAGCCGCAACGCGTCGTCCGCGATCCGGCCGAGCACCGGCCGCGCCATCTCGCGCAACTGCTTTTCGAGCGCGAGCAGATGACGGCCGCCGCGCTTGCCGTCGCTCATCCTGATGACGAGGCCATAGCTCGGCAGCACGTCGACGGGCAAGGCGCCGCTGCCGATCTGGCTGAACATCGGCTCCGCGGCCACGCTGTAGCGCGCGTCGATCGCCTGCTGTAACGCCGGTAACACGCGCTGCGCGGCGCCGTGAATATCTTCGGCGGGCCGCGTGAGGAGCCGTAGCGTGGTCAGCCGCTCCGTCAACTTCTCCGGCGCGCGATACAGCTGGAGCACAGGCTCCAACGCCGCGAGTGTCAGCTTGCCGACCCGCAGTGCGCGCTTCAGCGGATGCTTCTTGATCTTCGCGATCAGATCGCGCCGCCCGACGATCAACCCGGCCTGTGGGCCGCCGAGCAGCTTGTCGCCGCTGAACGTGACCAGATCGGCGCCGGCCGCGACGGTCTCGCGCACCGTCGGCTCGCGCGGCAAGCCCCATTCGGCGAGATCGACGAGCGTGCCGCTGCCGAGATCGACGGCGACCGCAAGCCCGCGCGCGTGCGCGAGCGGCGCGATCTCTTCGATGCCGACTTCCTTCGTGAAGCCGCTGATCGCATAGTTGCTCGCATGGACTTTCATCAGCAGCGCGGTACGCGCGTTGATCGCCTGTTCATAGTCCTTCAGATGGGTGCGGTTCGTCGTGCCGACTTCGCGCAGCTTCGCGCCCGCGCGGCTCATGATGTCGGGAATGCGAAACGCGCCGCCGATTTCGACGAGTTCGCCGCGCGACACCACCACTTCCTTCTTCGCCGCGAGCGCGGACAGCGTGAGCAGCACCGCGGCGGCGTTGTTGTTGACGATGGTCGCCGCTTCGGCGCCGGTCAGCTCGCAGATCAGATCGTCGATCAGATCGTCGCGGTCGCCGCGCGTGCCGGTGGCGAGATCGAACTCGAGGTTGGCCGGTTGCGTGAGCGCGCTCATCACGGCGCGCACCGACTCATCGGGCAGCAGCGCGCGGCCGAGGTTCGTGTGCAACACGGTGCCGGTCAGATTGAACACGCTGCGCAGCCGCGACGCGTTACGCGCGAGCAGCGCCGCGGCGACCGTCGCATGCAGCTGCGCGGTATCGAGCGCGCTCACCGCCGGGTTGGCCGCCGCATCGCCCGATTGCGCGCTGATGCGCCACGCATCGAGCGCGTCGCGCAGCGCGTTGAGTACCTGGGTGCGGCCGTATGCGCCGATGAGCGGCACGAATTCTTCCGACGCCAACACCTTGTCCACCGACGGCACGCGCGCCATCAGCGCGCGCAATGCCGAGCTGCTCACATCGCTCACGAGCAATCCTTATGTCGTTTTGAACTTGGCTCCGGTCAGGTCGCCGTCAGGCCGACTCGTCGCCCTCCGTTTCGGCCGCGTCGGCCGTCTGCTCCGGCCACAGCCATGGATGCGGCGACGCGCGCCGGTAACCTTCCGCGCCCATCAGCAGATCGAGCGTGAGGCTCGCGAGGTCGTCCGCGAATGGATCGAACTCGTAGTCCTTCGCCTGAATGCCGATCTTGCGGTAAGTATGGCATTCGTCGCACGACTCCGCCTTCAGCGCGGCGTTTTTCGATTCGGCCTCGCGCGCGGCTGCGTCGGCGTCGGGCGAGCCGGCTACCTGGTACGCGATGCCCTTCGTCGAATCGCAGTTCGAGCATTTGCTACGGACCATATGCCATTCGGTCGCGCACAATCCGCATTGCAGATAGCGATAGTTGTCGTACGCGCCGCCGATGCGCAGCGTGCTCGCCACCGGATGCGAGCCGCACACCGGGCACAGGCCCGGTGTGTCGAGGTACGGTACGGCGCGCTTGTCGATGTCGGCGGCGAGGTCGGTCCATACGACCTGCAGCGCGGCCATGATGAACGGCGCGCTCGCCGGATCGACGTCGGCGAAGCGCTGCGCGAAGATCGCGTCGGCCTGCGCTTCGAGCGCGGCGACGTCGAGCGAGCGCAGGCGCGCGAACAACGCCACGAGCGGCGGCGTCAACGGGGGACCCGCCGCTTCGATCCTGTCGAGCAGTTGTAGCAGCACGTCGCGCCACGCCGGATCGCGCGCGCCGGACAGCGCCGGAATCAGCGGCATCGAATACTGCTGCGCGCTCGCGATCAGCTCGGGGCTCGGTGGCTGGGCCTTGAAGTGCGCGAGCACCGCCTGCTGCGCATCGGCGAGCGCCGCCATCAGCCGCAGGTAGCCGGCGATCGGATTGCCGCGCGAGGCGAGCTGACGCAGGCGCGCGGCGCGCGGCGCGAACACCGCGAGTCGCTCGGGCATGCGGATGCGGGGTATTGCCGAGGGATCGAGCGACTCGATGTCGGCGGCTTCGAGAATGCGTTGAGTCAAGATATCGACCTCTGAAAACTGAAGGGCCGCCGCCCGTCATCGACGAGGCGCGGCGGCCCGGTGCGAGGGGCGCTGCGTGCGGCGCATTGAAACATGCGCTGGGGCAGCGCCGATTGAGCATACTTTACTTGCCGATGATTTCCCTGAACCAGTTTGGATGATGCTTGCGCGCCCAGCCATAGGTAACGGTGCCGCGCGTCATCGCACCTATGGAGCCCTTGACCCACAGCGCCGCATAGATATGTACGATGATGCCGACGATCAGCAGGAATGCCGTCACGGCATGCACGAGCGCCGAGAGCCGGATCACACCAATCGGGAAATAGAACGAAAAGTAGCGCCGCCAGATCACGATGCCGCTCAGCAACAGCAGCAGCATACAGATCACCATCACGAAGAACAGCAGCTTCTGCCCGGCGTTGTACCTGCCGATTGCGGGCAGGCGTTCCTCGCGATTGTTCAGCACGTCGCCGATCTGCTTCATCCACTGGATATCCGCCTGGTCCAGATAGTTGTGATGCCAGAAGCGCAACGCAAGAATCAGGAACGAGATGAACATCACGCAGCCGATGAACGGGTGCAGAATCCGCGTCCACTGCCCGCCGCCGAGTACCACGTACAGAAACGCCATCGACGGATGGAACAACGCGAGACCGGACAGCGCAAGCAGGATGAAACAGATCGCGGTGATCCAATGATTCGTGCGCTCGTTCGGCGTATAGCGCACGATCAGTCGGTTGCCCTTCAGGTCCGTGAAATCGGTGTGCTCAGAGTGGTTCATTGCGTACCCTCCCGCGAACGGCGTGCTTCTTCGGCTTCCTTGACGGCTGCGGCTTCGTCGGCCTCGGACACCTCGTTCGGGCCGACGCGCGTGTAGTGGAAGAAGCCCGCGAGCGCGGCGATCCCCATAATGGCGAGCCCGATCGGCTTGGCGATGCCCTTCCACAAGGAGACCAGCGGACTGATGCGGGGATCGTCCGGCAGGCCGTGATACAGCGACGGCCGGTCGGCGTGGTGCAACACGTACATCACATGCGTGCCGCCGACCTTGGCCGGGTTATACAGGCCAGCGTTCTGAAAACCGCGCTCCTTCAGATCGACGATACGGTCCTCGGCCTGCTGCTTCATGTCCTCCTTGGTGCCGAACATGATCGCGCCGGTCGGGCAGGTCTTCACGCAGGCCGGCTCCTGGCCGACCGCCACACGATCCGAACACAGCGTGCACTTGTATACGCGGCGATCCTGCTTCGACATACGCGGTATGTCGAACGGGCAGCCGGCGATGCAGAAGCCGCAGCCGATGCAGTTCTCCTGGTGGAAATCCACGATGCCGTTCGTGTACTGCACGATCGCGCCCGGCGCCGGACAGGCCTTCAGACAGCCCGGGTCCTCGCAGTGCATGCAGCCGTCCTTGCGGATCAGCCATTCGATATCGCCGGCGGAATTCTCGTACTCGGCAAACCGCATGACGGTCCACGAATGCTCGGTGAGATCGGGCGGGTTGTCGTAGACGCCCACGTTCACGCCGATCTCGTCGCGCAGATCGTTCCACTCCATGCAGGCCGTCTGACACGCCTTGCAGCCGATGCACTTCGACACGTCGATGAGCTTCGCGACCGTGCCCGTGGCCGGCTCGCGAATCACCGGCGGCTGCGTGGTGGTGGCCGAAACGCGTCTGATGTCCAGTGATTGCAGTGCCATCTCTTTTCCTTATGCCTTTTCGACCTTGACGAGGAACGACTTGAATTCCGGTGTCTGCGAATTCCCGTCGCCCACCGGGGGCGTCAGCGTATTGATGAGATAGCCCGGCCTCGCGACACCCTTGAAGCCCCAATGGAGCGGCAGCCCGACGGTCTGCACCTTCTTGCCTTCGATCATCAGTGGTTTGATCCGCTTCGTCACGACCGCGACGGCAACCAGGTGCCCGCGGTTCGAGCTCACCTTGACCCGGTCGCCGGCTACCACGCCGATCTCCTTCGCGAGGTCTTCGCCAATCTCGACGAACTGCTCGGGCTGGATGATCGCGTTCAGACGCGCGTGTTTGGTCCAGTAGTGGAAATGCTCGGTCAGACGATAGGTGGTCGCCGTATGCGGGAAGTTCTCGTGCGTGCCGAACGTGGCCATGTCGTCCGGGAACACGCGCGCCGCAGGATTGCTGACGACCAACTTGTTGTCCGGATGCAGCGGGTTGTAGCCGAGCGGCGTTTCGAACGGCTCGTAGTGCTCGGGGAATGGCCCTTCCACCATAGCTTCGCGCGCGAAGAAGCAAGCCACGCCTTCCGGATTCATGATGAACGGATTCATGCCGTCTTCGGGCGGCTCGTCGACCTTGAAGTCCGGAATGTCGGCACCCGACCACGTGCTGCCGTTCCACGCGATCAGCTTGCGCGTCGGATCGAACGGCTTGCCGCTGAGATCGCACGACGCGCGGTTGTACAGAACCCGCCGGTTCACCGGCCATGCCCAGGCCCAGTTCAGCGTGTTGCCGATGCCGGTCGGGTCCGAGTTGTCGCGGCGGCCCATCTGGTTGCCCGCCTGGGTCCACGCGCCGCAGAAGATCCAGCAGCCGCTCGAGGTCGAGCCGTCGTCGCGCAGCAGCGCGAAACTCGCGAGCTGCTCGCCCTTCTTCGCGAGCACCTTGGTCGTGTCCTTCGGATCGGTAACGTCCGCGAGCGCCTTGCCGTTGAACTCCATCGCGAGTTCTTCGGGCGTCGGGCTTTCCGGGTTCGCATACGGCCAGCTCATGTTCAGGATCGGATCGGGATACTTGCCGCCGTCCTTGCGATAAGCGTCGCGAATACGCAGCCACAGCCCCGCCATGATATCGAGGTCGCTCTTCGCTTCGCCGGGACCGTCCGCGCCCTGCCAATGCCACTGCAGCACCCGGCTCGAACTAACGAGCGAGCCGCGTTCCTCGGCGAAGCAGGTGGTCGGCAGACGGAACACCTCTGTCTGGATCGAGCCGCTGTCGACGTCGTTGAACGGGCCGTGGTTCTTCCAGAACTCCGACGTTTCGGTCGCGAGCGGATCCATGATCACGAGCCACTTCAGCTTGGCCAGCGCCGCGCCGTTCTTCGCCTTGAACGGCGCGGCGGCAAGCGGGTTGAAGCCCTGCGCGAGGTAGCCGGTCATTTTGCCCTGATTCATCAGCTCGAAGACCTGCAGCAGGTCGTAGGACTTGTCGAGCTTCGGCAGATAGTCGAAAGCGAAGTTGTTGTCGGCGGTCGCCTTGTCGCCCCACCACGATTTCATGAGGCTCACGTGGAACGCGCGATAGTTGCGCCAGTAGCTCAGCTGGTTCGGCCGCAGCGGCTGTTTGGCGCGCGTCGCGATGTAGGCGTCGAAGTCCTGCTCCGCTTCCATGGGCAGCGTCATGTAGCCCGGCAGCAGGTTCGACATCAGGCCGAGATCCGTCAGGCCCTGGATGTTCGAATGGCCGCGCAGCGCGTTCATGCCGCCGCCCGCGATGCCGATGTTGCCGAGCAGCAGCTGCACCATCGCGCCGGTGCGGATGATCTGCGAGCCGACCGAGTGATGCGTCCAGCCGAGCGCGTACATGATCGTGGCCGCGCGGTTCGGCACCGACGTCGACGCGAGCATCTCACACACGTGCTGGAACTTCTCCTTCGGCACGCCGCAGATTCTCTCGACCTGCTCGGGCGTGTAGCGCGAGTAGTGCTGCTTCATCAGCTGATAGACGCAGCGCGGGTCCTGCAGCGTCGGATCGACCTTGGCGAAGCCGTCATCGCCGCGCTCGTAGTCCCACGAGGCCTTGTCGTAGCTGCGCGTGTCGGCGTGGTAGCCGGAAAACAGGCCGTCCTTGAACGCGAAATCCTCGCGCACGATGAACGGCACGTCCGTGTAGTTCTTCACGTACTCGTGCTGGATCTTGTCGTTCGTCAGCAGGTAATTGATCACTCCGCCGAGGAACGCAATGTCCGTACCGGTGCGGATCTGCACGAAGTAGTCCGCGACCGACGCCGTACGCGTAAAGCGCGGGTCGACCACGATCAGGCGCGCCTTGCGGTGCGCCTTGGCTTCGGTGACCCATTTGAAACCGCATGGGTGGGCCTCGGCCGCATTGCCGCCCATCACGAGAATCACGTCCGCGTTTCTGATGTCGACCCAATGGTTCGTCATCGCTCCACGGCCAAACGTCGGGGCAAGACCTGCCACCGTCGGGCCATGTCAGACACGCGCCTGATTGTCGAATCCGAGCATGCCAAGACTGCGAACAGTCTTGTGCGTCAGATAACCCACCTCGTTGCTGCCGGCCGATGCCGCGAGCATGCCGGTAGTCAGCCAGCGGTTGACCTTCTTGCCGTCCGCGTTCGTCTCGACGAAGTTCGCGTCGCGGTCTTCCTTCATCAGCTTCGCGATGCGGTCTAGCGCGTCTTCCCACGAGATGCGCTTCCACTCGCTCGCCCCGGCCGCGCGGTACTCGGGATTGCGCAGACGGCTCGGGCTATGGATGAAGTCGATCAGGCTCGCGCCCTTCGGGCACAGCGTGCCGCGATTGACCGGATGGTCGGGGTCGCCCTCGATGTGGAAGATGCTCGTCTTCACATTCTTGGCCTCGTCGCCAAGACCGTACATCAGGATGCCGCAGCCCACCGAACAGTACGGGCAGGTGTTGCGGGTTTCAGTCGCACGCGACAATTTGTACTGACGGACTTCGGCCAGCGCGGGTGTCGGCGAGAAGCCCATCAGGGCCAGGCTCGATCCGGCAAGTGTCGTGGCAGAGACCTTCAGGAATTGTCGCCGAGTCATTTGCGTCATTGCATGGCCTCGGCTCTTTGGGGACAAAATTGATTATAGGTGCCGTTTCGCGACCTGCATCGTAGTGCATTCGCCACCCCGGTAGATGGGACATGCGAAAGTCACTTGAAAGGGCGGCACCCTGCTGGCACGATTTATTCCCGGTGCTGGGCACCGTTCATGCTGCATCCGCGAATAGTGACTCCCACTGACCTCGTCGGCGGACTATTGCGCTCCTATTAACTACCCAGGCGCCGCGGAATTGCGTTGTAGCGTAAAGAATTCGTTTCATCGCGCGTACATGCCGCTTGCATTTCCTTCGGCATTAGTATTTTTTACGCAGCCGTTTATCGCTCGGCAAAACGGGGTTCGAAACGGGTTCGGCATAGAGCCGGTTTGTGCCCGTGCCGACGCTGCACAGGGTGAAAACAACCCTCATAATGCGGTCATTCGACGAACCCCAACTCTCGCCCCCATGACCCAAGTCCAAGCAAGCCAGTCGCCCCGCCTGACGAGCCTGTCGCACGGCGGCGGCTGCGGCTGCAAGATCGCGCCCGGCCTGCTCGCCGATCTGCTCAAGCGCAGCGCGCCGCTGCCATTCTTCCCCGACCTGCTGGTCGGCAACGACACCGCCGACGACGCCGCCGTCTACAAGCTCAACGAAGACCAGGCGATCGTCGCGACCACCGATTTCTTCATGCCGATCGTCGACGATCCCTTCGACTTCGGCCGCATCGCCGCGACCAACGCGATCTCCGACGTCTACGCGATGGGCGGCAAGCCGATCATGGCACTCGCGATCGTCGGCATGCCGATCAACGTGCTGCCGCACGACGTGATCGCGGCCGTGCTGAAAGGCGGCGAATCGGTCTGCGCGGAAGCAGGCATCCCGCTCGCGGGCGGGCATTCGATCGATTCCGTCGAGCCGATTTACGGCCTCGTCGCGCTGGGCATCGTCGATCCGAAGCGCGTCAAGCGCAACGCGGGCGGCCAGGCCGGAGACGTGCTGATCCTCGGCAAGCCGCTCGGCGTCGGGATTCTGTCCGCGGCACTGAAGAAAGACCGGCTCGACGCGGCCGGCTACGCGGCAATGATCGGCGCGACCACCAAGCTGAACCGGCCGGGCGCCGAGCTGGCGCGGCTCGGCGGCGTGCATGCGCTGACCGACATCACCGGCTTCGGCCTGCTCGGCCACACGCTGGAACTCGCACGCGGCTCGAAGCTGACCGCGCGCGTGCGCTACGCGGACCTGCCGTGGCTGCCGAACGTCGCGAGCCTCGCGCAAGCAGGCATTTTCACCGGCGCATCGGGCCGCAACTGGGATGCCTACGGCCACGACGTGGTGCTGCCCGCTACCTTGCCGTCCGCCGGTCGCGCGTTGTTGACCGATCCGCAGACGTCGGGCGGGCTGCTGGTGTCGTGCTCGCCCGAAGCGGTAGACGAAGTGCTCGCGCTGTTCCGCGCCGATGGCTTTGCCGACGCACGGGTGATCGGCGAGCTGGTGAGCGGGAAAGCGCGGGTCGAAGTCATCTGAGGTAGGCGGCCGAAGGACGTCGCTGGAGAACCCCGGGAAGGACGCATATAACCGGCCCGAACGAGCCGCCCATGCGATAATTTCGGTCTTCCCGCGGTCCGTTTTGTCCCTACTCCCTTGAAAAGTTTTCTAGTCAGCCTCGACAAAGCCGGCGATTTCGATGAAATCGTCGACGTTCGCACTCCGCTCGAGTTCGAGGAAGACCATATTCCGGGCGCGACCAACGCGCCAGTGCTGAGCAACGAGGAACGCGTGCTGGTCGGCACGACCTACACGCAGGTGTCGCCGTTCGAGGGCACGCGGCTCGGCGCGGCGTTAGTCGCGCGCAACATCGCGCATCATCTGGAAACCACGTTCGCCGACCGGCCGCGCAACTGGCGCCCGCTGATCTACTGCTGGCGCGGCGGCAAGCGTTCGGGCTCGGTCACGACGCTGTTCAACATGATCGGCTGGTCGGCGCGGCAACTCGACGGCGGCTACAAGAGCTACCGGCGCGCCACGCTGGAGAGGCTCGAAACCCTGCCGCGCCGTTTCAGCTATATCGCGCTCGTCGGCCCGACCGGCAGCGGCAAGACGCGGCTGCTGTCGGCGCTGCATGAGGCCGGCGCGCAGACGCTCGACCTCGAGGCGCTCGCCTCGCATCGCGGCTCGCTGCTCGGCGCGTATACGGGCGTGGCGCAGCCGTCGCAAAAGCGTTTCGACACGCTGCTCGTCACCGCGCTGCGCGACTTCGACGTGAACCGGCCGGTGTTCGTCGAGGCGGAAAGCCGGCGTATTGGCTCCGTCACGCTGCCGCCCGCGCTGCTCGAAACGTTTCATCGCGGCGCGTGCGTCGAGGTGCGCTCGAGCAGCGAGGACCGCGCGGCGTTTCTGTTGCAGGATTACGCGCATCTGTTCGAGCATCCCGATTACTTCAAGGGACAGCTGGAACGGTTGATCGGTCTGCACAGCCGCGAGCGGGTCACGGGCTGGCTGCGGCTCGTCGACGAGAACCGGCGCGCCGAGCTCGCGCGCGAACTGATCGAACGGCACTACGATCCCGCATACGCGCGCAGCAGCGGCCAGCATTTCGAGCAGTTGCCCAACGCGCTGCAACTCGATTTCCGCCCGAACGACGCCGACATCGTCGAGCAGGCGAGAATGCTGCTCGCGCAGCTCGATACCCGCACGCTAGTCGTCGGTTGATCCACAACGACATTCAACAACCATCATGCAATCAACCCTTCGGCAACCCCGCGTCACGCTTGGCTGGATCGTGTTCCTGCTGATCGCCGTCGTCGGCCTCTTCTATGTGAAGTGGTTTCCGTACTACAACCGCGCGTTCGTCGCCGCGAGCCAGCATTCGATCGGCAAGTCGATCCTGATGGGCACGTCCGCGAGCGCGCCGGCGGCCTCATGGCAGGCCGCGATCGACTTCGCGCTCGCTTACGGCAAGGCAATCTGGCAGGCGATGGTGCTCGGCCTGCTGCTCGGCTCCGCGGTACAGGCGCTGATTCCGCCGCAATGGGTCGCGCGCGCGCTCGGCCGTGCCGACTTCAACAGCGTCGTCAAAGGCGGCCTGATGTCGTTGCCGGGCATGATGTGCACCTGCTGCGCGGCGCCGGTCGTCGCGGGCCTGCGCGCGCGTGAAGCGGCGCCGGGCGCGGCGATTGCTTTTTGGCTCGGTAATACCGCGCTGAATCCCGCTACGCTGATCTTCATGGGCTTCGTGCTCGGCTGGCAGTGGATGGGCCTGCGCCTCGCGCTCGGCATCGTGATGGTGTTCGGCCTTGGCTACGTCGTGAACCGCATGGTCACGCCGCAGGAAGCGCGAGCGTCGCGAGAGGCCGTCGCGCAACTGGTCAGCGCCGACGATCCAGGCACCCCGTTCTCGCGCTGGATCACGATTCTGGGGCGCATGACGCTGCGGCTCGTGCCGGAATACATCGCGCTCGTGCTGATTCTCGGCGCGGCGCGCGCGTGGCTGTTTCCGCACATCGGCCCGGACGTCGACAACAGCCTGCTGTGGATCATCGCGCTGTCGATCGCCGGCACGCTGTTCGTGATTCCGACCGCGGGTGAAGTGCCGATCATTCAGGCTATGCTGTCGTTCGGCATGGCCGCCGGCCCCGCCGGCGCGCTGCTGATGACGCTGCCGCTCGTCAGCGTGCCGTCGCTCGCGATGCTCGCGCGGTCGTTTCCGCGGCGCGTGCTGACGGTGGTGGCCTGTGCAGTGGTGGTGGGCGGTGTCGTCAGTGGATTGCTGGCCGTTACGCTGGGCTTCTGAGTTGGTTTTTGAGTTCGAGTCGTAGAAGAAGGAAGCATGAAACGTATTGCCGCATTCGCTGTCACGTGTTGGTCCGCTGCCGGGCTGCTGTACCTTGGACAGCACTCGGTGGCGCTGATCGCACTGAGCGGCGTCGTGGCGTTCGCGGGATTCGATCTGCTGCGGCCGTGACGGCGGCGTAGTTTTTCCCCGCTGCGAAAGTGCGCTCGTCCCTTGCGTTCGCCGTATCGTTCGCGTCCGCCTGCGCCTAACCGGGAAGCGCGTCGCGAATCGCCGCGAGCCACAACGCGACCGCATGCGCGCCCGGGTCCATATGACCGAGCGCGCGCTCGCCGACATAGCTCGAACGCCCGCGCCGCGGATGCATCGATGCGGTACGAGACGTGCCGTCGCTTGCCGCAGCGGCGGTGGCCTGCAATGCGGCATCCGTCGACGCTCTCTGAGCGAGTGCGTCGTGCAGCGCGTCGGCAGCGGGCCTCAGCGCATCGACCATCGTCCGATCGCCCGGCCGCGCGCCCCCCAGTTCCATCAACCCATCGACACCGGCGCTGAACGCCGTCGCCCATTGCCGTGCGGTGGTCCCGCCCGACTGTTCGAGCGCGGCCGCCGCGCGCAGCAGCATCACCGCGTACAGCGGACCCGACGTGCCGCCCACCACGCGCCGCAGCGTCGCCGACATGCCGCGCAATACCGCGCCCGGGGTGGTTGCGCACGCGTAGGAATCGAGCTCGAGCTGCACCGCGCGTGCGCCGCGCGCGAGGCTGATGCCGAGGTCGCCGTCGCCGACGCGCTGGTCCATTTCGGTCAATGTCAGCTCGGCTGCCAGCAGGCACTCGCAGACCGCTTCGATCGCGCGCCGCAGCGTCGCGTCACGCGCGAGCGTCGCGCCGCTCGCGCTTTGCGGCGCGGGTGGCGCCGCACGCACCGCGACCTGCGCGACGCGGCCGCTCAGCGCAGGCCATGCGCTCGTCTGTGAGGCGGCGTCGAGCAGGCTCAGCCGTTCGTCATCGATACGCAGCAGCGTCAGCGAGACGCCGGCCATTTCGAGCGCGCTCAGGAACGTGCCGGCCCACGCGCGCGCGACTTCGATGCCGCGCCCGGCAAGCTCGCGCAGCGCGGCACCAGCCACCACGTTGAGTTCGCTCGGCGGCGTGCCACCCAGATTGTTGACGAGCAGCGCGACGCGCTCGCCCGCCTGCAACGCGAGATCGTCGACGATCTTTGCAAGCAGCTTGCCGACGATCGCGTCGGCCGGCTCCAGCGCGCCGCGCGCCACGCCGGGTTCGCCATGAATGCCGAGGCCCCATTCGATTTCGCCATCGCCCAGCACGAAGCCCGGCTTGCCCGCAGCCGGCACCGTGCACGGCGTCAGCGCGACGCCCATCGTGCCGAGCGACGCGGCCGCTTCCCGAGCGAGCCGCGCGACCTCGGCCAACGGCAAACCGCGCGCGGCCGCCGCGCCCGCGATCTTGTGAACCAACACTGTGCCCGCGAGTCCGCGACGGCCCGCGTGATCGCCGCTCGCGCTCAGCGCGACGTCGTCGGCGACGATCATCATCTCAACGAGGATGCCCTCGGCGCGCGCGATTTCGGCCGCGAGGCCGAAGTTGAAGCGGTCGCCGGTGTAGTTCTTGACGATCAGCAACGCGCCCGCGGGGCCGGCCACCGCGCGTATCGCGTCGAGCACGGCGTCGGTGGAGGGCGAGGTGAAGACCTCGCCGGCTACCGCCGCGCTCAGCATGCCGTGGCCCACATAGCCGCCGTGCGCGGGCTCGTGGCCCGAGCCGCCGCCCGAGATCAGCGCGACCTCGCCGCGCGCGGCCACGGCCTGGGCATCGGCGCGCAAGACGCTCGTGCCGCCTTGCAATAGCGAGAGTTGGGGATTGAGCGCGATGAGCCCGTCGAGCATCTCGGAGACCACGGTGGACACATCGTTGATGAGCTTCTTCATTGCGTCAGCTCCGTTGGATGCTGCCGGCATCGCATGATCGAAGATGCGATGGGAACGGCAGTCGGGTCGGCGGCGAAAGCGGAAGGTCTAACTGTACCGCGCATTGTCGAACGACGACGCAACGGCGAGAGCGCGCGCGTGAACGTGCACGAGCCTCGAGCCACGAGCGGACAACAACAACGAAGGGGACATGATGCCGAACGGCGAAACTGAGGGAACGACTGGATCGATTTGACAGGACCGTAGACGAAAGCGGAACCGCTTTCGTCTACGTCACAGATGCGTTGGTAGGCTCGATTGGATTCGAACCAACGACCCCCACCATGTCAAGGTGGTGCTCTAACCAACTGAGCTACGAGCCTTTAGAGGCGCGAATTATAGAGACTCAATGCGGACTGCACAAGCGCTTGCCGCGACTTATCGAAACGCATGCATGTTGATCAGTTCGTCGCGGTCCATTCGGTGTGAGGGTCCAATGGATAAACCGGCCGCTTCACGTGCTCGAAGCTGAACAGACCATAGTCCGAACTCGTGACGCCGCGGCTATCGCATTCGACGAGTGCCTCCGCGATCGGCACGAAAACCGGCCGGCAATACATGCGTGATTTGAGCAGCAGAAAACGCGCGCGGCGCGGATCGATGCCGACGCTCTCGAACACGCCGAGATCCCACGGCTCATGCGTTCGTTCGGTCACGACGAGTTTCACCGTGCCGGTGTCGAGCACTGCCGCGCGCCCCATGTACGCGCGCTGGCCGGTGTAGGTCGGGCCGCTGATCACGTATTCGCCGTCGGTCAGCGCGCGCACGACGCCGGTCAGGGCAAGCGGCGAACGCGAGGGCAATGCATCGTTTGTGAGCTTGTTGCCGATCGCGAGCGTGACCGTGCTACCGACACCCGAGGCCGCCAGGGCCGCGACCGCCTGCGGATCGCACAACGGCCCGCTGACGATGCCTTCGAGGCCCTGCCTCAACGCTTCCTCGAGCAAATCCATCGTGTCGCACGTGCCGCCCGACATGCAGTTGTCGCCGTGATCGAGCATTAGCACCGGTTTATCGGCGGCGCGTGCCAGCGACGCCGCCCGCGCGACCGATTCGGCAAGCGGCGCGCTGCGATAGACGAAATCGTCGCGCTCGTCCCAGATCTGCCGCGCGATGCGCCCGGCGACCGCCTCCGCATCCGCGCGCTCGCCATTGCCCACGACGACGACGCTAATGCATGGCGCTTCGATATCGGCGAGCGAGAAGCCCGCCAGCACCGACACCGCGAGCATGCCGTCGGCCTCGGCGGCGCGCGCGGCATCGAGCGCGCGTTTCATCGCGCCGTCAACGCTCGCGCTGCGCAGCGTGTGCGTGAGCAGCGGCGGCTGACGCCACGCGATCACCGGCTTCGCGTGGCCCTCGATCATGTCGAACAGCAAGCGCGCTGCATGTGCGCCAGTCTCGTACATGTCGACGTGCGGATAGGTCTTGAAGCTCACGATGACGTCGGCGTTGTCGATCATTTTTTGCGTGACGTTGCCATGCAGATCGAGCGCGACCGCGATCGGCGCGTGCGGCAGCGACGCACGCACGCGCCCGAGCAGATCGCCTTCACCGTCGGTCGAGTTCTCGGCGACCATCGCGCCGTGCAGATCGAGCATCACCGCGTCGCAGCCCGTCGCGGCTGCCACGATCGCGTCGCAGATCGTATCGTAGGCGGCGGCGTCGACCGGCCCGCTCGGATTCGCCATGGCGGAGATCGGCGTCACGATTTCGGCATGCACGCGCTCGGCGGCGTCGATGAACGCGGCCATCGCGGTTTGCATGCCCTTGTTTTCGTCGAACGCGGCGCGGCCGTAGCTCGGACCGTTGCGGCCGAATGCGGCCAGCGGGGTCTCTACTGGCGAGAACGTGTTGGTCTCGTGGTTCATTCGTGCGATCAGGACCTTCATGCGCGCATGCTCCCCGTTCTCGACGCCGCGCTCGGCATCACCTGCAGCAGCATATTGCAGCCGGCTTCCAGATGATCGGCGCGCGCGTCCTCGATTTCGTTGTGGCTAATGCCGTCCTTGCAGGGAACGAAGATCCCCGCGCTGGGTGCGCCGCGCGCGAGATAGGCGGCGTCGTGGCCCGCGCCGCTGATCACGTCCATCGACGACACACCGAGCCGCTCCGCGCTCTGCCTGACCTCGGCGATCCATTGCGCGGCGAATCGCGCGGCGGGAAGAAGACGACCTGCTCGATGTCGATAGTGATGGGGGCGTCCAAGCTGCTGCTCGCGCGGGTGGCGGCGGCGTTGGTGGCGGCGTTGCCCCCATCGCTGCCCGCCTGCGCGCACGCTGCACGCCATGCGAGGTCCATCGCAGTGAGCGACGCGTCATCGGCTGCGCGCAGGTCGACGCTGAATTTCACGCGGCCCGCAATGACGTTGCGCGAGTTTGAATGCACGTCGAGCCAGCCGACCGTGCTACGGCCATGCGGCGCGTGATCGAGTGCGATACGGTTCACCGCATGGATCGGATCCGCGGCGACGAGCAGCGCGTCGCGGCGCAGCGCCATCGGCCCCGCGTGCGCTTCCATGCCGTGCACGATCAGGTCGTACCAGCGCTGCCCGAGCGCGCCCTGCACGACGCCGATGACCTTGTCGTGCGCTTCGAGCACGGACCCCTGTCCGATATGCACCTCGAAATATGCGCCGACAGCGTGCGACTTGCGATGCTCGCCGGCATAGCCGATCGCCGCTAGCGCGTGGCGCACCGCTACGCCGTCGCGATCGCGTTGCGCTAGCGCGTGCTCGAGCGTGAATGCGCCGGCGAACACGCCGGAGCCCATCATCACCGGCGAGAGTCGCGAACCCTCCTCGTTGGTCCACATGGCAACCTCGAGCGGCGCGATGGTCTGCACGTTGGTCTCGGCCAGCGGGCGCAGCACCTCCAGCCCTGCCAGCACACCATAATTGCCGTCGAATTTGCCGCCGGTCGGCTGCGTGTCGAGATGGCTGCCCGTCATTATGGGCGGCAGATCGTCACGCAGCCCCGTCCTCCGCGCGAAAATATTGCCGATCGCGTCGACCGGCACCGTGCGGCCGATCTCCTTCGTCCACGCGATGAACTGATCGCGTGCCTCACGGTCGAGTTCGGTCAGTGCTGGACGGCAGACACCGCGTTTGTCGGTCGCGCCGATCCGCACGAGCTGCATGAGACAGTCCCACAGCCGCGCGCCGTCGATCCGCAAATCGGCGGGCGTCGAGACAACGTTGGATGAATGAGTCTGCATCGATGCAATCTCGGGTCGAAGACAGCTGGATGGCGCTTGCCGGCGGGACTTGCTCCGTTCCGGCTTGCTGGCCGAAGTTGTTCCAATCGTCATGATAGAGAGGTTTCGCCGAGGTAGATGGCCGGACGCGAGCGAGGTGGCAATGCGGCGCGACGCCTTTCCGTGGGCAAGCATAGGAAGCAAAGCCGCTGGATTCGTGGGGAGTGAACGGCGCATCGCGGGCGATGTAGGTGCCAATTCGCTCGACGACGGACGCCGCGACGTGCCGGCAATCTGCGCGCAAGTGGCCGCCAGCAAACGTTTTCGTCGAAGGAAGCGGCTAAAACGCAATGAAGGCTCAACCTTTTGCGAAGCGCGCCGTTATTGCATGTGCTCAGGCAAACCCCTCGGATCTCCATGGCACAACCAATTCCTTTCCGCAACACTGGCGCCGCCCGCGCGCGGCATGCCAAAGCCATGCTGTTGCCCATCGCGCGCCAGATCGCCGACGATCTCGCGTTGCGAGTTCATCTGTCGCTCGACGCACTGCGCCGCGGCCTCGGTACGAAGAGCGATGCGCAGACGGTCACGCAGATCATGCTGTTGACCAGCTACCTCGCTGATGCTGGCTTTGGCTCGATGAGCCACGAAGAGCTCCACGCCGCGGACCGCGCCTCGGCGATGGTGTTCGACGCAGGTCGGGAACGCAACGAATGGAAACTGGACGAAGCGGGATTCGCGCTCTTTGCATCGATCGCAACGAGCTACGATCGGCAGCTGCATCGCGCTCCGCTTTGGGCGATTACGGAGGCCAGCGAAAGACTCGACCGCTTTATCGCAGGGGGATCCGATCGAGCGCCGGCGCGTAAGCGGGCTTAGCGTGTTTGGAGGAGGTGCTGACCGGCTGAGCCAGAAGGACACGGATTTTGGACGACCGCGTCGGAAGTCGCCGGATTACGAGGATGCGTCGCGGATCGGAAAGTAGTGAAGCGCGCAGAGTCGGCCGCGTAAACGCAGAAACCCCACCGCGGCGGGTGGTGGTTTCTGACTGGGGAGGAGCCTGACGATTACCTACTTTCACACGGGCAATCCGCACTATCATCGGCGTGGAGTCGTTTCACGGTCCTGTTCGGGATGGGAAGGGGTGGGACCGACTCGCTATGGTCATCAGGCATGACGGGTTGCTGCGTCGCAGGGTTGGAGCCAACCCTGCGACGCAGCCAATCGGGAAGAAGCGTAAAGGATTCGGGTGTGGGGGGTTGTGTTGTTTCTGGCACAACACTGAATCCCAACCGTGCGTTTCTGCTGGCTCCCGCGGGAGTTCACACCAATCCCCTTCGGGGATCGGACCGGCGCAAGTGCTCAAGCACTCACGCGGGTCGAGACACACCTGTTATAGGATCAAGCCTTACGGGCAATTAGTATCAGTTAGCTCAGTACATTACTGTACGTGCACACCTGACCTATCAACGTCCTGGTCTTGAACGACCCTTCAAGGGGCTCGAAGCCCCGGGGATATCTCATCTTAAGGCGAGTTTCCCGCTTAGATGCTTTCAGCGGTTATCTCTTCCGAACATAGCTACCCGGCGATGCCACTGGCGTGACAACCGGTACACCAGAGGTTCGTCCACTCCGGTCCTCTCGTACTAGGAGCAGCCCCCTTCAAATATCCAGCGCCCACGGCAGATAGGGACCAAACTGTCTCACGACGTTTTAAACCCAGCTCACGTACCTCTTTAAATGGCGAACAGCCATACCCTTGGGACCGGCTACAGCCCCAGGATGAGATGAGCCGACATCGAGGTGCCAAACACCGCCGTCGATATGAACTCTTGGGCGGTATCAGCCTGTTATCCCCAGAGTACCTTTTATCCGTTGAGCGATGGCCCTTCCATACAGAACCACCGGATCACTATGACCTGCTTTCGCACCTGTTCGACTTGTCAGTCTCACAGTCAAGCACGCTTATGCCATTGCACTATCAGCACGATTTCCGACCGTACCTAGCGTACCTTCGTACTCCTCCGTTACACTTTGGGAGGAGACCGCCCCAGTCAAACTGCCTACCATGCACTGTCCCCGACCCGGATCACGGGCCAAGGTTAGAACCTCAAACAGATCAGGGTGGTATTTCAAGGACGGCTCCATTGAGACTGGCGTCCCAACTTCATAGCCTCCCACCTATCCTACACAGACCGGTTCAAAGTCCAATGCAAAGCTACAGTAAAGGTTCATGGGGTCTTTCCGTCTAGCCGCGGGGAGATTGCATCATCACAAACACTTCAACTTCGCTGAGTCTCGGGAGGAGACAGTGTGGCCATCGTTACGCCATTCGTGCAGGTCGGAACTTACCCGACAAGGAATTTCGCTACCTTAGGACCGTTATAGTTACGGCCGCCGTTTACCGGGACTTCAATCAGGAGCTTGCACCCCATCATTTAATCTTCCGGCACCGGGCAGGCGTCACACCCTATACGTCCACTTTCGTGTTTGCAGAGTGCTGTGTTTTTATTAAACAGTCGCAGCCACCAGTTTATTGCAACCCTTTCACCCTTCTGGCGCAGGCCAGTCAGGCTATGAGGGCGTACCTTATCCCGAAGTTACGGTACCAATTTGCCGAGTTCCTTCTCCCGAGTTCTCTCAAGCGCCTTAGAATACTCATCTCGCCCACCTGTGTCGGTTTGCGGTACGGTCACTGTGAAACTGAAGCTTAGAGGCTTTTCCTGGAACCCCTTCCAGTTGCTTCGCCACCGAAGTGGCTCGCCTCGCACCCTTGAATTGCGCGCCCGGATTTGCCAAAGCGCCTTCTCCAATGCAAGGACCGGGACTTCCAACACCCGGACAACCTTCCGCGATCCGTCCCCCCATCGCATTTCACAATGGTGCAGAAATATTAATCTGCTTCCCATCAGCTACGCATTTCTGCCTCGCCTTAGGGGCCGACTCACCCTACGCCGATGAACGTTGCGTAGGAAACCTTGGGCTTACGGCGAGGGGGCCTTTCACCCCCTTTATCGCTACTCATGTCAGCATTCGCACTTCCGATACCTCCAGCACACTTTCCAGTGCACCTTCGCAGGCTTACGGAACGCTCTCCTACCATGCACATTACTGTGCATCCGCAGCTTCGGTATATGGCTTAGCCCCGTTACATCTTCCGCGCAGGACGACTCGATCAGTGAGCTATTACGCTTTCTTTAAAGGGTGGCTGCTTCTAAGCCAACCTCCTGACTGTTTTAGCCTTCCCACTTCGTTTCCCACTTAGCCATATTTGGGGACCTTAGCTGGCGGTCTGGGTTGTTTCCCTCTTGACACCGGACGTTAGCACCCGATGTCTGTCTCCCGTGATTGCACTCTTCGGTATTCGGAGTTTGCTATGGCGTAGTAATCCGCAATGGACCCCACAACCATGACAGTGCTCTACCCCCGAAGGTGAGACACGAGGCACTACCTAAATAGTTTTCGGAGAGAACCAGCTATTTCCAGGTTTGTTTAGCCTTTCACCCCTATCCACAGCTCATCCCCTAACTTTTCAACGTTAGTGGGTTCGGTCCTCCAGCACGTGTTACCGTGCCTTCAACCTGGCCATGGATAGATCACCTGGTTTCGGGTCTACACCCAGCGACTGGACGCCCTGTTCGGACTCGCTTTCGCTACGCCTGCCCTAATCGGTTAAGCTCGCCACTGAATGTAAGTCGCTGACCCATTATACAAAAGGTACGCCGTCACCCCGCTTTAAGCGCTCTCGCGCTTAAATCCACTTCAAGCGCGCAGTGGTCATGTTTCAGACTTGATGTCTTTTGACGCATTCATTTCATGAATGCGCCGAAAGCGCTTAAAGCGGGGCTCCGACTGTTTGTATGCATGCGGTTTCAGGATCTGTTTCACTCCCCTCCCGGGGTTCTTTTCGCCTTTCCCTCACGGTACTGGTTCACTATCGGTCGATCACGAGTATTTAGCCTTGGAGGATGGTCCCCCCATCTTCAGACAGGATTTCACGTGTCCCGCCCTACTTCTCGTACACCCAGTTCTTCCATGCTGTTTTCGTCTACAGGGCTATCACCTGCTATGGCCGCACTTTCCAGAGCGTTCGACTAACAATACGGATAACGTGTACCGGCTGATCCCATTTCGCTCGCCACTACTCTGGGAATCTCGGTTGATTTCTTTTCCTGCGGTTACTTAGATGTTTCAGTTCACCGCGTTCGCTTCACGTAGCCTATGGATTCAGCTACGGATACTCCATTAGGAGTGGGTTTCCCCATTCGGACATCTCCGGATCAATGCTCGTTTGCCAGCTCCCCGGAGCTTTTCGCAGGCTACCGCGTCCTTCATCGCCTGTGATCGCCAAGGCATCCACCACATGCACTTGTTCGCTTGACCCTATAACGGGTGTGTCTCTGTGTCGACCCACGTTAGCGCTTTAGCGCTTACGTGGGTCCCATCCCCGGAGGGGATAGACGCACTCGCTACAGGTTGAGTATTCGTGTTGCGCCGTATTCCAAGGCAATCTTTCGATCACCTTTAAAATACATCGATACAATCACAACCCTGATTCACCTACTCGGCACCCATCTCCAGGTGCCTTTCGTGAATCTCTTTACTACTTCTTCCTGATTGTTAAAGAACGGCAGCCGGTATGAAGCCTGTGCCTCATACCGCTCTGACTGGCTCAATCGCCAATGCGCAACGCTCTGCCTTCATGCAGAACCCTGCGCATTGAGGATTGGTGGAGGATGACGGGATCGAACCGACGACCCCCTGCTTGCAAAGCAGGTGCTCTCCCAGCTGAGCTAATCCCCCAGTCCCACAGATATTCCAGCGGCCCCAGCCCTTCAGCTCACCAGACAAGACCGTGGTGGGTCTGGATGGATTCGAACCATCGACCCCCGCCTTATCAAGACGGTGCTCTAACCGGCTGAGCTACAGACCCCTGCGTCTGCCTGCGTTTCTTCTAACCACAGCCGATAAGCGTGAGCACTTGAGTGCAATGAATGCACAGCTCTGGAAAGGAGGTGATCCAGCCGCACCTTCCGATACGGCTACCTTGTTACGACTTCACCCCAGTCATGAATCCTACCGTGGTGACCGTCCTCCTTGCGGTTAGACTAGCCACTTCTGGTAAAACCCACTCCCATGGTGTGACGGGCGGTGTGTACAAGACCCGGGAACGTATTCACCGCGGCATGCTGATCCGCGATTACTAGCGATTCCAGCTTCACGCACCCGAGTTGCAGAGTGCGATCCGGACTACGATCGGTTTTCTGGGATTGGCTCCACCTCGCGGCTTGGCAACCCTCTGTTCCGACCATTGTATGACGTGTGAAGCCCTACCCATAAGGGCCATGAGGACTTGACGTCATCCCCACCTTCCTCCGGTTTGTCACCGGCAGTCTCCCTGGAGTGCTCTTGCGTAGCAACTAGGGACAAGGGTTGCGCTCGTTGCGGGACTTAACCCAACATCTCACGACACGAGCTGACGACAGCCATGCAGCACCTGTGTTATGGCTCCCTTTCGGGCACTCCCGCCTCTCGGCAGGATTCCATACATGTCAAGGGTAGGTAAGGTTTTTCGCGTTGCATCGAATTAATCCACATCATCCACCGCTTGTGCGGGTCCCCGTCAATTCCTTTGAGTTTTAATCTTGCGACCGTACTCCCCAGGCGGTCAACTTCACGCGTTAGCTACGTTACCAAGCCAATGAAGGCCCGACAACCAGTTGACATCGTTTAGGGCGTGGACTACCAGGGTATCTAATCCTGTTTGCTCCCCACGCTTTCGTGCATGAGCGTCAGTATTGGCCCAGGGGGCTGCCTTCGCCATCGGTGTTCCTCCACATCTCTACGCATTTCACTGCTACACGTGGAATTCCACCCCCCTCTGCCATACTCCAGCGCTGCAGTCACCAATGCAGTTCCCAGGTTAAGCCCGGGGATTTCACATCGGTCTTACAGCACCGCCTGCGCACGCTTTACGCCCAGTAATTCCGATTAACGCTCGCACCCTACGTATTACCGCGGCTGCTGGCACGTAGTTAGCCGGTGCTTATTCTTCCGGTACCGTCATCCCTCACGGATATTAGCCACGAGGTTTTCTTTCCGGACAAAAGTGCTTTACAACCCGAAGGCCTTCTTCACACACGCGGCATTGCTGGATCAGGCTTGCGCCCATTGTCCAAAATTCCCCACTGCTGCCTCCCGTAGGAGTCTGGGCCGTGTCTCAGTCCCAGTGTGGCTGGTCGTCCTCTCAGACCAGCTACAGATCGTCGGCTTGGTAGGCCTTTACCCCACCAACTACCTAATCTGCCATCGGCCGCCCCTTGAGCGCGAGGTCCCGAAAGATCCCCCGCTTTCCTCTCCCGAGCGTATGCGGTATTAATCCGGCTTTCGCCGGGCTATCCCCCACTCCAGGACACGTTCCGATGTATTACTCACCCGTTCGCCACTCGCCACCAGACCGAAGTCCGTGCTGCCGTTCGACTTGCATGTGTAAGGCATGCCGCCAGCGTTCAATCTGAGCCAGGATCAAACTCTTCAGTTCAAACCTGTTACTGTGTTCGGGCTCTCTCGAACCCGGTCGCTCACTCAACGTACTGACGATGATTGATCCGTCTTTCGACAGACAAACCTTCCTCTAATACTGTGTGAGGCTTCTGATACTTCTGCCTGACAGCAGACTCCGGAGAATCCGCCGCCGCATTCCGCATCAAGCGCCCACACTTATCGACTGTTAGTTTTTAAAGATCGGTCCGCCAAACCCGCCGCGCCTGAACCACCTGAACCACCACTACCCGGCACCGCTTCGTTTGCGTCGCTGCGTCTGCAGCAGAGAAACGAGATTATGGAGAACGGTCAACAACACGTCAATACCCTTCTGCGAATTTCTTTTGGGGACAGCATGCGAGGATACGACTCCATATACAGGAAAACGACATGAAGCCCCCTTGCGCAAGGAGCAACTCGCCCCTATCTAGGTTAGGTCGCGCGCATGGCCACGGACTATGCACCTGCGTAGCCTCACGCAATGCCTGCGACAACAGCGACGATGATTTGATGTGCACCCACGAGCGCGAACCCCCAAGCTCGTATATAATGCGAGCCGCGCAAAATTTCGCATGTCCATCGGCCCGCTTCGAGCGGGCTCATCTTTTTTGCTCCCCAGAGCACAGCCCAACAACCGCGTTGAGTCACATCAGGTGATGCTGAGCCCTGCTCGAAACGCCTGACGGTAGCGTCTTGCGTCTCATAGCGAAGCCTCTAGAGGAAATTACGTGAACCCTTTTGATCGCGAAGATTCGCAACACGACACCGCCTTCACTGCCAAAGTTCCGTCCGGCCGTTCGGCCAAAGGCAAGGGCGCCGGCAAAGCGATTCCCGTGGCAGCCGAGCTGCTGCCGCAACAAGCCGAAGAACGCCAGCGCCTGATGCGCGCACTGATCCAGCTGGGTAAAGAGCAAGGCTACCTGACCCACGCGCAGATCAACGACCACCTGCCCGACAACTTCACCGCAACCGCCGCGATCGACAGCATCGTCAGCGCGTTCAGCGACATGGGCGTGCAGGTCTACGAGCAGGCCCCGGACGCGGAAACGCTGCTGCTCAACTCGAATTCCCCCGCCGTGGTGTCGGACGACCAGGCGGACGAGGAAACCGAAGTCGCGCTGTCGACCGTCGACTCCGAGTTCGGCCGCACCACCGACCCCGTGCGTATGTACATGCGCGAAATGGGCGCGACCGAGCTGCTCACCCGCGCAGGCGAAATCGCGATTGCGAAGCGCATCGAAGACGGCCTGCACGAAATGGTGCAGGCGATCGCCGCGTGCCCGCTCGCGATCTCCGCGATCCTCGCGAGCGCGCAGCAGGTTGTCGACGGCGAGCTGCGCATCGACGAACTCGTCGACGGCCTGAATGAAGAGACGGCCGCCGCGGAAGAAGTCGCGAGCGCCGACACGGATGCCGATGAAGACAGCGACGCCGACGAAGACAGCGAAGACGAAGAAGACGACGACGTCGGTCCGGAAGATTCGTCGGCGGCGGACGAAGCTCGCCTGAAGCAGCTCACGAGCGACTGCCTCGAAATCTTCGCCCAGGTCGGCATTCTGTACGACCAGATGAACGCGTCGCACGCGCGCGGCGACGTCACGTCAAAGGCCTATCTGCGCGCACGCGAAGACATTCAGCAGCACCTCGCGAAGATCCGCTTCACCGCACGCACGATCGACCGTCTGTGCGGCGACGTGCAGCGCCAGGTCGCGCAAGTGCGCGCGATCGAGCGCAACATTTTGCAGATCGTCGTCTCGAAGGCCGGCATGCCGCGCGAGAAGTTCATCGAAACGTTCGCGGGTAGCGAGGCCGACCTCGGCTGGACCGAGCGTGCCGCGCGCACCGGCGCGTCGACCTATGGTGCGGCGCTCGAGCGTCACCTGCCAGCCATCCAGTCCGAACAGCAGAAGCTGATCGACATCGAAGCGACGGTATCGCTGCCGCTCAAGCATCTGAAAGAAATCAACCGCCAGATGGTCGCGGCCGAATCGAAGATGCGCAAGGCCAAGAGCGAGATGATCGAGGCGAACCTGCGTCTCGTGATCTCGATCGCGAAGAAGTACGTGAACCGCGGCATGCTGTTCCTCGACCTGATCCAGGAAGGCAACATCGGTCTGATGAAGGCCGTGGACAAGTTCGAATACCGTCGTGGCTGGAAGTTTTCGACGTACGCGACGTGGTGGGTCCGTCAGGCCGTCACTCGTTCGCTCGCCGATCAGGCGCGCACGATCCGCGTGCCGGTGCACATGATCGAAACGATCAACAAGCTGAACCGCATTTCGCGCGAGATCCTGCAGCAGACCGGCCAGGAAGCGCATCCTGCGGTGCTCGCGGAACGCATGGAACTGTCGGAAGAGAAGGTACGCGGCATTCTGAAGATCGCGAAGCAACCCGTATCGCTCGAAACGCCGGTCGGCGATGACGGCGATGCGACGCTGGGCGACATGATCGAAGACGCTGGCGTATCGTCGCCGGCGGATGCCGCGATGCAGGCCGACCTGCGTGCCGCGATCGACGACGCGCTCGACTCTCTGTCCCCGCGCGAGGCGAAGGTGCTGCGCATGCGCTACGGCATCAACACGAAGTCGGATCACACGCTTGAAGAAGTGGGCAAGCAGTTCGACGTGACCCGCGAGCGGATCCGCCAGATCGAGAGCAAGGCGATGCGCAAGCTCATGCATCCGAGCCGCGCGGACCGTCTGAAGTCGTTCCTCGACCGATAATCGTTTGCCACGCTTGCCGTGCGCGCTGCACGGCAAGCCGCCCACATCGTCATACACAAGCAGCGGGATGAACCGGTCGACGGTGAGTCCCGCTGTTTGCTTTTGTGCTGTACCTTTCCACAATTTTTCAGGCGCAAGTTCTCCGCTTCGCTTCCCGCCCTGTTGTCCACAGATTTTGGGAACAAGCTTGTGGACAACCTGCGCATGACTGCGCTAACTCATTGAGCGTACTGCGTTTCGCGCTCGCGCCTGAGATGAGTCGCGTGTCCCATTACTTGCCGCACATCGTGCGCCCCCCGCCCATTGCCGCGCTCTCAACGCGAGTCCAATCTCAGAAGGCGCCACCATGATCGAGCAGATTCAGCATGCCCTCGCCAGTCAGCGGCGCCGCCACGGTGCTTTGCCCCAGCATAGGCGGATCGAGGTAGCCGGAAACCTGCAGCGTGTCGACGGCAAAGCGCATCAGCCGATGCAGCACGATTGGCGCCCCAAGGCCGAGCGTGAACACGATGATCGCAAGGTTGCCGCACTGCAAACTGAGCAGACGCGCCACGCTGACGTTACTGCCGAAATGCAATTGCGAGCCGAGCGACGTATTGCCCATCACGTGGCGCGTCAGCGCGGCGACATAGAAGCCGCGGATCAGCATCGTGCCGATGGAGAACAGCGCATAAAACAAAAACAGCGATCCGAGCGCGGCCCGCGACGGCGCCGTACTCGCTCCCGGCACGTGGCCGACATGCATCGATGCGAGAGCGCCCTTCAGAAACACCATGAACAGCACCGCGAACAACACGACCACGCCGACGAACGTAACGAGGAACAGACCGTAGACGACCCACGCGCGCCCCTTGAAGCGAAATGCCAGGCTACCGAAGCTGCTCGCGTTGATGCGGCACTCCATTAGACGCATCGATGTCCACGGCGTCATCTGGCCAAGCGTGACAACGCACAACAGCGCGTACAGCAACGCGCGCACGCCGAAGCCGAGCGCCGAGCCGGTCATGCCGCCGCGAATACCGCACCACTGCGTCCGGCTCAGCCGATAGCGCTGCGCGCCGAAAAACGCACCCGCCGCGAGCACGACGATCAGCAGATACAACGCGATGACAGGCAGCGAACCGAGTGCCGCGCTTTTCGTCAGCATGCGCAAGACCACGCTTAGCGCGCCAGCCGCGAACACCGCGCTGAACACGACCACGATCGCGAGCAGAAAGCCCTTGAATAGCTCGCCCCCGGTGCCCGTGTACTCGAAGCGCTGGTCCTGAAACCGCATGCGCGACCAGACATATCGGCGGTTGTTCGTGGTCGCCCAGAAGCGGTAAATACCGAGCGTCACGATTTGCAGCACAAGGTTTCTGAAAAAGATGCCGTAGAGGTCGCCGAGCGTGCCGTCGTAGATCAGCAGCGGCCGCTTCTCGTCGAGTGAATTCATTGCGTTGCCCCCTTTTCCTCATTTAACGTTTTTGTGGCCCACTCACGCATTCTCGTGCGGCATTCATATGCGGCATGCATGGGCGAACGCGACGGGCGACGATGCTTTCCCGTGCGAAAGCCGACTCGTGTGGCGCGAACCCGTGTAAAACCTGTCTTTCAGACATTCCGGGAATCACGCAAAACGGAAACCGGCCGGCAAGCACGATAATTACACGGTTTCTTATCTTTATAAATGGCATTTCCGCATATAAATCGACCACTTCCATTACAAGATTTGGCAACGTCCGAATTTATTCGAATTGCATAATCTTGAAATTAAGGCGTGCAATAACGATTTCATTAGGGGCAATCATTTGAGGGTCCACTCGCGCGTATGCGCCGTTCGACGTGGCAATCCCGGGCGGCCTCATCTGCGGCTTGCCACGGTCAGTCTCATAGAAGGCACACGCGGACGAAAACGATTGCGTATTCGAACTCAACGCGATTCGCGATTCGCGATTAATAAGGAATGCGGTGGATTCTGTTAAAGCGCCACAATTTTTGGCATTTGGATAAAAAAACCCGGCTGCACATTAGATGCTCGCCGGGTAATCTGCCGCACTCCACTGATTGTGTTGATGCAATCAGGATTTTATTGCTCGTCGAAGTACTGCTCGAGCGCGCGGTTCATTCGGTGCACGCCGGTTTCAATCTCCTCCACACCCGGCGCGGCAAACGACAGGCGCAGCGCAGCTCTATCGGCCGCGTCCTTGTAAAACGCGACACCCGGCACGAACATCACGTTCTGTTCGATGCACACGCGCAGATAGTCGGACGCATCGCGTGCCGCGTTCAGACGCGCCCACACGAACATGCCGCCGGCCGGACGATGAAATGCGATGTGCCGCGCGAGATGCGTGTCGAGCGCATCGCATAGCGCGCGGCATTTGACGGAATACGCATCGACAATGCGCGGCAGATGCCGCTCCAACCCGCCGCTCGCGAGGTACTCGGCGGCAATCGCCTGGGTCCAGGGCGCGCTGCATAGATCGACGGTCTGCTTGGCGACCACGCATCGCCGCACGATCTCCGCGTGCGCGACCATCCAGCCGACACGCAAACCCGGCGCGACGATCTTCGACAAACTCGATAAATGCACGACCCAGTCGCGTGAACCGGGCACCTGCCCGCTCAATGCGAACAGCGAAGGCACTGCCGTGCCATCGAAACGCAGATCCCCATACGGATCGTCTTCGACGATCGCGAACCGATAACGCGCCGCCAGTTTCAACAATGCGATTCGACGTTCGAGCGATAGCGTCGCGCCGGTCGGATTCGCGAACGTCGGCACCGTGTACAGCAGCTTGGGAGCGCGACGCAGCGTGCCCGTCTCGAGCACCGCGGCGAGCTTCGCCACGTCG
The DNA here is from genome assembly GCF_050436485.1 of Paraburkholderia sp. Clong3. NCBI lineage: Bacteria > Pseudomonadati > Pseudomonadota > Betaproteobacteria > Burkholderiales > Burkholderiaceae > Paraburkholderia > Paraburkholderia sp. Clong3. Next base: position 281,931 of record NZ_JBNDMH010000003.1, on the reverse strand, counting down.
AGGCCGTGTTGATCGACGGGCACCGTGACGACGTCGGCCTGTTGCAGCTTCAGCGCCTGCAAAGTGGCCAGATACGCGGGCTGTTCGACGAGCACGACGTCGCCGGGCGCGACCATCACGCGCAGCAACAGATCGAATCCTTGTTGCGAACCGGTCGTCACCAGCAGGTCTGTTGGCGCGCATGGCGTGCCGCGCCGTGCCATCAGCTGCGCGAGCTGTTCCTTGAGGATCGCGATGCCATCGGTCGGGCCATATTGCAGACACAGCGTCGGCTGTTGCGAGGCGCGCGCGGCCGCGGCATCGAGTCCTGCACGGTCGAACAGATCGCTCGCCGGATAGCCGCCGGCAAACGAGATCATGCCGGGCCGCGCGAGGTATTTGAACAGCTCGCGGATCGGCGAGCCGCTCGGGGCTTCGAATGCGGAATTGAACGAGAACATGATGACGGCCGCCTGCCTTGCGTGTGATATCGATTGGGATGTCGAAGACAATCGACGTCGATTGTGGCCATCGGCGGGATCTGCGGCAAACGATATCTACCCACTACTTATTGCGTTTTTCGCATGACCCGCGCATCGAGCCATATAAGGCGCTACACCACGTTCTTTTCGATGATCGGCCGGTTTTCGAGCACGCGCGTAAAGCTTAGTGAACTGAGATCGAGCGTCGCATAGCGGCCATGCAGAATCAATTCGCTGATGCCGCGTCCGGTTGCCGGCCCTTGCTGCAAACCGTGGCCGCTAAAGCCGTTCGCGAAAATGCAGTTATCGATATCCGGGTGATGGCCAATGATCGCGTTCTGATCGAGCACGTTGTATTCGTAATAGCCGGACCAGCAGTTCTGCACGCGCAGCGCCTCGAATTGCGGCACGCGATTGGCGAGCGTCGGCCAGATCACGTCGTCGAATAGCACGTGATCGACTTCATCGAGCGGTAGATCGTCGGGATCGTTATCGGCCGACGGCGACGTGCCGCAGATATACGAATTGCCTTCAGGCCGGAAGTACACGCCGCTCGGATCGATCAGCAGCGGACAGCGCTCAAGCTTTGCCGGCGACGTGACGTTGAAGATACTGCGCCGCCGCGCATAGACGGGCAGATCGATGCCGACCATCTGTGCGACCTTGCGCGACCATGCGCCGGCCGCGTTGACGACGACGTCGCAAGCATAGGTCTCACCGTCCGCGGTTTGCACCTGCGTGACGCGATTGCCCTCGCGATGCAGCGCGGTGACGTCTGCCGCGACATAGCGCGCGCCGAGCGCCTGCGCTTTCTTGCGCAGCGCCTGTACTAAACCGTAGCCGTCGAACCAGCCCTCGCCGCTTTCGCCATAAGCGCCGGCAACGAGGTCGTCGGTATTGAGCCAAGGGAAGCGCGTTTGCAAGCCATGCGTGTCGAGCAGGCTGATATCTGCGCCGAGGCTTTTCTGCAGCGCGTGATTCTCGCGCAGCGTCGCTTCACCGGCAGGTGTCGCGAGAAACAGGTAGCCGCCTTCGTGCAGATCGATCGAGGGCCGGATGCCGTCGACTTCGAGCCGCTCGCCGATCGAGCGAAGAAACTCGATGCCGAACAGCGACATCTGAATGGAAAGCGGCGTAGAAAACTGCTGCCGGATCGACGCCGCCGACAAGGCCGACGACGAACGCGCATAGGTCGGATCGCGCTCGATTACCGTGACGCCGACTGTCGGATCGGACAGCCGCAAGAAATACGCAATCGAACTGCCGATCACCCCACCGCCGACGATCACGACTTTCGAACTCACGTCTTACTCCACGAGTAACGTGGCCGCTCCGGAACGCCGGGCGGCGCAAACGGATTGCTATCTGGAACGCGCGGCTGTGGCGCGCCGGACGGCGACGGCGGCGCACCGGCATCAACGCGATGCGCCGCCATCGTTTACGACCTCACACTTGCGCGCTCAGTCGACATTGAAGTCGATACCCTGCGCAAGCGGCAACGCCGACGAGTAGTTCACGGTATTGGTCGCGCGACGCATATAAGCCTTCCATGCATCCGAACCCGACTCGCGCCCGCCGCCCGTTTCCTTTTCGCCGCCAAACGCACCGCCGATCTCCGCGCCGCTCGGTCCGATGTTGACGTTCGCGATGCCGCAGTCGCTGCCCGACGCGGACAGGAAGCGTTCCGCTTCGCGCAGGTCGCTCGTGAACACGCACGACGACAAGCCGTGATGCGCTGCATTGTTCGCCTCGACCGCAGCGGCGAAATCGGCATAGCGCAGCACGTACAGAATTGGCGCGAACGTTTCCTTCAGCACGACCGACGTTTGCGACGGCATCTCGACAATGGCCGGACGCACGTAGTAACCGCCCTCATAACCCTTCACTTCGACTCGCTCGCCGCCGAACACCTTGCCGCCCTCGGCCTTCGCCTGCTGCAGCGCTTCCTGCATGCGGTCGAACGATTGACGGTCGATCAGCGGCCCCATCAGCGTGCCCTTTTCGAGCGGATTGCCGATCGGCACGCGGCTATACAGCTGCTTCAGACGCTCGACGGTCTTCTCGTACACGCTGTCGTGCACGAACAGACGCCGCAGCGACGTGCAGCGCTGACCGGCCGTACCGACCGCCGAGAACAGGATGCCGCGCATCGCGAGTTCATGGTCGGCCGTCTGCGTGACGATGCCGGCGTTGTTGCCACCGAGTTCGAGCAGCGAGCGGCCGAAGCGCTTCGCCACTTCGACGCCAACCTTGCGACCCATTTCCGTGCTGCCCGTCGCGCTGACGATCGACGCGCGCGGATCGGCCACGAGCTTTTCGCCCACGTCGCGCCCGCCGTTGATCAATGCGGCCAGGCCGGCTGGCGCGTCGCCGAATTCCTTCAGCGCGTCTTCGAGAATCCTGTTCACGGCCAGCGCCGAGAGCGGCGTCTTTTCCGACGGCTTCCAGATCACCGCGTTGCCGCACACCAGCGCGAGCGCCGCATTCCATGACCAGACCGCCACCGGGAAATTGAACGCCGAGATCACGACGCAGGTGCCGAGCGGATGCCACGACTCCGCCATCCGATGACCCGGGCGCTCGGACGCGATCGTCAAACCGTACAGCTGACGCGACAGACCGACCGCGAAATCGCAGATGTCGATCATTTCCTGCACTTCGCCCATGCCTTCCTGCAGGATCTTGCCCGTCTCCAGCGAGACGAGGCTGCCGAGCGCCTGCTTCTGTTCGCGCAGCCGATTGCCGAGCAGCCGCACCAGCTCGCCGCGGCGCGGCGCCGGCACGTTACGCCACACGGCAAACGCGTCTTTGGCCCGGGCGAGCGCCGCGTCGACCTCGACCGCCGTCTGGCTGGCCGCACGGCCGATGAGCTCGCCGGTGATCGGCGAATGTACGGCGATATCGCCGGCTTGCGCGGCTTGGGCAATGCCGAGATCCGCGAGGATAGTGGACGCGTCCATGTGAACCCCTTTAATTTCCGATACGAAACAAGAGTAAGTTCGGAAACTATACACGCGGGTTTTTGTGGCGGCAAGAAGATGCTTGGGGAGTGAAATACCGGTTGACAAAAGGGGGGCGCTGTTTCCAGAAGGAAACATCGTCAGACTTCGGGCGGGTGTCACGCCCGCGCGTCAAGCATCTGGCCCGCCATCCTCCTCCAGCACCGCCATCAACCGGTCGACCAGCACACGCGCGAACGGCGGCAAGTCCTTCAGACTGCGCACGCAGATCTTCAGCTTGCGCACGGCCCACGGATCGTTCAGGCCGACGATCGCGATCTGCATCGTCTTTCTGTGCCGCAGCGCGACCGACTCCGGCACGATGCCGATTCCGACACCCGCCTCGATCATCCGGCACGCGGCCTCGAAGTTGCCGACCTGGATGCGAAGTTTGAGACGCGCGCCGAGCGCATCGGCGGCACTCGTGATGAACGCGTGAATCGCGCTCGACGTCGGCAGGCTCACGAAGTTCGCGTTCAGCACCTGCGAGAAATCGACCGACGCTTGTCTCGCGAACGGATGCTCGCACGACGTAACCAGCACGAGCCGATCGTCGCGATATGGCAGCATCTGCAGATGCTCGGCATGCACATTGCCCGCGACGATCCCGATATCGGTCGCGCTGTCGGCGACGCCCTTGACGATCTCGCCGCTCAGCACTTCGCGCAGATCGATGTTCACGTCCGGGTGATCGCGCAGGAAACGGCTCAGCACGGCCGGCAGAAACTCGCTGATCGCGGTCGTGTTGGCCCAGATGCGCACGTGGCCCTTGATGCCCTCGCCATACTCCTGCATGTCACCGGCCAGATGCTCGACGCGTTCGAGCACGAGCCGCGCGTGATGCACGAAGGCTTCGCCCGCGGGTGTCGGCGTCACGCCCTGGCTGGTTCGATAGAGCAGCTTGATGCCGAGCTGCTCCTCGAGATTCTTGACCCGGTTGCTGGCGGCCGGCGCCGACAGGTGCGAACGCTCCGCCGCACGCGCGAGGTTGCGCGTGTCGGCGATATGCAGGAGCAGGCGTAAATCGACGAAATCGAAGTGCATGATGAAAGCTGCTAGCGAGGCATGCGCAAAGCAAACTTTCATCTTAACCGGGTGAAGTGAAAATTTAGCCGGGGAAAGATCCGAATCGACAGATCACCTTGATGCGCGCACGGCTTAAGCCGACTCTCGCATCATCTCCGCTTGCGGTATCAGCTCGGCATCGGGCGAAATCTCCTCGAGCGTCTGCTGACTCGTTTCGATGCGCAGCGCGAGAATCGCGATACTCAGCAACAACAGCACGCCACCGACCATCGTCAGCACACCCGTCACGCCGAACTCCGTGTAGAGCAGCAGCGCGACGTAGGGCGTCGACATCGACGCCGCGCGGCCGCACGTGCCGGCCACGCCGGTGCCGCGCAAGCGATGCGCGGTCGGAAACAGCTCGGGGATATAGCCGAACAGGCCGAGCGTGCAGACCGTGTAGATCGTCGTGACGAGCGCGAAACCGACGACCGCGATCGGCACTGGCGCGCGCATCTGCACGTAGACGAAGCCGAGCACGATCGTTGCAAGCGAGAACAGCACGATGCCGTTGCGTCGCCCCAGGCGGTCCGTCACGAGATAACCGACGACAGCGCCGGCCGGCGCACCGAACGACATCAGCAGCACGAAGCCGAGCGACTGCACGATGGTCAGGCCTTCCTTGACGAAGAACGTCGGCAGCCACGCGACGAAACCGTACAGCGACATGTTGATCGCCATGCAGGTCAGCGCGGCGACCAGCGTGCGGCCGATCATGCCGCGCGCGAACAGCGCCGAGAACGGCGCGGCCGGCACCTCGTGACTGACCACGCGCGAAACCGGCGGCAGCTTGCCGACACGCGCCTCGACCTGTCGCTCGATTGCCGAGACGGTGGCCTCCGCCTCTTCGAGCCGGCCGACCGTTTCGAGCCAGCGCGGCGATTCCGGCATCCGATGCCGCAGGAACCACACGACCATCGCGCCAATCCCCGCGATCGCGAACATGTAGCGCCAGCCGAGATGTGGAATTACCCAATAGCCGACTGCGGTCGCGCCGAGCAGACCGGAGTTGATGATCAGCGCGAGCAGCGCGGTCCAGCGGCCGCGTGTGGCGGGTGGCACGAACTCGCACAGCGTGCCGGCCGCGACCACGAGTTCGGCGCCAAGGCCAATGCCCATGACGAAGCGCAGCAGGATCAGCCAGTAGATGTTCGGCGCGAAGCAGGCGGCGAGCGATGCGATGCCGAAGATCGCGAGATTGGCCTGATACGAATAGCGTCGACCGAAGCGGTCGCCGAGATAGCCTGCCAGCCCCGCGCCGATCATCATGCCCATGAAGGTCGCGGAGATGAAGAACGAGCCGAGGCGGAGATCGGTGAAGCCGGTTTTGACCATCGCCGCGAGCGCGCCGTTGGCGAGATAGATGTCGAAGGCGTCGAGGAAAGCACCCGCGCCGATCAGGCCGAGGATGTTCCAGTGGAAGCGGGTGATCGGCAGGCGGTCGAGGCGTGCGCCGGAGTTGATGGGGGCTGGCAAATTGTGTCTCCTGTCTTTTTAGGCTGCGCGCGGGCGAGAGGCGCGAGCGCGGAATAGTTCTGCGAGGCCGCCTTCGTTCGATGCGGCGGCTCGGGGCAGAGCGCTGAACGGCCGTTGTCGGATCGTGCAGGGCCGTTGGCTTCAAGAGTGCGACAGGTGACGTGGGCTGGGAATTGGGCTTTTTGGAGGTGAGTGTTCCGGTTTGATTAAGGGAATGGTAAAGAAGCGATTTGCATACCAGAAAGGCGGAACCGCGTCGAGGTCGATTAATGCAAGCCGTTTGTGTAACGGCCGCTCGCTAGTGAGCGTTCGCCAACTCGACAACGAAGTCCAGAAAGGCACGCGTCTTCGCCGGCATGTGATGCCGTGACTGATAGCACGCGTAGAGGGGATAGCGCTCGTCAGTCCAGTCGGGAAAGAGATTGATCAACCGCCCCTCTTTCCTGTCTCCGAATTACGGAATTCCAGGCATCGGTGGCTCGGGCCTTCGAGATCTTCCGGCTTTGCCGGCCGGCCCCGTCGCGCGATGTACGACGGCGCGGTGACCGTCACCACGGCCGTGTCGAGCAGCTTGCGTGCGACGAGAGTCGATGGCCTCGGCTCGCCGAACCGCAGCGCGAGGTCAAAGCCCTCGAGAACGAGATCGTCGAAATGGTCGCGCGCGATGAACTCGATTTCGAGTTCAGGATGCGCATCCATGAACTGATCGAGTCGTTGCCCAAAGCCGGTGACTGAGCCGGAATTATCGCCGGCTCAAGCCCCGTCGCGCCATTTATCCCGCTGTCCGGTTCTGCACGGGCGCTTCTGCGCCGGCGCTCCGCGTGACAGAGTCGCTGAGGTCCGTCCTCGTATTGATGAACCAGGCGGAGACCGAAGCCAACAAGAAGCAGCCGACGAAGAGGTGGAATACGACATTGAAGTCGTCATTCGTCCTGGTCAGGATGTAACCGACGATCAGCGGGGAAAGAAATCCTGCCAGCTGACCCGCCGCATTGACAAAGCCGATTGCCGACCCGACGACCTTGTTCGGCAGCGCGACGTTCGGGATGGTGTAGAGCGAACAGCCGGCCATGGTTGAGAAGAAGTAGCCGATCGTCTGAAAGAACACCGCCGTTTCCGCGGTCTCCGCATGGGCCGTCAGATAGGCAAAGATGGCGGCCACGACGCAGCCGAGGACGACGAGCAATTCGCGACGATTGCGGAAGAACTTGTCGGAAAGAAAGCCCGTGATGCAATAGGCAATCGTGCCGACGAGAAATGGCACCGACGCCATCATGCCCATTCTGGCCGTCGAAAGGCCGCGCGCTTTCAGCAGATACGTCGGGAACCAGCTCATGATGCCCCACGAGGCGATGCTGAAAACGAACAAGGTGACGAAGCACCACCAGACCAGCGGCGTTTTCACCAAACCAGCAAAATCCGCTTTGCCGGCAGAGGCAGACAAAGACTTTTCGCTGGTACCGATTTCCTCCAATTCGATCTTCGAAACGTGCTTGCTGTCTTTCGGGCTGTTTCTGATATAGATCCAGCCGAATACGGCCATCGCGACACCGGGTATGAACAGACTCGTGAAAATCGCGCGCCATCCCCACGCGGCCATCACGGCCGCCACGAACAGTGGCGCCAATGCGGGTCCCAGCGCATTAGTGGTCATCATCAGCCCGGTTGCCCGTCCCACTTCGCGCTTTGGGAACCACGCCGACAGTGTCTTGAACGCGGCGGGAGGAAAGAGCGCTTCGCCGATGCCGAACGCGACCCGCACCACCAGCATCAAGCCGAGCGAATTGCACAGTCCGGTAAGCGCGGTGAAAATCGTCCACCAGGCGATGCCGATCGTCGTCATCAGCCGCGGACCGAATCTGTCTGCAAGCAGGCCAGCCGGGATCTGACATAGCGCGTAGCTAAAGAAGAACGCGCTCAGGATTCCACCCATTTCCATCGCGGACAGATGAAACTCGGACGCAATGAATGGAATAGCCGCTGCCATGATCATTCTGTCCATGTAACAGAGCAGATAGATTGCGAACAAAATAAGCAGCACGAGGTAGCGATGTCTCCAACGAAAGCGCATGAGATCTTCCTTATTATTAAATGACAGCGATGACACGAAATCCAAGCTTTAGCCGATCAATTGGCGGTACGAGAACGACTTGAAATCGGCAGGCTCGCGAAAGCCCAGCATGTCGTTGACGGTGATACCTGCGAATGCCCCCGTGAAGCCGATGGGGGTTGCATATTCATCGCTGAGTTTCGTGAAATCCTTTTCCAGTTCAAGGTCCTTCCAGTCACCGTGCGTCAAGCGATAGAAGAAGCGCAGTTTCGCGTCCACGACGCGAATCCGCAGGTCGATCCCGGTGGCCTCGGGCAGCGTCGCCAGTCGATTGCTGTAGGCGAAGCTGCCGGCATCCATTTCCATGTAGGACAGGATTTTTGTGCCGTCGTCGTCGCGCGTGACGAACAGATAGTAGAAGGTGTTCTCGTCGTAACGCGCCATGAGCCCAGCCATGTGCAGATATGACTTGGGTGAAAATTCCAGCGCGGTTTCGACTTCGAACTGCCAGTCACGGATGCGACAGGCCAACAAGCTTTGATGGAACCGCGAAGTCGGCGACTCTTGCCCCCTTATCCGCAGATAGCCCGGACGTTCGTGAAGATTGCACCAGTCGTCGCCGATGGGGATGCGCAGACTCTGCAGTTCCAGGGGCAGCGCGGCACGTTGTCCGAAATCGATCGTCCAACTGCTGTCGAGACTTTGCTCGATATCCGAGCCGATCGCAAAAGATTCGGCGGGAACCACTCCGCCACTGGCCAGGCGGGGCCAGTCGGCATGCCATTCGATAGGTGCGACACAGGTTTCACGGCCTAGCGGCGAGCGCTTCGTGTGCGCATCGATCGGTCTCGATCCGAGGTACGTCATGTACCACTGGCCGTTGGGACCCTCGACCAGATTGCCGTGGCCGGTCCGCTGAATCCGTCCGTTCGCGTCGCGCGACGTGAGCATCGGCGTATCAGGATGAAGCTCGTATGGACCGAAAATGTCGCGGGACCTGGATACACACGTTGCATGTGTATAGCCTGTGCCTCCCTCCGCTGTGATCAGGTAGTACCAGTCTCCCTTCTTCAGCAAATGCGGAGCCTCGTAGATCTGACATTTCATGAAGTAATCGGTCTTCAGGTTGGCGCCTTTATAGATGACGTGCTCTTCGCCGATCAGCTTTTCCTCCTGCACCGAGTATTCCCGCAGAACGATTCCGACGAACAGGTCTTCGTAGATACCTCTGAAATCGCGCCGGATATAGGCGAGCCACTTTTTGCCAGATTCGTCGTGGAACAGGGATGGATCGTATCCACCGGACACGAGATGCACGGGCTCCGACCAGGGTCCGGTGATGTCCGGGGCGGTTACGAGGTAGTTGTGCATGTCACGAAGCGGGGAGATCTTCTGCTCGCCTTTCCATGCCTTGGTGTCGGTATAGACGAGCCAATAAAGACCGTCGCGATAGGAGAGGGCTGGCGCCCATATGCCTGCGGACGGCTGCTCTCCGATCAGGTTCAATTGCGATAGCCTGTCGAGAGGCGTGGCCTTGAGTTCCCAGTTGACGAAATCTTTTGATTCGTAAATGAGAACGCCCGGATACCATTCAAAGGTTGAAACCGCGATATACCACGCATCCTTGCCACGGCACACACAAGGATCCGGGTTGAAGCCGCGCAGAACTGGATTCTGAATAGTACTCATCGGGAGGGTATTGTTTGACGTGCTGAGAGGAACAGATCTTCTTTATCGACAACGTTGCGACACCGAAACTTTCCGTTGAAATGTGTTACCGATACCAATTTTACCTAGCATGTGACCTGCTAACTATTCAAGTGCGACGATGGGAATCCTGCTATGAAGGGGCGACGGAAAACCGCATTGTCAGAAGCTTTCGGAATCGCCCACAACCCTCCGCGCCCACAGAATCACCGGCATATCGACCATCCTCCCCTCCACGGCAACCGCGGCGCCATGGCTCGCCTCGACAGCCGCAAGCACCCGTTGCGCCCACTCCACCTCGGCGTCACTCCATGCATACGCGCGATGCACCGGCTCGATCTGCTTCGGATGAATGCAAAGCTTGCCGCCGAAACCGAACCGCCGGCCGCGCCGCGCATCAGCTTGCACCGCATCAGCATCGGTAATGGTCGTCGACACGCCATCCACCGGCGCACCAATGCCAGCCAGCCTCGACGCAAGCACGATCTGCGAGCGAAACAGATGCAACTCCTCGCCATCCCCATCGATGCCGAGATCGATCTGAAAATCCAGCGTACCGAAGACGATACGCAGCACGCGCGGCGCGCTGCACAACTCCGCAAGATTCGCGAACCCGCGCGCAGTCTCGACAATCGGCAGCACGCTCAACGCCGGATGCGCGCTGGCCAGCACCGCGTTGATCTGTTCGCGCGTCTCAGCCTTCGGCAGCACGATTCCGGCCACGCCGGTCTGCCCAACGAGCGCCGCAACGTCATCTGGAAACCATGGCGTATCCGAGCCATTGATACGCACCCAGGCGGCCCGCGATGCGTTAGCCGACACCGCGGCCACAACCGCCGCACGCGCCGGCACCTTCTGATCCGGCTGCACCGCGTCTTCCAGATCGAGAATCACCGCATCCGCGCCGGCCGCATAGGCCTTGTCAAACCGCTCAGGCCGATTCCCAGGCACGAACAGATACGACCGGGGCAATGCGCTCATGCGGCCACCATCGTGCGCGAAGTTGCATCGAATACCGAGCCAATCTGCTTCTCTTCGGCGATACGCCATGCACGGCGAAGCAGTTGCGCCGCCTCCTGTTCGCTAGCCGCACCCGAAAACGCCGCCAGCCGATGCAGCTTCGTCGCAATCTCGTCGCGCGACAAGGTATTGCCTGGATCGCCCTTCGGCTCATCGACACGCCCATCGAACACGCGGCCGTCGGTCGTCGTCACCGTGACCTTGCCGATCCAGCGTGCGGGATAGGCGGCGTCGACTTCAGCGTCGAGCGCCATTGTGACCTTGTCGCGAAACGCGGCGATCTCGCTCGCGTCGAAACCCTGCTCGAATTCGGTCACGCCGGCATAGCCGTGATGCGCGACCAGCCCAAGCACTGTGCCCATGTTGAACTTCGCCTGATGTACGCTGCGCGGCGCGACCACGGGACCGAGCACATCGATCGCGCCTTGATGCACGTGCGCGACGACCTTCGCGATGTCGCGCGGCGCGAAACGATGCATCTGCACGACGGCGAGCAGCGCATCGGCGGCCGGATGCGTATGGCGGCACGCCGCGTGATACTTGAACGATGTCTCCGCGGTCGCCCAGCGGCTGCCAAGCCGATGGACGAGGCGCGCCGGATCGGCGTCCCTCGACATGCCGGCGGCCATGCCCTGGGCGCCTTCGAGAATGTGCGTCGCGCCCTTGAAGCCGTCGGCGGCGAGTTGCGCGGCCATCAGGCCGTTCGCGGCGGCCATCGCGGTGTGCAGTTGCTTCGAGTCGGCGGCGTCGCGCAGAAATTCCCATAGGCCGCTCGCCTGCGTGCCCGCCGAGCCGAACGCATCGAGCATTTGGGACGGCAACAAACCCAGCAAGCGTCCTGCGGTTGCCGCTGCCGCGACCGTGCCGACCGTGCCCGTAGTGTGAAACACCTTGTAGTGCGAGCGCCCGAGAAATTCGCCGATGCGAATGCCGACCTCGTATCCCGCCACCGCCGCCGCGATGAAGTCGCGCCCCGACGCTCGCTTTGCCTGTGCCAACGCGAGCGCAACCGGAAACACCACGGTCGCCGGATGAAACACCGAGCCATTGTGCACATCGTCCTGTTCGGCGAAATGCGATGCCGCGCCGTTGATCATCGCGGCGAAATACGGCGTGGTGCGACCGCGGTCGATCAGCACCTCGCAGAGGCCCTCGTTCGTCGCCCCCGCTGCCGTGCGTGCGAACCGCGCGATCGTCTCGACCGGGCGCGCGCCTTTGCCGGCCAGCGCCGAGCCGAGCCAATCGACGTACAGGTTGACGGTACGCTCGACGACCTCGTGCGGGATGCGGTCGAAGTCGAGTTGCGCGGCGAAAGTGGCAAGCGTGAGACTGGGATGGTCGTTCATGGGGGTCGTTACCGAATCAGATCGTGCCCGCCGCGCGCAGCGCGTCGATACGCCCATTGTCGTAGCCAAGCTCACGCAGAATTGCTTCCGTATGTTGACCAAGCGTGGGCACAGGGTCCATTCGCGGCTCGAGGTCGGAAGGCAGACCGGGCGGCCGCAATGCGGGTATCGTCCCCGTTGCCGTGCCGACTTCCTGCCAGCGCTCGCGCGCCTTCAGTTGCGGATGCGCCCACACATCGGCGAGCGTATTCATCTGCGCGTTCGCGATGCCTGCCTCATCGAGTCGATCGATCACGTGCGCCGCGCTCTGCTTCGCAAACGCCGCGACGATCACCTCGCGCAGGGCGTCGCGCGCCGCAGTACGTTTCGAGTTCGATGCAAAGCGTTCGTCGGTTGCCAGTTCAGGCTGTTCGAGCACGCGCTCGCAGAACAGCTTCCATTCGCGTTCGTTCTGCAGGCCAAGCATGACCGTCTTGCCGTCGCCAGCGGGAAACGGGCCATAAGGATAGATCGTTGCATGCGCGGCGCCCGCAAGCGCGGGCTGCGACTGACCGTCGATCGCGTAGTAGAGCGGATAACCCATCCACTCGACCATGCTCTCGAGCATCGATACATCGATGCGGCAACCGCGCCCTGTGCGTCCACGCTGCAACAGCGCGCTCAGGATGTTCGAATACGCGTACATGCCCGCCGCGACATCGGCGATCGAACAGCCCGCTTTCGCTGGCGAGCCGGGCGAACCGGTGATCGACAGGAAGCCGGACTCGCTTTGAATCAGCAGGTCGTACGCCTTCTTGTCGCGATACGGACCGTCCGCGCCGTAGCCGGAAATATCGCAGACGATCAACTTCGGATACTTGTGGCTCAATGTGTCATAACCGAGGCCAAGCCGTTCGGCCGCGCCTGGCGCGAGGTTCTGCACGAGCACGTCGGCATCGGCAATCAACGCATCGAGAATCTCGGCCGCCGCGGGCTGCTTCAGGTCGAGCGAAAGACTCTCCTTCGAGCGATTGGTCCACACGAAGTGCGACGACAGCCCATGCACACGTTCGTCATAGCCGCGCGCGAAATCGCCGACGCCGGGCCGTTCGATCTTGATCACGCGCGCCCCGAGATCGGCCAGTTGACGCGTGCAGAACGGCGCGGCAATCGCGTGTTCGAGCGTGATGACCTTGATACCGTCGAGTGGTCTCATGATGTCCGCCAGCGGGTCAGAACGAACGCGGCAGCCCGAGGATATGCTCGGCCACGTACGAGAGAATCAGATTGGTCGATATCGGCGCGACTTGATACAGACGCGTTTCACGAAACTTGCGCTCGACGTCGTACTCGCACGCGAAGCCGAAGCCGCCGTGAAATTGCAGGCACGCATTGGCCGCTTCCCACGACGCATCCGCCGCGAGCAGCTTCGCCATATTCGCCTGCGCACCGCACGGTTGATGTGCGTCGAAACGACGTGCCGCTTCGAAGCGCATCAGGCTCGCCGCCTCGACGTTGATGAACGAGCGCGCGATCGGAAACTGCACGCCCTGGTTCTGTCCGATCGGCCGGCCGAACACGACGCGCTCCTTCGCGTATTCGGTGACTTTATCGACAAACCAGTAACCGTCACCGATGCATTCCGCGGCGATCAGCGTGCGCTCCGCGTTCAGGCCATCGAGAATGTATTTGAAGCCTTGCCCTTCCTCGCCGATCAGATTCTCGGCCGGAATTTCGAGGTTGTCGAAAAAGAGCTCGTTGGTCTCGTGATTGACCATGTTCAGAATCGGCTGCACGGTCAGGCCATGACCGATCGCCTCGCGCAGATCGACGATGAAGATCGACATGCCCTCTGATTTCCTCTTCACGTCCGCGAGCGAAGTGGTGCGTGCGAGCAGAATCATCAGGTCCGAGTGTTGCACGCGCGAGATCCACACCTTCTGACCGTTGATCACGTAACGGTCACCGCGCCGCTCTGCGGTCGTCTTGATCTTCGTCGTATCGGTGCCGGTGGTCGGCTCGGTCACGCCCATCGATTGCAAACGCAGGTCGCCGTTCGCGATCTTCGGCAGATACCTGCGCTTCTGTTCTTCCGAACCGTGCCGCAGCAGCGTGCCCATGTTGTACATCTGCCCGTGGCACGCGCCCGAGTTGCCGCCCGCGCGATTGATCTCCTCCATGATCACCGACGCTTCCGTGAGCCCGAGCCCCGAGCCGCCGAAGTCCTGCGGAATCAGCGCGGCGAGCCAGCCGGCCTTCGTCAGCGCGTCGACGAACTCTTCCGGATAGCCGCGCGCCTCGTCGATCTTGCGAAAGTACTCGCCGGAAAACTGCTGACACAGATCGCGCACGGCCTCGCGAATGTCCTGGAACGAATCGTGTTGCGTGGTTTGCATAGTCGAGTCTCGCGGAATTCAGGCGAGCGCGGCGGTCGCGCGCATGGTCAGATAACCTTCGTGGTCCTTCGCCCACAGGTCGATGGTCTTGCCGTCGGCGGCGGGCTTGCCGCATACCGTGAACGGCTGGTCCGCGAACGTGGGGCGAAGCGCGCGAAACGCGAAGCTTTGCAGTGTCGCTTGCGGCAGTTCTCGGCGCACGAGATCGACCAGCAGCGTCGCGATCAGCGGGCCATGCACGACGAGGCCCGGATAGCCTTCGACCTGCGTGACATAAGGATGGTCGTAGTGAATGCGATGGCCGTTGAAAGTCAGCGCCGAGTAGCGCAACAGCATCACGGCATCGGCGTCGATCGTGCGGCGCCATGTTTCGTCTTCGGGCGCGGGCGCCGGCTGTTGCGGCCGCGCGCCCTCCTGCGGCGCGTCGCGATAGACGATGTCGTGCTCCTCTTCGAGCTTCAACTCGCCATCGACTTCGATCGTATGTTGCACGGTGACGAACACGAGGCGGCCCGAGCGGCCGGTCTTGTCCTCGATATTGGCGATCGTCGACGTGCGCCGCGCATGCTCGCCGATCTTCAGCGGCGCATGAAACGTGAGCCGGCCGCCAGCCCACATGCGGCGCGGCAGTGGCACGGGCGGCAGAAAATCGCCACGCTTCGGATGTCCGTCGGGGCCGACTTCGGAGAGCGGCGCAACCGGCAGAAAGTACAGCCAGTGCCACAACGGCGGTACGGTGTTACCGCTTTCCTCGCGATCGAGCGTGGCGGCAAGCGCCTTCAATGGAAACGCGGTGATGTCGTCTTCGGCCACCGCCTGCTTGTTGAGCCAATCGTCGAGTTTCTCTGGGGCAGCGGACATGACGGAGTCTCCAGATTCAGTGTGATGGTCCTCGTTAGGGCCCACTATGACCGACGCGCTGCGTTCCGCGAAGTTCGATTTTCCGAAGCGGGCCTTTGTTTTTCGTTAAGACGTTGAGCCCAGCGAGCGGCGCTGACGATCTGTTGTCAGCGCGATCGGCGATTCGATGTGGCTTGACCTTAGTGCCGGGCCGCGACGGCACCCCTGCGCCTGTTCGCTCATTTGAGCCCGAGCCGTTTAGCCAGCCGATTCAGATTCGCCCGGTCCAGCCCCAGCTCGCGCGCGACCGCGGCCCAGTTCTGCCTGTTGCGGATCAGCGCTTCGAGAACGAGATTGCGTTCGAACTCGGTGACCGCGCTGCGAAAGTCTTTCGTCTCGCTTTCCTCGCTCTGCGTGGCGATTTGATTGGCTTCATGATCTTGTGCGTCCGACAACGCGAAGCCCGCGGCCGTCAACGTCAGAATACGGCGGCGCTCACGATTGGCCGCCAACGCCTTCAGCGCGCTGCGTCCGATCAGATGCTCCAGTTCGCGCACATTGCCGGGCCATGAGTAGTGCAGCAATGCGGCCTGTGCGTCAGCCGCAAGACGCAGGCTCAGCAAACCGAGCCGGGAGCGATTGTCTTCGAGGAAGAAGCCCGCCAGCAGTAGCACGTCGCGGCCACGCTCGCGCAACGGCGACACGCGCAGCGGATACACGCTGAGGCGATGATAGAGGTCGGCGCGAAAGCGGCCCGCGCGCAATTCTTCGGCGAGGTCGCGATTGGTTGCGGCGATGAGCCGCACGTCGACTCTGTGTTCGTGGTCCGAGCCGATGCGCTGCAACTGGCCGTTCTGCAGCACGCGCAACAGCTTTGCCTGCACCGCGAGGGGCAACTCACCGACTTCGTCGAGGAAAATGGTGCCGCCGTCCGCGAGTTCGAACTTGCCGCGTCGATCCGCCGAGGCTCCCGAAAACGCGCCGCGCACGTGCCCGAACAGTTCGCTCTCGACGAGCGTATCGGGCAACGCCGCGCAGTTCAGGCTGATCAGCGGCTTGTTCGCGCGCGGCGACAGCGCGTGGATCGCATTGGCGACAAGTTCCTTGCCGACGCCGGTCTCGCCGGTGACGAGCACGGTCAGATCGCTGGCGGCCACCACCTCGATCTCCTTGATCATGCGGCGATGCGCGTCGCTGCTACCGATCAGCTCGCGCCGGCTCTCGCTGCTCGCCAGCCGATACGCTTCCGCGCGGCGCTGCGCCTCCTCGCCATTGCGCGCCAACGCGTCGATGCGTTCGACGACGCTCACGGTCGCGGCCGCGAGGCCGAGAAACGCCTGCAGCGAGGCCATGTCGAGTGTGTCGAAGCGCGCCGGGTCGAGTGCGTCGAGCGTGAGCAAGCCCCAAGGCTCGCCGCGGATGAACAGCGGGCACCCCAGACAGTCGTGCACTTCGAGGTGCCCGGGCGCCATGCCTTGCACGAGGCCATCGTAGGGATCGGGCAAATCGGAGTCGGCGGCGAAGCGCGTCGGCCCTGGCTGGGCCAGCAGCTCCTGAAAGCGCGGATGCTCGGCGACGCGAAAACGCCGCCCGAGCGTATCGCTGCTCAAGCCGTCGATGGCGAGCGGCACCAGCGTATCGCCTTCGAGGCGTAGCAGAGCGGCCGCGTCGCCCGGAAATAGCGAGCGCAGCGCGCTGAGCAGCCGCCGATAACGCTCGCGCTCGGACAGCTCGCGCGACAGGTCGAGAATCAGCGGGGTAAGAACATCGAGGACCGCCCCTGTAGTCAGATCGACTGCGGATTGGGTCTTTTCGACTAGGGTCGAATGAACCATCTTAATTGCCAGATCGTTGATCTAAATGCATTTTATACCTGGCACGAATCGTGGATAGCAGAGGCAGTCTGCCGAAACCGGCTGTGACATTCGCTGATAGGCAGACGCTCACCCAGACTCTCACCAGGACTTAAAAACATGCTATCCGCCGAACACCGCGCCATCATCAAAGCAACCGTGCCGCTCCTGGAAAGCGGCGGCGAGGCGCTCACCACGCACTTCTACAATCTGATGCTCAGCGAGCATCCGGAAGTGCGCCCGATGTTCAATCAAGCCAATCAGGCAAGCGGCGCGCAACCGCGCGCGTTGGCCAACGGCGTGCTGATGTATGCGCGCCATATCGATCAGCTCGAGCAGTTGGGCGGGCTAGTCGCGCAGATCATCAACAAGCACGTGTCGCTGAACGTGCAGCCTGAGCACTATCCGATCGTCGGCAAGTGTCTGCTGCGCGCGATTCGCGAGGTACTCGGCGCGGACGTCGCAACCGCCGCCGTGATCGAAGCGTGGGCCGCCGCGTATCAACAACTCGCCGATCTTCTGATCGGCCTCGAAGAGAAGATCTACGCCGAAAGCGCAGCAGCGCCCGGCGGCTGGCGCGGCACGCGGCTGTTCCGCGTCGCGCGCAAAGTACGTGAAAGCGACGAGATCACGTCGTTCTATCTGCGTCCCGATGACGGCGGCGAATTGCTCGCGTTTCAGCCGGGTCAGTACATTGGCGTGCGTCTGGTGATCGACGGCGAAGAAGTGCGTCGCAACTATTCGCTGTCCGCAATGAGCGATGGCCGCGAATATCGCATCAGCGTGAAGCGTGAACCGAATGGCACCGTGTCGAAGTATCTGCACGAGCAGATCAAGGAAAGCAACTCGCTCGAGCTGTTCGCGCCGTCCGGCGAATTTACGCTGCAACCTGGCGACAAGCCGTTGGTGCTGATCAGCGGCGGTGTTGGCATTACGCCGACGATGGCGATGCTGGAGGCCGCGCTGAAGACCAATCGTACGGTGCATTTCATTCACGCGGCCCGTCATGGTGGCGTGCACGCATTCCGCGGCGCAATCGATGCATTGGCCGCACGCCATCCGCAACTGAAGCGCTTCTATTGCTACGAGGAGCGCCGTGATGGCGATGCCGAAGCGCACGCGGTCGGTTACGTCGACGAAGCGAATCTGAAGAAGTGGTTGCCGGAAACGCGCGATGTCGACGTGTATTTCCTCGGGCCCGTCGCGTTCATGAAGGCGATCAAGAAAGGGCTGAAGGCGATCGGCGTGCCGGAATCGCAGAGCCGTTATGAGTTCTTTGGTCCGGCTGCCGCGCTCGGATAACGCACTCGAGTAATCGACGAGTACTTGCCCTCTTTGAATCGCTGCGAAGCGTATTCGAAGACGGGCATGTTCGGGCTTCGATCACGCCGGCGAGTTTGGCCTCGTAAAAAGCGGGCCAAATCTGCCGCGCCTTCTAGCGCTCCCTCCTGCGGCGAAACGCCCACCAGCCCGTCAGCCCGGTAAAGCCGGCGACCAGCACCACCATCAGCCAGAAGCCATGCTTGTTCTCGGCGAGCGGAATACCACCGACGTTTATGCCGAAGAAACCGGCGACGATATTGATCGGCATCACCAGCACCGTGACTAGCGTCAGCGTAAATAGCGTCCGGTTGTTCTGCTCCTCGAGGCGCGAGGTGATTTCTTCCTGCAGCAATCTGACCCGCTCGATCAATCCCGCTACGTCCGAAAGCACGACCGAGAACTCCTCCGTCGATTCACGCAGATCTTGCACGTCTTCCGCATGAAGCCAGCGAGGCGGCCTCGCCAGCAAGCGGAAAATCGCGCCCGGTTCGGGTGCCAGCATGCGTTGCAGGCGTGTCAGCGTGCGACGCATCGCGCCGAGGTCCAGGCGGTTTTGCGTCTGCCGTTGCGACAGAAAGCGATCCTCGATTCGATCGACGTCGGCACTGGTTCGGCGGACGATCTGCACGAGCAGGTCGGCCTGGTCGCGCATCAGATGAACTAGCAGTTCGGCAGGTGACCTGAATATTTCACCTTCGCGCACCGACGCGCGCAAACGGTCGACCGAGCGCAGCGGCTTCAGCCGCGCCGTCACGATGAGCCGCTTATGTGCGTAGATCCACAGCGTCGCGATTTCTGACGGGATGAATTCGAGGTTAAACATGACGTCGTTGACGACCGCGCGCAGTGCGCCGTCCGCATGCTCGATCCGCGTCGAATGCGAGCCTTCGCGCAAGGCGTCGAAAAAGGTTTCGGGCAGATCGAGTTGCGTGCGCATCCAGCGCTCGCTCGCGCTATGCGCGAGATTGAAGTGAAGCCATAGAAACTCGCCAGCGTCCGTCGCGCTAGTGCCGGCATCGTCCTCGCGCTCGCGGTACCAGTCGATGACTTCGTCCGCGTCGATCGGCCGCCCGGCGAGCGTCGGCGAAAACCGGAAACCGCAGACCATACCCGACGAATCCGCGCCGTAGGTTTGCATTGCCAGATCTGATTTCATAGGTCGTTCGATGCCAGCGCTTCCGAAAGGAATACGTGAGCATAGCGCGAACAATTGAAAGAGAGTTGACGCGCGCACTTTCCGGCGTCGTATTGTCGAATTGCGGCGGCTGGATTGTCTCCGAAACGTCATCTCTGCCGATGACGGCCGCGTAAACGCAAAAACCCCACCGCGGCGGGTGGGGTTTCTGACTGGGGGGGAGCCTGACGATTACCTACTTTCACACGGGCAATCCGCACTATCATCGGCGTGGAGTCGTTTCACGGTCCTGTTCGGGATGGGAAGGGGTGGGACCGACTCGCTATGGTCATCAGGCATGACGGGTTGCTGCGTCGCAGGGTTGGAGTCAACCGGTTGCGCCGCAGCCAATCGGGAAGAAGCGTAAAGGATTCGGGTGTGGGGGGTTGTGTTGTTTCTGGCACAACACTGAATCCCAACCGTGCGTTTCTGCTGGCTCCCGCGGGAGTTCACACCAATCCCCTTCGGGGATCGGACCGGCGCAAGTGCTCAAGCACTCACGCGGGTCGAGACACACCTGTTATAGGATCAAGCCTTACGGGCAATTAGTATCAGTTAGCTCAGTACATTACTGTACGTGCACACCTGACCTATCAACGTCCTGGTCTTGAACGACCCTTCAAGGGGCTCGAAGCCCCGGGGATATCTCATCTTAAGGCGAGTTTCCCGCTTAGATGCTTTCAGCGGTTATCTCTTCCGAACATAGCTACCCGGCGATGCCACTGGCGTGACAACCGGTACACCAGAGGTTCGTCCACTCCGGTCCTCTCGTACTAGGAGCAGCCCCCTTCAAATATCCAGCGCCCACGGCAGATAGGGACCAAACTGTCTCACGACGTTTTAAACCCAGCTCACGTACCTCTTTAAATGGCGAACAGCCATACCCTTGGGACCGGCTACAGCCCCAGGATGAGATGAGCCGACATCGAGGTGCCAAACACCGCCGTCGATATGAACTCTTGGGCGGTATCAGCCTGTTATCCCCAGAGTACCTTTTATCCGTTGAGCGATGGCCCTTCCATACAGAACCACCGGATCACTATGACCTGCTTTCGCACCTGTTCGACTTGTCAGTCTCACAGTCAAGCACGCTTATGCCATTGCACTATCAGCACGATTTCCGACCGTACCTAGCGTACCTTCGTACTCCTCCGTTACACTTTGGGAGGAGACCGCCCCAGTCAAACTGCCTACCATGCACTGTCCCCGACCCGGATCACGGGCCAAGGTTAGAACCTCAAACAGATCAGGGTGGTATTTCAAGGACGGCTCCATTGAGACTGGCGTCCCAACTTCATAGCCTCCCACCTATCCTACACAGACCGGTTCAAAGTCCAATGCAAAGCTACAGTAAAGGTTCATGGGGTCTTTCCGTCTAGCCGCGGGGAGATTGCATCATCACAAACACTTCAACTTCGCTGAGTCTCGGGAGGAGACAGTGTGGCCATCGTTACGCCATTCGTGCAGGTCGGAACTTACCCGACAAGGAATTTCGCTACCTTAGGACCGTTATAGTTACGGCCGCCGTTTACCGGGACTTCAATCAGGAGCTTGCACCCCATCATTTAATCTTCCGGCACCGGGCAGGCGTCACACCCTATACGTCCACTTTCGTGTTTGCAGAGTGCTGTGTTTTTATTAAACAGTCGCAGCCACCAGTTTATTGCAACCCTTTCACCCTTCTGGCGCAGGCCAGTCAGGCTATGAGGGCGTACCTTATCCCGAAGTTACGGTACCAATTTGCCGAGTTCCTTCTCCCGAGTTCTCTCAAGCGCCTTAGAATACTCATCTCGCCCACCTGTGTCGGTTTGCGGTACGGTCACTGTGAAACTGAAGCTTAGAGGCTTTTCCTGGAACCCCTTCCAGTTGCTTCGCCACCGAAGTGGCTCGCCTCGCACCCTTGAATTGCGCGCCCGGATTTGCCAAAGCGCCTTCTCCAATGCAAGGACCGGGACTTCCAACACCCGGACAACCTTCCGCGATCCGTCCCCCCATCGCATTTCACAATGGTGCAGAAATATTAATCTGCTTCCCATCAGCTACGCATTTCTGCCTCGCCTTAGGGGCCGACTCACCCTACGCCGATGAACGTTGCGTAGGAAACCTTGGGCTTACGGCGAGGGGGCCTTTCACCCCCTTTATCGCTACTCATGTCAGCATTCGCACTTCCGATACCTCCAGCACACTTTCCAGTGCACCTTCGCAGGCTTACGGAACGCTCTCCTACCATGCACATTACTGTGCATCCGCAGCTTCGGTATATGGCTTAGCCCCGTTACATCTTCCGCGCAGGACGACTCGATCAGTGAGCTATTACGCTTTCTTTAAAGGGTGGCTGCTTCTAAGCCAACCTCCTGACTGTTTTAGCCTTCCCACTTCGTTTCCCACTTAGCCATATTTGGGGACCTTAGCTGGCGGTCTGGGTTGTTTCCCTCTTGACACCGGACGTTAGCACCCGATGTCTGTCTCCCGTGATTGCACTCTTCGGTATTCGGAGTTTGCTATGGCGTAGTAATCCGCAATGGACCCCACAACCATGACAGTGCTCTACCCCCGAAGGTGAGACACGAGGCACTACCTAAATAGTTTTCGGAGAGAACCAGCTATTTCCAGGTTTGTTTAGCCTTTCACCCCTATCCACAGCTCATCCCCTAACTTTTCAACGTTAGTGGGTTCGGTCCTCCAGCACGTGTTACCGTGCCTTCAACCTGGCCATGGATAGATCACCTGGTTTCGGGTCTACACCCAGCGACTGGACGCCCTGTTCGGACTCGCTTTCGCTACGCCTGCCCTAATCGGTTAAGCTCGCCACTGAATGTAAGTCGCTGACCCATTATACAAAAGGTACGCCGTCACCCCGCTTTAAGCGCTCTCGCGCTTAAATCCACTTCAAGCGCGCAGTGGTCATGTTTCAGACTTGATGTCTTTTGACGCATTCATTTCATGAATGCGCCGAAAGCGCTTAAAGCGGGGCTCCGACTGTTTGTATGCATGCGGTTTCAGGATCTGTTTCACTCCCCTCCCGGGGTTCTTTTCGCCTTTCCCTCACGGTACTGGTTCACTATCGGTCGATCACGAGTATTTAGCCTTGGAGGATGGTCCCCCCATCTTCAGACAGGATTTCACGTGTCCCGCCCTACTTCTCGTACACCCAGTTCTTCCATGCTGTTTTCGTCTACAGGGCTATCACCTGCTATGGCCGCACTTTCCAGAGCGTTCGACTAACAATACGGATAACGTGTACCGGCTGATCCCATTTCGCTCGCCACTACTCTGGGAATCTCGGTTGATTTCTTTTCCTGCGGTTACTTAGATGTTTCAGTTCACCGCGTTCGCTTCACGTAGCCTATGGATTCAGCTACGGATACTCCATTAGGAGTGGGTTTCCCCATTCGGACATCTCCGGATCAATGCTCGTTTGCCAGCTCCCCGGAGCTTTTCGCAGGCTACCGCGTCCTTCATCGCCTGTGATCGCCAAGGCATCCACCACATGCACTTGTTCGCTTGACCCTATAACGGGTGTGTCTCTGTGTCGACCCACGTTAGCGCTTTAGCGCTTACGTGGGTCCCATCCCCGGAGGGGATAGACGCACTCGCTACAGGTTGAGTATTCGTGTTGCGCCGTATTCCAAGGCAATCTTAAAATACATCGATACAATCACAACCCTGATTCACCTACTCGGCACCCATCTCCAGGTGCCTTTCGTGAATCTCTTTACTACTTCTTCCTGATTGTTAAAGAACGGCAGCCGGTATGAAGCCTGTGCCTCATACCGCTCTGACTGGCTCAATCGCCAATGCGCAACGCTCTGCCTTCATGCAGAACCCTGCGCATTGAGGATTGGTGGAGGATGACGGGATCGAACCGACGACCCCCTGCTTGCAAAGCAGGTGCTCTCCCAGCTGAGCTAATCCCCCAGTCCCACAGATATTCCAGCGGCCCCGGCCCTTCAGCTCACCAGACAAGACCGTGGTGGGTCTGGATGGATTCGAACCATCGACCCCCGCCTTATCAAGACGGTGCTCTAACCGGCTGAGCTACAGACCCCTGCGTCTGCCTGCGTTTCTTCTAACCACAGCCGATAAGCGTGAGCACTTGAGTGCAATGAATGCACAGCTCTGGAAAGGAGGTGATCCAGCCGCACCTTCCGATACGGCTACCTTGTTACGACTTCACCCCAGTCATGAATCCTACCGTGGTGACCGTCCTCCTTGCGGTTAGACTAGCCACTTCTGGTAAAACCCACTCCCATGGTGTGACGGGCGGTGTGTACAAGACCCGGGAACGTATTCACCGCGGCATGCTGATCCGCGATTACTAGCGATTCCAGCTTCACGCACCCGAGTTGCAGAGTGCGATCCGGACTACGATCGGTTTTCTGGGATTGGCTCCACCTCGCGGCTTGGCAACCCTCTGTTCCGACCATTGTATGACGTGTGAAGCCCTACCCATAAGGGCCATGAGGACTTGACGTCATCCCCACCTTCCTCCGGTTTGTCACCGGCAGTCTCCCTGGAGTGCTCTTGCGTAGCAACTAGGGACAAGGGTTGCGCTCGTTGCGGGACTTAACCCAACATCTCACGACACGAGCTGACGACAGCCATGCAGCACCTGTGTTATGGCTCCCTTTCGGGCACTCCCGCCTCTCGGCAGGATTCCATACATGTCAAGGGTAGGTAAGGTTTTTCGCGTTGCATCGAATTAATCCACATCATCCACCGCTTGTGCGGGTCCCCGTCAATTCCTTTGAGTTTTAATCTTGCGACCGTACTCCCCAGGCGGTCAACTTCACGCGTTAGCTACGTTACCAAGCCAATGAAGGCCCGACAACCAGTTGACATCGTTTAGGGCGTGGACTACCAGGGTATCTAATCCTGTTTGCTCCCCACGCTTTCGTGCATGAGCGTCAGTATTGGCCCAGGGGGCTGCCTTCGCCATCGGTGTTCCTCCACATCTCTACGCATTTCACTGCTACACGTGGAATTCCACCCCCCTCTGCCATACTCCAGCGCTGCAGTCACCAATGCAGTTCCCAGGTTAAGCCCGGGGATTTCACATCGGTCTTACAGCACCGCCTGCGCACGCTTTACGCCCAGTAATTCCGATTAACGCTCGCACCCTACGTATTACCGCGGCTGCTGGCACGTAGTTAGCCGGTGCTTATTCTTCCGGTACCGTCATCCCTCACGGATATTAGCCACGAGGTTTTCTTTCCGGACAAAAGTGCTTTACAACCCGAAGGCCTTCTTCACACACGCGGCATTGCTGGATCAGGCTTGCGCCCATTGTCCAAAATTCCCCACTGCTGCCTCCCGTAGGAGTCTGGGCCGTGTCTCAGTCCCAGTGTGGCTGGTCGTCCTCTCAGACCAGCTACAGATCGTCGGCTTGGTAGGCCTTTACCCCACCAACTACCTAATCTGCCATCGGCCGCCCCTTGAGCGCGAGGTCCCGAAAGATCCCCCGCTTTCCTCTCCCGAGCGTATGCGGTATTAATCCGGCTTTCGCCGGGCTATCCCCCACTCCAGGACACGTTCCGATGTATTACTCACCCGTTCGCCACTCGCCACCAGACCGAAGTCCGTGCTGCCGTTCGACTTGCATGTGTAAGGCATGCCGCCAGCGTTCAATCTGAGCCAGGATCAAACTCTTCAGTTCAAACCTGTTACTGTGTTCGGGCTCTCTCGAACCCGGTCGCTCACTCAACGTACTGACGATGATTGATCCGTCTTTCGACAGACAAACCTTCCTCTAATACTGTGTGAGGCTTCTGATACTTCTGCCTGACAGCAGACTCCGGAGAATCCGCCGCCGCATTCCGCATCAAGCGCCCACACTTATCGACTGTTAGTTTTTAAAGATCGGTCCGCCAAACCCGCCGCGCCTGAACCACCTGAACCACCACTACCCGGCACCGCTTCGTTTGCGTCGCTGCGTCTGCAGCAGAGAAACGAGATTATGGAGAGCGGTCAACAACACGTCAATACCCTTCTCACAATTTATTTTAAAAAGTTGAAGAGCTTAAAAATTGAGCAGCGCCGCGTGCAACCTGAATTAGTTAGGCTTCCAATTGAATTCTCCGGAGCGCCGCGGCGAAAGGGAGAAATGAGTGGAGTTGCGAAAAGCCGTTAAGCAGCTTTTCCACAGAAAATGTTTGCAAGGCTGTGGATAACCGCTCCACAACCGCGGCAAGTGCTTGATCCAAAACCATTCTCGCGCGTTGCGCGCGAAGCATGGCCGCTTGCGCGGCCGCGTGTCACCGTCATAATCAGGCGGACTTCATCGTCACCCGCGCATTCGTACGCATAAAAGCGCTGCGCTCGACCATCGCGCCAAACAGCAGCCCGATCGTCGTCCACATGGCCACCTGCATGCCGATCGCCGCGACGCGGAACTTCCACAGCAGCACAGCCGGGAACGCGGCCGGCACTTCATTGATGACCGGCATCGACAGTTGCACGGCCGCGATGATCACGACGAACAAGAGCCCCGCGACGATCGAACCGTTCCACGCACCCAGCTTCGCCGCCGCGCGACGCCGCACCTTCAGCGAAAACACCATCGTCGCGAGCGAAATCGCGATCATCAGAAAGAACAGGCCCGTGCGCGTGCCGATCGTCTCCGGATCACCGACCGACGGCGGATTGGCCGGATACTTGATATTCGGCACGATCACGAGCGTGATGAACGCGCCAAGCGCGAGCCACGCGGACAGCGCGCGCACGCTCAACGTACCCGCGCGTCCATACGCATACGCAAACACCAGCGAGAACAGCCCGCCAAATGCCGCGCCATACGTGACCACGCCAGTCAGCAGGCCGAGGCCAGCCTGCGTCTGACGGCTCACGATTTCGGGCTCGGGCGCCTCGCCGCGCGCGGCGGCCGCTTTTTCTTCGAATGAAATGGCCTGATCGACCTGTGGTTCGCCGACGATTCGCGCGAACGCGAACGTGAGCAAGCCCGCGACGATGCCCGCGAGCATCCCGCGCACCAACAATTTACCTACCATGTCGAACTCCGTTAGTGGCAGGGAAAGCCGAGCAGATGGCGGCCGTCGTGCACGAACTCATGCACGTACATGCCGGGCACGAGCGACGTCGCGCCCTGTTCCGCACCAACGAAGTAAAGCGCGAGCAACAGCAGCAAGCCGCCGAACACGACCCATGGCAGCAGTTCGCGCAATGGAATGGGAGTGGGCTGGGCCGCCGGTTGCGCGGCGCGATCAAGAACAGCTTCGGTCATGATGGACATCTCCTGGGGTGACGCGCCCCGAAAGTCGATTGCAGAGGAATGGTGCGAAGCTCAGGTCTGGCTTTCGGCTCTTGTGGATTGCAATGCCGATTACAGTGGCGCGACCGCGCCGGGCTCTCACCGGCTTCCGTGCTTCGCAGTGCCGCTATTCTACGCGCTAAACTGCGGCTTCCGTGACGGCGAGGGCTACCTCGCAACGCTCGCCGCGAACCGATGAAACCTCGCAGGCAAGTACGAATGGAGCGCCAACGCAAAGAATGGATACGCGACTATTACTGGTGAGCCACGCGGCAACGGCCGCGCAGCGCGCGGGCCGCTTCCCTGCCGACGATCCGCTCGACGCGCGCGGTCGCGCCGAAGCCGAAGCGGCGCGACCGCGTCTCGCGTTTCCCGCCGACGCCGCCGTGTTCACCAGCCCCGCCGCCAGCGCGCGCGAAACGGCCGCCGCTCTCGGTCTGAGCGCCACGCCTGCCGACGCATTGGCGGATATCGACTATGGCAAATGGCGCGGCCAGCGCCTCGCGGACATTGCCGACGAAACGCCCCGCGAACTCGCCGCCTGGACACGCGAGCCCGACGCCGCGCCGCCCGGCGGCGAATCGTTCGGTCAACTCGTGCAGCGGGTTGGAGAGTGGCTCGACGCGCAGCAGGCAGACGTGCGTTCATGCAATGCCGTCAACGAAGCAAGCTTCGCGGCCTTTGCGCACAGTCGAACCATCGTCGCCATCACCCACGCGACTCTGCTGCGAGCGGCAATCGTGCACGCCCTCGGCGCATCGCCAACCGTGTTCTGTCGCATCGAGATCGCGCCGCTGTCGGTCGTCGCATTACGCCACTCGCGACGCGGCTGGTCGTGGTGGCCGGCCGCCACCGCCTGAACGGCACGCCGCTTACCTGCCCGACACCACGAGCCGCAACCGGTTGGACCCCTCGGGCGTCAGCGTGATTTCGGTGCGTCGATCCTTCGCGCCGAGATAAAAGTGCTGACGTCCCGGCGAATTCTGATCGTGCGTTGCATCGGGCAGGCAGGACGCGACGTCTGCCGCGACCGCTTCCAATGCATCCGCGTTCGAGCCCGCCGCCTGATGCGGCGTCCACGTGCACTGGAAACTTCGATGCGCGGCCGAACATTGCGCGTCATCGCCATAAGGTTGCGCAACGCCTTTGCCGTCGTCGGGTGTCAGCGAGGCGAAGCCGTCCGGCGCCGCGGCCACGATCCGTTTGAGCGCACCGCAAGGTCTGGGGCTATCGTCGGCGGATGCACTGACCGGCAGCAGCGCAACGAGCGATGCCGCGGTAAGCGCGATAGCGGAAAGTCGACAGGTTTTCATGGTGTGTGTGAAGCTTCCCAAGTGCTGCTGAAGAAAAACTCGCAGCGAGCCACCTTTAACAGCACGCTTCATGCCCATGCGCGCGAGGCCCGAGCACGCAGGCAATGCACGACGGCACACAAATTGCGTAGCGCCATACCGGCCGCGACATCGCGCCCGTTTCGATCAAAGCCACTGCCGACGTCATTTCAACCATCATGTCGACCACTACCGCCGCCCCTACCCCCGCCCGCATATCGTCGGGCATCGAAGGCATCGACGACATCCTCGGCGGTGGTCTTACGCCGAACCGCATGTACCTCGTGGAGGGTGTGCCAGGCACGGGTAAAACCACCCTCGCGTTGCAATTCTTACTCAAGGGCCTGCACGAAGGGCAGACCGGCCTTTATATCGCGCTGTCCGAAACCCGTGCTGAACTGCTCGCGATCGGCGTGAGCCACGGCTGGGATCTGAGCCGTTTCACGATACTGGAGCAACTGCCCGAAGAAGGGCTCGAACCGCAATACGAACAGACCGTGCTGCACCCGGCCGAAGTCGAACTCGGCGAAAGCGTGCGCAACGTGATCGAGCACGTCGACGAACTGAAGCCGGCGCGCGTCGTCCTGGACAGCCTGTCCGAACTGCGTCTGCTGGCGGAGAACCCATTGCGCTACCGTCGGCAGATTCTCGCGCTCAAGCACCATTTCTCGACGCGCGAATGCACGGTGCTGCTGCTCGACGACACGTCGGCCAGCGCCTCCGGCATTCAGCTTCACAGCATCGTGCATGGCGTGATCAGCCTCGAAAACGTCGCTCATGATTACGGCGGCAATCGCCGCCGTCTGCGCATCGCGAAGATGCGCGGCATCAAGTTCCGCGAGGGCTATCACGACTTCACGCTGAACACCGGCGGTCTGCGCGTCTATCCGCGTCTGGTCGCCGCCGAGCATCACAGCGAATTCGGCACGAGCCCGATGAGCACCGGCACGCCCGGCCTCGACGCGCTGCTCGGCGGTGGCCTCGTCCCCGGCACCAATTCGCTGATCATCGGCCCGTCGGGGGTCGGCAAAACCACCACCGTCGTGTCGTGCCTACTTGCCGCACTCGAACGCGGCGAGCGTTGCGCGTACTACGTATTCGACGAAACGCTCAGCACGCTGGTCACACGCTGCGCGACGCTCGGCATGGATCTCGCCCCGCACGTCGAAAGCGGTCTGCTGATGCTGCGCCAGATCGATCCCGCGGAAATCTCACCGGGCGAGCTGTCGAGCGACGTGCGCAACGCGGTCGAAAACGAGCACGTGCGCTATGTCGCGGTCGACAGCCTGAACGCCTATCTGCAGGCGATGCCCGGCGAGCGCTACCTGCTGCTGCACATGCACGAATTGCTCGGCTATCTGAATCAGCAGGGCGTGGTCACGATGCTCGTGCTCGGGCAGCACGGCATCATCGGCGAAGTGCAGACCGAGGTCGACGTCAGTTATCTGAGCGACGTGGTCGTGCTGTTCCGCTATTTCGAGCACCAAGGCGAAGTGCTGACGGCAATAACCGCCGTCAAGAGCCGCGCGAACGATCATGAACGCACGATCCGCCAGTTCCGCCTCGGCACCGAAGGCGTCGAGGTCGGCGAAGCGCTGCGCGACTTCGAGGGCGTGCTGTCGGGCCTGCCCTCGTATCGCGGCAGCACCGTGATGCTCGGCGCGACGAACCATCTGATCGATACGTCAGGACAGTGAGCGATGGAGCAGCGTGTCCTCATCCTCGCACCGTTCGGCCGCGACGCCGAAGTGATCACCGCCGCTCTGCACAACGACGCACGCGCCTGCGTGACCTGCGACGACGCCGACGCGCTCACCAGCGAGCTCGACGTCGGCGCGGGCACCGCGCTGCTCACCGAGGAAGCGCTCGCGAACGGCCACGGCTCGAGCCTGTATGCGTGGCTCGAACGGCAGCCCGCATGGTCCGACTTCCCGTTCATCCTGCTCGCCGCCCGCAGCATCGGCCATCGATCCGCGCGCGGGCTCGAAGTGCTCGAACGGCTCGGCAACGTAGTGGTGCTCGAACGTCCGCTCAATTCGGAAACGTTGCGGCGCGCGGTCGCGTCGTCGTTGCGGGCCCGCGGACGGCAATATGAGTCGCGAAGGCTGCTTGCCGAGCGCATCGAGGCACAGGACGCGCTGGAGCAGCTGAACGATTCGCTGGAAAGCCGCATCGCCGCGCGCACGCACGAACTTGCGTCAGCCAACGACCGGCTGATGGCCGAGATCCACGAGCGCGCGAAGGTTCAGGCCGTGCTCGTGCAATCGCAGAAGATGGAGGCGCTCGGTCAGCTGACCGGCGGCATCGCGCACGACTTCAACAATCTGCTGAACGTGATCATGGTCAACGCGGAACTGATCGCGCGCGTGAGCGGCGACGAACGCCTGCGCGGCATGGCGGCCACCGTCAAGCGCGCGACCGAGCGCGGCGCGAAACTGACTGGCCAGTTGCTGACTTTCTCGCGCAACAGCAACCCGAATCTGAAAGCGATCGACGTGGTCGCGCTGCTGCAGGGCATGCGCGACATCATCGCGGTGTCGCTCGGCTCGAGCATCCGCTACGACAACGACTTCGAGCGCACCGAAATGTGGACCCAGGCCGACGCAAATCAGCTCGAGCTCGCGGTGCTCAATCTCGCGATCAACGCGCGCGACGCGATGCCGGCCGGCGGGCGCCTCGACATCCACGTGACCCTGCGCGACGCGCCCGACCAGACGCTGAAGCATGGCCGCTACGTCGTGATTGAAGTCGCCGACACGGGTGAGGGCATTCCGCCAGACGTCGTGTCGCGCGTGTTCGATCCGTTCTTCACGACCAAGCCGATCGGCAAGGGCACGGGGCTAGGCCTGAGCCAGGTGTATGGCATCGCGAGGCAGGCGGGCGGCGCCGCGCGCATCTTCAGCGAAGAAGGTACCGGCACCACGGTGCAGATCTGGCTGCCGATGCGCGAGCGAGTGGCCGCGCACAGCGAAGCGGAGTCCGATGCGGAAGCGAACGCGGTCGGCGACAAGCGCGTGCTCGTGATCGAGGACGACAGCGAAGTGCGCGCGATGCTCGT
The DNA here is from genome assembly GCF_050436485.1 of Paraburkholderia sp. Clong3. Classification (NCBI taxonomy): domain Bacteria; kingdom Pseudomonadati; phylum Pseudomonadota; class Betaproteobacteria; order Burkholderiales; family Burkholderiaceae; genus Paraburkholderia; species Paraburkholderia sp. Clong3. Next base: position 250,586 of record NZ_JBNDMH010000003.1, on the reverse strand, counting down.
TGAATCGTTGCGCATGCTCGGCTACACGGTGACGGAGGCCGCCGACGGCCAGGCCGGCCTTGACCGCCTCGTCGACGATCATCCCGATCTGCTGATGGTCGACTTCGCGATGCCGGGCATGAACGGCATCGACGTGATCGCCGCGGCGCGCAAGCTTCGTGCCGATCTACCGGTGGTCCTGGCGACCGGCTATGCGGACGTCGACATTGCCGATCTCGCAGTCAAGCATTGCACGATCCTGCGCAAGCCGTTTCAGCTCGACGATCTGGCGCGCACGGTGCGGATCGGGCTGCTCGCGTGAATCAAGCTCAAGTGAATCAAGTAGACCTCTTGCATCAAAATGTCCATTAAATTGCGGCGCACCGCACACCCAACGATTCTGTAAGCCCACCTCCTGGCCACCGATTTAATGCCGCTGTCGCATTCACGCCGCAGACTCCTCCGGTTCGGCCACGATTTCCAATTCAATAGTTTGCTAACGAATATTTTGGAAATACAATACCGGCCATGTCGAATCTCGATGCCCTGCGCCGCACCGTCAGCAGCACGCTGGTCGTCGCCGCCAGAAAGTGGCGGCGCACGAGTCATGGTGTGCTCGCGGCCTTCAACGTATCCGAAGCGTGCGCGACGCCGCTGCTGACCGCGAGCCGGCTCGGCTCGGCGGTGCGTCAGGTCACGCTTGCCGATCACATCGGCATCGAGGGGCCGTCCCTCGTGCGGCTGCTCGACCAGTTGTGCGCGGCCGGCCTGATGCGCCGCGACGAAGATCCCGAAGACCGCCGCGCGAAGACCGTCGTACTGACCGACGAAGGCCGCGCCGTCACCGCGAAGATGGAGGAGGAGCTGGTCACGTTGCGCGCGCAGGCGCTCAAAGGCGTATCGCGCGACGATCTCGAAGCCGCCCTGCGCGTGCTCGACGCATTCACGGCCGATGCCGCCGGACGCGCCGAACCGGGAAGCGTCGAGCGCGACGCGCGTCAGGAACGCGCGCAGCCCGTGCGCCCGGAATCGGTCAGGCACGAGGCGACGAAGCGCACCTCGTCGGCGAAGCGCGAGCCCGCCAAAGGCGAGGCGCTTGCCAGCAAGGTCAAACGGACGAGCGGCAAAAGCGCTGCCAAAACGGCCGGCAAATCACGCAGCACCGCCAAGGCGCGCAAGTCCACCAAGAGCGGCGCGCGAGCCACCGCGCCGCACAACGCCGATTCCGCGTAACGGTTTATGGTCTATCCCACTCTCCGCGACTGGCTGTTTTCCGTCAAAACGTTCGCCGCGGCCATGCTCGCGCTTTACATCGGCCTCGCGTTCCAACTGCCGCGGCCGTACTGGGCGATGGCGACCGTCTACATCGTGTCGAACCCGTTCGTCGGCGCGACCCGCTCGAAGGCGATCTATCGTGCGCTGGGCACTGCGCTCGGCGCGTCGGGCGCGGTGCTGCTGGTGCCGCCGTTCGTCGAATCGCCGTACCTGTTCAGCGTGATCGTCGCGACGTGGACCGGCACGATGCTCTACCTCGCGGTGTCCGACCGCACCGCGCGCAGCTACGTGTTCATGCTGGCCGCCTATACGATGCCGATCATCGCGCTGCCGTCGGTGACGAATCCGACCGGCGTCTTCGATCTCGCCGTGAGCCGGACCGAAGAGATCATTCTCGGCATCGTCTGCGCGAGCATCGTCGGCAGCGCGGTGTTTCCGAGCCGGCTCGCGCCGACCATCATCGAGCGCACCGACGCATGGTTTCGCGACGCCGCGTTCTACGCGACCGAAACGCTGTCGGGCCGCATCGCAAGCTCGGCGATTTCCGGCGCTCGGCAACGACTCGCGAGCACGATCAACGGTCTCGAACTGCTGCTGAGCCAGCTCGCCTACGATCACACGCGGCCCGACGTCCTCGCGCGCGCGCATGAACTACGTGGCCGCATGCAACTGCTGCTGCCGATCATGTCGTCGCTCGCCGATCCGCTGCTCGCGCTCTACAACAACGGCCCGCAACACTGGCCCGAAGGACTCCAGACGCTGATCGACGACGTCATCAAGTGGTTCAACCAACCGCTGCCCGCGCCGAACGAGGGCTATCACGCGGACGAGACCGCCAACGCGCTGCGCGCGCGCATCGCCGCGATGCACCCGCCCGCCGCCGCGCTCACGCATTGGGACGGCGCGCTGCTGTCGAATGCACTATGGCGCCTCGCGCAAGTAATCGACGTGTGGCAAGACTGCCGCTCGCTGCGCATCATCATCACGCGCGAGGAAGGTTCGTGGCGGCCGCATTTCCGTCACTGGCGACTCGGCGGCACCGAGCGCTTCTACGATCGCGGCATGATGCTGTTCGCGACCGTGTCGGCGGCCGCGGCTGTGGTGCTCGCGTGCGCGCTGTGGATCGGCTCGGGCTGGAACGACGGCGCGAGCGCGGTCACGCTCGCGGCGGTCGCCTGCTGCTTCTTCGCCGCGCTCGACGAACCCGCGCCGTTCGTGTTCCGCTTCTTCCTCGCGACTGGCGTCGCCGTCGTGGCCGCGGGTCTCTATCTGTTCGTCGTGCTGCCGCAGGTGCACGACTTCGCGATGCTGGTGATCCTGTTCGCCGCGCCGTTCATTCTGGTCGGCACGCTGATTCCGCGCCCGCAGTTCAACATGGTGACGGTGCTGGTCGCGGTGAACACGGCCACCTTCATCAGCATTCAGGACGCGTACGACGCGAACTTCCTGACGTTCCTGAACGCCAACCTCGCGGGCCTCTCCGGCCTGCTCTATGCATACCTGTGGACCCGCGCAACGCGCCCATTCGGCGCCGAGCTGGCCGCGGCGCGCCTGTTGCGCTCGAGCTGGGCCGACGTCGCGCTGAGCGCGTCGACGCGGCCGATCGAAGACCCGCGCAATCTCGCCGCGCGCATGCTCGATCGGCTGATGCAATTGATCCCGCGCCTCGCGGCCACCGACGACTACCGCCATCCGTCGATCGAGAGCTTCCGCGATCTGCGCATCGGGTTCAACGCGCTGGACCTGCGCCGCCTCACACGCAAGCTCGGCGGCGAAGCGGCCGGCGCGATCGACCATGTTCTCGATGGAGTGCGTACATACTACGAGAGCTGCATCGATCGACGCCACCGCGTTCCGGTGCCGGACAGCCTGATGTCGTTGATCGACGTGGCCGTCGCGCGCGTCACCGCGCAGGGGCTCGCCAATGCCGCGGCGCCGACCGAGACCTCGCAGACCTCGGCGCGTCAGTTGCGCGATGCGCTGCACGCGCTGGTCGGCTTGCGTCTTTCGCTGTTTCCGGCGACCCTCACGAAACCAACGCCGACCGAACCGGAGGCCGCCGCGTGATGCACCCATTCTTGCGCCCCTGCTTGCGCCCGCTTGCGCACCCCGCCCTCCCTTTTCCCAGTTCCCGCGATGATCGGTGAAATCGATATCTTCGGCGTGTTCGTACCGTCCGTGCTGGTGCTGATGTTGATCGCGTATCTGATCAACCTCGGCATTCGCACCGCGCTCGATTACACCGGCTTTTACCGCTTCGTCTGGCATCGCACCATCTTCGATCTCGGCGTCTATGTGCTGGTGCTGGGCCTTGTCGTCGTCGTTTCGCACAGACTAATAACGTGAAAAAAACCTGGTTCTCCGTCGGTCAGATCCTGCTGACCCTGATCGTCGTAGTGGTCGCAGCATTCGTGCTGTGGAAACTCGTCAACTACTACATGTTCGCGCCGTGGACCCGCGACGGGCGCGTACGCGCCGACGTGATCCAGGTCGCGCCCGACGTGTCGGGACTGATTTCGTCGGTCGAGGTCACGGACAACCAGCAGGTCAAGCAAGGCCAGGTGCTGTTCAGGATCGATCAGGCGCGCTACACGCTCGCATTGCGTCAGGCCGAGGCAACGGCGCAGCAGCGCCGCGCGACGCTCGATCAGGCGCGCCGCGAATACGCGCGCAATCGTCAGCTCGGCAACCTCGTCGCCGCCGAAGTACTCGAAGAAAGCCGCTCGCGCGTCGAGGCGGGCGAAGCCGCGCTCGCCGACGCGAACGTCGCGATCGACACCGCGAAGCTGAACCTCGAGCGCTCGACGATCAAAAGCCCGGTAGACGGCTATCTGAACGACCGCGCGCCGCACGTCGGCGAATTCGTCGCGGCCGGTCGCGCGGTGGTCGCGGTGGTCGACATGCATTCGTTCCGCGTCGACGGCTACTTCGAGGAAACCAAGCTGCGCGGCATCGACATCGGCCAGCCGGTCGACATCATCGTGATGGGCGAGCCGAAGCCGCTGCGCGGGCACGTGCAGAGCATCGTCGCCGGTATCGAAGACCGCGACCGCACGCAAAGCGCCAATCTGCTGCCGAACGTGAACCCGGCGTTCAGCTGGGTGCGGCTCGCGCAGCGCATTCCGGTGCGGGTCGCGCTCGATGAAGTGCCCGCTGATTTCCGCCTGATTGCGGGGCGTACCGCGACGGTGTCGGTGCGTGACCTGTCGCCGCTCAGGAGACGAGCCGTGTCGGGCACGGGTGGCGCATCTGGCACGGTCGCCGCTTCGGCTGCGCCGGTGGCGCCGGGTTCATCGGTGGCGTCCGGGTCCGCTGGGTCGGGCACCGCACCGTCGGGCGCGTCGCAATGAAGTTCGTGCGTACCTTGTCCTCGCTGGCGCCGCGCTTGCCGCTGCTGCCACTGCTGCCGTTATTGCCGCTCACCGTCGCGCTGAACGGCTGCATCAACGTCGGGCCGAACTACACGCTGCCGAAACAGGCGCTCGTCAATGCCCCGCTCGCGAACGGCGCGATCGAGGGCGCCGATCCCAAGCTGACGTCAACCCTCAATCTGCCGACCGTCTGGTGGAAGCTGTACGACGATCCGGTGCTGAACGGTCTGGTCGACCAGGCGTTGAAATCGAATACCGACCTGCGCGTCGCGACCGCGAATCTCGCGCGCTCGCGCGAGGTGCTGGGCATAGCGCAAGCGCAGGGCGGTTTTTCGGGCAACGCGTCGGTGGCGATCCAGCGCGCGCAGGAATCGGCCGAGCAATACCTGCTCTTCGAGAAACTGCCGGTCGCCAACCTGGGTGACATGGGCATCAACGTCTCGTACGAAATCGACCTGTTCGGCAAGCTGCGCCGCGGCGTCGAAGCGGCGGCGGCAGACACCGAGGCCGTGGAAGCCGCGGGCGACCTCGCGCGCATCACTGTCGTCGCGGACGTGGTGCGCTCGTACGTCGAACAATGCTCGGCGGCCGAGGAGCTGCGCGTCGCGCAGCAATCGCTCGCGCTACAGAAGGAGCGCGTGGACGTGTCGCGCCGTCTGCGCGACGCGGGACGCGGAAACCAGACCGCGGTCACGAGCGGCCAGACTCAGGTCGAGACTCTGACGGCCGACATTCCGCGCTACACCGCGCGCCGCAAGATCGCACAATACCGGCTCGCGATGCTGCTCGCCGAGGCACCGTCGCAATTGCCGCCGGCCGTGCTCGCCTGCGACCGGCTGCCGCAAATCCACCAGCCGATTCCGATCGGCGACGGCGCCGGGCTGCTGCGGCGACGCCCGGACGTGCACGAAGCCGAGCGTCAGCTCGCGGCGTCGACGGCGCGCATCGGCGTCGCGACCGGGGCGCTCTATCCGAGCATCAGCATTGGCGCGTCGGCGGGCTTCACCGGCATTCTGGAAGACATTCCCACCTCGCCGACGGCGCGTTGGGCCTTCGGTCCGCTGATCAGCTGGACCTTCCCGACCAATGGCGCGCGCCAACGGGTCCACGAAGCCGAAGCGTCGAGCCAGGTCGCGCTCGCGAAGTTCGACGGCGTGGTGCTGACCGCGCTGCGCGAAACCGAGACCAACCTCGCGACCTACGCGTCCGATTACGCGCGCGCCGAATCGCTGCGCGCGGCGCTGAAGTCGGCGGCGCAATCGGCGGATGAAACGCATCGGCTATATCGCGCCGGGCGCGAGTCGTACATCTCCGATCTCGACGCGACGCGCACGCTGACGGCCACGAAGTCGCAGCTCGCGGCGGCGGAGGGCCAGGTGGCGATCGATCAGGTCAATCTGTTCCTGTCGCTGGGCGGCGGGTGGGAAGTTGGCGGGCAAAGCACGCCGGGTGAAACGCGGCCGCAACTGAAGGCAACACCTGTCGCGGCCAAGCCGTCCGCGAAGTCGGGAGCGTCGACGGCCGCAACTGCGAAAGCGCCTTGATCGGCCGTCTTACGATTTATTTTTGACAATCTTTCTTTTTGCTTTCATTTTCGGTTAAATACGTGACACCACTTCACGCTACGGAGTCTCGTATGTCGCCATTCATGCAGGGTGTAGTCACGTTGGGCGGATGCATCGGTATCTTCACCGCAGTGGTTGCGGTGGTCGAAATGTTGGCGAATTGAGTTGGGCGGGCGGCGGACCGAAAGAGTGGCTAGGGCCTGTTCACGCTAATAACGGGCTTGCGCTGGCCGCCAGAAGGGCCGAGCGCAAGGATTGCGACGCAACGAATACTCGACGTATTCGCAAGGAGCATGACGCGGCGATCGGCCCTTCTGGCGGCCAGCCCCTTGAAGGTTTTTTTAATACAGGGGAACGTGCCTTTCCGCCCGTATTGCGGCGTCGGTCGTCGCTTGTTTGGCTCGGCCAAACGGCGCTCCTCTCTCCTTGCACTACGCGCGCAAAGGCACGTTCGCAAGCCCGTTATTAGCGTGAACAGGCCCTAGCTGTTCCGCACTTTCGCCGCCGCCTGATGTATCGCCGCCCGTACCCGCGGATACGTGCCGCAACGGCACACCACCGGCGTCATCGCCTCGTCGATGTCGGCATCGGTCGGATCGGGCTTGTGCTTCAGCAACGCGCATGCCGCCATCAATTGCGCGCTCTGGCAATAGCCGCACTGCACCACATCGAGTTCGATCCACGCGGCCTTCAGCACCTGCGCCTCGCGTCCCTGCAAACCCTCGATCGTCGTGATCTTCTGCGTATGCAGGCTCGACATCAACGTCTGGCACGCGAAGCACGCGGCATCGTCGAGATTGATCGTGCACGCGCCGCAGATGCCCACGCCGCAGCCGAACTTGGTGCCGGTCATGCCGAGATCGCAGCGCAGCACCCATAGCAGCGGCATGTCCGGATCGGCATCGACCTTCACCTTGCGTCCGTTGATATTCAGTACCGCCATGCTTGCCTCCTGAGTCGCCGCGCTACACCGCAAGCTTTTGCTCATCCACCGTCCGTCATGCAAGCCGCAACGGCAACGTCCGCAAACGCTGCCCCGTCAGTGCGAACACCGCATTGCCCACCGCCGGCGCGATCGGCGGCACGCCCGGCTCGCCGACACCTTGCGGGTGCAGCTGGCTCGGCATGATGTCGACCTCGATCGCAGGGCACCCGTTCATCCGCACGACCGGAAAGTCCACGAAGTTCTTCTGCTGCACCTGGCCGTTGACGATCGTGATCTCGTTCTGCAACGCGCTCGACAGCCCGAACACGATGCCGCCTTCCATCTGCTGACGGATCAGGTTCGGATTCACCGGCAAGCCGCAATCGATCACGCACACCACCCGATGCACGCGAATCTGCCGGTTCGCGCCGATCGACACCTCCGCGACCTGCGCGACCACGCTGCCGAACGCCTCGTGCAACGCGACGCCACGAGCGCAACGCGCGCCATCGGCGGCGGGTTTTAGCGGACGCCCCCAGTCGGACAACTTCTCGACACGCTTCAGGACCGCCAGATGACGCGGATGCTGCGCGAGCAGCATCGCGCGAAACGCGATCGGGTCCTGGCCGGCCGCGGCGGCGGCTTCGTCGGTGAAGCTCTCGGTGAAGAAGGCCTGATGCGAGTGGCCGACCGAGCGCCAGAAGCCGATCGGCACCGGCAATTCGACTATCTTGTGCGACACGCGCGCGGCCGGCCACTCGTACGCCTGATCGAACGCGCCTTCGCAGGTGGTCTTGTCGATCGGGATGTGCGGCACGCCGTAGTAACGCGCGAGCGCATCCGGCACGATCGCCTGACCCGCCGACTTCGCGTGCCAGGCGACCAGCGTGCCGTGCTCGTCGAAGCCGGCCTGAAGCCATGCCGCGCATGCGGGCCGGTAGAAGTCGTGCGTGAAGTCCTGCGCGCGCGACCAGATGGTTTGCACCGGACGGCCATCGGCCTCGCGCGCGATCGCCGCGGCCTGCGCGACGAAATCGAGTTCGAGGCGCCGGCCGAACGCGCCGCCCAACAACTGCGTCTGTAAATCGACGAGATCGACGTCGAGGCCGAGCACTTTCGCCGCATGATGCCGCGCGAGCCGCGGCACCTGCGTCGACACCCAGACGGTCGCTGCGCCGTCCGCGACCTGCACCGTGCAGTTCAGCGGCTCGACCGCGCCATGCGCGAGATAGGGTGCGTGATAGACCGCTTCGATCGTGCGCGCCGCGCGACTCATCGCGTTGTCGACGTTGCCGACGTGGTAATACACGTGACCGTCCGTATGGTCGAGCGCCTCGACGAGGCGGCAGTCCACCGCCGCGCTCGACACCTTCGCGGCTGCGCCGTCATGCCAGGTCACGTTGATCGCCTCGACCGCGCTCATCGCGCGAAACGCGTTGTCCGCGATCACGGCCACGCCGCCGGTGCCGCCCGCGTACGGCGGCACGGCGAACGCCTTGATGAAGCCCCGTATCTTTTGCGCGGGCGTCGCGTCGAAATGCGCGACCGTGCCGCCGAGCGTCGGACACATCACGACGCTTGCATAGACCAAACCGTCGGGCAACACGTCGATGCCGAAGCGCGCCACACCGTCGATTTTCGACGCGGCTTCGATGCGCCGCACGGGCTGGCCGATCAGCCTGAAGTCGGCCGGCTGCTTCAGGACGACGCTGCGCGGCAGCGGCTGGCGCGCGGCCATCGACGACAACTCGCCGAACGTCGCCTTGTGCCCCCACGGGTGCAGCACGTAGCCCTTTTCCGCGCGGCATTCGCGGACCGGCACGTCCCAGCGCTCGGCCGCCGCCTCGATCAGCATCACACGCGCCGACGCGCCGGCCTCGCGCATCGGCGTCCAGAGATCGTTCATGCTCGAGGAGCCGCCCGTCATCATCGTGCCGATCTCACGCACTGCCTTGCTCGTGATCCACACGGTGCCGCGGCGGATGTAGCTGTCGTCGTCGGGGCGAAACGGCAGATCGTCGACGATGCTCTGCACCGCGTTGTAGATCCGGTCGATCGGCGCCTCTTCGACTTTCACCTGCGGCCAGTCGGCGTCGAGCTCCTCGGCGAGCAGCATCGCAAGCCCCGTATGGATGCCCTGCCCCATTTCGGCCTTCGGCACCATGATCGTCACGCGGTTGTCGGCGTCGATCTTGACCCAGCCGTTTAGCCCAACCTGAGTGCCTTGCGTCGGCAGCGGCGTCGACGTCATCAGGCGCTGGCGCGGCGGCACCACGGCCCAGCCGACCAGCAGCCCGCCCAGCACACTGGCGCCGCCAAGCAGAAAGGTTCTGCGCGTCAACATGGCATGGCTCGCTCGGCTGGCTCGATGGTAGGAAAGCGGCGACAGCGCCGATGCACCCGTCTTTGTCTGCGAATGGTAATAAGACGAATCGGCGAGCGTGAGACTTAAATGCGCGCGTGAACCTCGAGCGGCCGTGCGGCGTGGGAAGGCGGGGACTGAAAGCGGCGGGGGAAAGTCGTGGGGTGTTTCATTAACTGCGTCCGCGCAGAGGCGGCGGTGTGCCGGCGTAAGTCACCGCCGGCACACCGCGAACCCTGCGCTTGATTCAATCAGGCGATCATGCGACCGGATCAACGGCGGTTCGAACCCGACACCACGTCGATCCACACGGCCAGCACGAGGATGCCGCCCTTCACGATCATCTGCCAGTACGCGTCGACGTCGAGCATGGACATGCCGTTGTCGAGGCTCGCCATGACGAGCGCGCCGATCAGCGCGCCATACACGGTGCCGGAGCCGCCGCGCATCGAGGTGCCGCCGATAAAGCACGCGGCGATCGCATCGAGTTCGCCCATCGAGCCCGCCGACGGCGAACCGGCCGCGAGCCGCGCCGTGTTGACGATGCCGGCAAACGCGCACATCAGCCCCATCAGCGCGAAGATCGCGAGCTTCACGCGGTCGGTGTTGACACCCGACAGCCGCGTCGCTTCGAGGTTCGAGCCGACCGCGTAGATGCGGCGTCCGAACACGGTCTGCGTCGCGATCCACGTGAAGACGCCGAGCAGCGCGAGCAGCAGCAACACCGGCACCGGAATGCCGCCGTAACTGTCGAGCATCGCGATGAAGCCGGCGAGAATCGCGCCTGCGCCGATCACCTTCGCGACGTCCTGCCAGAACGGCACGACGCGCAACTGATAACGCTGCCGATTCGCGCGCTGGCGGATCGTCAGGAATGCCAGCAGCAGGAACAGCACGACGGCGAGCGTGTCGCCGGCGAGCCGCGGCAGATAGCCCTGGCCGACGAACACGAAGCTGTCCGACACCGGCGCGATCGTCGACCCTCCGGTAATGCCGAGCAGAATGCCGCGATACGCGAGCATGCCGCCGAGCCCGACGATAAACGACGGCACGCGCCGATACGTCGACCACCAGCCGTTGAACACGCCGACCGCGATGCCGAGCAGCAACACGACCGGAATCGTCACGCCGATCGGCCAGTGCCGGTTCACGTCGAGAATCGCGGCAACGCCGCCGAGCAAACCGAGCAGCGAACCGACCGACAGATCGATTTCACCGGCGATGATCACGAACACCATGCCGCACGCGAGCATGCCGGTAATCGACATCTGCCGCAGCAGATTCGACAGGTTGCGCGGCGTGACGAACGCGCCGTGCGTGAGCGCCGAAAAGAAAATCCAGATCACGGCGACGGCGATCAGCAGCGCGAGAATCTTGTAGCGCGCGAACAGTTGCTGGATCCGTTGCGTGCCGCCGAATGCGCCTCGCGGCGCGGCGTTGTCGGTGCGTTGGGAAGTTACTTCGGGAGTCATGCGGCACTCGCTGCGGTTGGGTTCGAAGATAGGTGCACGGGGCGGATCGCGGCGCCGAGAATGTCTTCCTGCGTGAGACCGTCGTTGATGAAGTCGCCGCGCAACTCGCCTTCGCCGATCACGAGCACTCGGTCGCTGATGCCGAGCACTTCCGGCAATTCGGACGACACCATCACGATCGACATACCGCGCTGCGCCAGCTGGAAGATCAGCTTGTAGATCTCGTATTTGGCGCCGACGTCGACGCCGCGTGTCGGTTCGTCGAGAATCAGCACGGTCGGGTTGGTCAGCAGCATGCGCGTGAGCACGGCCTTCTGCTGATTGCCGCCCGACAGACTTGCAATCGATAACATCGGATTCGCGGCGCGCACGGAAAGCCGCTTCATTTCCGTCTGAATCGTGTCGAGTTCGGCCGCGGAATCGATACGTCCGCCCGACGCGAAACGCTGCAACACCGCAAGCGTGATGTTATGGCCGACGCTCATGCCCGGCACGATGCCGTGGCGTTTGCGATCCTCGGGCACCATCGCGATGCCGGCGCGAATCGCGTCGATCGGCGCGCGAATTTTCAGCGGCTTGCCGTCGAGCACGACGTGCGCCTCGCTGATGCCTGCATACGCGCCGAAAATCGCCTGCATCAGTTCGGTGCGGCCCGCGCCGACGAGCCCGGCGACACCGAGAATTTCGCCGCGCCGCAACGAGAACGACACGTCGTCCACGCGCTTGCGGCGCGGATTCGTCACGTCGAAACAGGTCACGTTGCGCGCTTCGAAGATCACGTCGCCGATCGGATGCGGCTCGCGCGGAAACAGGTTCTTGATCTCTCGGCCGACCATCAGCGAGATGATCCGCTCGGTCGTCAGGGCGTGCATAGGCTCGGTCGCGACATGGCGGCCGTCGCGAATCACGCTGATCGTGTCGCAGACGGCCGCGACTTCGTCGAGCTTGTGCGAAATGTACACGCAGGCAATGCCGCGCCGTTTCAGATCGCGCACGATATCGAGCAGAATCGCGATTTCGGAGGCGGTCAGCGACGACGACGGTTCATCGAGGATCAGCAGCTTCGCGCGCTTGTTCAGCGCCTTCGCGATTTCGATCAGTTGCTGATGGCCGCCCCCGTAGTTCATCACGGGCTGCGCGGCGTTGATGCCGCTGATGCCGAGTTCGCGCAACAGTTCGTCGGCACGCTGATACATCGCCGCGTAGTTCATGCGGCCGCCGGGCAGCGTGATTTCGTTGCCGAGAAAGATGTTTTCCGCGACCGACAACTCCGGCACGAGCATCAGTTCCTGGTGAATGATGATGATGCCCGCGCGTTCGGTGTCGCGTACGCTCGCGGCCTTCAGGGTCTCGCCTTCCCAGGTTATTTCGCCATCCCACGTACCGTGCGGATACACGCCGGACAACACCTTCATCAGCGTCGATTTGCCCGCGCCGTTTTCGCCGCACAGGCCCACGCATTCGCCCGGCGATACGGTCAGATCGATGCCGTCGAGCGCCTTCACGCCGGAAAAAGCTTTGACGATGCCGCGCATCGTCAGAACAGGTTGCGTCATTCGCTATGCCTCGCTGCAAGTTGGGCCAATGTTCGATCACGCTCCCGGGCGCGATGACCCGGGAGCGTGGCGTTCACATAGCCCGTCTTCGTGTTATTTGCTCGCGAGTTGCTCTTGCGTGTAGAAGCCGTCCTTCACGACGGTGTCGAGGTTCGCCTTGGTCAGCTTGGTCGGCTGCAGCAGCACCGTATCGACCTTCTTCTTGCCGTTGTCGTATTGCGCGTTGAACGCCGGCTTGTCACCCTTGGCAAGCGCGACCGACAGCTTCGCCGCTTCGCTCGCGATCAGCTTCAGCGGCTTGTAGACCGTCATCGTCTGCGTGCCGGCCGCCACGCGCTTCACGGCAGCGAGGTCGGCATCCTGACCCGAGATCGGTACCTTGCCGGCGAGGCCCTGCGCGGCGAGCGCCTGGATCGCGCCGCCAGCGGTGCCGTCATTCGACGCGACGACTGCGTCGATCTTGTTGTTGTTCGCGGTCAGCGCGTCTTCCATGATGCGCAGCGCGGTCGATGCGCTCCACTCCGGCACCCACTGCTGGCCGACCACCTTGATGTCACCCTTGTCGATCGCCGGTTGCAGCACCTTCAGTTGGCCCTGGCGCAGCATCTTCGCATTGTTGTCGGTCGGCGCGCCGCCGAGCAGGAAGTAGTTGCCCTTCGGTCGCACGTCATAGACGCCCTGCGCCTGCATCTCGCCGACCTTCTCGTTGTCGAACGAGATATAGGCGTCGATATCGGCGTCGAGAATCAGGCGGTCATACGACACGACCTTGATGCCCGCTTTGCGTGCTTCGGCCACGACGTTGCCGAGCGTCTTCGAGTTGAACGGCACGATCACGATCACGTCGACGCCGCGCGAGATCAGGTTTTCGATCTGCGAGATCTGACGCTCTTCGCTCGCATCGGCCGATTGCACCGACACCTTCGCGCCGAGCTTTTCCGCCGCGGCGACGAAATAGTCGCGATCGCGCGACCAGCGCTCGACGCGCAGATCGTCGATACAGAAGCCGATTTCCGGATGAGCCTTGCTGGCGTGCGCGAGCGGCGCGGCGAGCGACAGGCTGGCGAGTACCGCGCCGCACAACAGCGAACTCAGGACGTTACGACGCATTGCGAATTTCATTGATGTCTCCTTTGTGTAGTGATAGCCGGAATACCGGACGTATCGGTCTGCGCTGCGAGCCGCAGACTCGGACAAGCGACAACCCACAGCTTGCTGGTGCGCGCGGTCGACGTGGCCGCGCGATCTTTATTCAACGTCCGCTATAAATCGCCTGATTTACGATGTTTTCCATGTGTTCCTGTTGCCCGCTCACATGCCGCGGATTCAGATCGCGCGCCAGCGTGTCCGCCGCAAGCGTCGACAGCGAGTAGCCGCCGGACAGGATCTTGCGGCCGAACTCGCCATCCCAGCCCCCGTAGCGTTGCCGCTTGAACTGCTCGAGGCGCTCGTTTTCGACCAACACCGCGGCGCGTTCGAGGCCGAGCGCGAGGTTGTCAATCGCGCCGACGTGGCCATAAAACAGGTCTTCCGCATCGACACTCTGGCGCCGCACCTTCGCATCGAAGTTCATGCCGCCGCTCGTGAAACCGCCGTGGCGCAGGATTTCGTAGAAGGCCAGCGTGAGTTCCTCGACGCTGTTGGGAAATTGGTCGGTGTCCCAGCCATTTTGCGGATCGCCGCGATTCGCATCGACGCTACCGAAGATGCCGAGCGCAAATGCGGTCGCAATCTCGTGATGGAACGAGTGCCCCGCGAGCGTCGCGTGATTCGCCTCGATGTTGACGCGAATCTCCTTGTCGAGGCCGTGCTGCAGCAGGAAGCCGTGCACGGTCGCGACGTCGTAGTCGTATTGATGCTTGGTCGGCTCCTGCGGCTTCGGCTCGATCAGCAGCGCGCCCTTGAAACCGATCCGGTGCTTGTGTTCGACCACCATGTGCAGGAAGCGCGCGAACTGCTCGCGCTCGCGCACGAGGTCGGTGTTCAGCAGCGTGTCGTAGCCTTCGCGGCCACCCCACAATACGTAGTTTTCACCGCCGAGGCGCAGCGTCGCGTCGAGCGCATGACGCACCTGGGTCGCCGCAAAGGCGAAAACCTCCGGATTCGGATTGGTCGCGGCGCCGGCCGCGTAACGCGGATGCGAAAACAGATTCGCGGTGCCCCACAGCAATTTGACACCGGTATCCTGCTGCTTGCGCGCGAGGTAGTCGGACACGCGCAGGAAGTTCTCGCTGTATTCCTTCACGCTCGCGCCTTCCGGCGCGACGTCGGTATCGTGGAACGTGTAGTACGGCGTGCCGAGCTTCGAGAAGAATTCGAACGCGGCGTCGGCCTTTTGCTGCGCCCGCTCCATTGCGTCGCCGGGTTGCTGCCACGGCCGCCGGAACGCGCCCTGACCGAAGATATCGATGCCGGGCCATACGAAGGTATGCCAGTAGCAGACGGCGATACGCAGATGTTCCCCGAGCGTCTTGCCGAGTACTTTCCTCGTTCTGTCGTAGTGACGGTACGCGAGCGGGTTGTCCGATTGCGGACCTTCGTAACGAATTTCCGGAATGTGTTCGAAGTAGGACATCGGCGTCTCCAATGTATGCTGCGTTGCAACCCACGCGAGAAGCCGCGCAGGCCGACAAAGTGACGCCATGCTGCCGCTTGCACGATGTGCCGGCAATTGCGAAATTGCGCAGCGCGCTTGATGTTTCTTACCGCCCGCGCGTTTGTTTACTGCCGTCGCGCGATTCGGCGCCTAGAATAACCAGACGCTTAAAAACGGGGTTGCTCCCAGGCACCCGACACAATGGAGACAAAGGCGCGTGGTCGATCGATCCACCCGCCGCTCACTACCATGACCCGTCCACAAGCACCTCAGACAACCCATCGCATCGCGCTGCTGTTCAACGCGAACAAGGTCTACGATCGCGAGATCATCACCGGCATCGGCAACTACCTGCAGTCGACGCGCGTCGCATGGGATCTGTTCCTCGAAGAAGACTTCCGCTGCCGGCTCGCGGGTATCCAGCGCTTCGACGGCGACGGCATCATCGCCGACTTCGACGATCCCGCCGTCGACGAAGCCCTGCGCGACTGTCCACTGCCGGTGGTCGCGGTCGGTTCGTCGTACGAGGACCCGACGCAATACCCCCCGGATTTACCCTATATCGCGACCGACAACAGCAAGCTCGTGTCGCTCGCGTACACGCACCTGATCGGCGCGGGCCTCGAAAACTTCGCGCTGTACAGCCTGCCGCAGGCGCAGGAAAACCGTTGGGCGCAACAGCGCGAACTCGCCTTCGCGCATCTGCGCAGCGCCAACGGACGCAGCGCGGCGCAGATCGATAGCGAGATCTATCGCGGTCTGTCGACGAGCGCGCCGTCCTGGAACCAGGCCATCGAACAGCTGACCGCGTGGCTGCGGCAACTGCCGAAGCCGGTCGGCATCATCGCGGTGACCGACGCGCGTGCACGGCATTTGCTGCAGGCATGTCTGATCGCGGGCATTCCGGTGCCCGAGGAAGTCGCGATCATCGGCATCGACAACGATCCGCTCACGCGGACGCTGACGCGCATTCCGCTGTCGTCGGTGATCCAGGGCACCGAGGAAATGGGCCGTACCGCCGCGCACATCCTGCATCAGATGCTGCACGGCGCGCGCTTTCCGGGGCGCCGCATTCTGGTGCCGCCGGTCGGCATCAACGTCCTCGAATCGACGCGGCATCAGCCGCTCGCGAGTCCTTACGTGATGCGCGCCCGCCATTTCATTCGCCAGTACGCGTGCCAGGGCATCCGCACCGAGCAGGTGGCCGACTATGTGGGCGTATCGCGTTCGTCGCTCGAAGAGTATTTCCGGCGCGAGCGTCAGTGCACCGTGCATCAGGAGATCCTGCGCCACAAGCTCGACGTCGCGAAGTCGCTGCTCGCGAAACGCGATGCGTCGAGCGCGGAAGTCGCGATCCGTTGCGGCTTCACGTCGCTGCAATACATGTACGCGGTATTTCGCCGCGAACTCGGCTGCACGCCGCGCGAATACCAGGAGCGCGTGGGCCCGAAGACCAAAACCGCTGGCTGAGCATGCTTTCTATTTTTTTCTTCGCACTGACCACATGATCAGCATCGCACAACTCTCTTCCGAGCCGTGGGGCACGCTGCAGGGCGGCGATCGCGTACGGCTTTACACGTTGCGCAACGCGCAGGGCATGAAAGTCGCCATCAGCGACCTCGGCGCGACGCTGGTTTCGTGGCACGCACCGGATCGCACCGGACGTCTCGGCGATATTCTGCTCGGTCACGACACGCCCGCCGAATACGTGGCGGCCTCGACCTACATGGGCGGACTGATCGGCCGCTGGGCGAATCGCATTGCGGGCGCGCGCTTTTCGCTCGACGGCATCGAGTACACGCTCGATCGCAACGAAGGTCCGAATCTGCTGCACGGCGGCACGGTCGGTTTTCATCGGGCGTTGTGGGAGGTCGCCGAGGACGACGGCGCGTTGCTGATGCGGCTCGAGTCGCCCGAAGGCGATGCCGGTTTTCCGGGCAACGTGACGGTGCAAGTACGCTATTCGCTCGACGACGACGGCACGCTGACGATCGGCTACGAAGCGATCACCGACGCGCCGACGCCGCTCAATCTGACGAGCCATCCCTACTTCAACCTGACCGGGCGCGCGGGCACCGACATTCGCGGCCACGTGCTGTCGATCGACGCCGAGCGCTTTTTCGAAGTCGACGCGACGATGATTCCGTGCAAGCTCGCCGACGTCGCGGGCAACGCATTCGACTTCCGGCAGAGCGCGCCGATCGGCGGCCGGCTCGACTGGCCGCACGCGCAACTCGCGCGCGCCGGCGGCTTCGATCATTGCTATGTGCTGCGCGAGGCGCCGGCAAACGCGATGCAGGGCAACGACGGCCACGCGCCGCCGCTGCGCGACGTCGCCTGTGCATACGATCCGGGCAGCGGACGCGAACTGACCGTCGCGACCGATCAGCGGGGCTTGCAGTTTTACACGGGCAACGCGTTGAACGGCAACCCGGGACGCGGCGGTGTCCGCTATCAACGGCACGCCGGCTTGTGCCTCGAGGCGGGCGGTTTCCCGAACGAGGTCAATATGACCGGGCAGAACGAAGTGATCGCGCGACCCGGAGATACTTATCGGCAAATCACGAGTTATCGCGTCGATGTGCGCAAAGGTGTGTGACCAGATTGACGGCCGCTTTTGCGCTGTTTTACGAGAATCCGCGACGGCGAGATTACAGCTCGCCGACTACCCGTTCTTTGCAATACTGAATTAGTCGGCTAGTGGTTTTCCCCAAGTTCACCCCCCTCTAGACTGCGCTTATGGCACCGGTATCGCTGCGGTGCCGGATAGACAACTACGGAGGGAAACATCATGAAATCGCTTATCCAGGCAGTTGCGCTTACGGCCCTGATCGCTGCGCCGGTCGCGTCGTTCGCGCAATCGGAACAGCCGATCACGCGGGCCGAAGTCAAGGCAGAGGTGCAGCAACTCGAACAGATTGGCTATAACCCGGCCATCGTGCTCGATGCCCAGTATCCCGCGGACATCCAGGCGGCCGAGGCACGCGTCTCCGCGATGAAGGCGAAGGGCCAAGGCGACACGTCCGGCTATGGGTCGTCGATGGGCGGATCATCGCAAGCGGGCCATCATCCGATGTGGGTCAATCCGGACGGTCAGTGACGAGTCGCGAACGTATAGCGAATGTCCGTAGCGAGGAAAGATTCTCGAGTTGACGGCCCTTTCCCCTCTTTGCGGTTCTCGCCGTTTCGAACCGATATGAAGCGGGCGCATGTTTTCAAGGCATGCGCCCGCTCTTTACGTTTATGCGGCACTAACAACGGACCGCCAATTCTGACGCCGCGGCAGATTCACCCAGCCCGTGCCTGCGGGCATTCCGCCTGATACCAGGTGTCCACCTGCCTCTGCGCACGCTCGAGACTCGCCGGATAGTCAGGATCAAAGCGTCGTTCAGGGTGGTAGCCCGCTTGCCGCAGCGCTGTCAGTTCGCTCATGCTCCGCTGGTGCGTGGCCGGTGCCTTGTTCCTGAGGTCGGTCAGATCGCGGCATTGCGTTGCACTCAGATGCGTTTGCGCGCCGCCATTCCCGCCGCCAGCGGCGCAGCCAACGAGCGTGAGCACCAACACGGCAGGGATCGACCGCATCTGGGTCGCGATGTTCATGTTGTGCCTCCTTTGGGGAAATGACCTCGTCGCGAATGCCGTCTTCCCACGCGGCCCTTCGCATCTCTGAACCGGCTTCTTCGCCTGTCGTCATTTTGAATGATTGGAAACGTCTGTGAAAGTCGCCACCCATTTCATCAACCACGGTTTCGATACGGACATAGACTTTCCCCTGGTGAATGCCGATTCGCCTGCGCAACAGTTGGCGCGGCGTTTTCCCCTCAACGAGGGAGCCGCTCCCTCACACCAAGGAGACATGCGATGCCCCGCACCGCCGCTGAAAAACGCGCCGCTTTCCGCGCGCTGCACTCGTCTGGCTGTTTCGTGCTGCCCAATCCGTGGGACGCGGGCAGCGCCCGTTATCTGCATACGCTCGGCTTCAAGGCGCTCGCGACGACGAGTTCCGGTTTTGCGTGGTCGACCGGACATGCGGACAACACATTGCCGCGCGAAACGATCCTCGCGCACCTGCGCGCAATCGTCGACGCGACCGATCTGCCGGTCAACGCCGACCTCGAAAACGGCTTCGGCCGCGACCCGGAAGAAGTCGCCGAGAGCGTGACGCTCGCGGTGGAAACGGGCGTCGCGGGTCTGTCGATCGAGGACTCGACCGGCAACCCCGCCGCGCCGTTGTTTCCGGTCGACGTCGCCGTGCAGCGGCTCGGCGCGGCCCGCCGTGCGATCGATCAGAACGGCGGCGACACGCTGCTCGTCGGCCGCGCGGAGAATTTCTTCGCCGGCAAGCCCGATCTCGACGATGCCATTGCGCGTCTGAAGGCCTATGCGGCGGCGGGCGCCGACTGCCTGTATGCGCCCGGCATCCAGACGCGCGAGCAGATCGAAGCGGTCGTCGCGGCCGTCGCGCCGAAGCCCGTCAATCTGCTGATCGGCTCGACATCGACCCTGACGTTGCAGGACGTGGCCGCGCTCGGCGTGCGGCGGATCAGCGTCGGCGGCGGGCTCGCGCGCGCGGCGTGGGGTGGCTTCATGCACGCCGCTCAGGCGCTGGCCGATGGCCGCTTCGACTTCACCGGCGCGACGGCGGGCACGCAGCTCAATGAGCTTTTCAATCGCAGCGCGTGAAAAACGCCGCGCAAAGGACGCCTCATCAACGTGAGATCGCCACGCTGCGTCGAACTCACCGGAAAAGCCGCGACGTTTCCGATGAGAAAAGCGCACGAACACCTGAATCGGCGCATAAAGGCCCCGGCCACGCCAAATGTTATGATCGGAAACATTATTCGCCCGATCAAGCGCATACCTGACCAGCGGCAAGCCTCATGGACACCCACCTCACCAAATCCGCCGACACGTCCTCCACCGATCTCGGCCGGCGCGTGCGCGCCGCCCGTCAAGCGCAGGATCTGACGCTCGAAACCGCGAGCCGCCTGTGCGGTGTCTCGCGCTCGACGCTGTCGAAGGTCGAAAACGGCCTGATGTCCCCCACGTTCGACGTGCTGCAAAAAATCGTGCTGGGCCTGAAGATCGAAATTGGCGAACTGTTCGGCTCGACGCCGAAAGTCAGCGCGAGCGGCCGGCGCGCGCTGACGCGCAAGAACGAAGGCCAGCGCCACGCTTATCGCGGCTATCAGATGGAGTTGCTCGCCACCGACCTGGCGCACAAGGCGATGCTGCCGTTTCGCATCCGCATCTCGGCGCACACGCTCGATGCATTCGACGACTGGGGCCGCCACGAAGGCGAGGAGTTTCTCTACGTGATCAGCGGCAGCGTGTGCCTCTATTCGGAGCTGTACGCGCCGACACATCTGAACACGGGCGACAGCCTCTACTTCGACAGCCGCACGGGTCACGCGGCGGTGTCGACCAGCGAGGAAGACGCCGAAGTGTTGTGGATGGCGACCAATGCGGACCTTCCGCATACACCGCCTGCCGCGAACGAGTCAGCGAAGAAATAAAATAGCGCGCCCTGCACTCAGCGCGCCGCCAGCGCCCGTTGCGCGAGTTGCGCGATATGCAGTGCGTGTCGCCCTGTGCCGTGCTCGATCTGCTCGCGACAACTGAAGCCGTTGGTCAGCACGATCGTTTCCGCATTCGCCGCCATAGCGTCGCGCACGGCCTCAAACATGTCCTCGCCGATCTTTTCCGACAATGCGTGATGCTCGGTGTTGAAGCCGAACGATCCCGCCATCCCGCAGCAGCCGGTATCGAGCAGCTTCCATTTGACGCCGAGCTTGTTCAGCAACGCCGTGTCGCCCTGCATGCCGAATAGCGCCTTCTGATGACAATGGCCATGCACGATCACATCGGCCGCGAGCGTCGGCCACTCGAACGGCTGACGCGCGACGAAATCGGCAAACAGATATGTTTGCGCGGACAGCTTCTTCGCCAACGCATGATCGGGGAGTTGCTTCAGCAACTCGTCCTTGAACACCGATAGACAGCCAGGTTCCAGACCGACCAGCGGCACGCCGGCGGCGATGTCGTCCGCGAGGTCGTCGACGATATGCGTGAGCAGCTCGCGCGCGCGTTCGAGCAGGCCGAAGTCGTACAGCGGACGCCCGCAACACAAACGTTTCTTCGGCAACACGACGTGCCAGCCGAGTTGCGTGAGCACCTCAGCGGCGGCCTGCGCGATCTCGGGCGTGAAGTGCTCGTTGAATGTATCGACCCACAGGATCACCTTCTTTGCGTCGCCGCCGAGCGCATGAATCGCGGATGCTTGCGACGACGCACTCCGTCTATAAGTTGCAGCGGCGAACCGCGGCAACGCACGCGTCTGCGCCACACCCGCGATCCATTTGCCGAGCGCGGACAAAACGGGCGCCGTCGTCAGAAAGTTCGTCGCGCGCGGAAAACGTGCGGCCCACGGTGCCCATTCGCCGATTCGTCCCATGAACAGCGCCTGACGCGGCCGACGATTGTTCTCATAGTAGTGGGAAAGGAACTCCGCCTTGTACGACGCCATGTCCGTATGCGTCGGGCAATCGGACTTGCAGCCCTTGCATGCGAGGCAGGTATCGAGCGCTTCTTTCACTTCGCGGCTGTTCCAGCCGTCGGCGATCACGTCGCCTTGCAGCATTTCCCAGAACAGATGCGCACGCCCGCGCGTCGAGTACTTTTCCTCGCGCGTGCCGCGATAGCTCGGACACATCGTGCCGCCTTCGAGCGAGCGGCATTTGCCCATGCCGATGCAGCGTTCGATCGCACGCTGAAAGCCGTCGCCTTCCTGGCTCGCGAACGCGAGCTTCGTATGCAGCGTCACCGGCTTGTACGCAAGGCCCATGCGCAGGTTTTCGTCGGCGCGGTATGCATGCACGACTTTGCCCGGATTCAGACGATTCGCCGGGTCCCAGATCGCCTTGAACTGCTCCATCGCCTGCATCAGCTCGGGGCCGTACATGATCGGCAGAAACTCGGCCTTCGCCTGGCCATCGCCGTGTTCGCCCGACAGCGAGCCGCCGAATTCGACCACCAGTTCCGCCGCTTCGCGCAAGAACCCGCGCCACGTCGCGATACCTTCCGCGCTGCGCAGATCGAATGTGATGCGCGCGTGCACGCAGCCGTCGCCGAAATGGCCGTACAGGCTCGTCTCGTAGCCATGGCGATCGACGAGCGCCTGAAACGCGCGCAGATAATCGCCGAGCCGCAGCGGATCGACCGCCGCGTCTTCCCAGCCGACGACCGGATCGGGCTTGTCGCGATCCACTGACAACGCGACCGCCGACGCCCCTGTCTCGCGAATCGACCACACCTTCGCCTGCAAGGCGCGATCTTCGACGAGCATCGTCGAGATTTGCGGCCCGGCCGCGCCCGATTGGAAATACGCGGCCGCGTCGCGTGCCTGTTGCAGCACCTCGTCCTGTGTGTCCGCGCCGAATTCGAGCACGACCCACGCATCGCCTTCGGGCAGCAGTGCGATCTCGTCCTTCTTCAGGCCGCGCGACTGCAAGCCGCGAATGATCGCGCGGTCGAGTCCCTCGACCGCGATCGGCCCGCAGCGCATGAAATGCGGCACCGCGTCCGCCGCCGTATAGATGTCGGTAAAGCCGACCACGACGATCACGCGCCTGGCCGGACTCTTCACGAGCCTCACTTTCGCCTGCAACGTGACCGCGCACGTGCCTTCGCTACCGACGAGCGCACGCGCGACGTTGAAGCCGTTTTCCGGCAGCAGTTGATCGAGATTGAAGCCCGACACGCGCCGCTTGATCTGCGGGAATTTCGCGCGAATCCGTTCGGCGTAGGTGTCGCGCAGTTGCTCGAGCGCCGCGTAGATTTCGCCTTGTCGGCCACCCGCCGCGATGATGCGTTCGAGTTCTTCCCCGGAGGTCGGGCCGACCCAGAAACGCGCGCCGTCGAAGGTCGCGATTTCGAGCGCTTCGATGTTCTCGACGGTCTTACCGGCCATCACCGAATGCGCGCCGCACGAGTTGTTCGCGATCATGCCGCCGAGCGTGCAGCGGCTATGCGTGGCGGGATCGGGTGCGAACGTGAGGCCGTGCTGTTCGGCGGCATCGCGCAAGGAGTCGCACACCACGCCCGGCTCGACGACCGCGACGCCCGCGAGCGGATCGATCGAGACGACGCGGTTCAGATACTTGCTCGCGTCGGCCACGACCGCGACGTTTACGCATTGGCCGTTCTGCGACGTGCCGCCACCGCGCGCGAGAAACGGCACGTCGTTG
Organism: Paraburkholderia sp. Clong3; assembly: GCF_050436485.1. Lineage (NCBI taxonomy): Bacteria > Pseudomonadati > Pseudomonadota > Betaproteobacteria > Burkholderiales > Burkholderiaceae > Paraburkholderia > Paraburkholderia sp. Clong3. The sequence goes on along the minus strand of NZ_JBNDMH010000003.1, from coordinate 227,239 downwards.
CGACGGCATGCGGCGAGCGTTGCGAGCAGATCGTCGATATCGGCCGGCACCACGACACCGAGCGGGACTTGCCGATAGTTCGACGCATCCGATGCGTACAATGCTTTGGAACCCTGATCGAATCGCACCTCGCCGCGCACGTGCTGGCGCAGGTCGCTTTCGAGCGCCTGCAATAGCTCCGCGCTGGCCGAGAAAGGCGTGGCGACACGCGGTTCATTCAAAGCGCCCCGCTGCGCGCCAACCCGCCGCTCTTCATCCAATGACAATGACGTCCCCACTGCGCACCTCGTCTGCGATGCCGGCGCTCGCGCCGCCGTAAGCGCTCAGGCCGCCTGGCTCGCGGTCATCCGGAAGATGCCCTGTGCGTTGCCCGCGTCGAAACGCAGGTCCGTTTCCCAGCGGCGCGCGTCCTGATCGAAACTGCGCTTGCGCGTAATGAATTCGTAGAACGAGCCCGGCACGTCGCGCGTGACGACGCTGCCGTCGGCCGCGCAAAATTCACGCTGCACGACATCCGCGCGATACGCGGTCTGGAACACGCGGCCCGAACGCGAATGCTCGACTTCGGGCTTCATCGGCCGACCCTTCGCCTTCTGTTCGTCCGACAACTTGAAGACGTCCGCGACGCGATCGGTCGCGTGATTGAACGCGTTACCTTCGGTCGCGATCCACGCCATCTCCGCCGATTCCTTCAACAATACTTCGTAATCGGCTTCGCGTGGCATGTCGTGCTGACGCGCGAACGCACCGACGATCACCGGTAGCAACTCCTGCGCCGCATCGAGCGGCAGCACGCCATCGCGTTCGAGTTCCCACAAGAGGCCATGGGCGCGCGGCGTCAACGGATCGCGCGAGGCACCGATCACGTTCGTCACCGCCTGCTGGAACGCCGCGGAAAAACGCTCCGGGTGCAGTTCGCTGACGAAGAACTGCGCGATCTCGTCGGCGGCGTCCTCATGCGCCCACGCGCGGCCTGTCATGCCGAGACGATCGAGCGGGTAACGGCCGTTGATCCGAAAGCCGAGCGGCCGCAGGATGCGCGCGAACGCGGCCTCGCCGGGCGGCAGCGCGCCGCTGTGCGGCCAGCGCACGGTGCGCAGCGCGCCATGATCGAAGTACACGCTGCCGCCGGCGGCGACGGTTTCCTCCGTATAGCGGCGGCCGTTTTCCGAGCGCGCGAGCAGATCGTCGAACAGCGCCATGTTCATCGCCTGTGCGAGTTCGGCGCGCGTGACGCTGCCGCTTTCCCACTCGTTCAACACACGCGGATGATTCAGCGTCGCAAACAGGCGCGCGGCTTTCTCCGCGCCCAGCAGCTTCACCAGCAGTTGTTCGACGTTCGCATTCTTCAGGTTTCGCATCCGGCTTCTCCACGCTATACGTTGAGCGCTGCACGAGCGCCTCATAACGGGCGAAATTATTCAAAATGCGCTGTGCCCCGTAAAGCGAGATAAACTCGCCACTTGATGCGTTTCTGGAATTAACGTGCGAAAGTTCAAGATTCCCAACATGGGCGCGCTGCTCGCGTTCGAAGCCGCCGCGCGGCACCAGAGCTTCACGCATGCGGCGCGCGAACTGTTCCTCACCGAAAGCGCGGTGTCGCGACAGATCAATACGCTCGAAAGCAATCTCGGCGTGCGGCTATTCGTGCGCGTCAAGCAACGCGTGGTGCTGACGCGCGCGGGCAAGGTCTACAGCGCGCAGGTGCGACGCTCGCTCGAACACCTCGATCGCGACACGCTATCGATCATCGCGCACGGCAGCGGCGGCGGCTATCTGGAACTCGCGGTATTGCCGACGTTCGCATCGCAATGGCTGATTCCGCGCATGGCCACATTCAATGAACAATACCCGGACGTGCGCGTGAACATGGGCGTGCGTACCGCGACGTTCCCGTTCGCCGAGACGCATTTCGAAGCGGCAATTCACTACGGCAAGCCGACGTGGCCGGGTACGTCGGCCGATTTTCTGTTCCGCGAGGAAGTGGTGCCGGTCTGCGCAGAGAGTCTGCTGAAGCGGCCGGTTCGCAACGTCGCCGAACTACTCAACTATCCGCTGCTGCATTCGACGACGCGACCCGACGGCTGGGCGAGCTGGTTCGCGAATTTCGGCGTCGACGACAACCGCACGATGCAGGGCGTGCGCTACGAACTGCACACGATGCTGATCAGCGCTGCCGCGGCCGGACTCGGCATCGCGCTGGTGCCGCGCTTTTTCGTCGACACGCAGTTGCAGCAGTTCGGTCTCGTGATTCCGTTCGACACACCCGCGCTCGCCGAGGCCGCGTACTACCTTGTCTATCCGACCGAGTTGAGTCACGGCAAGCCGCTCGCGAGTTTCCGCGAGTGGCTGCTGCGTGAGGCCGCCGCATACGGCGCGATTTATCCGGAGTTGGTGGAGCGGCCCGAGGGGGCGTGAGGTGACGAAAGCCGCATGCGTAAGTGATCCAATCATGCATGCGACTACGCGCAGTGTTCAGCTGCCGGTGCGCGCCTGGGCCAATGCGGCGAGATTGCCTTCGCCGAAGCCATGATGTCCCTGGCGTTGCACGATCTCGAAGAAAATCTCGCCGGCGCGGCGGCGCACGAAGGTCTGGAAAAACAGCAGCGGCACGCCGTCCGCGCCGATCTCGCCATCTACGAGCACGTGCGTGCGCCGCAGTCGCTCGACATCGAGCCCGTGGCCCGGCAAACGTGCATCGAGCTGCTCGTAGTAGCGCGGCGGCGGCTCGACGAATTCGACGCCGTTCGCGAGCAGACGCTCGACGCACGCGAAGATGTCGTCGGTGGCGAGCGCGATGTGCTGCACGCCTTCGCCCGGATGATCGGGCAAATACTCGTGCATCAGGTCGGTCCGACCCGTGCCTTCCTCGTACAGCGGCACGCGGATCGCGCCGCACGGCGACACCATCACGCGCGATTCCGCCGACACATGCCAGTTGGCGTGCAGCTCGTGGATCTCGCGGAAATTCAGCAGGTCGCGATAGAAGTCGATCCACTCCTGCATGCGGCCTTCGCCAACGGTTTGCGTCAGATGGTCGACCGCGATCAGGCCGCTGCCCGCATGATTCAGATCGGCTGCGGCCGTGTCGATTTCGATGGGCCGGAAGTCGATGTCGAAGATCGAGATATCGCCGAGGCCGCCGCGCTGACCGCCTCGCCCGCGCCAACGATCGACGAAATAGATGTGCGAATCGCCGATGCCTTGAATGGCCGGAATCAGCAGTTCGCCGGCACCGAGGCGTTCGCCTTCGAACGCCCACGCGCCGAGTTCCACCGCGCGTTCGAACGCGCGCTGCGCGTCGGCGACGCGAATCCCGATCGCGCAGATGCCGACCCCGTATTCTTCCGCGTAGCGCGCTGCGAACGAATCGGGCTCCGCGTTGATCAGGAAATTCATCTCGCCCTGGCGATACAGCGTCACATCCTTGCTGATATGACGCGCGATCGCCTTGAAGCCGAGCCGCGTGAAGGTCTCGCCGAGCGCCTGCGGATCGCGCGCGGCGAACTCGACGAACTCGAGGCCGGCCGTGCCGAGCGGATTGTGCTGCGGCGCCAATACGGCGCGCTGCGCGGCCTCTGGAGTGGGCAAGTCGCTGGGCATGGCAATCTCCTTGTACGGTCTTTCGACGCGGGGCCGGTCTTTCCGGGTTCGGCGCGAAGTGTTCCGGTCGTTCGCGAGGGGCTGCGTGGTGCGTGCTCGCTCGTGGCGCGCACGCGGCGTGCCGCAGGAACAACGGTCTGCGGCGGCTTTCGCACCGTGTTTTTACACCGGGTCGCGGGGCGTTCGCAACCGTCTGCCCCGCGCGACCTCGCGCACCGCCTCGATGAACGCGCGTCCCACCGTCGACGGCTGCGTATCCGAGCGACGAATCAGCCCCACCGGCTCGCCGGTGCCCGCAAACGGCAGCGGCAAGCGCACCAGCATGCCGTGCGCGAGTTCGTATTCGACCGCGCTTTGCGGCACGAACCACACCGCGCCGTTTTCGAGCGTCAGCGCGCGCCCCGTCGATACCGACAACACCTCGACGAACGCCGACAACGGCGGCACGCCCCACGCGCCGAGCAGGCTCTCGGCCGATTGGCGGATCAGCGTGCCGAACGGCGGCAGCACGATCGGAAATTCCTCCAGCGACGTGGCGGGCGAGGCCTTCCCTTGCGCCAGCGGATGCCCGGCGCGCACGACCGCGATCAGCGGCTCGGTAAACAGTTGCTCGAAACTCAGGCCGACCATCCGCTCCGGGTCCGCGAGGCGGCCGATCGCGAATTCGATCGACCCCGCTTTCAGGCGTTCGAGCAATTCCGGATTTGCGCCGGTCGCGAGGCGCACGATCACGCGCGGCCACTGCGTCGCGAACTGTCTCAGCACGGGCGGTACCAGCACCGCGGCGACAGTGGGCAGCACACCGACTTCGAGCGTCGCGGCGGCCGCGCCCTCGGCCCGCGCAAGCAGATCGACGCCCTGGCGCAGCGCGCTCACGCAGGCGCTCGCGTGCGGCATGAAAAGCTGCCCCTCGCGCGTCGGCACCGCGCCGTGACGGCCGCGCTCGAACAGCTTCACGCCGAGAATGGTCTCCAGCTCGGCGACCGTCTTCGATACCGCCGGCTGCGTGATGGACAAACTGTCCGCCGCCCGCTGGACGCTGCCGAACTGCGCGACGGCCAGAAAGCACTGGAGATGACGGAATTTGACGCGGCTATCCGCGAGACTGCGTTGCATAACGGAAGGTTATACGAAACGGGCAAAAACGTCATTTTTCATAACCACACGCTTTGTATAAAGTGCGAGTCATAACGTCGCATCCCGCGATTCCTCCAACGGAGACACCTCATGGAAGATTCAATTCTTTCGCCGCGAGATTTCGCGTCCCATCCCGAGTACATCTATCCGCCGTACGGTTCGTCGGTCAAACGCGGTCCGTCGCGTCCGCTGATTCCGCTGAAGGAGCGGCTGCGCGACCAGCGCGTACCGGTCTACGGCACCGACGACCTCGACCCGCTCGACAGCGACCTGACCCGCAACGCGGTGCGCAATGGCGAACCGCTCGGCGAGCGCATCATCGTGACCGGCCGTGTGCTCGACGAAGGCGGCCGCCCGGTGCGCAACACGCTGGTGGAAGTGTGGCAAGCGAACGCCGCCGGCCGCTATGTGCACAAGGCCGACCAGCACGACGCGCCGCTCGACCCGAACTTCCTCGGCGCGGGCCGCTGCATCACCGACAACGAAGGCCGTTACCGCTTCATGAGCATCAAGCCGGGCGCGTATCCGTGGGGCAACCATCCGAACGCCTGGCGTCCGCAGCACATCCATTTCTCGCTGTTCGGCGACCACTTCGGCTCGCGTCTCGTCACGCAGATGTACTTTCCCGGCGATCCGCTGCTCGCATTCGACCCGATCTACCAGGGCACGCCCGAGCACGCCCGCGAGCGCATGATCTCGAAGTTCTCGCTCGACACCACGCAAGAGGCCTACGCGCTCGGCTACGATTTCGACATCGTGCTGCGCGGCCCGAACGAAACCCCGATGGAGCGCTAAGCCATGACGACTCTCAAGCAAACGCCTTCGCAAACCGTTGGTCCGTACTTCGCCTACGGTCTTTGTCCGCAGCAATACGATTTCGACTTCAAGAGCCTGTTCACGAACGTTCTGGCCGACATGGAATCGGCCGGCGAGCACATCACGATCGTCGGTCAGGTGTTCGACGGCGACGGCAAGGTGATCGGCGACGCGATGATCGAGATGTCGCAAGTCGACTCGAACGGCCACTATCCGGAATCGCGCGAAGAAATTTTGAAGACCGGCTTTCACGGCTTTGCGCGCGTCGGTACGGGCACGGATCCGCACAAGCGCTTCATCGTCGAGACGGTGAAGCCGGGCCGCGCGAATCCCGACGAAGCGCCGCACATCGACGTAATCCTGACGATGCGCGGCATGCTGCTGCACACGTTCACGCGCATCTATTTCGAGGACGAAGCGCAGGCGAACGAGCAGGACACCGTGCTGGCGTCGGTGCCGGCCGAGCGCCGTAATACGCTGATCGCGCGCCGCGTTGCCGGTACGGCCAACGTGTATCGCTTCGACATCCACATGCAGGGCGATCAGGAAACCGTGTTTTTCGACCTGTGATGCGCGATTCGTCGCGAGACTCCGAGCCGTAAAGATCGAGCCCGCCTTGCGCGGGCTTTTTTTCGCGCGGGCGTTTCGCGGTGCGCCTGCGCGCGCTCAGCAGCGGAAATGATCGATGCTTTGTCCGGCGTGAATCGCGCGCGCGAGCCACGCCGGTTTATCGCCGCGACCGTCCCACGTGTTACCGAACGCGTCGCGATACAGCACCGCGGCCACGGCGTTCGCATCGGCTTCGAGCGATTCGGCCAGCGCTTCGAATGTGATGCCGTGGTCGTCCATGCGTCGGCGGATCCACGCGATCATGCGCTCGCGCAGGTTCTCGTCGCGTTCGAACAGTCGTTGTTGTCCTTCTCGTTGTTTCATAACGTATTGGTGTCGCAGCTCTTGCTGGCATTAGACAAACGGGCAACTCGCATAGCAACGCGAGGCTCGTGCGTAATTCAATTTGAATGGAAGCAATTCGACGAATTCACGCGATCCATGCAAATGCGTGAAAACCCGCATTTGCTAGTGATGCCTGTCAGATCCTGAATTAAAGCGCCTGAAGTAAAGCGCCTGAGTTGAAGCGCTGGGATCAACCGAATCGGCTACTCGAAAAATCGGCGTGGCTCGAATTGCGCCCGTGTTTCGCGTCGTGCGTCGCCTCGTCGTGACCAGGGAGCTTCCGCGTATGGAAAGTCATTCTAGCATTCGATGTATTTTGGCCGCAGCAAAGAACTTTTTCTAATTTCACTGATTGCACGACTTCCGGGTTTTCGCTATTCGTGGCTTCCGCCGCGCGATTGGCGGACAATGCGAGACTCTGTATTCGCCCAGAACATCTGGCATCGGCCCGACATCAGGAGACACGACCATGCCCGCCTCGACCGCCATCCTCACGATCCTCGCCGCGCTGCTATTGGGCGCGATGAGTCCGGGGCCCAGCTTCGTCATCGTCGCACGCAATGCGATCGGTCTGTCGCGCGGCGACGGTCTCGCGACAGCGCTCGGCATGGGTATCGGCGGTGTGTTTTTTAGCGGCATCGCGCTGCTCGGGCTCTATACGCTGCTCGCGACGGTCGAATGGCTCTACGTCGGGCTGAAAGTGGCCGGCGGCGTCTACCTGGTCTATCTGGCGTCGAAAATCTGGCGCGGCGCCGCGAAGCCGCTCGCGTTCAGCGAAACGCGAACCGGCAGCGGCGGCAATCCGCGCAAGTCGTTCTGGATCGGCTTGAGCACGCAGCTCAGCAATCCGAAAACGGCGGTCTATTACGGCAGTATCTTCGCTGCGCTGCTGCCGCAGCATCCGCCGGTGTGGTGCTATTTCGCGCTGCCGCCGGCGATCTTCGCGATCGAGGCGGGCTGGTACACGATCGTCGCACTGTGCTTTTCGAGCCAACGGCCGCGCGAAATCTATCTGCGCTGGAAGGGGTGGATCGATCGGATCGCCGCGAGCGCGGTGACCGCGCTGGGCCTGCGGCTGATTTTTAACGCGCACAAGGTGGGAATTTGACGGCAACACGAAGCGGCGCGCACCGTCGCGACTCGATGCGCGCCACTCGCGCCGCCCTGAGTCAGCGGTAATCGCGGCGCGTTACCCTTTCCCCTCCGCCTTGATCCGCGCGCGCAACTCGAACTTCTGGATCTTCCCCGTCGACGTCTTGGGCAACTCGCCGAAGCGCACCGCCTTCGGCAACTTGTAGCCGGCCAGAAACAGCCGGCAGTGCGCGATGATTTCCTCCTCGGTCACCTGCGCGCCTTCCTTCAACTCGATGAACGCGCACGGCACCTCGCCCCACTTCGGATCGGCCATCGCGACCACCGCCGCCACCGACACCGCGGGATGCCGGTACAGCGTGTCCTCGACCTCGATGCTCGAAATGTTCTCTCCGCCCGAAATGATGATGTCCTTGCTGCGGTCGCGGATGCGGATATAGCCGTCGGCCGTGCGCACGCCGAGATCGCCGGTATGGAACCAGCCGCCTTCGAAAGCCGCTTCGGTCGCGCGCTCGTTCTTCAGATAGCCCTTCATGCAGATGTTGCCGCGAAACATGATCTCGCCGATCGTTTCGCCGTCGTCCGGCACCGGCGCGAGCGTGTCCGCATAGAGCACCGCGACCGCCGCCTGCAGGTGATAACGCACGCCCTGGCGCGCGGTCAGGTCGGCGCGGATTTGATCGTCGAGCGCGTCCCATTCGTCCTGCTTCGCGCAGACGGCCGCCGGCCCGTAGGTTTCGGTGAGCCCGTACACGTGCGTCAGATCGAAGCCGATCTGCTTCATCTTCGCGATCACCGCGGGCGGTGGCGCGGCGCCCGCGACCATCGTCGACACGCGATGCGTGATGCCCCCGCGCCATTCGGCCGGCGCATTCACGAGCGAACTCTGTACGATCGGCGCTCCGCAGTAATGCGTGATGTGTTCGCGGCGAATCAACTCGAACACGATCTTCGCGTCGAACTTGCGCAGACAGACGTTGACGCCCGCGCGGGCCGCCACCGTCCACGGAAAGCACCAGCCGTTGCAGTGGAACAGCGGCAGCGTCCACAGATAGACCGCGTGCTTCGGCATGTCCCATTCGAGAATGTTGCTCAGCGCGTTCAGATATGCGCCACGGTGATGGTAGACGACGCCCTTCGGGTCACCGGTCGTGCCCGATGTGTAGTTCAGCGCGATCGCGTCCCATTCGTCGGCGGGCGGGGTCCACTCGAAGGAAGGGTCGCCGGTTTGCAGGAACTGCTCGTAGTCGGTCGCGCGAATGAACTGCGCGGCGTCGGCGGGCTGCGCGTCGGCCACGCTGATCACGCGGAGCTCCGGGAATTCTAGCGCCGCGCGATGCGCGAACTCGCCGTATTCGGTGTCGACGATCAGCGCCTTCGCCTCACCGTGGCGCAGCATGAACAGCAGCGTCGCGACGTCGAGCCGCGTGTTCAGTGTATTCAGCACGGCGCCGGCCATCGGCACGCCGAAGTGCGCCTCGACCATCGGCGGGATGTTCGGCAGCAGCGCGGCGACCGTGTCGCCGCGGCCGATGCCGGCCTCGTGCAGCGCGCTCGCGAGCCGCCGCGCACGCTCATAGGTCTCGCGCCAGTTGCGACGGATCTCCCCATGGACGATCGCGAGCCGCTCGCCATACACTTGCGCTGCGCGCACGAGGAAATCGATCGGCGTCAACGGGACATAATTGGCCTCGCGCCGCCCGAGGCCTTCGTCGAACATGTGCTGTGTCATTGCTTCATCTCCTGAGGCGCGGGCCGCGCCGCCGATTGTTGTGACCGTGTTCTATGAAAGAACCAGGGCCTAGCCTAGCAATTGTCGTCATGAACTGTCTGTCATTCAAATGACAGAGTGGCGCCACTGACGCCCCGCCTTGACCTGGCTCAGCCGGCACCGCTCCCAAACCGCTTATCGCCGATGACCGACGCTCCGCTGACTGACCGCGCCGACACCCGGCCGCCCCAACGTGTCGCGCCCGCCGACCTCGCGCGACAGTTCGTCGCGTGCGCGTGGTTTCGCGCGCTCGCCGCCGATCATCAGGCGATGGTGCTCGCCAGCGCACACGCCGAGCACTTTGAAGGCGGTGCGTGGATCGCCCACCGCCAGCAACCGTCCGACTATTGGATCGGCGTGCACTCGGGGCTCGTCAAGCTCGCTATCTACAACGCGTCGGGCCGCAGCTGCACGCTGTCGGGCGTGCCGCCGGGCGGCTGGTTCGGCGAAGGCAGCGTGATCAAGCGCGAATTGCGCAAATACGACGTGGCCGCGATCCAGCCGTCGCTCGTGATGTTCGTGCCGTCCGCGACCTTCCATGCGTTGCTCGAACCGAGTCTGCCGTTCGCGGGCTTCGTGATCCGGCAATTGAACAACCGGATGGGGGAATTCATCGCGTCGATCCAGAACACCCGACTGCTCGACGTGGACGCACGCGTCGCGCAATCGCTCGCTCAGCTGTTCAATCCGGATCTGTATCCGGACACGGGTCGCACACTGGCGATTTCACAGGAAGAAGTCGGTCTGCTCGCGGGAGTGTCGCGGCAGCGCATCAATCAGGCGCTGCAGAACCTCGAGAAGCTGCGGATTTTGCGACTGTCGTATAACCGGATCGAGGTGCTCGATCTCGAGCGGCTGGCTGCGTACGGGCGGGAACAGATCTAGCGGCGCGACTGGCGCTCGCTACCCGGCGCGCACGCCGCCCTTGCGCGTCGCGCGCGTTTCGAGAGCGTCGTCGGTCTTGAACAGCGCGAGCATGATCGCGCTCAACACGCCCGTCTTTTTCCAGCGCAGATAGTAGCGATGCGCGGTCTGGTACGGGACGTAGTGCTCGGGCATTGCGCTCCACGGCGCGCGCGTGTGCAGCACCCACATCACGCTATTGAGCACGTGGCGAATTTCGATCGGCGGACGACCACGACGCGGGCCGTCATCATGCAAGGTTTCAGGTAACAGCGGCGCGACCCGCTGCCATTGCTGGTCGGTCAGCTCCTGAACGACTGGCGAGGTCGCGATGGATTCGGAAGATGGACTATTCATGCGTGAAAGCGCACGCGTAAAACGCGTGCTGGCGTCGCTCCGAAAGTCGCGTCGATACGTCAATTCGCTCGAGACTACTCGAAGCTTGCCTGGGAGAAAGTCAATTTTTGTCACCAGGAACGGCGCAATTGCCAAAAATGGCAATAGGTCATTGCGCGAGAGCGGCGATGGCGCGGCGCGGACGGCGATCTATCATCGGCGCGCCCGGCGGCGCCCCACTCGGCGCGCGCCGCGTCCGGCGTTTTTTTTTCAAAGGCCTGACGGTGGCCGCGATGTACTCATTCGGCACGAACTCGGAATCGACCGGCGGCGGCGGCTTCTCGGGCCAGATGCCAAGCCATCTCGGCGCGGGCAACATGTACGGCTTCACGCTGTCGTACGTGGCGGGTCCGCTATCGGTCGCGGCCGGCGTGCAGCAGAACAGCGACAACAGCAATCACAAGCAGACCATCTTCAACGCGAACGCGGTCTATGCGTTCAGCTCGACGAAGCTGTACGTCGGCTATCTGCATTCGAAGGACGACACCGGCTTCGTCGACAGCGCGCTCGCGCAGCAGACGCTCGTGCCGGGCGTCGATATCGTCAAGGGCTCGGGCCGCATCGACAACCGACCGTTCGCCGGCGTCACGTGGCAGACCACGCGCGCGCTGACGCTGACGGGCGCCGCGTACTACGACCACATGTCGAACGCGGCGATCGGCGCTGGTCAGCTCGGCAGTGGCTATCGCTACACGTTCGTCGCACTGGCCGAGTACGCGCTGTCGAAGCGCACCGAGGTGTACGGCACCGTCGATTTCGACAAGGTGTCGGGCGCGGCGTCGGTCGAACTGCCGGGCCGCGACAACCAGACCGGCGTTGCGCTCGGTTTGCGGACAATTTTCTGAATCGTTTCACGTCGTCATGGCAAAACGGGCGTCCCCAGGGACGCCCGTTTTTTTCGCCTCGCATACGGAAACCGGCTCACCGGTCTGCCGCGCGCATAAAAAAAGGTGCCGCGAACGGCACCTTTCTGTACTACAGGCAGCTTCTGCTGAAGCTTAGAAGCGGTGACGCAGACCGACCGTAGCAGCCGTCTGGTTCTTCGACGACGAGGTCGGAACCGTGTTGTCGCCGCTGTAGATCGAAGCCACGCCGCCGTCACCCATTGCGTGCTGGTACACAGCCTGAGCGTAGACGTCGGTGCGACGCGACAGCGAGTAGTCAGCCTGCAGGCCGATCTGGTGGTAACGGGTCTTCATGTCGTTACCGTCGGCGTTGATGCCGTAGCCGCGCGCGTCGGTGAACGTGTACGCGACGCCGAGAGCCATAGCCGGGGTCACGTTGTACTTGCCGTTGATTTCGTAGTTGTTGGTGTGGCCTTGACGCTGACCAGGAGCTTCACCAACCAGGTTGTCGACGCGCGATTGCGTCCATGCCACGCCAACCAGCGCCGGGCCGAAGCCGTACGAAGCGCCTGCGCCGAACTGACGCTGACGGAAGTCGCCTTGCAGCACGCCCGCGGTGTTCGCCAGAACGCCGTCCGATGCGCCGCTTGCGTTAGCAGCCGGGTTGTTTTGCTGAGCGTAGGCAGCACCGAGGTGCAGGCCTTGCCACTGGTATGCGGCGCCCAAGCTGTACTGACGGTTGTTTGCGAAGCCACCAGCCTGGTTCGAGAAGCCGTACGTGCCGCCGAACGTGAAGCCAGCGTAGTTAGCGCTCGAGTACTTGACCGAGTTGTTGACCGACAGACCACCGTTGGTGTTCAGGTTGTCGTTGTTGAAAGGGTGCGCGAAGTACGTGCCGCCCCAGCTGCCCGTTGCGGTCAGCGGTGCCAGGTAGTCCTGCGCTGCGTCGTACTGGCGACCCAGCGTGACCGTACCGAATTGCGAGCTCGACAGACCGACGAAGGCCTGGCGGTTGAACATGCCGTTGTTGTTAGCGTACTTGCCGTTGTTGATGTTGAAGCCGCTTTCCAACGTGAAGATTGCCTTCAGACCGCCGCCCAGATCTTCCGAACCACGCAGGCCGAACATGCTCTGGTTGATGCCGCCGCTACCTGCTGCCCACTTGGAGTTGTGGGCAACGTTGCTGGTGTACGTCAGACCTGCGTCGAGCAGACCGTACAGGGTCACGCTGCTTTGTGCGTGAGCGACCGAAGCGAACGATGCGGCAGCCGAAACGACGATGAGACTCTTTTTCATGGGAACTCCAATTCGAAAAATTTATACGGGGAGCAGGACCTGCTTCAGCAGCCGATGCATCGCATTTGCCGCCGCCCGCTTGGCCGAACCGTGGGGATCGACCGGGCACCCTTGAAGCGAAGCGTGAGTGTAGGGGGACACCCTGGTACCGACGCAGGCAATTCACGCAACAGGATTTTTCGAATTTCGCAACAATGTTGGACCCGATGGGGATAACTTCTTGTTTTTCCACCGTTTATTGCAAGATCTAGGTGCCGGATCGCCAGCTCCACCCAAAACGAATTTGCAACGCGTCAATATTCTAAGTTGCGCGTTTGCAACAGTGCTTTAATACGCGTGACGTAATCGGGTCGGAGCAAATTGACGAAAAGACCGGCCGATATTTTTTGTAATCAAATGGTTGAAGTGACGGTTTTCCGGGTCGTTTGAGATTTATTTTTGGAGCGTCGGAACTTAATAGAGTTAAATGCAGTCTTGCTCGCGCACCCGCCAATTGATGGTTTCCGGCGGGGCGATTAACTCGTCGAATCACCAAGACGGCTTATTCACCTAATCTTTATTGACCGAGTCAAGCAATCGCTGCCGCCCCCGGGCAGCGCAACGGTTCGAGCCCACCGCGTCGAATCGGCATTCACTATTGAGACACTGCCATTGCGGCGGTCTTCTGATTTCTCGCTTTAGCGAGCACCCTCTGTCACGTCTCTATAAGATGCGCGTGCGATTCGAAAAAACCTTCAGCATGGGCGTTGCCCGGAGGTGAATTGCGACGCCGGCCGCCGCGTGACAAGACCCGCACTGAAAGCGGACGGCATGCATCAACAAGCCTTCCGCATTCAATTAACGGCGGGGTTGCGCCCGCTTTTACACGGAGTTTCCCTGATTACGCGTGATCACCGCTTATGGCTGGCGCGGAGCGCGCTTAAGCGCCTCCTCGTCCGCGGGCGAGGCCCGGCGCGAGCGGGTCGGTGTCGGGCGGTGTGTGGGGCAACGGACGCGGCTCGCCGCGGTTGAGGCTGGACACTGGGTCGCCCAGCTGAGGCAGTCGAAGACCGCCCAAAAACAAAAAAGGGTTCCGGAATTCGGAACCCTTTTTTCGATACTTTGGTGGGCCGGGTGGGGTTCGAACCCACGATGTCCTTTCGGAGGTGGATTATGAGTCCACTGCCTGCAACCAACACGGCGTCCAGCCCAAGAAAAAAGACCCGGTCGTGAAGGCCGGGCCCGTTTCGTCGATTGGCCGACATACTACACGAAAAAGGAGCCTCCGCAACCGCTTCGCTTCGGCGAAACGACCGGGAGGCCCCTTTGATCGCATCATTTGCGGCCAACCGCGGCCGTCGCCGTCAATTCCCTTCGAGGAATGACTTCAGCTTGTCCGAACGGCTCGGATGACGCAGCTTGCGCAGCGCCTTCGCCTCGATCTGACGAATTCGCTCACGCGTCACGTCGAACTGCTTACCGACTTCTTCGAGCGTGTGATCCGTGCTCATCTCGATACCGAAACGCATGCGCAACACCTTCGCTTCGCGCGGCGTCAGCGAATCGAGCACGTCCTTGACGACGTCGCGCATACTCGCGTGCAACGCCGCATCCGCCGGGGCGACCGTGTTCGTATCTTCGATGAAGTCGCCCAGATGAGAATCGTCGTCGTCACCGATCGGCGTTTCCATCGAGATCGGCTCCTTCGCGATCTTCATGATCTTGCGGATCTTGTCTTCCGGCATTTCCATCTTCTCGGCCAGCGTCGCCGGATCCGGCTCGAGACCGGTTTCCTGCAGGATCTGACGCGAGATGCGGTTCATCTTGTTGATCGTTTCGATCATGTGAACCGGAATCCGGATCGTGCGCGCCTGGTCGGCGATCGAACGCGTAATGGCCTGGCGGATCCACCACGTCGCATACGTGGAGAACTTGTAGCCACGACGGTATTCGAACTTGTCCACCGCCTTCATCAGGCCGATGTTGCCTTCCTGAATCAGGTCGAGGAACTGCAGACCGCGGTTCGTGTACTTCTTCGCGATCGAGATCACGAGACGCAGGTTGGCCTCGGTCATTTCGCGCTTCGCCTGGCGCGCCTTAAGCTCGCCGGCCGCCATCTGACGGTTGGTTTCCTTCAGGTCCTTCAGCGGCAGTACCACGCGCGCCTGCAGATCGAGCAGACGTTGCTGCTGTTCGCGGATCGCCGGAATGTTGCGCGTGAGGATCGCGCTATACCCGTGACCTTCGGCGACGATCTTGTCGGCCCATTCGAGGTCCGTCTCGCTGCCCGGGAAACGCGCGATGAATTCCGCACGCGGCATGCCGCACTTGTCGACGACCGTATGCAGGATCTGACGCTCGACCTGACGCACTTCATCCACCTGCGCGCGCAGCGTGTCGCACAGACGTTCGACGGTACGCGCGGTGAAGCGGATCGTCATCAGCTCGTTCTGGATGGTTTCCTGCGCCTTCAAATACGACTTGGACTTGTAGCCTTCCTTCTCGAACGCGCGACGCATCTTGTCGAACCATTCGCTGATCGACGCGAATTTTTCGAGCGACGCGCGCCGCAGCGCTTCGAGCTGCGCGGCGTTGGCGGTGGCTTGCGCCGCGCCATCGTCTTCTTCCTCGTCCTGTTCGTCCTCTTCCTCGGCTTCCTCGTCTTCATTCTCGATCGCTTCCGCCTCCTGCGCGGAGAAGCCGTCGGCGTCTGCCGCGTCGGCGTCGATCAGACCGTCGACGAGTTCGTCGATGCGTGCTTCGTCGTTGGCGACGCGCTCGGCCATCGCGAGAATGTCGGCGATCGTGGTCGGGCACGCAGAGATCGCCATCACCATGTGCTTCAGGCCGTCTTCGATGCGCTTCGCGATTTCGATTTCGCCTTCACGCGTAAGCAGCTCGACCGTGCCCATTTCGCGCATGTACATACGCACGGGATCGGTGGTGCGGCCAAATTCGGAGTCGACGGTGGACAGCGCGACTTCAGCTTCCTCTTCGACTTCGTCGTCTGACGAAGCCGCGGGCGCGTTGTCGTTGAGCAGCAGCGTTTCAGCGTCCGGGGCCTGTTCGTAGACCGCGACGCCCATGTCGTTGAACGTGCTGATGATGCCTTCGATCGCCTCGGTCTCGGTGAAGTTGTCCGGCAGGTGATCGTTGATTTCAGCGTACGTGAGGAAGCCGCGCTCCTTGCCGAGCTTGATCAGGGCGCGCAGCTTGGAGCGACGCTCCTCGAGTTCCTCCACCGTGCCAGGCTGCGACGACGCGAACGCATCCTTCAGCAGCGCTTTTTCCTTTGCACGACGGTCGCGAGCCTTGACCTTCTCCGGCTTGCCCGGTGCGGCGGCAGCGGTTTCTTCGGTCTGGGTTGCATCGTCATCGACGGGTACTTCATTCAGCTTTTTCGTCATGGAGTTCGCCGTACCGGCTGTAGTCTCGACCCCCGGCTGTTGGACAACAGCCGGTTGAACCGTGGATACTGAAGTCACGCGCGCTGCCGCATCGTCCTGAACGGCAGCCGCTTCCCTTGCGCTTCTGACACCCGCCCGCTTGGCAGCCGGCGGTGCTACAGCTTTCGCCGCCCGAACCGGTGCGGCCTGCGCGGCCGCAGTGGTCGACGACTTCTTCCCGGCAGCCGGTGCAACGCTGACAGCAGACGTTCTTCTGGCGGATGCAGTCAGCCTGGCTTCGGTAACTTTTCCGGTGCGCTCTTTAGCGCGTGAGCCCGTTGCATGATTTCCGCCTGTCGTCTTTGCCATCGCATCGCCTTTCGCCTTTGCTAGGAAAACCCTTGAAAAACAAACCGCTAGAAACTTTTGATTATACCACCCGAGGTTTCGGCCTCTCCGCTACAGCCCGAGTTGACGCTTCATGTCGGCCCGCTTCCGGTTGAGCTCCGAAAACTCGGCAAACTCGTCCGGCGTATGCCGCGACTGTCGCGAAAGCTGTTCGAGACGATCGCAATAAGCGTCGTATCGCATCTTCAAAATCGCGGCTTTCAGCTCCTCGCCGACAATTCGTTCCTGCTCGCGCCGTTCCTCGATGACGGCCGCGTCCTGCGGGTCTTTCAGCAGCAAATCCCGGACGTTTTCATCATAGTCTAGAATTTTGCGAAAGATTTCCTCGAAAGTTGGGGCGTTCGCGCCATTTCGCAAGAGATCGGACAACAACTGGAACGCTGCCGAATCGCCTAGGGCTCGCGCGTGCGTCGTCACTTCCGCGAACAGTTCGCCGTGCCGGGTCACGGTGAGCAGCGCCTCTTCGGCCGCTTCGTCGAGCATCGCGACCGTGCGCGGATACATCACCAGATTGCGCAGCGTCTTTTCCTCGATGCCGGTCACGCTGCGCCGGTCCTTGCGGGCCGGCGCCTTGCGCGACGCGGCCGCGATCCGCGCGTCGACTTCGCAAAGCGCCGCGACTTCGCTGAATGGCACATCGAGCCGGTCTGCGAACATATGCATGATCTGCGCGCGCAGCGCATTGGCCGGCAACGCCTGCAGCAGCGGTTTCGCGTCGAACAGCGCGCGGGCCTTGCCTTCGGGCTGATCGAGCTCCTTGCCGGTCAACACCTCGTTGAGCATGAACTGCGACAACGGCATCGCCCGTTCGACCTGCTCGGCGACAGCCTCGGTGCCGAACTCGCGCACGTAGCTGTCGGGATCATGCTCGCTGGGCAGGAACAGGAAACGGATCGTCCGGTTGTCGGCGGCGTGCGGCAGGCACGCATCGAGCGCGCGACGCGCGGCGCGCCGGCCGGCCGCGTCGCCGTCGAAACTGAAGATGACCGTATCGGTCTGGCGCATCAGTTTCTGCACATGAATCGGCGTGCAAGCGGTGCCGAGGGTCGCGACGGCGTTCTGGAAGCCCAATTGGGCCAGCGCGACCACGTCCATATAACCTTCGACGACCAGCACGTAATGTTGCTCTCGAATCGCAAGACGCGCCTCGAACAGCCCGTACAGCTCGCTGCCCTTGTTAAACAGCGGCGTTTCCGGTGAATTCAAATACTTTGGCTCGCCGCCGTCGAGCACGCGGCCGCCGAAGCCGATCACCTGCCCTTTGACATTGCGGATCGGGAACATGATCCGCTCGCGAAAGCGGTCGTAGCGGCGGTTCTGACCCTGCGCGTCCGACTTTTCGCTGACGATCACGAGACCCGCTTCGACCAGGGCGTCGTCGCGATAGTTCGGGAACGCCGCCTCGAGGTTTTGCCACCCGTCCGGCGCATAGCCGAGACCGAAGCGCGCGGCGACTTCGCCGGTCAGGCCGCGCTTCTTCAAATATTGGATCGCGCCCGGCGCACCGCGCAGTTGCTTACGGTAGTAGTCGCAGGCGGTCTGCATGAGATCGGACAGCGCGGTTGTCACGGCCTTCGATGCCGCCGGCGCGTAGCCGCCGCCAGCTCCGCCACCACCGCCGCCGCCATATCCGGGAGAAGGCTCGTGCGGTACGGTGAGACCCACCGATTGCGCGAGCTCGTTGACCGCTTCGGGAAACGACGCGCCCACGTGTTCCATCAGGAAACCGATGGCCGTACCATGCGCACCGCAGCCGAAGCAGTGATAAAACTGTTTAGTCGGACTAACCGTAAACGAGGGGCTCTTCTCGTTGTGAAACGGGCACAGCCCCATGAAGTTCGCGCCGCCCTTTTTCAGCTGCACATACCGGCCGACCACGTCGACGATATCGACGCGGTTGAGCAGGTCCTGCAGGAATGACGGTGGGATCACAGTAAATAACGCTGCCTGGAAAGCTTCAAAATCCAAGCCCGGAGCCCGGGCTCGACACCGCGCCCGGGCCCCACGCCTCGCCTTCAGGAGGCGCGGGGCCCGGACAAATCGACAGAGTTACTTAGCGAGCGCGGCCTTGACCTGTGCGGAGACGGCGGTCATGTCGGCGCGGCCGGCCAGCTTCGGCTTCAGCACGCCCATCACCTTGCCCATGTCCTGCGGGCCGGCAGCGCCGGTTTGCGCGACCGCCGCCTGCACCTCGGCAACGATTTCCGCTTCGGACATCTGCTCAGGCATGTACGCGGAAAGAATGGCCAACTCGGCCTTTTCCTTGTCCGCAAGATCCGTACGTCCTGCGGCCTCGAACTGGCTGATCGAATCCTTGCGCTGCTTGATCATCTTGTCGATGACGGAGGTTATGGCGGCATCGTCGAGCGTGACCCGCTCATCGACTTCACGCTGCTTGATCGCGGCGAGCAGCAGGCGGATCGTCCCGAGACGTTCGGTCTCGCGCGCCCGCATGGCGGCTTTCATATCGTCGTTGATCCGGTCCTTGAGACTCATCACTCACCTGAATTGCGTTGAAAAGTTGAAAAACCGGCCGGTCGACG
Source organism: Paraburkholderia sp. Clong3 (assembly GCF_050436485.1). Classification (NCBI taxonomy): domain Bacteria; kingdom Pseudomonadati; phylum Pseudomonadota; class Betaproteobacteria; order Burkholderiales; family Burkholderiaceae; genus Paraburkholderia; species Paraburkholderia sp. Clong3. The sequence continues at coordinate 208,110 of NZ_JBNDMH010000003.1, read as the reverse complement.
GCGGCGATACCGCCGCATCAGCACAAAAACCCGCTTGGGACTTCTTCCTCAAGCGGGTTGGCGCAATTTTGCGTAGTGGATGCGACCCTGCCGGTTGGCCCGATGGGCCGGGTTTGTCATGATGACACCTGTCGTGCCGCCATCGGCTTGGATGCTGCCGCGCCGCGTACAGCGGGCAACGCCAGAATCAGTAGAGCTTCCTTGGCAGCATCTGGCCACGCAGACGCTTGAAATGACGCTTCACTGCCGCCGCTTTCTTGCGCTTGCGTTCGGCTGTGGGTTTCTCGTAAAACTCGCGAGCGCGAAGTTCCGTCAGTAAGCCGTTTTTCTCCATGGTGCGCTTGAAACGGCGCATGGCGATTTCGAACGGCTCATTGTCTTTTACGCGGATGGTCGTCATTTTTCACAATAACGGAACTTTGTAAAGGTTCAGGAGTATAGCAGAGCTTTCTCACAAAGCCATTGCGCCGTCAAGCCCCCGGGCATATTCGGCCGCCGCCTCGCCCGCCGCGACACCCGACGCCCACGCCCACTGGAAGTTGTAGCCGCCGAGCCAACCGGTCACGTCGACCGCCTCGCCGATGAAGTAGAGGCCCGGCACCCGCGCGCTCATCATCGTGGTCGATGACAAACCGCGCGTATCGACCCCGCCGCGCGTCACTTCGGCCTTGCGATAACCCTCGGTGCCGTTCGGCGTGACGGTCCAGCGCGACAGCGCCTCACCGATGCCGCGCAGCGCCTTGTCCGGCAGATCGGCGACGCGGGCCTCGGCGGCCACCTGGTGAGTGTCGAGCCACACGTGCGCGAGCCGCTGCGGCACCCATTCCGATAGCAGATTGGCGATCTGCCGCTTCGTGCCGCTTTTCGCGTCGATGAGCGCAGTCGCGGCGTCGCGCTCCGGCAGCAGATTGATGTGAATCGGCTCGCCGGGCTGCCAGTAGCTCGAGATCTGCAGCACGCCTGGGCCCGACAGGCCGCGGTGCGTGAGCAGCAGATCTTCGGTGAATTCGGCGCCGGTCTTCGTATTGCCAGTCGACAGCTGTACTTCAAGCGACACGCCCGATAGCGCCGCGAACGGCTCCCAGTCGGCCGGAGCGAAGGTCAGCGGAACCAGCGCGGGACGCGTGTCGATCAACTTGTGGCCGAACTGCCTGGCGATCCGGTACGCGAAATCGGTCGCGCCGATCTTCGGGATCGACAGACCGCCCGTCGCGATCACGAGCGCACGGGCGGCGATCGTGCCCGCCGTCGTGCCGAGCAGGAACTGTCCTTCGGCGTCCTGGCGCACCTCTTCGACCGACAGCGGCGTGCGCCATGCAACCCCGCCGGCGTCGCACTCGTTCTTCAGCACGTCGATGACCGCGTCGCTCGACTGATCGCAGAACAGCTGGCCCTTGTGCTTCTCGTGCCATGTCACGCGATGCTGCTTCAGCAGCGCCATGAAATCGCGCGGCGTATAGCGCGCGAGCGCCGAGCGGCAAAAATGCGGATTCGCCGACAGATAATTGGCCGGCCCCGCATACAGATTCGTGAAGTTGCACCGGCCACCGCCGGAAATGCGGATTTTTTCCGCGAGACGCTGCGAGTGGTCGATCAGCGCCACACGCCGGCCGAGTTGACCGGCCACGGCCGCGCACATCATGCCGGCCGCGCCCGCGCCGATCACCGCGATATCGAAGGATTCCATGGGGCCGCATTGTACCTGCCGGGCCCTCGCGTCCATGCCCGTGCTCAGCCGACCGCCTGCGGCTGCCTGTCCGCGCTGGTATACTTTCAGGCTTACCTTTCACTTCCGGACGCGCGACGCGCGCGCCCGTCTCAAGCGATTCATCATGCTCGTTCTCGGCATCGAAAGCTCCTGCGACGAAACCGGTCTCGCGCTCTACGACACGGAGCGCGGCCTGCTCGCGCACGCGCTGCATTCGCAGATTGCGATGCATCGGGAGTACGGCGGCGTCGTGCCGGAGCTTGCATCGCGCGACCATATCCGCCGCGCGCTGCCGCTGCTCGAAGAGGTGATGGAGCGCGCCGGCGTCGCGCGCGGCGACATCGACGCGATCGCTTACACGCAAGGGCCCGGGCTCGCGGGCGCGCTGCTGGTCGGCGCGAGCGTCGCGAATTCGCTGGCGATGGCGTGGAACAAGCCGACCGTGGGCATTCACCATCTCGAAGGGCATCTGCTGTCGCCGCTGCTCGTCGACGAGCCGCCGCCGTTCCCGTTCGTCGCGCTGCTGGTCTCGGGCGGCCACACGCAGTTGATGCGCGTGACGGACGTCGGCTTCTACGAGACGCTCGGCGAGACGCTCGACGACGCCGCCGGCGAAGCCTTCGACAAAACCGCCAAGCTGCTGGGCCTCGGCTATCCGGGGGGCCCCGAAGTCTCGCGCATGGCCGAGTTCGGTACACCCGGCGCAGTCGTGCTGCCGCGCCCGATGCTGCATTCCGGCGACCTCGATTTCAGCTTCAGCGGCCTGAAGACCGCCGTGCTCACGCACGCGAACCGGCTGGGCGGTGCGAACATCTGCGAGCAGGCCAAGGCCGACCTCGCGCGCGGTTTCGTCGATGCCGCCGTCGACGTGCTGGCCGCGAAATCTCTAGCGGCGCTCAAGCGCACGAAGCTGAACCGGCTGGTGGTGGCGGGCGGCGTCGGCGCGAACCGGCAATTGCGCGAAGCGCTGTCGGCCGCCGCGCAGAAGCGCAATTTCTACGTCCACTACCCGGACCTGTCGCTGTGCACGGACAACGGGGCGATGATCGCGCTGGCCGGCGCGCTGCGTTTGCAACGCTGGCCCGAACAGGCCGGCCACGACTACGCGTTCACCGTGAAGCCGCGTTGGGATCTGACGTCGCTCGCGCACTGAACCGCCGCCCCAAGAGGACAAAAAGCCGCTTTACAAGCGGCTTTTTTGCTTCAATGCTTTCGCAACGAAACGGCGTGGAGCGATCAGGAACGTATCAGGCAAGGCGCTTGTCCCGCTCGATCACCGCATACGCGCTGTGATTGTGAATCGACTCGAAGTTCTCCGCTTCGAGCACATACGCGACGATGCGCTCGTCGGCATTCAGACGCTGGGCAACGTCGCGCACGAGGTCTTCGACGAACTTCGGATTTTCATACGCGCGCTCGGTGACGAACTTCTCGTCCGGGCGCTTGAGCAGGCCCCACAGTTCACACGACGCTTCTTCCTCGGCGATACGGATCAACTCTTCGACAGCGACGTCGCCGCTCAGCTCGGCATCGATCGTCACGTGCGAACGCTGATTGTGCGCGCCGTACTGCGAGATCTTCTTCGAGCACGGGCACAGGCTCGTGACCGGCACCAGCACCCTCAGGAACACCCGCGTCGCGCCATGGCGGGTCTCGCCGGTCAGCGTGACTTCATAATCGAGCAAGCTCTGCACGCCCGACACCGGCGCGGTCTTGTTCACGAAGTACGGGAACGACACTTCGATGCGGCCCGCCTCGGCCTCGAGTTTTTCGAGCATAGCCGCGAGCATCGTGCGGAACGTGGCCGGTTCGAGCGGCGCCTTGTTCTCTTCGAGCAACGCGACGAAGCGCGACATGTGGGTGCCCTTCTGCTCGGCCGGCAGATGCACGTCGAGATTCCACGTGCCGACCGACGGCTGCACTTCGCCACCTTGCGTGCGAATCGTCAACGGATGACGCACGCCCCTCACGCCGACCCGCTGGATCGGAATCTGACGCGTGTCGGGGGTGCTTTGCACGTCGGGCATCACGAAAGCGGGATTCATCTGATTCATTCTTTTGTCCTTTCTGGAAAGCGCCGGGCTGCGCCAAGGTCTCGCTGCATCGGCGACTATCGCGCAGCGAGTGCGAGGCACCCATCGGCCATGCGGATCAGTGCGCGCAACGGCGAACGCCGGCTCGCGCCGGCGTTGGGTGACGGGCCGCAACACCCGTCGGTTCAAACTGGAGATTGCCGAAGCCGCCGTCGCATGACGGCGGCATGAGTCGCACCTACGACGGCACGACAGCCGACAGCGCTTTACGCGACGCGCTTCACGGACGACTGACCGCCGACCGCGCCGCTCGCAAGGAAGCGTTCGCGGATCGACCGGGCGATACCCGCGGCGTCGAGACCGCACGCGGCGAGCAGCTTGGCCGGGTCCCCGTGATCGATGAACCGATCGGGGAGGCCCAATTGTAGTACGGGACGCATAACCCCACTTGCGAGCAGGGCTTCGACGCACGCCGAACCCGCGCCACCCATGATGCAGCCTTCCTCGACGGTGACGATCGCGTCATGCGTCTCGGCCAGCTTGCGCACGAGTTCGGTGTCGAGCGGCTTCACGAAGCGCATGTTCGCGACGGTGGCGTCGAGTTGCTCGGCGGCCGCGAGCGACGGCGCGACCATCGTGCCGAACGCGAGAATCGCGATGCGTTTGCCGGCCGGCGCCGACGTCTCGCGACGCACTTCGCCCTTGCCGAGCGGCAACGCGGCCATCTGCTTGACCGTTGCGACCCCGGTACCCGCGCCGCGCGGGTAGCGCACAGCGGTCGGATGCGACTGCTGCAACGCGGTGTACAGCATCTGGCGGCACTCGTTTTCGTCCGACGGCGCCATCACGGTCATGTTCGGAATACACCGCATGAACGCGAGGTCGTACGCGCCCGCATGCGTCGCGCCGTCCGCACCAACGAGACCCGCACGATCGATTGCGAACACCACCGGCAGGTTTTGCAGCGCGACGTCGTGAATCAGCTGGTCATACGCGCGTTGCAGAAAGGTCGAATAGATCGCGACGACCGGCTTCATGCCGTCCGCGGCAAGGCCGCCCGCGAACGTCACCGCGTGCTGCTCGGCGATGCCGACGTCGAAGTAACGATCCGGGAAGCGCCTTTCGAACTCGACCATGCCCGAGCCTTCACGCATTGCCGGCGTAATGCCGATCACGCGCGAGTCGAGCTCGGCCGCGTCGCACAGCCACTCGCCGAACACCTGCGTGTAGGTCTTTTTCGACGGCGTCGCGGCCGGTTTGATACCCTCGGCCGGATTGAACTTGCCGGGGCCGTGGTACAGCACCGGATCAGCCTCGGCCAGCTTGTAGCCCTGGCCTTTCTTCGTGACCACGTGCAGGAATTGCGGCCCGCGCAGTTCCTTGATGTTTTGCAGCGTCGGAATCAGCGAATCGAGATCGTGACCGTCGATCGGCCCTATGTAGTTGAAGCCGAACTCTTCGAACAGCGTAGCCGGCACGATCATGCCCTTCGCGTGCTCCTCGAGCTTGCGCGCGAGATCGAGCACCGGCGGCGCGACGCGCAGCACGCGCTCGACGCCCGCGCGCGCGGCCGCATAGAAGCGCCCAGACATCAGACGCGCGAGATGGCGATTCAGCGCGCCGACCGGCGGCGAGATCGACATGTCGTTGTCGTTGAGGATCACGAGCAGCGGCACGTCGTCTTCGACGCCCGCGTTGTTCATTGCCTCGAAGGCCATGCCGGCCGTCATCGCGCCGTCGCCGATCACGGCGATGCCCATGCGGTTGTCGCCTTGCAGCTTGCTCGCGATCGCCATGCCGAGCGCGGCCGAAATCGACGTGCTCGAGTGCGCGGTGCCGAAGGTGTCGTATTCCGATTCGTCGCGCTTCGGGAAGCCCGAGATGCCGCCCAACTGACGCAGCGTGTGCATCTGGTCGCGACGACCGGTCAGGATTTTGTGCGGATAGGTCTGATGGCCGACGTCCCAGACGATCCGGTCGTGCGGCGTATCGAAGACGTAGTGCAGCGCGATGGTCAACTCGACCGTGCCGAGGTTGGACGAGAGATGGCCGCCCGTCTGCGATACGCTGTCGAGCACGAAGGCACGCAACTCGTCGGCAAGCGGTTGCAATTGGCGGCGATCGAGGCGGCGCAGGGCTGCCGGGTCGTCGATGGTTTTCAGCAAGTCGTACATCGTCGTTCCATTGTAGGAAAACTTACGCGCCCGCACTTCATACATGCACCCCGGGGATGGAGGGTGCGCGGCGGCGGGCTTTCGCGTTCAGCTGACCCGGTTCACCACCAGGTCGGCCAGTTCGGCAAGACGCTGCGCGCGCGCGCCGAACGGCGCGAGCGCGGCGTGCGCGTCGCCGCGCAGTTGCGCCGCGAGCGCGCGCGACGCGTCGAGCCCAATAATCGACACGTAGGTCGGCTTGCCGTCCTTCGCGTCCTTGCCGGCGGTCTTGCCGAGCGTTGCGGAGTCGGTCGTGACGTCGAGAATGTCGTCGACGACCTGAAACGCAAGACCGACCGCGGCGGCGTAGGCGTCGAGCGACGCCAGACCCTGCGCGTCCGGCGTCTCGCCGGCCAATGCGCCCATGCGCACGGCCGCGCGCAGCAGCGCGCCGGTCTTCATGCGATGCATGGTCTCGAGCTGCGGGCGGGTCAGCGTGTGGCCGACGCTCGCCAGATCGATGGCCTGGCCGCCGCACATGCCGATCGAGCCGCTTGCGAGCGCGAGTTCGCGTACGAGCGAGGCCTGCTGCGGCCGGCCGAGTACGTCGGACGTGAGCACGATGAATGCTTGCGACTGCAGCGCGTCGCCAACCAGCAGCGCGGTCGCTTCGTCATACTTGACGTGGACCGTCGGCTTGCCGCGGCGCAGTTCGTCGTCGTCCATGCAGGGCATGTCGTCGTGCACGAGCGAGTACACGTGAATCATTTCCAGCGCCGCCGCCGCCGCATCGAGGCATTCGGCACGCGCGCCGGTCAGCTCGCCGGCCGCGTGGCACAGGAGCGGCCGCACCCGCTTGCCGCCGCCGAGCACCGCATAGCGCATCGCCTCGTGCAACCTGGCGGGTTCGGTCGTCTCGGCCGGCAGATAGTGTTCCAGAGCCGTTTCGACGCGTTCGAGCACCGAGCGCGTCCATTGTTCGAATGTCATAGGTCGTCCCCGCTCTCAGTCGCGGCTGTTCCTGCGGTATTCATGGGCAGCGGCTTGAGGGTCTCGCCATCGAGGACCCGCACCTGCTGCTCGACCTTTTCGAGCTGCTGTTGACAGAATGCGACAAGTGTCGCCCCGCGACGGTAAGCGGCCAGCGATTCCTCGAGGCTCAGACTGCCGCCTTCCATGCGCGCGACGAGCTCTTCCAGTTCGGTCTGCGCGGCCTCGTAGTTCTCCGGCAGCGGCGCGCTATCGCCGCTTTCGGCTGGTGCGGCGGCGGAATCGTTCGATGCGGTCTTCGCCATGAATAGTCGCAAAATTAAAACAAGTCGGACATTCTACGGCAAAAGCGACATTTTCGATCCGCTCGCCGGCCTGCGCCCCGCCGTGCTGTCTCGCTTCGAGCCTGTCCGATGCCCACCCTTGCCCCGCTTCGACCCTGAAGTCTCGCAGAAAAAAAGCTCGAGGTCTGCGGCGAAAATGCCGAACTTTCTTGACATTTTTAACCCAAATCAGGGACTTAAGTGCCCCTGTCACAGGGAAACGGGTATAATTGCGGGCTCCCTAAATCGAATCTTCGATGGTTGGGTTGTTCACTGCTTTCACGTCTTCATCGGGAGTGGGAATGTCCAATCTGAGCAATGCATTGCAGTTGCGGTCTGTTCACAGCCAGCTGCCAGTCACGGCTTACTTTGACGAAGCGCTTCTTACGCGCGAAATCGACACCCTTTTCAAGAAAGGTCCTCGCTACATCGGCCACGATCTCATGGTGCCCGAAGCGGGGGATTATTTTGCCTTGCCCAGCGAACGCGAGGGGCGGGTACTCGTCCGTAACCAGCAGTCGCAAGTCGAGTTGCTGTCGAACGTGTGCCGCCACCGGCAAGCCATCATGCTCAACGGCCGCGGCCAGACGCAGAACATCGTCTGTCCGCTGCATCGCTGGACGTACGACCTGAAGGGCGAGCTGCTCGGCGCGCCCCATTTCGCCGACAACCCGTGCCTGAATCTCGGCGCCACGCCACTGCAGAACTGGCAGGGTCTGCTGTTCGAGGCTCAAGGTCGGGATGTCGCGAAAGATCTCGCACGCCTCGGCACCAAGCGCCATTTCGATTTCTCGGGCTTCATGTTCGATCACGTCGAAGTCCATGAGTGCAACTACAACTGGAAGACCTTCATCGAGGTCTATCTGGAGGACTATCACGTCGCACCGTTCCATCCGGGCCTCGGCAGCTTCGTCAATTGCGACGATCTGACGTGGGAGTTCGGCGACTGGTACAGCGTGCAGACGGTCGGCGTGCACAAGGCGCTCGAGCAACCGGGCAGCCCGACGTATCGCAGGTGGCACGACGAAGTGCTGCGCTTTCGCGACGGCAATCCGCCCGAGTTCGGCGCGATCTGGATGGTGTACTACCCGGGCATCATGATCGAGTGGTATCCGCACGTGCTGGTCGTGTCGTGGCTGATTCCGCGCGGTCCGCAGAAGACCACCAACGTGGTGGAGTTCTATTACCCCGAGGAAATCGCGCTGTTCGAGCGCGACTTCGTCGAAGCCGAGCGCGCCGCCTATATGGAGACAGCCCGCGAAGACGACGAGATCGCCGAGCGCATGGACGCCGGCCGCCTCGCGTTGATGGAGCGCGGCGAATCACAGGTCGGACCGTATCAGAGCCCGATGGAAGACGGTATGCAGCACTTCCACGAGTTTCTGCGGCGCGAACTCGGCACGATCTGATCCGCGCCGCGTGGCGCATCGATCGACTCAAGGAAAGACGGGCTTCGACCCGTCTTTTTTTGTTTAGACTACCGATATAGACCGGCCATGCGCCAGCCGCGTGAACGACGCGGCCCGCAGCCGCCATCGCCCGTATCGAGGAGACGCTCATGCCCCACACTCATTACACCACCCTGATCTCCGCGACCAATCTTGCCGGGCGGCTCACGGCCGCGCCGGGCAGCGTGTTCGTGATCGACTGCCGGTTCGACCTCGCCGATACCGACGCGGGCGAGAAAGCCTGGCTGGCCGGCCATCTGCCGGGCGCGCACTATCTGCATCTCGATCGCGATCTGTCCGGGCCGAAGAACGGCTCGAACGGCCGGCATCCGCTGCCCGATCGCGCGCGGCTCGTCGAAACGCTGGAGTCGCGGGGACTGAAGCAAGGTCAACAGGTCGTCGCATATGACGCACAAGGCGGCATGTACGCAGCGCGCGTCTGGTGGCTTTTGCGCTGGCTCGGTCACGACGCGGTCGCGCTGCTCGACGGCGGGCTGCAGGCATGGGAAGCGGCTGGCCAACCGCTGACGCAGGACGTGCCCGCGCAGAACACCGGCGACTTCAAGGCGGCCGCGCCGCTCGCCGTGACTATCGATACCCAGGCGGTCGAGCGCAACCTGGGTTCGAAGGAGCGAATCGTCGTCGATGCGCGCGCGGCCGATCGCTATCGCGGCGAAAACGAGACGCTCGACCGCGTCGGCGGCCATATCCCGGGCGCGCTGAACCGCTTCTTCAAGGACAACCTGACCCCCGACGGCCGCTTCAAGCCGGCGCACACACTGCGTGAGGAATTCCACGCGCTGCTCGGCGACACGCCGCCCGAACACGTGGTGCTGCAATGCGGCTCGGGCGTGACCGCCTGCATCAATTCGCTTGCGATGGAGGTTGCCGGTCTGCATGGTTCAGCGTTGTACGCGGGCTCCTGGAGCGAATGGAGTTCCGACCCGAAACGGCCGGTGGCGACGGGGGCGAAACCTTGAGCGCGAGCCGCCGCTCGTCGTAACCAGACGCGAGGAATTCGAGCAGCGCTTCAAGCCACGCCGTGCTGCTTGAACCACACGAGCGCGCGACGCCAGCCATCCTCGGCATCGGCCTTCCTGTAGCTCGGACGGTAATCGGCGAAAAACGCGTGACCCGCGTCGTCATAAACGACGAACTGCGAGCCGCGTCCTGCTTGCGGCCCTTGCGCGATCGCCTGCTTCATCTGCTCGAGCGTGTCCTGCGGATTGCTTTGATCCTGGCGCCCGTACAGGCCGAGCACCGGCGCATGAAGGTCAGCGACGAGATCGATCGGATTGGCCGGCGTCATCGCATTCTTCGCGCCGGTCACGCGACCGTACCAGGCGACCCCCGCCTTCACGCGCGGATTGTGTTCGGCATAGAGCCACGAGATGCGCCCACCCCAGCAGAAGCCGTTCACGCCGAGCCGGTTCAGGTCGCCGCCGTTTTCGCCGGCCCACGCGACGGCTGCGTCGAGGTCGGCCAGCACCTGCTCGTCGGGTACCTTGCTGAGCAGTTGCTCGCTCAGTTGCTGGATGCTCGTGTAGACGGTCGGATCGCCCTCGCGCTCGAACAGGTTCGGCGCGATTGCCAGATAGCCCAGCTTCGCGAAGCGCCGGCAGACGTCCGCGATATGCTCGTGCACGCCGAAAGCCTCATGCACGACGAGGATCACCGGCAGATGCGTCTTGCCCTTCGGCTGCGCGCGGTAGGCCGGTATCAGCGTGCCGAGCGAATGGAACGCCACCTCCCCTGCTTCGAGGCCGTCGCTGTCGGTATGAATGGTTTGCGCCGAGACCGGCAGCACCGCCGCCGCGAAGCCGGAGCCCAGCGTCGCCTTGATGAAGGTGCGCCGATCGAAAGGAACGTGCGGGATCAGACAGTCGACTTCAGGCTTCAGCACGGGACGCTCCTCGAAGTATTGTTAGAGGCAACAGGATACGCCTTGCGCGCATCCCGTTGCACATTCAACTGAGGAGATCGTCCGCGCGCGTCAGTGCAGCTTGACGCGCGGCAGCGTGGTACGGCGCAACCAATGCGCGAAGGTGTCGAGCACCATGCGCGGATAGCCGTGCAGCGCCGCGATATGCAGCCGGTACAGCGACATGTACATGAAGCGCGCGAACAGCCCTTCGATCAGCATATTGCCGCCAATCACCCCGCCCATCAGATTGCCGACCGCGCTGAAGTGGCCGAGCGAGACCAGCGAGCCGAAGTCGCGATAAGTGAATTCCGGTAGTGGCCTGTTGTCGAGGCGCGCCGCCAGTCCTTTCATCAGAAAGCTCGCCTGCTGATGCGCGGCCTGCGCGCGCGGCGGCACGTTGCGCTCGTTGCCCGGCCACTCGCAGGCCGCGCAGTCGCCGAGCGCGAAGATGTTGTCGTCGATCCCGGTTTGCAGCGTACGGCGCACGACCAGTTGGCCGAGCCGGTTGACCGGCAAGCCGTCGAGCTGACCGAGCACCGCCGGCGCCTTGATGCCCGCCGCCCACACGGTCAGATCGGCCCGCACGGTGTGACCGCTCGCGGTGCGGATATAGCCCGGCGCGACCTCGGCCACCGTCTCGCCGATCATCAGCTTCACGCCGAGCCTGGTCAGCAATTCGGCGGTGGCCGTGGAAACGCGCTCCTGCAACGCGGGCAGAATGCGCGGCCCCGCCTCGATCAGCACGATGCCGACGTCATGCCGCGGATCGAGCTTGTGCAAGCCATACGCGGACAACACCTGCGCGGTATTGCGCAACTCCGCCGACAACTCGACCCCCGTCGCGCCGCCGCCGACGATCGCCACCTGAATGCGCGGCTCGCTGGACGTCCACGTGCCGGGTCCCGGTCTCGACTCGACGGGCTCGTGTGCCTGATGCTCGGCGCGCATGCACGCCGCGATCAGGCGCTTGCGGAAACGCTCTGCCTCGCTAACCGTATCCAGTGCAATGGAGAATTCGGCCGCTCCCTTGACGCCGAAGAAGGCCGTGGTACTGCCGATCGCGATGATCAGCGTGTCGTACTCGAGCTCGCGTTCGGGCAGCAGTTCAGCGCCGTCGTCGTCCAGCACGGTGCCGAGCGTAATGCGTCGGTTCGTGCGGTCGAGTGCGGTCAGGTCGCCTTGCTGGAATGCGAAGCCATGCCAGCGCGCCTGCGCCGCGTACGGGAGCTCCTGCGTGAACGGGTCCATGCTGCCCGCCGCCACCTCGTGCAGCAGCGGCTTCCAGATATGCGTCGGATAGCGGTCGACCAGCGTCACCTGGGCCTGCGCGCTGCGCCCCTTCTTGTCGGCCCCATAGCGATCGCCAAGACGCGTCGCCAGTTCCAATCCTCCCGCACCTCCGCCAACGACGATAAATCGATGCATTGCACTTCTCCGTGTAGCCGATGAATTATCTGTCGCGACGCTGCGCATGAATGCGCCGTCCTGAACCGATTGTCCTCGACCCGCCTAAGAAGTCACAAGTCGCCAAAACCCATGTGTCACATGCGCACGACGTTATCGTGCGCATGTCACGGGCATGTCAATGCGCTTCCTCCCAGTTCAGGCCCGCACCGACCTCGGCGACGAGCGGCACCTTCAGCGCGGCGACGCCGCACATCAGTTCTGGCAGGCGCTTGCGGACTTCGGACAACTCAGCGTCGGGCACTTCGAGAATCAGTTCGTCATGCACCTGCATGATCATCCGCGTGCCGATCTTCGAGTCTTCGATCCAGTTCTGCACGGCGATCATCGAAAGCTTGATCAGGTCAGCCGCGGTGCCCTGCATCGGCGCGTTGATCGCGGCACGCTCGGCGGCCTGGCGGCGCGGACCGTTGCCGCCGTTGATCTCGGGCAGCCACAGACGACGGCCGAACACCGTTTCGACGTAGCCCTTCGCCTTCGCGCTCAAACGCGTCTCGTCCATATAGCGCGCGACGCCGGGATAGCGCGCGAAGTAGCGGTCGATATAAATCTTCGCCGCGTCGCGCGTGATGCCGAGGTTCGACGCGAGTCCGAACGCGCTCATGCCGTAGATGAGCCCAAAGTTGATGACCTTCGCGACGCGCCGCTGATCGCTCGACACTTCGAGCGGCGTCACGCTGAAGATTTCCGACGCGGTGGCGCGGTGAATGTCCTCGCCCTGCGAAAACGCGCGCAACAACGATTCGTCGCCCGAGATGTGGGCCATGATGCGCAATTCGATCTGCGAATAATCGGCGGAGACGAGCTTGTGCCCGAGCGGCGCGATGAACGCCTCGCGGATGCGCCGACCTTCGCCGGTACGCGCCGGAATGTTCTGCAGGTTTGGATCGTTCGATGCGAGCCGCCCCGTCACCGCGACGGCCTGCGCGTAGTTCGTATGCACGCGGCCGGTGTGCGGATTGACCATGCGCGGCAGCTTGTCGGTATAGGTCGACTTCAGTTTCGACAGGCCGCGATGTTCGAGCAGAATCTTCGGCAGCGGATAGTCTTCGGCGAGCTTCTGCAACACCTCTTCGTCGGTGGAAGGCGCACCGCTCGGCGTCTTCTTGATGACCGGCAGTTCGAGCTTCTCGAAGAAAATCTGACCAATCTGCTTTGGCGAGCCGAGGTTGAATTCGCCGCCGGCCAGTTCGTACGCCTTGCCTTCGAGTTCGATCAGACGCGTGGCGATCTCACTGCTCTGCTGACGCAGTTTCTCCGCGTCGATCAGCACGCCGGTCCGCTCCATCTTGCGCAGTACGCGCGAAGTCGGCACTTCGATCTCGCGATACACGTGGTCGAGCGACTTCTCCGCGGCGATCTGCGGATACAAGGCCTGATGCAAACGCAGCGTGATGTCTGCGTCTTCGGCCGCATATTCGGCGGCTTTGTCGAGCGCGACTTCGTCGAAGCCGATCTGCTGCGCGCCCTTGCCCGCGACCTCTTCGTACTTGATCGTCTTCACGCCGAGATGACGCAGCGCGAGGCTGTCCATGTCGTGCGTGCGATGCGATTCGAGCACGTACGACTCGAGCAGCGTGTCATGCTCGACGCCGCGCATTTCGATGCCGTAATTCGCGAGCACCTGTTCGTCGTACTTCAGATGCTGGCCGACCTTCTTGTGGCCGGCGCTTTCGAGCCACGGCTTGAGCTTCGCGAGCACTTCGTCGCGCGGCAGCTGCACCGGCGCGTCGGGGCCGCGATGCGCGAGCGGCACATACGCGGCGCGGCCCGCTTCGACCGACAGCGACAAGCCGACGATCTGCGCGATCATCGGATCGAGCGACGTGGTCTCGGTATCGAACGAGGTCAGCTCGGCCGCATTGATCCTGTCGAGCCACGCGTCGAGCTGCTCCCATGTTTGCACGGTCTCGTAGTGGCGCTCGTGATCGACGGACAACGCGGGGGGCACGTCGGTTTCCGGACCTTCGACCGCATCGGCGATTTCGACTTCGCGCAGCCACGTCTTGAAGCCGTGGCGCGTGAACACCTCGCGCAACTCTTCGCGCGATTCGGGAAGGCTCGGCAAACTCTCCTCGATCGACACGATGTGCCCGGTCAGATCGCAATGACGCTCGACTGTGACGAGCTTGCGCGCCATCGGCAAAAAGTCCAGCGCGCGGCGCAGATTCTCGCCGACCGCGCCCTTGATCTCGCTCGCATGCCCGACGATGCCATCTAGCGACTCATATTGCGTCAGCCATTTGACCGCGGTTTTCGGACCGCACTTCTCGACGCCCGGCACGTTGTCGACGGTATCGCCGATCAGCGACAGATAATCGATGATGCGCTCCGGCGGCACACCGAACTTCGCGACCACGCCGTCGCGGTCGAGCGTTTCGTTGGTCATCGTATTGACGAGCGTCACGCGGTTCGACACGAGCTGCGCGAGGTCCTTGTCGCCGGTCGACACGACCACGTTCATGCCGAGCTTTTCCGCTTCGGTGCACAGCGTGCCGATCACGTCATCCGCTTCGACGCGATCGATCATCAGCAGCGGCCAGCCGAGCGCACGCACCGCGACGTGAATCGGCTCGATCTGACGGGCAAGATCTTCCGGCATCGACGGACGGTTCGCCTTGTATTCCGGATACCAGTCGTCGCGAAACGTTTTGCCCTTGGCGTCGAACACGCACGCGCTATACTCTGCTGTGACTTCCTTGCGCATGCGCCGCAGCATGTTGATCATCCCGTAGAGCGCACCCGTCGGGCCACCCTCGGGACCGCGCAGATCAGGCATCGCATGGTAGGCCCGGTACAGATAACTCGAACCGTCGACCAACAGCAGGGTCTTACCTTCAAGGCTTCGTTCTTCAGGCATTATGACTAAGAGAAAAGTGATTCCGAGTCTGCGATCGCTCGCAGATCAAGAGCGCGCAACGGCCAAGAAAGCCCGCGCATCGTGGCAGATGTTCACGATTATGGCAGAGTTTATCGAGGCGACCGAGTACCTGTCGGAGATTCGCCCGGCGGTCAGCATCTACGGTTCGGCGCGCCTGAAACCGAACTCGCCGTACTACAAACTCGCCACGCAGATCGCGCGCAAATTGTCGGATGCTGGCTTCGCGGTGATCTCCGGCGGCGGCCCCGGCATCATGGAAGCGGCCAACAAGGGCGCGCATGCGGGCAAGGCGCCTTCGGTCGGTCTGAACATCGAGTTGCCGCACGAGCAGTCGGGCAACCAGTGGCAGGACATCTCGCTGCGCTTCCGCCATTTCTTCACGCGCAAGGTCACGTTCGTGAAGAACTCGGACGCGGTGATCGTGATGCCCGGCGGCTTCGGCACGCTCGACGAACTGGCCGAAGTGCTCACGCTGATCCAGACCAAGAAGTCGCGCCATGTGCCGATCATTCTGGTCGGCGCCGAGTTCTGGGAAGGTCTGCTCGCGTGGTTCAAGAGCGCTCTGATTCCGATGGGTTTGATCAATCCGACCGACATCGATCTGATGCAGGTGATCGACAATCCGGACCAGGTGCTCGAAGCGGTGCTCAAGTTCTACGAAGACCGCGAGGAAGGCGAAGTTCATCCGGTCAAGTCGGAAGAAGACCGGATGTTCTACCTGTGATGGCAAGAGGCTGCGCGCCTCGCATTGCGCGTAGCACGATGCCCATCGTCGCGCACATGGCGGGCAGCCTTCGGGCTGCCCGCTTTCGTTTAGCAGGCCAGTTTGCGGCGCGCTGACTGTCAACCGGATTGGCGAACAAATCGTTTGCACGCTTGCCGTCCGGCGCTAACGTGCTCAGCTGGTACTCGAAGCTCGCAATCTGAACGAACTCACCTCACCCGAAGCCGCGCTCGCGCGCCGCGCACTCGTCGATGCTGCGACTGCCGCTGCTGCCGACGATGCTCGTGCTCACGCCGCTCAGCATTTATCTTGCTGCAAGGAGCGCGCGATGAACGACATGCTCGATTCCCTTGCGGCGATTTTTAGTCAGCTGTCGCTGCTCGCGTTCGGCGGCGGCAATACGATCCTTCCGGAGATGCAGCGGCAGGTGGTCGACGTGCATCACTGGATGCCGGCCAGCGAGTTCAGCGCGCTGTTCGCGCTCGCTCAAGCCGCGCCCGGCCCGAACCAGATGATCGTCACGCTGATCGACTGGCATGTGGCCGGCTGGGCCGGCATGCTCGTCACGTCGATTGCGAAGTTCGGGCCGTCGTCGCTCCTGACGATCCTCGCGCTGCATGCGTGGGACCGCTTCAAGGACCGTCCGTGGCGCCGCTTTGCGCAGCTGGGACTCGTGCCGGTGACGACCGGCCTCGTCGCGGCGAGCGCGGCGCTGATCGCACGCGCGTCGAATCCGACCGCGATAGCGTGGGCGATTACTGCGTTCACGGCCGTGATGGCGACGAAGACGCGGATTCATCCGCTGTGGCTGCTGGCGGCGGGGAGCTTGATCGGGTTGACCCGGTTTCGGGCAGGGTTGAGCCGGCGAGCGTCACCTCGACAACCAACGAAGATTGGTTCCGACGTCGCTCGCGAGCCATCTTCAAAGCGGCACATCCAGCGTAAGCGGGCTGTTTATCAGTGCCTCGGTCTGAGTTACTGAAACGCGACTTCCGCGAAACTGCGCAGCTTGCGGCTATGCAATCGATGCAGCCCATTCATCCGCAGCAGTTCCATCGCCTTCACGCCGATCTGCAGATGCTGATCGACCTGCGCGCGATAGAACTGATCGGCCATGCCCGGCAGCTTCAGCTCGCCGTGCAGCGGCTTGTCCGACACGCACAGCAACGTGCCGTAAGGCACGCGGAAGCGGAAACCGTTCGCGGCGATCGTCGCGCTTTCCATATCGAGCGCGATTGCACGGCTTTGCGACAGCCGCTGCACCGGCTCGCGATGATCGCGCAGCTCCCAGTTGCGATTGTCGACGCTCGCCACCGTGCCCGTGCGCATCACGCGCTTCAGCTCGACGCCGTCGAGCTGCGTGACCTGCGCGACCGCGCGCTCGAGCGCGACCTGCACTTCGGCGAGCGCCGGAATCGGCACCCACAGCGGCAGATCGGCATCGAGCACATGATCTTCGCGCACATAGCCGTGCGCGAGCACGTAGTCGCCGAGACGCTGCGTGTTGCGCAGTCCCGCGCAGTGGCCGAGCATGATCCACGCATGCGGACGCAGCACCGCGATGTGATCGGTGATGGTCTTCGCATTCGACGGCCCGACCCCAATGTTGATCATCGTGATGCCGCTGCCGTCCGCGCGTTTCAGGTGATAGGCCGGCATCTGCGGCAGACGTGGCGGCAGCGTGCCCTCCTGCGCCTGCTCGCCGAGATTCTCGTTGTAGGTGATGACGTCGCCGGGCTCGACGAACGACGTGTATTCGCTGCGATAGGCGCGCAATTCCTCGTCGTCGGTACGGGCCATCATGCCCCGGCCGAGCTTGACGAATTCGTCGATATAGAACTGGTAGTTGGTGTACAGCACGTAGTTCTGCACATGCGTCGGCGAGGTCGCCGTGTAGTGCTTCAGCCGATGCAGTGAAAAATCGACGCGCGCCGCCGTGAACAACGCGAGCGGATGCGGCTCGCCCGGCAGCGGCTCGTACGTGCCGTTGACGATGCGGTCGTCGAGCAGCGCGAGGTCCGGTATATCGAAGATGTCGCGCATCAGGAACAGGCGCTCGCGGTCCAGATCGCCTTCGAGGTGGATGCCCTCGGCGAACGCGAAATGAATCGGAATCGGCTGGTCCGACACACCGACTTCGATCTGCACGTGATGATTCTTCGCCAGCAGCCGCAGTTGCTCGCGATAGTAGTTGCCGAACAGGTCTGGCCGCGTGACGGTCGTCTCGAACACGCCCGGCCCCGCGACGAAACCGTACGAGCGGCGTGAATCGACGTGCGTGTTGACCTCGGTACGCACGCGCACGAACGGATAACAGGCGCGCACGCGATGGTCGAACTGCTCGTTGCGGCGATAGCGCGCGAACGCATCGCGCAGGAACGACGTGTTCGCCTCGTAGATCGCGGCGAGGCGGGTGACGGCCTCGGCCGCGTCGTCGAAGCCTTCGGTTGGGAAGCTGTTGGCGGGAGTCTGCACCGTGCGCTGATTGATATCGTTGTTGATCATCATCGTTCACCCTTTTTGATGAGACGACATTACCACGGAACCCGCTGTTGCCAAATGTCGGCGGCGACGCTTGCAACAGCGCCCGCGAGAACGCGCAGGTTGCGCGAAACCGGCGCAAAATAAGGCTTGGCGCCCGTGCGTCAGGCCGGATTTGCTAGAATCCGGGCACCCAATCGGAGAATCACCATGAAGCTGCTCCTTCCCATCGCTGTTGCGCTGGCTCTGGCCTTCGGCAACGCCGCGATGGCTGCCCAGCCCGTCGATGAACCGCCGGCCGCCGGCGTGCCCCAGTCCGCCAATGAACGGGCCGGTCTGCCGGACCTGGACAAGATCAATCGTCCGGGCGCAGAGGTCAGCTCGAAGGTCGACATCAACGTTCCGCGCACGCCGAGCTTTCACGAAGTCAGCCCGAACGGCACCGAAATCACTGAATTCCGCGACAAGGGCAAGCCGGTCGAAATCAACGTGCATTCGAATTTCGGCACCCGCTACCAGATGAGCGCGTCGCCCGACACGTCGCCCACCGTCCACGACAGCGGCAAGCCCAGTACGCGCTTGCCATCGGTGAATCTCCACTATTGATCGTTACGAAAGCGGCACGCCGGCAACGGCGGCCGCGGCGCGAGCGCGCCCCCGCTTAATCCGATCGCGGCCGCTGCGCGATGAACCCGCGCTGAATGCGGCGACGCTTGCACTTCGCCGTTCCGCATTCGTCGCCCGCTCCGCCACATTCGTTTGTCTCACCTCGCACTGGCCGCACCGCGCCAGCCCGAACAACCTGATCCGACGTTTCCGCATGGCCGTCTTCACCGCTGTCAACGAATCCCAACTCGCAGAATGGATGAGTCACTACGATCTCGGCGATGTCGTCGAGTTTCGCGGCATTTCGTCCGGCATTGAAAACAGCAACTTCTTTCTGACGACGACGCGCGGCGAATACGTGCTGACGATTTTCGAAAAGCTGACAGCTGAACAACTGCCGTTCTATCTGAACCTGATGCGGCATCTTGCCGCGCATCGCGTGCCGGTACCGGATCCGATGCCGCGTCTCGACGGCGCGCTGTTCGGCATGCTGCTCGGCAAACCCGCGACCATCGTGACGAAGCTCGAAGGCGCACCCGAACTCTCGCCGGGCGTCGAGCATTGCGTCGAGGTCGGCCAGATGCTCGCGCGCCTGCACCTCGCGGGCCGCGACTATCCGCGCTATCAGCCGAACCTGCGCAGCCTGCCGTGGTGGCGCGAAGCCGTGCCGACGATCCTGCCGTATCTGGAAGGCGAGCAGCGCGATCTGCTGGCGTCCGAGCTTGCGCATCAGGAAGCGTTCTTCGCCTCCGCCGATTACGCGGCAATGCCCGCGGGCCCGTGCCACGCCGACCTGTTCCGCGACAACGCGATGTTCGCTCACGCGGCGCCCGACACCGGCCACGAAGTGCGGCTCGGTGGTTTCTTCGATTTCTATTTCGCCGGCTGCGACAAGTGGCTGTTCGACGTCGCGGTGACGGTCAACGACTGGTGCGTCGACCTCGCGACCGGCAAGCTCGACGCCGAGCGCACCGAGGCGCTGTTGCGCGCGTATCAGACGGTGCGGCCGTTCACCGTCGAGGAAAACCATCACTGGGGCGACATGCTGCGTGCGGGCGCATACCGTTTCTGGGTCTCGCGCCTGTATGATTTTCATTTGCCGCGCGCGGCCGAACTGCTGAAGCCGCACGACCCCGGTCATTTCGAACGCATTCTGCGCGAGCGCCTGCAGGGCGTCGCGAATCCAGGCATCCATACCTCATGCAACTGATCGAAGTCCCCGCGAAAACCGGCTATGTGTGGTTCCGCCAGGGTATCTGGCTATTCCGCAAGAATCCGCTCGCCTTTCTGACGCTGTTCTTCACCTATTTGCTGGTGATGACGCTCGTGTCGCAGATTCCGGTGGTCGGCGGCGTGTTGCCGCTATTGTTCATTCCCGGTGTCGCGGTCGGCTTCATGGCCGCATGCCGCAACACGATCGCGGGCAAACCGGTGTTTCCGACCATCCTTGTCGACGGCTTTCATTCGTACGGCCCGGTGGTCGCGCGGCGGCTGCTCGTGCTCGGCGTGCTGTATGTCATCGCCATGGCGCTCGTGCTGGCAGGCTCGGCGCTCGCCGACGGCGGCATGCTGCTGAAGGTGATGCTCGGCAACGCGTCGATGGACGAGAACACGATCGCCAACAGCAATATCCCGCTCGCGGTGATCACCGCGCTCGCGTTCTACATACCGGTCGCGATGCTGTTCTGGTTCTCGCCCATCCTCGCCGCCTGGCACGACGTACCGCCCATCAAGGCGATGTTCTTCAGCGTCGTCAGTTGCTGGCGCAATCGCGGCGCTTTCGTCGTATTTGCGGCGCTGTGGTTTGCAGTCGCAACGGTCGTGTCGATCGGACTGTCCGCACTGATGCAGGCGCTCGGCGCGGCCGACTTCGCGTTCGCGATCCTGATGCCCGCGACGATGATCGTCACGACCATGCTGTACTGCTCGTTCTACGCGACCTATCGCGGCTGCTTCGGCGTGCAGACGCCGCAAACGCCGGATCTGCCGACCACGCCGGCGGCCTGATCCGTCGTTCCGGCGCGGGAGCCGTTCTGGCGCCCGCGCGCGCCGCGTGTTCCGCGCGCACCTTCCCGACGTCTCTGTCGACACACCTGTTCCCGACGCTCGGCATCCTGAATCGACTTGCGGCACAATGGTTTGCGTGCAATCCATTTGCACGCTCTTTTTGCCGAGATGAATCATGACCCAGCGCCCCGCTCTCCCCTTCACGCTCGACGAGCAACTGTGCTTCGCGCTCTACTCGACCTCGCTCGCGATGACGAAAGCGTACAAGCCGCTGCTCGAAAAGCTCGGACTCACGTATCCACAGTATCTGGCGATGCTCGTGCTGTGGGAAACCGACGAGGTCACCGTCAAGGACATGGCCGCGCGCCTGAATCTCGATCCGGCGACGGTCACGCCGCTGCTCAAGCGTCTCGAAGCGCAAGGACTCGTCGCGCGCGCGCGCGGCACCGACGATGAGCGCCTCGTCTACATTCGCCTGACGGGCGCGGGCAAGGCGCTCAAGCGTCAGGCGCGCGACGTGCCCGGCGAAATCTTCTGCGCGACGCAGCAGACGGCGGACTTCCTGCTGCGTCTGCGCGACGACCTCACACGCCTGCGCACGACGCTCAACGACTTCATGGACCAGTAGGGCGATAACTGAAAAGGACTAGTTCCGGTTCCATCGCAAAATTCATTTGCACACAAATGATTTGTGTACTATCTTGCTCACATGCCGCTTCGCTAGCGCTTCGCCAGACCGGCGAACCGGCAGCCAGCGGCAAACAAACCAACCCTGACACCCCAGACTAGGAACCGCACCATGAACATCCTCTACAAGGCAAGCGCAACGAGCACCGGCGGCCGCGACGGCCGCGCCGTATCGTCGGACGATGCATTGGACGTGAAGCTGGCGGCACCGCGTGAACTCGGCGGAAATGGCGCAGCAGGCACGAATCCCGAACAGCTGTTTGCAGCCGGCTACTCGGCCTGTTTCCTGAGCGCCATGAAGTTTGTCGCCGGCCAGCGCAAACAGGCCCTGCCGGCCGACACGCAGGTTTCCGGCGACGTCGGCATCGGTCCGAACGACAAGGGCGGCTTCGCGCTCGACATCGACCTGCGTATCACTCTGCCGGGTCTGGCTGCGGACGCTGCCAGGGAACTGGTGGATGCAGCGCACCAGGTCTGCCCGTACTCGAACGCTACGCGTAACAACGTCGCGGTTCGTCTGCACGTCGCTTGAGGTCAGGTCGGCCGTTGCGCCGATCAGCAATGCTCAAGAAGAACCGCTCACGGCGCATTACCCGGTGCCGTCGCGAGCAGCGCCCGCACCCTGCACAATAGGGCCGGGCGCTGATTGTTTTCGCGCGCACGGCACGCATCCTGCGTAGCCGGTCCTCGACCACCTTCAGCCCGACCGCCTCTCCCGATGACATGCGCCCGCCGCCTGCACGACAGCTTCGACTCCGGCCTCGTCTGGTTCCGCCGCGATCTGTGCAGCACCGATCATGCCGCGCTGTAGTACGCGCCCAAGCATTGCGAGCGTATCTGGTGCGTGTTCGTATTCGACACGACGATCCTGCAGCCGATTGTCGATGCCTGGCAGACGCGCCACCCAGGCGAGCCGGGGCAGGATCGCCACACTCGACCAGCTCGGCTTCGCGCCTGGCAACCTGACGGACTTGCAACTGCCCGCCGGCATGAGCGGCGCCCAACAGCCGCTCGACGATTTCCTCACGCGCATCGACAGCTACGCGGAACGGCGCGATTTCCCCGCTGTGAAAAGCCGAGCTATCTGTCGGTGCATCTGCGCTTCGGCACGGTGTCGATCCGCACATTGGCGCGGCTCGCGTACGAGATGTCGCTGCAACCCGACGGCAAAGGCGCCGCGACATGGCTGTCGGGACCGATCTGGTGGGATTTTTACTTCATGGTCCTCGCGCACCACCCGCGCCTCGCGAAAAGCGCGCCGTTCAAGCCGGAATACGAGCAGTTGCACCAGGAAAAAGGCCGCTCGGCCGACGCAGCGTTCGCCGCCTGGTGCGACGGCCGCACCGGCTATCCGCTCGTCGATGCCGCGATGCTGCAGTTGAACCAGACCGGCTATATGCACAACCGTCTGCGGATGGTCACGGCAAGCTTCCTCGCGAAGGATCTCGGCATCGACTGGCGGCTCGGCGAGCGATACTTCGCCGATTTGCTGAACGACTTCGATTTCTCGGCGAACAACGGCGGCTGGCAGTGGGCCGCCTCGACCGGCTACGGCGCGCAACCTTACCCCCGTATTTTCAATCCGGTCACGCGAGCCGAAAAATTCGACCCCGACGGCGCTTTATCGAACGATATCTACCGCAGCTCGCGAACTTGCCGGCAAAATGGATTCACGCGCGGTGGCTGGCCGGCGCTGAGCGGCTCGCGGAATTCGGTGCATGGTACTGGGCGGGAATTATCCCGAACGGATCGTCGACCAGGCACAGGCCCGCGAGCGCACACTGGCCTGATACGGAAAGTGAGTGCCTGCTCACATTATTGAATAAGAAGGTCTGAAGGGGGCGAAGATGCGCCGTCTGCCGTCGCTGCTCGTGTTTTTGATCCTGACGCTGGCGGCCGGCTGGGCCGCGAGTCTGTCTCTGCCGGACGCGTGGTACACGGGCCTGCAAAAGCCTGTGTTCAATCCGCCGATCTGGGTTTTCCCACCGGTCTGGACCGTACTTTACGTGCTGATGGCGTTTTCCGCGTGGCGCGTGTGGAAGCGCGACGGCCTGACCGCGGCGATCGTACTGTGGGTCGTGCAGCTGGTGTTCAACGCCGCGTGGATGTGGCTGTTTTTCGGCCTGCATCGGCCGGAGACGGCGCTGATCGACATCCTGATTCTGCTGCTACTGATCGTGATGCTGACGTATGTGTTCTGGCGGCGCGATCGCCTCGCGGGCATTCTGCTCGTGCCGTATGTCGTGTGGGTCGCGTACGCCGCGCTTTTGAACTACGCGTTGTGGCAGTTGAATCCGGCTGCTTGAGTGGAGTCTGCCAAGCGGGCGCGAAGGCCGCGCGATGAGTAAAGGGGAGTGCGCGATACGGGCAATGGCCTTGATGGCCAACCCCAAACACCAGCGCCTCACCACGCGCCGATGTTCCGATTGCTGACGGCCTGATCCCGGTTACAGGCAGTCGGCTTAGCCGTAGTGCTGGCTCATCCACGACGGACGCGCGTTCGTCTCTTGATCGAGCTTGCGCATGCGGAATTCGAGATCGTAGAGATCGGTCGCTTCAGCGAGATAGGCGTCAGCGCGCTCCTTCGCGAGCTGGTCCGGCGACTTGGTCAGAAACAGGAACAGGCGGCTGATCAGATACATGGTTCACCTCGGCAGTGATAGCTAGGCGTTTACGCCTAAGGGATAACCCGCATTATAGGGAAAACCCTGATTTCATGCCACTGCTCATTTTCGAGGTGTTGCGCGGACGTCACCGCCCGACCGACGATGCCGCCAATCCTTCCGCGATGCGGCCCGCGTCCGTGCGACGCTGATGCCGGAAAAACTCCCACAGCATGGCGCTCGCGTCCGGGCCCTTGGACGAGTGGAAGGGCAGCGCATCGTCGCCGCCGGCCCATGCGTGACCCAGCCCCTGCACACGACAAACCCGTACCACGCGCCGCCCGCCGCGCAGATAATCGCGCATCACGACGCCATTTTTGCGGTCCTCGCGCGTCTCGCCGGCTTTGCGCGCGCCGTTTACGTCAATGAGGCGGTTCAGACGCAGAAACTGTGTCGCCAACTGGTCCGCGTTGACCGGCGCCACCACATGGTCGGCATCGCCGTGGACGATCAATGCCGGCATGCCCGGGTATTGCGCGACGTTCGTGGTTTCGTCGACGAGTTCCGCCGGCTCGCGACGCGCGCCGCGCCGCATCACGTCCATCGCGGTAATGCCGGAGCGCGCCTCGCCGAAAGCGGGGCCGGAATGCAGCGCGACCGCGGCGAAATGGCCGGGGTACTTGACGGCCAATAGCGCGGTCAGCCCCGCGCCCGCTGAAATCCCCGCCACGTAGACACGCGCGCGGTCAAAGCCGTGTTGCTCGACCAGCGAATCCACCAGCGACACGACCGCGCGCGCTTCCGCGCCGCCCGCGTTATCGCCGGCATCGTACCAATGCCAGCAGCGGTGCGAGTGCGCGTGCTTCGATTGCTCCGGATACACGACCGCGAAGCCGTAGCGGTCGGCGAGCAGGTTCATGCGCGTACCCTCGGCGAATTCGTCGATCGACTGCGTGCAGCCATGCAGCATCACGACCAGCGGCATCGCCTCATGCGCATGCCCGGACGGGATATAGAGCCCGTACTGCAGGTGATTGACCAGCCGGCCCGGCGCGGCCGGCGCGGAATGGAACGAGCGCGTCCACGCGCCGCTCGCCCACGCGGCCGCGCGTGGACGCACGCGCGACTCGCGCGGCGCTTCGCGTTTCATCGGCGTGCGTAGCGCGGCAGCCGGCTTCAGTGGATGAGCCTTGCTCGACGGTTTGGTGGTGGCGGCGCGAACCGGTCGCGCCTGCGCTCGCTTGGCGGTTTTTTGCGCGTGTTCGGTTTGGATCGCGAGCAGGCGCTTGAAACCACGCAGCCAGATTTTCGACAGGCTTTTTGCCATCGGCGATAACCTCGCAAAAGGGACAAAGGCGGACCCCAAAACTGCGGATCAGATGAAGTTGTGCAATGCACAATAACATCATTTTTCCTGCGGTGCTGAACACAGCGCCGCTCTTCGTGCCCCATTTCGATCGTCGCGAACCTTGCCGGGGCCCTGTCGTCAAACCACGTCGACAGCCGTTCGGCAGCTCACATTCGGCGTGCAAAAGCGCTGTGCGCCGCAAGACCGTCGCGCGACACCCGACTATACTGGCGGTTGATCTCCCGACGTGTCGATCCGGGCCGCATCGGCGTTTCGTGCCGGCCGCGCGCCGATTTCCACCAACCCGATTTCACGCGACCCGCGTCGCGCTCCCGCCATGCCCGATTTACCGATCCACCTGTGGTATTCGATCACCAGCCTCGGCGGCGCCGGCTTGACGCTGCCGCTCGCGCTCGCCATCGCGCTGTGGTTGGCGGTCGGCTACTCGTGGCGGCTCGCGGCCTGCTGGCTCGCGCTGCTCGGTACGGCGATCGGCGTCGTGACCGTGACCAAGCTCGCCTTCCTCGGCTGGGGCGTCGGCGTGCGCGAGCTCGATTTCACCGGCGTCAGCGGTCACTCCATGCTGTCCACGGCCGTCTATCCGGTCGCGCTGTTTTTGATGCTATTGCCCGCGCGCCGCGCCGTCCGGCTGCTCGGCGTGCTCGGTGGGCTTGCCGCCGGCCTGGCGGTGGGCTTGTCGCGCGTCGTGCTGAGCGCGCATTCGCCGTCCGAAGCCGTGACTGGCTGCCTCGTCGGCGCGCTCGCCGCGCTCGTGTTCGTGCGCATCGCGTGGAATGCGGAGCCGGGCCGGCTGTCGGCGCTCCCGGTCACCGTCAGCCTGATGGTGCTGGCAATCCTGATGCACGGCGTGCACGTGCCCACGCAGCGCTGGGTCACGCATATCGCATTGAAGGTGTCCGGCCACGACCGGCCGTTCATTCGCGCGAAATGGCTGTCCCCACGCGACATTCGACCGTCGGCCGCGCCGCTGTCGCAAACGCGCAATACGCTCCAGCCGATGCGCGCGTCGGACATCTGAGCACGCTGCGCCGGCCCTTCCGCCGCGTTTTCAAGCTTCCTTTTACAGTTTCGTAGCACTTCCCTCGCGCTTCACGCCATACGTGAAGCGCTGCGCCGAATCGACCGTTTCGCCCACCGCTATAACCGCGCATATATTACGATAGCGTTTTTAAGCTACTGCTTCCCGTTCACGTCAGACTCCAGGTCCTTCATGACACTCTCTTGCCATCTGAAGCAGTACGCGCTGTGCGTCGCAGCCGCCGTCGCCGTCGTGGTCAGCGTCAATGCCCACGCCGATGAACTGGTGGTCTCGGCCGCCGCCAGCCTGACCAATGCGTTCAAGGCGGTCGGCGACGCGTTCGAGCAACAGCATCCGGGCACCAAGGTTCTGTTGAACTTCGGCGCGTCCGACGTGCTGATGCAACAAATCGTCAAAGGCGCGCCCGCCGACGTATTCGCGTCCGCGGATCAGAAGGCAATGGACAAGGCCGCCGCCGAAAAGGTGATCGTGCCGTCGACGCGGCGCGACTTCGCCGCCAACTCGCTGGTGCTGATCGTGCCAGCCGACAGTCATTTCGCGCCCGCCAACCTCAATGCGCTGACGACCGCGAACGTCAAGCGAGTCGCGTTCGGCGATCCGGCCTCGGTGCCGGTTGGCCGCTACACGCAGGGCGCGCTTCAGGCCGCCGGCGTATGGGACGCGGTCAGCGCGAAGGCGGTGCTCGCGTCGAACGTGCGTCAGAGCCTTGATTACGTCGCGCGCGGCGAAGTCGACGCCGGCTTCGTGTTCGGCACCGATGCCGCGATCATGCCCGACAAGGTCAAGGTCGCGCTGAACCTGCCGACGCAAACGCCGATCGGCTATCCGATCGCGCAGGTCGAAGGAAGCCATCACGCGGCCGACGCGCAAGCCTTCATCGACTTCGTGCTATCGCCGGCCGGCCAGGCGGTGCTCGCGAAGTACGGCTTCAAGCCGGCGCATTGATTCACGGGGAGAGCACACGCTCATGCAACAGGCCTGGGTTCCGCTGCTGCTATCGCTGAAGGTCGCAGGATGGGCCACCGCGCTCACTCTCGTGCTCGGCGTCGCGGCCGCGCTCGGCCTGTCGCGCTGGCGCTCCGGCGCGCGCGACGTGATCGATTCGCTGCTGATGCTGCCGCTCGTGCTGCCGCCCACCGTGCTCGGCTATTACCTGCTCGTGCTGCTCGGCCGACGCGGCGTGATCGGCGCGTGGCTCGACCGCTTCGACATCCAGCTCGTCTTCACGTGGCAGGGCGCGGTGATCGCGTCGACGGTGGTCGCGTTTCCGCTCGTGCTGAAGTCCGCGCGCGCCGCCTTTGAGGGCGTCGATCCGCAGTTGGAGCGCGCGGCGCGCACGCTCGGCGTCAGCGAAGCCGCGGTGTTTTTCCGCGTGACGCTGCCGCTCGCCGCGCGCGGGATCCTCGCGGGCGGCCTGCTCGCGTTCGCGCGCGCGCTCGGCGAATTCGGCGCGACGCTGATGATCGCGGGCAATCTGCCTGGCCGCACGCAGACACTGTCGGTCGCGGTCTATTCGGCGGTGCAGGCCGGCGACGACAGCACCGCCAACTTCCTCGTGCTCGTGACATCGGTCGCGTGCGTGACGATCCTGCTGCTCGCGGGGCGTCTCGTGCCGCAGCACACGCTTCTGAGAGCCCGCTGACATGCCGCTCAACGTCGCCATCCGCAAGACCTTCGAGACCGCCGAGCGGCGCTTCACGCTCGACGTCGCGTTCAGCGCGAGCACGCAGCGGCTCGTGCTGTTCGGGCCGTCGGGTGCGGGCAAGAGCCTGACCTTGCAGGCGATCGCCGGCTTGCTGCGTCCCGATGAAGGGACCATCACGCTGCACGGCACCACCTTGTTCGATAGCGCGGTCGGCATCGATCAGAAGCCGCAGGCGCGCAAGATCGCGTATCTGTTTCAGGACTACGCGCTGTTTCCGCATCTGAATGTGCGGCAGAACATCGGCTTCGGGCTGCACCGGGGCTGGCTCAATCCGCGTGCGCGCGGCGCGCATGCGCAGGTCGATTACTGGCTCGATGCGCTCGAATTGAGGGGCTTGGCGGGCAATCACCCGGCGCAGTTGTCGGGCGGGCAGAAGCAGCGTGTGGCGCTCGCGCGCGCGCTGGTTTCGCAGCCGCGCCTGCTGTTGCTCGACGAGCCGTTTTCCGCACTGGATAGTGAGTTGCGCCAGCGCATGCGACGCGAGCTATCGGACCTGCAAACGCGGCTCGATATTCCGATGGTGCTGATCACGCACGATCCGGACGACGTCGCCGCATTCGGCGATCAGGTCGTGCGGGTCAGCGACGGCCGCGTGCGCGAGGATCATCCGTTCGCAGGATATGCGCGCAGCGAGGCGTCGCCTCGTTGAGCGGGTGGCATTGCGCCTTGGTTACGCCCCGGCAACCTCAATCCTTCACGCCAAGTATTACGCTCGACGCCTTGAACACCGCGACCGCGCTCGCGCCTTCCTGCAAACCGAGCATGTCGACGCTGCCGTTGGTGACGACCGCCGTGACCACCGCGCCGCCTTCGAGCCCCAGCGACACTTCCGCGCTCACCGCGCCGCGCTTCACGCTGTGCACGGTGCCACGCAACTGATTGCGCGCCGACAGGTTCAACGGCGCATCGCGATCGCCATCACCCGGTACGAGCAAAACGACCCACGACGCCTTGATCAGCGCAAACGCCGCCACGCCGATCGCGAGCCCGAGGGCTTCGGTGCTCTCGTGCGTGAGCACGGCGACGATCGTGTGGCCGCCGGGCAGCGCGAGCGACACTTCGTCGTTGACGGTGCCGCGCTCGATCGCCGACACCGTGCCGTAGAACTGATTGCGCGCGCTCGTCTTCACGCCGATGCGGCCGATCAGGTCCCAGTCCGTCGCGAAGCCCTCGCCAATCGCCGCGCCCGCGCGTTCGAGAAAGCGTCGATGCTCGCGCTCGACCGCGCGAAACGTCTCGATCAGCTTCACCGCGCGCGGCGTCAGCGTCGTGCCGCCGCCGCCCTTGCCGCCGGTCAGACGCACGACGAGCGGCTCGCCGGCGAGGTTGTTCATCGTGTCGATGGCATCCCACGCGCCTTTGTAGCTGATGCCGACCGCCTTCGCCGCGCTCGTGATCGAGCCGGTCTCGCCAATCGCCGCAAGCAGCGCGATGCGGGCCGCGCCGCCGAGCGTCTGCGTGCCCGCCTGAAACCAGACGGAGCCGCCGAGTTCGAGGGCATCGCGGGGAGGTTCGGGGCGGTCGACGGTCATGGCAGAGAGTGGTTGAGGGTACGTGGAAGGGCGGCGAATCATTATAGCGACGCGCTCTTCCGCCGCTGGCCCCTACGCTTGCCGCTCACCATGGCACGACTCTGCCGAGGTAGTCGAGGTAATGCAAACCGGCACGGCCGTCGTAAGCGTCGATCGTGCTGACCAGGTTCGGGATGCTTTCGTCGATGCTCAGACGCGCGTCCGGCCCGCCCATATCGGTTCGCACCCAGCCGGGCGCCATCAGCAGCAGGGTTCTGGTATCGCTTCGATGACGCGCGGCAAAGCTTCGCATGAACATGTTGAGCGCGGCCTTGCTGCCGCGATAGACCTCGTAGTTGCCGTTCTCGTTGTTGGCGACGCTGCCCTGCCCCGACGACATCACGCCGATCGTGCCAGTCGGCCGAACGAGATCCTGCAGCGCCTCGACGACCCGCATCGGACTCAACGCGTTCGTCACCATCACGCGCACGAATTCGTCGGTCGATACATCCGCGATCGTTTCACTATCGTCGTTCTTGACGCCGGCGTTGACGAACAGCAGGTCGATCGGACGTCCTTCGAGGCGGCCCCGCAACGCGGCGACCTGTTCGGGCATCGTGATGTCGACCGTTTCGACTTCGAGTGCGTCATGTGACGCCGTCGCAAGCTGAAGGAGCCTGGTCGTGGAATTTTGCCTGCCGGTCGCGATGACTCGCCAGCCGCGCTTCAGATACTCCTCGACCATCGCAAAGCCGAGGCCGCGCGAGGCGCCGATCAGAAGCACGGTTTTTTGCTGGTTTGCGGGTTGCATGGAACGTTTCCTGTCGATGGACTCGGGTTAAAGCCGGTCCAGGAAATATAGTCCCGCGTGATACAGGGCGGAAGATGCAATGCTTGCACTTACCGACCGTGAATCGTCGACAATGAGCAAGCGCCCGAACCAGGAGACCCCGCGATGTCACCCTCTCGTGAATACTGGTTCCCAGCCAAACGCTATGGCTGGGGTTGGGGCCTTCCCGTGCGCTGGCAAGGATGGGTGACGCTGCTCGCGTATTTCGTGTTGCTCGGGGTGGTCGTATTCCGGTTTCAACCCGCGGGTCATCCGCTCACGTTCGCCTTGCTGGTCGCGCTATTAACCGTGGCTCTCGTGGTCGTGTGCTGGCTGAAGGGCGAGCCGCCGCGCTGGCGGTGGGGTAAGGACTAGCAAGTCCGCTCAGCCACGCCAGCACCCACGTCTCTAGCCGGGTTTGCAGGTGGTCGGGTTCATTCGGTTTCGCTGTCGTCGGTGTCGGCATTGGAGTTGATTTCGTGTCGCATCGCCGAGCCTGCAAGTACGCTTGCTTGCAGGGGCGCGGCCTCCTTGCGCTCGCTGTACCGATCGGTCAGATAGTCCGAACGGTCCCGCACGAGCAGCGTGAACTTGATCAGTTCTTCCATCACGTCGACCACGCGATCATAGTAGGACGAGGACTTCATACGGCCATCGGAATCGAATTCCTGGTATGCCTTCGCGACCGACGACTGATTGGGGATGGTCACCATCCGCATCCAGCGGCCAAGCACGCGCAGCGCGTTTACCGCATTGAACGATTGCGAGCCTCCGCACACCTGCATCACAGCCAGCGTGCGCCCTTGGGTCGGCCGTATTCCCGCGCTTTCGAGCGGCAGCCAGTCGATCTGATTCTTGAATACGGCCGTGAGATTGCCGTGGCGTTCCGGGCTGCACCAAACCTGCCCCTCCGACCACTCGGACAGCTTGCGCAGTTCGACGACCTTCGGATGATCTGCCGGGACGCTATCGGCGAGCGGCAGGCCGTGCGGGTCGAATACCCGCGTTTGCGCTCCGAAATGACGGAGGATGCGCTCGGCTTCGAGCGTCAGCAGCCGGCTATACGACGTTGCTCGCAGCGACCCGTAAAGCAGCAGGATGCGTGGCGGATGCGTTGAAGTCGTCACGGGTGCCAGCTTGTCCACGTCCGGTATATCGAGGTGAATAGGGCTGACGTTCGGCAGATCACTCATCACGATCCGTTTCTCCCCAAGTTGGGCGCGGCGTTCCGCTGCCCTGATTCGTACCATGCTTGCGAACGGTTCACGACCCCCACGACGAGCAGCATCACGGGGACCTCGATCAGAACCCCAACCACCGTTGCCAGTGCGGCACCCGAATGAAAACCGAACAGGCTGATGGCCGTGGCCACGGCGAGTTCGAAGAAGTTGCTTGCGCCAATCAGACTCGACGGGCCAGCGACGCAATGTGCGACGCCCAGCTGGCGGTTGAGCAGGTAGGCCAGTCCCGAGTTCAGAAACACCTGAATGAGGATTGGCACGGCGAGCATCGCGATCACCAGCGGCTGCTCAACGATCTGCTGACCCTGAAACGCAAACAGCAGGACCAGCGTCACGAGCAAGGCGCAGATGGACCAGGGACCGAGACGGGCAACGACGCTACGGAAATGCTCTTCGCCCTTTCGAAGAAAGCGTTGGCGCAGCAGTTGCGCGAGGATGACCGGGATCACTATGTAAAGGCCAACCGAAGCGATCAGTGTGTCCCAAGGCACTGTAATCGCGGACAGCCCGAGCAGTAACGCGACGAGTGGCGCGAACGCCACGACCATGATCGAGTCGTTCAGCGCGACCTGCGACAGAGTGAAATACGGGTCGCCCTTGCACAGCTGCGACCACACGAAGACCATTGCCGTGCACGGCGCGGCGGCGAGCAGGATGAGACCTGCGAGGTAGCTGTCGAGTTGCTCGACGGGCAGCCACGGCCTGAACACGTGACGAATGAACACCCAGCCCAACACGGCCATCGAGAACGGTTTGACGAGCCAGTTGACCGCGAGCGTCACGCCGATGCCGCGCCATTGGCTGCCGACCTGCTTCATCGCCGAGAAGTCGATCTTGATGAGCATCGGGATGATCATCACCCAGATCAGCACGCCGACGGGCAGGTTGACGTGCGCGACTTCCATGCGCCCGAGCGCCTGAAATGCGCCCGGCAACAACTGGCCGAGTATCACGCCTGCCACGATGCACAGCGCGACCCACACCGTCAGATAGCGCTCGAAGAAGCCGATAGCCGGGCGCGCGGCGGCACGAGCCTCAGCGCGACTCATTGGTTTCCTCTGCCGGACGCTCGCCAATGGCGCGCATTTCGCGCTGGATTGCGTCGTGGTTGAGCGCGTGCAGCGGCAGGTTCACGAACTGGCTCACGCGATTCATGATCTGTCGATAAACCTTGTCGAAAACTTCGCGCTTCTCGTCGTCGGTTCCCTGGCAGGCTGCGGGATCTTCAAAGCCCCAGTGCGCGCTGATCGGCTTGCCGGGCCAGATCGGGCAGACCTCGCCCGCGGCCTGATCGCATACGGTAATGACGAAGTCCATCTGCGGCGCGTCGGGCGTTGCGAACTCGTCCCAGCTCTTACTGCGCATCTTCGCGGTGTCGTAGCCCAGTGCCGCGCATTTCTCGATCGCGAACGGATTGACTGCGCCGGATGGATGGCTGCCCGCGCTGTACGCGCGAAACTGTCCTTTGCCAAGCACGTTGAACAGCGCCTCGGCCATGATGCTGCGTGCGCTGTTGCCCGTGCAGAGAATCAGTACGGAATATGGTTTGCCGCTCACGTGCGGCTCCGAAATGAAATGCTTGTCTGGGACGGAGCGCAGCAGGCTGCCGCGGATTCGTTTGCTGCCAATGCCTCTTGGGTATGAGATTGCCCATAGATGGGAGCCGATTCGAGGGTCAGAAAGGTTTCCCAGGCCACGCCTTGCGGATCGACGGTCCACGCCTTGTCCGACTTCGCGTAACAGCATGTCGTGCCGCTCTGGTGCTGCACGGGAACTTCAGCGGCGGCGAAGCGCGCGTTCATCTCTGCCAGTTCTTCATCGGTTTCGACCTGGATGCCAATGTGATCGACGCCAGGTTTCGCCCCGCGTTGCGAGATCGCGAAGTTCACGACGGGGTCGCTCAACTCCCACTTGCAGTAATCGCTCTTGATGACCGTCGGCTCGACGTTGCCAAACATCGCGCTGTAGAAGCGGATGCTGTCGGCAAGATTGTCCACAGCCACGTGAATGTGCATGCGTTTCATGTTTCGTCTCGGCAGCAGTTGGAAAGGTCGCTCGCGGCGCACGATGCACCGGAGCAGCAGTTCTCTGTGAGGAAGCCGATCAGCGACGTCATCGCGTCGAAGTTTGCGGTGTAGATGACGAAGCGCCCTTCCTGTCGCGGACTCACCAGTCCGGCGTGTGTCAGGTCTTTCAGGTGGAATGAAAGGCCGGAAGGCGAAATGCCTAACTGCTGCGCTATTTCACCAGCCGCCATGCCTTCGGGGCCGGCAACGACGAGCTGGCGAAAGATCGCGAGACGGGATTCGTGAGCGAGCGCGCCGAGCGCGCGTACGGCATTGATCGTGTCCATAAAGACACTATATCCACTTCACCGTTATATTTCGATATTTGTTGAAATATCGCAATTTGGTCGGTGGTTCGCTCTTTGATGACGCATGGCCGCTAGTCGGGACGGCTTGCGTACTGCGCAATCCAATTGCCGAGCGATACGCAAAATAGCACGCTCCGAAAACCGCGAAAAGCCAAGCCAGGCAATGCTTAAGCAGATTCTTGCGGCTCATGAAAGGACGGTAACGATCTGCGCCGCCGTAAGCCCGAGATTGACCGCATGACGCGGCGCAACCATCGAAAGGCGTGTGTGTGGACACGGCCAGCTGCGGCCTTTCGGTCTTTTGTGTTGGCCGGCCGTCTAAGCTTGAAAGCAGACGTTGTGGCCCTATTACGGTAGAGGCTAAAGGGCTAGCTGGATTAGAGGGCTTCCGAAGGCCCTGGCGCGTGGCAAGGCTTGTCGTCCATCTCGACGACGGTCGTGTGCCAACGGGCGCCCCGAACGTTCACCACTTAACAGTAAGCATCCGGGTTCCTGTAGCATGTGCCCCAACAAAAGGAGGCCCCTTAAGCATGGCTATTTACGCGGTCTGGAACAACAAAGGCGGGGTAGGGAAAAGCTACCTAACCTTTCAAATTGCCTGCGAATACGCGCGGCAAAACCCTCTCAAGAAACAAAAGCTATTCGGCGGTAGCTTTTACGTTGTCACCGGAACTGATTCAAGGCGGAACCCAAGCTTGGCGGCGCGACGTTTGAGGGCAGCGATACTTCGTTGGTGTTGCTGCTCTTCGTAGCGCTGCTGCCCTTGATCGACGAAGGCCTCGCCGCGAGTAAGCATGAAGTACACCATGCGCGCGAGCTTGTGTGCGACTGCGGTGTTGGCGCGCGGCTTGTCCATGCGGGCGCACAGGCGGCGGTAAAACGCGCCCAGCGCCGAGTCGCTATGGGAAAGGGTCATGGCCGCCATCTTGAGCGCCTGCCGCGCCCGGTTGGCCGAGCGCTTCGTGGCCGAGGACAATACCTTGCCGCCGCTGATCTTTGTGCCGGGTGTCAGCCCCAGCCACGAACAGAATTGCTTGACGCTGGCAAAGCGGCTCAGGTCCGGGCCGATCTCGGACAGCAGTGTCAGGACGGTGGACACACCCAAGCCGTTGATGCGTGTGAGATCGACGCCCGCCCAGTTGGCGAGTCTCTGCCGCTCGTTAAAGTTGATTCGCAGCCTGGTGCCGGCCTTCGGCGCCTTGCCCAGGTCGACGTGGTGCCCGCCACGCTCGTCCACCAGCGTCTGCAGGCGGGTATCGCATTCGCCAAGATGACGGGCAAGGTCGTCGTACATCGCCAGCGCCTGCTTGAGCACAAACAGGTGCTCCTCGCGCCAGTTGCCTGTTAATGCACGCGCGATATCGTCGGCGCTGCGCCTGATCCGGCCGTGACGAAAGCGGGCCAGCACCTTCGGATCGCGTTCGCCCGCGACGATGGCGCGGATGATCGCCTGTCCCGTCGTCCCCATGATGTCGCTCAGCACCTCGGTAAGCTGGATATTCATCTGCACCAGCGCTTTCTGCATGCGCTGCACCCAGCTGCCCTGTTCAGTGAGCAGCACCTCGCGCTGGCGTGCCACCGCGCGCACCACGCAGACCTCGTCGCCGGGGCGCCAGGCCGCCCGCAGCAGCCCCAGGCTCATCAGCTTCTGCAGCCACTGGCAGTCCTGCACGTCGCTCTTGCGGCCCGGTACGTACTTCATCTGCCGCGCGTCAACCAGCCACACCGCCAGCCCGCGCCGCTCCAGCACCTCGTACACCGGTATCCAGTAGGTTCCGGTCGATTCGAGTGCCACCGTATCGACACCGCACGCCAGCAACCAGTCGGCCATCGCGTTCAGATCGTCGGTCATCGTGCCGAATTCTCGCACCGGCCCATCGTCCGCGGTCCTGGGTACCGCTACCCAGTGGCTCGAACTACCTATATCGATTCCCGCTGCGTTCGGAAACACTTCGGGACCGTCTTCCCGCTTGCGCATTGCCATCGTTTGTCTCGCGATCGTTGATGAATGGCAGCGCCATGGGAAGCGTCGTATAGGACTCGATCTCTCAAACGGGATGCGGCTCGCGCCGCTCGCCACTGTCACCGACGATTCCCGGACCATGCTGAGTGCCGGGCTCGCTTCACGACGCTTGCCAACGTCGTAAGCTCGCACCAATGGGTTTTCGGTCATCGCGGCGCTGCTGACCACGTTATAGCCCATCGCCATCGCAACATCGTTTCTTCAGGAACACCGTACCCGGCACGGGTTTGGGACGCTGAGTATTCGTTATCGCGCGCAAGGGCGCCGGTGGACTCGAAGCTAACTCAGCAATCGTCCAGCGTTTGGGTCGACTTATTCGTAGTCCACGGGTGCATGTTCCGCCTGCACTGGCAGCTCGCTGCCAGTGCCACCAGTATCGATGAAAGTGGGACGGACTATCTATAAAGGGTCGTCTTCAGCCGCCCACTGTATGCTTACTGCCCTGAGCAGTACTGGCACAGTCCATTCCCAAACGACCAGTTCTCCTTCTCGACCTCGACGAGATTGATGAACACATCCTCGGACCGCACGCCCGGCGACTTCCCGAGTTCATCGACGATGCGCCGGTACAGCGCCTTCTTCTGCTCGACCGAGCGCGTGTTGCTGACGGTCAGCTGGATCACGACGAGATCGTCGCCGCGCTCGATATTCTGGTACTGCCGGTCGTAGATCATGTTGTCGGCCGTGTGCTCGGTGATCAGCATGAACATGTCGTCCTTCGGCACGTTGAACGTGTCCGCCAGCGAGCGCTGGATGCCGGCGCTCAGCGCCTGGCGGTACTCGGCCGGCTTGCCGGCGCGCAGTGAGATCCGGGTGAGCGGCATGATGGCCTCCTTGTTTGCGGTGTTGGGTTGAACACAGCTTAGGCGCGCTCGGTCATAATAAACAGATATCCCTGTCTATTTCATCCATTTCCATCCGAAATGAAAGTCCTCGATCTCGATGCGGTGCGCGCCTTCGTGCTGGTCGCCGATCTGCGCAGCTTCACGCGCGCCGCGGACGCGCTCGACACCACGCAATCGGCCGTCAGCCTGAAGCTGAAGCGACTGGAGGCGCACCTGGGCAAGCAGTTGCTGGAGCGCACGCCGCGCATCGTGCGCCTGTCCGCCGACGGCCACGCGTTTCTCGGCGCCGCGCGCGAGTTGCTGAACGCGCACGAGCGCGCGCTCGGCGCGCTGTCGGTGGAGCGGCGGCGGCTCGTGCTCGGGCTCAGCGAGCACGTCGCGGGCTCCGATCTGCCGCACCTGCTCGGCCGGCTCAACGCACACGATCCGGGCCTCGTGGTCGAGTTGCATATGGGCACATCGGCGGCGTTGCTCGCGCAGTTCGACGAACGCCGGCTCGATGCGGCGATCGTCCGCTACGGCGCCGACGAACCGCCGCGCGATGACGCGCAGACGCTGTTCAGCGAACCGCTCGGTTGGCTCGCGACGCCGGCATGGCTGCCGCGAGTCGGTGAGCCGCTAGCGCTCGCGCTATTGAGCCCGCCGTGCAACGTGCGTGACGTCGCGTTGCGCACGCTGACGGCGGCGGGGATCGCCTGGCAGGAGGTGTTTGTGGGTGGTGGCGTCGCGGCAGTGGGCGCGGCTGTGGCCGCTGGGCTCGCCGTGTCGCCGCTCGCGCGTCGGGTTGCGCCGCGCGGTCTGATCGACGTCGGCGCGCGGCTCAGCTTGCCGGCGCTGCCGGAATCGCGTGTGACGCTGCATTCGCGCGTGCGCGAGGCCCGCTCGGCGGAAACGCTGCGGCTGCTTGCAAACGGCCTCGCCACGGCGTGACGCCAAGACCGATGCCACACCGCGCCGCGCCGCGCCGCTCGAAGCAGCCTTAGTGGATGATTGGCGGCAGCGAACCGCTGCTGGCGGTCGCCGGATTGGGCACGGAGGCCATCGGCGCGATGTCGCTAACGTTTGCGGACGCGTCCGACGAAGTCCGCACGGGCGGTTTGATCAGATTCGCACGGGAAATCACGGGCTTCGCCGCGACCTTGTCCACATGCGGACGCGCGGTGTGAGCCGCCGCGAAATCGGCGTGCACGACCTTGCCCTGAGCCGGCTTCGCGTGCGCCAGTTGCACATGTGGCTGCGCGTGCTTCGCGGTCACGGTGGCGTGCGACCGGTTCGGGCCCGACGCCGCGACTTTCGTACCGCCTTTCACGTTCCCGCCCGCCACGAGATGTTTCTCGCCGTTCCCATGCGCCGCAAGTTTGCCGCCGTGGGCCGCGCCGGCCGACGCGACATGGGTTGCCGCGTGCCGGGCGCTCGCCGTCTGCCGCGCATGCGCACCAGTTTTGGTCTTGATGCCGCCCTTGGCGCCCGCCTTCACTTTCACCGCCTCGGGTTTTTTCCGCGCGTGCGCCTGTTGGGTAACGTGTCCGCTCGCGATATGCCCGCTCGCCTCCGGCGGATTCCACACTTCCCCATAACCGGCAGCCAACGCCATCTCCGACACACACCACACGGCCAGCGCCGCTGCTACTGCTCGAACCCGCATCTGCTGCTTCTCCTGATCGACGACTGCCAAAACGAGCCGGGATTATATTCTCTTGCAAAAATCCACTTTTGGACTAATATTCTTAAAAAGTACACATAGGGACTTACCCGCAATGGCTCACGCTGCCCGAATTTCCTCGCCCGAGGCATCGCCGCGACGATCGCTTTCGGAACCCACGCTGACGCAGATGTCCTCGGCCGGTCTGCGTGCGTTCTTCAACATCGCGCGCGACTGGGACCTGAGCGCCGACGAGCAGATCGTGCTGCTCGGCAAGCCGGGCCGCTCGACGTTCTTCAAGTGGAGGGCGACGCCCGAGACCGCGCGCCTCAGCCACGACACGCTGGAGCGATTGTCGCTGCTGCTCGGCATCTACAAGGCGCTGCAGATTCTGCTGCCGCAGCCGAGCGCCGCCGACACCTGGGTCAAACGCCCCAACAGCGCGCCGCCGTTCGGCGGCAAACGCGCGCTGGACCGCATGCTGGCGGGCAACATCAGCGATCTCGTAGCCGTGCGCCAGTATCTCGACGCAATGCGAGGCGGCTGGGCGTGACGCAACCGCAATGGCAGGACCGCTGGACCAGCGCCGCGCTCGACTGGTCGCCCGCGTATCGCGTGATTCCGACGCGCTTTCCGGCCATCAACCTGTTCGATCGGGTCGCATCGCCGGAGGATTTCGACGCGCTGTACGCGCTCGAAGCGATGACCAACGACCGTTTGCGCACAGAAATCGGCGAACTCGATCTGGTGCCGCGCGAGGAGCGCCGTTTCGGGCCCGGCTACGGACCGATCATGGCCGCGCTCACGCATCTGAATCCGCTCGGCAGCCGCTTTTCCGACGGCACCTACGGCGTGTTCTATTGCGCGCGTTCACGCGCGACGGCGATCGCCGAAACACGCCATCACACGGGTCAATTTCTCCAGGCGACCGCCGAGCCGCCGATGCGTCAACAGATGCGTCTCTACACGGTAGTCGCACAAGGCAGCGTGGTCGACTTGCGTCGCGACCCCGAGTTCGATCCCGCCGTGCTGTCGCCCGACGACTACCTTCCCGGACAGGCGCTCGGGCGCGCGGTACGCGCGGCGGGCGCGCCGGGCATCGTGTATCCGTCGGTCCGCGACAGCGCTGGCGAATGCCTCGCGGCATTCCGCACGATGCTGCTGCGCGACTGCCATCACGCGGCATACCTCGAATACAACTGGAACGGCAGGAGCGTCGATATGGTGTTCGAGTTGAATCAGGTCGGGTGACAGAAGAGCGGCGAAGCAGCGCGGGGACTTCAGCCGTTCAAGGCAAGGCCAATTCCGCCGCCCCTTCCGCGCGCGCGGCCTCGACCGAGATCGACCAACGACGCAACGCCTGCGGCTGCACGATCGTCAACGTGCCGTCCGGCCCGAACGCGCCCGTATCGATGAACACTTGCGAGCCGATCTGCGTGATGTCGCGCACCGGCGTATGGCCGCAATAAGTCAGCGACAGCCCGCGCTGCCGCAGCGGATCGCCGTTGCCCAGCGCGAGCTCGCGACCCCACAGCAATTGCTGGCGCGTTTCGGCCGAATAATTGCCCGCGTCGAGCTCGGCGTCGGAGCCGAAAAATTCGGCGTGCAGAACGTTGAAGCGCGCCTTGCCGCTGCCGATCACGCGCACGAGCGGCAGCGTGCGCAGATGCTCGGCGTAATAGCGCAGACGCTCGTCGGGCACGTCGGCCGCCCACGCGCCGCCGATGCCGTACCACCACTGCCGCCGCAAGCGGCCGTCGGCGACCGCGCACAGCGCGTCCTCGTGATTGCCGAGCACCGCATGGAACCACGGCTTCGCGAGCAGCGCGAGCGCCTGCTCCGAGTGCTCGCCCCGATCGACCAGATCGCCGACCGAAAACAGCCGGTCGCACGTCGGATCGAACGCGATCTGACGCAGCAGGTAGCGCAAAGCGTCGACGCAGCCGTGCAGATCGCCGACCACGAAATCGCGGCCGGCCTCGTTGGCGTCGTGATGCTGAACGAAGTTGGCGGGGATGGAATTCATCCCACCATGATAATGCGGCCGACGCGCACGCGTATGCGGGGTGCCTATCGTATTCGCACGCTTCATCGATCAAGAAAGACATCGAACGACGCAAAAATGACGCTGAAACGCCACATTTGCGGTATGCGTTACCGGAAATGCACGTTTGCGCGAGTCACTCCTGGCGCGCGCCCGAGTCGTCCCGCGCGCTATTGCAGCGTGCGCAGCTTCGCCACCTGGTCGGCCGCGATCGTCGCCTGCGGATTGCCGAACTGTTTCGTCACGTAGTTGGTGATCGCCGCGATCTGCTCGTCGTCGAGATGGCCGCCGAACCCGGGCATCAGCACGTCCGCGTGCGCGGTCGTGCGATTCACGCCGTGCAGAATGACCAACGCGAGATTGTTCGCGTCGTTCGCGCCGACCGTCGAGTTGTGGATCAGCGACGGATACGCGCCCGGCGCGCTCGCGCCCACGCCCTGCCCGGTCCAGCCATGACAGGTCGCGCAATTGGCGACGAACAGCTGCGCGCCGTTCACGCCGGTGATCGCGGTGCCGCGCATGGCGGTGACGTCGCTGGCC
The DNA here is from genome assembly GCF_050436485.1 of Paraburkholderia sp. Clong3. NCBI lineage: Bacteria > Pseudomonadati > Pseudomonadota > Betaproteobacteria > Burkholderiales > Burkholderiaceae > Paraburkholderia > Paraburkholderia sp. Clong3. The sequence goes on along the minus strand of NZ_JBNDMH010000003.1, from coordinate 166,916 downwards.
GGCTTGCCCCATTGATGACGGGGACGCGCGTCGCCGCCGCTCACGGCCGGCACCGAGCGCAAGAACACGACGATCGAGCGCAGATCCACCGGCGTCAGGTACTGCGTGCTGTTCGCGACCACTTCGCCCATCGGGCCGGCCGCGTTTGCGCGGCTCGGCGCCGCGCCGGTCGACAGATACGACTTGAGTTCGTCGTCGCGCCAGTCGCCGACGCCGCTCAGCTTGTCCGGCGTGATATTGAACGCATGCCAGCCGGCCTGCACCGCACCGGAGAAACGCGCGCTCGACTTCAGCCCCTGCATGAAATTGCGCGGTGTATGGCATTCCTCGCAATGCGCGAGCCCTTCGACCAGATACGCGCCTCGGTTCCATTCAGGGCTCTGTTTCGGGTCCGGCACGAAGCGCCCCTCGGTGAAGTTGAACAGGTTCCAGAACACCATTAGCCAGCGCTGATTGAACGGGAACTTGAGGCTGTTCGAGGGCGGCGTGTAGTGAATCGGCGCGAGCGTGTTCAGATACGCGCGAATCGCGAGCACGTCCTGTTCGGTCACGCGTGTGTAGGCGGTGTACGGGAACGCCGGATAGAGCCGCTCGCCGCCTTTGCCGATGCCTTCGTGCATCGCGCGCATGAAATCGGCGTCGCTCCATTGGCCGATGCCGGTGTCGGGATCGGGCGTGATGTTCGGCGTCACGATCGTGCCGAACGGTGTGCTGATCGGCAGGCCGCCCGCGAATGGGCGCGACTTGTCCGCCGTATGGCAGGCCGCGCAATCGGCAGCACGGGTCAGGTATTGGCCGCGCTTCACGAGTTCGCCATTCGCGGCCTTGCCGGCGAGCATGGCCGGGCCGCCGACCGAAGCCTGCGCCGCGTCGTCGGCGCGCGCCTGGGTGATCGGCATTTCGTCGGTCGAGTTTGCGTCCGGGCCGTGCGACTCGTGCCACGCCATCGACAGCGCAAACAGCGAAAACGCGGCCGCGAGCGCCGCGCCGCCGAAGCGGCGGCGCTGGTTGACGTGCATCAGCACAGGGTCCGGCTGCGCGCGACAGGTGTTCTTCGTCATTGTGGCTCTCCGGTCGGCGCTCAGATTTCGCGCTTCAGCTTGTCGCCCAGTTTCAGCGACAGTGCAGCGATCGTCAGCGTGCAGTTCACCGACGCGGCGGTGGGCATCACGCCGCTGCTCGCGATGAACAGGTTCGAATGATCGTGCGTGCGGCAGTCCGCGTCGACGACCGAACTCGCCGCATCGCTGCCCATGATCGTCGTGCCCATGATGTGATTGTTGGGCGCGAAGCTGTCGTCGAACGAGACCTCGGTGCCGCCGAATAGCGTCGCGATCTGCGCATACAGTTCGTGCGTATTGGCGGCGCTCTTCTTCACGTAGTCGTTGATCGAGTAATAGATCTCGGGCTGAGGAATCCCGAGCGCGTCCTTGTGATCTGTCGACGGCACGATGCGGTTCTGAGGCTCCGGCAGATGTTCGTGAAAGCTGTTGATGTTCAGCGTGCGCGCCGCGCGGTCGCGAATCTGCCGGTCGAGCTCGGCGCCGGTCAGGCCTTTTTTCAGCAGGTCGGCGGTGACGCCCATCGTCGGCACGCCGTTCGACAAATGCAGCTTCTTCGCCGCGTGATCGGAGCGGAACGCGCCGTCGCGGAAGTTGACGATCGAGGTCATCTCCATCGGGCCACGGCCGGGCCACAGCGGTTCGTTGGCGAGAAACGTGACGCCGGTGCCGGGATGGTCCATCAGGTTGCGGCCCACCTGATCGGAGCTGTTGCCGACGCCGTGCGGGAATTTGTCGGAGGTCGACATCAACATCAGCTTCGGCGTTTCGATGCCGTTCGCCGCGAGCACGAACAGCTTGCCGGTGACGCGTGTGCTATTGCCGTTCGGGTCCTTGTAGTGGACCGCCGTGATGAGCCCTTTGTCGTCCGCTTCGATGCGATACACGACCGCTTCGGGAATCAGTTTCGCGCCGGCCTGCTCGGCCTTCTCCGCGTGAATCACGCCGTTGTACATCGCGGCGATCGGGCAGATCGGCATGCAGTTGTTGTTGCCGCAGCAGGTGGGCCGCGCATCGTACGGCCGGCTGTTGCGCGCGACCGGTTCGGGCACGACCTTGAAGCCCCGCGCGTTGAGCACGTCGCTGAACCGCTGATCCATGTACGACAGTGGCAACTGCTGCATCGGATAGGGCTTCGAGCGCGGCGAACCGAGATCGATCGAACTATCGGGACCGGACACGCCGAGCTGCACTTCGGCGGCCACGTACCACGGCTCGAGCGTTTCGTACGGATACGGCCAGTCGCGCCCGACGCCATACAGCTTGCGCAACTGGAAGTCCGACGGCAGCAGCCGCCACGCGGCGGCCGCCCAGTGCCAGGTCGTGCCGCCGACCAGCCGCACGTATTGTGAGTTGTACGGATAATCGCCCTTCTGGATCAGGTAGTTGTTCGCGGGCGCGTACTCGGGATGCGGCGCGTAAGGCGTCGACGGATACGGCGTCGCGAAGTCGGACCTGGCCGGCGAGTTGCGAAAGTTCTCGACGATCTGCCAGCGCGGAATGCGCGGCCCCGCTTCGAGCAGGATCACCGACGCGCCCGCCAGCGCCAGCTGATGCGCAACCAGACTGCCGGCGACGCCGGAGCCGACCACGACGATATCGGCGGATTGTGTGTTTGCCATCGTTTCTCTCTTCGATGCCCTGCCAGTTGCGGGCTTTGTTCGTGCGACGCTTGCGGGTCCGGCGTGCTGGTTGCGCTGCTGGCGTGGCCCGCTCGCGAGCTCGCGCGGCTCACGCGGGCGTCGGCTTCTGCGTCCAGTAGAACGGCACGTCGCGGCAATAGGAGGGAATCGTGAGCACGTCTTGCACGGGCTCGAACATCAGCGCCTTTTCATACGCGATCACCTGGACGTGCGGCATGTCGCCGACGAGGCCCAGGTACCACGCGCGCATGATCGCGCCGACCGTTTTCGCGAGCGCGGGCTGGTCGGTCTGCAGCGCCTGCGTGACCGTATCGGACGGCACGCCGCCGTGGCCTTGCAGCCACGTGTTCAGCGCCGCGACGTTCTGCGCGAACTGGTTATCGGCACGCGACAGCGCATCGTAGACACGTTGGCCAAGCACGGTATCGAAACTGCTACGACCGGTGAGGTGTTGCGAAAGCGCGAGGAAGGCATCGAGTCCGCCCCCGGCTGGCCGCGTATCGGCGAAGGCGGGCGCGATCCACGCCAGCGAACGGCTCGCGCCGGCGAACGCGAGCGCCGCGGCCGTCGCGCACGAGCCGAGCACCCAGGCCCTGCGCGAAGCGGAAAACGACGGCGGCAAGCCGGTGAAACGTGTGGCATTGCGATAAGACTTCGCTCCTTGCCGATGCGTCACGTGGGGATGCGCATCGTTATCCTCAGGAACATCTGTCATGGGGGCTCCAGATGATGAGTCGTTCTCGACGAGCAGCGCGGCGAGGGCATGATGCCGTTCGCCCGCCGCTTCGTTTGCTCTTCCCCAAACCTGGTCTTACGCCGCTTCAGCGGTCTCGTATCCGTGCGCGTGATTCACGCGCGCCGCATGTGCGGTGTTGCATGCATGATCGCAACGATTGCTGCCGTTATCTAGCAATCGCCTTTCAACTGAAAGCGGCGCGCAAGGCCGCCGCGAAAGACTATAGCCTGTGACCCACCATTCGACAATCGGTCCGCGTTGCACGCGTAGAATCCGCGACACCGACTGCCCTACACTTCGTCGTTCATCGAATCCATGTCCATCAACTACTATCCCCAGCTTCTTCGCAATCGGCCCCGCACGGTGATCGGCCTCGTGATCGGGATCGTCGTCGCGTTCCTCGTGCCCGGTCATACGAGTCCGATCGCCCGCACACTGATCGGCTGGGACGCGGCCATCTGGAGCTACCTGCTGATGATCTGGGTGCATATGGCTCTTGCCGACGAGCACCGCGTGCGCGAATACGCGATGCGCGACGACGAAAACGCGGGCGTCGTGCTGGTCGTCATCTGCGTCGCGACGATCGCGAGCGTCGCCGCGATCGTGCTCGAACTCGCGTCGGCCAAGGGCGCGGGCGGCGCAACGACCGTCTGGCACTACCTGCTGACCGGTCTGACGCTGATCGGCGCATGGTTTCTGATTCCGACGATCTTCACGCTGCACTACGCGCGCCTCTACTACGACACGGACGCGCAAGAGACCGCGTTGAAGTTTCCCGATCACCATTTACTGCCGAACTACTGGGACTTCCTGTACTACTCGTTCACGATCGCGGTCGCGTCGCAGACTTCCGATGTCGTGTTGCGCTCACGCGAAATTCGCCGCGCGACGCTCGCCCAATCGGTCCTGTCGTTCTACTTCAACGTCGCGGTGCTCGGCCTGTGCGTGAACATCGCGGCGGGGCTGCTGGGTTCGTGACAAGGCCGCTGCGCGGCGTTCGGATGAATTTCATGCGAGTGCCACGCGCGTGCCACATGGCTGCCACGTGAGCGGCACCAGGCTTCACGGGTCCGCTTGAACCGCATTCCGTGCAACGCGGGCCGCCCGTGTAAAACCGGCCCCACACCACCCCGTTTTACATGCCGGCCACCCGCGGCGTGCGTAACAATGCCCGCATTTTTGCGCGCGCTCCGTGCGCGCGCGCACCTTCGGCACCCGCCATCTCACCGTAACCTCCCCGTTTCCGCGCTAGCGCGGTGCCCGGCTGCCCGCGCGTTGGCACACGGTTTGCTCCTTTCCGCGACGAGTGGCGACCAGTCCCGCGAGACCGGCGTCTGGCGTCAAAGCACCCGCGACTGGCCAGCGGCGCGACGATCTTTGCACTACATTGACCAGTACGTGCCCCCGCGGACGCATGGCGCGGTATCCGGCTCGGGAAGCCCAATGAGCGCTGTGATCGCATGCCAAGTGCATCCACACCGCAGCAGGACAACTCTGGAAACGACCGATGGAATCTCCAAACGGGTACGCGCCGCGGATTTACTTTTTTCATTCTCTTCTCGTCGGGCCCCTCGATGCCTGGCCCGCGCAGTTCGCTCATGCGGCCGGGCTCGGCTTCGATCATGCGTTGATCGGCGGGCTGTTCGAGCCCGGCCAGGCCGGCCATGGCCAGGTGGTCGGCAATCACGCTCGGCTGCATCCGGTGTTCGAGGCGCAGCATTCGGTGCACGACGCCGTGCGCATGCTCGCCGATGCCGCGCGCCGCAACAACCTGACGCTGCTGGTCGATCTCGTGATCGACCGCATGGCCGCCGACGGCGTGCTGTACAGCGAGCATTCGGACTGGTTTCACGCGCGTGAGTCCGAGCTCGCACGGCTCGATCCGCGCCACGTGCATCGCGAAGACAACGTTGCCTACGCGAATTTCGACGACCCCGCGACGAGTGCCTCGCTGAGCGTCTGGTGGACCCAGCAACTGCTCGCGCTCGCCGAGGCGGGTGTCGGCGGCTTCCGTTTCGATTCGCCGCATCGCGTGCCGGCTGCCGTATGGCTGCACCTCGGCGATGAAGTGCGAGCGAAGCATCCGCGCGTGCGCTTTCTCGCGGCAACGCCGGGCCTGTCGCGCGGCGATCTGCCCGGTCTCGAAGCAGCCGGCTTCGACAGCGCGTTTTCGTCGGTGCGCTGGTGGGATTTCCGTTCGAGCTGGATGGCCGAGGAACATGCGGCGCTCGCGCGCGTTGGTGCGCCGATCGCCTTTCCCGAAGCGCCGTACGGTATGCGCCTCGCCGCCGAGCTGAGCGACGTGCATGATGCGGCGATCGTCGAGCGGGCGTATCGACGCGCGCTGTTCACGTCGGTTGCATTGGGCAGCGGCTGGATGATGCCGATGGGCTTCGAATACGGCATCGCCGAACCGATGTCGCAAACGCGCGGCGACGCCGCGCAGTTCGCCCGCGCCGCGCAGTCGCGCCGCTTCGATCTGAGCGCCGCCGTCACCCAGGCCAACGACTTCGCGCGCAACACGCCGACGCTGCACGCGAACGGTGAATTGCGCCCATTGAGCGGCCCCGGCGCATCGGCCGCGGTTCTGCTGCGCGGCGACGCAGCCGATCTGCGCGACGCCAGCGAAGCAGTCCTGATCGTCGTGAATCCCGAACTCGGCGCGCCAGTGCGCGTCGATCCCGCGCGCTTCCTCGCGGGCGTGCCGGGCAGCTTTACGCGCTTCGCGCCGCTCGATGCGCGCGGCCGAACCGAACCCGCGGCACTCGCGCCGTTCGCGCTCGCGCCCGGTGCGGTGCGGCTGCTGCGCGCGTTCGCGGAACAGCCGATCTGCCTCGCGCCGCCGATCGACAAGGCGAACAGCAAGCGCAGCGGCCGCAAGACAGTGCTCGACGCGATCGAAGCGCCGCGCGTCGCGATCGAGAGCGTGTCGCCGTCCGTGGAAAACGGCCGCTTCGCGGCGAAACGCAGCGTCGGCGAGCGCGCGGAAATTCGCGCGGCGATCTTCGCCGAAGGTCACGACAAGATCGCGGCTGCCGTGCTGTGGCGCGCGGCCGACGAAACCGCGTGGCACGAAGAACTGATGTCGCCCGCGCCGCCGGTCGGGCTCGACTTGTGGAGCGCGCGCATTCCGCTCGAGCGGATCGGCCGCTACGAGTTCACCGTGATCGCGTGGCGCGACGACTTCGCGTCGCTCGTCGAGCACATCCAGAAGAAGCTGAAGGCGAACCAGACCGTCGAGATAGAACTCGACGAAGCCGCGCATCTGTTCGCGCTCGTGCTCGCCGAAGTCGAGACGACCGAAGGCGCCGACAAGGAGCCGCTCGAACACATCGTGCGCGACTTCCAGAAGGCCGACGCCGAACAGAAGCTCGCAGTGATTCTCGCGCCCGCCACAGCGAAGGCAATGACCGCTGCGCGCCATCGCCCGTTTCTGAGCCGCGACCAGGTGACCTACAAGATCGACGCGGAACGCACGGCCGCCCATTTCGCGAGCTGGTACGAGATCTTCCCGCGCTCGATGAGCGACGACGAATCACGCCACGGCACGTTCGCGGACGTGAGCGCGAAGCTGCCGCGCATCCGCGACATGGGCTTCGACGTGCTGTACTTCCCGCCGATCCACCCGATCGGCCTCGCGAACCGCAAGGGCCGCAACAACACGCTGACCACGCAGCCGGGCGATGTGGGCAGTCCCTATGCGATCGGCGCCGCCGAGGGCGGTCACACCGCCGTGCATCCGCAACTCGGCACGCTCGACGATTTCAAGGCGATGCTCGCCGCCGCGCATGCGCATGGCCTCGAGATCGCGCTCGACTTCGCGATCCAGTGCTCGCCCGATCACCCGTGGCTGAAGGAGCATCCGACGTGGTTCGCGTGGCGCCCCGACGGCACGCTGCGCTACGCCGAGAATCCGCCGAAGAAGTATCAGGACATCGTCAACCCGGACTTCTACGCGCACGACGCCAAGCCCGGCCTGTGGCTCGCATTGCGCGACGTGATCCTGTTCTGGGTCGACGCGGGCGTGCGCATCTTCCGCGTCGACAATCCGCACACCAAGCCGCTGCCGTTCTGGGAATGGATGATCGCCGACGTGCGTGCGCGCCACCCCGACACGATCTTTCTCGCCGAAGCCTTCACGCGGCCGCGCATGATGAACCGGCTCGGCAAGATCGGCTTCTCGCAGTCGTACACGTACTTCACGTGGCGCGAGTCGAAGCGCGATTTCACCGAGTACATGGGCGAACTCACGCAGACCGGCGCGCGCGATTTCTATCGGCCGAACTTCTTCGTCAATACGCCGGACATCAACCCGCGCCATCTGCAATCGCAGGGACGCACGGGCTTTCTGATCCGCGCGGCGCTGGCCGCGACCCTGGCCGGCCTGTGGGGCGTGTATAGCGGCTTCGAACTGTGCGAGGCCACCGCGCTGCCGAACAGCGAAGAGTATCTGGACTCCGAAAAGTATCAGTTGCGGGCGTGGGACTGGCACCGGCCCGGCAATATCGTCGGCGAGATCACCGCACTGAACCGCATCCGTCGCGCGAATCCGGCGCTGCAAACGCATCTCGGTCTCACGTTCCTCGCCGCGCACAACGACCACATCCTGTGCTTCGAGAAAGCGACCGAATCGCGCGACAACGTGATCGTCGTCGCGATCAATCTCGATCCGTTCAACGAACAGGGCGCGGACATCGAGTTGTCGTGGGACACGTTCCAGCGCTGGCATCTACACGATCACGCCACGCTCGAAGTGATCGACCAGATGACCGGCGCACGCTTCGAATGGCACGGACGCTGGCAACACGTGCGGCTCGGCTCGGGCCAACCGTTCTCGATCTGGCGAATCGCGCCGCTAGGCGGCCTGCCCGCCGATCGCCCCGAGGACAGCGACCACGATCCCGACAGCGCTCCTCACGCAGACGCTGCCAACCCAACCTGGATGGAAGGTGGAACATGAAGCGCGACGATCCAGCCCAAACCGCGCACGAGGCGCAAACGGCCGTGGCCGTCGGCACCGCGGCGAAGGTACGCACGCGCCGCCGCGGCAAACCCGCGGCCCTCAGCGACGATCCGCTGTGGTACAAGGACGCGATCATCTATCAGGTGCACATCAAGTCGTTCTTCGATGGGAACAACGACGGCGTCGGCGATTTCCCCGGTCTGATGGCCAAGCTCGACTACATCGCCGAGCTCGGCGTCAACGCGATCTGGCTGCTGCCGTTCTATCCGTCGCCACGCCGCGATGACGGCTACGACATCGCCGACTACCGCAACGTGCATCCCGACTACGGTCAGCTCGCGGACGTGCGGCGCTTCATCCAGGAAGCGCACGCGCGCGGCATCCGCGTGATCACCGAGCTCGTCATCAACCACACGTCGGATCAGCACCCATGGTTCCAGCGCGCGCGGCGCGCGAAGCCCGGCTCGAACTATCGCAACTACTACGTGTGGTCCGATACCGATCAGAAGTACCCGGAGACTCGCATCATCTTCATCGACTCGGAACCGTCGAACTGGACGCACGATCCGGTTGCGGGCGCGTACTACTGGCACCGCTTCTACTCGCACCAGCCCGATCTGAACTTCGACAATCCGGCGGTGTTGAAAGAGGTGCTGCAGGTGATGCGTTTCTGGCTCGACATGGGCATCGACGGGCTGCGGCTCGATGCGGTGCCATACCTCGTCGAACGTGAAGGCACCAACAACGAGAACCTGCCTGAGACGCACGAGATCCTGAAGAGGATTCGCGCGACCATCGACGCCGAGTACCCGAACCGGATGCTGCTCGCCGAGGCGAACCAGTGGCCCGAGGACGTGAAGGAGTATTTCGGCAACGAAGACGAATGCCATATGGCGTTCCACTTCCCGCTGATGCCGCGCATCTACATGTCGATCGCGAGCGAAGACCGCTTCCCGATCACCGACATCATGAAGCAGACACCGGAACTCCCCGAATCGAACCAGTGGGCGATCTTCCTGCGCAATCACGACGAGCTGACGCTCGAAATGGTCACCGATTCCGAGCGTGACTATTTGTGGAACACCTATGCGAGCGATCGCCGCGCACGTTTGAATCTCGGCATTCGCCGCCGTCTCGCGCCGCTGATGGAGCGCGACCGCCGCCGCATCGAGCTGATCAACTCGCTGCTGCTGTCGATGCCCGGCACGCCGGTCATCTACTACGGCGACGAACTCGGCATGGGCGACAACATCCACCTCGGCGACCGCGACGGCGTGCGCACGCCGATGCAGTGGTCGTCGGATCGCAACGGCGGCTTCTCGCGCGCCGACCCTGAGCAACTGGTGCTGCCGCCCGTGATGGGGACGCTGTACGGCTTCGATGCGGTCAACGTCGAAGCGCAGAGCCGCGACCCGCATTCGCTGCTGAACTGGACCCGCCGCATGCTTGCGACGCGGCGCGCGAAGCAGACCTTCGGACGCGGCACGATCCGCTTTTTGAAGCCGGAAAACCGCAAAATTCTCGCGTATCTGCGCGAGATGCCCGGCGAGGCGCCGATCCTGTGCGTCGCGAATCTGTCGCGCGCGCCGCAGGCGGTCGAGCTCGAGCTGTCAGAATTCAACGGCTTCGTGCCGATCGAGATGACCGCCGATTCGGTGTTCCCCGCGATCGGCCAGCTGACCTATCTGCTGACGTTCCCGCCCTACGGCTTCCTGTGGTTCATGCTGTGCGAAGGCGGCGGGCGTCCGACATGGGCGCAGGCGCATTCCGTGCCGCTGCCCGAGTTCGTCACGATCGTGATCCGCGAGGGGCAGACCGGGCCGACTCCCGAAAACGTGCGGCTGCTCGAATCCGAGGTGCTGCCGTCGTGGCTGAGCCGGCGCCGCTGGTTCGCGTCGAAAGATCAGAAGATGCACGCGGTGCGGCTCGCCGCGCTGACCACGATCCCGAACGGCGGCTTCGCGTTCACCGAAATCGAAGTGGACGTCGGCAACCACACCGAACGCTACGTGGTGCCGATCGCGCTCACATGGGGCGGCGAAACCACCACGCCGCTGTTCCTGCAATTGGCGCTTGCGCGCGTGCGGCGCGGCCGCACCGTCGGCCATCTGACCGACGCGTTCTCGCTGCCGATCTTCGCGCACAACGTGCTGCGCAAGCTGCGCGAGCGCGCGGTCGTGCCGACCGTGCAGAAGAGCGAGATCAAGTTCCTGCCGACCGAGCGCTTCGCCGAACTCGACGCTCTCGGCGAGCGGCCCGAGATTCGCTGGCTCGCGGCCGAACAGAGCAACAGCTCGCTGATCGTCGCCGATGCCGCGGTGCTGAAGCTGGTGCGACGGCTCGTCAGCGGCATCCATCCGGAAGCGGAAATCAGCCGCTATCTGACGCAGCTCGGCTATGCGAACACCGCGCCGCTGTATGGCGAAGTGGTGCGCGTCGATCCCGAGGGCGTGCCGCATACGCTGGCGATCCTGCAGGGCTTTATCGACAATCAGGGCGATGCGTGGAACTGGTCGCTCGACTATCTGCGCCGCTCGGTCGACGAACTCGCGATCGCGATCGACACCGAAACGCAAAGCGTACCCGATCGCACGAACGAGTCGATTCTGCTGGACGGTTACGGCGAACTCGCGGGCATCATCGGCCGCCGGCTCGGCGAGTTGCACGTCGCGCTCGCCACGCCGAGCGACGACCCCGCGTTCGCGCCGGAACCGGCCAACGCCGACCAGGTGAAGGCGTGGGTCGACGCGACGCAGACGATGCTCGCGGCCGCGCTCGATCTGCTCGCGACGCGCATCGCGGGCATGAGCGACGCGGACACGAAGGGGCTCGCGCAAAGTCTGATCGATCGCCGCGCCGCGCTCGTCGAGGTCGTCGCCAAGCTGGTGCCGGGCGACGCGGGCGCGTTGCGCATCCGCATCCATGGCGACTTCCATCTCGGCCAGGTACTGGTCGCGCACGGCGACGCGTATCTGATCGACTTCGAGGGCGAGCCCGCGCGTTCGCTCGACGAGCGTCGCCAGAAATCGAGCCCGTTGCGTGACGTGGCCGGTCTGATGCGCTCGCTCTCGTATGCGAGCGCGGCCGCGCAATCGACCACCGAAAGCGCGCCGCAACAGACCGCCGATCGCAAGCGCGCGCTGTTCGAGCGCTTCCGCGCGCACGCGACCAGCGCGTTCCTCGCGGAATATCGCGCGGCCGCCGCGCAGTCGCCGACGCCGCTCGTCGCGCCCGAATCCGAGGAGGCGCTGCTCGATCTGTTCCTGATCGAGAAGGCCGCTTATGAGATCCGCTACGAAGCGGCCAACCGACCGACGTGGCTCGGCTTGCCGGTGCGCGGCCTCGCGGCGCTCGTGAGCCGTCTGCTCGGCGACACCGGTGCGCCGCCGCACAGCGTTCCGTCAACCCAGGCGCCTGGCGCCGCCACGCCGCCTAACCCGGCCGAGGGCGACTATGAGTGAGCATGATGCGGCCGCAGGCCTTCAACCCGTCGATATCGACGCGCTCGTCGAAGCGCGTCACCCCGATCCGTTTTCGCAGCTCGGGCTGCATCAGACGGACGCGGGGCCGATCGTGCGCGCGCTGCTGCCGAACGCCGCGCACGTCACCGTGATTTCGCGCGCTGATGGCGCGACGCTCGGCGAACTCGAACAACTGCGCCCTGGCCTGTTCGCGGGCCGCATCACGTCGGCGATGCCGTATCGCTTGCGCATCGACTGGCATGGTGTGGTGCAGGAAGTGGAGGATACCTATTCGTTTGCTCCGGTGCTCGGCGACGAGCCGCTCGAACGTCTCGCGCGCGGCGATCCGTACGCGGTGCTCGAATGTCTGGGCGCGCGGCCGGTCGACGTCGACGGTGTGCCGGGTGTGCGCTTTGCGGTGTGGGCGCCGAATGCGCGGCGCGTGTCGGTGGTCGGCGACTTCAATGCGTGGGACGGCCGCCGCCATCCGATGCGGCTGCGTCACCAGGCGGGCGTGTGGGAGCTGTTCGTGCCGCGCGTCGGCGCCGGCACGCGCTACAAATACGAGCTGCTGTCGCGCGACGGCCATCCGCTGCCGCTGAAGGCCGACCCGTGCGCGATGCAGACGGAAAAGCCGCCGGGCACCGCATCGATCGTCGCACACGTCGACGAGATCGAGCAGTTTCCGTGGAGCGATCACGAGTGGATCCAGTCGCGCGCCGACAAGCAGACCGCGCGCACGCCGATCACGATCTACGAAGTGCACGCGGAGTCGTGGCTGCGCGTCGCCGAGGAAGGCCAGCGTGGTCTCGTCTGGGAAGAGCTCGCCGAGCGGCTGATCCCCTATGCGAAGAGCATGGGCTTCACGCACATCGAATTTCTGCCGATCGCCGAGCATCCGTTCGGCGGTTCGTGGGGCTATCAGCCGCTCGGGCAGTTCGCGCCGTCCGCGCGCTTCGGCAAGCCCGAGCAGTTCGCGCGTTTCGTCGATCGCGCGCACGAAGCAGGGCTCGGCGTGATTCTCGACTGGGTGCCCGCGCATTTCCCGAACGACGCGCATGGCCTGATCGATTTCGACGGCACGCCGCTCTACGAGCATGCCGATCCGCGCGAAGGCTATCACCAGGACTGGAACACGATGATCTACAACCTCGGCCGCAACGAGGTCAGCGCGTTCCTGATCGCGTCGGGGCTCGCGTGGTTGAAGCGCTATCACGTCGACGGCCTGCGCGTCGATGCGGTCGCGTCGATGCTGTATCGCGACTACTCCCGCGCGGCCGGCGAGTGGGTGCCGAACATCTATGGCGGCCGCGAGAATCTCGAATCGATCGCGTTCCTGAAGCGGTTGAATCACGAGGTCCGCTATGTGCCGGGCGCCCCCGGCGCGATCACGGTCGCCGAGGAATCGACCGCATGGCCGGGCGTGACCGCGCGCCTCGCGGACGGCGGCCTCGGCTTCGACTTCAAGTGGAACATGGGCTGGATGCACGACACCCTGCACTACATGCACGAAGACCCGATGTATCGCCAGTATCACCACCACAACATGACGTTCGGCATGGTGTACGCATATTCCGAGCACTTCGTGCTGCCGCTTTCGCACGACGAGGTGGTGCACGGCAAGGGCTCGCTGCTCGGCAAGATGCCCGGCGACCGCTGGCAGCGTTTCGCTAATCTGCGCGCGTACTTCGGTTTCATGTGGACGCACCCAGGCAAGAAGCTGCTGTTCATGGGCGGCGAATTCGGTCAGATGGCGGAGTTCGACCATGACGGCTCGCCGCATTGGCATCTTCTCGACGATTCGAACCACCACGGCGTGCAATTACTGGTGCGCGACCTGAACCATCTGTATCGCAACGAGCCCGCGCTGCATCTGCTCGACAGCGAACCGGGCGGCTTCGAATGGTTGATCGGCGACGACAGCGGCAACAGCGTGTTCGCCTATCGGCGCACCGACGGCGCGGGCCAGGAGTTCGTCGTGGCGTGCAACATGACGCCGGTGCCGCGGCTCGGCTATCGGCTCGGCATGCCGCGCGGCGGACGCTGGGTGGAAGTGCTCAATACCGATGCAGGCGTGTACGGCGGCTCGAACATGGGCAACGGCGGGCTGATTCATTCCGACCATGTATCGAGCCACGGCAGGCCACATTCCGCCGCGCTGACCTTGCCCCCGCTCGCGACGATCGTATTGCGCGCGGACTGAGGAAACGTGCCGTAACCCGGGCGCGCGGCGCACAGGCAGCCGCCGCGCGCCCGTTGCATGAAGACCCAGGCAGACCCGAGCTCTAGCTCGACAATCAGAACAGGAAAGGGAAATCATGTCGCATGCGTTGCCCGACCGGTTGCTGCCCGGCTCGCCGTATCCGCTCGGCGCGAACTGGGATGGGCTGGGCGTCAACTTCGCGGTGTTCTCGGCCAATGCGCAGAAAATCGAGCTATGCCTGTTCGACTCAACCGGCCGCAAGGAGATTCGCCGCTTCACCATGCCCGAATGCACCGACGAGATCTGGCACGGCTATCTGCCGAACGCGCATCCGGGCACCGCGTACGGCTTTCGCGCGCATGGGCCGTATCAGCCGCATTTCGGGCATCGTTTCAATCCGCACAAGCTGCTGCTCGACCCGTATGCGCGCAAGCTCGTCGGGCAGTTTCGCTGGTCCGACGCGCTGTTCGGCTATCGCGTGCATTCGAATCGCGCGGACCTTTCGATCGACCGGCGCGATTCCGCGCCCGCGATGCCCAAGTGCGTCGTGATCGACGAGGCGTTCGACTCGTCGCACGACAGGCGGCCCGACGTGCCGTGGGGCGAGACCGTGATCTACGAAACGCACTTGCGCGGCGCGTCGATGCTGCGCTCTGATCTGCGCCAGCATGAACGCGGCACGTTCGCGGCGCTCGCGTCGCCGGAGTTCGTCGAGCATTTGCTGAAGCTCGGCGTGACCGCGGTCGAGCTGCTGCCCGTGCACGCGTTTCTGAACGACCGCTTCCTCGTGGAGCGCGGCCTGCGCAATTACTGGGGCTACAACACGGCAGCGTTCTTCGCGCCGGAGCCGACCTATCTGAGCACGCACCGGCTCGACGAAATGCGCATCGCCGTGCGCCAGCTGCACGCGGCCGGCATCGAGGTGATTCTCGACGTGGTCTACAACCACACTTGCGAAAGCAATGAGATGGGCCCGACCATTTCATGGCGCGGCCTCGACAATGCCAGCTATTACCGGCTGATTCCCGGCGACGAGCGTCACCATATCAACGACACGGGCTGCGGCAACACGGTCAATCTGCCGCATCCGCGCGTGCTGCAGATGGTGATGGATTCACTGCGCTACTGGTCGACCGCGTTCAATATCGACGGCTTCCGTTTCGATCTCGGCGTGACGCTCGGGCGCGAAAGCCACGGCTTCGATCCGGGCTCGGGCCTGTTCGACGCGTTGCGCCAGGACCCGGTGCTATCGCAACGCAAGCTGATTTCCGAGCCATGGGATCTCGGCCCTGGCGGCTATCAGCTCGGCAATCATCCGCCGGGATTCAGCGAATGGAACGACCGTTTCCGTGACACGGTGCGACGTTTCTGGCGTGGCGATGCCGGCCTGCGGCCCGACCTCGCCGCGCGCCTGACCGGGTCGGCCGATCTGTTCAACCGGCGGCATCGCAAGCCGTGGGCGTCGATCAACTTCGTCACGTCGCATGACGGCTTCACCTTGGCCGATGTCACCGCGTACGAGCAGAAGCACAACGAAGCCAACCTGGAAGACAACAACGACGGCCACAACGAGAATTGCAGCCGCAATTGGGGTCTCGAAGGCGCGACCGACGACCCCGCGATCCTCGCGACCCGCCGTCGGGTGTCGCGCTCGCTGATCGCGACAGTGATGCTCGCGCTCGGCACGCCGATGCTGCTCGCCGGTGACGAAGCGCTGCGCACGCAGCGCGGCAACAACAATGCGTACTGTCAGGATAACGACCTATCCTGGATCGACTGGGACCTCGCGGATTCGCCGGAAGGTCAGCGCATGACCGAGTTCGTCGCGCGCGTGATCGGGTTGCGCAAGCGCCATCCGCTGCTGCGTGAAACGCGCTTTCTGTTCGGCGACCGCGAAGTGCTGCCCGGCCTGTTCGACGTCGGCTGGTTCGACGAACACGGCGATCCGCTGACGATCGAAGCGTGGCAGGACCCCGAGGGACGCGCGTTCACGTTGCGTCGCGCGGGTCCGGGCCTGAATGGCGAAACCGAAGTATTGTTATTGATGCTCAACGCTCACGAGGAACCGCTGCAGTTCGCGCCTCCCGCGCCGCACCTGGAATGGCATGTGCTGTTAGACACGGCCGATCCGGAACGCGCGCCGCAGCGGCTCGCGACGGCCGAACTCGAGGTCGCCGCGCACGGCCTCGTGATACTCGCCGCGCAACCGACCGGTGAAGCGGATTGGCAAGCCGGCTGGGTGGCCGGCGCGCAGCACGGGCCGCGGCTGTTGACCGCGCTGCCGCCCGATCCGGGCGCGCAGACCGCAAACGACGATGGTTCGCAATGAACGATGCACTGCGGCGACCTGGTTCGAGCGTGGACAAATCGCACCGCAGCCCGGGTGGCAAGAATGTTGCGTCGCAATGCCTGCTTGCGTTGCGTCGCATTGCCGTCCAGGCTCGTTAGCAGATTCGAATGGTGAAGACATGTCTGAAAGTCCGATTGATCCTCACGCGCATCATCACGCGCACTGCCTGCCGTTCAGCGCGCAGTTGATCGGCGCGAGCGGCCAGCGACCGCGCACGCGGTTCCGTTTTTGGGCACCGTCGTGCAACAGCGTGCAGGTGGTCGTCGAAAACGGCCCCGCGCAAGGCGCGCACGACATGGCTCCGACCGGCAACGGCTGGTTCGAGACCACCGTCGAGAGCGGCGCGGGCACGCTGTATCGGTTCCAGCTCGACGACGGGCAGGCGGTGCCCGATCCGGCCTCGCGGTTCCAGTCGCGGGACGTGCACGGCCCGAGCGAGGTCATCGATCCGCGCGCCTACCATTGGGAACACACCGAATGGCACGGGCGGCCCTGGGAAGAAACGGTGCTGTACGAATTGCACGTCGGTGCGATGGGCGGGTATGCGGGCGTGCAAAAGCGCCTGCCCGAGCTCGCCGCGCTCGGCGTCACCGCCATCGAACTGATGCCGTTGAACGACTTTCCCGGTCGTCGCAACTGGGGTTACGACGGCGTGTTGCCGTACGCGCCCGACTCCGCATACGGCCGCCCCGAAGAACTGAAGGCGCTGATCGACGCCGCGCACGGTGTGGGCCTGATGGTGTTTCTCGACGTCGTCTACAACCACTTCGGACCGGACGGCAACTATCTGCATACTTACGCGGAGCCGTTTTTCCGCGCAGGCGTGAACACGCCGTGGGGCCCCGCGATCGACTTCGAGCGCAGCGAAGTCAGCGACTTCTTCACCGACAACGCCGTCTACTGGATCAACGAGTACCGCTTCGACGGACTGCGCTTCGATGCGGTGCATGCGATCGACAATCCCGGGTGGCTGCGCGAGCTGTCGGACCATATCCGCGCGCGCGTGCAGCAGGGCCGTCACGTGCATCTGGTGGTCGAAAACGAGCACAACAGCGCGAGCCTGCTCGACGCGCATTTCGACGCGCAATGGAACGACGACGCGCACAACACGCTGCACGTGCTGCTGACCGGCGAAACCGAAGGCTATTACCACGCGTATGCCAACGAACCGATTCGCCGGCTCGCGCGAGTGCTGGCCGAAGGCTTCGCGTATCAGGGCGAGCCGTCGCCGCTGCACGATGGTGCGCCGCGTGGCGAAGCGAGCGCGCATCTGCCGCCGACGTCGTTCGTGATGTTTTTGCAGAACCACGATCAGATCGGCAACCGTGCATTCGGCGAACGTCTGCGCAAGCTGACCTCGGATGACGCGCTGCGCGCCGCGACCGCGTTGCTGTTGCTGTCGCCGCAAATTCCGCTGCTGTTCATGGACGAGGAGCATGGTTCGACGCAACCGTTCCTGTTTTTCACCGATTACACCGGCGATCTCGCCGACGCCGTGCGCGAAGGGCGGCGCCGCGAATTCGCCCGCTTTGCCGCGTTCAGCGATGAGAAACGCCGCGCACAGATTCCCGATCCGAACGATGCCCAGACCTTCGCCGCCTCGTCGCCACCCGCGCCCGATGTAAAGCCGACGCCGGATCGGCTCGACTGGATGCATTACTACAAGTCCGCGCTCGCGGTGCGCGCGAAGCTGATCACGCCGCGCCTGAAACATACGAAGGCGTGCGGCGCGACCGTGCTGCGCGATGCCGGTGGCGGCGACGCGAACGCGCTGATCGCGCGCTGGAAACTCGGCGATGGCGAAACGCTGTCGATCGCGCTGAATCTGTCGCAGCAGAACGCCGCGTTCGACGCCATCCCCGACGGCAAGATCATTTTCGAAACACCGCCGCGCGCGCGCGAACAGGCCGACGCGCGGGTGTTGCCCGCGCATGCGTGCATTGCGTGGCTGACCGGCGACATCAACGAATTCGCGAGCCGCCACGATGCGCGCATCGCATCGCACGAGGAGCAGCGCGCGTGACGACCCGACGCCCCAACGACAGGCTCGCCGCGCTCGCCACCCGCGCAGGCTTCGAGGTGGAGTGGCAGGACGCGCACCACAATACGCAACACGTGCCCGAAAAGACACTTGGCACGCTGCTCGCACGCATGGGTCTGCCGTGCGGCAACGCCACGGATATCCGCCACAGCGCCGCTGCTCTGGAGGCCGAACTATCGGGCCGCCGGCTGCCGCCGCTGATGACCGCGGTGATCGGGCGCGGCATCGCGCTGCCCGCGGCCGCGGTCAGGTCGGGCAGCCATTACCGGATCGAGCTGGAGAGCGGCTCGATCATCGACGGCCGCTTCACCGCACCGAAAGGCGAGGAAGCGCTGCTCGCGCCGATCGACGAAACCGGCTATCACACGCTCGTGATCAACGACCAGCGCATGACGCTCGCGGTCGCGCCGCCGCGCTGCTACACCGTCGCCGACGCGTGGCGCACGCTGCACGGCGGCGGCGGAGAAGGCGAACGCGAAGCCGCGCCGCCCGCGCCGCCACTGTGGGGCATCGCCGCGCAACTGTATGGCTTGCGCCGCACCGGCGACGGCGGTATCGGCGATTACACGGCGCTCGCGCAGCTTGCGCGGCACGGCGCGCAGCGCGGCGCGCACGCGCTCGCCGTCAGTCCGACCCACGCGATGTTCAGCGCGCAGCCCGAGCGCTTCAGCCCGTACGCGCCGTCGTCGCGTTTATGGCTCAACGTCACGCATATCGATCCGGCCGCGGTGTTCGGCGCGGATGCGTCCGCGTCCGCATCGGCGCAGGCCGGCAACGCGTGGTCCAAATATGAAGAGCTGCCGCTGATCGATTGGCCGCACGCAACCCCGCTGAAGCTCACGGTTTTGCGCGCGCTGTACGAGCAGTTCAGCGCCAACGAGCGCCCGCAGCACTCGCCGCGCGCGCTCGAATTTCACGGCTTCTGCGAACGCGCGGGGCGCGCGCTCGAAGATCATGCGCGCTTCGAAGCGCTGCAGGCCGCGCAGCTCGCGCAAGGCTGCGACGGCCATTGGCGCAATTGGCCCGATGCGTTGCGCGACCCACGCAGCCCCGAAGTCGAGGCGTTCGCCGCCGCGCATCGCGACGAGGTCGACTTTCATCTGTTCCTGCAGTGGCTGGCATCGCGCGGCCTGTTGCACGCTCAGCACACCGCGCGCGAAGCCGGCATGGCGGTCGGCCTGATCGCCGATCTCGCGGTTGGTTGCGACAGCGCCGGCAGTCATGCATGGTCCTATCCCGACGACATGCTGCAGGGCGTGTCGGTCGGCGCGCCGCCCGATCTCTTCAACCAGGCCGGCCAGTCGTGGGGACTCACGACCTTTTCGCCGCGCGCGATGCGCACACAAGGCTTCGCCGCGTTCATCGACATGCTGCGCGCGGCGTTCGCGCATGCCGGCGGCATCCGCATCGATCACATCCTCGGCTTGCGGCGTCTGTGGCTCGTGCCCGAAGGCGAAAGCGCGCGCAATGGCGCGTATCTGCGCTATCCGCTCGAAGACCTGCTGCGGCTGATCGCGCTCGAATCGTGGCGGCATCGCGCGATCGTGATCGGCGAGGACCTCGGCACCGTGCCGTCCGGGTTTCGGGAGCGGCTCGACGAGCACGGCATCGAGGGGATTCGCGTGCTGTGGTTCGAAGGCGCCCCCGACGGCAACGGCTTCAAGGCGCCGGCCGATTGGGACCGCTACGCGGTCGGCACGACGACCACGCACGATCTGCCGACCGTCGCCGGCTGGTGGCGCGGCAGCGACATCATGTGGCGCAACCGCATCGGCCAGACGATGGCGCGCGCCGACGGGCGCGATCCCGAGGAAGCGGCGCTCGAAGAGCGCGCGCAGCAGCGCGCCGACTTGTGGCGCGCGTTCCAGCAAGCGGGCGTGGCCGCGCCCGATGTCGCGCCGCCGGACGCCGACAACGCGCCGGTCGACGAAGCGCTCGCATTCGTCGCCGCGACACCCCGGGCCGCTCGTCACGTTTCCGCTCGAAGACCTGCTCGCGCTCGACGAGCAGCCGAACCTGCCGGGCTCGATCGACGAACATCCGAACTGGCGCCGCCGCATGACGCTGCCCGTCGACGCGATGTTCGACGACCCCGTGTTCACCGACCGCCTGCTGGCCGTCGACGGCGCGCGCCGCGCCGCCGCGCGTTCATCCAACACTTCCGCGGAGCCTGACACGCCATGACCGTTCCACGCTCCACACTGCGCCTCCAGTTCCATCGAGGCTTCACGTTCGACGACGCCGCGCGGCACATCGACTACTTCGCCGCGCTCGGCATCAGCCACCTGTACGCGTCGCCGATCACGACGGCCGAGCCCGGCTCGATGCACGGCTACGACACCGTCGACTACACCGAGGTCAGTGCCGAATACGGCGGCGAGTCGGGCCTGAAGCACCTCGTCGACACGCTGCGCGCGCACGACATGGGGCTCATCGTCGACATGGTGCCGAATCATATGGGCGTCGGCGGGTCGAGCAACGCGTGGTGGCTCGACATCCTCGAATGGGGCCGCCACAGCGCGTATGCGCGTCATTTCGACGTCGACTGGCATTCGCCCGATCCCGCACTGCGCGGCAAGGTGCTGCTGCCGACGCTCGGCGCGTCGTACGGCGAAGAACTGGCGGCGGGCCGCATCGGGCTGCATTTCGCGGCCGACAGCGGACGCTTTCATATCGGCTACGGTCCGCACGTGTTCCCGATCTGCCCGGTCGATTACGCGGCCATCCTGCAAGGCGCCGACCGCGCCGATCTGAGCGCGCTCGCGAATCGCTTTCAGGGGCTCACCACGCAGCCCGCCGATCAGGCGCGCGCCGCCGAGGCGCGTGACGCGCTGCGCGAGTTCGTCGCGCGCGAAGGCGAGTCGGCGATCGAGTTCGTGCTGGAGACTTACGCGCCTGAGGATCCGGTCACGCGCGACCGGCTGCATCGGCTGATCGAGCGGCAGCATTTCCGGCTCGCGTGGTGGCGCACCGCCTCCGACGAAGTGAACTGGCGGCGCTTCTTCGACATCTCGACGCTCGCCGGCGTGCGCGTCGAGCGGCCCGAGGTGTTCGAGGCGGTGCACGCGCTGATCTTTCGCCTCTATCGCGAAGGGCTCGTCGACGGCTTGCGGATCGATCACATCGACGGGCTCGCCGAGCCGCGCGAATACTGCCAGCGTTTGCGCCAACGGCTCAGCGAGTTGCGCGACACCGCGCCGTATGTGGTGGTGGAGAAGATTCTCGGCCGTGGCGAGCCGTTGCGCGACGACTGGCCCGTCGACGGCACGACGGGCTACGACTTCATGAACGACGTCGGCGCGCTGCTGCACGATCCGGCCGGCGCGGACCCGCTCGCCGGTACGTGGGCCGAACTCACCGGCCGCAGCGCGCGCTTCGCCGATGAAGCGCACGCGGCGCGGCGCAAGATTCTCGCGGAAAACTTCTCCGCGGAACTGGACCGCGCGGCGCGCGCGCTGCATCGGATCGCACGCGATTCGCTGAGCACGCGCGACTTCACGTACCCGGCGCTGCGCCGCGTGCTGACCGAACTGGTCGTGCATTTCCCCGTGTACCGCATGTATCCGCCGGGCGGACTGCGCAGCGCCGCCGACAACGTCTATTTCGAGGAGGCGCTCGCGGGCGCGCGCGCTTCGCTGCCGCGCTCGGACCATGCGGCGCTCGAGCGCGTGAATGCGTGGCTCGGCGGCAGCGCCGAAGAGGCCCCGGCCGCGCGGCCCGGCGCGCAGTCGCAGCAGCAGGCGCAAGGCGGCGGAGCGTCGCCGCATGCGGGCTCGTCCCGGCGCAGCGCGCAAACGCTGTTTTCGCAGCTGACCGCGCCGCTCGCCGCCAAGGCGATCGAGGACACCGCGTGCTATCGCTACGGCCGTCTGCTGTCGCGCAACGAAGTCGGCTCGGACCCGGGCGAGTTCGCGCTGTCGGTGGAGCAGTTTCATGCGGGCAATCTCGAGCGCGCGCAACGTTTTCCTCATGCGATGCTTGCGACCGCCACGCACGATCACAAGCGCGGTGAAGATGTGCGCGCGCGGCTCGCGGTGCTCAGCGAGATCGCCGACGAATGGGGCGCGACGTTGCGTGCATGGTCGACGTTGAACGCGCCGCAGCGTCGAGCGCTCGACGGCACGCCGATCAACAGCGTGAGCCAGGACAAGAGCGACGCGTGGGCTCCCGGCCCCGCCGCCGAGGCGATGCTGTATCAAACGCTGGTGGGCTGCTGGCCGCCGCCGCTGCGCGCCGACGACGAAGCCGGCGTCAAGGAGCTGGCCGAGCGCGTCGCGCAATGGCAGTTGAAGGCGCTGCGCGAGGCGAAGCTGCAGACCAGCTGGCTTGCGCCCGACGAAGCCTACGAAGCCGGCTGCCGCGAATTCCTGTTCGGCATCCTTGCGCCGCAGCGGCGCGACGCCTTTCTGAAGGAGCTGTCGGCGTTCGTCGAGCGCATTGGTCGCGCGGGCGCGCTCAACAGCCTGCAGCAGACGGTGCTGCGTGTCGCGTCGCCCGGGATCCCAGATCTTTATCAAGGCACCGAGCTGTGGGACTTCAGCCTCGTCGATCCGGACAATCGGCGGCCCGTCGATTTCGCGAAACGCGAGGCGTGGCTGCCGCAGACGCAAACGCCGCCGTCGGAATTTCTGGCGGACTGGCGCGACGGGCGCGTAAAGCTCGCGGTGATCCAGCGCGTGCTGGCGTTGCGCGCGCATCTGCCGGAGCTACTGAGTCAGGGCGCGTATCTGCCGCTCACGGTGCGGGGCGCGCATGCGTCGAGTGTGATCGCGTTCGCGCGGCGGCATGGCAATGCGTGGGCCGTGGTGATTGCCAGCCGGTTGGCCGCGCGACTGCTTGGCGATGATGCTGATCTGCCGCTCGTCGAGCCGGCGCAATGGGCGGATACGGCCATCGAAATGCCGCCCGATCTGTCGGCGCGTGCGCTGTTCGATTGGCTGAGCCCCGCCGCGCCGAAAGTCGACGATCACGGGCTGCTGTATCTGCGCGACGCGCTCGCCGCGATGCCGGTCGCGGTGCTGGTGGAGGATGGGGTGCCTCGAAGCTGAGGCGGCTAAAAAGGGTTGAAGCTTCGGGTTGGCTCGGCCCTCAACCGCCCTCGTCGTCGAACAGCTTCGGATACACGCGCACGAGCACGATGCGCGGTCCCTTCATCTTCTTGACCACGACGTCGAAGTCTTCGAACTCGACGCGCTGCCCTTCGCTCGGCAGATCGTTGAGCGCCTGGATCACGAGCCCGCCCACCGATTCGGCCTTGCCTTCCTCGATGTCGATACCCAGAGCACGTTCGAGCGACACCACCGGCAAGCTGCCCTTGCCCATCAGCGTGCCGTCGTCCATGCGGGTCCAGTCGGCGTCTCCCTGGCGGAATTCATCGTGGATCTGCCCGACCAGCGCGCCGAGCAGGTTGTCGAGCGTCAGGAAGCCGATCGGTTTCGCGTTCTTGTGGCCGACCAGCGCGAAGTGCGGCGCGCCCTTGCGAAAGCGCCGGAACAGTTCGAGCGCAGGCATGTCCGGCTTCACGTACTGCACGGGGCGGACGTAGCGCGACAGGTCGTCGAGCGTGCTGCCCGCCTGGCGCGCGAGCAGCAGGTCCTTCAGATGGATCATGCCGGCCACGCGTTCGCCGGATGCATCCTCGAATAGCGGATAGCGGCTGAAGCGGTGCCGCGCGACCACCTGCATGTTGTCGCGCAGCGGCAGATCGCGCCGCAGGCACACCATTTCATGCGACGGCCGCATCAGGTCCGATACGGTCATTCGCGAGAAGTCGAGCGAGTGCGCGATCGTGTTCCATTCGTCCTGGCTGTACGCGCCGGTCGACGCACCGAGTTCGCTCGCGACGTTCGCGCGGCGGCCGCGCAGGATCAGCTTGAGTTCCTCGGTCGAGTAACGCGAGTCGTGACCCTGGTCGGTATCGAGCCCCGCGGCCTTCAGCACCGCGTTCGCGCTCGTGTTGAGCAGCCAGATGGCCGGGTACATGGCCCAGTAGAAACCGTACAGCGGCGTCGCGGTCCACAGCGAAATTTTCTCCGCCTCGCGAATCGCGAGCGACTTCGGCGCGAGTTCGCCGACCACGATATGCAGGAACGAAATACACGAAAACGCGAAGAACAGTGAAATGCCATGCATCAGCTTCTCGGACTCGACGCCGATCACGGTGAAAAGCGGCATCAGCAGTTGCGCGAACGCCGGTTCGCCGATCCAGCCGAGGCCGAGCGACGCGAGCGTGATGCCGAGCTGACACGCCGACAGATACGCGTCGAGCTGTCCGTGCACCTTCGCGAGCAGACGCCCGCGCATGCCATGCTGGGTGGCAAGGCTTTGCACGCGGGTCTGCCGCAGTTTGACCAGACCGAATTCGGCGGCGACGAAAAAGCCGTTGAGTGCAACCAGAAACATTGCACCGATAAGAGCGACAACCTGGATCAAAGCGACGGGCTCCGGCAACAAAAGTTGTCAGTATAGGGGCTGAAAGATCGATGAAATCTTGATTGTGCGCCAACGCATTCGCGCGCGACGCTCATTTCGGCGCCGCCGCGCTGAACGGCACGCGCAGCACGAGCGTGGCGGGGGTCGCGGTGACGCCGTCCGCTTCCGTCGTATCGCTTTGCTCGAAGCTTCCGCCGTGCGCCTCCGCGACGCGTTTGCACAACGCGAACACCCACGCGATGCGCTTCGCCTCGCGCGGTTCGCCCGCCTGCTTGCGCGCGAACGCTTCGAGCACATGCGGCAGCGCGGCGTCGTTCAACGCGGCCTCGTTCGGCTCGTACGTGACGCTCGCATGCCATGTGCCGTTGTCCGCGCGCGCGGCCAGTGCGACCTCGGTGCCCCGCGCGCTCGCTTCGACGGCGAACGTCAGCATCAGCCACACCGCGGCGGCGAGCCGGGCGCGGTCGCCGTTCAGTTGCTCGGTGGCGATCTTCGAGTCGAGCCGCACTTCGACGCCGCGCGCGCGGGCGAGGCCGGCGCGGACTTCCTCGACGGTTTCGTCGAGCAGCGGATGCAGCGGAAAGGGTTCATACGTGAGCGCGAGCGATTTCGTTTCGGCGCGCGTCGCATCGACGATCGTCTCGAGCAGCTTCACCTGCTGATCGACGCCGCTGCGAATGCCGGTGATCGCGCGCTGTGAATTGGGATCGTTCGCGTCGAGCTTGCGCTCGAGCACGTACGCCCAGCTATGAATTGCATTCAACGGACCGCGCAGGTCGTGCGACACCAGCGACAGCACGTGATCGCGCATGAACAACGCGGTTTCCGCGCGCAGCAGCGCGCTGCGTTCGGTGATGACGAAGCCGGCCGACGCCGGCTGGGCGCCAGCAGTCCCGTTGGGTGACGTAGTCACGATCGAGTCCTCTCAGGCAATGCTGGATGATGGGGGGAAGCCCCATTATAGGCATCCCGTTCGGACCGACCAGTCGAGGCCGAATCGCGACACGGAATGCAATCCGCATGCCATGCGCGGAACCGGACCCGACTCCGCGATCGACGTCAACGCGCCTACAATGTCGGTTTTACGTTTTGATCTGAGGAGCAACGCATGTCGACTGTGACGACCGAATCCGGCCTGAAGTACGAAGATCTCGTGGAAGGCACCGGCGCCGAAGCCGTGGCCGGCAAGACCGTGACCGTGCATTACACGGGCTGGCTGACCGACGGCCAGAAGTTCGATTCGAGCAAGGACCGCAATGACCCGTTCGCGTTCGTGCTGGACGGCGGCATGGTCATCAAGGGCTGGGACGAAGGCGTGCAAGGCATGAAGGTCGGCGGCAAGCGCAAGCTGACCATTCCGCCGCAACTCGGCTACGGCGTGCGCGGCGCGGGCGGGGTGATTCCGCCGAACGCGACGCTCGTGTTCGAAGTCGAACTGCTCGAAGTCTGAGTCACGTCTGAGTATTGTCGTGAGCCACGCCGCCGTCACCGCCCCCAACGTTTCGCTGCGCTGCTATGGCGCGATCGAAGCGTCGGACGTGCACGACTTCCACCAGGTCGTGCTGGGGCTCGACGGCGCAATGGTGATGGCGGTTGACGGTGTCGCCGAGCAGATCGACGCCGGCTCCGCATGGCTGATCCCGGCCGGCGCGCGGCACGATTATGCGGGTGTCGGCACGAACCGGCAGCTCGTGCTCGATTTGCCTGCGGCGTCGCTGGCGGTGCCCGAGCGGTTGTTCGAGCGCGCGCGCGCCGTGGCCGTTGATCCATCGCTCGCACAGCTCGTGCACGCGATTGCCGCGCATGCTGCGGGCGGCGTGGGCGAAGCGCAAGATAATGCCTTCGGTCACCGTCGCTTTCATTGGGATGCTGCGGCACGCCTGGGCGCCGCGCTTGTCGCCGATTCCGGGGCACTTGCCGGTGTGCAGAGCGAAGGCGTTCGTCTCGATTTCGCGCGCATCGACCGCTGGCTGCGCGCGCATCTGTCCGAGCCGCTGAAGATCGCGGACCTCGCCGCGCACTGCGGCTTCGGCATGCGGCGTTTTCATCAACTGTTTATCGATGCGTTCGGCGAGACGCCGCATCGCTATTTGCAGCGGCTGCGGCTCGACACGTCGATCACGCTGCTTGCGGACGCGCGTCTTTCGTTGACCGATATCGCGCTCGAGATCGGCTTCGGCGATCAGAGCGCTTACACGCACGCGTTCACGCGGCGTTTCGGGCTGGCGCCCGGGCAGTGGCGCGCGTTGCGGCACTGAGCGCGGCGGAGGTGGCGCGGAGGGCTTTGAGACCCTTGAGGCCATTTGAAGCCTGTATGCCGCGCACAGGTTTTGCCCTGCCTGTCAGCTTTCGAGCCCACATTGCAGATCCGCACGGATATCGCCCGCGTTTTCAAGCCCCACCGCAAATTCGAGCCCCGGATAGAACACGCGATTGACGGCCGGATGCGAGTCGAGCCAGCGCGCGATTTCGAGCACATTCGCCGACTGCTTCTCGACGCGCAGCGACAACGTTTCCATGCCTTTCAACAGTACCCACGCGTTGAACGCGGACAGCGTCGGCCCGGCGCTGCGTACGAACGGAAACACCTTTTCCATGATGATTTTCTTCGAACCGACCAGCGCGCCGCCGAGCACACGGCCCTGGCCGTCGAGGAAGCTGGTCGCAGAATGCATGACGACGTCCGCGCCGAGCTTCAGCGGCTGCTGCAACGCCGGGCTGCAGAAGCAGTTATCGACGACGAACAGCGCATTCGCGTAATGCCGAACTTGCTGAAGATCTGCGAGAACATGCCGAGCGTCGAGCCGAACAGCGCCCGCGAGCTGACGAGGTGATCGCCCGCCTGCAACGTCGACATCGCGACCGACATGATCGCGGCCATGCCTGAAGCCGTCGCGATGCGAGCCTCGCCGCCTTCGAGTTTGGTTCTGGTCTCCAGGTTTCCGTGGCTGCCTCCGCGGCTAAATAAGGCAGCAACAAAAAAGCCCGCTTTTGCGTCGGCATAAGCGGGCTTCATGTGCGGGGAGGCTGGAGCCAGGGCGGACGACTGTCGCGTTCCGCCCTTCGCTTTAGCTGTTTCGGGTTGCCCCGCGTCCGCAAGCCGGGATCAAATCGACGCAAGCCAACATGTTAATGCGCTCGGGGCGCGGTGTGTACGCTCAACCCACCGACAGTTGCAGATGCAGCTGCGAACGCGCCGGGCCGCCACCGTCGATCGCTTCGCTCGCGGCATCGCGATCCGATTGCGACGACGGCGCGAGACGCGCGCTTTCGATGCGGTCGAGGTATTCGGTCGTGATGTCGCCGGTCACGTAGTTGCCGTCGAAGCACGAAGCCTCGAACTCCTTCAGCGCCGGATTGATATCGCGCACCGCCTGCTTCAGCGCATCGACGTCCTGATACACGAGGTGGTCCGCGCCGATCATGCGCGCAACTTCCTCGTCCGAGCGGCCGTGCGCGACCAGTTCGCCGCGCGTCGGCATATCGATGCCGTAGACGTTCGGGAATTTCACCGGCGGCGCCGCCGACGCGAAAATCACCTTGTTCGCGCCCGCATCGCGCGCCATCTGCACGATTTCATGCGACGTCGTGCCGCGCACGATCGAGTCGTCGACGATCAGCACGTTCTTGCCCTTGAACTCGATGTTCATCGCGTTCAGCTTCTGGCGCACCGACTTCTTGCGCACCGCCTGTCCCGGCATGATGAAGGTACGGCCTACATAGCGGTTCTTGAAGAAGCCCTCGCGATACTCGACGCCGAGCTTCTTCGCGACCTGCATCGCGGCCGGGCGCGACGAATCGGGAATCGGCATCACCACGTCGATTGCGACGTCGGGCAGCTCGCGCCTGATCTTCTCGGCGAGGTAGTCGCCCATGCGCAGACGCACGTTGTAGACCGGCACGCCGTCGAGCACCGAATCCGGACGCGCCAGATACACGAGTTCGAAGATGCAGGGGTTCAGGCTCGTAGTCGTCGCGCATTGCTGCGAATGCAGCTGGCCTTCGGCGTCGATGAAAATCGCCTCGCCCGGCTGCACGTCGCGCACGAATTCGAAACCGACGCCTTCGATCGCCACCGATTCCGACGCCAGCATCCACTCGACGCCGTCAGCCGTTTCCCGTTTGCCGAGGCACAGCGGACGGATGCCGAACGGGTCGCGGAGACCAAGCAGGCCGTAGCCAGCGATCAACGCGACGATCGCATACGAGCCGCGCACCCGGCGATGCACGCCCGACACCGCCTTGAACAGCGCGGCCGGATCGAGCTGCAGACCCGAGCTCGACAGTTGCAGCTCGTGCGCGAGCACGTTGAGCAGCACTTCGGTATCGGAATTGGTGTTCACGTGGCGGCGATCGATGCGGAACATCTCATCTTTCAGCTGCTGCCAGTTGGTGAGGTTGCCGTTATGCGCGAGGATGATGCCGAACGGCGCGTTCACGTAGAACGGCTGCGCTTCTTCTTCGCTCGACGCCGAACCGGCGGTCGGGTAACGGACCTGGCCGATGCCCGTCGTGCCCGGCAGGCTGCGCATGTTGCGCGTGCGGAACACGTCGCGCACCATGCCGTTGGCCTTGTGCATGTGGAAATTGCTGCCGTTCGCCGTCGCGATGCCGGCGGCGTCCTGACCGCGATGCTGCAGAAGCAGCAGGCTGTCATAGATCAGCTGGTTGACCGGGGAATGGGAAACTACGCCTACGATGCCGCACATGGCATGTCCTTCAAAGGTACGAAATTCGTGATGGCGACCGGTGCCTGCGACCGCGCCCGCGCTTTCATGCGACGGCACGCGCTACGACGTCAAGGCAGCCGGTATGCGCCGGAGTCCTGTTGCGCATTGCTCGGGGCGCCCGAATCGTCCACATGGACGTAAGCGGCGAGCGCCTCGGGGAGCAGCGGTTTCATTGCGCGTACGCCCGCAACCGCATACGGACGAAGCAGCGCGTTGCGCCAGAATTCCTCTTTGGGCAGTTCGGTCAAGCCTGCGAGGGCGACCAGAATCAGCACCAGAACGACCCCACGCACGAGGCCGAACATCAAACCGAGCGAGCGATCCGCACCACCCAGTCCCGTGACCTGCACGAGGCGGCTGAGCAGCGCGCTCACCACGCTCGTGACCAGCACTACGCCGATCACCACGAGCGAAAAAGCCAGCAGCCACTGCGTCAACGCGCCGCCCGGCCAGGTAGACGGGATATACGGGACCACGTAGCCCACGAACTCGCAAGCGATGAAAAACGCCGCGACCCAGCCGATCAAACCAAACACTTCCGACAGCAAACCGCGCCAGGCGCCTCGCAGCGCCGACAAACCGATCACCGCCATTACAGCGTAGTCGAAGGCAGTGAACATCGCTCGCTTACTGTGCTCTGCCGCCGTTCGAGCCCGACACGAGGCCCGCCTCGCGGACCTTCGCGACAGCGGCGGTGGCCGCGGCGCGGTCGGCGAACGGGCCTGCACGCAGCAATGTCAGCGTCGAGCCGTCGGCTTGCTTCCTATGTTCCGTATATGTGGGCACGCCTGCCGCTTTCAACTTCGCGGCCCAATTGCGCGCGTTCGCTTCGTTCGAGAAGGCGCCGAGCTGCACCGCGAAACGGTTGCCCGGCGGCGAGGCCGGCGTGCCGGAGTTCGCGTCGGCGCTGGCGGTGGCCGGGTTCGCTTCGTCGTCGGTCGACGCCGACGGTGTGGTGGCGGGTGCCTTCGTCTGTTTGGCGGGGACAGCAGGCGCGGTGTTGGCTGCGAGCGATTGCGTTTGCGGCTTCGCGGCGGGCTTCGGCGTCGCGGCGGTAACAGCGCCAGTTGCGGCGGAGGGAGTCGCGCCTTGTTTCGCTGCGGTCGATTGCGTCGATTTGGCGGCGGAGGCCGAGGCTGCCGCCGTGGTCGCCGCGCTCGTTGCCGGCGCGAGGCCGGACGCAGCCACGCCCGTGTCGGCGGCCGGCGGATTGTCCAGCGCGACGCCGGCCTGCACGTCTTCGTTGGCGGTGGATCTGGAGAGCTTCGGCGCGGGCCGGTTCGGAATGTCGATCGAGATGTCGTCGGTGACGGGCTTGGGGTGCGAGTCCAACACCATCGGCAGGATGATCACCGCCGCGACAACCAGTGCGATTGCGCCGACGAGCCGGCGGCGCGCGCGCTGCTTTTCCGGCAGCGTGGGGTCGAGCAGCATTGCATCTGCATCGACGGTGCGCTCGGTGCGGCGGGTGCGCCGCTCGACGCGTTCAGCCCGGGTGGCCCGATTGGAACTGGTGTTTGCGCCGCGCCGGCTGGGCGCGTCGTCTTTCTTGCCGAACGAGAAAATTCCCATGAATCGCTTGGTTCGAGCCTGGTGCCCGCTCAGTGTTGCTGCGATTTCCGGTAGGCCATCACACCCGCTACCGTATAGAAACTGCCGAAAACGACGATTCTATCATTCTCTGACGCACGTTTTAGTGCGCCCTGGAAAGCCTGCGCCGGCGTCGCATAACGCATGACGCTGCTGTCGGCGCCATCTTCCACGCCCAGCTCGCGCAACACGGTTTCCAGCTCTTGCGCGGACGCGGCGCGCGGGGTCGGCAGATCGGTCACGCACCAGTGATCGATCTCGCCTTTCAGATGATTTAGCACGCCGGCGATGTCCTTGTCGCGCATCGCGCCGAACACCGCGTACGTGTACGGGAAAAAGCCCATGTTGCCGAGGTTTTGCCCGAGCACCGCGGCGGCATGCGGATTGTGGCCGACGTCGAGCACGATGGACGGCTTGCCCGGCAGCACCTGGAAACGGCCCGGAAGATCCACGTTGGCGATGCCGAGCCGGATGTCCTGCGCGGACACCGGCAGACGGTCGCGCAAAGCTTCGAGCCCGGCCAGCGCCGCCGACGTGTTGATCAGCTGATTCGCGCCGCGCAGCGATGGATACGCGAGCGCCGAGCGCCGCAGCGTCGGGCCGACATAGCTCCACTGCTGTCGCTCGCTGCCGGCCTGGCCTTCGTAACGGAAATCGCGGCCGAACAACCACAATTGCGCCCCGATCTTTTCCGCGTGATCGATCAACGATTGCGGCGGCACCGGGTCCGCGCAAATCGCGGGCTTGCCCGGACGGAAGATACCGGCTTTTTCGAACGCGATTTTTTCGCGCGTGTCGCCGAGATAGTCGGTGTGGTCAATATCGATGCTCGTGATGATCGCGCAGTCGGTATCGAGGATATTGACCGCGTCGAGACGGCCACCGAGGCCAACTTCGAGAATCACCGCGTCGAGGCCGCGCGACGCGAACAGGCTCATGATCGCGAGCGTCGTGAATTCGAAGTAGGTCAGCGTGACCGGTTTGGCGAGGCTCTGGCGCGCGGCCTCGACGGCTTCGAAGTGCGGCAGCAGATCTGCGTCGCTTGCCATTGCCCCGTTGATGTGCGCGCGCTCGTTGAACGACAGCAGATGCGGCGACGTGTGGCAGCCGACCGTATAGCCCGCGCGCAGCAGGATCGCTTCGAGAATCGCGCAGGTCGAGCCTTTGCCGTTCGTGCCGCCGACCGTGATGATCGGGCACGCAAACGATAGCTGCATCGCATCACGCACCTGGGAGATTCGGCCCAAACCCATGTCGATGCCGACCGGATGCGCGGATTCAAGGTGCGTGAGCCACGCGTCGAGAGTGGGGAATGTCGTCATCGGGTGAATCTTGAGTGAGTCGCGGTAGTTCGGTTCTACAGTGCTGCGAAGGGTGCTGGTCAGGCGGTTGCGGTCGAGGGTCGCGGGTCGCCGGTCATGGGCGTAGGCCGTTGCGCGGTTTATGCGCACAAACCCGCGCCTTGAGCCGCGCCAGCTTCGGCTTCGACCGCTGCCGCATCGCAGGCGACGGTAATTATCCTGGAAATGACAGCGCGCCGCTTGATTGCTCACGCGGCGCGCTATTTTTTTGATTGCTTCTCTGGCTCCGCCGCGTCTTCGACAGCGCGGCGAAAGAGCGGCAAATGCGGTGCTGCCCGGCTTTTACGCGACCGCGTCCGCCGGCTGATGGCTCAACAGCGCCAGTAATTGCGCGATCTCTTCGCGCAGCTTGCGACGATCGACGATCATGTCGATCGCGCCCTTTTGCAGCAGAAACTCGGCGCGTTGGAAGCCTTCCGGCAGTTTCTCGCGCACGGTCTGTTCGATCACGCGCGGGCCAGCAAAGCCGATCAGCGCCTTCGGTTCGGCGATCACGACGTCGCCGAGGAATGCGAAACTCGCGGACACGCCGCCCATCGTCGGGTCGGTCAGCACCGAGATGAATGGCAGCCTGGCTTCCGCCAGCTTCGTGAGCATCGCGGTGGTCTTTGCCATCTGCATCAACGACAGCAAGCTTTCCTGCATCCGCGCGCCGCCCGAAGCGGTGAAGCAGATGAACGGCACTTTCTGTTCGAGCGCGTTCTGCGCGCCGCGCGCGAAACGCTCGCCGACCACCGAACCCATCGAGCCGCCCATAAACGAGAACTCGAAGTTCGCCACGACGACCGGCAGCGTGTGAATCGCGCCGCCCATCACGACCATTGCGTCGGTCTCGTCGGTTTCGTCCATCGCCTCTTTAATGCGCTCAGGGTACTTGCGGCTATCTTTGAACTTCAGCGCGTCGACCGGAACGATTTCCTGGCCGATTTCGTAGCGGCCTTCCGGATCGAGCAGGCTGTCGAGCCGCTCACGTGCGCCGATGCGCATGTGATGGTCGCACTTGGGGCAAACATGCAGATTGGCCTCGACGTCGTTGCGATACAGCACGGCTTCGCACGACGGGCACTTGATCCACAGGCCTTCCGGAATTCCCTTGCGGTTTTTCGGGTCGGTTTGTTTGATTTTCGGCGGCAGCAGCTTATCGAGCCAGCTCATAGAGAATCCTTCTGGGTCAGCAGTCGCGCGAACGGCGGGACGAGCCCGCCGCTCACGTTAACGCGACAAAAAATAACTGTTATCGGGCAGTCGCGACGCTATCGAGCGCCTCGCGCACCTCGGCAACGAAACGCGTGAGCGTCTCGGCAGCGGCGTCGGGCGCTGCCTGTTCGAGCAATTGAACGATACGGCTGCCGATCACGACGGCATCGGCCACCTCGCCCACCGCACGCGCCGTTTGCGCGTCGCGAATGCCGAAACCGACGCCCACCGGCAGGGGGACGCGCGACTTGATGGCCGGGATTTTACTCGCGATGCTGGAAACGTCCAGATTTGCGGCGCCGGTGACCCCTTTCAGCGACACATAGTAGACGTAGCCGCTGGCGATGCGGCCGACTTCGGCGATACGTTCGTCGGTTGAAGTCGGCGCGAGCAAAAAGATCGGATCGATCCCGGCAGATTGCATCTGTTCCGCGAAGTTTGCGCACTCTTCAGGCGGATAGTCGACCACCAGCACGCCATCGACACCGGCTTCCTTCGCGGCTTTCGCGAAGGCCTCGGCGCCCATTCGCTCGATCGGATTCGCATAGCCCATCAGCACGACCGGGGTTTTGTCGTCGGCTTCGCGGAAGCGTTTGACGTCGGCCAGCACATGGCGTAGCGACACGCCCTTCGCGAGCGCACGTTCAGACGACTGCTGAATGACAGGACCGTCTGCCATTGGGTCGGAAAACGGCACGCCTAGTTCGATCACATCGGCGCCGCCGGCGGCGAGGGCGTGCATGAACTCGACCGTGCGAGCCGGGTCCGGGTCGCCAGCGGTCATGAACGGGATCAGGCCTTTCTTACCCTGGGCGGACAGCGCGGCAAACGTGTTCTTGATACGGGACATGGAAGTACTCTCGAATTAGGGCTATTGCGCGCCCATTGCCGCGCGCTTTTCAGCGAACTTAGCGGCGCATCTCGCGCTTTTCACTGCACTTCGGTCGACGGCTGCACTTTTGGCCTGGCTCGGGTCCGACGGGGCGCAGCAGGCGTAGCGGCGGCGCTGACGCGCTCGCGCGCTATCGCACAATAGCTCTCGTTGATCTCATAGCCGACGAATTCGCGCTGATGACGGACGCAAGCGACTGCGGTGGTGCCGCTGCCCATGAATGGGTCGAGCACGCGGCCGCCCTTCGGGCAGCTGGACAGTACCATCCGCTCGACGATTTCCAGAGGTTTCTGGGTTGGATGCGCAACGCGCTCGGCATGCTGCCGATGCAGACGCGATACCGACCAGACATCCTTCGGATTATAGCCAAGCTCCAACCACTTGCTTCCTTCGAACAACTTTCGCGAACGCGCCTTCTTCGTGACTGCATCGTACGGGATGCGGACGGGATCGAGATCGAAGAAGTAGTCCTTCGACACCGCGAAAAAACCGATGTTGTCATGCACTGACGTGAAGCGGCGCGTGGTGCCGCCCATACTCGGCACGCGCCGGTCCCAGATGATTTCGTTGACCATCGTGAGTTTCGTCTTCAGGAAACTGAAGATTTCCGGCGCGTATTGCCAGGTGCAGAAAATATAGAGCGACCCTGTTGGCTTGAGCTTCGGTACAGCGAGCTCGAGCCAGCCGCGCGTCCAGACGAGAAATTCCTCGCCCGTGCGCATGTCCGAGTCGTTGCCATAGTCCTTCCCCAACCCATAAGGCGGATCACAGACGATCAGGTCGATCGACTCATCGGGAATGTTCGCTACATCGGTTAGAAAATCGCGGTTTAACAGCTGAATGCCGGCCGGCACCTGCGCCAGCAGCGGTGCAGATGCCGCGGCCGCCGGGACTTCGGCGTCCGGATTCGTGGATTCAATCGCCGGCTGCGGCTCGTCGAACTCGTCGCGCATCGTCGCGGCTCAGAACTGGATACCCGATCGCTCAGCGACCGTGTGCATGTCCTTGTCGCCGCGGCCCGACAGGTTGACCAGCAGAATCTTGTCTTTCGACAAGGTCGGCGCGAGTTTCGTAGCGTAAGCGAGCGCGTGGCTCGACTCCAGCGCAGGAATAATGCCCTCGATGCGGCAGCAATCGTGGAACGCCTTCAGCGCTTCTTCGTCGGTGATGCCTACGTATTGAGCGCGATTGCTCTCTTTTAGCCACGCGTGCTCGGGGCCGACGCCCGGGTAGTCGAGGCCTGCCGACACCGAATGCGTCTCGATGATCTGGCCGTCTTCGTCTTGCAGCAGATACGTGCGGTTACCGTGCAACACGCCGGGACTACCGCCGATCAGCGATGCCGCGTGACGACCCGTTTCGAGGCCGTCGCCGGCCGCTTCGACGCCGATCAACTGCACGGAACTATCGTCGATATACGGGTAAAAGATCCCCATCGCATTCGAACCGCCGCCAACACACGCGATGACGGCGTCCGGCTGACGGCCAGCGAGTTCTGGCATCTGCACGCGGCATTCGTCGCCGATCACACGCTGGAAGTCGCGCACCATCATCGGGTACGGATGCGGACCCGCAACCGTGCCGATGATGTAGAACGTGTTTTCGACGTTGGTGACCCAGTCGCGCATCGCTTCGTTCAGCGCGTCCTTCAGCGTGCGCGACCCCGATTCGACCGGCACGACCGTCGCGCCGAGCAGTTTCATGCGATAAACGTTCGCGGCCTGGCGGCGCACGTCCTCGGCGCCCATGTAGACCACGCACTCCATACCGAAGCGCGCGCAGATTGTCGCCGTGGCCACGCCGTGCTGACCGGCGCCGGTTTCCGCGATCACGCGCGGCTTGCCCATGCGCTTGGCGAGCAGCGCCTGGCCGATCACGTTGTTGATCTTGTGCGCCCCCGTGTGATTCAGGTCTTCACGCTTCAGATAAACCTGCGCGCCGCCGAGCAATTCGCTCCAGCGCTGGGCGTGATAAATCGGGGACGGGCGACCGACGAAATACTTCAATTCGCGCTCGTATTCGGCGACGAACTCCGGGTCTTTCTGATATTTCTCGTACGCTTCACGCAACTCGTTGAGTGCGGAAAACAGCGTTTCGGCGACGAACACACCACCAAATTGGCCGAAGTGGCCTCTTTCGTCAGGCAAGTTGTACATGGTGATCACTCTTCTCAGGATGGCTCGCGGCTTTCATCGGAAAGCGCCCGCGAGCCTGAATCATTCAGCGTCCGCAGCGCGCACCGCGCGTACGAACGCCGCCATCCGGGCGTGATCCTTCACGCCCCGGGCGCCCGCTACTTCGATGCCGCTCGAGACATCGACCGCGTACGGGCGCACGCGATGGATCGCATCACTGACGTTTTGCGCGTTCAACCCACCACTCAAAACGGCCCGATGCGCGAGTTCTGCTGGAATAAGTGACCAATCGAAAACCTTCCCACCGCCGCCGTAGCCTTCGACATGGGTGTCGAACAGAAGACCACTGGCTGCTGAATAGTTGAATGCCGATTTTACCAAATCGGCCGCTCGAGTATCCGCCGCAACACGCAACGCGCGCAACCAAGGCAAACCCGCAACGCCGGCGAGCGCCTCGCACTGCTCAGGCGTCTCGTCGCCGTGGAACTGCAACAGCGTCAGGTTCACGTTGCTCGCGACTTCGTGAACCCATTCCGGCGTCG
The DNA here is from genome assembly GCF_050436485.1 of Paraburkholderia sp. Clong3. Lineage (NCBI taxonomy): Bacteria > Pseudomonadati > Pseudomonadota > Betaproteobacteria > Burkholderiales > Burkholderiaceae > Paraburkholderia > Paraburkholderia sp. Clong3. The sequence continues at coordinate 129,579 of NZ_JBNDMH010000003.1, read as the reverse complement.
CGTTGACGAACAGACCGACGACCGACACGAACGGCGGGACCTCATGCACGAGTTCGACCGCTTGCGCGACGCTCACCGAGCGCGGGCTCAGCGGATAGAACACGAGGCCGATCGCGTCGGCGCCGAGGTTGATCGCGTGTGCAATGTCGACGGGTTTCGACAGTCCGCACAGCTTGATGCGCGTGCGATGTGGCACGCCTTGCAAGGCGGTGGCGTCGGTCTGAATGGCGGGGTTCTCTGCTGCTTTCATGTTTCCGGTTGCTCGGTCCATACGCTGCTCCACGGCACGCTGCCCGTCGCCGGGTCGGGCACGCCGAATTGCTCAGGATAGCCCACTTGCGCGAGGTACAAGCCGTCGGGCATGAAGGTCGGCGCCGCGCAATCGCGGCTACGGCTCGCGAGCACGTCGGCCATCCACGCGGCCGGGCGGCGGCCGCTGCCGATTTCGATCAGACAGCCCATCACGTTGCGCACCATGTGATGCAGGAAGGCGTTCGCGCGGAAGCGGAAATGCACGAAGTTACCCTGTCGTTTGACGTCGATCTGGTACAGGTGCTTGAACGGCGTCTTCGACTGGCATTGCGACGAACGAAACGCCGAAAAGTCATGCTCGCCGATCAGCTGCTCGGCGGCCGAGCGCATCGCGTCGACGTCGAGTGGCGTGTGCACCCAGCCGGCGCGCGTCGTGAGCATCGGCGAGCGAACCGGACTTACGTACAGCACGTAGTAATAGGTCCGCTCGAATGCCGAAAACCGCGCGTGAAAATCGTCGGGCATCGGCTTGGCCCATTGCACGCCGATCGTCTTCGGCAGAAACGCGTTCGGGCCGCGCACCCAGGAGATGTCGAGGCGATCGAGGTCGGTGTCGAAATGCACGACCTGACCCAAGCCATGCACACCGCGGTCGGTGCGGCCGGCGACCACCGTCTGCACGGGCGTGCGCATGAATTCGCGCAGCGCCCGTTCGAGCTCGTCCTGTACCGTGTTGCCATGCGGCTGCGACTGCCATCCAGTGAACGCGGCGCCGTCGTATTGCACGCCTAATGCGATGCGCTTCACGACAGCGGTGCGAGAGTCGAAAGCAACGCGCGGGCTTCGGTGCGCGTGGCTGGATCGTTTGCTTCGATCACTTCGTTGATGAGCGCGCGGGCGCCCGCCAGATCGCCGAGCTCGATGTACTCGGAGGCCAACTCCAGCTTGTTGCGCGCGATGCGGCCGAGATCGGCCGGTGTGAAGGCCGGCAATGGCTGAGCCGGGCTCGGCGGCAACTCGAGGTCGAAGTCGAGCTTCAGCGCGCCGAAGCCGGCCGCGCCGAGGCCCGCGACGGCGCCGTGGCCGGCTGTGCCGGCGGCGATCTGGTCGGCGATGTGCGGGGCGTCGTCGTCCGCGCCATGGACGCCGAAGGCCTGCTGCGCGGTCGTGTCGGGCGATGCGACCGGTTGCGTCGAAAGCGACGTGGAAGGCTCCGCTTCGCCGACGGTGGGCACGTCGATGCGCGGCGGCAGCGGCATGTTGAGGCTGCCGAACGCGTCGACCGCGTCGCGCGGGAACTCGGTCGGTGCGGACGGCGCGGGTTCCGTCGGCACGGGGATGTCGCTGAACGGCTGACCGAACGACGTAGTGGCGCGCGGTTCGATCTGATGTTGCGTGAAATCGATTACTGGGGGTGGAACGTTCAAGGGGGACTGCGGTTCGGCCGTCGCGGTGTGCGACGCTGTCGAGGGCGGTTCCGCGGCGCTTGGGCTCGGGGTTGTCGTCGTGCCTGTCGTTTTCTCTGCGGTCGGACTTTCTGTGGGTTCCTCGTCCCATTGCAGGCGATGCGCGTTCTCGTCCTGCGCCGCGGCGCCAACCGGTTCGAGCGGTCCCAGCGGCAACGCGTCGGCGCCGAGTTCTGCCGCGGCGGCGAGATTGGCGGCCGTCGCGGCCGAGCGCAGCGTCTCGTCATGGGCGGGTGCGACCGCCGGTGGTTCGCTGGACAGTTCGCTTTGGCTGGGTAGCGGGATGCTGGCGAGTGGCGCCATTGGTGCAGTAGGTTCGGGCGTGCCTGCTTGCTGTGCCGCCTGTTCTTCTGCGGCGCGCTCGGATGCGCTGCGTTCTGCTGCGATGCGTTCCGCTTCCGCATGTTCGGCGGCGACGCGTGCTGCTGCTTGTTCGGCTGCTGCTTGTTCGGCTGCTGCTTGTTCGGCTGCTGCTTGTTCGGCTGCTGCTTGTTCCGCTGCTGCGCGTTCCGCCGCGGCGTGTTCTCCGGCCGCTGCTCGCTCTGCTGCGGCTCGCTCCGCTGCCGTCTGTTCGGCTGCTGCACTTTCCGCTGCGGCTTGCTCGACTGCTGCACGTTCGGCTGCCGCGCTTTCTGCTGCGGCTTGCTCGGCTGCTGCACGTTCCGCAGCCGCACGTTCCGCTGCGGCGCGCTTGGCCGCCGCCTCCTCGGCCACCGCGCGCTCCGCTGCTACCCGCTCCGCAGCCGCGCTTTCTGCCGCTGCCTGTTCGGCTGCCGCACGTTCCGCAGCCGCACGTTCCGCAGCCGCACGTTCCGCAGCCGCACGTTCCGCAGCCGCATGCTCTGCTGCTGCGGCCTGCCGTGCAACCTCTTGATCTTGCGCGTCCGATCCTTCCGTGACCGCGGCCTGCCCCGCCGCCGCGCTGCCATTGCGCGAATCGGCCTCACGCGCGGATCTCGCCATTTCTGCATCAGTTGCCTGGGCGGCCCGTGCCGCGGCCTCTTGATCGCGCTTGCGGCGACCCATGCGCAGAGCAGCGAGCAGAACGATCAGTGCCGCGCCCACGGCGGCCGCGATGCTCAAATCGCGCTGAGAGATGCCGCCCTCATTCGACGGCGACGTCGTCACATTCGCGTGCTCCGGCGCCACGGCCACGGTCGCCGCGGAACCTGCCGGTGCCGGCTGCTCAGCGCTCGTCGGCGTTGGGCCTGAAGCGACGGGCGCCCCGCCGATACCGTGCTTCTGCAACTCCATCAGCACGCGGTTTTTCAGCGCCAGCAATTGCTGCAGACTCGACACCTGCGGATGCGGCTGCGAAGCCGCCTGCGCGGCCGCGGTCGCTGCCGACGGCGCTTGTCCGGCGGGCGCGCTCGCCGCCGGTTGAATCGATTCGGCCCATTCCCGCGTGCCACTCGTCGCCACCGGCGCCGAACCGGCCACTGGCGCGGACGAAACCGCACCGCCCGCCGCCGCGCCGGTCGATACCGCCGCGCTGGCCGCGCCGGAAACCGTGGATGCGGCCGGCGTCGTCGCTTGAGCCGCCGCGCTGGCCGCACTCGCGGCGGCGGCGTTGACCTGCGCGACTGCACTCGCCGTGCTGGCGGCAGCCGCCGCGGCCGGCGCGGCAGTCGGCGCGGAAGCGGGCGCAGCCGCCGTGGACTCCGACGCCCCTGCCGCGGCCCCAGTCGACGAAACCGCCAAGGCCCCCGACGCATCGAGCGCCGGCACGATCAACACCGCTCCTACACGCATCCGGCTCGGATCGTGATTCATGAACGCGGCCGGATTCGTGTCGAACAATGCGTGCGTAGCGCGCGCGAGTACCGCCCGGTCATGCGACTGCGTAATAGCGATCGCGACATCGTTCAGCGACTGCCCTGCGTGTACGGTGTACTGAGAGCCCGCAGCGACAGCAACGACAGCGGTAGTGGAACTGACAGCGGAAGCGGCATCCGGCGCGCTCGCGGCACTAGCCGGCGCGGCAAGCGCATTGCCCGCGCCACCGCCGAGCAGCGCAAGGGCGAAAGTGGCACAAGCGGCCATCGCCGCCGGACGGCTGCTGAATCGCACCTTCTCGTGACGAATGGACATAGCCCGAAGAGCGGAGCGTCGAAAGTTCATCGGGACACCTGGGCGCGTCAGCGCGCAGCCTTTTTTGCGAGTGGAAAGAGACAAGATGATCGGAGCACACAATGAAAAAAGCGCCGCGCAAGCGCGACGCTTCTTGAGTTGTCTACGCGTCGTGAGCGCGTAGTTTACTTTACTTGTCGAGCACAATGCGAAGCATACGACGCAGCGGTTCAGCCGCGCCCCACAGCAGCTGATCGCCGACCGTGAAGGCCGACAGATACTCGCCTCCCATCGCGAGCTTGCGCACGCGGCCGACCGGCACCGTCAGCGTACCGGTGACAACCGCCGGGGACAGGTCGCGCATCGACGCTTCGCGTTCGTTCGGCACAACCTTGACCCAGTCGTTGCCCGACGCGAGGATGCTGTTCACTTCGTCGAGCGGCACGTCCTTGGTCAGCTTGATCGTGAGCGCTTGCGAATGGCAGCGCATTGCGCCGATCCGCACGCACAGACCATCGACGGGAATCGAACCCGGCGTGCCCATGGCCGGCTTGCCGAGGATCTTGTTGGTTTCCGCGCCGCCCTTCCACTCTTCCTTCGACATGCCGTTGCCGAGATCCTTGTCGATCCACGGAATCAGCGAGCCCGCGAGCGGTACGCCGAAGTGGTCGGTCGGCATGCTGTCGCTGTTCATCGCTTCGAGCACGCGGCGGTCGATGTCGAGAATTGCCGAAGCCGGGTCTGCCAGTTCGTTCTTCACCGCGCCGTGCAGCGTGCCCATTTGCGACAGCAATTCGCGCATGTTCTGCGCGCCCGCGCCGGATGCGGCCTGATAAGTCATGGCCGTCATCCAGTCGACGAGGTTTTCGCGGAACAGGCCGCCCAATGCCATCAGCATCAGGCTGACCGTGCAGTTACCGCCGATGAAATTCTTCTGGCCTTTGACGAGCGCGTTCTTGATCACGTCGAGGTTGACCGGATCGAGAATGATGACCGCGTCGTCCTTCATGCGCAGCGACGATGCCGCGTCGATCCAGTAGCCGTTCCAGCCCGCCGCGCGCAGCTTCGGGAACACTTCGTTCGTGTAGTCACCGCCCTGGCAGGAAATGATCGCGTCGCACTTCTTCAGGTCGTCGATGCTTGTCGCATCTTTGAGCTTGGTCTCGTTTTTGGCGAACGAAGGCGCGTTGCCGCCCGCGTTGCTGGTGCTGAAAAACACCGGTTCGATCAAGTCGAAATCGCCTTCCTGCTGCATACGTTGCATCAGGACGCTGCCGACCATGCCGCGCCAACCTACGAGACCTACGTTCATGACTTCATACCCTTCGAATGGAAACTTCCCCGCGTCTTTGCCCGCAGTGACCGCGCGGGGAAGATGGGCGGGCACGACGGACGATCAGCGCTTCGTGATCGTTTTCGGGGTAATGGTTTTGATGGTAATGGCGAACTCGATCGCACGGGCCGTTGTGCCGTGCATTTTGGAAATCGAGGAGATTTGGGAGATCTGAGCCATCACAACAATATACACGAAAACGGAAAACTGGCGGCGTTCTTCGCCGTATGACGTGCAAATCGGCCTATTTAAAGGCCCGATTCGCGTTTTTAAAAGGCCAGTATTGTTGAGCTGACCACCGCATGCCCTCGCTCTGCGAGCGCATGCGGTGCACGCGTTTTACAGCGCGGCCACGACGGCATCGCCCATCGCGGCGGTGCCGATCTGCTTGCAACCCGGCGTGAGAATGTCGCCGGTGCGATAGCCCTGTTCGAGCACCTTCTTCACCGCGGTTTCGATGCGATCGGCCTGCTCCGCCTTGTTCAGCGAATAGCGCAGCATCATCGCGGCCGACAGGATCGTGGCGAGCGGATTGGCAACGCCCTTGCCGGCGATATCCGGCGCGGAGCCGTGCGACGGCTCGTACAAGCCCTTGTTGTTCTTGTCGAGCGATGCCGACGGCAGCATGCCGATCGAGCCGGTCAGCATGGCCGCCTCGTCGGACAGGATGTCGCCGAACATGTTGCCGGTCACGATCACGTCGAACGACTTCGGCGCCTTCACGAGCTGCATCGCGGCGTTGTCGACGTACATGTGCGACAGTTCGACGTCCGCGTATTCCTTCGACACGTCGATCATCACGTCCTTCCAGAACTGCGACGTTTCGAGCACGTTGGCTTTATCGACCGAGGTGAGCTTCTTGCCGCGCTTTTGCGCCGCCTGGAATGCGACGTGCGCGATGCGGCGCACTTCGGGTTCCGAATAGCGCATCGTGTCGAAGCCTTCCTTCGCGCCGGCGAACAGGCCGTCCGGCGACGTACGCACGCCGCGCGGCGCACCGAAGTAGATGTCGCCGTTCAGTTCGCGCACGATCAGGATGTCGAGACCCGAAACGATCTCTTCCTTCAGCGACGACGCGCCCGTCAGTTGCGGGTAGCAGATCGCCGGACGGAAGTTCGCGAAAAGTTCCAGGTGCTTGCGCAGACCGAGAATCGCCTGCTCAGGGCGCAGCGCGCGTTCGAGCTTGTCGTACTTCCAGTCGCCGACCGCGCCGAACAGGATCGCGTCGGCTTCCTTCGCGAGCGCGAGCGTCGAGTCCGGCAGCGGGTGGCCCTTCGCTTCGTAGCCCGCGCCGCCGACCGGCGCTTCTTCGAGTTCGAACTTCTCGCCGAGCACGTTCAGGACCTTGACGGCCTCCTTGACGATTTCGGGACCGATGCCGTCGCCCGGCAACACTGCGATCTTCATGCGAATTCCTTAATGATTTTTTTCGGATCTTCTGGCGCAAACCGACATTGGCGCGCGGACTTCACGCCCCTGACGCCCTCACGGTTTCGCTTAGCGGACGAGGCGATTGTTCAGCCACGGTTGCTTCGCGAGACGCTCCGCTTCGAATTGGCGGATCTTGTCCGCGTGACGCAGCGTGAGGCCGATGTCGTCGAAACCGTTCAGCAGACAATACTTGCGGAACGCCGCGACTTCGAACGGATATTCGGTGCCGCCGTCGGCCGTGCGCACGACTTGCGCTTCGAGGTCGATCGTCAGCTCGAAGCCGTTGAACGCATACGTCTCGTTGAACAGATGATCGACCTGCTGTTCGGTCAGCACGATCGGCAGCACGCCGTTCTTGAAGCAGTTGTTGTAGAAGATGTCCGCGAAGCTCGGCGCGATCAGCGCGCGAAAGCCGTATTGCTGCAACGCCCAAGGCGCGTGTTCGCGCGAGCTGCCGCAGCCAAAATTCTTGCGCGCGAGCAGCACCGAGGCGCCCTGGTAGCGCGGCTGATTCAGCACGAAATCCGGGTTCAGCGGACGCTTCGAGTTGTCTTGACCCGGTTCGCCGTGGTCGAGGTAGCGCCATTCGTCGAACGCATTCGGACCGAAACCCGTGCGCTTGATCGACTTCAGGAACTGCTTCGGAATGATCGCGTCCGTGTCGACGTTCTCGCGATCGAGCGGCGCCACGACGCCGGTGTGTACGATGAAATTATCCATGACGCTTGCGCCTGTTCAGGACCGGGCGATGCGACTGGCGGCTGGAACCCCCGCGCCGTATCGCCGGCAAAAATCAAAAACCGCTTATTTCTCAGCGTGATTGCTGATCGAATTGCCGAGGTGCGACATGTCCTGGCCGAATCCGTGCACCGTGTTGCAGCCGGCAAGACCGAGCAGGAGCCCGGCGAACGTGCCGAGTGCGAAGCGGCGCAATAGAGTGATGCGATTCATGTTCTTCATCATGCGGTTTATCCGAGCTTGCGAATGTCGACGAAATGCCCTTCGATGGCCGCAGCCGCGGCCATTGCGGGGCTCACCAGGTGCGTGCGGCCACCAGCGCCCTGACGACCTTCGAAATTGCGGTTCGACGTGGATGCACAACGCTCGCCCGGCTCGAGCCGGTCGGCGTTCATTGCCAGACACATCGAGCAGCCCGGCTCGCGCCATTCGAAACCGGCCTCGGTAAAGACCTTGTCGAGGCCTTCACGCTCCGCCTGCGCCTTCACGAGACCCGAACCCGGCACGACCATCGCCAGACGGATGTTCGGCGCGACGCGACGGCCGAGCTTCTTCACGACGTAAGCCGCGGCGCGAATGTCTTCGATGCGCGCGTTGGTGCACGACCCGATGAAGATTTTATCCGGCTTGATCGACTCGATCGGCGCGTTCGGCTCGAGCGCCATGTACTTGAGCGCGCGCTCCATCGCGTCGCGCTTGACCGGGTCCTTTTCGCGCTCCGGATCCGGCACGCGGCCGTCGATCGGCGTGACCATTTCCGGCGACGTGCCCCAGGTGACCTGCGGCACGATTTCGGCGGCGTTCAACTCGACCACGCGATCGAAATGCGCTCCGTCGTCCGACTTGAACTGCTTCCAGTACTCGACCGCGTGATCCCACTCGACGCCCTGCGGCGAGAACGGACGGCCTTTCAGGTATTCGACCGTGGTGTCGTCGACGGCGACCATGCCGGCGCGCGCGCCCGCTTCGATCGCCATGTTGCAGACCGTCATGCGGCCTTCCATTGTCAGCGACCGGATCGTCGAGCCGCCGAATTCGATCGCGTAGCCGGTGCCGCCCGCGGTGCCGATCTTGCCGATGATCGCGAGCACGATGTCCTTCGCGGTACAGCCGCGCGGCAATTGGCCCTCGACCTTCACGAGCAGGTTCTTGCTCTTCTTCTGCAGCAGCGTTTGCGTGGCCAGCACGTGCTCGACTTCCGACGTGCCGATGCCGTGCGCGAGCGCGCCGAACGCGCCGTGCGTGGACGTGTGCGAGTCGCCGCAGACGATCGTCATACCCGGCAGCGTGGCGCCCTGTTCCGGCCCGATGATGTGAACGATGCCCTGACGCAGGTCGTTCATCTTGAACTGTGTGATGCCGAAGGCGTCGCAGTTGGCGTCGAGCGTGTCGACCTGCAGCTTCGACACCGGATCGGCGATGCCGTGGCTGCGGTCCGTGGTCGGCACGTTGTGGTCGGACACGGCCAGGTTCGCGCTGATGCGCCACACCGGACGCTCGGCCATCTTCAGGCCTTCGAACGCCTGCGGGCTGGTCACTTCATGCAGCAGGTGACGGTCGATGTAGAGAATCGTGGTGCCGTCGTCTTCCGTGTGGACCACGTGCGTGTTCCACAATTTGTCGTAGAGAGTCTGTGCCATGGTATGCGGGGTAGTAATGACTGCGGGCTGACTGTGTCGATTGATTATGCCACGCTGCGCACCGCGATGGGCTGCTCAGCCGACGAAAAAACCGATAAAAAACATGGAGTTGGCTGGTAGTGGCAATACCTGTATCGTCGTTACCCGGCAAGCGTTGGCCCCAGCGACGCCAATGCGCCGCATGCGCGACGCGTGGCTGCCGCCGAAACGGAAAACGCCCCGACGGTAGACCCGTCGAGGCGTTTTATTCACTCGGATTTCGCGCTTTTGCACGGCACGAATGCCGCTGCGAAGCGCGCGTATCGAGGTCGATCAGCGATCAGCGCTGTGCGATCGGCTTCGCTTCACGCAGCGTCTCGCCGATGAACAACTGACGCGGACGGCCAATCTTCTGCTCGGGATCGGCGATCATTTCGTTCCACTGCGCGATCCAGCCGACCGTACGCGCCATCGCGAAGATACAGGTGAACATCGACGTCGGAATGCCCAGCGCGCGCTGCACGATACCCGAGTAGAAGTCGACGTTCGGGTACAGCTTGCGCGACACGAAGTATTCGTCTTCGAGCGCGATCTTTTCGAGTTCCATCGCGAGCTTGAACAGCGGATCGTCGTGCAGGCCCAGCTCTTCGAGCACTTCGTAGCAGGTCTCGCGCATCAGCTTCGCGCGCGGGTCGTAGTTCTTGTACACGCGGTGGCCGAAGCCCATCAGCTTCACGCCCGAGTTCTTGTCCTTCACCTGCTTGATGAACTCAGGAATGTTGTCGACCGAGCCGATTTCTTCCAGCATGGTCAGCGCGGCTTCGTTCGCGCCGCCGTGCGCCGGGCCCCACAGACACGCGATACCCGCCGCGATACACGCGAACGGATTCGCGCCCGACGAACCGGCGAGCCGCACGGTCGAGGTTGATGCATTCTGCTCGTGGTCCGCATGCAGGATCAGGATGCGGTCGAGCGCGCGCACCAGCACGTCGTTGACCTCGTACTCTTCGCACGGGTTCGAGAACATCATGCGCATGAAGTTCGCGCTGTACGACAGGTCGTTCTTCGGATACACGAACGGCTGGCCGATGCTGTACTTGTACGCCATCGCGACCAGCGTGGGCAGCTTCGCGATCATACGGATCGCCGACACTTCGCGGTGACGCGGGTTATTGATGTCGAGCGAGTCGTGATAGAACGCGGACAGCGCGCCGACCGCGGCGACCAGAATTGCCATCGGATGCGCGTCGCGGCGGAAGCCGCGGAAGAAGAACTGCATCTGCTCGTGCACCATCGTGTGGTTCGTGACCGTCTTCACGAATTCGGCCTTCTGCTGCGCGTTCGGCAGTTCGCCGTTCAGCAGCAGGTAACAGGTTTCGAGGAAGTCGGCGTTCTGCGCGAGGTTGTCGATCGGGTAGCCGCGGTAGAGCAGTTCGCCCTTGTCGCCGTCGATGTAGGTAATCGCCGAATTGCACGCCGCCGTCGACATGAAGCCCGGGTCGTACGTGAATTTGCCGGTCTGGCCGTACAGTTTGCGAATGTCGATCACATCCGGGCCAATCGTGCCCTTGTAAATCGGCATTTCGACGCTCGGCGAATTGTCGCTGAACGATAGCGTGGCTTTAACATCTGACGGGGTCATAGCACATCCTCAATCGAAGTATGGATACAGGGTTTCGATAATTGCACGCCTGGAACAGCGGACTGGCGGCGCTCAAGCGTTGCGCAGCAACTCCAGAACCCGGACCACGTCCGGGTCGGCCAGATCGCCTTCTGGTTCCTTGCGCGCGAGCAGCAAGTCCATCAGGTCGTTATCGCTCAGCTCGAGCAGGCGCGTGAGTGCGCCCACGTCGGCATCGCTGAGGTCATGCTCATATCGGCTGAAAAAACGCTCGAAAATCAGGTCGTTTTCCAGCAGGCCCCGCCGTGCGCGCCAGCGAAGACGCGCGCGGCGGAGAGGGTCGGACTGATGCGATGTTTCGGTCATGTCGGTACATCCCGCGCCGCGCCCGGGCGCACTGACCGCCCCCTCGGGGGCAGCGCGCGCCAGGGAGCGCGGAGCTCATTGATACTAGACAGCGCGGCGAACCATCAATTCCTTGATCTTGCCGATTGCCTTGGTCGGGTTAAGGCCCTTCGGGCAAACGTCGACACAGTTCATGATCGTGTGGCAACGGAACAGACGGTACGGATCTTCCAGGTTGTCGAGGCGCTCGCCGGTTGCCTCGTCGCGGCTATCCGCGATGAAGCGGTAGGCTTGCAGCAGACCAGCCGGGCCGACGAACTTGTCCGGATTCCACCAGAAGCTCGGGCACGACGTCGAGCAGCTCGCGCACAGAATACATTCGTACAGGCCGTCGAGCTCGTCGCGTTCTTCCGGCGACTGCAGACGTTCCTTTTCCGGCGGCGGCGTATCGTTGATCAGGTACGGCTTGATCGAGTGATACTGGTTGAAGAACTGCGTGAAGTCGCAGATCAGGTCGCGCACGACGGGCAGGCCCGGCAGCGGACGCAGCACGATCTTCTGCGGCAGGTCGTTCAGGTTCGTCAGGCACGCGAGGCCGTTCTTGCCGTTGATGTTCATTGCGTCCGAACCGCACACGCCTTCGCGGCACGAGCGACGGAACGACAGGGTTTCGTCGAGCGCCTTCAGCTTGATGAGCGCGTCGAGCAGCATGCGTTCGTGCGAGTCGATTTCGATCTCGTACGTCTGCATGCGCGGAGCGGCGTCCTTGTCCGGATCGTAGCGGTAAATTTCAAATGTACGCTTGGCCATTTCTCTGAATTCCTTTGACTTGTGCCTTAGAAGGTACGCGCTTTCGGCGGAACCGATTCGACGGTCAGCGGCTTCATGTGAACCGGCTTGTAGTCGAGGCGATCGCCTTCGCTGAACCACAACGTATGGCGCAGCCAGTTTTCGTCGTCGCGATGTTCGAAGTCGTTCTGCGCGTGCGCGCCGCGGCTTTCCTTGCGCGCTTCGGCGGAGACCATCGTGGCGCGTGCCACTTCGATCAGGTTCGCCACTTCGAGCGCTTCGATGCGAGCCGTGTTAAACACCTTCGACTTGTCCTTCAGATGGATGTTGTCGACGCGTGCCGCCACTTCACGGATGGCCTCGACGCCTTCGGACAGCAGAGCCGAGGTACGGAACACACCAGCGTGCTTCTGCATCGTGCCGCGGATGTCGTTCGCGACCGACTGCGCGTACTCGCCCGACGACGAGTTGTCCAGCTTCGCCAGACGCGACAGCGCGAAGTCGGCTGCATCGGCCGGCAGCGGCTTGTGTTCCTTCAGTTCCTTCACGTGCTTGACGATGTGGTTGCCGGCAGCGCGGCCGAACACCACGAGGTCGAGCAGCGAGTTCGTGCCGAGACGGTTCGCGCCGTGCACCGACACGCACGAGCATTCGCCCACTGCGTAGAAACCGTTGACGACTTCTTCGGGGCCGCGCGGCGTCCCGACGACCTGGCCGTTGATGTTCGTCGGAATACCGCCCATCTGGTAGTGGATGGTCGGCACGACCGGGATCGGCTCCTTGATGCAGTCGACGTTCGCGAACTTCAGCGCGATTTCGCGGATCGACGGCAGACGCTTCATGATCGTCTCGGCGCCGATGTGCGACAGGTCGAGCAGCACGTGATCCTTGTTCGGACCGACGCCGCGGCCTTCCTTGATTTCCTGGTCCATCGAACGCGAAACGAAGTCGCGCGGCGCCAGATCCTTCAGCGTCGGCGCGTAGCGCTCCATGAAGCGTTCGCCGTTCGAGTTACGCAGAATACCGCCTTCGCCGCGCACGCCTTCGGTGATCAGCACGCCCGCGCCGGCCACGCCGGTCGGGTGGAATTGCCAGAATTCCATGTCCTGCAGCGCGATGCCCGAACGGGCCGCCATGCCGAGGCCGTCACCGGTGTTGATGAACGCGTTGGTCGATGCCGCGAAGATCCGGCCCGCGCCGCCCGTGGCGAACAGCGTGGTCTTGCCTTCGAGGATGTAGACGTCGCCGGTTTCCATTTCCAGCGCGCTCACGCCGAGCACGTCGCCGTCGGCGTCGCGGATCAGGTCCAGCGCCATCCATTCGACGAAGAATTGCGTCTTGGCAGCAACGTTCTGCTGGTACAGCGTGTGCAGCAGCGCGTGACCGGTACGGTCAGCCGCCGCGCAGGCGCGTTGCACCGGCTTTTCGCCGTAATTCGCGGTGTGGCCGCCGAACGGGCGCTGATAGATCGTGCCGTCCGCGTTACGGTCGAACGGCATGCCGAAGTGTTCGAGTTCGTAGACGGCGTTCGGTGCTTCACGGCACATGAATTCGATCGCGTCCTGGTCGCCGAGCCAGTCGGAGCCCTTGATCGTGTCGTAGAAGTGGTAGTGCCAGTTGTCTTCGCTCATGTTGCCGAGCGAAGCGCCGATGCCGCCCTGGGCCGCGACCGTGTGCGAACGCGTCGGGAACACCTTGGACAGCACGCAGACCGACAGACCGGCACGCGCGAGTTGCAGCGACGCGCGCATCCCCGAGCCGCCCGCGCCGACGATGACGACGTCGAAGCGGCGACGCGGCAGAGAATTCTTGATTGCAACCATGCTTTTATACTCTCCAGAGAATCTGCGCAGCGTAGCCCGCACATGCGAGCAGCCAGAGGATCGTCAGCACCTGGAGGACGAGACGCGTGCCAACGGGCTTCACGTAATCCATCCAGATGTCACGGATACCAACCCACGCGTGGTAGAACAGCGAGAGAAGCGTGACGAACGTGGCGAGCTTCATCCACTGCGTCGCGAAGATCGACGCCCAGCCGTCGTACGAAAAGTCGCGCGCGAGGAAGAACCACGCGAGCAGAATCACCGTGTACACCGCCATCACGCAGGCGGTGACGCGTTGCGCGAGCCAGTCGCGCAGACCGTAATGCGCGCCGACGACGAGACGCTTCGAACCGATTCGGTTATTGGCTGACATTTTTTAGAATGCTCCGAACAGTTTTGCCGCGAATGCGATGGTAAGCAGCGACGACACGACGATCACCACGATGGAGGTCGATTTGCCCTTCTCTTTCGACACGGCATCATGATTCGTATCCATCACGAGGTGACGGATGCCGGCGCAGAAGTGGAACAGGAAGGCCCACGCGAGAACCAGCGTGATCAGCTTGACGATGATGTTGGAGAGGAAGCCTTTGAATACTTCGAAGCTCAGTTCGGAAGTCAGGCTCTGATCGAAGAGGAACAGCAGGAACGGAAGGAAGAGAAACAACAAGGCACCGCTCACGCGATGCAGAATCGACACGCCCGCCGCCAGCGGGAAACGGTATGCCGTCAGTATTTGCCCAATACCGATGTTCCGGAATTCCGGCCTCGGTTTTTTTACGGCTTCTGCCATGCTAGACCCCTTACTATGTAGTCACACTAATCCGCAAGTTTAGCGCCTTTTTATATCGCGCTGCAGCGAAAACCACGCTAGGTCCTTTGCTGCGCGCGCAATGAAAGCGCCTTCCGATCGGCGCGCGTGTGGGACGCCGCGCCTCGTTTCAGCCCGATTCAGCTCAGATCGTTCTGATAGTAATACCCGGTTGTGACATACCAACCTCGCCGGACTTCGACCGGCCGGTCCCCATAGGTATAGGACACGCGCTCGACCGACAGCAACGGAAAACCCGCCGGCACATGCAGCAGGTCCGCCACGGAAGGCTCCGCCGCGACCGCGCGGATTTTTTCCGTCGCGCGAATCATGCGGGTACCGAATTCCGTCTCGAACATCGCGTAGAGGGGACCCTTGTACTCCGACAGCCGCTCGAGCGTGAGCCCGCGGAACACGACGCCGGGCAGCCAGATTTCGTCGAGCACGGTGACTTCGCCGTCGAACTGCAGCAAACGCTTGATCAGCACGACCGGATCGGCCGGCTTCAGATCGAGCTGCCGCGCGATTTCCGCCGATGCGCGCAGCCGCCGGCATTCGAGCAGACGGCTCACGTGCGGATGCTCGGCGCCGTCGTCGGCGAGCAATCTCAGGAAACGGAACTGCGCGCGCTCTTCGTTGTGCGTTGCAACGAATGTGCCCTTGCCCTGGCGGCGCACCAGCAGGTTGTCGGCGGCGAGTTCGTCGATCGCCTTGCGCACCGTACCCTGACTCACCTTGAAACGCGCGGCCAGTTCGACTTCACTAGGAATGATCTCGCCCGGCTTCCATTCGCCGCTTTCGAGGCTCTGCGTAATCAAGCCCTTGATCTGCTGATATAAGGGGCTGAAGGTAGGCGACGCGGCAGCGGAAACAGCGGATACGCCTTCGCCGGCGGCCCCTTGGCCATTCGGGTTCACAGGATTCGCCGGGTTCGAATTCATGCGCGCATTTCATCATAAAGGGCTGGGACACGTCTAGGGTTTTCCCCGCGATAGATGTGTCTTATATAAGACATAAGATACTGTTGACTTTGTCTGTTTCGACTCCTACACTCCTTGTCGAGCAAGGGTTTGCGGGATTTTGCGGCGGCTGTTTGATGCAGCGCCGCGACGCTCCGGCAGCCACTCTGCACCACGCCGTCCCCTACGCAGTCCAGGTTTCGATTCGCCGCCATCCGTTGCATTCGCGCGCTGTCTCCGTGTTGCACCCGCTGGCCCGACGCTTGCCGAAACGCGCTGTTTGCAGGAGCCCGCACCGTGCAGTTGCGGCCCCGGCCCGGCGTAAGCCCTGGGCCATCCCGTCCCGCTCCGCAGTACAGCTTTCCGGCACGGCGGTCTTGCCGTAACGCGCCGCCCGGTCTCGCCAATTCCGAGCCCGCACGCGAACAGTGAATTCCGCCGTGTTTCATCACGCTTCGCTGAACGCGCATATAGAATGGCGTTTTCCCTAGCGTCTAACGCATCGTCCTGGAGATTTCTCAATGGCTAAGCCCGCAAAGCGCGTTGCCGTCACCGGCGCCGCAGGTCAAATCGCTTACTCCCTGCTATTCCGCATCGCCAATGGCGACCTGCTCGGCAAGGACCAGCCGGTGATCCTGCAACTGCTCGATCTGCCGCAAGCGCAAGCCGCCGTCAAAGGCGTCGTGATGGAACTGGATGATTGCGCATTTCCGCTGCTGTCGGGCGTCGTGATCACGGACGACCCGAAGGTCGCGTTCAAGGACGCCGACATTGCCCTGCTGGTCGGCGCGCGTCCGCGTTCGAAGGGTATGGAGCGCAAGGATCTGCTGTCGGCCAACGCCGAAATCTTCACGGTTCAGGGCAAGGCGCTGAACGACGTCGCCAGCCGCGACGTGAAGGTTCTGGTGGTCGGCAACCCGGCCAACACGAACGCATACATCGCCATGAAGTCGGCGCCGGATCTGCCGAAGAAGAACTTCACCGCGATGCTCCGTCTGGACCACAACCGCGCGCTGTCGCAACTGGCCGCCAAGTCGGGCAAGCCGGTCGCGTCGATCGAAAAGCTCGCAGTGTGGGGCAACCACTCGCCGACCATGTACCCCGACTTCCGCGTTGCAACGGCTGAAGGTCAGGACCTGACCAAGCTGATCAACGACGAAGAATGGAACCGCAACACGTTCATCCCGACCGTCGGCAAGCGCGGCGCGGCGATCATCGAAGCGCGCGGCCTGTCGTCGGCGGCATCGGCGGCTAACGCTGCGATCGACCACGTGCGTGACTGGGTGCTCGGCACGAACGGCAAGTGGGTCACGATGGGCATCCCGTCGGACGGCTCGTACGGCATCCCTGAAGACATCATCTACGGCGTGCCCGTGACCTGCGAAAACGGCGAGTACAAGCGCGTCGAAGGTCTGGCAATCGACGCGTTCTCGCGCGAAAAGATGGACGGCACGCTGCAGGAACTGCTGGAAGAGCGCGACGGCGTTCAGCACCTGCTCGGCTAAGCATCTGATGCCGATGAACCGGAACTCCGAAGCGTCAGCGCGGCGGGTTCCGGTTTTTTTCGTGTAAATGGCCGTGCGATCATCGCCATTCGCCTCTGATTCGAACGTGCTTTGCCGTTGCCCGACAGCACTCGCGCAGAGCACGCCCGAATCCGACATCCTTAATTTTCACCACGCCCCACACGCCGAAGATGCGCGTTCTCACACCCGCCGAAGTGCTGTTTGAGGGCGAAGCGCCGCCCGCTGTGCTGCCTGCCTGCGATCACTACGCGGGCAGCGAAAAGCTGATGCTGAAGTCGCTCGCGTTACAGCAGCAACTCGGCCCGGTGTTCGATATCACGCTCGATTGCGAAGACGGCGCGCAGGTCGGCCGCGAGGCCGAGCACGCGGAACTGGTCGCATCGCTACTGGGCACCGTGCATGACCGCTTCGGCCGCGTCGGCGTGCGCATCCACGACTTCGCTCACGCGCACTGGCGCGACGACGTACGCCTCATTCTGCGCGCCGCAAAGCGAGCACCCGCTTACATCACGCTGCCGAAAATCCGCAATGTTCACGATGCCGCCGAAATGATGGCGTTCATCGAGGCGACGCGGCGCGAGCTCGGCCTCGCGCAGCCGGTGCCGGTGCAGTTGCTGGTCGAAACCCACGGCGCGCTTACACGTGTGTTCGAACTCGCCGCGCTGCCGGGCGTCGAGGCGCTGAGCTTCGGCCTGATGGACTTCGTCTCCGCGCACGACGGCGCGATCCCCGATACCGCAATGCGCTCGCCGGGCCAATTCGATCATCCGCTCGTGCGGCGCGCGAAGCTCGAGATTTCGGCGGCCTGCCATGCGTTCGGCAAGGTGCCGTCGCACAACGTCAGCACCGAAGTGCGCGACATGAGCGTGGTCGCGAACGACGCACAGCGCGCCCGCAACGAGTTCGGCTACACGCGCATGTGGAGCATCCACCCCGCGCAGATCGAGGCGATCGTCGCCGCGTTCGCGCCGCGCGACGAAGAAATCGCGACGGCCACCGAAATCCTGCTGGCCGCGCAGTCCGCGCATTGGGGCCCGACGCGTCACGGCGATACGCTGCACGACCGCGCGAGCTACCGCTATTACTGGTCGGTGCTGCGCCGCGCGCAAACCACCGGCCGCGCTGTTCCACAAGAAGCGGCGCCGCTTTTTGCGCAAGTGGGCGCCAACTGACACTCGGTGGCATAAGCGACGCGTTTTTCAAACGGCAGCGATGAGCCGGCACACAGGAGAAGGCGGAACATGAGCGAGACGACGCAAGCCGCTGGCGCAACAGGCGGCAACGAAACGCAAAGCGGCTTCAAGCCAAAAAAATCCGTCGCGCTGTCGGGCGTGACCGCGGGCAACACCGCGCTGTGCACGGTCGGCAAGACCGGCAACGATTTGCACTATCGCGGCTATGACATTCTCGACATCGCCGAGGCGTGCGAATTCGAGGAGATCGCTTATCTGCTGGTCCACGGCAAGCTGCCGACCCAGGCCGAACTGACCGCGTACAAGACGAAGCTGAAGTCGATGCGCGGCCTGCCGGCCAACGTAAAAGCCGCACTCGAATGGATTCCGGCCGCCGCGCATCCGATGGACGTGATGCGCACCGGCGTGTCGGTGCTGGGCACCGTGCTGCCCGAGAAAGACGATCACAACCTGCCCGGCGCGCGCGATATCGCCGACAAGCTGATGGCCTCGCTCGGCTCGATGCTGCTGTACTGGTATCACTACTCGCACAACGGCAAGCGCATCGAGGTCGAGACCGACGACGATTCGATCGGCGGTCATTTCCTGCATCTGCTGCATGGCGTCGAGCCGTCGAAGGCGTGGGTCGATGCGATGCACGTCTCGCTGAACCTGTACGCGGAGCACGAGTTCAACGCGTCGACGTTCACCGGCCGCGTGATCGCGGGCACGGGCTCGGACATGTACTCGGCGGTCACCGGCGCGATCGGCGCGCTGCGCGGCCCGAAACACGGCGGCGCCAATGAAGCCGCGTTCGAAATCCAGTCGCGCTACCAGACGCCTGACGAAGCCGAAGCCGACATCCGCCGCCGCGTCGAGAACAAGGAAGTCGTGATCGGCTTTGGCCATCCGGTCTACACGATCTCGGACCCGCGCAACAAGATCATCAAGGAAGTCGCGAAGAAGCTGTCGAAGGAAGCGGGCAACACGAAACTGTTCTCGATCGCCGAACGGCTCGAATCGGTGATGTGGGACGCGAAGAAGATGTTCCCGAACCTCGACTGGTTCAGCGCGGTGTCGTATCACATGATGGGCGTGCCGACCGCGATGTTCACGCCGCTGTTCGTGATCTCGCGTACGGCAGGATGGAGCGCGCACATCATCGAGCAGCGCGTCGACAACAAGATCATCCGCCCGAGCGCGAATTACACCGGACCCGAGAATTTAAAGTACGTGCCGCTAAATAGGAGAAAATAGCGATCGCTGCGCGCTCCACAGCGCGTGCAGTTCAACCCGCGCGGCCGCCGGACCGGTCGTCCGCGCACTGTTTAACTGATTTTGATAGAAAGGTTTTCTCCATGAAAAAGCTGATGATCGCCGCCATGATTGGCGCCCTGTCCACGACGATGCTGACCGTCGCGACTGACGCCACCGCTGCGGACACGGCCACCACCACGAAGAAGCCGGCCACCAAGGCCGTCGCGAAGCGCCCGGAGCCGCACCGCCTGATCAAGCGCAAGCCGAATCCGGCGAAGGAAGCGAAGGTCGATCCGATCCCGGAAGGCGCTGAAAAGTGGGCGTGCAAGGACGGCCTTGCTTTCGAAATGAAAGGCGACATGAAGCGTGACCAGATTGTCACCGTTCACTGGGCGAACAAGAACTACAACCTGCCGCGCGAAGCGACCACGACGGGCGCCGACCGCTTCCACGACGCAGCATCCGGTATGGACCTCGTCGTGATCCCGACGAAGGCCATGCTGTTCCAGGACAAGGACAGCTCGCGTCTCGCCGACGAGTGCAAGACGGTCGCCATGGAACAGGGCGCGCCGGCTGCAACGCAATCGAACGCGATCAACAAGACCGGCAACTGATTTTCGCCGCCAGGGAAGCCCCCTATGCCCGCCCCGATCTCCAACGTACGACCCGCCCCGGACGCCGTCCTGGTCGAGATCGTCGACTACGTGCTGGATTACCGGATCGACAGCGCGCTCGCGCTGGAAACCGCGCGTCATTGCCTGATCGACACGCTCGGTTGCGGACTCGAGGCGCTTACCTACCCAGCCTGCACCAAGCTGATGGGACCGATCGTGGCAGGCACGATCGTCCCCAACGGCGCGAAGGTGCCGGGCACGTCGTTCCAGCTGGACCCGGTTCAGGCCGCCTTCAACATCGGCGCGATGATCCGCTGGCTCGATTTCAACGACACCTGGCTCGCCGCCGAATGGGGCCATCCGTCCGATAACCTCGGTGGCATTCTCGCGACGGCCGACTGGCTCTCGCGCACCGCCATCGCAGCCGGCAAAGCGCCGCTGACGATGAAAGACGTCCTGATCGCCATGATCAAGGCGCACGAAATTCAAGGCTGCATCGCGCTCGAGAACTCGTTCAACAAAGTCGGGCTCGATCATGTGCTGCTCGTCAAGCTTGCGTCGACCGCCGTGGTCGGCCAGCTGATCGGCCTTACGCGCGACGAGCTGATCAACGCGATATCGCAGGCGCTCGTCGATGGGCAGGCGCTGCGCACCTACCGTCATGCGCCGAACACCGGTTCGCGCAAATCGTGGGCCGCCGGCGACGCGACCTCGCGCGCCGTGCGCCTCGCGCTGATCTCGAAGACCGGCGAGATGGGCTATCCGTCGGTGCTCAGCGCGAAAACGTGGGGCTTCTACGACGTGCTGTTCAACGGCAATGCGTTCCAGTTCCAGCGTCCGTACGGCTCGTACGTGATGGAAAACGTGCTGTTCAAAATCTCGTTTCCGGCCGAGTTCCACGCGCAAACCGCCGTGGAAGCCGCGCTCGCGCTGCATGTGCAGCTCGCCGCGCAGGGCCGGCGCGTCGAAGACATTCGCCGCATCACGATCCGCACCCACGAAGCGGCGATTCGCATCATCGATAAAAAGGGTCCGTTGAACAATCCGGCTGACCGTGATCATTGCATCCAGTACATGATCGCGGTGCCGCTGATTTTCGGCCGTCTGACGGCTGCCGATTACGAAGATTCAGTCGCGCAGGACTCGCGTATCGATGCATTGCGCGCGAAGATGGAATGCGTCGAAGACCCACAGTTCACGAAGGACTATCACGACCCGGAGAAGCGTTCGATCGCCAACGCACTGACGCTCGAATTCAACGACGGGTCGAAGTTCGGTGAAGTCGTAGTCGAATACCCGATCGGTCATAAGCGCCGTCGTGAAGACGGTATTCCGTTGCTGGTCGAGAAGTTCAAGACCAACCTCGCGCGGCGCTTTCCGGTCAAGCAACAACTGGCGATTCTCGACGTATCGCTCGACCAGGCCAAGCTCGAAGCGACGCCGGTCAATGAATACGTCGATCTGTACGTCATCTAGGTTGAGTACTGTAGTTCCGCGATCCAAACCAAGGAAAACACCATGGCCCACAACCTCCACAAAACGCTCAAGGAATTCGACAGCGGTTCCGGCAAAGGCAAGTTCTACTCCCTGCCGCAACTCGGCAAGGCTCTGAACCTCAAGATCGACCGCCTGCCGGTCTCGATCCGTATCGTGCTGGAATCGGTGCTGCGCAACTACGACGGCAAGAAAGTCGCCGAAGAACATGTCACGCAACTCGCGAACTGGAAGCCGACCGCGGCGCGCGTCGACGAAATTCCGTTCGTCGTGTCGCGCGTCGTGCTGCAGGACTTCACCGGCGTGCCCCTGCTCGCCGACATCGCCGCGATGCGCGGCGTCGCGAAGGCCGTCGGCAAGAACCCGAAGTCGATCGAGCCGCTGGTGCCGGTCGATCTGGTCGTCGACCACTCGGTGCAGATCGACCACTTCCGCGAGAAGAACGCGCTCGACCTGAACATGAAGCTGGAATTCCAGCGCAACAACGAGCGCTATCAGTTCATGAAATGGGGCATGCAGGCGTTCGACACGTTCAAGGTCGTGCCGCCGGGCGTCGGCATCGTTCACCAGGTGAACCTCGAGTACCTCGCGCGCGGCGTGCACAAGAAGGCCGACGGCGCGGACACCGTGTACTACCCGGATTCACTGGTCGGCACGGACAGCCACACGACGATGATCAACGGCATCGGCGTGGTCGGCTGGGGCGTGGGCGGTATCGAAGCCGAAGCAGGCATGCTTGGCCAGCCGGTGTACTTCCTGACGCCGGACGTCGTCGGTGTGCACCTGAAGGGCAAGCTGATCGAAGGCGTGACCGCGACCGACCTGGTGCTGACGATCACCGAACTGCTGCGTAAGGAGAAGGTCGTCGGCAAGTTCGTCGAGTTCTTCGGCGAAGGCACGCGCTCGCTGTCGGTGCCGGACCGTGCGACGATCGGCAACATGGCGCCGGAATATGGCGCAACGATGGGCTTCTTCCCGGTCGACGAAAAGACCATCGACTTCTTCCACGGCACGGGCCGCACGGACGCGGAGATCTCCGCGTTCGAAAACTACTTCAAGGCGCAGGAGCTGTTCGGCATTCCGGGCGAAGGCGATATCGATTACACGAAGGTCGTCACGCTGGATCTCGCGACGGTCGCGCCGTCGCTGGCAGGCCCGAAGCGCCCGCAGGACCGCATCGAGATCGGCCACGTGAAGTCGACCTTCACCGACCTGTTCTCGAAGCCGGTCGCCGAAAACGGCTTTGCGAAGAAGGCCGCCGATCTCGACGCGCAATACACGACCAGCAACGGCGTCGACGTGAAGAACGGCGACGTGCTGATCGCCGCGATCACGTCGTGCACGAACACGTCGAACCCGAGTGTGCTGCTGGCCGCCGGTCTGCTTGCGAAGAAGGCTGTCGAAGCTGGCCTGACGGTCGCTCCGCACATCAAGACGTCGCTCGCTCCGGGGTCGCGCATCGTCACCGAGTACCTGACGAAGACCGACCTGCTGAAGTACCTCGACAAGCTCGGCTTCACGCTGGCCGCTTACGGCTGCACGACCTGTATCGGCAACGCGGGCGACCTGACGCCGGAACTGAACGACGCGATCACGAAGAACGACATCGTCGCGGCAGCGGTGCTGTCGGGCAACCGTAACTTCGAAGCGCGTATCCACCCGAACATCCGCGCGAACTTCCTCGCGTCGCCGCCGCTCGTAGTCGCGTACGCGATCGCCGGCAACATCACGCGCGACCTGATGACCGAGCCGGTCGGCAAGGGCAAGGGCGGCAAGGACGTCTACCTCGGCGACATCTGGCCGACCAGCGAAGAAGTCAACGCGCTGCTGAAGTACGCGATGGATGCCGACGCGTTCCGCAAGAACTACTCGCAGCTCACGAAGAAGGGCGACCTGTGGAGCAAGATCGAGGGCGAAGAAGGTCAGGTCTACGACTGGCCGAAGTCGACCTACATCGCCGAGCCGCCGTTCTTCGGCAAGGACTTCTCGATGACGCCGGCTTCCAGCATCGCGCCGGTCAAGGGCGCACGCGCGTTGGGCATCTTCGGTGACTCGGTCACGACCGACCACATCAGCCCGGCAGGCTCGATCAAGGAAGACTCGCCGGCAGGCCGCTGGTTGAAGGAAAACGGCGTGCAAAAGGCCGACTTCAACAGCTACGGCTCGCGGCGCGGTAACCACGACGTGATGATGCGCGGCACGTTCGCGAACGTCCGTATCAAGAACCTGATGATCCCGGCGAAGGCGGATGGCTCGCGCGTCGAAGGCGGCCTGACGATTCACCAGCCGAGCGGCGAACAGCTGTCCATCTATGACGCAGCGATGAAGTACATCGGCGCCGATACGCCGACCGTCGTGTTCGCGGGCGAAGAGTACGGCACGGGCTCGTCGCGAGACTGGGCGGCCAAGGGCACGCAACTGCTGGGCGTGAAGGCTGTGGTCGCACGCAGCTTCGAGCGGATCCATCGTTCGAACCTGGTCGGCATGGGCGTTCTGCCACTGCAGTTCAAGGGCTCAGATAGCGTGCAGTCGCTCGGCATCACCGGCGAAGAAACGTACGACATCGAAGGCCTCGGCGACGACTTCAAGCCGCAACAGGAAGTCACGCTCGTGATCCACGGCAAGGACGGCGACAAGCGCGTTCCGGTGCTGCTGCGTATCGACACGCCGATCGAAGTCGACTACTACAAGCACGGCGGGATTCTGCCGTTCGTGCTGCGCTCGCTGCTGGCTGCTTAAGCCTCGCGGCAACGCATACAGCCTCGCTGTTTTGCAGGGGCTGCGTCCTGTGGAGGGCGCAGCCGACTTTGAAGCCCGACCTCAGGTCGGGCTTTTTTTTACCGGCTCGCCGAACGCCACGGCTCACGCGCCGCGACTCCTCCATCACTTCAAGCCGAAATCGACCCGCGTCGTCGCACCCTTGTCCTTGATGTCGTCGGCATTCATCTTCGGCGCGACGATAAACACGCGGCTGCTGTCGATCTTGCCTTGCAGGTACTGCTGCACACTCTGCGCGCGCCGCTGCGCGAGTTGCCGCAAGCTCGCGTCGTCGATCGGCGCGTTGGCCGCGAGCGCGCTCTTCATGTCGTCGTCGGGCAGCGTCTTCGTCATGCCGATGAAGTTGTGCGGCTTCTTGAAGTCGGAGGACTTGTAGGCCTTGGTCAGATATTTGTCGTAGTCTTTCTGATCGACCGTGACCGTCGATGGATCGACGCTCTCACCATTACCCACCGTGTCCTTGATCTTCTGCCGCTTGACCATCTGATCGACGTACTGCGTGCGCAGCGCCGGCTCGTCGACCTTCGGATCGACGCGTCCGATCAGGTCCATGCGGATCGACGGCTTGTCGGTGAGTGCCTTCACGATCGTGTCGAGTTTCTGCTTGTCGGCATCGGTGAGCGTCGCCGAGCCGGCCTCGAATTCGACGTAACCGAGGTCCTCACCATTGCCGCCGAACGCGTGCGCGATCAGCGAGAACGGCGCGGTCACCGCCTTTTCGAGCAGATTGAGCACCGCATGCCAGATCAGCCCGCCGATGCTGAACTCGGGGTTCGACAACGAGCCCGACACTGGCAGGTTCACGTCGATCTCGCCGCGCGAGTTCTTCAGCAGCGAGATCGCGAAACGCACCGGCAGTTTGGTCGCGGTGTCGTTGTCGATGTGATCGCCGAACGTCAGTTGATCGATGAACAGGTGGTTGTTCGCGTTCAGCTGGTCGTTCTCGAGCTTGTAATGCAAATCGACGTTGAGCTTGCCCTTCGTGATCGGATAGCCCGCGTATTTCGCCGAGTACGGCGTCAGGTTGGTCAGCTCGATGTCGTGCGCGCTCGCGGTCAGATCGAGCGCCGGTTTCGCGATCAGCGGATTGATGGTGCCGCGGATCGTCAGCGGACCGTTGGCCGCGAGCTTCGCGGCCACGTCGACCGGCGCGGGCGTCGTCGATTCCGTACCGAACGCGCCGATCGTGCCCTGAATGGCGACAAGGTTCGCCGTGTAGTTCGGCTTGACGAAGTTGTCGGTATAGGTCACGCGGCCCTGCTGCAACACCAGTTGCCCGAAGTGCATCTTGACCGGGTTTGCTGGCGGCCTCGCGGCCGTGGCGCTGGCGACGGCCGTGGCGGCAGGCTTGCCGGGCGTTGCGGCAGATGCCGCGACCGGCGCCGACGCCGCGACTGCCTCAGACACCGCCTCGGGCGTCAGCGGAATCGGGTGCGAGCCGCTCTTGTCGCGCGTCAGCGACTGCGTCGTACCGCCCTCGTGCGCGACCACATCCTTCAGATTCAGCTTGCCTTGCGCGTCGAGCAGTACACGCCCATAGAACTTCGAGAACGTCACGCGGCCCGCGTCGACGACGGTGCCGTGCTCGTCGTAATCGGCCTTCAGGTTCGACAGCGCGAGCGAGCCCCAGCCCGCGAACGGGTCCGACGTCACCTTGTCGAGCATGCGCACGGCGACGAGCGCCATGTCGCCGCGAAAGTTCGCTTTCAGCGACTTCGCCTGGGTGACCGCGAGATCGCCGTTCGCGTTCAGCAGCGCGCTTGCGAGCGTCGCGTTCAGGTTGCTGCCGAAGTACGGCTCGAACGCGGCCGCGTCGAGCTGGTTCGCGTTGATCTTGACGGCCAGCTTTAGCGGCGTCGCGGTCACGTCGCCCTTCACAGCGAGCGTGCCCTTCTTGTTCAACGTCGCCTGCAGGTCGACCGGCAGCGGACGGCCCAAGTCGTCGCTGATCTGCCGCACCTTCAGCTGCACTGGCGTAAAGCTCAGCTTGACCGGCTGCGGCGTCGTGTTGTCGGTGAAATCGGCGGTCGCGTCTTTGAGCGTCAATTCGGCGATCTTGTAGCGCCATGCGGGGCCTTCGGCCTGCGCTTGTTTCGCCGCGTGGATCGCCGTGCGCTCGGTCGCCTGTTGATGCGCCCTCGCGAGCGCATCCAGATTGATGGTGCCGTCCTTCAGGCGCTGCGCGTCGACCGCGAGACCGGTTACGTCTACGCTCGTCACGTCGGCCGTGCGCGCCGCGACGTCGACCTGTTTGACTACCACGTTGCCCTGCGCGAGCGAAATCACCGGCGTCTTGCCGCCGCGCGCCGCGAGCTTCACCGCCTGCATGTCCAGCTGCGTGTCCGCGACCGTCAGCGCCATCGGCGACTTCGACCAGTTCGCGTCGATATTCGTCGTCGCGGACAACGCACCGTCCAGCACCTGCGCGGACGTCGCGGTATCCAGATACGGCTGCAACGGCGGCAGCTTCAGCGACTTCAGATCGAGCTTCGCGCTCGCCGTCTTCGCCGCGAGGCCGACCGTGCCATCGGCGGCGAGCGAACCGCCGCTGTTCTTCAGGTTCGTGCTCAGCGTGTAGTGCGCTGGCGCCGACGCGAGCGTCGAGAAATCGGTCAGCGTAACCGCGAGGTTTTGCAGCCCGGTTTCTACCGGATGCGACACGGCTTCGTCGTGTACGTTCACGGTGCCGTCGTTGAGTGTGAAACGTTTGATCGCGACGTCGAACGGCGGGGCCGCCTTTTCGGCGGCGGCGGTTTTGGCGTTGGCATTCGCGTCCGCGGTTTCCTTTGCCGTGGTTTTTTCCGGCGCGGGCGCGAACATATGCTCGACGCTCAATACGCCGTCCTTGTCGCGCGCGAGGCTCGCGCTCGGCGCGTCGATGCGGATATCGTCGAAGTGATAGATGCTCTTCAACGGTTCGAGCGATGCCGCCGCCACATGCACGGCGCGCGCCGCGAAAAACGGCGCCTTGCCCTGATCCTGCACGTTGACGTCGTTCAGATCGACGGTGCCGGCGACGCGCAGCGACGGCGTGTCGTTCGACATCTCGAAGTTCAGCTTCAGGTCGGTGGACAGCTTGCCCGACTGCACGATCACCGGCAGCTTCGACGGCGCGTAAGACACCAGTTTCGGCACGTCGAGCTCGTCGAAGCGCAGCGACACTTCCGACTCGCGCGACGCCGCGAACGGCTTGGTCCTGCCGTCGATCGCGAGCTGACTGTCGCCGTCGATGCGCGCGCGCAGCAGCGGCTCGACGAAGATATCGGTCTTCGACGGCAGCGTCGCGATGAACGGAATGCCGAGCTTCCATTGATCGATCACGTGGCTCGTGCCGAGCAGCCGGTCGTCGAACCTGATCTGGCCGTTTTCGACGCGAATGTTGGAGACGGAGAACTGCGTCGGCTTGCTATTCGGTTTTGCCGGCTGATTCGCGAATTTCTCGATCAGGTCGCTGAAATTGAAGTGCTGCGCATCGAGGCGAACGATATGAAAGCGCGGCGAGTCGACCTGCACTTCGTCGACGATGGGCGCGCCGCGAAACAGCGAACTCCACGACGGCTTCACGATGAGCCGCGAAATATCGACGAAGTCGCCCGCGCCGCCGCGCTCGCCGATATGCACGTTGTCGGCCTCGAAACGCAGTGTGTACGGATTGAGCGCGATACGGCCGATCGACGCCGGCCGGTCGAGCTGCTTGCTCAGTTGCTGGCTGGCGATGTGGCGAATCAGCGGCGGCGCCGCGAAAAAGCCGAGCAGGCCGAACAGGACGACGAAGATCAGCAGACCGACGAGAATCCGTCGCGTACGGCGCGACTGCGCAACTGCGCGCATGGTCTGTATGGAGGAGGCTAACGATGCTTTATTGAGGCTTGCCATGCTCGATGTGGAGGAATGCGGCGGCAAGCCCGCCGCGAAAAACAGAGATCCCGCAAGCGGCAGTATAAGGCGTGAATCAATGGTTAGACAGGAATGTCAGGCCCGCCTTGACGATTCGTGCTGCTGACTGACTGGCTTTCCCGCGAACGAGATTTTCGCGAGCGTTAGATAATGAAACCGGACGGCGCGCGGTTTGCCCGCGCGCCGTTCACATCATTGCCGCACGACCGGCGGCGGCTGCCAGCTGCCGTCGGTGGCTTGCGGCTTCGGCGCATACAGGCGTAGCACCAGTTGCATGTCCGCGCGCGGTGCGGGCAGCCAGTTACCGGTCCGGCTGCGCGTCGACGACACGACCACGTCGAGCGAACCATCGCGATTGCGGCGCGCGCCATTGCGAT
This sequence comes from Paraburkholderia sp. Clong3, assembly GCF_050436485.1. NCBI lineage: Bacteria > Pseudomonadati > Pseudomonadota > Betaproteobacteria > Burkholderiales > Burkholderiaceae > Paraburkholderia > Paraburkholderia sp. Clong3. The sequence continues at coordinate 101,207 of NZ_JBNDMH010000003.1, read as the reverse complement.
CGCCAACCGCGAGCCGCGCCGGCGCGTTCTCGCTCAGCGCGCCATCCTTCGTATACGCGGTGATCGTCCAGAAACCGCGCACCGGCGGCAGCTGGTTCGCCGCGAAGTGGATCACATAGCGATTCGCGCCGTTCAGCGTGTTGCCGTCGCTGTCCTGCGTGACGAACGCGCGTACTTCGTCGTCCTTCGTACCGAGGCCTAACTGTGTGCTTGCCGCATACGCGCGCAACCCATAGTCGGGACCGTAGTTGCCGACGGTATCGCCGAACCAGCTCCAGCCGTTCGCGCTCAGCAGATTCGACGGCGGCGTCGCGACGCGATCGCGACCGTCGGCGAGACCGGCCGCGAGCGCATCGGATGACTTCGGCAGCTTCACAGGATCGCCCGGCGTCACGCCGAGATCGGCGAGAAATTTGAGCGCGTGCGGATCGGCCGGTGTCGGCGGATTGTCAGGCAACGCGTCGGCGAGACGACCGAAGAAGCCGCTCGCGTCGAGCGCGGCGACCTGCTGCGCCGGCGTGCCGCTCGGGCCCGCGACGCCGCTTGCGTAACCGCGCGGCGGCACCGCCGGCTCGGCGTCGCCGACGAACACGCTCAGCGGCTCCAGACGGATCGCGTGCTGCAGCTTGCGCACCGCGTTCAGATCGCGCGCGCCGTTCGACTGGATGCGCACGCTGATCCATGCATTGCGCGTCGGCACTTCGACGCGCTTTGCGCCCTTCGGCAGCTCGCCCTTCCAGCCCGGTGCGACGAACGCGATCGTCTGCGCGCGCAAGCCCTTCGCGGTGCCCGTGCCCGCGGCGAACTGTGGCCCGGTCGACCACGCGACGTTGGTCCACATGTCGAGCACGCGCGCATCGACGTAACGGCCATGCGAGTCAGGTAGCGCAAGGATCACCGGCTCGGCGGCAAGGTCGAGCCAGCCGGTCGAGTCGAGCGTGTCGAGGCTCGGCTGCGGCGGATTGGTCGCGCCGATCGGCGGCAGCGCCTGCGCGTGACGCAGCGTGTTGAAAGGTGCCTGACCCGGCTCGGTGCCGACCGCCGCATCGCGCGCGGCGCTCATCAGCACGAGCGGATAGCCGAATACGTAGGAGTCGGCGACTTCGTCCTTGATCCAGCCGGTGCGTTGTTGCGTCGCGGTGGGGGTCGACGCACAGCTGGCCAGCAGTGCCAGACCCGCGAGCGACGCGCAGGTTCGTTGAAGCAAAAACAGTTCTCGGAGATTTTTTATCATTCGTTCAGAGTGCGGAACGTGCAGTCCTATGGGGGATGCCGGTGTGCAGCGCCTGGCGCATGCGCGGTTCTCCCGAAACACTGCGCAGCGAGTCCGCGGATTGCGATTCCGACAACATCGCGTTGTATCGTATCCTTGCTAGCCAGGCAAGCACAAAGCAGGGAATTGTGGCTGACAGCGCGCAGGCGCGTCACCGATGTGACAATCGGCGTCGCTGTCACATTATGTTCCCGCGCCAACGGCTCGCGCGAGCGCGCCATGCTTTTTTGGATTCGCGCATTCGTCGATCCCCCAGCTTGGCCGTTCGCCTCCACTCTTTCGTCGTCCTGCATTCGGAACACTTCAATGTACATGCCCGCCCATTTCGAAGAGAACCGTCCAGGGGTTCTTCATCGCCTGATCGTCGAGCACCCGTTCGGCGCGCTGATTACGCACGGCCCCAACGGGCTCGATGCGAATCATCTGCCGTTCGAGGCCCAGGCGGATGCGGCGGATTCGTCACGTCTGGTGCTGCGCGCGCACGTCGCGCGGGCGAACCCCGTCTGGCAGGAAGCCGCGACCCATGCCGAAGCGCTCGTGATCTTCCAGGGGCCGACCGCCTATATTTCCCCGAGCTGGTATCCGAGCAAACACGAAACGCACAAGCAGGTGCCGACCTACAACTATATGGTCGTGCATGCACATGGCAGGATCGTGGTGCATGACGATGAATCGTTCGTGCGCGGTCTCGTCGCGCGACTCACGCGCGAGATGGAAGCCGGCGAGCCGGTGCCATGGAAGATGGGCGACGCGCCCGCCGACTACATCGCGCAGATGCTCGGCGCGATCGTCGGTATCGAGATCGAGGTAACGCGGCTCGTCGGCAAATGGAAGCTCGGGCAGAACAAGGCGGCCGAAGACCGGCGCGGCGCCGCGCAAACGCTGCTCGCGCGCGACGGCGAGCAACAGAAGGCGGTGGGACAGGCGATGCTCGATGCGCCGCCGGCGTTCTGACGGCGGCCGCATAATCCGGCCTTGACCTTCCCGTCATGGGAAGGTCGATACTGGATTCACGATGCGGCCCAATGCCGCCACGAGCCTCGCCTGCCATGACCGCACTTGCCAACCCGCAGCGCCCCGCCGACGCTGCCGCTTCTTCTTCGCCCACGCGCGTCGTCGAACTCGACATCGGCGGGATGACTTGCGCGTCGTGCGCGAGCCGCGTCGAGAAAGCACTGACCAAGCTGCCGGGAGTGACGCGCGCGTCGGTGAATCTCGCGACCGAGCGCGCCCGCGTGGAAAGCGACGCGACGCTCGGGCCTCAGCAACTGGCCGATGCCGTGCGCAAGGCCGGATACGAAGCGACGCCGGTCGCGAACGCCGAGCTTGCCGCGCCAAGCGCGACGCAAACCGCGACACCCACCGCGACGCCGGGAACCATTGAACTGGAGATCGGCGGCATGACCTGCGCAGCCTGCGCGTTGCGCGTCGAAAAAGCGCTCGCGAAGGTGCCTGGGGTCGCGCGCGCGTCGGTCAATCTGGCGACCGAAACCGCCACCGCTCATCCGCAAGGCACCGCATCCGCCGATAGCGGCGCGCTGATCGCCGCCGTCAGGAAAGCTGGCTACGAAGCGACGTTGAGCGCGCCGCTCGCTGCTGCCGCTCCAGCCGAGACAACGGCCGCTATCGCCGCGTCCGGCGACCAAAGCGACATCCTCGACACGACCCACGCCCCCGTCGTCGACCGCAAGCGGATTCAAACCCGCCGCGACCTCGCGAGCGTCGTTGCGTCCGCGCTGCTGACGCTGCCGCTCGTCGCACCGATGTTCGGCGAATGGTTCGGCCTCCACGCGATGCTGCCAGCCTGGCTGCAATTCGTGCTCGCGTCGATCGTGCAGTTCGGATTCGGCGCGCGCTTCTATCGCGCAGCCTGGCGCGCCGTGCGCGCCGGCGCGGGCAACATGGACCTGCTGGTCGCGCTCGGCACATCGGCGGCGTACGGCATCAGCGTCTACGAACTCGCGATGCATCCGGGCGACACGATGCATCTGTACTTCGAGGCATCGGCGGTCGTGATCACGCTGGTGCGCTTCGGCAAGTGGCTCGAGGCGCGCGCCAAGCGCCAGACCACCGACGCGATCCGCGCGCTCAACGCGCTGCGCCCCGAGCGCGCGCGCATCCGCGACGGCGCCGGCGAACGCGAGGTGGCGCTCGCGCAGGTGCGGGTCGGCACCGTCGTGATCGTGCTGCCGGGCGAGCGCGTACCGGTCGACGGCGCGGTGCTCGAAGGCCGCACGCATATCGACGAAGCGCTGATCACCGGCGAAAGCCTGCCGGTGCCGAAACAGACCGGCGACGCCGTCACGGCCGGCTCGATCAACGGCGAAGGCGCGCTCGTGGTGACGACCACCGCGATCGGCGCGGAGACGACACTGGCGCGCATCATCCGGCTCGTCGAAAGCGCGCAGGCCGAGAAGGCGCCGATCCAGCGGCTCGTCGACCGCGTCAGCGAAGTCTTCGTGCCGGCGATTCTCGCGCTCGCCGCGCTAACGCTGATCGGCTGGCTGCTCGCCGGCGCGGGCGCGCAAACCGCGATCCTGAACGCGGTCGCGGTGTTGGTGATCGCCTGCCCGTGCGCGCTCGGCCTCGCGACGCCCGCCGCGATCATGGCCGGCACCGGCGTCGCCGCGCGCCACGGCGTGCTGATCAAGGACGCTGAAGCGCTCGAAATCGCGCATCGCGTGTCGATCGTCGCGTTCGACAAAACCGGCACGCTGACGCTCGGCCAACCATCGGTAACGGCGTTCGAGCCGATCGGCGGCTTGAGTCGCGACCAAGCGCTCGCGCTCGCGGCGGCGGTGCAGCGGCATAGCGATCATCCGCTCGCGCGGGCGGTGATGCGCGCGCACGAGGCTCAGCTCGGGCGAATGGCCGGCGAACACGAGGGCGGGCCAGACGCCACCGCCGCTCGCGCCGTCGCCGGCCGGGGCGTCGAAGCCGACGTCGACGGCCGCACGCTCGCCCTCGGCAGCACGCGCTGGCTGCGCGAGCTCGACATCGCGCTGCCGACCGCGCTTGCCGCGCGCGCGCAGGAACTCGAAGCGGCGGGCAACACGGTGTCGTGGCTGATGACGCGCGCGCCTCACGCCCCCGAAGCGCTCGCGCTGATCGCGTTCGGCGACACGGTGAAGCCGACCGCGCGCGCGGCCGTCGCGCGGCTCGCGCAGATGGGCATCCGCAGCGTGCTCGTGACTGGCGACAACCGCGGCAGTGCGGCGAGCGTCGCGCGGGCGCTCGGCATCGACGAATTCCACGCCGAGGTGCTGCCCGACGACAAGGCCCGCGTGATCCGCGACCTGAAGATGCGCCACGCCGGCATCGTCGCGATGGCGGGCGACGGCATCAACGACGCGCCCGCGCTCGCCGCCGCCGACATCGGCATCGCGATGGCGAGCGGCACCGACGTCGCCATGCACGCCGCCGGCATCACGCTGATGCGCGGCGACCCGGCGCTCGTCGCCGACGCGATCGACATCTCGCGCAGAACGTGGCGCAAGATCCAGCAGAACCTGTTCTGGGCATTCGTCTACAACCTGATCGGCGTTCCGCTGGCCGCGTTCGGCTTGCTGAATCCGATGCTCGCGGGCGCGGCGATGGCGTTTTCGAGCGTCAGCGTCGTCACCAATGCGTTGTTGTTGCGGACGTGGCGAAGCGCGCCCGGCCGAACCGTCGATCCGGTGCGCTGAGCAACGCAGCAACACCTTCCGCATTCCGCCTCGTCCCTTTTTCGGGGCCGGTTTTTTGTGGCCCCTTTCAGCCTATTACGGGCTGCTTTCAGTCGCCCTAAAGCCGCCGTCTCCCGAGCCGTAAACCAGTAAATCGATGCCGTTCGCGGCCATGCCCGACGCGCGCATCGCCTGTCCCCCTTTTCGCGCCTGCCCATGAACTCTCTCTTCTTGCGCCGCGCCAGCGTCGGCGCGCGGCTTGCCGTGCTCTCGTGCGTGCTGGTCGCGTTGATTTTCAGCACCTTCGCGTGGGCGCTCGCACGCGCCGCCGGCGACCAGGTGCGCGACCAGGTGCTCGCCCGCATCGCCGAAAAAGACCGCTCGATCGCCGCGATGATCGAGCTGTTCGACAAGGCGCTGTCGGCCGAAGTCGATCGGTCGATGGCGCTGTTCGCGAGCTTCCTGCCCACCGACTTCTCGCTCGACGTCACGCAGAAAGTCGACATCGGGAGCACCGCGACGCCGACTTTCAAGGCCGGCGACAAGGTGCTGAATCTCGACTTCACGATTCCCGACCAGTTCCTCGAACGTAGCGGCGCGGTCGCGACCGTGTTTGCGCGCAGTGGCGACGACTTCGTGCGCGTGACCACCTCGCTGAAGAAGCAGGACGGCACCCGAGCGGTCGGCACGCTGCTCGACCGCAAGGGGCCGGCGTATGCGCCGCTGCTCGCGAACCGCTCGTACACCGGCCTCGCCATGCTGTTCGGCAAGCGCATGATCACGCAGTACCGGCCGATCGCCGACGCGAGCGGCCGCGTGATCGGCGCGCTGTTCGTCGGTGTCGACGTGGACAAGGAGATCCAGTCGGTCCAGGACGGCATCCACGCGCTGAAGATCGGCGCGAGCGGCTATTACTTCGTGCTCGACGCGTCGAGCGGCGCGGAGCGCGGCAAGCTGCTCGTGCATCCGGCCGCCGCGGGCCAGAAAGCCGACGACGCCAACGCGCCGTATCAGCGCATGCTCGACATGAAGCAGGGCGAGCTCGACTACCGCTCGGCCGACGCGACGCTCGGCGAGAGCGACGCGCGCGACAAGTTCGTGTCGTTCGTCACGGTGCCGGAGTGGCAGTGGCTCGTCGGCGGCGTCGCGCCGCGCGACGACGTGATGGCCGAGGTCGTGCGTACACGGAACACGTTTATGCTGCTCGGCCTCGTGCTGGTCGGCCTGTTCGCGATCGTGTTCCTCGTCGCGGTGCGGCGGCTCGTCAGCCGTCCGCTCGACGAAGCCGCGCGTGCGTCGGAGCGTCTCGCCGCGGGCGATCTGAGCGTGCGCGTCGCGCAGCACGGCCGCGCGCGCGCCGACGAGATCGGCCGCCTGATGCTGGCGATCGACGGCATCGGCGAAGGCCTCGCGCGCATCGTCGCGCAGGTGCGCAACGCGTCGGCCGACATGTCGGCGGGCACCGAGAAGATCGCCACCGGCAGCGGCAACATCGCGATGCGCATCGCGACCCAGGCGAGCAGCCTCGAAGAAACCGCGGCGAGCATGGAGCAGATCACGTCGACCGTGCAGCAGAATGCCGATCACGCGACCGAAGCGAACACCCTCGTCACCCACGCCGCCGACGCCGCGCTCGAAGGCGGCCGCGCGGTCGAGCGCGTGGTGTCGACGATGGGCGAGATCGGCCGCTCGTCGCAGAAGATCGCCGAGATCACGACGGTCATCGAGGGCATTGCCTTCCAGACCAACATCCTCGCGTTGAACGCGGCCGTCGAAGCGGCGCGCGCGGGCGAGCACGGCAAGGGCTTCGCGGTCGTGGCGTCGGAAGTGCGCGCGCTCGCGCAGCGCAGCGCGGCGGCGGTGAAGGAGATCGAGGGGGTGATCGCGGCGTCGAGCGCGAACGTCGACAGCGGTTTTCGCATCGCCGAAGAAGCGAGCGCGACGATGCAGGGAATCGTCACTCAGGTCGGTCAGGTCCGCGCGATCATGAGCGAAATCAATGTCGCGTCGCGCGAGCAGTCGGGCGGCATCGAGCAGGTCAACCTGGCGGTCACGCAGATCGGCGAGGCGACGCAGCAGAATGCGACGATCGTCGTCGATGCGGAAGCCGCGGCGGCCGAGTTGCGCGAGCAGGCTGCGCGGCTCGCGCAGCTGGTCAGCGTGTTCAAGCTCGAAGGCGAGCGCGGCTGACGGATCTGCTTGATGTGGACGGCGACGGAAGGCGGCCGCCGCGCTCAGAACTCGACGTCCAGTTCATCGATCTCCTCGACCTCCTGACGCGCGAGCGCGATCCACTCGCGCATTTCGGGCAGCGCCATGATGCGCTGCCCGTATTCGACCATATCCGGATCGAGTTGCACGTCATAGGTCACGAAACGCGTAACCACCGGTGCGTACATCGCGTCCGCGGCGGTCCGCTCGCCGAACAGGAACGGGCCGCCGTACTCCTTCAGACATTCACGCCAGATCGTCACGATCCGCTCGATATCCGATTGCGCGCGCGCCCATACCTTGAAGCCCGGGAAATGCGCCTTCAGGTTCATCGGCAGCGCCGAACGCAACGACGCAAACCCCGAATGCATCTCGCCGCAGATAGAGCGGCAATGCGCGCGGGCGCGGATCTCGTGCGGCAACAGCGCGGCTTGCGGCTTCAGCTCGTGCAGATATTCGGCGATCGACAGCGTGTCCCAGACCTTGACGCCGTCGTGCACGAGGCATGGCACCAGAATCGACGGCGACAGCAGCAGTAGTTCGGCGCGCGTCGCGGGGTCGTCGATCGGCACCACGATTTCTTCGAACGGCAAGCCGCTGAACTTCGTCAGCAGCCAGCCGCGCAGCGACCACGACGAATAATTCCTGCTGCTGATCGTGAGCGTAGTATTTCCCATACGTGTGTCCTCCAGATCGGGCATCGCGCCGCGCGTGCCTGCACCCATGCACGCCGCGGTGCGCGCGCGCACCAAAGCGCGGCAAGGCCGGCCCATTTCGCCTATGCACGCAAGTGATATGCCGACCCACGCAGATATGACGCGACACAGGGGCAACGCGCGCCAGCGCCTGGCGCACCACTTGCTTTTATTCGAGTTCCTGTCTTTCTGGCGCATTCGAGTGAAAGTATGAATCTGTTCGCCTATCCTGCCTATCAGGCCTGCGCCGACCTGCTGCTACCGCTGCGGCACGGCGCGGCGCTGGCGAACCGTTCGCTCGATGCATGGTCCGCATTCGCCGCTACGCCGCACGGACGCTCGCTGCGCGCGACGTGCGAACTTCTGATGCTCGGCGGACTCACGCCGAAACGGCCGCCGTTCGGCATCGATAGCGTCGTCACCGAAGGCGAGCCGGTCGCGGTGGTCGAGGAAGTCGTCGCGCGCACGCCGTTCTGCTCGCTGCTGCATTTTCGCAAGGACGCCGTGCTTTCCACGCCGCAGCCGCGCGTGCTGATGATTGCGCCAATGTCGGGCCACTTCGCGACGCTGCTGCGCGCAACCGTGCGCACGATGCTGACCGAGCACGACGTCTATATCACCGACTGGCACAACCCGCGCGACGTGCCGCTCGGCGAAGGCCGCTTCGGCTTCGACGAATTCGTCCGCCACGTGATCGACTTCACCGCGGCGATCGGGTCCGGCACGCATCTTCTCGCGGTCTGTCAACCGACCGTCGCGGCGCTCGCCGCCGTCGCGCTGATGGCCGCCGACGACCATCCCGCGCAGCCGGCCAGCATGACGCTGATGGCCGGCCCGATCGACACGCGCATCAATCCGACGCGGCGTCAACGAACTGGCCAGGAGCCGGCCGATCGAGTGGTTCGAGCGTAATCTGATCAGCGCGGTGCCGTTCGGGTTTGCCGGCGCGCAGCGTCGCGTGTATCCGGGTTTCGTGCAGCTGGCCGCGTTCATGGCGATGAATCCGGGCCGCCACGCCGACTCGTTCGAAACGATGTACTACGAGCGCGGCAAGGGCGATCCGCGGAAAGCCGACACGATTCGCACGTTCTACGAAGAGTACTTCGCGACGATGGATCTGACCGCCGACTTCTATCTGGAGACCGTCGACACCGTCTTCCAGCAGCATGCGCTGCCGTTACGCGCGCTCGAAGTCGAGGGGCGGCTGGTGGAGCCGTCGAAGATTCGCCGCACCGCATTGCTGACCGTGGAAGGTGAAAAGGACGATATCTGCGCAGTCGGTCAGACGCTCGCCGCGCAGGACATGTGCGATCGTCTGCGGCCGTATCTGAAGACGCATCACGTGCAAACGGGCGTCGGCCACTACGGCGTGTTCAGCGGACGTCGCTGGGAGCGGGACATTTATCCGCGCGTGCGGGCCGTGATTTACGACAATGAACCGCGCGCGGTGCTCGTCAGCTCGCGTGCGCGCCCGATCCAGCCGGTGCCCGCGGCGATTGCGGCGGAAGTCACGGCGGCCGCGCCGGTCGCGGCTGCGGTCGTCGAGGTCGAAGTGGATGCGCCCGTGGGCGGGAGCGGGAGCGGGAGCGGGAGCGGCAACAGTGACTCCGCGGCAGAAACGTCCGCGCAGTCCCCACGCAAGCCGCCGCCGGTGACACCCTGAGCGATCCGCTAATCAGCGGAAGCTGCTGAGGACGAGTTCAGGCCGTTGGCCGGATCATCTGGAACATCTCGCCGATCTGCGCATAGTCCGCGCGATAACCCGCGCGCATGATCGGCTGCGCGGCGTGCGTGTCGAACAGGCCGTCCTTCAGATACGCGTCGTCGATATGCACGCCGACCACCTGGCCGAGCGACAGATAGTTGTCCATCGGCTTGCCGTCGACATCATGCAGACGCACGATCTGCAGCAGTTTGCATTCGAGCGCCGCCGGCGATTCGGCTACGTGCGGCACCGCCACGTTGCGGCCCGGCGCGGGCGTGAGCCCGGCCAATGCGAACTCGTCGACATGCGGCGCTACCGGGGCCGACGAGCGGTTCATCTGCTCCGCGAGCGGCCGGGTGGCGAGATTCCACACGAATTCGCCGGTCGCCTCGATGTTGGCGAGGCTGTCCTTGCGGCCCTCGCTGCTAAAACCAATGATCGGCGGAAAGGTCGCGAACGCGCCGAAAAAGCTGTATGGCGCAAGATTGAGCGTGCCTTCGGCATCGCGCGACGAAATCCAGCCGATCAGCCGCGGCGCGACGATCGCCTTGAAAGGATCGTGCGGCAGGCCGTGACCGGCGGCGGGGTCGTAGAAGTAGTGAGGCATGAAGTGGCTTGAGGTTGGCTTGGAGTTGATTTAGGTTCGCTTGCGACGCGTGGGGCAGTTAGCGCGAAAAGCGGCGGAGTACCAGGCACGGAACGGCTATTTATACCGCACTAGCCGCGCCCGATCACGCGCTTGCGCCCTTCCTTTACCCGCGCGATGCGCGCTTCATCCCAGTCATGAAACCCCGCGCCGCTGCGCACGCCGACACGCCCCGCGTCGACCTGCGCGCGCAGCAGATCGATCACGTCCTCGTCTTTCGCGAGTTGCGGCATCAGATGCGACGCGATGTCGACGAACGTGTCGAGTCCGCCCATGTCCGCGCCCTCGAATGGTCCGACGATGCCCCAGCGACGTCCCAGCGAAGCTTTCATCACACGATCGACGACCTCGGGCGTCGCTGCCCCCGAACGCACGATGTGCAACGCCTCGCGCAGCACCGCGAACTGCAGCCGATTACCGACGAAGCCCGGAATCGCCTTCGCGAGCACGACCGGCTCCATGCCGATCGCGCTCATCAGTCCGGCGGTTTGCCGCACGACTTCGGGCGCGGTCTCGGTGCCCGGCACGACCTCGACGAGCGGAATCATGTGCGGCGGGTTCCAGAAATGCGCGATCACGAAGCGTTCTTTCGCGCGCAGCGGGGTGGCAAGCTGGTCGGGCGGGAAGCCGCTGGTGTTGCTCGCGAGGATCCCATCATCGGCGAGCAGGCTGGTCAGGGTCGCGTAGAGGCGGTGTTTGAGTTCGAGCACTTCGGGAATCGCCTCGATCACGAAGCGCGCTTGCCCGATCGCATCGAGTTGCGCATTGGTTTCGATGCGCGCGAGCGCCGCCTGTTTGGCAGCATCGTCGATACGGCCCGCGTCGATCAGTTCGTCGAGCACGGCTTGCGCTTTCGGCGCGACGCTCGCGAGTCGCGCCGGATCGACGTCGTGAACGATCGTCCGGTATCCATGCAACGCGGCCTGCGTCGCAATGCCGACGCCCATCAGTCCCGTGCCCACCACCCCTATCGCTACATCCTGTGTCGTCTTGTCCACACGCGCTCCCGCTGCCGTCGATGAAAGCCCCGAAGCATAGCGCAGCACGCGCAATACCACGGTCTGACTCGCACGCCCAAATGCGACGAAGCCGGCCTTCCCCTCGAGGGAAGACCGGCTTCGTGGACTCACGCCGCCTGTTGCGACGCCATCAGGCGCGCTTTAGTAGCGCGAGGGCGGGGTGCGGTGATCGTCGCCGCGGTGGTGCGGATCGTAGTCGTGCGGATGATGGCGCATCCACTCGTCGTGCTCCCAGTAGCGGTGGCCGTCCCAGTAACGATCGCCGTGCCAGCCGATGTTGATCGACACGCCCACCGGCATCATATGCGGTTGGCCGTACACGACAGGTGCCGGACCGTGTTCGACGATCACGCGGTCTTGCGCGAATGCGCTACCAGCCGCGACGAGTGCGCCGCCCGCGAGCAGCGTTGCGATCAGCGAGCGCGATGCCTTGCCAAAGTTTTTCATCATGACCTCCCGTCAAAGTTTTATTCCAGGCCAGCGTCCGTGTTTGCTCGGATCGTGCGATTCGCTTCGTTCGCTTCGCTTGTGAGCCGAACCAGACGCCGTACGCTTGAGACTCACTTTAGCGGCCCGGATCGCGTGAAGACGTTAGCACTTGTAAGCGAGCATTTCATAGATGGGGCCTGTTGATGGAAGCGCGGTGTCGCTTTCGCGCTTCATTCAACAAAGGTTTACGGGCAATGCTTTCATTCGACTCGCTGAATCAGCGTGAAAGCTGGTTACATTCATTTCGGCCCCGAAATAATTCGCAAGGAGTCGGACAGACACCGGAGGCCTGGCGCTGATACGTCTGTCTCGTCGCGCAATGGTGCATCGCGACAAGAGAGCCCCGAAAAACAAAAAGCCACGATCCGCATTTCGCGAATAGTGGCTCAATGAGAAGCGCACTCGAGGTGCGCGCCCCGGCGCGTTGTCGCGCGCTCGGGAGGTGCGGCTGGTTTTTAGTCCGTCAGCTTGATGCCGAACAGCGTGGCCTGCGCGCGGCGCAGACGCTCTGCTTCACGGGCACGCGCTGCGTACGAGTAGTCCGAATCCAGCGGCAGATGGGGCGACGCAAAGAAGTCGCTGACCTTTTGGAACAGTGCAAAGATGTAGCTCATGGCGACTCCCGGTTAGTGACTGCATTGCTAGGGTTTTCCCTTAGTCGTGATTATAGGGGTTTTCCCTAGGGAAAAGCTAGTGCAATGCAGCAAATTTTCGCTGCTGCGGGTTGCCGCGATGTCATTGAGCCGGGAGGCGTTGCATCGCTACAACGTCCCCGATTTAGTGACTCGGCGGCCGCCGGTGCGAAGCGCGAGCGTGCCTCGCGCGCGTCGGCGTCGCGCCGGGCTGTAGGGGCGCGGCGGGGGGCGCTGCGGTGGGGGTCGTGGCGGCGGGCGCCGACGCGGCGTTCGCTGTCGCCGCATGCGCGTCGAGCAGGCTCACCATCGCCGCTTGCTGGTTCTGCATCATCTGTTCGATGCGGTGTTGCTGCGCCGTCGTCTCGCGCGTGAGGCGCATTAGCAGCAGCGTCTGCGCGATGCCGATCGCCACTGTCACCAGCAGCGCACCGACCACGATCGACAGCATCCATTTCACGCGCCGCGAATGATCGGTCGCGGCGCGGCGTTGATCGGCGATCACGCCATAAAGCGCATCGACCGTATCGGCGAACGCGGTGGCACGCGCGCGGTCGAGTTCCGGCTCCGAGCGTAGCGCGGCGGCGGCCGCGTCGGTGCGGCGCGCGTCACGCGAGGAAGTGGCGAATCCGGCGTGGTTGTCTGCGGACGAGGACCGGGGTGTCGTCAACAGCGCGGTGGCGGAGAGCTTGTCGTCCTGTTTCGTGGTCACGGCCTCTGGCGAGGCGGATTGCGTACGCGTCGCGGGCTCGTCGGCGCACTGGCTCATGCTACTGCCGTCGGTCGCAGCGGACGTTGCAAGCGAAGCCGGGGCGGTAGCCGCTGCGGCATCGCGCGATGCCGTCGCGGCTTTCGCGAACGTCGCGGCGAAACGCTGCTGCGGCTTGCCCGCGCCCGCCGTCGCAGCCGACTCCGCTTCGGCCGCCTGGCGCAACGCGGTCACGCTGCGCGCGACGGTCGCGGCGGCCATCGCCGAGTTGAGCGGCGCGGATGGCTCACGCGACGTTGCCGCGGGCTTGTCGTCGGTGTTTGCTGCGGCGTTCGGCGCTGAGCCGTCGGGGGCGCCGTTCGCGGGCTCGTTAGCGGGCTTGTTTGCAGACGCATCCGCAACCGCCCTCACCGGCTCGGCGTCAAACCCGCTCAACTGCCCGTTCACCGGCATCGGCGCATCCAGCTTCGCCGCACGCGGTGCGCGGCGCGCAGTTTTGTCGAGCGACCCGTGTTCATCGAATACGCCGACCGCCTGCAGCACCACGTCCGGCAGTTCGAAGCCGTGCAGCGTGCCTTGGCGGACGTCGATGTTCATCGCCTCGAGCGTCGCGCGGGTCGGATCGTCGGGGAACAGGTCGAGCGTGCTGTCGTCGCGCGCGACGCCGCTCAGTTGCGCGAGGCGTTGCGCCGAGCGCGCCGCGCGCGCCAGCTTGTTTTCGGTTTCGGTGGAGACGGCGCCCTGGCGCTGCTTCTTCGAAGCGACGCGCGGGGGCATGGACTGCGGGGATGCTGCGGAATCTGCCATAGAGGAAAAAGCGGTCGTCGCCAGGAACGGGGCGCCGGATGCCGCTTGTCATTGCCATTGGAATATTTAGAGCCAGCATTGTCGCATGGCGCTCCGCCCGTGCCGAAGCCATTCCCCGTCGATTTGCGCCCTTTCGCGCGCCTCGCGCCTTTCACGACCTCGCGTCGTCGCCCTGGAATTCCCGCACGCCGTGCAATTGCCGAAGGCGAGCGCAGCGTCGAGCATTTCGGATGCTTGACCCAAGCTGTCAGCGCGAGGCGTTTGCTTTATGCTAGGCCGCACACCGCAGCAGTCTCGGCGAGCGGAATCCTGAAACGCCGCCCTGAACACTGCCTCGACACACTGCGCGCGTTGCGCGCCCGAACCAACCGACGATGCCAAGCACGCTCCCTCCCCCTGCTTCGACGACCACCGCCGCGACCGCGCTGCGCGAGCACTTCGCGAACGTGGTGCTGCCGATGTGGCGCGGGCCCGGCTTCAATCACGCGTTGCAGCTGCCCTACGAAGCGCTCGACGTCACCGGAGGCGAGCCGCTGCCCGCGCAACGCTATCGGGCGATGGCATGCGCGCGGCAGCTATTCACATTTGCACAAGCGGGCGACATGGAACACGCGCGCGTGCTGTTCGATTCGCTGACCCGCACCTTTCGCGACGCCGACCACGGCGGATGGTTCTACAGCGTCGACGCGCTCGGCCTGCCGCTCGATACGACCAAGGACCTCTACACGCACGCGTTCGTCGTGTTCGCGTGCGCGGAATACGCGCGGCGCTCCGACAACCTCGACGCGCTGAAGCTCGTGCACAGCACGACCGCGCTGATCCAGTCGAACTTCGCGGCCGACGGCGACCTGTTCAACGCCGCGCTCAATGTCGACTTTTCGAAGGTCACCGCCACGCCGTTGCAGAATCCGCTGATGCACCTGACCGAAGCGTGGCTCGCCGCCTGCGAGGCGACGCGCGACAACGTCTTCGGCGCCGCGTTGCGCCGCCTCACTGGCGCGGTCGCGCGACACTTCGTGCATGCGCCGAGCGGCTGTATCGCCGAATTGCCGATCGGCGCGAGCGGCAACCGTCTGGAGCCGGGACATCAGTTCGAGTGGTACTGGCTGGTCAGGCAGGCGGGCGCGCTGCTCGACGGCACGGGGCTAACCGACGCGCTGGCGCGCGCCTTCACCTTCGCGCAGCAGCATGGCGTGGACCCGGACAACGGCGGCGTGTGCGCATCGCTCGACGAGGCTGGCAAGGTCAGCGACGCGACCCAGCGGATCTGGGCGCAGACGGAATATCTGCGCGCGCTCGCCAGTCACGACGATCCGGCCGTGCGCGCGGCGCTGCCGCAACAGATCGCACGTTTTCAGCGATGCTTTTTGCATGAACACGGCTGGTTCGAATGCAAGACATCGAGCGGCGAAATTGCACGTACGGACATGCCGTCAACGACGCCTTATCATCTGGCCACCGCTTACGCGACGCTGCCTGTGGACGCCGAATTTCGAGCGCGAACTTAGCCGAATTTGGCCAGTGATAGATGAAGTTCGATGCTTGATCGTCTCAATAAAGTGCGGCATGCACGAACGAATGTCCGCCGCCGGCTCGCGGGAGAAATTTTATGTCGCTGGTAAACCCTGGCGCAAAAAAGTTCTCCTCAGACGTTCTCAAAGCGCGAAAAAACATCAAAACCGGGGAATACCCGGATGCAGGTTGATTGGCGTCTGTCATAAAGACGTGATACAACTCTTCCCTCGCGCTCGCTCTCGCATTGGAGCGATTGCGGTCGCGATGCAATACACAACATTTATTTGGATCAAAAATGGCAACAGGTACTGTTAAGTGGTTTAACGATGCAAAGGGCTTTGGCTTCATCACCCCGGACGACGGCGGCGAAGACCTGTTTGCACACTTCTCGGAAATCCAGTCTTCGGGCTTCAAGTCCTTGCAGGAAAACCAGAAAGTGTCGTTCGAAGTCAAGCAAGGCCCGAAGGGCAAGCAGGCTGCAAACATCCAGCCGGTCTAAGTTCCTTCGGGTACTTTGAGACAGACTTGGACGTCACGATAGGCGCCTCTACAGGCGCTTGCGTCTAATGCAAAATGGCTCGCTTTACGCGGGCCATTTTCTATTTCTGCGTCGTTTTCAAGCGTTCGCCGCTTTAAAGCGCGTGCATTCCGGTTAATGCGAATTCTGCGTTTGCGACGGACATTGCTCCGCGCTGTTGCGTACGCAACACACTTTCAGAAATTTCGAACACGGAAACGGCCTGCTTCAGTTGCTCGGTTTGCTGATGCAGCGAAGCCGCCGCCGCCGCGGCCTGCTCGACGAGCGCCGCGTTCTGCTGCGTCATCTCGTCCATCTGCACGACCGCCTGATTCACCTGCTCGATGCCGGTGCTCTGCTCGAGTGACGACGCGCTGATTTCGGCCATCATCTGCGTGACGCGCGAGATCGACGCCGACACATGACTCATCGCTTCGCCGGCGCGCTCGACGAGCGTCGAGCCGCCCTGAATCTCCGCGACCGATTCGCTGATCAGCGTCTTGATTTCCTTCGCCGACTGCGCGCTGCGTTGCGCGAGGCCGCGCACTTCGCCGGCCACGACCGCGAAGCCGCGGCCCTGCTCGCCCGCGCGCGCCGCCTCGACGGCGGCATTCAGCGCAAGGACGTTGGTTTGGAACGCGATGCCGTCGATCACCGAGATGATCTCGGCGATCTTGTCCGAGCTCTGCGCGATGCCGCGCATCTTGTCGACCACCTGATTGACGACTTCGCTGCCGCGCGACGTCGCGCCAAGCGCGGTCTCGGCGAGCGCATTGGCTTCGCGCGCATGATCGGCGTTCTGGCGCACGGTCGCTGTGAGTTCCTCCATGCTCGATGCCGTTTCCTCGAGCGATGCCGCCTGGTTTTCGGTGCGCGCCGACAGATCGGCGTTGCCGGTCGCGATTTCGTTGGCGCCAAGATGGATCGAGTCGGCCGATTCGCGCACGCTCTTGACGGTGCGTGCGACGCTTGCCTGCATCGTCGCGAGGCCCGAGAACAGACGGCCGATTTCGTTGCTGCCGCGTGCGGCGATCGGTTGATCGAGACGGCCTTGGGCGATGCGCTCGAAGTGGCGGCCCGCTTCCTCGAGCGGTGCCACGACGCCGCGGCGCAGCGCCGTATAGACGGCGAGCGTGCCGGCGACGAGTACGAGCAAAATCACCACGCTGACGATGCGAAACGCCGCCACGCGCGCATCGATCGAATCGAGCGACGCGCGGCTCGCGGCGTCGCCGAATTGCCCGAAGTTGTGCACTTCCGCCAGATAAGCGTCCTGAAACGACTGCGTCGGCTGATCGAGGAAGGCCTGGATGTTGTTCGAGTCGAGATACTGCGCGAGCTCCGCGAGCGCGCCATGCAGCGTCTTGTAGCGTTCGGCGAGCGCGGCGGCGCGCGCGCTGTTTTCGTCGCTGGTCTTCTGCGCGCTCATGAAGGCCGCGAAAGACTGATCGGCGGCGGCGAGCTGTTCGCGAGCGTGCTGCACGATGTCCGTGGGCTCGGTGCCCCCGCGCACCATGCGCGTGCCGGCACGCGACAGGTTGATGCGCGCGTCCATCAGGCGCTGCGTCGTCTGGTTGACCGCGTCGACCTGCTTCAGCGCGATGTTCGACAGATCGCCGACGTCGTCGTGCGTGCGCGTCAGTGACCAGAAGCCCAACCCTACCGTGACGAGCTGGAAGACGCAGAACGCGGCCAGAACACATAGCAGGCCGGATGCGACCTTGATCTTGCTGAACATCGTGGACACCTGGGAACAAAGGATAACGGAGGTACACCAGGGTTAACGGCAGGCCGATTGGCGGCTTGAGGCCAATTCCCGCAAAAAGCGCTCTACGTGCAGGTTTCATCGTCGATCGTCGCGATTGCGGTTGTTTTGCGCAACAATGCGCCGCTGGTCGCGCGGAATCACCTTGCGCAGTGCAGCGGCACTTCCTAGAGTGGGTAGGGGCCGCATGGCACGCGCCGCGCGGATGTTTTGTTGCACCGATGCACTACCCAGACCCTGCACGAAGGAACCACGATGACCGACCTACTCGACCGGGCGCGCGGCGCACTGCACGCCCAGCCGTTCAGCATGCTGCTAGGCGCGGAGCTGATGCACGCCGGCAGCGACGAGCTCACCCTATGTCTGCCGATTCGAGACGAACTGCGGCAGCAGCATGGCTTCGTACATGGCGGCGTCATCAGCTATCTCGCCGACAATGCGTTGACGTTCGCTGGCGCGCTGTCGCTGGGTCCGAGAGTCGTGACCGGTGAGTACAAGATCAATTATCTGCGCCCGGCAGTGAAGGGCACGCTGATCGCGCGCGCCAGTGTGGTCTATGCGGGCAGGCATCAAGCGACCTGCCAGTGCAGCGTGTTCGTGATGGAGGGGAACCGCGAGAAGCTGGTGGCGGTTGCGCAGGGCACTGTGAATCGGATTGGAGAGGACGGGGAGCAGGAGGCGGGGGCTTAAAGCCGGGACGCCATGAAAAAAGCCGCTCCTGCGCGAAACAGGAACGGCCTTTCATTTCACAGCGATATGACGGAAAGAGAAAGCGCGTTACTCCGCCGCGTAAGTCTTCTGCGTCTGCTCGCCCAGCCCTTCGATACCCAGACGCACCGTCTGCCCCGGCTTCAGAAACACCGGGTTCGGCTTCACGCCCATGCCGACGCCCGGCGGCGTGCCGGTCGAGATAACGTCGCCCGGCTGCAGGCTCATGCACTGCGACACATACGACACCAGCTTCGCGACACTGAAGATCATCGTCTTCGTGCTGCCGTTCTGGTAGCGATGGCCGTCCACTTCGAGCCACAGGCTCAGGTTCTGGGGATCGGCGACTTCGTCGCGCGTGACGACCCAGGGGCCGATCGGGCCGAACGTGTCGAAGCCCTTGCCCTTGTCCCACGTGCCGCCGCGCTCGATCTGCCATTCGCGCTCCGACACGTCGTTGATGACGCAATAGCCGGCCACATGCTCGAGCGCGTTCGCTTCGTCGACATACTTCGCTGCCTTGCCGATCACGACGCCGAGTTCCACTTCCCAGTCGGTCTTCTTCGAACCGCGCGGGATTTCGATGTCGTCGTTCGGGCCGCTGATCGCGCTCGTCCACTTGTTGAAGATGACCGGTTCCGCCGGTACCGGCAGATTCGATTCCGCCGCATGATCCGCATAGTTCAGGCCGATGCAGACGAACTTGCCGATCTTGCCGACGCACGGTCCAACGCGCGGATTACCTTCGACGACCGGGAGCGTTGCCGGATCGAGCGCGCGCAGTTTCGCGAGACTTTCATCGCCGAGCCCAGCGCCGTCGATATCGCCCACCACCTTCGACAAATCGCGAATCTTGCCTTGCGCGTCGAGCAGGCCCGGCTTTTCCTGGCCTTTCGGCCCATAACGAAGCAGTTTCATCGTTGCACTTCCCTTTACGTTCAGTAGTGTCCGGTTCGTCAGTCAATCAGAATCAGTTCGACCATCCGCCGTCGATTACATGGAGTTGGCCCGTCGTGAACGACGACTCGTCGGACGCGAGATACAGCGCGAGCGCGGCGATCTCCTCCGGCTTGCCGATGCGGCCCATCGGCTGACGCGCGACGAAGGCGGCCTGCACCGCATCGAGCGACGCGCCCTGCGCCTGAGCCTGCGCGGCGATTCGCTGTTCGAGCGACGGCGAGGACACCGTGCCCGGGCAAATCGCGTTACAGCGTACACCACGCGTGACGAAATCCGCAGCGACGGACTTCGTCAGCCCGACCACCGCGGCCTTCGACGCGCCGTACGCGAAGCGATTCGGCACGCCCTTCACGCTCGACGCCGCCGACGACATGTTGATGATCGAGCCGCCGCCCTTCTCCAGCATGGCCGGCAAGAACGCGCGAATCATACGGTACATGGCCTTCGCGTTGAGGTCGAACGCGAAATCCCAGTCCTCCTCGCTGCATTCGAGGATATTGCCCGAGTGTACGAAGCCCGCGCAGTTGAACAGCACGTCGATCGTGCCGACTTCCGCGGCGAGCGCCTTGATCGCCGCGCCATCGAGCACGTCGAGCTTGCGCGCCTCGACCGGCTTGCCGGCGAGTCCGTCGATGCGGATATCGGTGGCGATCACGCGCGCGCCTTCGCGCGCGAACAGTTCGGCGGTGGCGAGACCGATACCTTGTCCCGCCGCGGTGATCAGGGCCGTTTTGCCGGCCAGTCTTTGTGTCATCTACGACTCCAGTTGAATGGGCTGCCAACGAAATCAAAGCCGATAAAACGCGGCAGCGTTCTCGCCGAACACGGCGTCGCGCTCGGCGTCGCTCAACGACGCGACGAGCGTGGTCGCCACCGAATGCCAGAGCAAATAGTCGCCGTTCAGTTCGAGCACCGGCCAGTCGCTGCCCCACATCAGCCGCGTGGGACCGAAGGTGTTCAGCAGATGCTCGACGTAGGGCCGCAGCGTGTCCTCGGTCCAGCCGGGCGAGGCCTCGGTCGCGAGACCCGACAGCTTGCAATGCACCTGCGGCAGCGCGGCGAGCCGCGTGATCGCGTCGCGCCATACCGGGTAGCCCGCCTGGCCGTAGCGGATCGGCGGCTTCGCGCCATGATCGACCACCATGCGCAGCGCCGGAAAACGCTGCACAAAGACCTCGACGTATTGCACGTGACGCGCGTAGATCAGCGCATCGAACGCGAGATCGTGTGCGATCAGCGCTTCGATCGCCGGCGCAAGATCGGGGTTCGCGATCCAGCCGTCGTCGGGCAGATCCTGAAGCATCGGCCGCACGCCCTTGAACTTCGGCTCGCGCGCGAGCAACTCGATCAGATCGGGCGCGTTCGGCAACAACAGCGGCACCCAGCCGACCACGCCCGCGATCGACGGCTCGTGACGCGCGATGTCGAGCAGGTAGCGGGTTTCGTCGAGCGTCGGCGCGGCCTGCACGACCACGGTCCGCTCGATGCCGGCCTGTTCGCGCAACGGCTTCAGATCATCAGGCCCGAACGGCCGGTAGAGGATTTTCAGCTCCGGCGTCAGCCACTCGTAGTCACCCCGCGCGGGGTCCCAGTAGTGCTGGTGAGCGTCGATCGGCATGGTCGGGTCAGTCCTCGGGCGCGGGCGCACGGGGGTCGAGCAGGCCCGCGTCGCGCAATGCGGACCACAAGGCCGCGGAAATCGGCAGCTCGAACGACGCGACGTTCTCGCGCAATTCGTCGGCGCTACGCGCGCCGGTCAGCACGGTGGCGACCGCCGGGTGCGCATACGGAAACTGCAACGCGGCGGCGGCGAGCGGCACGTCATGCGCCCGACATACCGCCTCCAGACGCGCGACGCGCTCGATCACCCCGGGCGGCGCGGCGCCGTAATTGAACTTCAGATCGCCTTCGACGCCCCGCGCCAGAATGCCCGAATTGAACGCGCCGCCGAGCAGGATGCTGACGCCGCGCGCCTCGCAGGCGGGCAGCAGGTCGTCGAGGGTGGTCTGCTCGAGCAGCGTATAGCGGCCCGCGAGCAACGCGCAATCGATATCGCACTCGGCCATCGCATCGAGGATCACCGCGCCCTCGTTGACGCCGAGGCCGAGCGCCTTGATTGCGCCCGTCGAGCGCAGGCGCTCGAGCGCACGGAAGCCGCCCCCTTCGGTCAGTTGCCGCCAGTAGTGCGGATGCTGGTCGCCGTGCGTGACGCGACCGATGTCATGCACGAGCAGGACGTCGATATCGATGATGCCGAGGCGCTGCTGGCTGTCCTCGAACGAACGCAGAATGCCGTCGTGCGTGTAGTCGTAGATCGCTTCGAACGGCAGCGGATTCTGCCAGCCTTCGCGGTCGTCGAATGGCGACGTGCGCGGCACGAAGCGGCGGCCGACCTTGGTCGACAGCACATACTCGCCGCGCGGATAGTGGCGCAGCGCGGCGCCGAGCCGATGCTCGGCCTTGGTGTTGCCGTAGTGCGGCGCGGTGTCGAAGTAGCGCACACCCGCGTCCCAGGCGGCGGCGATCGTCGCTTGGGCCTCCTCGTCGGACAGGTCGCGGTACAGGCCGCCGAGCGGCGCCGTGCCGAGCCCCAGTCCGCTCACCTGCAACGAGCCGCGGCCGATACGGCGCCGCTGCCCGATTTTCGATCCGATCGATGCCGACATGAGCGTGTCTCCAGATTTGTGGTCTTTTTACCATGCGGCGGCGAGGGTGCGGCGGTCACACTCCGCGCACCGCTTGGGAAGTGCGTTCATTCACCAATGAACGTATTATTCATATTCGAATTTTTCCAAGTCAAGAAAACTACGCGGCGCGGATGCCTGGGTTTTCCCTGGACATAGGCCCTCCAGTTCGCGAAATGCTACGCACTCGCCCGCGCACACCAGATAATAAAAACTCCACACGGAATTCTCGGACCCTCACGATGGACGCCGAAGACAAGGACGACGACCGCTATCGCGCCCCCGCGCTGGATAAAGGCCTCGACATTCTCGAGCTACTGTCCGCGCAGAAGGAAGGACTCACGCGCGCCGAAATTACGCGGCAGCTGGGCCGCAACGCGAGCGAGATGTACCGGATGCTCGAACGCCTCGTCGCGCGCCAATACGTGGTGCGCTCGGCGGCTGGCGACCGCTACTCGCTGAGCCTGAAGCTGTTCGCGCTCGCGCACCGTCATCCGCCAATGAACCGGCTGATCGCGGAAGCGCTGCCGCTGATGCAGCGTTTCGCCGACGCGGCCGAGCAGTCTTGCCACCTCGTCGTCTACGACCGCGGCAACCTGCTGGTGATCGCGCAAGTCGACGGACCGGGCACATGGGGCATGTCAGTGCGGCTCGGTTCGCGGGTCGGCCTGATCGACACCGGTTCGGGGCGCGTGATGCTCGCGTTCCAGAGCGTCGAGCAGCGCCAGCAGATGCTGGCGGAGCACACGAAGGTGAAGGGCGAAGTGACGCTCGATCGCGACGCGCTGGAGGAGGCCTGCGAGCGCATCCGCGCGGCGGGCTTCTGGCAGAAGGACAGCCAGCAGACCTTCGGCGTCACCGACGTGACGTTCCCGATACTCGCGCCGTCGGGACAGGCGATCGCGGTGCTGACCTGCCCGTATCTGCGGCGGATCGACGAATACGTCGCGCCGACGCTCGAAGCGGCCACCACGCTGCTGCGCGACACGGTGCAGGCGCTGTCGATGTTCCGCGAGCAGGCGGCGTGATCGGTAAGTTGCGCGGTAAGTTGCGCGGCGGCGCGCACGCGCACATGGTTTAGAATGGCGGCCCTTCCAAAATAACGCCGCATGACGGGCTCATGCGCGCGCATCGATTGAGCAATGGCCAAACTTCTGACCGATTCCGAATTCCAGCGTTTTTCCGAACTCCAGCAGAAGCAGTCGAGCTTCACGATCACCGCCGAAGAAGCCGACGAACTGCGCGACATCGTCGCCCACGCGCAGAAGCGCCGCGACGACCGCGCCGCCGCGATGCAAAGCATCGAGACCTTCATCCAGCAGTTCCACATCACGCCCGACGAGCTGTTTTCGCCCGAGCAGATCGGCGAAGCGGCGCGCACCTACGGCCTGATTCCGGCCGCGCGCAAGGAGCGCGTGCTGCCGCCGTCGCTGACGTTCAACGGCAAGCCGTACCAATGGACCACCCGTGCGCTGCCCGACGAAATTCGCGTGCCGCTGTTCGACGCGTTCAAGGGCGGTGAGTCGGTGAAAGCGTTCATTTCGACGCTGAAGGACGCGAACCGCTGCGCCGCGACGATCGCGCGGCTCGAACGCGAAACCGGCGCCGTGTATGCGCAGGCATGGCTCGACGAGCTGTCGGTCACGCGCGCGCAGGTCGATGAGGCGGCTCAGAAGCTGGCGGCGTGAGGCGGTGAAGCCATGCGTTGAGCGGCTCGCGACGTCAGCCGCTCAACGCGCCGGCTGGTTCTGCGCGGCGGACTTCGGGTCCGCCCCCGCCGTTTCGTCGAGCGCCATCCGGAAGCCGACCACACCGGGGTCATCGGTCCGCGTGATCGTGAAGCCGCTGGCCTTCGCGAGCGCGATCATCGCGGTGTTCTCGCGCAACGCTTCACCGATCAGCCAGTGCGTGCCGCGCGCCCGCGCGTACGCGATGATCCGCTGCATCAGCAACTGGCCGAGGCGCCGCCCTTTCTGATCCGAGCGCACGGTCACCGCGAATTCGGCCGTCTCGTTGTCGGGATCGGCCACCGCACGCACCACGCCGAGCGTCTGCGCGACGCCGTCTTCGTTGTCGACCGTCGCGATCAGCGCCATTTCCCGGTCGTAGTCGATCTGCGTCATGCGCGCGAGTTGCGAGTGGTCGAACGCGCCGACTGAAGCGAAAAAACGCAGCCGCAAATCTTCCGGCGTCATCGCCTGCACGAACTCGCGATGCGCGTTTTCGTCTTCGGGGCGAATCGGCCGCACCGTTACACGCATCCCCTGCCAGTCGATCGTTTCCTCGAAGCGGCGCGGATACGGCACGATCGCGAGACGGCTGCGCTGCGCGCCGAGCCGCAACACGGGATCGACCACCGTCACGCGGTCCCGGTAGACCCTGAGCTTCAACGACAGGCCGACGATCTCGCGCACGTCGCAAACCGCTTGCGACACCGCCGTCAACGCCGCGAGCGTCGGCTCCGGCGCGACCAGCCTCGCGTAGTGCGAACGCGTGACGATATCGCGCGCGAGCATCGGATTGAGCGGCGGCAGGCCGTACACGTGCAACCCACTGGAAACGCCGTCGATCGGCGGTGCGGCGAAGCGGAACACGGGGCCGAAGTTGTCGTCGTCGTGCAGTTCGACGGCGACGTCGACGATGGGTTTTGCGGCGCCGTCGGCATCGGCGCCCGGCGCATCGGCGCCCGACGCGTGGGCGCCCCCGCCTTGCGCGCCCTCCACCCGCAATCCGAACCGCGACAGAAACCGCGCCGCCGCTGCCCCGGCCAGCTCGCTCGCGCCCGCCGCCAACGCTTCGCGAGCCTGCGCCTGGGCGGCGTCGATCGACTCGGGAATCTGCGCAGGCAGGCCTTCCGGCGTTTGCATCAGCAGTTCGCGGCCCAGCCGGTAATCGACCAGACGGGCGAAGGCGCGCGCGAGCCGCTGCGGCGTCGTGTGCACCGGGATGCCCTGCGCATGCAGCGCGTCGCGCCTCGTCGCATCGACACCGCCGAAAAAGCACGCGAGCAGCCCGCGATACGCAAAGCGCTGATGCTCGATCAGCGCCTGCGCGACGTCGTCGACGGGCGCGCCATGCGTCGATGCGTGCACCACGACGGCGGTGCCGGTCTCGCGATACTCGCCGAGAAGCTTCAGCGCGGTGCCGAAGTGCTCAGGACGCGCGCCGTCGCCGAGCAGCAGCGGATTGCCGCCGACCGCGAGCGGCAGCGCCTCGCCCAGCGCGTCCGACGCCGCGGCCGGCCACGGCGCGAGCAGGCCGCCGGCGGCGGTGAACGCGTCGCGCGCGAGCGTCGCGAGACCGCGGTCGCTAGTGATCAGCGTGGCGGTGGCGCCCGCCGCCACGCGGCCGACGCCGAGCGTTTCGATTTCGTCGAGCAGATCGTCGAGCGCGTCGACGCGCACGAGGCCCGCGCGCCGGAACGCCGCTGTGTAGAGACCGTCGGCGGGATCGTCGCGACCGGAGCGCAGCGCGAGCACCGGCTTGTTGCGCGCCGCCGCGCGCGCGGCCGACATGAACTTGCGCGCCGCCCGCACGCTGTCGAGTTCGAGCAGGATCGCGCGGGTGCCGGGGTCGCTCGCGAGGTAATCGAGCACGTCGCCGGCATCGACGTCGGCCTCCGCTCCGAGCGCCACCGCGTGCGAAAAACCGAGCCCGCGCGCTCGTGCCCAGCCGAGCACTGCGTTGGTCAACGCATTCGACTGCGACACCCACGCGACACCGCCCGCCTTGACCGTGCACGACGGCGCGCCCAGATGCGCGCCGAGCGCCGGCGACACCACGCCGAGACTGCCGGGTCCGACGATGCGCAACAGATGCGGCCGCGCCGCCGACAGCGCGTGCCGCAGCTCGAGCCGGTCTTCATCGCTGCGCACCTCGCCGACGATGATGACGGCGCGCGTGCCCATGCCACCGAGCTTATGGATCAGCGAGGGCCACGTCGCGGGCGGCGTGCAGATCACCGCGACGGTGGGCGCCTGCGGCAGATCGCCGACGTCGGGAATCACCGGGTGGACGCCGAGCGTCGCGTGCTTCGGATTGACCGGCCACAGCGGGCCGTCGAAGCCGCCTTCCAGCACACGCGCCCAGACCATCGCGCCGGTGCTGCCCGGCCGCTCGGACGCGCCGATCACGGCGACGGATTTCGGGCGAAACAAGGCGTCGAGGTTGCGAACGGTCACGGGCGCTCCATGCGGTTGGACAGGAATTGGAGCCGGCTTCGCGGCGAGGCGGGTGGTTCCGTCAGCATAGGCGAAGTCGCGCGCTGGCGCGGGACGTTGTTGCGGCGGAAAAGTAAAAAGCCGCGTCGAACGACGCGGCTTTTTTGCTTCGAAACCAGCGGACTCGCGGTTTTACATCGCCTTTCTGAACGGCGCCCCCGAGTGCTCGCGCAACTCGTTGAACACGATCTTCGGCCACGCCTTCTGCGCGACTTCGATCTCCGATACGTGCGAGGCCAGATAGGTCGGCGCATCGGACGCATCGAGCGCGATCCGCGCCGAGTACGAGTCGGTGAAGCGGCGCAGTTCGGCCGCATCGTCGCAGGTCACCCAGCGCGACAGCCGGTAACGCGCCGGCGCCATGCGCACGTCGACCTTGTATTCCGTCGACAGACGGTGCGACACCACTTCGAACTGCAGCTGCCCGACCGCGCCGAGAATCATCAGACCGCCGGCTTCGGGACGGAACACCTGGATCGCGCCTTCCTCGCCGAGCTGCTTCAGCGCTTCGCCGAGCTGCTTCGCGCGCATCGGATCGACCACTTCGACGGTCTGAAAAATTTCCGGCGCGAAGAACGGCAGGCCGACGAACTGCAGCTGCTCGCCTTCGGTCAGCGTATCGCCGAGACTCAGCGTGCCATGGTTCGGAATACCGATGATGTCGCCCGGATACGCCTCGCTCACCGTCTCGCGACGCTGCGACAGGAACGTGACCACGTTGTTTGCGCGGAACGTCTTGTTCGAGCGCGTGACCTTCACCGCCATGCCGCGCTCGAAACGTCCCGAGCACACGCGGATGAACGCGACACGGTCGCGGTGCGCGAGGTCCATGTTCGCCTGCACCTTGAACACGACGCCGGTGAACTTCGACTCTTCCGGCTGCACCGGACGCTGCACGGTCATGCGCATCGACGGCGGCGGCGCGAGGTCGACCAGCGCGTCGAGAATCTCCTTCACGCCGAAGTTGTTGATCGCCGAACCGAACAGCACCGGCGACTGCTGGCCGGCGAGGAACTGCTCACGGTCGAACTCGGGCGTCGCGCCGGTGATCAGATCGATTTCTTCCTTCGCACGCACCCACGCGTGGCCGAAACGACGCTCGCCTTCCTCGTTGCTCAGCGCCTGCAGCGTTTCGACCGCGCCGCCGGCCGTGTCCTGACCGGCGCGGAACACGCGCACCTGATCGCGCTGGACATCGTAGACGCCCTGGAAATCCTTGCCCATGCCTATCGGCCATGTGAAAGGCACCGCCGCCACGCCGAGGTGCTGCTCGATCTCGTCGAGCAGTTCGAGCGGCTCGCGCACTTCGCGGTCGAGCTTGTTGATGAACGTGACGATCGGCGTCTTGCGGCTGCGGCAGACTTCCAGCAGCTTCAGCGTCTGCGCTTCGACGCCGTTCGCGCCGTCGATCACCATCACGGCGGCGTCGACCGCGGTCAGCACACGATAGGTGTCCTCGGAGAAGTCTTCGTGGCCCGGCGTGTCGAGCAGGTTGATCACGCAATCGCCGTACTCGAACTGCATCACCGAGCTCGCGACCGAAATGCCGCGTTGCTTTTCGATTTCCATCCAGTCGGACGTCGCGTAGCGGTTGCTCTTGCGGCCCTTCACGGTACCGGCGATCTGGATCGCGCCCGAGAACAGCAGCAGTTTTTCGGTGAGCGTGGTTTTACCCGCGTCCGGGTGGGAAATGACCGCGAACGTGCGGCGGCGTTTGAGTTCGGAGACTGACATCGGGTCTGGCGGTCACGGAAAGGGGTTCAGGCGGTTCCCGGCGGCCGTGGGCGGCCGGTATGCCGCGCGTGGCGCGGCGGCGTCGAGCTGCGAGAATCGGGCGCGGGCCCGGATCGGCCGGCGCTCGCGCCGCGTCCGAAAACGGTGGCGAACGGGTCACGACCCAGCGTTCGACAATGCGGGAATCGCTGGCGCAAAACGGCGCAAGGTGCGAATGATACACGTCTGGCGCGACGGCCGGGGGAAAGGGCCCCGGCGCCGGACGGGGCGACGGCGCGAGGGTCGGCGCGCCGCGCATGCTGGTGGCAAAGGTGAGCGTTTTCGGGACTTGCGGCGGCGAATATCGATTTGCGGTCAAAGGTGAGGATCGCGAAGCGCGTGCACGCACCTGCCAGGTCGCGGGCGCCACCAACCCGATGCGCGGGAAAACGGCGATAAAGCTTCGCACCGCTATGAACGGGTTCCGGCTCGACGCCTGGAAACGCCCGCCAGCAAAGGCTGTCGCGGGTTTGCGGCGAGCGGCGCGGGGCGGTGCGGCACGATGGCGATTCGCACCCGCGGAGGTGCGTCGCTCGACAAAGCCTGGCTCACCGAAGCATCCCGCGAGGTTCGAATGCATCGGTAAATATCGCCGTGTACGTTCGGGCGTCACGCAAAGGTGAGCGTTTTCGGGACCTTTGCAACGGTGCGGAACGGATCAAACCACACATCACTTCAGAGAACACGGACGCGTCGGCGCCCACGACGAAGCTCAACCTTCGATCAGAAACCGCTCGCGATTTTTGCCGACGAGCCAGGCCGGCGAGCGCCCACGGCCGCTCCAGGTTTCGCCGGTCTTCGGATTGCGGTACTTGGCGGCCGACGTCGTCGACGACTTGCGGCGCGGCTTCGGCGAGGCGCTCGTCAAGCCGAGTTCTTCGGCGGTCAGGTCGTATTCGGCAATCTTCTGCTTGATATCGGCGATAGCTTGCGAAACTTCTTTTTCGCGCGCGGCTGCGACTTCCTTGTGGAGTTTTTCGAGTTGCGCAGTCAGCTGTTTGTAAGAGGCCATGCCGTTGTTCCCCCTCGGTTGGACGCACTGCGATGAATCGCGATGAATGGTTGGCGGACACTATCAGACGAATAAATCACAGGATAGTGAATCGCGCGGCCGAGCGCATGCGCGGCGGCTGCACTCAATCGTCGATCGCATCGTAGATGCGGCGTTCGAAGTCGATGGCCATCGGGAAGGGGTCGATCGAGCGGCGCTGGATCAGCATCAGGCCGATCATGTTCTCGACCGGATCGGCGAACCAGCTCGTGCCGTACGCGCCGGGCCAACCGAACGAGCCCAGCGAGCGGTAGCCGAGCGGCAATTGCTGCGCCGGATCATCGACGATCGACAGGCCGAGGCCGAAGCCTTGCCCCGCCCAGATCACGTGACCGAAGGCAGGCAGGCGGCGCTGGTCGCGGCTCAGGAAATTGCTGCGCATCAAGTCGACCGAGCGATGCGACAGCAGCCGCGTGTCGCCGACGCGGCCGCGCCCGAGCAGCAGTTGCGCGAATCGCAGATAATCCTCGGCGGTCGAGACCAACCCGCCGCCGCCGCTCTGAAAGCGTCGTGGATTGGCCCAGCGGCTCGCCGCCGCATGATCCTCGACCACACGACGCCGCGTGCCGGGATCGATGTTGTACGCGGTGGCGAGGCGCGCAAGCTGTGCGTCGGGCACCCAGAACGCGGTGTCGCGCATGCCGAGAGGCGCGAAAATGCGCGTGCGGAAAAACTCCCCAAGAGTCATGCCGCTCACGCGTTCTATCAGCACGCCGAGCACGTCGGTCGCCACGCCGTAGTGCCAGCGCGAGCCGGGCTGGAACATCAGCGGCAACGCGGCGATGCGCGCGAGCCACGCGCTGTTGCCGCCGCTCGCCTCGAAGCCGTTGAACGCGGCTGCGTAGGCTTCGCCAAGCGGACCCGTCGCCGTGAAGTGATACGCGAAGCCCGCGCGATGCGTGAGCAGGTCGAGCACCGTAATCGGCGCGCGTACCGGATCGGTCTGGTCGAGCGGGCCGGTCGGGTCACGCAGCACGCGCGGCGCGGCAAGCTCGGGCAGCCACCGCGAAATGGGCGCATCGAGCGCGAGGCGGTCTTCCTCGATCAGCATCATGATCGCGGCGCTCGTCACCGGCTTCGTCATTGACGCGATGCGAAACAGCGTGTCGCGCTCCATCGGCAATTGCGCCGCTTCGTCGCGTAGGCCCGCCGGTTCGAAGTAGCCGATTTCACCGCGCCGCCATACGAGCGACACCACCCCCGCCACTTCGCCCCGCTCCACGTAGCCCTGCATCGCGTTGGTCAGCGTCGCGAGGCGGGTCGCGGCAAGTCCTGCTATCTGCATGTACATCCTGTGTCGGTCAAAGAAAACGTGCGCGCGCCCAGGTCGCTTTGGGCGATCAAACCGAAAGATAAACCCTGTCCGGCGAAAGCGCACACGACGGCTTTCCTAATTGCCGAACCCGATTGGCGGACACAATGACGACCCTCAGGCTTTCTGCCGTTTTTCCAATGCGCAAAGCGCGGCATCGAGGCGTTTGACGCGGGTTGCCTGCGCCGGCACGAGAACCGCGCCGGAAACGTGCTGAAGGCGGTTACGCCAGTAAGACAAAGGAATACGGTCTTCTGCGGAAATATGGGAAATTATCTGCTCGAGATGCTCGATGTCTTTTTCGAGTTGCTGATGATTCATTGCTTTCCCCGGATTCTATTGAATTAGTGTTGAAGCAAAAAAATCGAAAGCATGAAGCCGCGTTGGCCCGCGCGGCCCAAAGTAATGCCCGCCAGCAGCGGAAAAACCTTCCTGAACTTCTTCTACGTCGGAAAAAACCGGCAATTTCTGCTTGCCGGGTTAAATCCCAACGGTTTAAAAAAGAATACTGCCGTCAAATTTCACGTTCCGTTGCCTGCCGCACTGACTGCGTTCGACGTCCCGAGGGTAAAGATAAATCATGGTCCGGGCGCAAAGAATAATCGGTGCGCGGTGACTCAACGTTGTAAAAATGCCGCATGCGGCTTACTTATCCAATTCGCATGCACACCGCTTATCGGACACACATTAGGCGCATGAATTTATGACGGCCATGTGGTAACCGGAATGACACGAGCGTGGTCAGCGAGCGTATCGGGAATTGCCAGGGAATAACTGCGAACAGGTGAAAAAAACCGAAGGCCGCCAACGGATCGGCCAGCCGCGCGCGCCGGCATTGCACCGGCACGGCATCAGGTACTTACTTCGCGGTCGCGCGGCAGGCGTAGATCAGGCTCAACGTACCGCCCTCGCTCGACTGGCGCACGACGTCGAACGCGCCATTGCAACTGGCGGCCGCCTGTTGCGAGCACAAGTCGGAACCGACCGGGCATTGCACGAGCGTGGTCGCACGGCCGTCCGGCAGGAACAGCGGCGCGCTGCTGCTGCAACCGCCAAGCGCGACGATCGCGGCGACGGCCAGTATGCCGCGCGAGCGGCGCGCGAAGAAGGAATGGCATTTCATGGAGACCCCGGTCACGTCTTGTTTTTCGATCTCGCGATTGTGCCACGCTGCTCTCGTGCTGCGTCAGTTGGCGTGGTGCGGCTGGCCGGGCGCGGCGAGTCAAACGTCGATGCCGTGCGCGGCGATCTTCTTGTACAGCGTCGCGCGGCCCATGCCGATCTGTTTCGCAGTGTCAATGACGCGGCCGCCGTTCGCGCGCAACGCGTCGCAGAGAAAGCGCTTTTCGAACGCGGCCATCGCGTTGCTCCACGAGGTGGGTTCGGCGGTCGCGGCCACGTCCACGCTGGCGGCCGCGACAGACGGGGTCCGCGCCGGTGCCACCGCACCGCCCTGCCCCGAGCCGATGAACGGCGCGAGCACACGCGCATCGATGCGCTCGCTGTCGGACAGCATCACGGCGCGCTCCAATGTGTTGCGCAGTTCGCGCACGTTGCCGGGCCAGTCGTACGCGCACAGCAGGCGCAACGCGTCGTCGTGCAATTCGAAGTGGCTGCCGCCGCCTGCCTGCGCGGCCAGCTCCTCGAGCATCGCGTAGGCAAGCGCCTCGATGTCGGAGGGACGCTCGCGCAGCGCCGGCGCATGGATCGTCAGCACGTTGAGCCGGTAGAACAGGTCCGCGCGAAAACGCCCGGCCGCGACGAGCGCCGGCAGATCGGCCGATGTCGCCGCGATGAACCTCACATCCGCGCGCACGATCCGATTCGAGCCGAGCGGCTCGAATTCCTTGTCCTGCAGCACGCGCAGCAGCTTGCCCTGCAACGGCAGCGGCATGTCGCCGATCTCGTCGAGAAACAGCGTGCCGCCGTTGGCGAGCTCGAACTTGCCGACCCGGCCCCTGCGATCCGCGCCGGTGTACGCGCCGGGTGCGGCGCCGAAGAACTCGACTTCGAGCAGCGTGTCGGGAATCGCCGCGACGTTGACGCTGACGAGCGGCTTGTGCGCGCGCGCCGAGCCGCCGTGAATCGCATGCGCGAGCAGCTCCTTGCCGGTGCCGGTTTCACCCAGCAGCAGCACCGGCGCTTCGAGTTGCGCCGCGCGCCGCGCCTGGCGCTTCACTTCGAGCGACGCCGCGCTCGTGCCGACGAAGCTGCCGAACGTATAGCGCGCGCGGCGCGCCTGCGCAAGCGACTGACGCGTCGCGATCAGCTCCTGCTGCAACCGCGAGTACTGCGAAAAGAGGGGCGACAGCGCTTTCAGCTCGTCGAACAGCGCGAAGCCGACCGCGCCGATCGTCACGCCGGCATCGTCCTTGAGCGGCAGGCGCGTGACGACGAGCGGCTCGCGATCGGTCTCCATGATGTCGAGCAGGATCGGCTTGCCGGTGTTGACGACCTCGCGCATCAGACTGTTTGGAATCACCGCTTCGCAATCCCGGCCGATCGCCTGCTGCGGGTCAGCAAAGCCGAAGCGCGCCGCATACCGCTTGTTGATCCAGACGACGCGCGCCTGCCCATCGACGATGAAGGTGCCTTCGCTGAAGTTTTCGAACGTGCGAAACAGCGAATCCATCGCCCGACGAAGCACGTCGTCATAGGTGGCGGGCAGGCCCGTCCAGTCGGTCAACATGCTGTCGCTGTCTCCGCTTATCGTTTTGATTGCATCAATCTCAATCAGTGGACGAATTTATCTCCAAATTGAGACACACGATAGGCCTTATGCATCATGACTTACCCTGGTTTCAGGTGTTCTTCACCGGATGGAAGTCCCGTTTCGGAGACACTTGGGTACAATCCGCCCACGATGCCTCGGCCCGCCGCTGCGCGGCCGCGCCATGCGCCACGGCGGACCAGCAGCAAAACGGCAGCCATGGCATGAAACCTGCTTTCCGACCGCGCCGCGCCGTCGCTCGATCGGGACGGCAAACTTGTAGAACAACCGGGCTATGGAGACTCAATGACCTTTCTCATCGTTATCGCCGCGCTGGCGTTTCTGATGTTCGCTGCGTATCGCGGCTACAGCGTGATCCTGTTCGCGCCGATCGCGGCGCTCGCCGCCGTCCTGCTCACCGAGCCCGCCGCCGTCGCGCCGGTCTTCACGAGCATCTTCATGGACAAGATGGTCGGCTTCGTGAAGCTGTACTTCCCGGTGTTTCTGCTCGGCGCCGTATTCGGCAAGGTGATCGAGCTGTCGGGCTTCTCGGAGTCCATCGTCGCGGCCGCGATCCGCTATATCGGCCGCTCGCGCGCTAACGCGGTGATCGTCGCGGTGTGCGCGCTGCTCACCTACGGCGGCGTGTCGCTGTTCGTCGTCGTGTTCGCGGTCTATCCGTTCGCGGCCGAGCTGTATCGTCAGAGCAACATTCCGAAGCGGCTGATGCCCGGCGCGATCGCGCTCGGCGCGTTCTCGTTCACGATGGACTCGCTGCCCGGCACGCCGCAGATCCAGAACATCATCCCGACGACGTTCTTCAAGACCACCTCGTGGGCCGCGCCGACGCTCGGCGTGCTCGGCTCGCTGTTCATCATCGTGGTCGGTCTGTCGTATCTGGAATGGCGCCGCCGCGCCGCGATGGCGACCGGCGAGGGTTACGGCACCGACCTCGTCAACGAGCCGGAGCGCGTCGAGTCGAAGCAGCTGCCGCATCCGCTGCTGGCGCTCGCGCCGCTCGTCATGGTCGGCGTCGCGAACTTCCTGCTGACGCGCTGGATTCCGACCTGGTACGGTCCGTCCTTCACGGTCACCCCGGACATCCTGCCGGGGCTGCATGCACCGGTAGAAACGAGCGTCAAGGCTCTCGTGGGGATTTGGGCCGTGCTGGGCGCGCTGCTGCTCGGCATCGTGATGGTCGTCGTGACGGCGTTCAGTCGCGTCAGCCAGCGCTTCGCGGTGGGCACCAAGGCGGCAGTGGCGGGCGCGCTGCTGGCGTCGCTCAACACCGCGTCGGAATATGGCTTCGGCGGTGTGATCGCGGCGCTGCCGGGCTTTCTCGTCGTCAGCAACGCGCTGAAAAGCATTCCGAATCCGCTCGTCAACGCCGCGGTGTCGGTCAGCACGCTGGCGGGCATCACGGGTTCGGCATCGGGCGGCATGAGCATTGCGCTCGCCGCGATGTCGGATACGTTCATCAAGGGTGCGGAAGCCGCGCATATTCCGCTCGAAGTACTGCATCGCGTGGTCGCGATGGCGAGCGGCGGCATGGATACGCTACCGCACAACGGCGCGGTGATTACGCTGCTCGCCGTGACGGGTCTCACGCACCGGCAGTCGTATCGCGACATCTTCGCGGTCACCGTGATCAAGACGCTCGCGGTGTTCTTCGTGATCGCGGTGTATTACACGACCGGCCTCGTGTGAACGCCGAACCGGAAAACAGTACTTTGATCTGATAGATCCGCATTACTCCCACCTCGACAGCCGGCCAACGAAGCACGAGGATGGAGCCGTCAGCGCCCAATGTTGCAAGGGCAGGCTGACCCGAGTAACAACGGCGTTTAACGGCCCGTCCCTGTCCGGACGGGCTATTTTTTTGCGCGCGCCCAACGCTTCCTAGCCCGCCCCCGCGTCACCCGCATGACAAAACCCGAACGCACGACGCGCCACCGCGGGGCATGAAAAATGCGTCCGTCGCGACGAGGAGTCGCGTTAAACTGGTTGCTCGCTCCGCAACCGCGAATCCGCTAGCGGCAGCGTCACACTCGACTAAAACCCCGGCGAGACAGAGGCAGACGCGACACGGCACGACGACGCGGCAGACGGCACGCCGTCCGCCCCGTACAATGGTTCCATCACCAACGCAACAAGGACAACTTCGATGCGCATCACCGGGTCCTCCGGGTCAATGGCCCTGCTCACCGAATACGACGACGCAACGGCGCGCGAACTTCGCTCGCTGCGCCTCGAATCGACCGAAGACGGCAAAGGCATCCTGCTGATCGAGGTCGATGAGCGCAAGCCGGGCATCCATCGCGAAGTGCGCTACGAAATCACGCCCGCGGAGCTGATCGCCGCGATCCGCGCGCATGGCGCCGAGTTGCCGGGCGAGCAGCACAATCATCGTCAGTGAAGCAGGCGCGCGGCGGGTGTGACCGTCGCGTGACTCGGCAGCCTCTCGCGCCGGTTGCGTCGCGCTTCGACGCGCCAGTGCGGGATTATTCGCATTGGGCGCGCCTGCGCTCGTCGCCGTGCTTCCGTTTGTTCCGTTCACGCCGCCAATCCCCGCTTTCCTACGGGTTTTTGCAAGCGCCTTCGCGTCTCGTCGAGCGCGCTTACCCGGCCTTCAGCAACTTGTCACAAGCGGTTGCCACGCTTGTGTATCGAG
This sequence comes from Paraburkholderia sp. Clong3, assembly GCF_050436485.1. Lineage (NCBI taxonomy): Bacteria > Pseudomonadati > Pseudomonadota > Betaproteobacteria > Burkholderiales > Burkholderiaceae > Paraburkholderia > Paraburkholderia sp. Clong3. The sequence goes on along the minus strand of NZ_JBNDMH010000003.1, from coordinate 65,470 downwards.
GCATGCGGCGACATAGGGCGACCTGATCGCAGCCAGAAGACGGGCCAATTTCCGGGCCGGTTGCACGTCTCGAAAATACGTCCATAATCCTTGCATTCCCCTTTGCATTCCTTACCGCGCTGCGCCCGCAAGGGCCGCGGATGTTAAACCGATGCTACATGACCTCGTCGCGCAATATGGACCGGCGCTCGTCTTCCTCAATGTGCTGGCCGCCGCGCTCGGGCTGCCGGTGCCGGCCATGCCGTCGCTCGTGCTGTTCGGCGCGATGGCCGCGATGCACCCCGGCTCGGTCGGCACGCAACTGCTGCCGGTCCTCGTGCTGTCGATCTTCGCGACGCTGATCGGCGACAGCGCGTGGTACGTCGCGGGCCGCATCTACGGCGGCAATACGCTGAAGACGATCTGCCGGCTGTCGCTGTCGCGTGACACCTGCGTGAAAAAGACCGAGCGCTTCTTCGGCCGCTGGGGCGTGCGCGTGCTCGCAGTCGCGAAGTTCGTGCCGGGGCTGTCGATCGTGTCGATCCCGATGGCCGGCGCGATGGGCACGCGCTACCGCACCTTCCTCAGCTATGACGGCGTTGGTGCCGCGCTGTGGTCCGGCACCGGGCTGATCATCGGCGCGCTGTTCGCGCGGCAGATCGACATGCTGTTCGCGATTGCCGGGCGGCTCGGGCGCACGGCGGCGCTCGTCGTCGTCGCGTTGCTGGTGCTGTACGCGGTGTACCGGTGGATCCGGCGCCGTCAGTTGATCGCGAAGCTCGCGTCCGCGCGCATCGAGGTCGACGAACTCGCGAAGCTGTTCGCGGCTGACCGGGCGCCGGTCGTGTTCGACATCCGTTCGGAGGAGAAGCGCAAGCTCGATCCGTTCGTGATCCCCGGCGCGCAATTCGCCGATGAACGGCAACTCGACGACATCGTCGCCACCTACGCGCACGATCAGAAGCTCGTGATCTACTGCTCCTGCCCGAACGAGATTTCCGCGGCATGGATGGCCAAGCAGCTCAACGAAGCCGGCTTCTCCGACGTGCTGCCGCTGCGCGGCGGCATGGAAGCCTGGCGCGATTCGGGCAAGCCGGTCGACTCGCTGCCCGCGATGCCGCCGCCGGAAGTCGCGGTCGACGACATCGCGCCCAAAGCCGTTTAGCCGTAATCAGCGGCGGCATCGGCCGCCTGACGCGCGCGGCACGGCTCGTCCCGGCGTGCGAGCGCGCATCGCGTTGCCTCGCGTTCAATCGCGCAATGAATATCGAAGGAGCGGTTCAATGCTTTCGACTCAGGACGTTTCGACTCAAGAGGTGGAAGGACAGCAGGGGGTCGTCGCCGACGCGCCGTTTTCGTCGCTATCGACGCGCATGCACCAGATGTTTCCGGAGCTCAGTTGCGCCGAGATCGACCGACTCCGCCGCTTCGGCGAGGTCGGTCACTGGAAGTCCGGCGAGCTGCTGTTCGAGACCGGTCACACCGGCCCCGGCATGTTCGTGCTGCTCGAAGGGCGCGTGAAGGTCTATCAGCGTGACGGCATCGGCCGCGAAGTCTTGATCGGCGAGAAGGGCGCCGGACATTTTCTGGCCGAGGTCGGGCAACTGTCGGGCAAGCCCGCGCTCGTGAACGGCCTCGCGATCGGCCCCGTCGAAGCGCTGCTGATTCCGCCCGAGCGCCTGCGCGCGCTGATCGTCGCCGAAGCGGAACTCGGCGAGCGCATCATGCGCGCGCTGATTCTGCGGCGCGTGTCGCTGATCGAAAAGGGCGCGGGCGGGCCAATCCTGATCGGCAATAGCAGCGACGCACGGCTCGTGACGCTGCAAGGCTTCCTGTCGCGCAACGGCCATCCGCATTCCGTGATCGACGAACGCGACGAAGACGCGCTGCGTCTGATCGAGCAGTTCGCCGCGCAGCGCGAGGACCTTCCGCTCGTGATCTGCCCGGACGGCTCGGTGCTGCGTCATCCGAGCATGCCGGAGCTTGCCACTCGCTTAGGTATGCTGCCCGATCTCGACGACGCGTACGTGTACGACGTCGCGATCGTCGGCGCGGGGCCGGCGGGACTTGCCGCCGCGGTGTACGCGGCCTCCGAAGGACTTTCGGTGATCGTGCTCGACAGCCGCGCGCCGGGCGGCCAGGCGGGCGCGAGCTCGCGCATCGAAAACTACCTCGGCTTTCCGACCGGCATCTCGGGCCAGGCGCTCGCCGGCCGCGCGTTCGTGCAGGCGCAGAAGTTCGGCGCGCACGTTGCGATCCCAGTCAACGTGAAAGCGCTGCATTGCGGGCAGTCGCCGTATCGGCTCGAGCTGAAATGCGGCGGCCACATCAGCGCGCAGGCGATCGTGATCGCGAGCGGCGCCGTGTACCGGCGCCCGGCGCTCGACGGGCTCGAACGCTTCGACGGACGCGGCGTCTACTACTGGGCGTCGCCGGTCGAGGCGAAGCTGTGCAAGCGCCAGGAGGTCGTGCTGGTTGGCGGCGGCAATTCGGCCGGCCAGGCGATCGTCTATCTGGCGACGCACGCGGCCAAGGTTCACGTACTGATCCGCCGCAGCGGTTTCGAGGCGACCATGTCGCGCTATCTGATCGACCGCATCCGCTCGCTGCCGAACGTGTTCGTGCATCCGAATTCGGAAGTCGGCCGGCTCGAAGGCGATGAGGACGGGCTCGTGTCGGTCGCGCTGAAGCGGCCGCTGCCCGGCGGCGTCGATCACTTCGACACCCGGCATCTGTTTCTGTTCACCGGCGCGGACCCGAACACCGAATGGCTGCGTACCTGCGGCGTGCAGCTCGACGCGAAAGGCTTCGTGCTGACCGGCATCAGCGCGGATGGCTCGGCCACCGCGTGCGATCTCGGGACCACGGTCGAAGGCGTCTATGCGATCGGCGATGCGCGTGCCGGCTCGACGAAACGCGTGGCCGCGGCGGTCGGCGAAGGCGCGGCCGTGGTCGCGCAGATTCACCAGTTGCTGGCGCAGACGAGCGGTGAAGAGGTGGCGCTCGGGGCGTGAGCCTCAGAGAGCATGAAAAAAGCGCACGGTGAGTTACACAGTGCGCTTTTGTATAACAGACGGCACGACGGTTGCGCCGGAGCGGACCCGCGTGTTCAGCGGTCCACTCAGCGGTCCAACTTCGCGCGCAACTCGCGCGCGGCCTCCAGCAGTCCCTCGTAACCCGAACGTGCGTGCTCCGGCAGATCGGGATCGCCGACCAGTGCGCCGAGCGTTTCGATCAGACTGTACACAATGCCTTTCGCGGCGCCCGATGCAATGCCGCCAGACGACACCTGCTGATCGACGTGACTGAGCGCCGCGTCGAGCTGCTCGATCTCGGGACGATCGTCGGGGGGCGGCTTGGGAGAAACGTCTTGCGTCATGATCGAACATCGCTCCATTGAGTGCATCGGTAAAGTTGTTATATACCGATCGTGCGCCGCCGTCTATTCGTGTTCGGCGCGACAGCGATCCACGTCAAGGCGTCCAGCGATACATCAGCAGCTTCGCGCGCGCGTCGTCTTCGACCAGCACCACGTACTCGCCGTTATCGCGCTGCACCGCGCTGATGCCGAGATACACGTCGACCCAGCCGCTCGTGCCGCCGACGCTCGCGCCCGGCGTCATGTAACCGACCGCCGTGCCGTTGCGCGCGTCGTAGACGTCGATGCGATCGGTGTAGAGCTCCGCAACGAAGATATAGTTGCCCGCCACCGCGACGCCGACCGTGGTGGTCTGCGGATCGCTTTGCGTGTTCCACGGCAGCGAGACCGTGTATGTCAGCGTCGGGTTGCCGCTGCTCCAGTTGTCGTAGCGGGCCAGCACCGGACCCGCTTCCTTCCAGTGCGTCGGGTCCCACGGAATCGCACTCGTGAAACCGGACAGATACATCGTGTCGGTCGCTGCGACGTAGACGAGTCGCGCGAGCCGCGTGAATGGCGCGGGCATCGCGAACATCTTCGCACTCGCGTACGTGTAGATCGGATTGCCGGCGGAGTCGAGACCTTGCAGCGGCATCTCGCGCACGCCGCTCAATGGCGTGGCAAGCCACACGTTGCCGGGTTCGTCGACCCACCAGAAGCCGTCGCCGACCGTGCTGCCGGTCGACGGATTGCCGCTGATCTCGCTCGCGTCGACGGCGCCATTGCCATTGCTGTCGCGCCACAGCCATTCGCCGTACGTCGGTTGCGCGGCGGGCCATGCGCCGGGCAGCGGATTCTGCGCGAGCATCCCCGACGGTATCGCGATCTCGCCATGCGCGGCATCGAAGCGATAGACGTTCAGATAGTGCGCGCCCGGATCGAGCGTATAGAGAAAGCGCTGGCCATCGAATCTGCGCACCATCGGTTCGCCACGCACGCCGCGCGGCTCGTGAAAGGCGGGATCGTCGGGGTAGTCGAAGCGATCGAGCGTGAACGCCGCATACGACCATTCGTGGCCGACCGGCTGCCTGTAATCGAGCGTGAAGCGCTTCGAACCCGTGTAGATGGAAGCGGGCGTGGCCGGGTCGAACGCGCCGCTATCGACGAAGCTCAGACCGTAGAGCCGCCAGTTGAGCACGCGCGTGCCGTACACGTAGCTCTCCAGCACTGCGCCCTGCCCTACGGATGCCGAGCCGAGCGCGCGCGGTCCCTCGCCGTTTTGCGCGACGTACAGATTGCCGGCCGCGTCGACGCCGATGCCGGTGATGCCGTTGAAACGCGTATCGCCGGGCACGCCGCGCACCGGGTGGAAAATGCCGTTGCGCGTGCCGATCGACGCGCCCGCCTGCATCTGGCCGCCAGCGCCCTTGTTGAACACGAGGATCTGCTGCGAAACGCCGTTGTCGGCGACCAGCAGTTGGCCGGATGGCGTCACTGTGAGGTCGCTCGGCACGGTGCCGGCGGGCAGCGTCAATGGACCGGCGAGCGCGGTGCCGTCGGCGCGGTAGTGCAGGATGCTCAGATTGGCTGTGCCGAAGCCGCTGATGATCCACAACGTCGAGTCGGTGTCGATCGCGATGCGGGCCGGCGACGCGACGCTCCACGAACGCAGCGGCTGCATGGACTGCGCGTCGTACACGGCGATCCGGTTGCCGTACGTGTCGGCCACGTAGAGCTCGCTGTCGGTTGCGGCGAGGCCGCGAATGCTCGCGTCGGTGCCAGTCTTCACCGTATCGACCGCGACGAAACTGTTCTTCGTCGCATTCGCGCTATTGCCGATGCCGCCGGAAAACGGCGCGCCGGTCGCGAGATTCGCAAGCGTGCGTCGCGTGATGCCGTACCAGGTCTGATTGGCCGGCGGATAATCGGCGCCGACCAGCGCATTGTTCTCGTTGCCGATCGACATCGCCGCATAGAGGTACGTCTGGTTGACGGCCACCGCGTCGCCGCCGGCCGCGCCCCAGCCATGCGTCGAGCCGGCCACCGCGAGCTTGTCGCCCGCGCGATAGGCGGCGATTTCACTGCCGCTTTCGTCCCACGGCGCATTCGTATAAACGGTGCCATTGGCGCCGACGCTAATGGCCTGAATATCCTGCTGCATCCATTTGCCGTCGCCGAATCCGAAACTATTACCGATCCATGAGGTCGTGTAATTCAATTGGGATTGCGCGGAAACATTCGGCGAGATCAGGCTGTGGATTAACACCACGGCCAAGCCAAGGCGGGAGAAAGGCTTCACGGCAGTCGATCCTTGCGAGGTGCGAGACGCGCACATCAGATTTGGCGTTTTATCCTCTCATATAAAAATAGTAAATTTATTGATAAAAAAATGATTATTGAATGCCGATTCATTCAATTCATTCCATTTGCATCGAATCATGTTTCCGACACAATCTTTCCTTCACGAAACCGGTAAAAACCGGTTCCCGTAAAGACTCACCGATCAGAGATTCAGTCGCTTTTTCTGCTCCTGTAAATCCTCACCTTGAGCGAGACGCTCATCATGTACGCGCCGCCCGGCGACGCTCGAAAATCCGCCGCGTCAGATCGAACGCCACCAGATTGCCGGCCACCACGAGCATTAGACCGACCACCGCGAGCGCTGACCACCGATAGCCCTCGAACAGCGTCGATGCCGCGAGCGCGACGATCGGAAACAGCACCGTGCAATAGGCGGCCCGCTCCGGGCCCATACGGCCGACGAGCATCAAGTACGCCGTAAAGCCGATCACCGAGCCGAACACCACGAGATACGCGAGCGCACCGAGATAGCGCGCCGACGGTTCCACCGCGAACGAATAGCCGGCGAACAGACTACCGAGCGTCAGGACGGCAGCACCGATCAGCATCGCCCAGCTGTTGGTCGCGAACGGATGCAGGCCCATCGACTGCATGCGGCTCGACAGCAGGTTGCCGGCCGAGAAGCACAGCGTGCCGAGAAACGCGACGCCGAGCCCGAGCCATGCGGTGTGGTCGCCGAGATGCCCGGCCATCTGCTGCACGAACAGACAGACGATGCCGACGAGCCCGAGCAACGCACCCGCAATCGCGCTCGGCTGCAGAGGCCGGCCCATGAACAGCCGCCCGTTGATCGAGTTCAGCAGCGGCGCGGTCGAGAACACCACCGCGACGAGCCCGCTCGGCACGAGCTGTTCGGCGTAGTAGAAGCACAGGAAATTCAGGCAGAACAGCGCGAGACCCTGCGCGGCGAGGTAGCGCCAGGCGTCGCGCGGCGGCCAGATCGGGCGGCGCATGATGCGCGCCAGTGCGAACATCAGCAGCGCGGCGATCCAGAAACGCCACGCAATCGATACCGGTGGCGGCACCGCGCCGAGTTGCCATTTGATTGCGATCCACGTGGTGCCCCAGATCAGCACGGTGATGGCATAAAGGAGGAGATTCATGGTCGGGCCTCAGACTGCAATGACGGACTGCGATGACGCGCAGCATGGAAGAAAGCCCGACTATGGAACCGCGCCGCCGCCCGCAATTGTCCAAAATTGCGCACTTTTTCGCGCCGATGCGCAGGCTGACGGGACGCGCCGTATACTGGCCGCTCAACCAGCACCGTACACCGGAAAACCTCCGCGCGCCGCCGTGAACCCCACCCCGTCCGTCCCCGTGATATCCACCGCCGGCATGCCTTTTGGCCTGCAGTCGGTCTGTCACACGCTCGCCAGTGCGAACGCGCATCTGGACCGCTTCGCGTGGCTCGGCGACGGACTCGCGATCGCGCTATGGACTCGCGACACGAAGGAGGACGAGACCGTCTACGAACGGCCCGGCCATCACACGCTGTCGTGCTATCTGGACGGCGGCTATCGCACCGAGCGCCAGAAAATGCCGGGCCACTACGGCGCGCCGTCGCGGCTGTGCGCACTGCCCGGCGATCACGAATCGCGCTGGTGGGTGCGCGGCCACATGCACTTCATGCATCTGTACTTCCTGCCCGAGCACTTCACGCGACGCGCGGTGCAGGAGCTCGACCGCGAACCGCGCGAACTGACGCTCGCCGATCGCACCTATTTCGAGGACCCGCGCATTGCGCGTCTGTGTCAGTCGCTCGTCAACGAGGAGTGGGAAAGTCCCGACGCTCTGCTGCGCACCAACGAGACCGCGCACGAAGTGTTGAGCCTGCTATTGCGCGGCCAAGGCGTACGGCGCGCGAACGTGGCGCTGAAAGGCGGGCTGTCGGCCGCGACGCGGCGCCGCCTGCGCGACTATATCGACATTCATCTTGCGCAGCCGTTGACGCTCGGGGAGTTGTCGGGTGTCGCGGCGCTGTCGGAGTTTCATCTTGCGCGGATGTTTCGCGAGTCGTTCGGGTTGCCGCCCGCCGCCTGGATCGCGCGGCAGCGGCTCGATCGCGCGCGCACGCTGCTGCGCACGACGACGTTGCCGCTCGCGCAGATCGCCGGGCAGTGTGGCTATGCGAACGCGAGTCACTTTAGTCACCGGTTTCGCGAGGCTGTCGGGGTAACGCCGAGTGGGTTCCGGCAGGCTATCGGTGTTTGAGATTCGCGTTTGAGTTTCGCTTTGCGGTTAGCTCCGTGTCATCGCAGCGCCATCGCCAGCACGCGCGCGACGTGGATCGCGTCGACGCCCGCGCCGTCGTGAATCTGATGCCGGCAGCTAGTGCCGTCGGCGACCATCAGCGTGGCCGCGTCCAGCTTGCGCACCGCGGGTAGCAGCGACAGCTCGGCCATCGCCTGCGAGCTCGCGTAGTGCTCCGCTTCATAGCCGAAGCTGCCGGCCATGCCGCAGCACGACGATTCGACCGTCGATACCTTCAATTCGGGAATCCACTTCAGCACGGTCTGCACCGGCGTGAATGCGTCGAACGCCTTCTGATGGCAATGGCCGTGCACGAGTGCCTGCTGCATCGGCAGCGGCTTCAATTCGAGCTGCAATCGTCCGGCCTTTTCTTCGCGCACGAGGAATTCCTCGAATAGAAACGCGTGCTGCGCGAGGCGCTGCGCCTCTTCGCCGAAACCGTACTGCAGGAATTCATCGCGCAACGACAGCAGACACGATGGCTCCAACCCCACCACCGGCACGCCACGTTCGACGAACGGCCTGAACAGCTCGAGCATGCGCCGCGCTTCCTCTTTCGCTTCGTCGACGAGACCCGCCGCGAGAAACGTGCGGCCGCAACACACCGGACGCTCTCCCGGGCGTGCATTGAAGTGGACCGTGTAGCCCGCCGCTTCGAGCACCTGTTGCGCGGCGCGCGCGTTGTCGGGCTCTAGGTGATTGTTGAAGGTATCGACGAACAGCAGGACTTCTTTCAGCGCGCACGCCTGCGCAGCGTTGCGTGCAGGCTTCGCGGACACCGCATCGGCCAGAAACGCCTTCTTGAACCGCGGCAAACTCCGCTCGGTCGCGAAGCCGACCGAGCGCTTGAACCACGTCGACAGCACCGGCACGTTGTCCGCGAGCGCCAGCAGCCTCGGCATGCGGCTCGCCGCGCCCGCATAGCGCGGCATGAACGCGACGAGCCTGTCGCGCAGCCGCACCCCATGCGTCTTGACACGCGCCGCCCGCGCCTCGATCTTGAACTTCGCCATATCGACGCCGGTCGGGCAATCGCGCTTGCAGCCCTTGCACGATACGCACAGGTCGAGCGCTTCCTTCACGTCATCGCTCGCGAGCCCGCTTTCGCCGAGCTGCCCCGAAATCGCGAGCCGCAACGTGTTGGCCCGCCCGCGCGTCAAATGTTGCTCGTCCTTCGTCACGCGATAGCTGGGGCACATCGTGCCCGCGTCGAACTTGCGACAGTGGCCGTTGTTGTTGCACATCTCGACCGCTTTCGCGAGGCCGCCGCTCAGATCGTCGCCGCTGCCGGGCGCGCTTTCTTCTCCCGTCAGCGGGTCGCGCTTCACGTTCCACGTCGACCAGTCGAGCGCCGTTTCGATGCGCTGTTCGCGATAGCCCGGCGCAAAGCGGAAATTGCGCGCGTCGTCCATCTTCGGCGGACGCACGATCCTGTCGGGATTGAAGCGGTTGTCCGGATCGAACAATGCCTTGATCTCGCTGAACGCCTGGTTGAGCCGCGGCCCGTATTGCCATGCGACCCATTCGCCACGGCATAGCCCATCGCCATGCTCGCCGGAATACGCGCCCTTGTACTCGCGCACGAGCGCGGCCGCTTCCTCGGCGATCGCGCGCATTTTTGTCGCCCCGTCGCGGCGCATGTCGAGAATCGGCCGCACGTGCAGCGTACCGACGCTCGCATGCGCGTACCACGTGCCTTCGGTGCCGTGGCGATGAAACACGTCGGTCAGCCGGCTCGTGTAGTCGGCCAGATGTTCGAGCGGCACCGCGCAATCTTCGATGAAAGACACCGGCTTGCCGTCGCCCTTCATGCTCATCATGATGTTGAGACCAGCCTTGCGCACTTCCCACAGCGCTTTTTGCGCATTTGCGTCCGCCATCTCGACGACCGCATCGGGCAGGCCCAACTCGCCCATCAACTCCGTGAGCTGCTTCAGCGACGCGAGCTGCGCGTCGCGATCCTCGCCCGCGAATTCGACGAGCAGAATCGCCTGCGGCTCGCCGACCAGCGCCTTCTCGATCACCGGACGAAACGCGGGATTGCTCAACGCGAGATCGATCATCGTGCGATCGACGAGTTCGACAGCGACCGGCTTCAGCTTGACGATGTGCTGCGTGAGCGCCATCGACTGCCGGAAGGTCGGAAAGTTGACCACGCCAAGCGCCTTGTGCGCGGGCAGCGGCGCGAGCTTCAAGGTGATCTGCCGGCTGAATGCGAGCGTGCCTTCCGAGCCGACCAGCAGATGCGCGAGGTTCGCGCTGCCGTCATCGGTATAGGCGCGCGGATTCTGGCAATCGAACAGATCGATGTTGTAGCCCGCGACGCGGCGCAGCACCTTCGGCACGCGCGCGATGATTTCGTCACGCTCGCGCTGCGCGATCCGCGTGACGCCCGCAACGATCTGCTGCAAGCGCTCACCTTGCGGCGGCTCGCGCAGCGACGCGAAGCGCGCTTCGCTGCCGTCGGCGAGAATCGCGTCGATCGCGTCGACGTTGTGCACCATGTTGCCGTACTCGATCGAGCGCGAGCCGCACGAGTTGTTGCCGGCCATGCCGCCGATCGTGCACTGGGCAGCCGTCGATACATCGACCGGGAACCACAGTCCATGCGGCTTCAGCCACGCGTTCAGATGATCGAGCACGACGCCGGGCTCGACCGTCACGGTGCGCGCGCCGGCATCGAACGCGACGATGTTGTTGAGCCACTTGCTCGTATCGACCACCAGCGCTTCGCCGACCGTCTGCCCACACTGGCTCGTGCCCGCGCCGCGCGCGAGCAGCGGTACTTTCTCGCTGCGCGCGATCTCGAGCGCGATGCGCAGATCGTCCTGATCGCGCGGCACCACGACGCCGACCGGCGTGATCTGATAGATCGACGCATCGGTCGCGTAGCGGCCGCGGCTGGCGAGATCGAACAGCACGTCGCCGCGCAGCGCTTTGCGCAGATGCTGCGCGAGCGGACTCGTTGCGCGCGCGGCGGACGGGACCAGATGGATCGGCTTGACGAGCAAGCCCGCAGTGGGATTCGTCATTTCGTCGGCCTGTGAGGAGCGCGCCTGAACCGCGCAGCTCGAATTACCTAGTACAGCGTCAGATGCACCGGCGCGAGTCCTTCGATATGCGCGCTCACGTCGCCCGCCTCGCGCGGAAAGAACATGCCGGTGTACGAACCGGCGGTGATCACCATCTCCGGCGTCACCGCAATGCCGCGCGAACTCGCGTGATTGACGAGCCACGTCAACAGCCGCCGCGGATCGCCGGCCGGATTCGCGGGCGTCGTTTCGACGACATTGCCTCCGTTGAACGCGAAACGCAGCGACGGCGCGACGAACGGAAAATCCTCGCGATACCGTGTGAATTCACCGACGATCAGCGCGCCGTGATTTTGCAGGTCCGCGAGCTGCTCGAGTTTGTCGATGGCGGGCCACGCGGCATGGCGGCTCGCGACGATCTCGATGGTCGCGCCGATCGAGCCGATGCCCGCGAGCACTTCGTCCTCGCCGTACGGTTTCGTGGACGGCTCGAAACGCCGGCCGAAACGGAACGCGACTTCGAGTTCGAGCCCGAGCGGCGCGAAGCCTTCGCGCGACAGACGCTCGCCGTCGGCGTGCAGATCGGTGTCGGGCAATGGCGCGCCTTGAATCGGTCCGCTCGCCGATTTCGCGCCGATCTTCCAGCCGCCGATTCGCGCGCCGCATGCGCTCAAGATTTCGTGCTGGATTGCGTAGGCCGCGTCGGCATCGGAAGGAAGCAGCTCCGGCGGCAACGTATCGAGCACCGTACGACTGCGACGCGCATCGGCAAGCAGCTGACTCAATGATGAAGTCATGTTTTACACGCCCATCCGTGTGGAAACGTGCGCCTTCTCCGACGCGCCAACTTCGAAGCGGCTCTCCGGCTGCATGCGGAACGCGAGCACGACGCCGATGCCCATCAGCAACATGCTGCCCACGAACGGCAGATCCCAGTTGCCAAAGCGGTCGATCAGAAAGCCGCCCATCACCGGCGAGATGATCGCGGCGAGCGCCGAGCCCGTGTTCATCATGCCGCTCGCGGTGCCGGCGAAGTCCGGCGCGATATCCATCGGGATCGCCCACATCGGGCCGATCGTCATCTCGGCGAAGAAGAAGCCCGACGCGAGACAGGCAATCGACAGCGTCAGGTCATGCGTGAACATCAGAGGAATCAGCGACAGCAGGCAGAACAGCATGCACACCGACACCATCCAGCTGCGCGCGCGTTTGAGGCTGCCGGTGCGCTTGAAGATCGCATCGGTGACGATGCCGCCGAGCGTGTCGCCGATCACGCCCGCGAAGAACACGACCGACGCGAAGATCGCCGACTTCTGCAATTGCAGATGGTGGTTATGCAGGAAGTACAGCGGAATCCAGCTCAGGAACAGCCACAGCGTCCAGCCGTAGCAGAAGTAGACGATCGTGACCGGCGTCATGCGGCGAAACAGCTTGCCCCACGGCAGGCCGCAGACTTTCGGCTTCGGCGTGGGCAGCACCGCAAGTTCCTCGGGCGTGATGCGCGGATGATCTTTCGGATGCTCGGTGAATGTGAGCGCCCACATGACCACCCACACCAGACTCAGCGCGCCGCAGATAAAGAACGATTCGCGCCAGCCCCAGTTGGTCATCACGATCACGATGAGCGCCGGCGCGACCGCGTTGCCGACTCGCGACGCCGCGTGCGTGATGCCCTGCGCGAAGCCGCGCTTTTCTTTCGCGACCCAGCGCGACATCGCCGACGTTGCAGCCGGGAACGTCGCGCCTTCACCGAAACCGAGCACGAGCCGCGCGGCGAGCAACGAAGCGAGCCCGCCCGCGAAGCCCGTGAACACCGTCGCGAGACCCCAGATGGCGCCACAGAACAGCAGCGTGCGTCGCGCGCCGAAGCGATCGCTTACCCAGCCGCCGATCACCTGAAACAGCAGATACGGATACGCGAAGGCCGAGAACACGAGCCCGACCTGCGTATGCGTGAGATTGAATTCCTTGCCGAAACCCGCCGCCGCGGTGCTGACGTTTACGCGATCGAGGTACGTGATGAAGTACATGATGCAGAGCATCACTAGAACGATACTGGTCGCACTGGTCAAACGAAACCGCTTCATCGTCTCTCTCCATGGCATGTGTCGACGGCGCGTCTGAAGTGGCGCGCTGCGTCGTCGCCCGTCGGCCGCGAGAGCCGCTATGGACGCATTGCATGTTGTTCTGGCCGCGTTCTGCGCGCGGCTCGATGAGGGAAGCGCTCCCTGCGCCCGACAATCAGGCCGCGGCCTTCAATCCCGGCGTCTTCGGTGCCTGGCTCAGCCACTCCATCGCGGCCGGCATGCCGCTTTCCTTGAGCGGCACGCCAGCAAGCCGCAGACCCATTTCGCAGCCAGCCAGTGTGGCGAGCAGCATCAGATCGTTGCAATCGCCAAGATGGCCGATGCGGAACATGCGGCCTTTCATCTTGCCGAGGCCCGTGCCGAGCGACATGTCGAAGCGTTCGTAGATCAGCTTGCGCACCGCGTCGGCATCGACGCCGTCGGGCATCATCACGCCCGTCAGCACCGGGCTATAGACGGCGGGATCGGCACACTGGATGTCGAGCCCCCACGCGCGCACCGCGCGGCGCGTCGCTTCGGCGAGCCGCTCGTGGCGCGCGAACACGTTGTCGAGCCCTTCGCCGAGAATCATTTCGATCGCTTCATGCAGCCCGTACAGCAGGTTCGTGTTCGGCGTGTACGGCCAGTAGCCGGATTTGTTCATCTCGACGATTTCCGTCCAGTCCCAGAAGCTGCGCGGCAGCTTCGCGTGCTGGCTGGCGGCCATCGCCTTCGGCGAGATCGCGTTGAAGCTAATGCCCGGCGGCAGCATCAAGCCCTTTTGCGAGCCCGACACGGTCACGTCGACACCCCACTCGTCATGACGATAATCAGCGCACGCGAGACCGGAGATCGTGTCGACGAGCAGCAGCGCCGGATGGCCCGCGGCGTCGATCGCGCGACGCACGGCGGCGATGTCGGACGTGACGCCGGTCGAGGTTTCGTTGTGCACGACGCAGACCGCCTTGATCGCATGCTGCGTGTCGGCGCGCAGACGCTCTTCGATCATCTGCGGCTGCACGCCGCGCCGCCAGCCTTCGATGCCTGGCAGCCCCAGGAATTCGGGCTTCAGGCCAAGCTGCACGGCCATTTTTTTCCACAACGTCGCGAAGTGGCCGGTCTCGAACATCAGCACGTGATCGCCGGGGCTCAGCGTATTCGACAATGCGGCTTCCCATGCGCCCGTGCCGGACGCCGGATAGATGACGACCGGCTGCTGCGTCTTGAAGATCTTCTTGATGCCGTCGAGCACCTTGAGACCCAGCTCGCCGAATTCGGGTCCGCGATGGTCGATGGTCGGATAGCTCATCGCGCGAAGGATGCGATCCGGCACCGGACTCGGCCCCGGAATCTGCAGGAAGTGACGGCCAGCGGGATGAAAATCTAGCTTCAGCATCGAACTCCTCCAATTGAATTTTGCATGCAAAAAACTATATCAGAGGAACCGTGATGCTCCCAAGACGAAAATTGGCCTCTAAGGCCCGTGTTTACCCGCGTGTGCGCATGGATTAACTAATCGATATGGTTCCGATAAAATCCTATTCATATGAAGCTGAGGGTTTTTGTATGCAAAATTCGCATCTCGACGCGGGTCTGACCGCTGCCCCGCTGATGCCGAAGGTCGAGCGTCAGCGCCTGCACGACACGGTGGTGGAGCACATCCGCCGCTTTATCGTCGAGGGAGCGCTGCAGCCCGGCAAGAAACTGAACGAGCGGGAGTTGTGCGAAACGCTCGGCATTTCGCGCACGCCGCTGCGCGAGGCGCTGAAGGTGCTGGCTGCCGAAGGTTTGATCGAGATTTCGCCGAACCGGGGCGCGTCGGTATCGAAGATGTCGGAAGCGGAGGTGCGTGAGACCTTCGAGCTAATGAGCGGCCTCGAAGCGTTTTCCGGCGAACTCGCGGCCGAGCGCATCACCGCGGCCGAACTCGCAGAGATCAAGGCGCTGCATTACGCGATGCTGGCGTGCCGCGCGCAGAACGATCTGCCGGGCTACTACAGTCGCAACCAGGCGATCCACGACAAGATCAACGAAGCGGCGAGAAATTCGGCGCTGCGGCAGACGTATGTGTCGGTCAACCGGCGGCTGCAGGCGCTGCGCTTTCGCTCGAACTATCAGACGCCGAAGTGGGACCGCGCGATTCACGATCACGATGAAATGCTGAAGGCGCTCGAGGCTCGCGACGGCAAGAAGCTCAGCGCGATTTTGCGGCAGCATCTGCTCGATAAGCGGGATGCGGTTTTGCAGGTGCAGGTGCAGGCGCAGGAGGAGGTGGTCGCTTCGGCCTCCGGGTTGAAGGCGTGATGCGGACAACTGATTCCGAATCCCGCTCCTCGCCACTCCGTCGGCAACAAAACTTGTCCACCTAAATTGTTGGCAAGCCTGTGGACAACCTTCGCACAGCGAGCTTAAGTGCTTGAAGCATGAGAACTATCCGCGCGCGGTGCACGCGTAGGCAGTGAGCGTCGCTGTGGAGTCCGTGATACTGGCGAGTGGGCTTCGCAAGGATGCCGTTTCACTCGCGCCGACCTCGAAGTCCAGTTGTCCACATAATTTGGGAACAAGCTTGTGGACAACCTGCGCACAGGCCTGCCAAGTGTTTGATACGGCAGGCCTATCGTGCGCGGATGCGGGAGCGGGCAGCGGCGCGGCACCTCACGCGATGCAAGCCAACGGCCGCGCCCTCCACCCTCGATTTCACTGCGTCGTTTCACGACTGCGCAACGACTCCGGCAACCCATACAGCACGATCAGCGCGCACACCACGCTCATCGCGCCGATCACATACAGCGCCGGCGTCGTGCTGCCGGTCAGATCCTTCACACGTCCGACCATCACCGGGCTCACGATCCCGCCGAGTTGCCCGAGCGTGTTGATCAACGCGATACCGCCCGCGGCGCCCGCGCCCGTCAGCAGCTTTGGCGGCAGCGCCCAGAATGCCGGGATCGACGCGACCACGCCCGCGCCCATCACGGCAAGCGCGACCACCAGCAAGGTGGTCTGCTTGTCGAAGAATCCCGCGGCGAAGAAGCCGAGCGCCTACGATTGCGGCTTCGGCACCGCCGACCGCATGCGCATCGTGTTTACGAAGCGGCTTGGCGTGACGCCGATGCGGTATCGCGAGCGCTTTCGCCCGGTGTGAATACGGCGTGAGAAAATCGTCGACTCTGCACGTCAACGATCACCAGGAACGACATGACCTCCTCTTCTCCGATTCGCGCGATCGTCACCGGCCATACGCGCGGCCTGGGCGCGGCGCTCGCCGAACAACTGCTCGCGCGCAACGTCACGGTGCTGGGTCTGTCGCGCTCGCGGCATGCCGCGCTGAAGGCGCGCTTTGCCGCGCGGCTCGAAGAGATCGAGCTGCCGCTGGCCGAGCCCGCACGCGTCGCGCAATGGATCGCCACCGACGCACTGAGCAACTTCGTGCGCGGCGCGCAGACGGTGCTGCTGATCAACAACGCGGGCATGATGCAGCCGATCGGGCCCATCGAAGGACAGGACGCCGCGAGCGTCGCGGACGCGGTGAGCCTGAACGTCGCGACGCCGCTGATGCTCGCGAGCGCGCTCGCCGCCACGGCCGTCGACGCAACCGACCGCCGCATCGTGCACATTTCGAGCGGCGCGGCGCGCAACGCGTATGCGGGCTGGAGCATCTACTGCGCGACCAAGGCCGCGCTCGATCATCACGCGCGCGCCGTCGCGCTCGACGCGAATCGCGCGCTGCGCATCTGCAGCCTCGCGCCGGGTGTGATCGATACGGACATGCAGGCGCAAATTCGCGGTAGCGGCGCAGAGCAGTTCCCGATGCGCCAGCGCTTCGACGAGCTGAAGCGCAACGGCCAACTGTCGACGCCCGAGCAAGGCGCGGCGCAGCTGATCGACTATGCGCTCAGCGATGCGTTCGGGCAGACGCCGGTCGCGGACATTCGCGAGATCGCGAAATCGGCCTGAACGGGCTATTGCTGCAGGGTATTTGCGCTCCCGAAAAGCCTCACCTCAAGCACGGAGCAGTGGCGGATCGGCGCCTGCTACCGTCGTCGTTTCTCCCGAAAAGCCTCACCTTTGAGGTGAAAAGAGGACTCGAGGAGGCATTTCAGCGAGCGCATTGCGGCACTCACACACCGCTCCCGAAATCCCTCACCTTTGATCGAACGCAGCCGGATCGCTTCGCCGATGCCGGCCGCGTACGCGGCAGATCGCCTGGACATTCAACGACTTACGTTACACAGCCGGCGCACGGTCACCGCGACGGATGCCATGATTGGCGACTGCATGAAGCGCGTTTTGTGCGTCGCACGACGGGCCGTCGCCCGATACAGCATCGACGGCTCCCGAATATCCTCACCTATGGCTGACAGGCATAAATGCGCGCATTCCCGCGAGCCTCTTGCCGCGCGGTTTGTGCCGTTCCTGGCCCGGCCGGTTAGTTGCAAAAGAACCGCCCGCGCGCGACTCCCGAAAGTCCTCACCTTTGACGCGATCCACGCGCCACGTTCATTCGATCGGCACGTTCTTCAGCCCACGCACCGCGACGACGTTCTTCATCGCGTCGACGAGCGCCGTTCTAACCTGCGCGGGCAGATGGCCGCAAAATTCGTCGTCGTTCTGATCGTCCAATTGCGCGAGTTCGGGGACGAGCGCCTGTGCGGCATCGCTTAACGCGATCAGATGATTGCGACGGTCTTCGTCGACCGTCTCGCGTTCGAGCAGCCTCTTTGTCTCTTGTGCGCGCCGCCTTCGCCGGCTTCCGGCGAGACGGCCTGACCGCATGACGCCTCTGACGGAAACGTTGCATCGACGTGGGCGAACCTGACGAAAAGGAAGCAAGGTTGGGAATGCGATATTAGTTTCTCAGGAAAGCATTCGCAATTTGTAGCGCCGTCCGGGCGACTCCCGAATTCCCTCACCTTCAATTTTGAAGTGCGCGTACAGGTGCGCATATTCTCACCTCGGCGGCTCCCGAATCTTCTCACCTATCAGTATCGGCGCGTGCGCCGCAGAATATAATCGGAGCCGACGGTCGATGACTCGTCGCGAGGCGGTAGTGCGTTGCGCCGCCTCTTCCCCGCTGGCAGCACGCGGCTCGAACGGCAGTTCCTGACAAACCGGCAAAGGAGGAAGAATGAAAACAAACGGCGCGAGCAGAATCCTCGGTGCACTGTTCGCGGTGGCCATCGCGACTTGCGCGACCTATGCAAACGCACAGACGCGCGAGATGCCGAACGATGCGTCGATGCAAAGCCAGTCGGTCCCAGCGGCTTCGAACCGGAACAACAACCGGTCCGACAGCGCAATCGTCCGCGACGTCCGCCGCGCTTTCACGCGCACCACGAACCTCAATTCGGCGAACATCCGTGTCGAAGCGCGTCACGGCATCGTTACGCTGACCGGCACCGTGCCGCGGCAATCGCAAATCGCGCGAGCCGGCAACGCCGCGCGATCGGTTCGCGGCGTCAGAAGCGTGCATAACCGGCTGACCGAGCGACGGCGCGCCAATCAGTGAGCACGGCGTGGTGGCATCGGCCGGACGGATCGGTGCCGCCTGTTCGACCTCCCCCTATATCGGCCTCGACCCGCATGTCATTCAAAGTGCCCACCGTCGCGCGCCGCACATTTTTTCTGCTCTGCTTAAGAAACAGGTTGACCTCGGCGGAAGGCGAACCCTAGAATTCAAAAATCATCACCAATGGGGCTCATGCCTTGGACACCTGCAGTAGCCGACTTTCGAACAGATTCGCTGCCTGACCGGCAGGACGTCCGCGCTCTCTTCATCAGCCGCCGTCTTGCCAGTTGGCAGACGGTGTGCGCCGCAGTTTCTTCCCGTGCACCTAAAGCAACGTCGTATCCGCATGACAGGAACGCCGCGTTCACGCGCGTTCCCGCGCCGATACGGCGTCGCATCGCGAGCCTTGCGCTTGCGGTCGCGTTTGCGCGCGCGTTGTCAGTCAACGCAATGCGCGCGAACGCGTGGATAAACACGTGCGTAGCGAACGTGCGTAGCGAACGCTTCACACGCTCGAACGCAGTCCCCGCTACACACCGACAAGGAGCCGCCATGCCCGACAGTGACAGTTATCCCTTATGCCGCTTCCCCGTTCTATCAACCGAGGAAAGCGAGTAGACCTCCACCGCCGCGCCCGGACATACGCGGCCTCCGTGTCTGCTGGCTTTCCACCAGCGCGTCGAAACCGGCGCACGGAGATCCCTCATGCAATTCGGCCTCCTTCTTTCGCAGTTCCCGCGTGTGCAGGAATCGCGCGCCCATTACGACGGCATGCTCGTGCTGCACGCACCGCATCCGTTCATCGCCTTCTGCCGTCGCGTGATGTCGCGCGTGGCATAGCGTTTCGCGATCCTTCGACAAATACAACCAGGAGAGAACGACATGTCTACTCCGACGAACATTTCCTCCGCGCGCAGCGCCGTGCTCGATTCGGCACACGTCGGCGATATCAAGGGCGCGCTCGGCACGATCGCTCACCATGACATCGCGCCACGCACGAGCTGGTGGGCGCGCCTGCGCACGCTGCTCGCGATCCTCGGCCCCGGTCTGATCGTGATGGTCGGCGACAACGACGCGGGCGCATTCGGCATCTACACGCAGGCCGGCCAGAACTACGGCACTACGTTGCTGTGGACCATGCTGTTGCTGGTGCCGGTGCTGTTCGTCAATCAGGAGATGGTGTTGCGGCTCGGTGCGGTCACGGGCGTGGGCCACGCGCGGCTTATTTTCGAGCGCTTCGGCAAGTTCTGGGGCGCGTTCAGCGTCGTCGATCTGTTCCTGCTGAACGCGCTAACCATCGTGACGGAATTCATCGGCATCACGTTCGTGCTCGACTTCTTCGGCGTCTCGAAGATCGCGGGCGTGTGCATCGCCGCGGCGCTGACGATGGCCGCCGTCAGCACCGGCGACTTCCGCCGCTTCGAGCGTTTCGCGGTCGCGCTGTGCGTGTTGAGCCTGCTGCTCGTGCCGGTGCTCGTGTCGATTCATCCGCCGGTCGGCCAGATCGCGCGCGACTTCTTCATTCCGAACTGGCCCGCGCACTCGAAGCTGTCCGACGTGATGCTGCTCGTAATCGGCATCGTCGGTACGACGGTTGCTCCGTGGCAGCTGTTCTTCCAGCAGAGCTATGTGGTCGACAAGCGCATCACGCCGCGCTTCATGAACTACGAAAAAGCCGACCTGTGGATCGGCATCGTGTTCGTACTGATCGGCGCGGTCGCGATGATCTCGTTCAGCGCGGCGCTGTTCGACGGACGGCCCGGGTTCGGCAACTTCACGGACGCGGGCGGTGTGATCGCCGGTCTCGATAGATACGCGGGACGTACCTCGGCCGTGCTGTTCGCGATCGCACTGTTCGACGCGTGCGTGATCGGCGCGGCGGCTGTGTCGCTATCGACCGCCTATGCGATCGGCGACGTGTTCAAGATCCGCCATTCGCTGCACCGTAGCGTGTCGGATGCGAAGGGCTTCTACGTCGTGTACTTCGCGATCGTCGCGGCCGCCGCGGCATTGGTGCTGATTCCAGGCAGCCCGCTCGGTCTGTTGACCGAAGCGGTGCAGACGCTCGCCGGCGTACTGCTGCCGAGCGCGACCGTGTTCCTGCTG
Source organism: Paraburkholderia sp. Clong3 (assembly GCF_050436485.1). Classification (NCBI taxonomy): domain Bacteria; kingdom Pseudomonadati; phylum Pseudomonadota; class Betaproteobacteria; order Burkholderiales; family Burkholderiaceae; genus Paraburkholderia; species Paraburkholderia sp. Clong3. The sequence continues at coordinate 44,809 of NZ_JBNDMH010000003.1, read as the reverse complement.
CTGCTGTGCAACGATCGCGCGGTGCTCGGTCCGTGGGCCAATTCGAAGAAGCTCAATCTGTTTACCGGCGCGGTGATCTGGGTGCTCGTGATGCTGTCGATCATCCTGACCGCGTCGGTGATCTATCCGGACATCGCGGCGGAAACGATCATCGAAGTCCTGGCGGGCGGCACGTTGCTCGCGGTCGTCGGGTATGTGGCGAGCTTCGGGATGCGCAAGCTGCGCGGCGAGTCCGCGGCCGAGCCGGCTCCGGTCTATGCGAAGGACGCCCGCAACACGTGGCGCATGCCGCCGCTCGACGAACTGCCGCCGCCGCGTCTGACGCTCGCCAAACGCGTCTGGATGGGCGTGCTGCGCGGCTATCTGCTGCTCGCGATCGCGCTCGTGATCGTCAAGGTGGTGCAGATGGCGTTGCCGAAGTAGTGCGAATGGTGAGGAGTTCCAGGAGGTCCGGGCAATGGTGAGGTTTTACGGGAGCCATGTCGGGAGCGACAACGTAAGCGCTGCCGGAGCCTGAGCTGGCCGGCAGCGCCTCAAATCACTCATTGCCCCTTCCACGCGCGCGGCACCCGGTGAAAATTCCGGTCGAAGTAAATCAGGCTGTCGCCGTCGGCGCGCACGCGAATCTGCGTGGTCTCCACGAACATGACCGAGTGCGAGCCGACTTCCTTCGCTTCCACGATCTTCCCCTGCAAGCTCGCGAGCGCGGCGTGCTCGAAGTATGGAGCCCGTCGGACGAGCGGCCGGAATGACCCGGCCGCCTCGGCCCTTGCAGACGCATCAGCGCATGTACAGGCCTCCGTTGACGTCCCAGCACGCGCCATTGGCGAAATAAGCGTCGCCGGAAGCGAGCATCACGGCGACATCGGCAACATACGACGCGGCCCCGAGCTTGCCGACCGGTATCGCTTCGATCACTTTTGCCAGCTTGTCCGCCGCCACGCTCTCGTGAACGATCGGCAAATCGAGCGGCCCCGGCGAGATCGCGTTGACTGTCACACCGCGCGCGGCGAGATCGCGCGCGAAGACCTTGGTCAGCGTCAGTACGCCGCCCTTCGCGGTCGCATAGTGCGCGCCCGTTGCCGAGCCGCCATTCTGCCCCGCCAGCGACGCGATATTGACGATGCGGCCCACGCCGCGCTGCGCGAAGTACTGCCCGAATACCTGGCAGCCGAACAGCACGCTGCGCAGATTCACGTTGATGACCTGATCGAACTGCTCGGCGGTAATGTCCATCACGGGCACGACCTTCGAGGCGCCCGCATTGTTGACGAGCGCGTCCACGCCACCCCAACGTTCGAGCAACGCGTCGCGCGCCGCTTCGAAGTCTGCCTTGCGCGTGACGTCGAGCCGGATTGCGCAGGCGCTCGAGCCGTCGCTGCTGAGTTCATGCGCGAGCGCTTGCGCGGGTTCGATCGCGATATCGGCCAGCGCGACCCTGTAGCCTGCCTCGTGAAAACGACGCGCGACAACGGCGCCAAGTCCGCGCGCGGCGCCCGTCACGAGCGCGATTCTGTTCGACATGTTGCCGACTCCTTGATTGCGTTCAGGCGGATTGCGCGAGGCGCGCTTCGAGGTGCGCGGCGACCGCGCACACCGTTTCGTCATCGTTCTTGCGACCGATGATTTGCAGGCCCGCCTTCAGCGTCGAGCGTTCGATCGGAACGGGCAGGCTCAGCGCCGGATGCCCGCTCAGGTTGAACGGCCGGATCAACGACGACATGCCGATCACCGACGTGCCGGCGCGTGCCGCTTCGAGCGTGATCGGCAATGAGGGCAGCGTCGGCAGCACGAGTACGTCGACCCGGTCGAGCGCGCGGTCCACTTCGTCGGTGAAGGTGCGGCGCACGCGTTCCGCCGCGTCGAGATCGGCGGCGCTCGTGGCCGCGGCCGCGCGCAGGCGCGCTTCGATATCGGCGCCGAGCTTGCCGCTTGCCACCAGATGGCCGAATGCGCGCGATGTCTCCGCGTTGATCACCGCGAGGCCGGCCGTGAATGCGTCCTTCAGCGACGCGAGTTCGATCGCTTGCGTGGCGAGTTCGGACTTTCCGACAGCGTCGGCGATTGCTTTGGCGATGTCGTCATCCGCGTCGACTGCGACCATGCCAATGCGCAACTGCGAAACGTCACGACGCGCATCGTCAGCGCGAAACGAAGGATCGATCGCCGTCATCACGCGAATCAGCGTGTCCGTCTCGCGCGCAAACGGTCCAACGCAGTCGAGTGTCGTGACGCGCGGCGCCACGCCGTGCCGCGACACGCGGCCGAACGTCGGCTTCAGCCCGATAACGCCGCAGCATGCGGCCGGGCCGCGGACCGAGCCACCGGTGTCGGTACCGAGCGCGGCGTCCACGAACTTCTGCCCGACCGCCGACGCGGACCCGCTCGACGATCCGCCCGGAATGCGTGCCGCGTCCTGCGGATTGACCGGCGTGCCGGAAAAGTCGTTGATGCCGGTCATGCCGAACGCGAGTTCGTGCATGTTGGTCTTGCCAGTGACGCGCCAGCCGGCTTCGAGCAAACGCCGCACGACTTCGGCGTGCTGCGATGCAAGCGGTGCGTCGGCAAGCGCGCGGCTTGCCGCTGTCGTCGCGTAGCCGGCGACGTCGATGCTGTCTTTGATCGCGATCGTCGGCGCGTCGGCGCTGTCCGTCGCGCTCAGATCGAATGTCTGCAGAAATGCGCTCATGCCGAAACTCCCTGGGCCGGGTTGACTTGCCACGGTGCATCGAAAAGACGCTCGGTACGGAAATGGCGGATCAGCCATGTCGCGCCCGCATCGTGAGTGGCGGGCACGAAGTCGACTTCGAGGCGCGCCGCGATCAGTTCCGCTTTCGCATCGACATAACCCGAAGCCTGCAACATGATCCAGCGACCCTTCGCCGTGTCGCCGTTCACCTCGATATGCTCCGCAGTCAGAAAGTGCACATTGGTCGCGAAGTGCGGCGTGGGCGGCAGATAACGCTGCAGCATCGCGACGATCTGCGCCGGCCCTTCGAGACGCCCGAACTTGTTCGCGTACTGCGGGCCGATGCCTTCCCAGATCGCGTCTTCGGCGAACAGCGCGGCGAGCGCCTCGCCTTCGAGCGCGCGCATGGGCACATCGCACAGCGCCATGTAGCGGGCGATCGTCTTACGCACCGCGTTCTGTGCTTCTAGCGCTTTGACACGCGCGAGCAGCGCGTCGATAGCCGGATCGGTCATCGCGTCACGCATGGTTGGCGACCGCTGGCGGCACCGTCAGCGCACGGCCCACGCGCGCCTCGATCTTGCCGTAGCGCCACAGGTTGTAGTCGCCGACCGGCGTCGTCCGATACAGATTGCACACGGCCACCGCGGTATCGAAGTCGGCGACGTCGGCCATGATGTAGAACGTCCACGGCGCGCCATCGGCGTTGCCGACCACGAGCCGATCGTCGTCCATCACGCCCAGCACGCGCACGTTTTCCATCGCTTCGATCGCGTTCAGCATCTTGCCGTACGCTTGCCACACTTCGCCGATCTGTTCGCGCGGCAAGTCGAAGAAGTTCTGCGAGACGCCGCAGCAGAACAGCACACGCAAAGGCAGGTTTCGGTTGTCGCTCATGGGAACGTTCCTTGGTTCGATTGATTGAAGAGAGCTCACAGGTAGCCGGGAATCGGCTGCACGCCGACGAACACGGCGCCGGCTCCGTCGTAATTGCCTTCGCCGAGGAAGGCGTGTTGCGTGACGACGATCGCATCGCGCGCGAGACGTTGCAGCGGATGGTTGCGATAGATCGCCATCGTGCCGCCCAGCCGATACGCGCGGTTCACGACGTCGGCGCCTTCCCGCACGATCTGCGTGAGCGCCGCGCGCGCGAGGCCCAGATTGACGACCGCCAGCACTTGCGCCTGCAGTCCCAAGCCTGAGCGCATCGCGAAGCTAGCGGCCCAGCGCCCGCGCGGTCTTGCCGCCGATGCCGAAGTCCCTGTTGGGAATGTCTTTGATCATCACGCGCGTGGAAGGCAGCGGCAGGTCGAGGATCGCGGCGATCGTTTCGGATAGCTGGGCAATCAACGCGACTTTCTGCGCGTCGGTGCGACCCGCTATCAGGATTGCGATGATGACCGGCAACGCGGCAGGCGTGAGCTTGCCGGCAAGACCGGCATTCGTTGCCGCCAGCTCCGATAGCAGAATGCGCACGGACTCCGCGGGCGCGGCGATTGCCTCGACGGTCGCATCGGTCAACCCTTGAATCAGTTTCGCCTTGCGTTCGTCTGGACGGCCTTGCGGCAAATAGACTTCGAGTGTCGGCATGATGACCGGTCAGAGCAGGAAGCCGATCGCGCTCAGCGCATCGGTGGAATCGATCAGGCGGATCACTTTCTCGGCGAGACGCGGCTCGCCGCTCGCCATGCTGATCTTGTGCGTCAGATCGGCCGCGAAGATCGTCGACGTGCCGCGCTTGTACGCAATGATGATCTGCGACGACTTCACTTCGACCACGTCCGCGCTATCGCTCGCGAGCGTGAAGCGCGACACCGTGCGCACCGTGCGCGCGGCATCCGACGCGGATGCCGAATAGCCCGACGTCATGCGCTGCACGCGCAGCTCGCGCATGTGCCGATCGTCGTACGCGTAGTTCAGCGTTGCCGCGTAATCGGTCGCCTTCGGATCGATCGGCACCACGTAGTGGCCCGCCGGGTCCCACAACTCGAGCCACTCACGATAGTCGCGTCGATCGAGCAATTCGGCTTCGCGCCAGATGAACTCGATCGCGCGCGCAAAGGTCTGGTGGGAAAAGAGTGCGTTTCTGTCGTCCATCATGCCTGCTCCATCATTGCGCGCCATTGCTTGTAGGCTTCGCGCATGCCGGTTTCATCGGTTGCGTGAGCGGTTTTCTCGCCGTTCGCGGCGGTCGTTTCGCGATTCAGACCGCGATTGACGAGGATCGGTACGTCCGGTCCCGCATGCGAGCCGCGCTGCACGCGCTCCCACGCTTCGGCGTCGTCGGGACTGCCGAAGCCGAAGGGGCCCTGGAAGTGCTCGTGAATGCGCAGGCGCACGCGGTTCGCTTCTTCAGGACCGCCGTCCATCGCGAGCGCGACGTGGCGAATCTCCGTTTCCTCGGCGGAAATCGGCCGCAGCACGCGGAAGAACGCCATCGACAGCGCGAGATTCGGGAACAGGTTCAGGTTGAAGCCGACGCCCATCAGCGAGCGCACGATGCGGCGCACTTCTTCCGGCGGGTGCTTTTGCGCGAGTTGCGCGGCGAGTTCGCTGAAGCGCTCGGGCAGCGGCGCGCCATCGTCGCGGTCCAGATCGACGATCTCGGGCATCAGCACCGCGAGGCTGTGACCGTTGCCGAGCGAGCGGCAGAACGCCTGGTCGCTCGTCATGAAGCTGGTGATCGCGGCGGCGGTTTCGTCGTCGATGGACTTCATCCACGACTTGTGCACGACCGGGAAGTGGTACAGATCCGTCGTGTTTTCGAGCTGGATCTTCCAGTTGCCCTTGAACTTGAACTTGTGCTCGCCGTTGGCCTTGATCGGATAGCCCGCGCCCTGCTTCATGAACAGGTCGATCCACGGCTTCGCGCCGCCGAGGAAGTCTTCGAGCGGTTCGATCGTTTCGTTGAAGCTCGCGAAAATGAGGCCCTGATAGACGCCCACGCGCAGCTTCTTGAGCGGCAGATCGCCCTTTTCGCATACGCCTTCGTAACCGTCGCCGTACGGCAGAGCGCGCAGCGTGCCGTCGAGCGCATAAGACCAGCTGTGATACGGGCACGTGAAGCCCTTCGCATTGCCCTTGTGCTCTTCGCACACGGTCGCGCCGCGATGCCGGCAGCGGTTTTGCAGTACGTTGACCGCGCCGCTCTTGTCGCGCACGACGATCACCGGCTGCCGGCCGATCGTCGTCGTGATGAAATCGCCGGGCTTCGGCAGCTCGCTGTCATGCGCGACCCAGATCCACGTCTTGTAGAAAATGCGCTCGAGTTCGACTTCGAACAGCTCGGGATCGTAGTAGAGGGAAGGCGCGATGCGATCGGCCTCGGCGCGCCTGGCTAAAGCGCTGGTGTCGATGGTTTGATAGGTCGGCGTACTCATCGTATGCGGGGGACAGTTGCGTGGTTGGAATGAAGACGCACATCGACGCGACGAGTCGCGTGCCACACATCAGCGCATCCTCTCGTTGACATCAGTCTCGCTTTGCGACGATCATGCGTCAAATCGATTAAAAACAGGTTGCCGAATAAGTTCGGCTGATATCACAAGAGACCCCATGACCTCCATCGACCACGTCGATCTCAATCTGCTGAGGGTGTTTCAGGCGATCGTCGAGGAGCGCAGCCTGACGAAAGCGGGCGAACGCCTCGCGCTGTCGCAGCCCGCGGTCAGCTACTCGCTCGGCCGTCTGCGCACGATGTTCGACGATCCGCTCTTTATCCGCACGCGCGCGGGTATGCAGCCGACCCCCGTCGCGCTCGAGCTCGCGGAAATCGTCGGCCACGCGCTCGACACCGTGCGTCAGGCGCTGCGTTACGCGGAACGTTTCGATCCGGCGACGAGCACGCGCACGTTTCGTCTGTCGCTGTCGGATGCGGGCGAAATGGCCTATCTGCCCGCGCTGTGCGCGGCGCTGCAGAAGTCCGCGCCGCGCGCGAAGCTGGTCGTCGAGCCGTTGCCGGTGGAGGAGATCGAGGAGGCGCTGCGCTCGAGCCGGTTGGACTTCGCGATCGGCAATCTGCCGTCGCTGCTGCCGCGCACGCGCCATAGCCTGCTGTTCGAGGAATCGTATGTGTGCATGACGCGCAAGCGCCGCGACCTGCCGAGCGGTGACACGCTGAAGCTCGAACGGTTTGTGGCCGCGTCGCACATCCAGGTGCGCTCGCTCGAACACAGTCACCATGCGCTCGACGACGCGCTGCGCGCGCAAGGCGTCGGCCGCAATATCGCGTTCGCGTTGCCGCACTTCGTCGCGGTGCCTGGCGTGCTGGCCGCGACGGATCTGTTCGCGACGCTGCCCGAACGGCTCGCGCATATCCTCAATCGCGGCGACGCGTTCCGGATCTATGCACTGCCCGTGCCGCTGCCGAAGGCCGCCGTGACGATGCACTGGCACGAGCACTTCCACGAAGACGAAGGTATCGCGTGGATGCGCGGCCTCATCACCGAGATCCTCGCGGGATTCGAGAAAATGTGATTGCGCGCAGGTGAATCAGAGGTCGAGCACGAGCACGGGGGTTCGCGAGCGTGACACGCAGCAGCAGATCACGCTATTGCTTGCGCGCTCGGCCTTGCTCAGGCAGTGATCGCGATGCTCGGGCTCGCCGCTGACCACATCGACCATGCAGGTACCGCACACGCCTTCGCCGCATGACGTGTCCACTTCGATACCGATCGACGCGAGCGCATCGACGATCGACGTGTTCGCATCGACTCGCACCGTCTGACCGCTGCTCGCCAATTGCACGTCGAAGCTGTCGAGCGATGCTTCGGCCACGGGAGCCGGCTCCGCCTTGAAGCGTTCGAGATGAATCGCTTCCGCGGGCAAGCGTTGCTGAGCGCTCGCTACGACAAAATCCATGAACGGCGAGGGACCGCACGTGTAGACATGCGCGTTCGCGCCTGCATCGAGCAGGCACGCGTCGAGCGCGGGTTTCAGCTCCTCGGGCTGCACGCCGAAATGCAGCTTCACATGCCGTGCGAACGGCTCGCGCGTGAGCAGCGTCATGAAGGCCGCGTGCGCCTCGCTGCGGGCGAAATAGTGCAGCGTGAAGCGCGCGTGCCGCGCGGCGAGCCGATAAGCCATCGACAGCAACGGCGTAATGCCGATGCCCGCGCCGATCAGGATGTGCTCGTCCGCGCTTTCTTCGAGACGAAAAAGGTTGCGCGGCGCGCCGACCGACAGCTCGGTGCCGACGCTCACCTCTTCATGGAGCGAGCGCGAGCCGCCGCGCGATTGCTCCTCCTTCTTCACCGCGAAAATCTGCGACTCGATACACTCCGGGTCGCCGCACAACGAGTATTGCCGCGTGACGCCCGAAGGACTCGTGACGTCGATATGGGCGCCGGGTTCGTAGCGCTCGAACGGCAGCCCATCGAGCCGCGAAATGCTGAACGAGCGGACCCCGTGCGCTTCTTCGCACAAGGCGTCGACCCGAACCTTCAGGGTTTGCGCTTGCATGATTGCCTTCCGATGTATTCCTGGGGGGGACGATATGCCGAGATTAGCGCCCCGCATCGGATAAGCAAAATAGACTAAAAAACCGTGCTTGCATCAATGCGATTTATTTTATGCTGAAGTGTCGAGCGCCCGACAGCGCGTCCTCCTTGCGTTGCGATTCGCTGCGCGGCTGCGTCGCGTCATTCGAAAACGGTATGTTCGGCTTCATGAAGAAGCTCAGCACGATGCCGAAGAGCATCACGCCGATCGACAGTGGCCTTCAGCGACAGGCGTTTCATGTGTCGTCCTCCAGATGCGGTTTATTTTTTGTGGTGAAGCCACGCGATTGCGCGTGCGATCCGGGACGCTCAGCCTTTCGGCGTTCCCGAGCCGAAGGCCGCGACGGCGTCGCGGAACCGCTGGCTGCCGTACACCTGCTCGACGAGATCCTCGTCTGCGAGGCTTTGATCGATCACGATGCGCCGCAAGCTCTCCTTGACCGCATGCTGCGTCACGGGCGATAGCGCAACGAGCCGCTCGGCGAGCGCGCACGCCGCGTTGCCGACCTGTTCCTTCGCCGTGACGTCATACACATAGCCGCACGCGTGCGCTTCGGCGGCGCTGAGGAAATCGGAGAGCAGCAGCATCTTCTTCACGCGCGGCACGCCGAATGCCGCCACGAGCCTCGCGAGATTGCGTGACGACAGCGTGTTCGATAACGTCTTTGCGATCGGCGCGCCGAAGCGCGAGCCCTCCGCACAGATGCGGAAGTCACACGCGGTAGCGATGGCGAGTCCGCCACCCACGGCCCAACCGTCGATCGCGGCGACGGTGGGCACCGCAATGCGTTCGACCGCGTCGATCACCTGTTCGACGAGCGCTTCGTATTCGACGCCCTGCGAGCCTGCCGTAAAGTCGCGGAAGTAGTCGATGTCGGTGCCCGAGATAAAGGACTTGCCGCCCGCGCCGCGTAGAACGATGCAACCTACGGTTTCGTCCGCGCGGCATTGGTCGATCAATGCCAGCAAGGTCTCGTACATCGGAATCGACATCGCGTTGTGCCGCTCGGGGCGGTCGATCACGATCTGCGCGACCGACTCCGTCAGACGTTCGAGCCTGACTTTCTCACTCGTCGCTTCGCTCATTTCGCGGCCCCGTTGATCTCTGCGTAAAGCTCGTCGTTGTGTTCGCCCAGCCGCGGCGGATGGCGTCGCACGCGCTGCGGCGTACCGAGCATCTTGACCGGAAAGCCGATGTTCTTGACCTTGCCTTCAACCGGATGGTCGATCTCCATGCACATGCGGCGATACTGCGCATGTTCGCTGCTGAAGGCTTGCGGATACGACAGGATCGGTCCGGCGGGAATGCCCGCGGCCAGCATCGTCTCGATCCATGCCTCGCAGTCGCGCTGGCCGAACGACTTCTCGAGCGATTCGATCAGCGCTTCGCGGTTCTTCAGGCGCAGGGAAACGGTCTCGAACTCGGGATTCGTCAGCAGATCGGTCCGCTCCAGCAGTTCGCAAAGACGCGACCACAGCTTCTGGTTGGTTGCGCCCATCACGAAGTAACCGTCGCGCGCCTTCACGGCCTGATACGGCGCGCTCATCTTGTTGCTTGTGCCAAGCGGCGTCGGCTCGACACCCGTTCCCCAGTAATCCGACATGTCCCAGATCGAGAAGGCCATCGCCGAATCGAACAGAGACGCGTCGATGTGTTGCCCCTGCCCGGTCTTCTGCGCGCCGATATAAGCGGAAAGCACGCCGTACACGGCGAACAGCGCACAGCCGATGTCCGCCACCGGCACGCCGGCCTTCACGGGCTTGCCGCCTTTGTAGCCCGTCACGCTCATGACGCCTGACATGGCCTGCGCCATCAGGTCGAAGCCGGGGCGCTGCGACCACGGGCCGCTTTGACCGAAGCCCGAGATGCTCGCGTAGACGATCTTCGGGTTGATTTCACGGATCGTCTCGTAATCGATCCGCAGCCGCTGAACCACGCCGGGCCGATAGTTCTCGACGATCACGTCGGCGGTCCTGGCCAGCTTGTAGAAAAACTCGCGCCCTTCGTCGGTCTTCAGGTCCAGCGCGACCGAGCGCTTGTTGCGGTTCATGTTCAGAAAGCCCATGCTGTCCGGGCCTTTCATCTTGAAGCCCATGGCGCCGCGCGTCTGGTCGCCTTCGAGGGGTTCGACCTTGATGACGTCCGCGCCGAGATCGGCGAGCATCATGCAGGCGAACGGGCCGGCCATCACCTGGCTGACGTCGAGCACACGGATGCCCTGCAGCGGCAACGGCCGGTTGTCCGTATCCGCGTCGTCGCTGGATGGTGTTTGTGCGTGGCTTTGCGTCATGTCGTCTCCTGTTTTTCCTGCCGGGCCGCTGTCGCGCGAAGCGCGTCGCGCGGCCGGCCGTTGCAGCACCGTGTTGGCGTGCGTCAACTGTCGCGCACGCGAGGGTGCCGCCGCAAGAATGCGACGGTCATACCTGGTTTCGCAAAAGACGAAGGGGGTGCTTTGCAGTCGAGGGTGTCGAGCGCAGGAACTGCTGCGCCCGCGCTTCAGCGGCCGGCCACGCGCCGTCCGGCCGTGAGCGCGGCTTCGACGTTGCGCAGCGTCTGCGCCTGCGCATGTCCTTCCACACAAGACAGTACGTAGCTACGTTGATGCCAGTCACCCGCGAGCTCGACGACGCCGAGGCCGTCCTCGGGATGGAAGCTGCGCAGCACGTCGGGCGGCATCAGACCCACGCCGAGCCCGTGGCGCACGACGGCGAGCATCGTGTCGAAACCATTGACCAGATAGTCGCAATCGAAGCGGCGGCCGCGGCTGTGAAACGCGCGCTGCACGGCGGCAAGGATTGCCGAGCCCTTGCCGAGGCTGACGAGCGGAAGCTCGAGCAAGGCGTCGAGCGTGATCGGCTGCGGATCAAGATGGAAGTGTGCGCGGCTATAAACGAGCACCAGCTGGTCCTCGCGATAGCGCATTTGCGGCAGATCGAGAAAGCCGCTCTTCTTTTCGTAGATGCCGATGTCGATCATCTTGTCGCGCAACATCTGCTGCACGATGCGGCTGTTCTCTTCGACGATCTTCAGCGAGATGCCCGGATAGGCATTCCGGATCGCGGCGATATCCGCGGCGAGAAACTCGATGATCACGGCCTTCGGCGCGCCGATCACGATGCGTCCGTCGAACCCGCTCACGAGTGCCTGCGCCTCGCTCGCGAGCCGGTCCACCAGCGTGTCGACCTGCTGCAGATAGCCGAGCAGCTTGCCACCCGACTCGGTCATTTCTACGCCATGCGGTACGCGCCTGAAGAGCTTCGTGCCGAGTTGCTCCTCGAGATCCGACACGCGCCGCGACGCCGCCGCCACCGCGAGCCCCAGCCGGTTGGCCGCCCGCGAGATGCTGCCCTCTTCGACCATCGCGACGACGAGACGAACGGTGGTGGTGTCGACTTTCATGCGCTGACATGAGGACCGGGTCTTTGGGGGAGTGCCATGTTACCGCACTCCTTTACCTCAGACTGCGCGGGCCAAAGCGAAGCCTTCGCGCGATACACGTCACCGCGCGAAGGCTTGCACGCCAGGCAGGCGAAGCATTACGGCTGACGCGTTTCGTGCGTGAACTTCAGCGTGACGACGGTAACGAGACCGAGCAAGATCAGGAACACGGCAACCGGCCAGTAGGCCTGGTAGTGCGCGAGCAGCGCGGTCGCGATCAGCGGCGACAGGCCGCCCGCGAAGATCGACGCGACTTCGTGACCGAGCGCCACGCCGGAATAGCGGACTTCGGTGCTGAACAGTTCGCCGACGAGCGCTGGCAGCGTGCCGATCATCGCGCCGTGGCAGACGGCCGTGCCGAGCAAAAGCGCGAGCCAGATCAGCGGCGTGGACTGCGTGTTGAGCAGCCAGAAGAACGGAAACGCCATCACCACGAGCGACACCGCGCCGATCATATACACCGGCTTGCGCCCGATGCGGTCCGACAGCTTGCCCCACGCGAGCATCGCGCCCATTTCGACCACCATCGCGAGCATCACGCCGGTCAGCATCACCGAATTCGAAATGCCGACGAACTTGCCGTACACGAGCGAGAACGCGAGAAAGATATAGGCGCCGCCGTTTTCCGCGACCCGCAGACCCATCGCCATCAGGATCTCTTTCGGGTGACGCTTGATCGCTTCGAGCACCGGCATATGCGCGGTCTTGCCGGCTTTCTCCGCGTTCTCGAAGTCGCGGCTCTCCGGCAGGTTGTGACGGATGTACACGCCGAGCGCGAAAATCACGATGCTCGCGAGAAACGGCAGACGCCATCCCCATGACATGAACTGATCGTGCGGCAGCGCTTGCGCCGCGAGGAACGCGCCCGCCGACAGCACGAAGCCGCCGCCCACGCCGAGCTGACTCCACGCCGCGAAATAGCCGCGTTTTTCGGGCGGCGCGTTCTCGCTGATCATCAGCACGCCGCCGCCCCATTCGCCACCTGATGCGATGCCTTGCAGCAAGCGCAAGCCCACGAGCGCCGCGGGGGCGGCCAGACCGACGTGCTCATAGGTCGGCAACAGCCCGATGCCGAAGGTCGCAAAGCCCATGATCAGCAGCGTCCAGACGAGCGACGCGCGGCGTCCATAGCGGTCGCCGATATGCCCGAACACGATGCCGCCCAGCGGACGCGCGACGAAGCCGATCGCAAACGCGGCAAACGCCCCGATCGTGCCGATCAGCGGGTCCGTGTGGGCGGGAAAGAACAGTTGCCCGAGCACGAGCGCAGCCGCGGTGCCGTACACGAAAAAGTCGTACCACTCCATCGCGTTGCCGGCCACCGACGCAATGATGATTTTCCTGAGTGCGCGATCCGACTCTGCCGTGGCGCGCCCGGCCGCGATCGGGGATTGAACGGAGGACATGTCTGCTCGCATCTGAAGTGGGGGGATGGCGGCCTTTCAGAAAAGGCTTCGCACGATACGCAGTGTCGAGGCGACAGATAGTGGCGTCAAATTAGCCGAAAAGCAGGGCGGGTATCAGTGCAGCTAATATGCCCGGCGTGCCCGGGCACCCGCGGGCAAGCTCACGGGCGCTCAGCGTGCCGGCTGATGAAACATCGTATGGATGGTCTCGCGCAGCCACGCGATGCCGGGGTCCGCCGCGAACTGCGAGTGGCAGTGCACCTGAATTTCGATCGGCGGCAGCGGAAACGGCAGCGGCAGAATCCGGAACGCCTTGCCGCGGTTGAAGCGCTTCGCGATGCTTTTCGGAAAGATCACGGCAAGATCGGTATTCATCACGATCTCGGGCGCGACGACGAAATGCGGCAGCCGCAGCACGACCTCGCGCTTCAGGTTCAGCTCGTCGAGCCATTGCTCGACCATCCGATGCCCGGTCGCATTGGTGCTCGCGTACACGTAGCGTAGCGCGCTCAGATCTTCGCGGCTCGGCCTCGTCTTGCGCAGCGGATGACCGGCGCGCACCACGCACACGTGCTCGTCGACGAACAGCGTCCGGCTCACGCAGCCCGCGTCGAGACCCGGCACATAGCCGAGCGCGAGATCGACTTCGCCGGCGCGCATCGCCGCACTGACCGACTCGACCGGCACATTGGCAACCTCGATGCGGATGCCGCGCGCTTCGCGATCGAGCAGCGCGGCGAGCGGGGGCAAGAAGTAGAACTCCGACATGTCCGACATCGACACGCGAAACACCCGTCGCGCGGTCGACGGCTCGAACTTCGCCAGCTGCTGCACGGCTTCGTTGATGATCGCGAACGCTTGCGCGAGCGGCGGATAGAGGCGGTACGCGGCATCGGTGGGGACCATGCCGTTGGGCGTGCGCGAAAACAGCGGGTCTTCGAACAGAGTGCGCAGACGGCGCAGCGCATGACTGACCGCCGGTTGCGTGAGACCGAGCCGATCGCCGGCCGCCGTCAGACTGCGCAGGTCCCAGATCGCGAGGAACACGCGCAGAAGATTCAGATCGGCGATGCCGGGATTCAGCTTGTTCATGCGCAGCTCTCGCAAACTAAGGCATGTCGCTGGCCGCGCGACGCGCCGGTCAATATGCGGCGAGGTTACCGTAGATGCTGCGCATTGCAAAATGCGGCGTCGCCCCGCTGTACGGCGGCAGCGCCTGGAAGTCGCGGCGCATCGCATCGCGCACCGGCGACGCGAGCGCATCGGTGAGCGCGCTCGCATCGTCGAACACGACCTTGTTGCGTTGCATCGCGCTCGTGCGCGCAAACGGCAAACCGCTGCGGCTGTCGATGCGCGTGTAGATCTCCATTTCGCGCAGCGCCGGCAATTGCAGCATCAACGGCGGATGATGCGCTAGATAGTGCGTCAGCCACGCGTTGAAGTCTTGCGCGACGCCTTCGTATGCGACCAGATAGGTGCAGCGTTGCGCGTTGTCTTCGACCGACGCAGCCTGCGGTGGCGCGAAGATGCGCACGGCCATCACCTGCTGCGAGAAGCTTTGCGGGCTGAATTCGGCGCGCATGGCCGAATGCAACGCGTGCGCGATCGCGCCGTCAGGTTCGAGCGCGGCTTCGAGCGGCTCGAGTTCGTCGAAGTACCACTGCAGCACGCACGACGGCGCATCCGCCGCCGGCGCGATACGCGCATCGACCCGTCCCGCGATCGGCTCGTGCACGATCAGCTTGCGCAGCCCCGCGACTTGCGTGGCGGCCCGCAGCAGCGCGGGCGGGTCCGTGAGCGATTGCCGCGCGTCGCTCGTGCCGATCAGAAAGAGACAGACCTGCATCGTCATGCCGCCTCGCAAGCCGCGACACCGGCACGCGCAAGCCGGTGGAACTGCCTGCCGAAGTAGACGAGTCCATCGCCGTCATCGCGCGTGGCGATCCGCTCGATCCGCACGAACATCACCGAGTGCGAGCCCACCGTCTTGCTGTCGACGATCTGTCCTTCGAGGCTCGCGAGCGCGTCGCCAAGCACCGGAGCGCCGAGCGCTCCCGGCTGCCACGCGCATTGATCGAAACGCGCGTCCATCGAGCAACCCGTCATGCCCGCGAACACGCGCGCCAGGTCCTGGCAGTGCGCGCCAAGGATGTTGATGCACAGGTTCGCGTTTTCGTGCATCACGTCATGCACATAGCTCGATTGATTGATGCACACCAGCATGGTCGGTGGCGTATCGGTCACCGAACAGACCGCGCTCGCGGTGATGCCGCAGCGCCCGCGCGGACCATCGGTCGTGATGATGTTGACGGCCGCGCCGAGGCAAGCCATCGCGTTGCGGAAGTGCGTGCGCGTTTCGTCGTGCGTCATGACAGTCGCTCCTACGTCGCTCAGGGATAGGGCGTGACCGGCGGTATGCCGACGAACAGCGCGCCCGACGCGTCGTAGGTGCCTTCGCCGAGAAACGCGTGTTGCGTGACGACGATCGAATCGCGCACCATCCGCTGCATGCGGCTCTCGCGATAGATCGCGCCGATGCCAGCCATCTTGTACGCCTGCATGACCACCTCGGCGCACGTATGCGCGGCATGCGTCGCGGAGAGCCGCAGCAGATTGGCCTCGCTGGGCGACACGGGGTCGCCCGCCATGACCGTGCGCCACGAAGTTTGCGCCGACTCGAAGAAGAACGCGCGCGCGCTGCGCAGATTCGCTTCCGCCTGCGCGAGACCCGAGCGATAGTACGCGCGGTCGGCAAGACGCGGCGCGCCGGTCGTCGTTCTGGTTACGCCGGACATAGCGGCCAGCAGGTCGAGCGCCGCGCGCGAGAGCCCGAGGTTCACCGCCGCATGCACCTGTGCCTGATATGCGACGGCGGGGTAGCGGTAGAGCGGCTCGTCGATCAGCGGCGCGCCGCCGCGCACGAAGGTCCATTGCTCGTCGACGAACTTGTTTTTCAGGCGCAGATCGTGGCTCCCGGTGCCTTGCATGCCGACCACGTTCCAGTTGTCGACGATCTCGACTTCGCTCGCCGGAAACACGGCCGTGAACGGCTTGCCCGCGTTCGCGTCGCCGACCTTGCCCGGCGCGCCACCGATGCCGACGCCGAGCCAGTCCGCGCCCTTGCAGCCGCTCGCGAAACGCCATTGACCCGACACGACGTAGCCGCCGGGCGCACGCCCGGCCGGTTGCAGGGGATACAGGCCGCCCGCGAAAACCTGGTCCGGACCGGACGCGTAGATGCGGGCCTGGGTCTCGACCGGCAGCGACGCAAGATACGTGTTCGCGGAGCCAAAGGCCGCGACCCATGCGGTCGAACCATCGGCGATCGCGATGCGTTCGAGCATCGCCAGAAACTGTGGCGGCGGCAGCGCGTCGCCGCCGAAGCGTTGCGGCGTGCTCGCGCGGAAGATGCCCGCGCGCTTCATCTTCAGGATCATGTCGCGCGGGACGTGTGAAACTGCATCGAACTCGTCGCGGCGACGCTCGACTTCGGTGATCAGGTCATCGAGCGACAGCGGGCCCGGGTATTCAGGGTAGTCCTCCTGCGTGTCGATGATGGGTGTGTCGGCGGTGCAAGCGCGGGCGCTGGCGGTATGAACGGCGTGCATGCGTGTTACCTCTTGATTCAGTGATGTGAACGATGTCATTCGGTTTCCTGATGCGCTTCGATGCGCATCGCTTTCGGATAGGTCTCCCGGGCGAGCAGCGTCGCGATCACGGTGATCAGGCCGAGCACGCCGAGATACAGAGCGACCGGCGTCGCGCTGCGATAGTGCGCGAGCAGCGCCGTGGCGATCATCGGCGACAGGCCGCCGCCGAGCACCGAGGAGATTTCGCGCCCGATGCCAAGCCCCGAGAAGCGCAGATGTACCGGCAACAGTTCGCTGATGAACGCGGGCTGCGCGCCTTCGAGGATGCCGAGCGTGAGGCTGTTCGCCAGCACGAGGGCCGTGATCACTTTCCAGTATTCGCCGGAGCCGAGCAGCGCAAAATACGGCCATGCGACGAGCACCATCGCGATCGCGCCGGCGAGATACACGGGCTTGCGTCCGACCTTGTCGGTCAGGTAGCCGAAGAACAGCGAGAACGGAATCATCAGCAGCATCGAAAGAGTCAGGCCGCCGAGCATCCAGCTCGACTTGATGCCGAGGAACTGGCCATACGCGATCGAGAACGCGAAGAAGATGTACGACGCACCGCCTTCGCCAAAGCGCAAACCGAAGATCGTCAGCACTTCGCGAGGACATTGCCGCAACACTTCGATCACCGGCATGCGGGTGTCGCGACGCGTTGCCTTCGCTCGGGCGAACGCGGCGCTTTCGCCGACCGAGCGGCGCATCCACAAGCCCAGTGCGACGAGTGCGGCGCTGCAGAGGAACGGAATGCGCCAGCCCCAGCTCAGGAAATCGGCAGACGACAGGTTCTGCACCAGCAGGAACGCACCGGTCGACAGCACGAAGCCGAGCGCCGCGCCGCACGGACTCCATGCGGCGAGCGCGCCGCGCTTCGATTGCGGCGCGTTCTCATGGATCAGCAGGATGCTGCCGCTCCATTCGCCGCCCGCGGCGAGCCCCTGCACGATGCGCAGACACACGAGCAGCGCCGGCGCGGCGAGGCCGATCTGCTGGTAGGTGGGCAGCACGCCCATCAACATGGTCGCCGTGCCCATCGCGAACAGCGTCAGCATCGTCACGAGCTTGCGCCCGTAGCGGTCACCGAGATGTCCGCACAGCACACCGCCGATCGGCCGCGCGATGAAGCCGACCGTGAAGCCGCCGAACGCGGCGACGGTGCCGGTGAGCGGATCGCTGCCGACGGGGAAGAACAGCTTGCCGAATACCAGCGCCGCGGCCGTTCCATACAGGAAGAAGTCATACCATTCGAGGATTTGACCCAGCACGGCGGTCGTGACCGCGCGTCGTACGCCGCTCGTCGCGGCGGCGGATCGGCGTGATGCGAGCGGGGCGCTCAGATCGGAATTCACGGCGTCAGAGTTCATGGCTCAGGGAGAACGAAGATTGAGGTTCCCGCATGACGATGGCTCTACGCAGCGGGGCGAATCACATTCGGACGACATGGCTGCACGATATGAGCGGCGATGAACGCGGTCAAATTCGGGCCAAAAATGATCGATATGAATGGCGTGCATGGGCGACGCCCGGATCGAGCGACGCGCGAATGGTGAGGAATTCCAGGAGATGGCGCTACGGTGAGGGTTTACGGGAGCGGTGGTTGCGTCGGAACGGCGATTGGGATGAGGTGCGTCGAAGCGCGCAGCGCGTGCTTCGCTGGCTTCAGCGTTGCGGTGAACGATTGCGTTTCGGACCAGCGAGCGCGGAGCGCGTCGGTGTCCAGTGCGCGAAGAGCACGCTGGAATGCAGGGCTATAAGTTGAAGCGAGCTGTTGAGGTGAGGTCTTCCAGGATGGTGAGGATTTCCAGGAGTCGAGAGAACGACGCTTTGTGCGCCATGGTGAGGAGTTCCAGGAGGTCGGCCCCGCATTCGAGACCTCGCGCTCGCGGCAATTGCTCAATCCGGGTAGAACGGAAGCCTTTGGCTACCGAAAAACCTCACCTTGGGGACAATCGCCCACGTTGCTTACGGCTCCTCTCGCTGGCAGTGTCGATTCCTTCCCCGTCGCCGGGGTGAACCGTCAGCGCAACTCGACTTCCAGGCATCAAAGAAAAACGCCGAGGTTGCGGGCTTTGGGCTATGGCCGGCGGCACGCCCGTGGCTGGCCTTCGACTTTCAACGTTGTGATCTTATGATACATGAACCATACAGTTCATTTAACTTGACGCGGACGACCTCTATAACTATACTGCTCAGTATTGAAAAGCGAGCAAGGGAGCAGGGAATCATGCAAGAAAGACATTTGACGACGCGCCAGACCACCCGGATCGTCATCGTCGGCGGCGGCATCGCTGGACTTCTGCTCGCGACCAGGCTGGGCAACACGCTTGGCCGCAGCGGCCGCGGTCAGGTCACGTTGATCGACAAAAGTGCAACCCATATCTGGAAGCCCATGCTGCACACCATCGCGGCAGGCACTCGCGATGTCCAGCAACAGCAGGTCATCTATCTCGCCCACGCCCGCGACCACGGCTTCAACTATCAGCCGGGCGAAATGGAAGGCCTGGACCGCAATGCGCGTATCGTCAAGCTGGCTGCGCTGCGTTCGCCGTCGGGGGAGGTCGTGATCGGGCCGCGCACGGTCGAATACGATGTGCTGATTCTTGCGTTAGGCAGTCGCGCCAACGACTTCGGCACACCAGGCGTACTTGATCATTGCCATTTCATTGACAGCCAGGCACAGGCTGAAGTCTTCAACGAAGCATTGCGAATCCGTATATTCCGGAGCGTTGTGACGAATAGCCCGTTGCGCGTGTCTATCGTCGGCGCCGGAGCGACCGGCGTCGAACTGGCAGCGGAATTGAGCCGCTTACTCGAAGTGGCGTCGAGTTACGGCGACCCCGGCATCCGCTCACGTCTGAACCTCACCCTTTATGAAAGCGCACCTCGCGTACTGGCGGCATTTCCGCCCGCGGTGTCGGAGTCCAGCGAGGCACAGTTACGGCATATCGGTTTCACGGTACGAACGGGCACGCGAGTGACCGCCGCCGAACCCGATGGATTCCGGCTGGCCGACGGCAGCAAGCAACCGGCGGATCTGATGGTATGGGCGGCGGGCGTCAAGGCCTCTGATTTTCTAGGCAAACTGGATGGCATCGAGAGCAATCGTTCCAACCAGATCATCGTCAGGCCAACCCTGCAGGCGCAGGGTGACGACGCACTATTCGCCCTCGGCGACTGCTCGACGTTGACGCTCGCCGGCAATGAACGTCCTCTCGCGCCCACGGCGCAGGTCGCCACGCAACAGGCACAACACCTCGCAAAGCACTTGCCGGACTGGCTCGGCGGTGGTTCATTGCCCGACTTTGCATTTCACGACTTCGGCGCGCTCGTGTCGCTGAGCGACTACAACGCTTTTGGGACGCTCGGGCAGTTCGGATTCTTTCGCGGCGGGTTTATCAAGGGCCGATTCGCGCAGCTCAGTCACGCCATGCTCTATCGACAACATCAGCAGGCTTTGCACGGTTTCGGCAAGGCCATGATGCTGTGGACTGCCGAGCGGATTAACGGCTTCGTGCAGCCAAAGATACGGCTGAGCTGAACGCCACCTCACTTTTGACGGGAGTACTGCCATGGATCAATGCGTGACGGCCGACACTGCATGGCAGCGCGCAGTGGGCCAACTCGATTGGGGATGCGCGCAACAATTGGCGGCTCGGGTCAGGCATATAGTCGATTCGCGTGGATCGAGCAGTCTGCCGGTCAAGAATGGCGACGTTGCGATCGCGCTGCTCGATCGACCCAGTCCACGAACAGCCACCGTATCGTGGAGCGACCCTCGAGGTTGCAAGTACGGCGAGCAGCTTTGGCGCCTTGCTACAGCGAAACGATCGGGTATATGCGCTTTGAGCGGACAAGGCATCGCCGCAGGCGATGTAATCTACCGCCCCGCAAAGGTCGAGCCGCCTCCCGCAAACGCGGCTGCCATGATGCTCGCACCATTAGTCGAGCTCGCCTTTAGCGATCCATCCTGTTGATTTTCGCGGGCGTGTTTCGCTGTTGATCCTTCCCGGATCAACACTGCGCGACAGCGCAGTTGCTGCCCGCGACCGATCAGTCAACTTGTCTCCTCGAGCCACATACAGGACGTCGCCGATGCGCGCGAATGTCGCTTAACAGGTGTGCGAGGGACGTTTGCAAATCTTGCGCGACTCGACGTGTTTAGTTTGTAGGTTGAGGGTGTCGAACGGAGCTTGTGCTGGGCGGCGCGCTACGTATCCAGCTGGCCTGTCGAGATCGGCTGGTCAAATCCGCCCCCATGCGAAAGTGATTGTCACGATCTCCGAATCGCGCCGTTATAGACGCGTGGGCAAATGGTGACGAAGACGAAACCGGCAATGGATCGTGCAAAAAAGTTGCCAATCTGATGTCGGTCAAGGGTCCGGGCACAGCGAAAGTGTTGAACCCCAGCATGGGCCGCGTTCGGCGCTTGATCCGCGTCAAGGGGGAATGGCGGTAACTCTACCAGCCAACAGAACCGTCATAAATGCCCCATTGGGCGAGTGATCGAGTGGCCTTCGTCGTTGCGCGCAGAGGGCTCAGTGCGTCACGACGGTCGTGTGCGCGGCGAGGCGCTCGACCTCGGGTAGCGCCTCGCCCAGCACATCGATAGCCCCATCGTGGTGGAGGCCGTAGCAGCGCTGCGCAACGCGTGCTGAACGACCTCATGAATGACTTCCGTGTTCGATGAACCGATCTGGAACGTGAGTTGGGTTTGTGCGAACCGCGAATCGCTGGCATCAGAACAACAAGCGGAAGGTATTCCAATATTCACGTAGCGGTCTTGACAACGAACTTCGATTGAAGCGTGCACGCTCGACGGCTGATCCCGCTTGCGTAACGCCCGGCTGGATAGCGTCGAAGCAAATGTGCTGCGTGTCATTCAGATGGTCCGCACGGCCCCTGCCTCCGGACACACTAAAGAACTGCACACCGCTCCAGGGCAATCGGCTAAAACCTTGCAGTGACGGCAACTATCCGTTGCCCCGCAGATGCTTGTAAGCCGACGGTAAGTGACTAGACTGGCAACGAACTGGCAAACAGCACTCATGCCTCGCCAGACCGTTGTTCCCCAAACACGGCGTCTCCTGCATCCGACGCTCGATATGGAGTCTGATCATGCCAAAGTCGAAGACCTTCATCCCCGTCCCTGTTGTCGCGTCGATCCTGTCCTTCTCGACCGCCGCATTCGCTAGCAGCAGCGGTCCCCAAACCTATGAGCAAGCGGCTGTGCAACCGGTTCAGCGTCAAACGGTCGGCTACCATGACCACACGGGCGCCAATACACAACATGCAATGGACTTTCAGGCGGTGTTAGCCCGCGTGGAAGCCCAGCGGCAAGCGTTCCACAACTGCGGCGGGGTGACTAGTTCGTCCGCTCCCCTCCCGTCAGACAACGTAGCGTCGGGTAGCCCCGTCGACTTCAGTACCGCAACAGCGTCCTGGCGTTACAAGGCAACCTTGGCCGCGCGTTGATACGGCCCGCGGCTGCTAATCGCATCAAAATCAAGACGACCAACTGTAGAGCATTGAAATGAAAAAGACCTTCCTTGTACTGTTCGCCTTCCTTACCAGCACATCCGTGCTTGCGCAAAGCAATCTGCCGCAGCAATTGCCGTCGCAGCAGCCAGCGTCCGCCGGGCAACCGTCCACGAAGCAGCTTTCACAAGGTGGGTCGCAGCTTCCGCAACCTCCGCAGCTTCCGACACAAGCGTCGACGCAAGTCCCGACCCAGCTTCCGAAATAACCCCGTATGACTGCGCACCCCGCGCAGCCATACCTGGGAGACCGGCGAATGTCGCGGCTAGCCGGATTCTGTTCATCGCCGTAGGCGCATGTGATGCACGACCGGCGTTTGCCGGCGATTCGTTCATGACGTCGGCAAATCGCTGGCCGCGAGACCGTGGTTGGTTCAGCAATGGACTGCTCTCAACCCTTCCTCAGCAATTCCTCAGCAATTCCTCAGCAATTCCTCAGCAATTCGATAAGGCGCGGCGTCTTCGCCGGCTGCCTGCGGGTTTCGGCGAGAGCATCGACCGCGATCGGCGTGCCCCGCCATCCGGGCATGATCCGGAGTAGCCGTCCACGGGCCATTCATCGTGACGATTGGCTCCGCAACGGGCTGATTACCCATGTCAGGCGTTGCAAACGGCGGATTTCGCCGACGCTGTGCAGGGTGAACCGTCCACCTGGCGACACGATGGCGGTTCGCTTGCCGTCTCCCAAGGTTCGCGACCGTCCAGGCACCTGGCCTATGCGGCGTCAGTCCCGTCCGTCGGCCCATATGCGGCCAGAAACACGTCGGCCGCTCTTTGAACGACTTTGGCGATGTTGCGCGCACTGATATCCGCCGGCACGCCCAGCAGGCAGAGTTCCAGCAATTCCGCTTCATACAGCCCACGCAAATGCGCTGTCGCGACGGCTGCGTTACAGCTGCGCAGCTTCCCGGCGTCAATCGATTGCTGCAGGAAGTCAGTCACCACTTGCCACCCGGGCTTCGGCCCGCGCTCATAGAACAGGGCGCCGACGTTCGACCGGCCACCTTCAAAATGCGCGAGACGGCGCACCGCGAGCAGTTGCGGTGTCAGGATCGCAACCAGACAGTGCTTGCCGAAGCTCACCAGTGCGTCGCGAACCGGCACAGTGGTCTTGAGTCGCTCGAGTGCAGCTTCTACTCCCTGTTGCGCGGCGACGCCCATGAACTCGGCGAACATCTCGTCCTTCGACTTGAAGTAGTTGTAGAGCGTGGCCTTCGACACGCCTGCCCGCGCCGCAATCTCGGACATCGACGCAAGCTCGAACCCCAATTCACTGAACACCTCAAACGCGGCGTCAACGATCACCTGCCGCTTTGCTTCTGTTTTCACTCTCATCTTCAATGCTCCTCCGGTCTGCGCGACCGATCGACGACATGGCCGGCGGCGACGCCCGTGACCGGCCTTCGACTTTCAATGTTGTGATCTTACCATACCTGAACCGTACAGTTTATTTCTGTTGACATGGATGATTTAGATAACTAGACTGTGCAGTATTGTAAAACGGAGCGAGGGAGCAGGAGATCATGCAAGAGAGCACGGACATTTGGAGCCAGGTGAAACCGGTGAGACTGGCCGCCGCATTCGCATTCGCCATCGTGGCGAGCGCCTGCGCGCAACTGCCTGATATGCCGCAAAAGCCGGTAACGAAAGACATCAGCAGGTACGAGACGGCAGAAAGTCTCGGTGCGGGCTCCGGCAAGCAGGCCGGCACCGCGTCCGCCTGGCCCACCGATCAGTGGTGGCTCGGCTATCACGATCCGCAATTGAACGCGCTGATCGCGGAAGCGCTCAAGGATGAGCCGACGCTGGCGGCCGCCGAGGCGCAGCTGCATAACGCCGAGGCGTCGGCGCAGGTGGCAGGCGCGGCGCTGTTGCCCGAAGTCAGCGCGCAGGGCTCGGTCGAAAAGAAGAAGCAGAGCTACAACAACGGCACGCCCTCCGCTCTCGTCCCTCACGGATGGCGCCCCTACGGCACCGCCGAGCTCGACTTCAGCTACGAGATCGACTTCTGGGGCAAGAATCGCGCGGCGCTAGCCGCCGCTACGTCGGAACTCGACGCGGCCCGCGCCGATGCGGCACAGGCCCGCATGGTGCTGTCCGCGTCGATCGCCGCAGCGTATGCCGACCTCGCGCGGCTGTTTGCCGAGCGCGACAGTGCGCAGGCGGCACTGCAGGTGCGCACGCAATCCGCACGGCTGTTCAGGGAGCGTTTCGCAAACGGGCTCGAAACGCAGTCCGGCGTCAAGCAGGCTGAGTCGAAGCAGCAAAGCGCGCAGGCCGACCTGCTCGAGCTGGATGAATCGATTGCACTGGAGCGCAACAAGATCGCCGCGCTGATGGGCGCGGGGCCCGACCGCGGCTTGCGCATCGAGCGTCCGGCCGTCGACCTGACCCAGCCTGCCGGCATGCCCGCCAACCTTGGACTCGGCCTGCTTGGCCGCCGCCCGGACGTGGTCGTTGCACGCCTGCGCGTAGAGGCGGCGGCCAAGCGGATCGACGTCGCGCGCGCCGGGTTCTATCCGGACATCACGCTCGGCGCGTCGATCGGCTACCAGTCGCTTGGCCTGAACATGCTGACGAACGCGGCTTCGCTGGCCGGCAACTTCGGGCCGGCGATCACGCTGCCCATCTTCAACGGCGGACGTTTGCGCGGCGAACTGCGCGGCAAGCGGGCGACCTACGACGAGGCGGTCGCGAACTACGACGAAACGCTGACGAAGGCGCTGCACGACGTGGCCGACGTTGCCGCAAGCAAACGCGCGCTGGCGGACCGGCTGCAAGCGACGCAGGCCGCCTACGACGACGCCGCCCAGGCGCACCAGGTCGCACTCGATCGCTATCGCGCCGGCCTTGCCGGTTACCTCGAAGTGCTGAACGCCGCCGACACGATGACTTCCGCGCAGCGCCAGCTCGCCGATATCCAGTCGCGCACCTTCTCGCTCGATGTCGCGCTCGTGCGCGCGCTCGGCGGCGGCTTTCAGGCCAGCACGCCGGCCGCGACCGACGCAACCCATCCCAACAAGCAAAGCTGATTTCAAGGACTCCGATCATGTCTGAAACCCAATTCGTCAAAACCAGCGAGTCGCTGATGCCGGACTCGCCCGCTTCCGCTGCTCCCGCTGCTCCCGTCGATACCGGCGCTGCGGCCGGCGCTCCCCCTTCGAACCGCAAGAAGCTGTTCGCGCTGCTCGGCGGCGCCATTCTCGTCGCCGGTCTCGGGTACGCGAGCTACTGGCACTTCGTCGCGTCGCATTACGTGTCGACCGACAACGCCTACACCGCGGCCGAAGTCGCATCGATCACGCCGGCGGTCAGCGGCATCGTCAAAAGCGTGCCGGTCGTGAATACGCAGCGGGTTCATCAAGGTGACGTACTGGCCGTCGTCGATGACACCGACGCAAAGATCGCGCTGGCGCAGGCCGAAGCCGATCTGGGCCGCGCCGAACGCAAGGTGCGCGGCTATGTCGCCACCGATACGCAACTGGCCGCGCAGGTCAGTGCGCGCGCAGCGGACGAATCCCGCATGGCCGCGCAGATCGCGTCGGCCCAGTCCGACTTTGACCGCGCGGCGATCGACCTGCAGCGTCGGGAAGTGCTCGCCCGCACCGGCAGCGTATCGGGCGAAGAGCTGAGCCACGCGCGCGCGGCGTTTGCCGCCGGCAGGGCGGCGCTCGACGCAGCCCGCGCTGCGGCCTCGCAGGCGAAGGCAAGCCGCGATGCCGCAGTCGGCTCGCTCGAGGCGAACAAGGTGCTGATTGCGGACACGACGGTCGATACCAATCCGGAAGTCCTGCTCGCACGCGCGAAGCGCGATCAGGCCCGCGTCGATCTCGATCGGACCGTGCTGCGCGCGCCGGTCGACGGTGTCGTCGCGAGCCGCCAGGTTCAGGTCGGTCAGCGCGTTCAGACCGGCACCACCCTGATGAAAGTCGTGCCGATCGAATCCGTCTACGTCGATGCGAATTACAAGGAAACCCAACTCGGCAAGGTGCGCATCGGTCAGCCGGTGGAACTGAAGTCGGACCTGTACGGCAGCAAGGTCGTCTATCACGGCAAGGTCGTTGGTTTCTCGGGCGGTTCAGGTTCCGCGTTCGCGATGATCCCCGCGCAGAACGCGACCGGCAACTGGATCAAGGTCGTGCAGCGCCTGCCGGTGCGCGTCAGGATCGATCCGGCCGAGCTTCGTGCGCATCCGCTGGGTATCAACCTGTCCATGGAAGCAACGGTCGACACACGCGGCGGCAACGACGCGTCCGCATACTAAGGATGCGCCATCATGTCTTCCAGTCAGGTCAATGACATCGCATTGCCGCCGCTGTCCGGCCCCATGCTGATTCTCGCGGCGGTGATGATCGCCGCCGCCAACTTTGTCGCGGTGCTGGACAGCACCATCGCGAACGTGTCGCTGTCGACCATCTCCGGTGCACTCGGCTCCTCGACGAGCCAGGGCACGTACGTGATCACCTCCTACGCGGTAGCCGAGGCGATCACCGTGCCGCTGACCGGCTGGCTCGCGAGCCGCTTCGGCACGGTGCGCGTGTTCATCACGGCGCTGGTGATGTTCGGGCTCTTTTCGGCACTGTGCGGGATGGCGACTTCGCTCGGCACGCTGATCCTGTACCGTGTATTTCAGGGGCTCGCGGGCGGCCCGCTCATGCCGCTCTCGCAAACCCTGCTGCTGCGCATCTTTCCGAAGGAGAAGGCCGCCGCGGCGCTTGGCCTATGGAGCATGACGACATTGATTGCGCCGGTGATGGGCCCGGTGCTGGGCGGTATCATCTGCGACGACTACCACTGGTCCTACATCTTCTTCATCAACGTGCCGGTCTCGCTGATCTGCGGATACGCCGGATGGATGATGCTCAAGCGCTTCGAATCGGAGAAGATCCGGATGCGGATCGACACGGTCGGGCTCGTGCTGCTGATCATCTGGGTCTCTGCGCTGCAGATCATGGTCGATGATGGCAAGGACAAGGACTGGTTCAGCTCGATGGAAATTCGCGTTCTCGCGATCGTTGCGGTGATTGGTTTCCTCGCCTTCCTCATCTGGGAGCTGACCGAGCGAAATCCCATCGTCGATCTGCGGGTGTTCCGTCATCGCGGCTTTGCCGCGAGTGTGGTCACCATGTCACTGGCGTTCGGCGCGTACTTCGGCGCCACCGTGCTCACGCCACTGTGGCTGCAGAACAATATGGGGTACACGGCCACGTGGGCCGGGTATGCCCAGGCGACGACGGGCATCTTCGCGGTGGTCGCCGCGCCGTTTGCAGCCAGGCTGTCGACGAAGTTCGATGGGCGCTGGCTGGTGTTTGCCGGCGTGATGCTGCTCGGCTCGGTGACGCTGTTCCGCACCCATGCGAATTCGGACATGGACTTCTGGCAGGTGGCACTGCCGCTGCTGCTGCAAGGCATCGGCCTGCCGTTCTTCTTCGTGCCGACGACGAGCATCGGCCTGAGCAGTGTCGACGAGCCCGAAACGGCGTCGGCGGCGGGACTGATGAGCTTCTGCCGGACCTTCAGCGGGGCGATTGCCACCTCGGTCGTCAATACGTTGTGGGAGGACAAGACCAAGTTCAACCGCGCGGAGTTGTCGGGCCTCGTCGATCAGGCCGGCCACTTCATGTCCTCGCTGACCGGTTCCGGCTGGAGTGCAGATCAGGCGCAGGCGCAGATCAGCAACATGGTTGAGTCGCAGGCGGTGATGCTCGCCACCAACCAGCTTTTCTTTAACATCGCATGCTGCTTCATCGCGGGGGCACTGGCGATCTGGCTTGCGCCCAGACCGACCCGTGTCGCGGATACGTCACAGGCACATTGAAGGCCAACGCGGGGCGCGCGCGCCCCGCTTTCGCCGATGCTGAATGACGACGACTGATGCCCCCTCGATACCCCGCCGCTTTTTTGCCTGTCACGTGCGGGTCACCTGAATACGACTCCCGACCATGATCCTGACTTCCTATCAGCGCCAGACCCTCGTCTGGGGCGCCATCGCGGCTGGCCTCGGTATCCTTCTATGGATCTTGCGCCCGGTTCTGACGCCATTCCTGCTCGGTGCGCTCATCGCGTACATGCTGCAGCCGGGCGTCGAGTGGCTGGTGCGCCAGCGTGTGCCACGCGCGGTGGCCGTCCTGCTGATGATGCTCCTCTTCGCACTGCTCCTGACCCTGCTGCCGTTGCTTGCGTTCGCCGTGATGCACAAGGAAGGACCCGAGCTCGCGAAGAACCTTCCCGTCTTCATCGCGAACCTGAACGCGTGGCTGCAACCGAAGCTGGCACTGCTTGGCGTCAGCTACTCACTCGACTTGCCTGGAGTGCGCCACCTGCTGACCGGCGACACGATCGGCGACGGCCAGACCGTCATACTCGCGGCGTTGCGTTATGTGCGCACAGGCAGCAACGTCGTGTTTCCCGTGGTAAGCAACGTCATACTGGTGCCGCTCGTCCTTTTCTATCAGCTTTACGACCGGCACCAGCTATTCGCGCGGATGGAAAGCTTTGTGCCGCGGCGCTGGGTCGGCAAGGTCCGGGCACTCGTGACCGAGATGGACCACATGCTGTCGCAATACCTGCGCGGCCAGTTGCTCGTGATGGGCGTGCTCGCCGTGTTCTACCCGATAGCGTTGACACTGGCCGGCCTCGACATCGCGCTGCCCATTGGACTCTTCAGCGGCTTCGCGGTGTTCATCCCCTACGTGGGTTTCGCCGTGGGACTCGCCCTTGCCCTGCTTGCCGCGCTTCTGCAGTTTGGCGTCTGGTACGGCATCGGCGTAGTCGCAGCCGTGTACGGAGTTGGACAGGTTCTCGAAAGTTCTTTTCTTGTTCCCAAACTCGTGGGCGACCGCATCGGGCTGCACCCGCTCGCGGTGATCTTCGCGCTGCTTGCGTTTGGCCAGCTTT
Source organism: Paraburkholderia sp. Clong3 (assembly GCF_050436485.1). Classification (NCBI taxonomy): domain Bacteria; kingdom Pseudomonadati; phylum Pseudomonadota; class Betaproteobacteria; order Burkholderiales; family Burkholderiaceae; genus Paraburkholderia; species Paraburkholderia sp. Clong3. Next base: position 15,711 of record NZ_JBNDMH010000003.1, on the reverse strand, counting down.
TCGGCTTTTTTGGCGTGCTGCTCGCGCTGCCGGTGAGTGCGATCCTTGCAGCGGTGCTGGGCGACCTGCGGCGCCGCTATGTGGCCAGCGCGCTGTATAAGGATTGACCGCCGGTTTGCCCTGGATGTCGATCTGCCGCCCGGACAATGCGGGCGGTAGCCGGATAATCAGTGCTTGGTTTGTGCGGCGTCCGTCGGCCCGTATGCGGCCATGAACACGTCGACCGCTCTCTGGACGACCTTCGCGATGTTGCGGGGGCTGGTATCGGCCGGCACGCCAAACAGGCACAGCTCCATCAACTCAGCTTCATACAGGGTGCGCAGATGCGAGGTCGCGATAGCCGCATTACAGCTGCGCAACTGCCCGGCGTCAATCAATTGCTGCAGGAAGACAGCCACGGTTTGCCAGCCGAGCTTCGGCCCGCGCTCATAAAACAGGGCGCCGACGTTGGACCGGCCGCCTTCGTGATGCGCGAGACGGCGCACCGCGAGCAGTTGCGGTTTCAGCACTGCAACCAGATAGTGCTTGCCGAAGCTCGCCAGTGCGTCGCGAACCGGCACCGAGGTCTGGAGCAGCTCAAACGCCGCCCTGATTTCCTGTCGCGCGGCGACGCTCATGAACTCAGCGAACATCTCTTCCTTCGACTGGAAATAGCTGTACAGCGTGGCTTTTGATCCACCTGCCCGTGCCGCAATCTCGGACATCGACGCCTGCTCGAACCCCACCTCACTGAACACCTCGAACGCGGCGTCAACAATCGCCTGCCGCTTTTCTTCCGTTTTCACCCTCATTTCCGGTTCTCCTTCGGTCTATGAGACCGATCAAACGACACCGCTGGCGGCGGCGACGCACTTGACTGGTGTTTTCGATCAATACTGACAATCTTATCATAACAAAACCACTCGGTTTATTTGCGTTGACGGCAACAGTGGGTTTCACTATACTGAACAGTATAGTTATAACCATTTTGACTTACCTTGAATTGCGAGCACTTATGGACCACCTCGAAACGCTGCGAACCTTTTGTACCGTCGTCGAAATGCAAAGCTTCACGCACGCCGCGAATGCGTTGGGCATCTCAAAGGCAGTCGTCTCGCGCGCGATAACGGGGCTCGAAACCAGGCTCGGTGTGCGTCTTTTTCAGCGCACGACCCGACACCTCGCACTCACTGAATCCGGGGAGGAGTTTTACGGCGGCTGCTCGCGCGTGGTTGCTGAACTGGACGTGCTCGAGGCCGGTACCGGGGAGCGCGCACGGGCGCCTGCGGGGGTACTGCGGCTCGTCGCCCACACCACCGCGGCGCTGATAGAGTTGCCACCACTGATCGCCGGGTTCCGTGCCCGCTACCCAGCCGTGCAGCTCGAATTGACGCTGGCGGAACGGCCAGTCGATCTGATCAAGGAAGCCTTCGATCTCGGCATCGTGCTGCCGTTCATGCTCACGAGCGAGCTCACGATCACCCGTGCGTTGTGTCGCCTGCCCCTCGCCGTGGTGGGCTCGCCCAGCTATCTGCAGGGGCGCCAGCTACCGCAAAGGCCTATCGACCTCGCCGCATTCCGCTTCGTCACAATACTTGCGTCGATCAGCGAACCACAACTGCGGTTCCGGCGCGGTGGCGAACAGATCGCCGTGCCACTCGAACACGACGTGTCGAGCAACAACGCCGCGTTGAACAAGGAACTGGTGATGAGCGGTGCTGGTCTCGGCGCGTTGCCTCTTACGATGGTCGGCAAGGAGCTGGACGATGGCCGGCTGGTACAGCTGCTGCCCGACTTCGAGCTCATGAGCGGCGACGCCGAACTCAGGCTCGCATATCGCGACAGGGGCCTGATGACGGCGAAGGTCCGGGCGTTCATCGACTATGCGACGTCGTACTTCGACGCGCGCGCGGCTCAGATGGGCCACGTCCAACAGCAGCGGACGGTGGCCGGCGGCAGTGGCAGGCCGTCCTGATTGCCAGATGCTCATGCAAACCTTCCCTACGCTCGTCGTTTGCGAGCAGTGTGACAGCGTGCTACGTCCGCAGCCCCAGGATAACGGCCGATACGAAGAGCGACCTGCTGTTCGACATTCTCAAGCGGTTGCGTGCAGCGGCCATTACGTTGGCGACCCCGCAGACTGTAATTATTCGAGACCTGCGGGAAGTTGACACCGGTAGCTCTGTCGTCTCTCGGGAGTGGAAACACGCTGGCAGCATCTGACGCGCATACAGATATATTCAAACCGGTCTCGCTAACGGCAACCCTAACCGGATCTTCCCTCACGTGTGCGGTGAGCAATTCCAGGAGGTCCTCATCAGTTGTGAACGGTGTGCTGAATCTAAACTGGGGCCGCCCATCTCACGGGTACACTGAGCAGTAGTTTTAGGAGGTCACGGTCAGAAAACAACCGCGCTCCTCGTGGAACACATCAAGCGCTTGTTGCAAAGGCTGTCAGTCAAGTCAACGGGCACCCCGCCCTTAAACCCAGGGCGGTTTCAAGGTCGAAGCGCAACGGCGGGTTTAATGTTTAGAGCCTTGAGGTTGAGCTGCTGAAGCAAGTGTTGCGGCAAAGACCTCGAATGGCGAAAGGAAGTCTCAACTGTCATTCGGCGAACGAAGTAATCTGGCACGCGCGAAGCACTAAAGTTTTATAGCCGCATTCCCGCTCACCAGGGCAAGTCGCGACTGTTTTGCCAAAAATCAGTGTTTTTCTGTAGGTCGCGACTGTTTTGCCAATTGAGAGCTCCGTCAGAACTTTACCTTCAGCTGAAAACCAATCGTAAAGGGCAGATTGTCCGATGGGATCGGCGGAATGACGATGAAGTTCGCGCCGACGCGCTTGTATTCGAGCATCACGATTGGCGCGACCACCGGGCCGATCGTGTGATTGCTGCCAAGCCCCCAGTTGCCATAGTTATAGCCGGAGATGATCCCGCCGATCGCCGCGATCCGCACGATGCCCCAATGCGCGAACTCCGGCGCCCATACGCCGCCGCCGTAGTAGGACGGTCGACGCAGCGAGTTGCGAAAGCCGCCGGCCGTCAGCGCCCACTGGTTGTTCAGCCAGCATTCGACGCCAAGCCCGGGATTGAACTGCTCGAAGTGCGTATCGGGATCGGGGTTGATGTGATACGAGCCGAGCATCGCGTCGACCCATACACCGCCGTCACACCAGTTGCCCGCGTGCGCCGCGGAGAGCGCCGCGAAGCTGGCGAAAAGCGCCACCGCGGCGCGCCGGATATTCTTGTTCATCTGCCTGAAGTGCATTTCTTCTCCGTCACCGGTCGAGCGCCGGTGTCATGGTGTTCTGGCGATCCGCGTGCCGCCCGTCGCGCACTGTACCTGAAGCCGTGCGGTCGATGTCGAGGACTCGCTCGGCCGGCCGGGCACGCGACGTGCCCCCGCAGCCGGAACCGCCACGATAACGGAGAACCGATGGCGCCGTGATGAACAAGCGGTAAAGAAGTTCGCGGCGCGCATCGGGTGCGCCGCCGGCGATGAATGTGGTGGGAACGTCTACAGACCGAGATCGGACAGGCTGGGGTGATCGTCGGGCCGCCGGCCGAGCGGCCAGCGATACAGGCGGTCGGCTTCGCGGATCGGCAGGTCATTGATGCTTGCGTGACGATGCGCCATCAGACCATGCTCGTCGAACTCCCAGTTCTCATTGCCATACGAGCGGAACCAGTTGTTCGAATCGTCGTGCCATTCGTACGCGAAGCGCACGGCGATGCGGTTATCGGTGAACGCCCACAGCTCCTTGATCAGCCGATAGTCGAGCTCCTTCGCCCACTTGCGGCGCAGAAAGCCGACGATCTCCGCGCGGCCATGCACGAATTCGGCGCGATTGCGCCACACGCTATCCGTCGTGTACGCGAGCGATACGCGCTCGGGTTCGCGGGTGTTCCACGCATCTTCCGCGGCGCGCACTTTCTGGATCGCGGTATCGCGAGTGAATGGCGGCAGCGGCGGGCGAGCTTCGATCGTATCGGCCATGATGGTTCCTCAGTCAGGTTATGGTGCGCCGCGATGGCGGCCGTTTGGTTGCGGCGGGTTTCGCTGCCGCATCGAGCAAGGTCTTGCCGACCGCCTGCGCGTCGAGCGCCGCATCGGCTTCGCCGCTCACGAGCGCCACCGCGATCGCGCCGTCGAGCAGCACGAGCCATTGCCGCGCGAGCGGCGCCGCGCGACGCGCATCGATTTGCGCTTCCGCTACGAACGCGACGCATTCGGCACGCACGAAACCGAGCAGCCGTGCCTTGTGTCTGCGCGCGACGACGCGGATCGGATCGTCGGCGGATTCGATCTCGCCGGCCGCGCTCAGAAACGCGCAGCCATGAAAATCCGCCGATGCGAACCACTCGCGCAGCACGTCGAACATGCCGAGCAGGCGTCTGCGCGCGCCCTTGCCGCGCCGTTGCGTGCCGGCGATAAACCAGTTCATCCAGCGCTCGTCGCGCCGTTCGAGCGCGGCCGCGATTAGCGCATCTTTCGACTCGAAATGCGTGTAAAAGCTTTTGCGCGCGGTGCCGGACTGCCGCACGATCGCATCGACGCCGGTTGCATGGATGCCGCCGGCGTAGATGAGCGCCTCGGCGGCATCGAGCAGCCGCTCGCGCGCCGTGCCGGGCTGGGCCGCGTCGTTTGGATCGGTCGGAATCGTTTCGCGTGTCATGGACGAAAAGGTAGAACGATCATTCTCCATCGTCAAGTTTTTCTTCGAGCTTCGGCGCTGTGGGTGCGCTTGCTGCTATCGTGATGGAGTCGCTTGATCACCGCTCAACCAGAATCGCTTCGATGAAACCATCCTCCGTTCGCACCGCGTGGGTACGCGCGCTGCTCGGCGCAACGCTGCTGGGCGCGGTGGCCTGCACGCCGATCCAGGTGCTCACGCATTCGGTCAGTCAGAACGAGGCGCGCGTGCCGCCCGGACGCTACGAAATCGATCAGGACCATACGAGCATCACGTTCGATATCGATCACTTCAAATACACGCGCTTTACGATGCGTTTCGATCGCAAGCAGGGGGAGCTCGACTGGAACGACGGCGGCCTCGACCGCAGCACGGCGTCGGTCGCGATCGACGCCGCGAGCATCGACACGAACGTGCCGCTGCTCGACAAGATGGTGAAAAGCGACAGCATGCTCGACGTCGCGCGCTATCCGCAGATCCGCTTCGCGAGCACGCGTTTCGAGCGCACCGGCGAAGCGCGCGGCACGCTGAGCGGCGATCTGACGATCCGCGGCGTCACGCAGCCGGTCACGCTCGACGTCACGTTCAACGGCTTCGCGCCCGATCCGCTGACGAAAAAGGACACGCTTGGCTTTTCCGCGGACGGTCATTTCAGCCGCGCGAAGTTCGGTCTATCTACCTGGTATCCGGCCGTCGGCGACGATATTCACGTGCGCATCCAGGCCGAGTTCGTGAAAACGCCCGCAGGCGCGTAAGCGCGCTGCGGGCGTTAGCGTTCAGACGGTGAGGTGCCGACTCAGGCAGAGGTCCAGTCGAGAATCACCTTGCCGCTTTCGCCGGAGAGCATCGTCGCGAAGGCTTCCTGATAGTCGTCGACCTTGAAATGGTGGGTGAGGATCGGCGACAGATCGAGGCCGCTTTGCAGCATCGCGACCATCTTGTACCAGGTCTCGAACATCTCGCGCCCATAAATGCCCTTGATTTCAAGGCCTTTGAAGATCACCTCGGTCCAGTCGATCGCGGTTTGCGCGGGTGGAATGCCGAGCAGCGCGATCTTGCCGCCGTGGTTCATCGCTTCGAGCATGCCCGTAAAAGCGCTCGGCACGCCCGACATTTCGAGTCCGACGTCGAAGCCCTCGGTCATGTGCAGATCGTGCATCACGTCGCGCAACGATTCGCGAGACACGTTCACCGCGCGCGTCGCGCCCATCTTGCGCGCGAGTTCGAGGCGATAGTCGTTGACGTCGGTGATCACGACGTTGCGCGCGCCGACGTGCCTGGCGATCGCGACCGCCATGATGCCGATCGGCCCAGCGCCGGTAATCAGCACGTCTTCGCCGACGAGGTTGAACGACAGCGCCGTATGCGTCGCGTTGCCGAACGGATCGAAGATCGCGGCGAGATCGTCGGAGATTTCAGGCGGGATCTTGAACGCGTTGAAGGCCGGAATCACCAGGTATTCGGCGAACGCGCCCTCGCGATTCACGCCGACGCCGATCGTGTTGCGGCACAGATGCCGGCGGCCCGCGCGACAGTTGCGGCAGAAGCCGCAGGTGATGTGTCCTTCGCCCGACACCCGATCGCCGATCGCAAAGCCGCGCACTTCCTGCCCCATCTCGACGATTTCGCCGACGTATTCATGGCCGACGTGCATCGGCACCGGAATCGTCTTCTGCGCCCAGTCGTCCCACTTCCAGATATGAATGTCGGTGCCGCAAATCGCGGTGCGCGTGATGCGGATCATCACGTCGTTATGACCGACTTCGGGCTTCTTCGCGTCGGTCAGCGTGAGGCCCGGTCCGCGTTCGAGTTTTGCCAATGCTTTCATCTGCTTCTCCATTCGAATCACGCGGCGATCACGTGGTGATGACGCCGAGCTCGCGGCCGACGCGCGCGAACGCCTCGACGGCACGGTCGATCTGCTCCGGCGTGTGCGCGGCGCTCATCTGCGTGCGGATGCGCGCGCGACCACGCGGCACCACCGGGAACGAAAAACCGATCACGTAGACGCCTTGCTTCAGCAGCGCATCGGCCATCTTTCCCGCGAGTTGCGCGTCGCCGAGCATCACCGGAATGATCGGATGTTCGCCCGGCACGAGCGTGAAGCCGAGCGCGCTCATCGCGCGGCGGAAATGCGCGCCGTTTTCGCGCACGCGTGCGCGCAGCAGCGCCCCTTCATCGCTGGCGAGCAATTCGAGTACCTTCAGCGACGCCGCCGCGATGCTCGGCGTCAGCGTGTTCGAGAACAGATACGGGCGGGAGCGCTGCCGCAACAGTTCGACGACTTCCTTGCGCGCCGCGACGTAGCCGCCCGATGCGCCACCGAGCGCCTTGCCGAGCGTGCCGGTAATGATGTCGACGCGCGCCATCACTCCGCAATGCTCGGGCGTGCCGCGACCGTGTTCACCGATGAAGCCGACCGCGTGCGAGTCGTCGACCATCACCAATGCGCCGTACCTGTCGGCCAGATCGCAGATGCCGGCGAGGTTCGCGATGATGCCGTCCATCGAGAACACGCCGTCGGTCGCGATCAGTTTGAAGCGCGCGCCCGCCGCATCGGCTTCCTGCAGGCGCGCTTCGAGATCGCCGAGGTCGTTGTTCCTGTAGCGAAAACGCTTCGCCTTGGACAGCCGTACACCGTCGATGATGCTCGCGTGATTCAGTTCGTCGCTGATGATCGCGTCGTTTTCGTCGAGCAGCGTTTCGAACAGGCCGCCGTTCGCGTCGAAGCAGCTCGAGTAGAGAATGCAGTCGTCGGTTTGCAGGAACGCGGCGAGCGCCGCTTCGAGTTGCTTGTGCACGGTTTGCGTGCCGCAGATGAAGCGCACCGAAGCCATCCCGAAGCCGTCGCTGTCGAGGCCTTGCTTGGCGGCTTCGATCAGCCGCGCGTCGTCGGCGAGACCGAGATAGTTGTTTGCGCAGAAGTTCAGCACGTCGCTGCCGTCGGCAAGACGCACGTCGGCCGACTGCGGACTCGCGATCACGCGCTCGCTCTTGTAGAAGCCGTCGGCGCGGATCTGCTCGAGGGTGCCGCGCAAATGGGCAAGGTATTGGTCACGCATGAACGGGACTCCTGAGAGTGATGGCGCCCGCATTCGCATGCGCGCGGGAAGGGCGGCCTGTTATAGTCGGTTGTCAGCTTTATCGGATATTTTCGTTTTTCCGAACTAAAATCCGGTATATCGAACAACTCTAAACGATGGGTCAGGAAATGGCAAGTTCGGGTACACGCCGCACCGCGTCCAATGCGGCGCCCACCTCCGCCGGCGCGGCATTACCGCCGAGTGCGGGGATTGCGGCGCCGCCGCGCGTCGGCGAACAGATTCAACGGCTACGCGCCGAGCGGCGCATGACGCTCGACGATCTGTCGCGCGCGGCCGGCGTGTCGAAATCGATGCTGTCGGAAATCGAGCGCGACAAGGCCAATCCGACGATCGCGGTTGCATGGCGGCTGACCAATGCGCTTGGCGTAAGTCTCGATTCGCTGTTTGCGCCGCCGAAGTCGCCTGAGGCAATCGCCGTTTCCGGACCGCGCGATATTCCTACGCTAAGCGGTCACGAAGCGAAATACCAGTTGCGTGTGTGGGGACCGATCGAGCTGGCCGGCAAGTTCGAGTGGTACGAGTTGACGCTGCAGCCAGGCGGGGCCCTCGTGTCGAACGCGCACGAGCCAGGCACGCGCGAGCATCTGACCGTGCTGCACGGCTCGCTCGAAATCGAGGCGGCCGGCGCGACGAAGCGGCTCAAGGTCGCGGACACCGCGCGCTACGTCGCGGATGTTCCGCATGCGATCCGCAACGTCGGCAAGAGCGAGGCGAAAGCGCTGCTGGTCGTGATTCACGGTTAGGCCGTTCGGCCAGGTTGCGCCCGGTACTGTATGTTTGTACAGTATCAGGTGTCGATTGGAGCCGAGAATGAACAACCTGAAAACCGACCCTACCGATCAAACTCTCGCCGCGCTGCGCTTCCAGACCGCCGCGCGCGATCTCGAACATATCGTGCGCAGCATTGCCGCGCGCTACATCGTCAGGCAGGTGCCGCTCACGTGGCGTCTGCTCCATGCCATCGAAGCCGAGGCGCTGGCCGATCTCGGTTTTGCCAGCCGGCACGACGCGCTGATGCTCGGACTGTTCCAGCGCCCGTCCGATCTGCCTTATCCAGAAACCGATGACGGCGTGGATTTCGGCACCTCCAACGCATTGCCGGCCGTTTTTGCGTTTGCCGTCAATGCGTACGAGGAAGCGGCTCGCCGGGCGGCGCTGCCACGGCCGGCCGATGCGCCCTTAAAGCGCGCCCGGGCGTGGGGCGGCTAATGGCGGCACCACGTCGGGATGGCTCGGATCCTCTTCCATTCCTCGCGGTCGGCCTTGCAGCGGTCAGCGCCTACAATACGCGGACCAAACGGTGCAACTAACGGAAGGATTGCCCATGTCACCTCCTCATCTGTCCGACCCCGTTCCCCGTCCCGCGCCCTCTACCGATCTGTTCGATCAGCAACGCGAAGACTGGCGTCGCGACCCGCAGGTCGCGTTCGATGCGTGGCTCGCGAAGCAGCACTTCCGTCGCTCTTCGGCGTTGGTCTATCAGGCGCAGTGGGGTCAGTTTCTCGATTGGCTCGACGCGCGGCAACAAAGCCTCGCGACGGTCGACACACCCGCGATCGCCGAATTCGTCGCCAGCCTCGAGATTCGCAGAACGCAGCGGATCCGCTATTTGCGGCTTATCGAGCGCGTGCTCGATCACGTGCGCGAGATCGAATCGGCGTCGACCAACCCGGCTCGTTTCATCGCTCAGGACGGGGAAGCCGCGTGGCGCAATGCGCGCGACAACGAGCCGACCGGGTTTCTCACGCATGCGGAACGCACTGCGTTGATCGCGCGGCTGTTCGCGCCGTTGCCGGCGTTGTCGACCGCGCAGCGCTGGAGAGAGCGACGCGATCGCGCGTTGATCGCGGTGTTTCTGGGCGCAGGACTGAAGACGGGCGAAGCGGGAGCGCTTACGGTTAGTTGCGTGAGAGAGGGCTCGCCGTGGGTCACGATCGAGTCCGCGAATCCAGTGCTGACGCGGCGCACGCGACTCGCGCCGTTCGCAACGGCGACTCTCGACGCCTGGCTAGTCGAACGCCGGCTGACGCAGCTGGCCGGCAAGCTTGTGTTTCCCGCATCGCCGTCGGGCAGGCCGATGCATAAGGCCACGATGCTGCGCGCGGTGGATGCGCTCGTCGATGCAGCGGGGATTGCCACGTCGCGCCAATCGCGCGCGAGTCCGCAGACCTTGCGCAACACGTTTGCGGCGGACCTTTTCGAAAGCGGGGTAGAGGCCGAACAGGTCGGTCAATGGCTCGGCTTCGTGCAGGCGGTGTCCGCGAACCGGCTATATCGCGCGTGGCAAACCTGGATTGATCAGCAGGATTCGCCCGCGACAGAGGAGCCGGATCCAGCTGCGGCGCCGTTGGCCGGGCCCCGCCGTGACGGGCGTTTGACGAGGAAAACGGGAGCCGGCGAACCCTGAAGAACCTCACCGTTGCGGTCCCGAATTTCCTCACCTTTGACGTTTTTCCGTTGGATTGGCCGCCTCTGGTTAACGCATCGCGTGGACGGAGCGGGACGACGGCGCGGTGGCGCCATCGTGCGACAGAAACTGGTTCACCGCCGCGAGCCTCGATTCGCCGAGGCCGGAAGAGTGCTCGCATTCCGGGCACAACAGTTCGAAACGGTGATCGACCTGCGACAGCTCCGGCTCACCTTCCTCGCATTTCGGGCATCTCGCGGGCAGCGTCACGTGGCCGTCAGCCGCGGTGCCGATCATGCTCAACTCTTTGCTCGTGAGCCGCCCCTCAGTAACCAGCGAGCACAGCAGTACGGCGATGGCTGGATCGATGCCCTGCTGGCCACGCAGGGTGGCGACTTCCTTCGTCAGCGCGTCGACTTCGTCCGACTGCTCGCGCAGCTGCGCGTCGAGCCGATCGGCGCGCGCCTTGGCGGCGGCAATCTGCTGAATGAACTCGAATTCCTTGCGGCTCGCATCACGCACGCCAGACTGATACGTCGCGGCCATGCTACGCAGCGAGTCGAGTTCGACCAGCATCGGCTTGACGCGCCGCTCGGCTTCGGCCACCGCATCCTTGATCTGCTGTGCATAGTGCTCCGTGCTTTGCCGCAATTCGACGTGCAACGCGTCGATCCGGTCCCGCAAGGCAGCATTGGCAGTCTGTTCGTTTTCGAGCCGTTGCCGCAGCGCCTCGTTCTCCTGGTCGAGCCGGCGCGTGGTTGCCTGCATGCCTTCGAGGTGAACGCTGCCGTGCGTAGTCGCGCTCGATAACTGGGTTTCAAGTGCGCGAACCCGCTCCCACGCGGCTTCGGCGCGCGCTTCGCTGCGCCTGATGGCGTCGTCGGCCGCATCCCGACGAATTTCCGCCTCGCGTACGCGTAGATCGGCGGCGCTGATCTGCGAGCGGATCTCTTCACGTTCGCCATCGAGCGACGCTTTGGCCTGCACGACCGCTTCTTCGAATAGCGCGCCCAGCAGTTCGCCGGCGCGATCTTCGAGTGCCTTTGGTATCGCGCCCGCTCCGACCTTGACCCGCGACACACTGCGGATGCGCTCCCAGAAATGATCGATGTCCTTCGGGATGTCGCTCGCGCTGCCGGTTTGCGTGAGATCGCGCACGGCCGCCATCGATGGCCGGATGCCGAGATCGAAAAAGAGTCGTTTGCATGCATGCAGCGACAGATCCTGGCGGCGCACGCCCTGCGCACGCATTGATTCAAGCTCGTCGCGAATGGCTTGCCGCTCCTGATCCAGATTCATGTCTACCTCGATGTGGCTCGAATTGGATGGATCATAACAATTTACGTAGTGTTTGCTACCGATTTATCGATGGCGAACGGATTGGCGTATACCGACGGGCTTTTGCGTGCAAATGGCGATAGTAAACCCGCGCCTACCGTTTTTCTCCGTGAAACAAAACGAAGAATAGCTAATAAGCCATTGTATTAGAAGCATTTTGTTTGATCTTCGCATGATCGCGCACTGTTTCACGATTGATCGGCAATGGCTGCGGGGGATGGTCTTCTGTTTCACGGGGCTCGCGGGGTGTAAGGCTTGAGAGTAATAAAAATAAACACCTTTGAACCCTTGTTAAAGACGTTAACGACTCGGCAAACCCTTATCTGGCGGGGTTTTCAGGCCAGCAAGGTGAAGCTTTGCGGGAGACTTGGTGAGGGTCTGCGGGAAACTCGAGTGATGGGGTTCGGGATGCTCGGTGAGCGGCTGCGGGACGGAACGTGAGCGGGTTCAGGAAGCGCCGTATACGTGGGGTTTGGGCAAAGGTGAGGTTTTGCGGGACTTCGCAGCCGCGAAGCGCCCGACACCCCTCAAAGTGTCTGTTCGGTTTGGTCTGCAGCAAGGTGAGGGCTTTCGGGAGGCTCGCGAGCGTGGTTTTTTGCCGGTTTTTTGGGGTGGTTAACCGCTTTGGTGAGCCGTGGCGGGAGAAAACGGAAAACGAAGGTGAGATTTTTCGGGGCGCGGGGTCCAGTTTTGCTCTCTTTTTGAGCATCCATAGTGCTGAGGTGAGGTTTTACGGGAGTCAAGATGGATTTCGACGCATCGATTGCCCGAAAGACTGGTCGGCGGGAACCGCCGGCGATTGGAAAGGTGAGGGGATTCGGGGAACTGGCTGATCAGCTAGATCCTCGAGCTGATTTGGCCGGCGATTCCGTCAAAGGTGAGGCTTTTCGGGAAGGTCTGGATAGGGTTCTGCGCATTAAGGTGAGGAGATTCGGGACTGAAACGCCGGCTATCGGCCGGAGATGCCCGGCGGATGGCGATTTGCAAGTGTAGGTATACCTGGTCTCTGATTGCAAAGGTGAGTCTTTTCGGGAGGTCCGCGGGGACGCAATGAAAAGTGCTGCGGTGCGAAAAACTCGCTTAAGGTGAGATTTTACGGGAACACCGATGGTTCGAGCGCTAGATGGGATTATCACAAGTCACTGAAATAATTGATTTTTTTCCTGTCCTCCAGCAAAGGTGAGAGTTTTCAGGAGTTCTTTGGAAGGGGGCGCCGGGGCCTCCGTAAACGTCAAAGGTGAGGCTTTTCAGGAGGTTGCATTGGGGAAATGCGGTACCGGCGCGGCATGAGCGCGTATCGTGTTGTGCCGTTCCGCGGTGCTACGGTGAGGTTTTTCGGGAGCATCGGAGCGGTGAGGATTTTCCTGTGCTTGGATCTCCCCTTTTTCGGCAGCTTCGGACGAAGCTCGAAGTCGAAACAGGTGATTAACGCCGGTAGGTTCTCGGTAGTGAGGGCTGAATCGTCAGCGGAGTCACCAAGCAGGTCGAATGGCGCGCCCGACGACAGGAAGCTTGATGCACCGACAACAGGGCTGACGGGGCGCCCGTCGCTGGCCCGCGCCGCGTTGCGGTCCCAATACCGTGCGGGCATTCCATCTATCGATCCGAAACTGTGCGTCGGCCGGCAGCACGCGACGATCGACGAAACGATCGCGAGGCCGCACGACGAAGTCATCACCCGCCCCGGACACCATCCGTTTACAGGAGGGTCTCGAAAAAATCCGCGAAATTTTTTGAGGTGAGAAGATTCGGGATCAAATGCTCCCCGTTGCCGCACGCGGCGAAACGAGCCCGATTCGCAAACGCCGCGACCGGCAAGGAGAGCCCGATCCTGGCGGCACGCACACGAGGTGAGGGTTTTCGGGAGTTGGTCGAGGTGAGTTGCGCTTCGTAATCTCGCTTCACCGGCAATGGTGAGATGGACGCTATAGACGCGTATCACCACAGCCGGTATGCTCTCGCGAAATCCCCTCCTCACCTCGACGCATGGCCACGAAGCGCGCGAAAAAGACCGATGTTGTCAGCCCGAGCTCAGCTGAGCTGCGCAAAGCCGTCGAGGCGATCGCGATCCAGCCCAAGAGCGGCAAGATCACGCTGCTCACGCGCAAGCTATTTAACGTGTTACTCGCGGTGGCCCAGCAAGCGGATGAATCGGGCGACACCTATCGGGCGCTGCTGTCCGACATCGTCGCCAATTCCGCGTTCGATTCCAATGACACCGCGCTCGTCAAGGAGCATCTGCGCCGCATGGTGTCGGTGCAGGTCGAGTGGAGCACCGGCACGTCGAGTCAGAAGCCTGGCCGCAAATGGGGTATTTCGACGCTGATCGCGGACGCGGAAATTCTCGAAGATCCGACCACGCGTCGCGTCTGGGTCGAGTTTTCGTTTGCGCCGAAGATCAAGAAGAAACTGCTCGATCCGGTTCAGTATGCGCGGCTGAGTCTGCAGTTCCAGAGCCAGCTGCGCAGTAGCGCGGGCCTCGCACTCTACGAGATCTGCGTGCGCTACCTGACCAACCCCAGCCACCTGACGATGCGCGAGACCTGGGAATGGTGGCGGCCGATTCTGTCGGGCACGCCGGACACTGAAGCCGGCGACGAGGCGAAGCGCGAGTACAAGTATTTCAAGCGCGACTACCTGCGCCCGGCCATCGCGGAGGTCAACGCGGTCACGAACATTTTTGTCGAGCTGATCGAGCATCGCGAGGGTCGGCGCGTCGCTGAAATCCAGTTCCGCGTGACCGAGCGCAAGCAGCCGATGCTCGCGCTCGACGAACATCCGAACGTGTTCGACAGCACGTTGGTCGACCGGATGGTGAAGATCGGCATTCCGCTCAAGGAGGCGCAGACGCTTTATGCGGACAGCGAGGAGAACCGGATCCGCGCGGCGCTGCAGATGACCGAGCAGCGTATGCGCAGCACGTCACTGCCACCGGTGCGCAGTGCGCCGGCGCTGTTCAAGGATGCGTTGAAGAAAGGCTATGCGCCGCCGGTCGAGGCGCTGCCCGCGGGTGGCGGCACCAGCAAGGCCGCGGCGTCGCCGGCCGACGATCTGAAGGCGCGTCTGCTCGGTGAATACTCGGCTTACCGTCGCAAGCAGGCCTACGAGTTGTACAACGAACAGGGCGAGTCGGAGCGCGATATCGCGCGACAGTCGTTCGAGGAAGATGAATTGCCGGGGCTCGGCACGCACATGCGCGACGACTGGCGGCGTCGCGGGCTCGACTCGAAGATCGTCGAAACGGCGTTCTTCGATTGGCTCGCGCGCAGGACCTGGGGCGAACCGACCGACGGCGACCTGCTCGCCTTTACGCTGAGCCAGTCGCGCGCGGCGTGATGGGTCGATAACTGCCTTTGAAATCCAGGCGGCGGTGCATGCGCACCGCCCTCACGTTTTACTTCAGCATCTTCTCGATCTGCCGCAGGATGTCGTCGCGCTTTTCACGCGTGAGGCCTTTCAGGCGCAACTCGAGCCGGTCGTCCCCATACGACTTCAGATCGCCGACCGACACACCACCAAGCTTGATTTCCAGACGTTGCGCGTAGCGCTGCCGGCCCGCCGGTTTGACGCTTTCCTGCGAGGTCGCTCGGCCTTTGACGATGTCGGCGACCTGGCGTGTGCTCAGATCGTCGGAAAGGATCCGGTTGATCAGTCGCAGTGTCGCCTCCGCGCCGCGAGCCGTGTGGTAGCGGCCCACCTGATACGCCATGTTCGAGCCGAAGCGGTCAGGGCGCGCGACCATCTCCTGCATCACGGTTTCCGGGAGTTTGGCGATGGACAGCGCGACTGCGACCGTCGATTCGTCGAGGCCGAGATGTTCGGCCAGTTCCTTCTGGCTCTGGAAATGTCGCTCGTCGAGAAAGCGTCGCCACACGACCGCGTTGTCGAACACCGTCTGCGAGTCGCGCTGCACGTTGAGGTCGTAACCGAGCTTGTAGCTCTGGATGCCGATCGGCAGATCGATGACGAGCGCTTTCACCGACTCCTTGTTCGCTTCTTTCAGCGCACGCACCCGTCTGCCGCCGTCGCTGACGAAGTAGGTGCCAGGGTTGTCATAGTCGGGAATGACGTGAATCGCCTGCTGCTGCCCCTGCTTCGCCAGATTGACGGCAAGCTCCGCAATCGACGACTTCACATAGAAGTACCGTGGATTGAACGGGCTCGGCTTGATCGTCTTGAGCGCCAGT